>CALMII010000065.1 GCA_937864115.1 uncultured Steroidobacter sp. | reverse complement strand
CGGGGTACGGGGGGGTTGAGGTTTGTGGGGGGGGCGCGGGCGGGTGGGCGTGGGGCGCTTGGTTGGGTCCTGGACGCCTGTAAACACCGCCCCCGCGGGGCCTTCCCCCCGCCGCACCTGCCCCATGGCATCGAGGATGTTCTCGCGCTCGTAGTTGCGCGGATCCACGAATACAACACGGCGCCCTTCGTAACGCTGGCTGCTCTGGCGAACCACCGCGCCGGCGCCATTGAACAGTTTCACAGAGACCTGCCGACCTGCCAGGTCATATCCATACTCGGTCAGTCCCTGATATGCGTTTGAGTAGGGAACCGTGCGGGTCTTCAGCCGACCAAACGTGTCGTACGTTGTAACCACATGACTCGTTTGTCCCGACAGCGGCAAGGGCCTGTCAGAGAAGCGGGTCCGGCCGAAACTGTCAAAGTATTCGGTGGCACTGCTGATGGCAGTGTTGTCCGTGGCTCGTGTCACGATGTCTACGCGAGAGCGCAGATCTGGCACTCCACAATAATTATTCGCGACATTGCACGCAGACAGTGTGACCGTCGTCGATGTGTTGTCCGGTAAAGTGATTTTGGTTGTGCGCCCGAACGCATCGGGCTCGAATTGCGTCAGGCGACCGTTGGCGTCCAGCTCCGATATCACCACACCGACGGCAGGATTGAGCGTCTGTGTAACTGACTTGCCAAGCGGGTCCGTCACCTTTATCGGTGTAAGGCAGTTCGATCCAAAGTCGAACGATGTCGTCCTGGGTGGCAAAGCAGTGCCATTGCTACGGCGACCCGTCACACTCAGAGACGAAGCGCGGCCGCACGCGTTCGCAGCAAATTCGAGATGAGTCGCGACTGATAGAACCGTCGGCTGATTCGCGGTATCTACGTTCGTGACTTCATCCGTGACGCGGCACTGGGCGTAGTCGATCGTCTGCGCATTCGCCTGTGTGCGCGAGGTTCCGTTACCCAATGTTGAGGTCGTTGCAGTGCGATGCGGACGGCCTAGACACCAGTGAGTCGTATTATTGTTGATGCTCTGGACCACACGCGTTGTAAAGGTCCGGTCTGTGGTTGGCAGCAGAGTGTCCTGGTCCAGCGTTGTAGTAGTGACATCTGTGGCATTCCCATAGTTGTCTATGGCATTGACGACGGTCGTGCTTTGGCTGATGAATGTGCCGTTTCGCGAACCGCCAACTTCGTAGGTCTTCTGGACGGCCTCTTGCGCGTACGGATAAACACGCGTCGAGATAACGTCGAGCCGATTCCTGAGAAACGGGAAGACTGGATTCTCTGGATCGGGCGTGTATTCAAGATTCAATTCTCCAATGCCATATATCTGGCCGTTGTGAAGCATCTTGAAAACATATGATGCATCGGTCACGACCGTCGATGATCCTTGCGTGACCCAGACGCGTGAGGGTTGACCCGTGACCGGGAAACTCATCGTCCCGAAGCTGGCAGAGACGCTTGTGTTGCGGTGTACGAAATCCCAGTGCGTAACGACGCCCGTGCGGTGATCCGTTTCCTCACGAAGAGCGAAGCCAAGAAAGCCGCGACTGCCCTTGTGCCTGCGAGCCCCTACGTACTTTTCGCTGACAGTGAACTGACCGCCCGTCCCGTCGGTTCTTCGATACTCCTTCACCAACGGTCTCGGTGGCAATACGTCGAGTTCATCAGCCATTGTCGAGGCGGTGCTGGCACGTGCGTAGGCTGTGTCGTCACTGGGTGCGGCATAGCCAATGCTGACCCGATTCCCGAACCCATCCATGGCCGAAACCATCAGATCCGGAGCCGGGCCTTCATGCAGGCGAAATCTAAGGCCGCCACCGTTCATGTATGTGATGTCCGGCAGACCGTCGCCATTGATGTCGAGGATGCGCGGCTGTGAGGCTGTCGCGGGCACCAGATCGGTCATTGCGGACTCGAAACTCGCGCCATTCCAACGCATCAGCTTCCAGTAGCCACCGATTCCATCCTTGAACAACAACTCGGCCCGTCCGTCGCCATCGACATCTGCGGCCACACCGCCGAGCTGATCGGCATCGGGGAGCGCTGCAGGTGCGCCAAGTCCGTTCGCAGATCCATAGCGGATCTCGCCACCCACTATCAAATCAGTGAATCCGTCGCCGTTGAAATCAGCAGGATGAAGCGGCAACCTGGAACACGACGGCGTGCAGTTCCAGTTCGTACCCGCGCCACCATTCACATATGTACCACTGGCAGTCGAGATCAGGGCAGTCCATGTTTGCGGTGTCCCGTTTTCAAGAATGAGATCCGTCTTGCCATCCCCATTGAAATCGGAGAATCGCTCGATTCCATCCCGTTGATAGCGAATGAAAGGGTTGTAGAAGCCCGTACCCGGGACCGCAAAGATCGGACTGTATACCTCATAACGTGTGAAGTTCATGGAGCTTCCGCTCACAACGCCGTCCAGAACCTCGGTCTGACCGTCACCGTCGATGTCAGTCAGCCAATGGCGATCGTTCAACCAATCCGGCCTGCCGGGCGGCAGAAGAATCATCGCGGAACCACCACGCGTGGATAACGGAACAACGAGCGTGTATTTCAACGTCGCGTCGTTACCGGCACCGAAGTTCGCGTCTACAGCGGAGTTGAATCCTGAGCCGTTGGAAATCAACTTGTACCAACGGCGGGTGCTGCCCTGCACGGACGGATAGACGACATCCGAGAACCCGTCGCCGTCCATGTCGACCACATGTTGATAGTAAGCGGCAGTCGAATCGAAACCGGGCGCCGAAACAGCCGATTCCTGCGTCCAAGCAGATCTACCGTCCTGCCACCCAAAGGTCGTCGGCGAGAGGCAGCTATTACCGCTGCCGCATTCTTGAAGCGCGATCAGCTGGCTACGAGAACGCGCCCCCACCTGGTAGCTGAGATCGTACTTCCTGATGAGCGTCGTTCCGTAGAACGTCTCGATACGATCGAGTCTCTTGGTTTCTCGAATCGCGGGGCCACCCCTGGATTCGATGATCCAGTCTGCAGCCGAGGGGCGAGCCTCCCAATAGAACTTCACCTTGAACGCGGCAGCGACGCCCGCATTGGCGTTCGCCGTATAGTAAATCTCGGAGGGCCTGGCGGAACCGTACGGCGGACCATCCTCCTCGTAGGTAATTGTCATCGCGTTGCCGGCGCGATCGGTGACACGGTTGAGCAACCACGCACGTGGCACCACGCTGCCAATCGCTTCAATGCGAGAGTCAACGGTTCCGCCATATTGATAGATAAGCCCGTCCTTACTCTCTACGACGAAGTATGCGGGCCCGGCAGATACCTCCGACGGATAGCCTGGCACTGTTCCCGCACTTCCGTACCCGGTTGTGCGGGAGAAGCTATCCACTTCCGTTGCATAGACTGAACCGTCCTGTCCATAGGCGAATGATGGTGCGTTTAGCAAACGCAGCTTGTTCCCATCCAGGCAGTATCGATCGTTATCAGTGAGTCCGACAGGTCCACCGAATCCATCCTGAGCCACTGTGGGCGCGCAGCGTGAAATCTGCGACAGACCGGCGATCGTCCAACCCATGCCGAGCCAGCTGTTGTCACGGTGACTTGAATACGTGAACGACAGATTCGGCTGGATGCCATTGATGCCGGCTGGAACCTGAATGGGAATGCGATAGCTCGCTGCACCTGCGTGAGTTACATCGAACGCACCTGGCGTGGCGCCGACTGCCGTGACTGGCGCCGTACCGGTTGCTGCACCTGGATCGTGTGCGCTCACCGGAATACTCGACCCCACGGAATTGGCCACGTAGTTGGTGCCGGAAGGGGATGTACTCTGGACATAAACGCCCGCACCCCCGAAGCCGTCGAAGTTGCCAACAACCAATCGCGCGCCATCTGCTGAAATGGCAATACTTGAAGAAGCAGAAGTCCCAGATGAGAAGGCAGCACCACCGGAATTGCCATTCAGCAGGTAGCTTGATGTACCTGCAGTTCTCGCCTGCAGAAGCACATCAGTCCGACCATCACCATTAAAATCACCAATGACCGAAGCGGCGCGGCTTGGAGACCAGTCGACGCCAAAGGCACTGCGGCTCCACTGCTGAACACCGACTTGTTGAAGCGGGGTCGATCCACCCTGAGAAAGTACAACTCCGAACGAGTTCGGCGGATATACAGGCACTGGAATGGGAATCTCGTAGTCGATCATCACGATGTCGGGCTTGCGCTGCAGCAGAAGATCGGCTCGAGAATCTCCGTTGAAGTCCCCTACACTGATGATTGTGTGGCGCGATGACCACTTGAAAGCACTCCAACTGCTGTCGGTCCAGGTTTGCGTTGGACCGGACGTAAATGTGCCATAGGCATCTGCGAGCACTACCGCATGCGTACCCGACGGCGTAACCGCTTGGAAGAAGAGATCCGAGCGACCATCCCCGTTGAAATCCCCAGCGAGAATCCTGTGCTGATCCAAAGACCAAGTCAGACCCAGTTGGCTGTTGCCGATAGTCTGACTGATCCCGGAGAAGCGGCCGCTTGTATCAGCCAGGAGCAGATAGCTGTCGCCAGGTGTCCTCCGCTGAAGCAGAACGTCGTCCTTGCTGTCATTGTTGAAATCGGCAACGACGGCGACGTACATATCACCGTACCATTGGATTCCAAAATAGTTACTTGGCCATGACTGCCAGATCTGGTTGGGAGCAACGCCATCGGATCGTGCGATTCCGCTCGCCTTCTCGACGGCTTTGGCGATGTAGAGGATGTCTGTTTTACCATCCCCGTCGAAATCTCCCGGATATAGATCGTAGTCCTGCGTACTCCAATCGGTCGCCACAGCCAACGACGCCAAGAGCATCGTTGAGAACGCAAGGGCAAAACTGGCGATCCGGCTGTTCATCGAGTGTCCTTGCGTCATTGATTCTTGCTTTGGAACTACTTCGGCGATGGCAACGGCGCAGGCTGCAGGCGGACCGACGCCTGACGCAGGCTTTCTCGATCATTGGAAATGACGGCTGCATCCAAGCTGACCAGTTTGCTTACTCCATTCCGTTCGACTACGGCATTCATGGAGATGCCTGACATTAGTTGATTCAGCAAATCCATCGCCTGATGCGCCTCAATGAGTGGTTGATCATCGAGCGAGAGGATCACATCGCCGTTTTGCAGGCCGAGCTGGAAAAAAATTCCAGAGCGCTGACCTGCGTACACCTGGTAACCACGCATCGACACATCGTCATAGACCGGACTCGGCCGGATGTAGTCAACCAAGGCCTCGCTGTAACTTGGCTTTAAGCGCTTTGTCGACGCACCACCCACCAACGCAAGCTCAGTTGGCGGGTCATTCTCGTTGCTTCCCTGATAGATCCTTGCGCGATCGCCGTCGCGCTCCAGAACGACGAAGCGGTCATGAATCTCCAACAAGCGCGCGCCATTGGCCAACAGAGCGCCCGCCGAGTACGTCTGCGGATTCTCCGAATGAGTCCCGATGTGAGCTACCCCTTCGCGCGGAGTCGGACCAGGAGAAGTTGATACGAGCACCAGCGGTCGCGGGACTGTGGAGGTCGAGGATTCGGCACCCGGAAGAACCTGTGCAATCTGCGTTCTCTCGGGCGGTGTCGTCGGAAGTTGCGGCGCTACTGCATATTTCTCTTCTATCTCAGCAGGAGGCTTTCCACGCAATCCCCGGAGATCCGAAATGCTGAATCTGGTTCCGCCCGCCCACAAGGCCACTGCGACCAGCGTCGCCGTACACAAAAGAGTCAGAGGCCTTGCACGTCGCGGATAGCCCTGCGCCGGCCTTGACGAATCTACGGCACTGCGACTCATGCGAACTCATCCCACCTCATACAACGCCACCACCCGACACGTCCCCTCATCGATATGCACATTGATGTCAGTTGCCGTTGCCCGAGCACGCAGCAGCATCGCGAACTCCTCCTTGTGAGTCGCGCGAGTCCGGTCAAGGCACATCAGACCTGGCCACGGGGAGTAGCAGGTGCAGTTCGATCGATTCAGGAAAGTGATCGTCGAGCCGTCATAACCGATTGCGAGTTGAGTAACTTTTCCGGCGTGCCAGTCGGCCAACGCCGGCGATGCAGCCGGGGCGAGTAGAAGCCCAAGCGTCGCGCGGAACGCGCGCATCGCATCCCTCTTGGCGAGAACTCCCATCTCGTCCTCCTTATCCATTGCGCGGCGCGTTCTTCGACGCGCACGCTCCCCGTGCCGACTTTTCCGTCAGCTCCTTCGTTCAGGCGATGCCCGCCTGCGCCTTGTTCGATCACCCGCAAGAGCGAATCGACTCGCTCCGTTCAGCAACGCATCGAGCGCTGCCTGTTGTTCTGGTTCGTCTGATTCTTCGTGTTGTGCCGATCATTGCGGCGACGAAGTGTAGATGTCAACGGATTTGTTGCTGCAGAAAATTTCTCTTCGCTGAGTGAGGGTAGCTGTGCCGCGATGTCGCCTTGGTCTTGGTTGTGTCCCAAGCCTTAGCACCTCAGAGCGACTCAAAGGCAAGCGTCCGGTCTTCCAGTCCGGCTTTCCGACTCTAATGGGTTGAGCTGTCCGGAAAGATTCGAAGGAGCAAGTCTTCAACGCGAACTCAGCCGGGAAGCAGCGCCATGTGTCCGATATGACAAAAGCCGTTCGTATCTGTAGTCGTGTAAATCTGCAATTGGCTACCAGCCTGTCGCGCGGCAAGGATGGCCGCGACATACACCTTGTAGTTGCTATCCGTTTCATTCAAGTACGCCCACTGGAATCGAACCATGTCTTCGCACAGTACGTATCAGCCTCTGCGGCGGTCGTCCGGAACCACAAATTGCCTGCGGTATCGATGCGCGAATGCAGGACGTGGCCGCTCACGTCATATCCGGCAATGCTAGGGCATCGAGAGTAAGCACAATACCAGTCCCACTACCCACGACTGACTTCGTCTCCGACTGCTCATTGTTCAACCTTCCTAGCTAGATGGCCCTCAGAACCAACGACAGAACAGCGGCTACTGCCACCCAATGCGCAGCGCCCCCCCTGTCCTACGCAAGTCCGGGTCATGGCATGTGCTTTAGGGACTGTGTTGCGGAATCCCTACCCATGTATTGAATGCTGTAGTCGCACTACAGCTATCGGAGTACCACACGTCTACCAAGCTATTTGCATTCATCGCTGCTAGCGCTGTTGCGTAAAGCGACTGCGCAAGGGGATCGGTAATCGGCACCGCGATAGTTCGCTTATCCAAACTGCAACCAGTTGAATCGGCTACTGGCTGGCTGAGAGTTATCGCAACGTAGGGCGGTCGTCCACAGCAGTTGTGAACATAGGCATTGGAAATTCTGACTGGCCCCAAGTGAATGTTCGTATCGGCCAGTGCGACGCGCGAACCACAAAGCAAGACGGTTAAGAGAAGCAGATACCGTAGCGCTCGAAGGGTTAGCAACCAACTGCGTTGGATCGAAGCTTCGGAGATTTGTCGCATAAAATTACCATCTGTGTTCGTAGACAACGACCTGCTCGACTGCGCCGTTGTCCGGTTGGTACCGAGCCGAAGGTTCGAAGGTTTCCGGCGGAACTCCCGATAAATTCGCGATCGTCGACGTAGGGTCGCGACATCCATGACTGACGCTGGAGAATCCCTATGTCGCGACCGCTTTGTATTCACGTGCCCGGCGCGTTCATCACGTGATCCTGCGTTGCAATCATCGGCAGAACATCTTCTTCACGGCGTCCAACTGCAAACAAAGGATTTGTTCTCTTGCAGTTCATTTGTTCTATCTCCTTGCAGAACTCCCTCAAACACGGGCCTTGTAGAAGTTTGCGTTTGTTGCGAGCGCCATATTGCGAGTGCCGAGTGGATTCGCGGACTCTCCAGGTACCACCGCTCAGCATCTGCACGACAAAGTTCAAGTTCAAATCCGAGAATCCGCGGTACCGAACGCTCTCACCCCTTCAAGTCCATACCAACCATTCCTTCATTCATTGCCCCGGGGAACGGGTTGCCCCAAGCGCACGAACCGTCACCCATGGCGTATACGAGAAGCCCAGAAAGCTTCGCCGATAATGCTACGGCAACTAGCGAGCGACCAAATGGCGTATTCGGGTCGATAGAGTAGACCATTGAGCTACCGTAGTTACCTTGGCAAGCGCTCGCTGGACCGTCAAATGCCCCGCCACCAAGTGCGACATAGACCTTGCCATTCAACGGCGCGACGTGGGTGACAATCCCCTCATAGTTAGCACTCTCAGCTGGTGAAGTAATGACCAAAGCCAAGAATGCGGCCGATACTAGCGACATCTTCGCTCTCATCCCCCCCCCTTCTAATAAGTTCATACCCTTCCGAGATATTCGCGATCGATGTGCGGCGTGTCGACGGCAGGGCTGCGAGCCATGAGTGTGTGAGGTTGCCGCCGAAGTCGTCGGGTACTTCTCGGCATGAGTTCATACCTACTACCGGATGTCCAATCACACGAGTCCGCCTTGCTCTTCTCGGTCGCTCATACCGAGACCGTTGCTCAAGAAAGATTTCCTTGAAAGCCATGCCGAGGCAGGTTCGCACGTAGCACTGACGGACTTCAGAGCGCCATCTCGATGAAGTAGGCACTCGGCTGGTTGGACCAAGCCCCGATCTGGGAGCAGGACGTCAGCGCGGGGTCGTTGTAGAAGATCGTGACAGGCTTTTCGGTGATCCGATACGCCAACAAGGTCGTATAAAATCCCTTGCATGCCACCGTGTTGATCTGGAAGTTACCCTGACTCGTAGAACTGCAGATCGTGTGGATGTTTGTCCCGACGGCGATTACGACCGCACCATTCTGGTCGTAGCCCAAATAGCCAACCTGACCGGTACAGGCAACATTGGCCTGAACGGTTGAGACGCACGCGAGGAGCGCGAGCAATGGAAGCATTCGCTTCATTTCAAATGACCTCATGAGGATTTCAGAGCAATGCAGCGGATGTGGAGCACCATCTCGCGGCATGCATGGAAGACTTTGGATGCCACGATCGCATCGCATTCCTGCGGCATGAAACACCGCATCGCATCCTTCTTGCCGAGAACTCCCATCTCGTTCTCCTATCCGTTAGGGCGTTGCGTTCTGCGACGCATACGCTCGCGTGCCGACCTATTTGCCGGCTCCTTCGTTCAGACCGTGCCAGCCTGCGCCTCTTCTGAATGCCCGCCAGGAGCGAATCGACCTGCCCCGTTAGCGGCGCATCGAACACTTCACAATGTTCGTCGACGCTCGCATTGCACAGATCATTGCTGCGCTGAAGCGGAGATGTCAACGTCTTCGTGCTTGCAAAGCAGTAGCCCCTCTTCGCTGCATGAGAGCAGTAGGCGCCTCGCGATGTCGCAGTTCGTCCGCAGCGGCAATGGCTCGGGGTTATCGTCAAGGTCACGATGATGCGGCTACGTGACTCGCACGTCGGCAGCCTGCATTTCCCAGCTGACCGTGGCAGAACGGCCTCATCGAGAGCTTCCATGAAAGGTCCGGGACGCGCGCCTGAATCGCAGTAGTCGCGCGACATCAGCGAAGCACGCATTCTGCACCGCCGTGCGAACGTCACTTGTTGTTATTCTCTTCTCGAAATCCAGGCACTCTCACTCCCATCTCGATCATCGATACCGCCCATCGACCACTCACAGTACAGCACACCGAACACGGCGGAGATCGCGAGGCACCATGCACTCAATGTGCGTCTTTCCCTACTACCGTCTTTTGTTTGTATGCTCTGGCTGCGCTGCCACTCCTAAAGAGGCCAGCATCAGCCGTAAAGGCAACCAATCTTAGCTTCAGTTTCGGATTTGAAACAGCGCGTTGGAATCGGACTCGTCAACGGAGGCATCATGAACGACAAAGTCCTATTTCTATTCATGGCACTCATTGCCAACCTATCGATCTCGTCGTTGGCATGCTCAAGCGAAGCATACGGGCATATCGAGTCCTTGATCGTCCGCAGCTCAGACGGACTGATTTATGTCTGGCTTGATAGCGCCACAACCTCGCGCCCGACGTGCGCAGCCAATACAAACTACTGGATGGTCAGGACGAAAACTCCGAGATCGGAAAGAAGACATACGCGGCCCTCCTCGCTGCGCAGATGGCGGACCGACCCATCCGGATTGTGGGAACCGGTACTTGTACCCGGTGGGGCGACGGCGAGGATATCAGCTACATTCAGTTGAGACGCCCCTGAGGAATCCATGCCAAGGCATGAGAGCTGGCGCGATGATGGTAGTCGCGATGGCTGCCGTCGATATGGAGGCAGATCGTCAACGAGCGGCATGCCTAACTTCTCCCCCGCGATCGATCGGGCCTTGTCATTGGTTGCCACGCGATGACACCTGTCCTCCGCTATATCGTCGTTGACAATTCACTCTGCTAACGCTGAGAATCACTCCAACAACAACGCCGGCTTGGATAACGGCGTATTCAAGGATCACGTTGACGGATAAGCGAAGAGCAGGAGCATGGGAATAGCTTCTACCACCCTCAACCTCTGCCAACTGAGAACCATTCTTCAGCACCGGACAACCTCCGGAGCTGCTGCGATGGGCGTCGCTCACACGTGGCGTTCGATCAACGAGGAACAGTGATGACCAAGCAGTTGAAGCCGATTGCTAGAATCGCCGTCCTGTCCATTGCGGCCGCACTAGCCGCATCTTCTGCAGGCGCTCAAGGGCCCGGCTGGACCGCCAACGGGAAGGTAGTAAAGCTTGTCAACACTGCAAACGGTGGGGTCAACATACGAATGTCACCCGACCTAGTTGAGTGCACCTCTCAAAGCGGATACGGACCGAACTTCGCGTCGGTTTACCCAAATCATCCCGGCATCAATCGAATCAAGGCCGATTTGCTGACCGCGTATGTCACAGGCGAGACCATCACCCTGTACCTAGTAGATTCGAGTTGTACCGTTAGCGAAACGCTGCTCGGTGGTTGGTAGATTTCCCCCTTACCGACCAGTCACTCGAACCACCTTGCAGCAACGCCAAGGCTGTATGGAACGAACGCCGCATACATGGCAGCACTCTTGGTGCTGCTTACTCACAAGTGGCATCGCAGAGACGGCCATCGGCGGCCAATCTAGCTCGCCATACTGATCAGTCTGAGCAGACTCTACTTCTGGAGAATCTATAAGACCGCCGCCGTGAACTCGATGCAGCGAGTACTAACCATTGCCGAGATAGCAGTATCTTGGGGTCTAACATTTTTAACTGTGCCGACAATGCTGTTTCGCATGCGTTTTGATTTCTCTCGGTTGCGTGCTTTTGGATTTGAGTGGTCGCTACTTTGGATTTTTTGTCTATGACATTGCGGCCATACTCGGCTGCATCGCGGTGTGCGGCACATACGACCGACTAGTGCATAGGGATTCGATCTTCTCATCAATGTTTTTATCCTGGCCTCAATCGCCTTAGGGCTGATCTTCTCGTGGCGTTCACCACTGGATCTCGCGTCGCGCTCTACCTGAACGACAACACTTGCACTGTGACCGAGACGAGAATGACTCACCAGGCGTCGATGTCACGACGAAAAAGGAAACGCCAGGATGAAGGCTCTATTGGTTTCAGTGTCGTCACTGCTGTAATTTCTTGGAGGAAGTACCCATGGTGAGATGCGCCGCCGTCTTGCTTTTTGTTCTCGTCAACTCAATGGCGCATGCCAACGTCACATGTTCTGGCGTTCCGCAGCGCGTATATGCAGGCGCGCACGGACCCAACGATGCCGAAGGAAAGTTCTGGGTTGTCTTCGCTGACTGG
>CALMII010000064.1 GCA_937864115.1 uncultured Steroidobacter sp. | reverse complement strand
AGGGTATGGCTGTTCGCCATTTAAAGTGGTACGCGAGCTGGGTTCAGAACGTCGTGAGACAGTTCGGTCCCTATCTGCCGTGGGCGTTGGAAACTTGAGGGTGAGCTGTCCTTAGTACGAGAGGACCGGGATGGACGTATCTCTGGTGTTCCGGTTGTCACGCCAGTGGCACTGCCGGGTAGCTATATACGGACGGGATAAGCGCTGAAAGCATCTAAGCGCGAAGCCCCCCCCAAGATTAGGTTTCCCTGGGAACTCGATTCCCCTAAAGGGCCGTCGAAGACTACGACGTTGATAGGCTGGGTGTGTACGTGCAGTAATGCATTGAGCTAACCAGTACTAATTGCCCGTGAGGCTTGACCATATAACACCCAATTGGCTTGGACAGTCTTCAAGGACTGTTGCAGGTTTGGGCGACTTGGATACTCATGAATGTGACATGAGCGTCAAACAACTTTCGAATTCCGGGGCGCGTTGAGCAATCAACGAGCCAGTACGCGGAGCCAGTTTGCCTGGCGGCAATAGCAAGCGGGAACCACCCGATCCCATTTCGAACTCGGAAGTGAAAACGCTGTGCGCCGATGGTAGTGTGCCCTTCGGGCATGCAAGAGTAGGTCACTGCCAGGCTCTTAAATGCGAATAAGCCCTGCCGGTCTATCCGGCAGGGCTTTTTCCATTTGCACGATTCGATTTGATCGCACTGCAGCGGAGTGGCACATGAACACCCTCGAAAGGCGCCAGATCGTCAGAAGCCACGTCATCGATGTCTCGGTCGCCAAGGCGGCGATCAACAAGTCGCGTCGTCAGCGGGCCGATGCGGCAAAGAAGCTGCGTCAGGCAATGGCTGCCAAGCATTTTGCGTCGACGATCAAATCTGAAACGGTTTCCTATCCCCGCCACGCTACCGGCTGAGGACGACGCGCCCAGGACGTCGTTCTTAGCTGGACGACGACTTTCCCCTGAGAGGAGAGTTCTCGGGCACCACCGCGACGTCGCATGACGCTCCTGCCAGTACCGCACGGGTGGTGCCGCCGATGAAGTGCTCTTCCAGCATGGAGCGCCCGCGCTTGCCGATGACGATCAGGTCAACAGCCTGACGTTCTACCGTCGCAACAATCACTGCGCGCGGATCGCCGTAGTCGATGGTCGACCGCAAGGCTTTCTCCGGTATGGACGCGAGCAATTCATCCATGGATGTTCGTGTCTTGACGGCGGCGTCCTGGCGGTATTCGTCGATGATGTTCTGCTGCACGCCAGCCATGCGCAGCTGGCCTTCAAACGGGCATTCGAAGGAATGCAGCACTTGCCGTGTAGCGCCAGGCGCCAGCGATTGCGCGAACGCGATCGCCGCCAGCGAATGCGATGAAAAATCGACGGGAATCAGGATCCGCGCATAGCGTGTTCGCGGTGGACTTCGTACCACGAGCATCGGACATACTGCGCGTCTCAGCAAACGCTCGGCCATGGATCCCATGAAGAGCGACTGTGTCGGGTGCAGGCCGCGCGGTCCAACGACCAGCAGATCTGACTGCTTCATGACAAGCAGCACCGTGTCGACGATCGATCCGACCTCGACCTGCTGAATGGCGATCACTGAATGACGCGCCTGAATCTCACCCGCGAGTTTCTCCATGGATCGCCGCGCTTCCGCGACCAGCAAGCGCTCAACATCCGTTCCTGAGCGCAGCCCCGCCCGCAACTGAACGACCGACGGCTCGCTGACCACGTGCAGCAACCGCAACTGCGCGCCGTGTTCCGCTGCGAGCATTGCTGCCCGCTCGACGGCGTTGGTGGCGTCCGCTGAAAAATCTGTGGCAGCCAGAATGCGATATGTAGTGCTCATGCTGTCACCCGATTGGAGTTGTCGACTGAAGGCGTATTTTCTGCTTTCCGCTTGCGCCTCTTCCGGTTCTGCAGCGACTTGTCGATCTCGACGGCCAGGAACAGGACGGCTCCCGCGGCTATCACCATCGCCCATTCCGCAAGTCCCAGCGCTGCAGTTGCGAACACGTGCTGCATCGGCGGCGTATAGGTATAGATGATCTGCAGGATGATGCAGGCGACGATCGTGAGGGGGACATATCGATTTCCGGACAGTACGCGCGAATGGACCATCGAACCATGGATCGAGCGGCTGCTGAGAAGATAGAAAATTTCACAGGCCACGACCGCATTGACGGCCATGGTACGGGCGCTGTCGATGCCGGCGCCGAGACCGAGTTGCCACAGGAACAGCGTCAGCGTTGCCGCCATCATGAGTAACGATACGACCGCTACTCTCCAGGCGAGAAGGCGGTCGAGCAGTCCTGCTCCCGGATCTCGTGGGGCGCGCTGCATGACGTTGGATTCGGTGGGTTCGAAGGCCAGCGCCACGCCGAGCGTGCTCGACGTCACCAGGTTGATCCACAGTACTTGCGCTGGCGTCAGCGGCAGAGGCAGGTCGAACAGGATGCTGATGATGACGACTAGCGCTTCGCCGCCGTTGGTCGGCAGCATGAACAGAACGAACTTGCGAATGTTGTCGTAGACGCCGCGCCCCTCGCGAATGGCGTTGCCGATCGTGGCGAAGTTGTCGTCGGTCAGCACCATGGCCGCAGCTTCTTTGGCGGCATCGGTGCCTTTGCGTCCCATGGCGACACCGATGTCGGCACGCTTCAGGGCCGGCGCGTCGTTGACGCCGTCGCCAGTCATGGCGACGACGGCCCGGTTGTATTGCAGGGCTTTCACGAGGCGCAGCTTGTGCTCCGGGCTGGTCCGCGCATAGATGTCGATGTCATGCACGACGGCGCGCAGAGCTTGATCATCGAGGCTCTCGATCTCGGCGCCCGTCAGTGCCGGTTCGCCCTTGCCGATGCCGAGCGCCGCACCGATGGCGCGCGCCGTTTCGACATGATCTCCCGTGATCATCTTGACGCTCACGCCGGCGCCGTGACAGGTGGCGACGGCTTCGATGGCCTCCTCGCGCGGCGGATCGATGATGCCGAACAGTCCGAGCAAGGTGCATCCGCCGTCGACGGCGCCTTCGGGAATCCTGGGTTCATCCGCCGGCAGAGTCTTGCAGGCGATCGACAACAGTCTCAATCCACGCGCCGCGCAGTCCACGGCCTGACGCCGCCAGTAATCCGGGTCGAGCGGTGCGTCAGTGCCGTCGACGCGTTGCTGCGAGCACATGTCCAGCACCCGTTCCGGAGCGCCCTTGATGAACATGATCGCGCCGCCCGCGTGCGCATGCAGCGTCGCCATGTAGCGATGCTCGGATTCGAAAGGGATGACGTCGAGTCGCGAGTGCTGCGAGCGTTCGTCGCCGGCGTCGAGTGCGGCCTTCGCAGCGAAGACGACCAGTGCACCTTCAGTAGGGTCGCCGACGATGCGCCAGTCGTCGCCATCCTCATTCAGGGTCGCGTCGTTGCACAGAATGGCAGCGCGACAGCACAACGTCAGGTCGCGATCTTCTGCGGGTGTGACCGGTTGCTCGCCGACATCGATCGACCCCTTCGGCGCGTAGCCGATACCGTTCACGTCATAGATTTTTCCGGCGGTCACCAGACGCTGCACGGTCATCTCATTGCGGGTGAGCGTGCCGGTCTTGTCGGAACAGATCACCGACACCGATCCGAGTGTTTCGACGGCAGGAAGATGACGGATGATGGCGCGCTGCCGTGCCATGCGCTGTACTCCCAGCGCCAGGGTCACGGTGAGAATCGCCGGCAATCCTTCCGGAATGGCGGAAGCGACCAGTGCCACGACCATCGTGAACATGTCCGCCGGCGAGTGCCCGCGCCACCACGTACCGAGCAGAAACGTCAGCGCCGCAATGCCGATGATGGCGACGGCCAGCCAGCGGCTGAAGTCGGCCATCTGTCGTACCAGCGGCGTGGTCACCGGCTTCACATCGCGCAACATCGAACTGATGCGGCCCAGTTCCGTGTCGACACCCGTGCCGATGACCACGCCGACAGCCTGTCCGGTCGTCACGAGCGATCCGGAATAAAGCATGCAGCGTCGGTCGCCGAGCGACGTGTCGACGGCAACCGTTTCGACATTCTTTTCCACGGCGACGGATTCGCCCGTGAGCAGCGCCTCGTCGACGCGTGCGTTCTTCGCCGATACGACCCGCAGGTCGGCGGGCACGCGATCACCCGAGGCGAGCAGCACGATGTCGCCGGGAACCAGATCGTCGCCGGGGACGCTGCGCTGTTCGCCGTCGCGACGCACCGTCGCCTGACTTGCCAGCATCCCGCGAATGGAATCGAGCGCGCTTTCGGCCTTGCCTTCCTGGATGAAACCGACGATGGCATTCACCACGACTGCGACGAGCAGCACACCGGTGTCGATCCAGTGCTGCAGCAGCGCCGTGATGATCGCCGCCAGCAGCATGATGTAGATCAGCACGTTGTGGAATTGCAGCAGCAGTCGCAGCCACGCCGGCCGACGTCGCGCGCGCGGCAGGCGGTTCGAACCATATTGCTGCAGTCGGGCAGCGGCCTCGGCGGCAGACAGTCCGTGCTCGGTGTCCGACTTCAGCCGTTCAACGACCGCATTCGCATCGAGCGTATGCCAAGGTTCGCGGGATACGCTCGCGTCGGTCATCGCCATCCTCCTCATCACACGCAGGAAGACTACCCGGCGCGGCTTGCTGCACCCACCCGGTGAGGTCCCTCGGTCCCTAAGGAATTGCCGCAATGAGTATTGCAGATGGAGGACGTGCGGGCCGGCGACGAAGCCGCTATGGCTGCTCACGCGCTACTGAAAGTCCCGCGAATTCCTCGGCAGCGATCGTACCCACGGCGTCAGATCCTCGACGCGCTCTGCGACGACGTGAACGACGCCGTCCTGGTTCTGCAGTTCGCCTTCCACCGCCATCAGGTTGGATTGCAGGATTTCGTGGCGGAACTCCTCGAACACGCCCGGCCAGAAAATGATGTTGTTGATGCCGGTCTCGTCCTCGAGCGAGGCAAAGATGACGCCCTTGGCGGTCTGCGGGTGCTGCAGATGAGTGACCAGGCCGCTGACGCTGACCTTGCTGCCGCTGCTCAGCGATTCCAGATCGCGTCGACGCACGATGCCGCGATGGAGCAGGCGGGATCGCAGCAACGCCAGCGGATGCCTGCCCGTGCTGAATCCCAGTTGCCGGTAGTCGCGCAGGATCTCTTCGGCTTCGCTCGGCGCCGGCAGGGTGATCTGCCGGTCGGTCGCCGCGACCTGGTCGAGCATGCCTGGGAGGTGTTCGACTCCCAGCGCATTCCAGAACGCGATATTGCGGTGATCGGTAATGCTGCGGAAAACGCCGCCGAGCGCCAGCGCACGCATGGCGCGTTTGGCGAGTGCCGTCCGGTCGGCCACGTTCTTGACTGAGAAAAACGGCCTGTCTCCACGTGCAGCGACGATCTTCTCGCCTTCCGGCTCGCGCAGTCCACGCACCAGTCTGAACCCCAGTCGAATGCCGTGCTTGCCCTGCGCATCGGGCTCCAGCGTGCAATCCCATTCGCTGACGTTCACGTCGATCGGCAGAATCCCGAGTCCCTGACGCTTCGCCTGTTCGAGCAACTGCGCAGGCTGATAGAACCCCATGGGCTGGCTGTTGATGAGCCCGGCAAAGAAGGCGGCGGGACGATGGCATTTGAGCCAGCTCGAGATGTAAGTCAGCAGGGCGAAGGAAGCGGAGTGCGATTCCGGGAAGCCGTATTCGCCGAAGCCTTCGATCTGCTGGTAGATGGCTTCCGCGAATTCCCTGGCATATCCATTTGCCGCCATGCCCTCCATGAGCTTCTGCTGATACGTATTCATGGTGCCGCTGTGTTCCCAGGAACCCATGGCACGCCGCAGTTCATCCGCCTCGCCCGGCTTGAAGCCGGCGGCGGTAATGGCAATCTGCATGACCTGTTCCTGGAAGATAGGCACGCCCCGGGTCTTTTGCAGGATGGGCCGGAGAGCTTCCTTCGCATAAGGAATGTCTTCTGCCCGCATGCCGCGTCGTTTCAGATACGGATGCACCATGCCGCCCTTGATCGGACCGGGTCGCACGATGGCGATCTCGATCACCAGGTCGTAGTAATTTCGCGGCTGCAAGCGCGGCAGCATGCTCATCTGCGCCCGCGATTCGATCTGGAATACGCCGATGGTGTCGGCACGACAGATCATGTCGTAGGTTGCCGAGTCCTCGCGCGGAATCTCGCTCATGCTCGTCGGGCCGGTGCCGGCGCGCTTGAGCAGATCGAAGCTGCGACGAATGGCCGTCAGCATGCCGAGCGCGAGTACGTCGACCTTGAGCAGGCCCAGCGTTTCCAGATCGTTCTTGTCCCATTGAATGATGGTGCGATCCGGCATCGCCGCGTTTTCGATGGGAACGAGCCGGCTGATGGATTCCTCGGCGATCACGAAGCCGCCGACGTGCTGGGAAAGATGGCGCGGAAATCCGCGCAGATCCTGGATCAACGCATGGAGGCGGCGACCCACGCCCGCTTCCAGGTGCAGTCCCTGTTTCTGCAGGCTGGCGAAGAAGCTTTCCCAGGTGTCCCACCAGGCATGCGACTTCGCCAGTCGATCGACGATGTCGGCATCGATGCCCAACGCCTTGCCGACATCGCGGATGGCGCTGCGGACACGGTAAGTGATGACGGTAGCGGCGATGGCAGCGCGTTCCCTGCCGTATTTCTCATAGACGTGCTGGATGACTTCCTCGCGCCGTTCGTGTTCGAAATCCACGTCGATGTCCGGCGGTTCGTTGCGTTCCTTGCTGATGAAGCGCTCGAACAGGGTGTCGATCAGTTCAGGATTCACCTCGGTGATGCGCAACGCATAACAGACGATGGAGTTGGCGGCCGATCCCCGGCCCTGACAGAGAATGTCTGCCGAGCGTGCGTAGTTCACCAGTTCATGCACGGTGAGGAAGAAATGCTCGTAGCCCATCTCGGCGATCAGGCCGAGTTCTTTTTCCACCGTGGGCCGGACCTTTTCAGGCAATCCATTCGGCCATCGATACTTCAATCCTTCCTCCGTGAGCTGCCGCAGATGCTCCGTTGCGGTCAGGCCCTGCGGTACCAGTTCATGGGGATAGTGATATTTCAGTGAGCCCAGCGAGAACCGGCATAGCCCGGCAATGCGAACGGTCTCGGCCAGCAGTGCTGCGGGATACAGAGACTGCAATTCATTTCGCGTGCGCAGGTGACGTTCGCCATTGGGCAGCAGCCGATGACCTGCCTGTTCGATGGTGCAGCCATGACGAATGGCCGTGACGGTGTCCTGCAACGCGCGGCGTTCGCGTACATGCATGTGCACATCGCCGGCGGCGACCAGCGGAACGCCGCTGCTCGCGGACAGTTGCCGCAACGCTGCGAGACGCGATTCATCATCGGCCCCGCGATGCAGTTCGACGGCGATCCAGCAGCGGTCGGGGAATCTGTTGCGCAGCCAGCCCGCCTGGGAAATCAGCGGTTCCGGCGGCGGTATCCACAGCACCAGGCATTCAGTCAGATTCGCTTCGAGCTGCGAGCGATGAAGCTGGTAGCGACCCTTCGGTGACTTCTCTCTGGCCAGCGTAATGAGAGCGCAGATCTGCGCGTAGGCGATCTGCGTGGGGGCGAGCAGAACCAGGTGCATTCCGTCGCTGGTGTGAAACTCGGAGCCGACGATGAGTTTGAGGCGGCATTTCGCCTTTCTTGCCGCCTCATGGGCGCGCACGACACCCGCCATCGAACATTCATCGGTGATCGCCAGCGCTTCGTAGCCGAGCGCTTCGGCCTGCAGCACCAGTTCCTGCGGATGCGAGGCGCCGCGCAGGAACGTGAAGTTGCTGAGGCAGTGCAGTTCGGCGTACCCCGCAGCCGCGTTCATGACCAGAACCCGTGCAGATACCAGTCGGCAGTACGCAGATCCTGGAACACCCACAGATCCGGCCCCTGGCTCATGCGGACGACGTAGTAATCGCGCTGCACGTCCTCATCGTTGTCCCACCAGCCCGATTCGATGCGCTCGGCTCGGGACGCCGGGCCGGGCAACGTCGCAGAGCCCAGGGCACGCGGTTCCGGCAGCAGCCACAGCGGACGATCCGGGAAGTGCACCTGCGGAAACTTCTCCGCGGCTTCCTCAGTGGTCCAGCTTTTTTCGGGACGATGATCCGCGGCAGATCGCACGTAATGCACGTTATTTTCGCCGACCCGCATCGAGATGCGGTCGAGCGTGTGGGCGAGATCTTCGGTCTGCTGCAGCGACCGATTCAGCAGATCGTTCTGCAGCGCCGTGGGTGAGGCGAATTCGTCGGCGAGCACGCTCAATCCGATCGTCGGCTCGGGCAGTGTCACGTGCTGCATGCGTTCGCGGACCAGCGCCAGGAATCGTCCGGCGTTGCGCTCCGGCGTCGAAGCGCCGATACGCACGCAGGTGGCGGGCGCGGATCGATGGCCGAAGACGATGCTGAAACATTGCGCGCCCGTGTCGCGTGCGCGCAGATAGCCGGCGAACTCCTGCAGCATGCGCTGCAGCGGAAACAGCAGCGCTTCAGTGTTGCGGACTTCGAACTCGAATTCGAAATGCGCCGCATATTTCTCGGGCAGCCGGAAGGCGACGCGCGGATCGGCCGCAACGCCCATGAGGCGATCGAGAAAGTCGCTGATGTCAGGGCCGAAGCGTTTGGCAATGGACTCGCGCGGCAGTTCGAGCAACAGACCCAGCGTGCGGACGCCCGCGGTGTGCAGTTGATCGGCGATCTGCGGCGGCAATGTCAGTTCGCCCAGCGGCAGATTGCGAATGCGCGCGAACAGCGCATGCGGCGAGGTCACCGCCATGCGGATGCCGGCACGCGCCAGCAGCGCGGCGCCTTCGAGCGTCGGTCCGATGCCGAGCCGATAGCTGTAGTCGAGTTGCTTGAGTTCGCATTCCAGCCGTTCGATGAAATTGCGGAATCCGCCGAACAGCGTGAGGCTGGCCTCGATTTCGAGCCAGAGACAGGCGGTTCGTGCCAGACGCAGCTCGACAGGAATGTCTCCCAGGATGACGGTGCCGCTGAACTGATAGGCCCAGCCGGCCAGCCGTTCGAGCGCCGCCCGTTCGGCGCGGATCCTGCGATTCAGCATCGTCAGTTGCGGTTGCACGGCCAGGGCCACGGTGTAATTCATCGGCGCCTTCAGGTGTGCACGTTCGGCGGCTTCATTGCAGTCGATGATCCAGCGCGTGCTGCCTTCGCAGGCGGTCACGACGGTGGGCACGCCGGTTTTTTCAGGCTGCAAAGCCTCCAGCGGCAATCCGGGCAGGGAAATGCAAAGCCAGAGCATGGGGGAAAGCCTACTGGCTGCTGGCGGCCGGCCGCTGGCAGGAGCGGGCGGTGATCTGCCGGGAGGTGACGTTCACCGCTACTGAATGTCCGGTGCGACCGCCGCGGCATTTCAGGATTTCGATCGATAGTCCAGGGCCGCTTGCCTGCAACCGCAGGCGTATCGCCGCTGGCGAGGCCTCGCGTGCGGCCTGCGGCGCACGATAGAGAAATCCCGTGCTGCGACCCGCCTCGGCGGCAAGTTGCAATCGCCGCACGTCGCGATCACGGATCGCCTCCGGCCAGCCGAGCACGGCGCCGAAAGACTGGCAGCGCAACGTCTGTTCGATCGCCCAGAGCACGTCGACATTTTTCTCTGCGCGAATGATCAGCAGATGTTCGAGCCGTACGCCGTGATTGTTCAACGCAGGCGCAAAGGGAATGTAGGGAGGCGAAATCATCGCGACGCGACGTTCGCCCTGCGTGATTCGCGCCAGCGCCGGCATCAGCAGGCTCAGTTCGCCGATGCCGGTCTGTGCCGGCATCAGTTCGACGAGGGTGCCGCTCTGCCAGCCGCCGTGCGGCAGCGCGGCATCGAGTTCAGCAAATCCTGTGGCTTCGATCGCGGGCGGCGCGACGCCTTCGCGATTGAGATTGCACAGCCGCGTGAGCCGTTCGAGCGTTGCTGCGCGATCCATGACGGTTCATTGCGAATGCGCAAGTCCCGTGCGGATGACGCCCACGGCCAGTCCTTCGATCGTGAGTTCCTGTCGCTGCAGGTCGATCTCGATCGGCTTGTACGCCGCATTGGCGGGTTCGAGCCGCACGCGATCACCCTGGCGCCGGTAGTACTTCACCGTCGCTTCATCGCCGATGCGGGCAACGACGATCTGTCCATCGCTGATCTGCGAGGTCCGATGCACGGCGAGCAGATCGCGATCGAGGATGTCGGCGTCCTTCATGCTGTCGCCGCGCACGCGCAGCAGAAAGTGGGCGCGCGGACGGAATAGGGCGGGGTCGATCGCGATGCGATCTTCGACGTTGCCCAGCGCGAGGATGGGCGAGCCTGCCGCGATGCGACCGAGCAGCGGCAGGCCGTTGCCGGTGTCGGCCGTTTTCATTCTGATCCCGCTCGAAACGCCCGGCAGCCGGATGCCGCGGGAAATCCCCGGGGCGAGTTCGAGAGCGCCTTTGCCCGCCAGTGCCCGCAGATGCTGGTCGATGCCTTGCCGGTTTTTCAGTCCGAGTCCGGCGGCGATCTCTCCGCGAGTGGGCGGCATCCCGTGAGCAGCCATGAACTGCTCGATAAAAGCCAATACTTCCAATTGCCTGGAGCTGAGTGGGGGCATGGATCGAATTACCAGACGAATGTCTGGTATCGAGTCTAGGAGCGTCGTCGCAGGCAGGCAAGCAGGGAATTGCCGCTAATGGTTGACGCTCTCCAAGAATCCAACATCCTCCCCGCCATGAACGAAGCCCAGACCGCCTCGCACATCCTGATGATCCGGCCCGTGCGCTTTGCGGGAAACGTGCAGACCGCCGCGTCGAACCGTTTCCAGCAGCTCAACGACGGCGAGCCGGTGGATGCGGCCCAGGCCGCAGCGCTGCGCGAATTCGACACGCTGGCCGAGCGCTTGCGGCTCGCGGGCGTCGTCGTGCACGTCGTCGACGACACGTCCGAGCCGCACACCCCGGATGCCCTCTTTCCCAACAACTGGGTGAGCTTCCACGCCGACGGCACCGTCGTGCTGTATCCGATGCTGGCGCCGAACCGCCGGCTGGAACGCCGGCTCGACATCATCGAGACGCTCGATCGCGAACATGGCTTTCACGTCAGCCGCACGATCGATCTCACGCACCGCGAAGCGGAGGAAAAGTTTCTCGAAGGCACCGGCAGTCTCGTCCTCGATCGCCGCCATCGCATCGCCTATGCCTGTCTTTCCCCGCGTACCGACATGGACGTACTCGGCGAGTTCGCGCAACGGCTCGATTACGAGATCGTCGCGTTCGATGCCTTCGATGCAGGCGGCGCGCCGATCTATCACACCAATGTCCTGATGTCGGTCGGCGAGCATTTCGCCGCCGTCTGCAGCGCCTGCATCGAGCCTTCACGCCGTGAGGCCGTGATCCGATTGCTGGAATCGAGCGGCCGGGTCATCGTCGATCTGAGCATGGCCCAGATGCAGAACTTCGCCGGCAACATGCTCGAACTGCGCACGCGCTTGGGGTCGCCCGTGATCGCCATGTCGGAGTGCGCGCGCAATTCGCTCGATGCTTCACAGCTCGCGGCGCTGACCGCGCGCGGCGAGCGGATCGTGAGCGCCGACATCCCCACCATCGAACGACTCGGCGGCGGCAGCGTCCGCTGCATGATTGCGGAAGTGCATCTGCCTGAGAGGAAGTGACGAAAGTCACGAATGTGATGAGGGCAAGAACCTCGAGCCTCTCATCCGCGTCACCTTCGTGACTTTCGTCACTTTCGTCACTTATCCTCCTCCAATGCTCGAACTCGGCATCAAAACCCTCATCGCCTACCTGCTCGGCGCGCTCATCGGCAGCCTGATCGTCGGGCAACTGCGCGGCGGCGTCGACATCCGCACGCTGGGCAGCGGCAATGCGGGCGGCACGAATGCCTTGCGCACGCAGGGCTATGGATTCGCGTTCTGGGTGATGGTGATCGACATCGGCAAGGGCTGGCTGGCGGCCGCAGTGCTGCCGACCCTGGCGATTCCATTCGTCGATCTCGATCCCGCCATCGGTCGGGACTGGCTCGCGGTGGCCTGCGCGTCCGCCGTCGTCATCGGCCATGTCTATCCCGTGTGGTACGGATTCCGTGGCGGCAAGGGCGCAGCCACGCTGCTGGGGGTCCTGACCGGCCTGTATCCGGTAGCGCTGATTCCGGTGCTGCTGGTCTGGCTGCTGACCGTGATGATCACGGGATTCGTCGGCCTCGCCACGATGCTGGCGGTGGCTGCGTTTCCTGTCTATCTGCTGGTATCGACCGCGTCGCCGCCGATCGCCCTGCTGACGTTCGGCTGCGCGATGCTGCTGTTCGTCTGCTACACGCACCGCGCGAACATCGAGCGCATGCTGCAGGGTTCGGAGAACCGCGTCCGCAGACTCTGGCTGTTCCGTCCCCGTTGAAATAGCGATGCTCTTACCGCGCCGTTCCCAGGCACTCACGCGCCGACTTCGTCTGCTCTCGCTGCTGGCCGATGGCGAATTCCGCTCGGGCGAGAAACTCGCCAAGCGGCTGCGCGTCTCGCGCGGCGGGGTGTGGAAGCTGATTCACACGCTGCAGGACCTCGGCATCGAAATCGAATCGGTGTCGAGGCAGGGTTACAGGCTGCCGCGGCCGGTCGATCTGCTGAATCGCGCAGCGATCTTCGAGTCCGTTGCTGCGGAGAATCGCAGCCTGCTCGATGACGTCGAAGTGATGCTGACGGTCGATTCGACGAACCGGCATGTCTACAACGAGGTGACGCTGGCGCCGGGCCGCGCGCACGTCTGCATCGCCGAGATCCAGAGCGCCGGGCGCGGACGTCGCGGCCGGACGTGGATGTCGCCGTTCGGATGCGGAATTTCCATGTCGCTGGGCTGGCAGTTTCAGGAAGCGCCGCCGACGTTCTCGGCGCTGAGTCTGGCCGTGGGCGTTGCCGTCGTGCGCGCACTGCGTCGTTTCGGCGCGGCAGACGTCGGCCTCAAGTGGCCGAACGACCTGATCTGGAAGAACCGCAAGCTCGGCGGAATCCTCATCGAAATGCGCGGCGAAACCGGTGGTCCCGCGACCGTGGTCATCGGCATGGGATTGAACATGCGCATGCCGGCATCGGTGCGACTCGCGCTCGCGGAACAGCAGGCTGCGCTCATCGCTGACGTTCACGAAATTCTCGGCGAGCGCACACCGACGCGCAGCGCGCTGGCGGGCGCCATTGCAGATGAAGTGATCGGCATGCTGCAGGTGTTCGCGGCGCAGGGGTTCGAGCCCTTCCTCGATGAGTGGCGGCGGCTCGATACGCTGGCGCATGCGTCGGTGAAGGTGATCAATGGCGCCGAGACCATCGCCGGCATCGCCAGCGGCGTCGAAGTCGATGGTGCGCTGCTGCTCGACGTGAACGGCGAACTGCGGCGTTTCGTCTCCGGTGAAGTCAGCCTGCGCGCGGTGCCGCGATGATCCTCTTGTTCGACATCGGCAATACGCGCATCAAGTGGGCCGTCGCCGATGAGCGCGGACTCGGCGAGCAATATGCGGCAGCGCATGCCGACTGGGATGCGGGCGCGTTCGCGCGCATCGTGCTGGACAGATCGCCGCGGCCTGCGCGCGTGCTGATTTCCAACGTCGGCGGGCAGCGCATCGGCGAACTGCTGCGTGCGGGCATTCACGAACGCTGGCAGATCCAACCCGAGTTCGTGGCGTCCACTGCAGCGGCCTGCGGTGTGCGCAATGCCTATCCGGTGCCGGGAAATCTCGGCGTCGATCGCTGGCTCGGCGTGATCGCGGCCTACCAGCGTAGTAGGCAGCTCACGTGCATCGTGGGCGTCGGCACGGCCATGACCATCGACGGCGTCGATGCGTCGGGACAGCATCTGGGCGGACTGATCGTGCCGGGTCCGGATCTCATGGTGAGCAGCCTGCTGCGCAACACCAGCGACATCGCACGGCGCGCGGAGCAGGGCTCGCGCAGCGATGCGCTGTTTGCCGACAACACCCAGGGCGCCATCTACCAGGGAGCGGCTCATGCACTGGCTGCGCTGGTGGACCGGTCGGTCGATGCAATGAGTCGGGAGCACGGCGTGCAGCCGGCGCTGCTGCTCACCGGAGGCGCCGCGTCCGCTATCGAACGTCTGATCCGCGCGCCATTCGAGTCCGTGCCGGATCTGGTGTTGCAGGGGCTCTGCCTGTGGGGCCGGCTTGAGCCGGCCTGAAAACAGTCTGCTTTGTTCTTCCCCTCCTCCGCGCAGCGGGGGAGGGCAGGGAGGGGGTCTTCTCTGATCGGTGGCTCACGATGCCGTGAGCGGTGTGCCCGAGGGGCTTTGCTGGAACGCCGTGAATACATCCCTGTAGGCTCCGGCGCGCGCATCCCTGCGCGCGACGGTCCAGCAAAGCCCCTCGGGCACACCACTCACTACGGTGGTGGCGTGTTGAATGCAGCTACGGAGAAGATTGGAGAGTGAAAGGAATGGGCCGATCGCTTAAGTCAGTGCCATTGGGCTGAAGCCTGACCTACAGAAGAACCCGAAAGGCGCGTGCGGAGCGTCGTGTATCATCGCGACCGCGCAGGAGGAACCGGCATGCCAGGAACAGTTCGCAGGATGGTGACCATGGCGGCGAGCATGCTGTGGCTCGGCACCGCCGCTGGCGCCGACGTGGCGGCCGGCAAGGCGGCGGCCAATGCGAAGTGCGTGCAGTGTCATGAGGCGGACGACTGGGAAGGCGAGAGCGCCGCGTCGCTCGAAAGCCTGACCCGCGACATCGTCGCCGGCAAAGTGAAACACAAGAACAAGCTGGAACTGACGCCCGCCGAGATCGCCGACATCGCTGCGTACTGGGGCAGCGGCGGCAAGGCGCGCTGAATCTCACTGATCCGTCATGCGTACTTTCTGTCTCGTCATGATTCTCGCGAATGCGCTCTTCCTCAGCTGGTCGCAGCTGATCGATGTGCGCGTGAGCGATCTCGATCGCAGGCCACCGGCGAACGTGACGCCGCCGCCGCGCATCGTGCTCGCGCAGGAGGCGGCCGATTCGCTCGAACCCGCGGTCGTCAAACCCGTGCAGCCGCCGCGCGTTGCGCCGCTCGGCGCGAGCGCGCCGACGCCCGAGCGCACGGCCGTGGCCGATCGACTCGCCTGCACCAGCGTCGGTCCCTTCCAGGATCTGGCCGATGCCGCACATGCACAGGCGGCGCTCAAGACGGCGGGCTTCGAATCGCGCCAGCGTCTCGAACAGGGCGAACTGTGGATCGGCTACTGGGTCAGCGTGCAGAACTTCGAATCGCGCGAAGCGGCGGAGGCGGCGCTCAAGTCGCTGCTCGACAGCGGCGTGACCGATGTGTACCTGATGCCCGGCAGCGAGCCTGCGAGCGTGCTGTCGCTCGGCGTGTTTTCCGATTACCAGCGTGCGCAGCGCCGGGCGGAGGAGATTCGCGTCCTGGGCCTGGAGCCGCGCATCGACGATCGCAAGCGGGCGGGTTCGGTCTACTGGATCGATGCCGATCTGCAGGAGCCCGGGCAGGCGATCGATACCAGCATTTTCCAGACAGACCCCGGCAAGATCACCCGCCTGGAACTGCGGGCCTGCCCCGCCGGTTCGGGGAATGGCTGAGGATCGAGGCGTGATTCAGCTTCGGGCAGCGGCTACAATCGCCCCCGCCGGTGCATCGACACTTGCCGCTTTAGCTCAGTTGGTAGAGCAACCGCCTTGTAAGCGGTAGGTCGTCTGTTCGAGTCAGACAAGCGGCACCAACAAATCAGGGCAGTCTTCGGACTGCCCTTTTCGTCCCCGGATTCCCGCCCATGACCGCCGAACCCGTTCGCAGCTACGAAACCATTCTTCTGACCCGCAAGGGCAGGCAGCTCACGATCACGCTCAATCGCCCCGACGCGATGAATGCCGTGAACCTGCAGTTGCACGAGGAACTGGCGGATGTATTCGTCTATGCCGCCGCCGATCCTCATTCCGATGTGATCGTGCTGACGGGCGCCGGCCGCGCATTTTCCGCCGGCGGCGATCTCGATCATCTCGCACACAACGCCGCGAACCCGCATCTGTTCGATCACGAAGTGCGGGTCGCCAAGCGCATCGTGTTCGCGATGCTCGATCTGGACAAGCCGCTGGTGTGCCGCCTGAACGGACACGCCGTCGGACTGGGCGCAACGCTCGCGCTGTTTTCGGATGTGATCTTTGCCGCGGAGCACGCGAAGATCGGCGATCCGCACGTCGCGCTGGGACTGGTGGCTGGCGATGGCGGCGCCGTGATCTGGGCGCAGCGCATCGGGCTCGGTCGCGCCAAGGAATTCCTGCTGACCGGTGAACTGGTGGTTCTTCGCCGGCACCAGCTCACCGGGCACCCGGCGTTCCTTGGCGCGGCCCCGCCCGCCGCGCCTGGCCCAG
>CALMII010000063.1 GCA_937864115.1 uncultured Steroidobacter sp. | reverse complement strand
GAGTGGGCCTACGGCATCGCCTACAACCACTCCAGCGAGCGCACCGCCATGCTGGCCAAGTGGCAGCACCACTACAACTGGCACCGCCCCCACGCAGGCATCGGCGGCATGCCGCCCATGTCCCGACTCAAACCCGCGTCAGGAAACAACCTCTTGACGCTTCACACCTAGTCCTTCCGGCCGATCGACGCCGGCACGCCAGTCGCGCATCCTCAACGCATGATCGTGCTCAGGCTCGCCGACGGGTCGCTGCTCGTGCTCCTGCCCGACGGGCAGGCGGTGCGCGTCGACCGCGGCGGCAGTGTCACTGCGATCGACGTCGCCGCCGAGCGGCGCGAAACAATGAGATGACCTCGCGGATGAACTTGGGCACGGCGGCGAACGCCAGCAGCCAAGGCAAGACGGTATTCGGGTCCACCACTTCGAGCCTCCGGTGAGCAACAACGACAGCGCGAAGCAGATCACCACCCGATTGAGTTAATCCACCGTCAATCCACCGCGTCGACGTGCGCGATCGACGCTAAAGCAACGACGCTCCGACCGATCGACAGCCCAGCGGCTCCCTGCCAGTGTTCCTCCCTAATGGGCAGGCGCTGGGGGTTGAGAGGGATGGCGCGATGACCATTCCGGCCGACTCGTTGACCGCCGCTGGGCCGACCGATACATTCCCCGCAAGCGAACGACCACTACTGGCCGCCCGAGCGCCACTGCCCGGGCGAAGAGGATGTCGGCACCCCGCACCGCGGCTGAAATCGTCAAGAAGTGGCGCCGGATCGAGTTGGAGCAGCGATCCGCCGCCCAGGCACACGGCCCAGAAGCAGCGCGGATGCTACCGGCGCTGTCCGAGATAAGACTCCTGGAACCGTCGGTGAGTTCCATCCTTCGCGACACGTTGGCCAACGACAGCCAGCACCAACAATAGTGCCGCAAGAATCAGTGCCACAAGGGTCCGCCACGAGGCCGCACTTCGCTGAATGACTCTACTGCCGATGTCGCGATCCCATATCGCGCCCCTGTTCTTGCCGAGATCCAGATACGCGCGATATGCGCCTATCAACTGGGCGTACGGGAAGAAGACCATCCAGTACACGCCAAATGTCAACAACTTCAGCGTTCGCCTCCCGAGTTGCAGCATCGTGGGTGACTCGTCGCCAGACATGACGATTTGCAGTCCAACGATCCACTTTCCGATCGTTCTTCCGGTGATCGCGGTCAACACGATCTCGTATGCGATCACCGTGAGGACGATCCAACAGAGTTCATACATTTTCTGCAAAAGAATCCAACCTCCACGAACCTTCTCTGGGTCGATGAAGAACCCCGGAACCGCGACAATGCTGGAGAGCATCAGAGCCAGACACAGATCTATCGCTCGCGCCGCAGTGCGCGGCCAGAAGTCAGCCTCAACGGCTCGTCCGCTGGAATGCGCTATGAGGACCCTCTCCGCAGTCACTCTTGTTGATACTTGCTGGATCGCGTCGCTCGGCGCTTGCGAGATACTTGCGAGTTCCAATGAGTTCCCCTTGGACAACCCGCGACGATCGTCAAGATTGCTTCTCTCGACGCTGGATTCTCCGCGTGCCGAAGACCCGCGCCGCCCCGCAGAATCGAACCCTTCGTGCACCCAACCGACGACCCTCCGCGCTCCGAGCACCGCGATCGGACCTATGATGATCCCGCCGAGTGTGAGAACAATGCCCTCAGGAGTGAGTTCCTCGCTATTCACGTACACGCCGATGGCGAGCAACAGAGGAAGTCCACCTGCGGCAATGATTCCGATTCGGCGCCATCCGGCATGCGTTTCTGTTGCGAGCAGCCGTCCAGCAAGTAACGCTCCGAATACGACAAAGGCAATGAAGCCAAGGGGCTGCACGCTCGACGCAAGCACACTTGAGAGGCTGCGACCCCTCTGACTCTTGAATTCGACGAACGGTGGAACAAGAGGTGCAAGGCCTTGCATCGCAATCTCGACCATGTCGCAACTCAATTCGTCCCGCGCGAACTGACGAGCGCCGGCAACATCTTGCGCCGCAAAGCATTCGGATCTCTGATACTCACGGCCGAGGCGGTAGTCGGTAGGCGCAATGCGGCGCCGAAATGAGGCACTGGCGCAGTCTTGGGCCATATCACCGATCGAATAGACTCTTCTGCTGAACAAAGCTTCTGCGTAAGGCCGCCCCGCGTCCAAAGCGTGATCTGGAGAAACCTTTCCAGCGGAAAGATCGCTACATACTCGAAGAAGGGTTGGTGCGTAGCGGGGAAGCGCAGCCGCTCGCAACTGCGCGGCCTTCCACTCTGACCAGAGGTCTACGCCTTCCGGAATGAGCACCGCGACACCGACGCCAAGCGCAGAGAGAAATGCGATCAGGACGTGAACCCTCAATCGCGCGCGCAGCACGTTCCCCAGCCAGACCATCGTTACCTCCTGCCGTTCATTCTTATGGTGATCAAGGTCGAAGCTTCCTTAAGGCTACCTCTTAGCTTACGATTTAGGGAGGGAAATACCCTCTTGAATCAAGGCACGACACGTGACCCCTCGATCTGGACGAAGAAGAATTTGGTACGCGTCATTCCTGCGGCTCAACGTGCCAGGGACGGACGTCAGCGAAGACGCCCCGTCCAAGATCGCCCGCGTCCCTGCAGTTCTCGCGCTTCGGCTGGTGTTGCTCGTATGCGTTGGGCTTTCAGGTCCGACTCCCATGTACGGGATGGACATAACCTACGGCAGCGTAACGCCCGACGGCTGCCGGCTGACCCAACCGGCCATGATCTTGTCTGGCACGATTGTCGCCGGGGACTACGAACGCATAATCCAATGGTCTCGCGCCAATCCGACCCTCTTCCTCAATGGCAAACTGGGGATTCTTCTTGATTCTCCGGGTGGCTCCGTTGTCGAGGCTATTCGCATCGCTGCACTATTCGAGCGAATCCTGGCAACTATCTGGATTCCGCCTTTTTGTCTAGGCGAATCTACGGCAGGCCGCCGCCCCGTATGCGGGAGCGCTTGCTTCGCGTTGATTGTGGGCGCGCCAGTTCGAGTAGTCACGCCTGAGAATGTGGCAATTCATCGCCCCTATTTTGACCGCTCAGAGTACGGCTCGCTGGAAGCCTCTTCTGCCCGCCACGCCTATGAACAGATGATCAATGCCTACAAGGTGTGGCTCGCAAGAAAGCACGTCCCCGCGCATCTGATCGAAGTGATGTTGACGAAATCTTCGCGAGAAGCGTATTGGCTAACGGAAGCCGACATGCGACAAGTTGGGGACGTAGCGCCTTGGTACGAGGAATACGTCATCGCAAAGTGTGCTTATGAGAAGGGCACACTCCGCAAGTGGGCTGACGCGAATGCCAGGGGCGACCTACAGGAAGCCGAGCGACTGATGCAAGTCATCAATCGCCAAGGCATCTGCATTGAGAACGCAGTTGTGGAGCATCGCCGTCACCTACTGGCGCCTGGAGGTGCGCTCGCGGTGTCGCCGAAAGACCCGCCACGCACCCCACGAGAAGCGCGGGTTTCGCGCCCAGACAGGTTGCCCTAATGGGCCCTATGCTCGCGAAGCCAGGCTTCGAGGAGAAGCTGAAGAAGCGCACCTTGACCAACCTCTACAACGAGCGGCCGGCGTGGCCCGCGAACGTGCACCGCGAACTCGACGCCGCGGTCGCCAAGGCATACGGCTGGACTGACTACAGCGAGAGCATGTCCGACGAGGAGATTCTCGGGCGGCTGTTGAAGTTGAATTTGGAGCGGTCGAGAAGAAATGTCTGAAGAGCAGAGCGATAGTCGTCGCGAGCGCTGGAAAACGCTGAGCTTGCCGGGTGGCGCGACGGCGGAATTTTGGCTTGAGCGGCGCGGCGAGACCGTCGTATCGCACACCGCATTTGCCTCTCCACACGGTTCGGGTAGCGGGGGCGGCCCCACTTGGTTCCGATGCCCTCAACACGGTTGCCTCGGTGAGGCCACTGCAAGCGGAAAGCACTGCCTCGCGCACTCTGACAAGGCAGCACGTCAATCTCACTTCGAATCCCTCGCCAAGACAGGCCGGACGCTGTCATTGCGCGGTCACTCGGTATTGCAGGAACTCTGGGATGAGATCGTCTCTTCGGCGCTTTTTGTCAATGGAGGGACACGCACGGCGATGAGTTTCGACGGTGCGGAGATCAGCGCACGCATACGTCTCAACGGCGTTCGATTTGAATCCACCCTTGATTTCCTAGGGGCCGAGCTATACGAACATATCGAACTTCGAGGATGCACTTTCGCATCTGGGCTGAGCGCGAAACATATGTTCGAGAACGGCGGCGCATTGAACTGCCCAGAATCAACATTCTTGAGCGATGTCGATGTCTCATACACCAAGGCAGATCGTGTTAGCACCGGCTTCGAGAAGTGCCGATTTCAGGGCTCGTTTACGGCCGACGGCGTCGATTCGGGACTCTTACTAAGCAAGAGTGAGTTCCTCGCTGACGCATCTTTCAAACACTCAAAGGGAGTGCTCATCCTCAAGGAGTGCAAATTCCACGGGCAACTCGATCTCTCGCACTCTGGCGCGTCGATTCTTGGCGAACGGCTGATCGCACAATCTTCGAGTCGAATCGGGCCCTGCGAATCGCCAACGATGTATTTCCCGAACGCGACATTCGCATCTCGCGTACATCTCTCCGTAGCAACATCGCAGGTCGATCTTTCTGGTGCGGTGCTGAACGAAGGCGGGCTTCTTGAGGTTGGAGGCGGCAGAATCAGTCTGAACCAACTTCGCCTTGGGGGCCCGCTCCGTGTATCAGGGGGCCTGCCAGGCACTGCAGCGCCGGAGGTCACGGGACTATTCAACGCCGATGCCGGCCGCATGTCTTTTGCGCGGGTCGACATGACCCGATGCTCGTTCTACGGGGCGCATGGGTTGGGTGCCGTCGACATCGAACCGACGGTAGCCTTTCCGTATAGCCCGCGTTTGCCATTCAAGCGACGCTGCATTGCGGATGAGTTTTCATGGCGAATCGCGAATCGCCACAGGCGATGGAGCCTCGATGGCGTGCAGGTGGGCCCTTCAGATTCCGCTGCGCGGACTAGGGGTGAAAAGCCGAAGATCCAACTGCCGTCTCTGGATTCCTCGCAGGTCGCGGCGCTATACCGTGAGTTGCGTCGTAGCCTTGAGAGCAAGTCCGACATGCCCGGTGCGGCTGACTTCTACTACGGCGAAATGGAGATGCGCCGACAGGACACCCGTAGCAGCCTGCTTGACCGAACACTGATCACGCTCTACGGCCTGGTCTCCGGCTACGGGTTGCGTCCGCTTCGAGCATTGGTGGCATGGGTATTACTGATTGCGTTCGGCGGATGCCTCGTGTCGCTCGGCGGTTTCGCCGAGGGCGACTCCTCGGCAGCACGCGCATTTCTGTTTTCCGCCCGTGCCTCGCTTCCCGGGGTATCGACAGTTGAGCGACTAACGATGTTTGGCCAAACGGTCGAAACGGTCCTCCGCATTCTTGGACCGGTTCTAGCTGCGCTGTTCTTGGTCGCGCTACGAGCACGGGTGATGCGCAAGCCAAGCGAGTAGAATCTTCCCGCTGGCCCTCGCGCCAGCCCCGTGGATTTAAAGACCACTTGCCGACGGGAACCAACCGGCTAAAGCGTCGCGCCCGCGCCCTCCTCCCCGCACGCGAGCAGACGTTGCGACGACGTCTGCGGGGACAGGAGATCGACATGGCGAAGCTGATCTGGCGCAACCTCAAACCCGACGGTAAGCGGCCAGCGAACCCATGTTGACCGGCAGGCGGCGTTCTTAGGATGCTCGTGTCCGCGTAGACAGGCGGACACATGAACACTTACGGGGTTGACCTGATGGGCCGGCGACGTCGTCGCCGGCACAGTGCGGAGTTCAAGCAATCGGTCGTCGGCGAGTGCATGAGGCCCGGCGTGTCGATTGCCGCGGTGGCGCTGCATCATGGGCTGAACGCGAACATGCTGCGCAAGTGGGTGATCGAGGCCGAGCACAGACTGCCGCCGAAGCGAGCGGTAGCGGCGACGCAGCAGGCGCAGGAGGTTGAGCCCGTGCCGCCCACGTTCGTTCCGTTGGCGCTGAGCGCGCCCTCGGTGCAGGGCGATATCCGCATCGAACTGCAGCGCGCCGGCACGACGGTGAGCATTACCTGGCCGGCGGCGGCTGCGCGCGATTGCGCGGCGTGGCTTCGCGACTGGCTGCGATGATCCGAATCGAAGCGGTGTGGCTGTGCATCGAGCCGATGGACATGCGAGCCGGTACCGACACGACGCTGGCGCGTGTGGTCAGGGTGTTCGGCGCCGCGCACCCGCATCACGCGTACGTGTTCGCCAACAAGCGCTCGACCCGTCTCAAGGTCTTGGTTCACGACGGTATCGGGATCTGGTTGGCCGCGCGCCGCCTGTACCGGGGCCGCTTCGTCTGGCCTGGTGGGGGCAACGGTGCGCCGCACTCGATCACGCACGAGCAACTTCATGCCCTGGTGCTCGGCCTGCCCTGGCATCGGGTCGGTGAGAACGGCGTGATCAGCGTGCTGTAGATCGCCGTCGCTGGCAAGTCGAGCATTCACCGATGGCTCGCACGCACGCGAGCCGGCACACTGCGGCCGATGATCGACGGCACGCAGATCGACCCCGCCCAGCTCGACGCACTGAACGCCGAGCAGCTGCGTGCGCTCGCTGCCAAGCTGATCGAGCGCGCCAACCGCGACGCGCAGGAGTTGGTCTGGCGCGACGCCAAGATCGACAAGCTGACCTTCGAGATCGCGCAGCTCAAGCGCCTGAAGTTCGGCGCGAGCAGCGAGCGGATCAACGCCGAGCAGCGCGCGCTGTTCGAGGAGTCGGTGCAGGCCGACATCGCCGCGATCGAAGCGCAGATCGAGCAGCTGCAGGCGACACTGCCCCCGCTCGGGGAATCGGAGGCGCCCAAGCAGCCCCCGAAGCGTCAGGCGCTGCCCGCGCACCTGCCGCGGCGCGAGATCCGGCATGAGCCCGAGAGCACGACCTGCGGCTGCGGGTGCGAACTCAAACGCATCGGCGAGGACGTCGCCGAGAAGCTGGACTACACGCCGGGCGTCTTTACGGTGGAGCGCCACGTTCGGGGCAAGTGGGCCTGCGCGCACTGCCGCACGCTGGTGCAGGCGCCGGTGCCCGCGCAGGTCATCGACAAGGGGATTCCCACGGCGGGGTTGTTGGCACAGGTGCTGGTGGCCAAGCACGCCGATCACCTGCCGCTGTACCGGCAGGAGGCGATCTTTGCGCGGGCCGGTATGGCGATTGCGCGCTCGACGCTCGCTGCGTGGGTGGGTCAGTGTGGAGCACGGCTGCAACCATTGGTGGAAGCGCTGAAGGCGCGGCTGCTCGAGTGCGCGGTGCTGCATGCCGACGAGACGCCGGTGTCGATGCTCGCACCGGGCACGGGCAAGACGCACCGCGCCTACCTGTGGGCGTGGACGGCCGCGGCGCACGAATCGATCCAGGCCGTCGTCTACGACTTCACCGCCAGCCGCTCGGGTGAACACGCCAGGGCGTTCCTCGGCCATGACCGTGATCGGTGCGAACGCGAGCCGATCCCGTGGACGGGGCACTTGGTGTGCGACGACTTCTCGGGGTACAAGTGGCTGTTCGAGCGCGGGGTGACCGAGGTCGGCTGCATGGCGCACGCGCGGCGCAAGTTCGTCGAACTGCACGTCGCCAACAAGAGCGAGATCGCGCGGGCGGCGCTCGAACTGATCGGCAAGCTCTACGACGTCGAGCGCGACGCCAGGGACCTCGCGCCGCAGGAGCGGCTGCAGCTGCGGCGGACCCGAGCGGCACCGGTGGCCAGGGCGCTGCACGAATGGCTGCTCGCGCAGCGTGTCCGGGTGAGCGACGGAACGGCCACGGCCAAGGCGATCGACTACAGCCTGAACCGCTGGCGCGCGCTCGTGCGGTACCTCGACGATCCACGCCTGCCCATCGACAACAACCATGACGAGCAGCAGATCCGTCCATGGGCGACGGGTCGCAAGAACTGGTTGTTCGCCGGAACGCTGGCCGCGGGCCAGCGCGCGGCGGCGATCGTGAGCCTGATCCAGTCGGCCAAGCTCAACGGGCACGATCCTTACGCCTATCTCAAGGACGTCCTCGAGCGCCTGCCCACCCAGCGAGCCCGCGAGATCGACGCGCTGCTCCCGCATCGCTGGACCCCGCTGCCCGTCTGACGACCGAAATCGGCTCACGCCGTTCGCTGTCAACCTGACTTCGCGGGACGCTTACACCCGACGACCCGATCTTTCGCGAGGGGTCGCAGACATTCGTGCCGCCGCCCCGACGGCGCCCTGCCAAGCCGCTGACGGCGCCGCCGATGTGCGACGAGGAGATGGCCGAGCAGTACAGCCTGCAGGCGGCGATGGAGCGCGCCCTGCGGGGTGGGAAAGAGCGATGAGGTTCGAGTCTGGTGCCCGCGCGGCCGAGCGCCACGAACTAGAGGTGGCGCCGTCCGCGCCCTGCCATGAGGGTCAAGGATCGTCTGGTGCGCCTGCTCGGCTCTATCATCGGTACGGCGCCCCAGCACCCATCGGCAAGAATAGCCTGAGACAGTGAACCAATCCGCCCTTTCCGCCTTCATTTGGTCGGCCGCCGACCTGCGTCGCGGCGACTCCAAGCAGGCCAAGTACGGACGCGGCATCCTGCCAATTCTGTTGCCGCGCCCGAGCACTTGACAAGACGATGAGCGATCAACCGATTTCCCTCGCCCAGCTAGAGAGCCACCTCTGGGAGTCCGCCAACATCCTGCGCGGTCCGGTGGATGCGGCTGACTTCAAGACCTACATCTTTCCCCTGCTGTTCTTCAAGCGCATCTGCGACGTCTGGGACGAGGAGTACCAGGAGATCGTCGACGAGACCGGCGACGAGCAACTGGCCTGGTTTCCGGAGTCGCACCGATTCCAGATTCCCGAGGACTGCCACTGGAACGATGTCCGCACCAAGGCGAGCAATGTCGGTGCGGCCCTCCAGCGCGCGATGCGGGAGATCGAGAAGGCCAACCCCGACACCCTGTACGGCGTGTTCGGCGATGCCCAATGGTCGAACAAGGAGCGGCTGTCGGATGCCTTGCTCAAGGACCTGATCGAGCACTTCTCCAAGCTGCCGTTTGGCAACAGGAATGTCAACTCGGATCTGCTGGGCGACGCCTACGAATACCTCATCAAGAAGTTCGCCGATGCCACCAACAAGAAGGCCGGCGAGTTCTACACCCCGCGCAGCGTGGTGCGGCTGATGATCGACATGCTCGATCCGAAGGAAGCCGAGACCATCTACGACCCGGCCTGTGGCACCGGCGGCATGTTGCTGGCCGCCGTACAGCACGTCAAAGAGATGCACGGCGACGTCAAGCGGTTGTGGGGGAAGCTGTACGGGCAGGAGAAGAACCTCACCACCTCATCCATCGCGCGGATGAACCTCTTCCTCCACGGCATCGAAGACTTTCAAGTGGTGCGCGGCGACACGCTGCGCAACCCGGCCTTCTTCGAGGGCGACCGGCTCGCCACCTTCGACTGCGTGATCGCCAATCCGCCGTTCTCGCTGGAAAAGTGGGGCGAGGACCTGTGGATGAACGACCCGTTCGGCCGCAACTTTGCCGGTCTGCCGCCCGCGTCCAGCGGTGACTTCGCCTGGGTTCAGCACATGGTCAAGTCCATGGCCGACGTGAGCGGCCGGATGGCGGTGGTGCTGCCCCAGGGTGCCCTGTTCCGCAAAGGCGTGGAAGGCAGGATCCGGCAGAAGCTGCTGGAGATGGATCTGATCGAGGCGGTGATCGGGCTGGCGCCCAACCTCTTCTATGGCACCGGCCTGGCCGCGTGCATCTTGGTCCTGCGCAAGCGCAAACCGGTCAAGCACAAGAAGAAGGTGTTGATTGCCGATGCGTCGCGCCTGTGCCGCCGCGGACGCGCGCAGAACTATCTGGAGCCTGAGCACGCCGCCGAGATCCTCGGCTGGTATCGCGGCTTTGCCGATGTGCAGGACGCGGCCCGGGTGGTCAGTCTCGACGAGATCAAGGCCGAAGACTGGACCCTGAACATTTCGCGCTACGTCCTGCCACCACTGCAAGAAGACATCCCGCCGCTGCCAGACGCGATTGCGGCATTCAAGGAAGCGCTGACCCGCTGCCGCGAGGCCGAAGAGCGCCTGGCACGTGTGATGACGGAAGGGGGTTGGCTCGAATGAACTTCACCCTTCAAGACTCCTTTGCCGTCCGAGAGAAGAGCATTCTTGACATGCTCGAAGGGGGCCTTCCTGGCATCGCAGTGATCACTGCCGCCGCGAATCTGGAGTGGACTTTGCGGCGCGCGATCGTCGCATTGGGCGTGAGCCCGAACAAGGACCTTCAGAAGAAGCTGGAGAAAACATCGGGGCTGCGCAAGTACGCGGCCCTGTGGAAGAAGGAGGTCCGTGTTCGACACGGTCAAGAGTTGGAGGCTCTGATCGCAGATTGGGACCAGTTCGTTGATTCGACCTATCAGCTTCGACACAGACTGGTTCATGGCGCGCTGACGAGAACGACACGCGACTACGCCAAACCGCGCGTCGATGCAATTGGGCCTGTCAGAAATTCTGTGTGCGAGGTGGGTTTCACGGGCGTGAGCTCGTGAATCGTTCGCCGTACAGGATCGCGAATTGATTCATCGCGTTCTTCCATTCGCGGGTCGATCTTACCGACTTGCTCATCACGTTGCGAAGCGCCAGCCACAGCAGCTTGGTCGCCGCCTCGTCGCTGGGGAAATGCCCGCGCGTCTTGATGATCTTCCTGAGCTGCATGTGCAGGCTCTCGATCACGTTGGTCGTGTAAACCACGCGACGCACCTCCGGCGGGAACGCGAAGAACGGAATCACGTGCTCCCAGGCGCGCTTCCACGACTGCACGATCGTCGGGTACTTCGCGCCCCAGGGGCCCTCGGCGAACTCGTCGAGCGCCGCCTGCGCGGCCGCTACGGTGGCCGCCGTGTAGACCGGACGCAGCGCCGCTGCCACGGCCTTGCGGTCCTTCCAGGTCGCGTAGTCCAGGCTGTTGCGGATCAGGTGCACGATGCAGGTCTGCACCGTCGTGGCCGGGAACGCCACCTCGATCGCCTCGGCCAGCCCCTTCAGGCCGTCGACCACGGCGATCAGGATGTCGTTGCAGCCCCGGGTCTTCAGGTCGTTGAACACCTTCAGCCAGAACTTGGCCCCCTCGGTCTGCTCGATCCAGATCCCGAGCACGTCACGGCTGCCGTCGGGCAGCACGCCCAGCGCCAGGTAGACCGCCTTGTTGCGCACCACGGCGTCGTCGCGGATCTTGACCCGCAGCGCGTCGAAGAACACCACCGGGTACATCGGCTCGAGCGGCCGGCTCTGCCAGGCCACGACCTCGGCCATCACCTCGTCGGTGACCTTGCTGATGAACTCCGGCGAGACCTCGGTGCCGTACATCTCCATCAGGTAGCCCTGGATCTCGCGCACCGTCATGCCGCGGGCGTACATCGCCACGATCTTCTGGTCGAAGCCGGTGAAGCGGCGTTCGTGCTTGCCGATGATCTGCGGCTCGAAGCTGCCCTCGCGATCGCGCGGCACCTCGATGCGCACCGGCCCATCGTCGGTGATTACCGTCTTGGCGCTGGCGCCGTTGCGATGGTTGCGCTGGCCTTCGGGGCGCGACTCGCCGGGCTCGTAGCCCAGGTGCTCGGTCATCTCCGCGCTCATCGCGCGCTCGATGACGGCCTTCTTGAGCGACCGGAACATCGTCTCCAGGTCGCCCTGCGTCATCGGGCCCTTGACCAACTCGTCCAGCAGCTCCTTCGGCACCTTCAGCTCAGGCGCTTCTGCGGCCGGGCCGGCCGCCTTTCGTTTGCTCGGCATACTGACTCCTTGTCGTCATGGTATGCCTCACACACAAAAATTCGGACACCCCC
>CALMII010000062.1 GCA_937864115.1 uncultured Steroidobacter sp. | reverse complement strand
ACCAGCGCCTTGAGCAGCTTCGCCACCGCCAGCGGCTGCAGCTCCACGTCGGTCTGCACCAGGATGCCCCGGTCGGCCCCGATCGCCATCGCCGTGCGCAGCGTCTCCTGCCGCGCCACCCACATAGGCCCTTTTCGCGCGTCGCTCATCGCGCACTCCGAACGCTACGTGCATTGCAGACGCAATTTGGGCCCCCTGCTATCAGTCGTTTCCTATCCGAAGCAGGCGACGCGCAGTGAGATCGACTGAATTCCGTTCGTCTTCATGGCGCATCTCTCGGATCGCTGCGACGATGTTCAACCCTTCAGGGGCTGGTGAGATGCGTCTGCTGAATTGCCCGCTAATCAGGCAATTTCTTGGTCAGAGTCCCAAAATCTGCGCAATGATGTTGCGCTGGATTTCATTGGATCCTCCGCCGATAGTACCGATACGCGAGTCCCGGAAGAAGCGCTGCATATCGTGCTCCATCATATAACTCGCACCGCCCATGACTTGCATGCCAAGGTCGGCCACACGGCAGTCATTCTCGGTTGAAACGATTTTCGCGATATTTGTCTCGATGCGGGGTTCAACACCTGCATCCAACATTTCGGCAACACGGTATGTCAACAAGCGAGATACCTCGGCCATGATCCGCATATCCGAAAACTTGTGTGCTACTGCTTGAAAGCGGGTAATTGGTTGCCCGAACTGCTTTCGATTGACGGCGTAATCCTTAGCGTAGTCGACTACGTGTTGCGTGTTGCCCGCACCGGCGGCCGCTAAACACAGTCGCTCCAGGCTCAAACATTTCATCAGACCACGCCATCCCTCGTTCTCATTTCCGATTAGGTTCTCGATCGGAACCTCGACGTTATCGAAAAAGACTTCGTTTGCACGTGTAGTACGGCGTCCGAGCATATCCAGGGTACGAATGCTGACTCCTTTCGCATCGGCGGGGATTAGCAGGATGCTCATCCCACGGTTGCCGGCCAATGGGTCAGTCTTCACGACAGTGACCAGGTAATGGGCTACGTGTGCGCAAGTTATGTAGAGCTTCTGGCCGTTGACAATATATGAGTCACCTCGCCGTGCGGCGCGCGTGGCGATCGCTGCAGCATCCGAACCGGCGTCGGGTTCCGTGAGCGCAAACGCCATCCTAGTCGATCCATCCATAATTCCCGGTAGATACGTCTTCTGCAAATACTCACTTCCGTGAAGGGCGATGTGCTGTCCAGCATAGATCACAGTCGTGAGGTAGGCCGTAGCGATGGAGGCATAGTGGTAGGCCATGGCTTCGACAAGCACCGTCAGGTCCTTGTAGCTTCCACCGACGCCGCCCTTAGCCTCGGCAAAGGGAAGAGCCATCCAGCCCGCCTCAGCAAGCGCTTGGTAGGCTTCGAACGGAAACTCCCCCGCGCGATCGAGCTCCCGGATTTTTCGGGCAGGCAAGACCTGCTCAAGTAGATCCAGCACTGAATCGCGGATCAGTCTCTGTTGATCCGTGAATCCGAACGTATTCCAGTCGTGACGCGCCACTTATGCCCCCCTTGTCTTGACCAACGTGACGAACACGCCGGATTGCACGATCTTGTCATCTTGGTTCAGTATTTCCATACGTCGCTTCAGCACCCCAGCGCCTCCGTCAGATGTCAACCTCTTTTCCAAGACGGTCCAGCGCAGGCGAATGGAATCGCCGAAGAAAACCGGCGCATTAAAGCGCCAATTTTCGACGCCCAAGAATGCGAGGGCAGTGCCTGTGAGATGCCCCGTCCTCGCCGATAGGCCAGTAGCCATCGAGAGAACTAGAAGTCCATGAGCGACGCACTGCCCGATCGGCGTGTTTTGGGCAAATTCCGCATCGGTGTGCATCGGATTGTCATCGCCGGATAGTTCGACGAATGCCATCACGTCGTCCTTCGTGACTGATCGTGGTGCCGTTAGAACGGATTCGCCCAGTTCGAAGTCTTCCAAGTAAGACGCCATTTGTTCTCTCACGCAGTATTAAGCGTTCGTCGAAGCATCAAGGCATCGACAGCAGTAACCTCGCGGGCGCTGCACACAAGTGGATTTACATCTATCTCTTCGATTTGACTACCTAGTTCGTGGCACAGCAGCGAGAAATCAGAGATGATTTTTGCCACGCGATCCAGATCGACACCAGGTTTCCCGCGGTACCCCTCCAGAATTGGATATGCCGCAAGCCGACGAAGCATGCCGCTCGCCACTTCGAGCGATACCGGTGCCAGTTCGCTCGCGACGTCCCCAAGCAGCTCGGCAAATACTCCGCCTAACCCAACAAGGACAAGTGGTCCGAACACCGGGTCCCGCTTCATGCCAAGCATCAACTCGACGTGGCCGGTCACCATGGACTGGACTAGAAATCCATCCGAACGAACATCTTCCGCTCGAAGGGTCATTTCGTTACAGGCGTCAATAACACTGAGGGCGTCAACAAGCCCGATTCTGACGAAGCCCATCTCCGTCTTGTGCGCTGCGTCAGGCGAGTCCAGCTTCAGCACGACCGGATAGCCCAGTCGCTCAGCTGCTTGCACCGCATCCTGCGACGACGTCGCATGGATCTCGCTCACCACTGGCACGCCGCATGCGGAAATAATCTCCTTCGCAACTCGCTCAGTCACAACCTGTGGTTGCCCTCGCAACAAGTCGAGCGCATGCATGACCTTCTCGCTGGAAAGCTTCCGGATTACGTCGGGTGCGCGTGGCGCCCCAAGGCGATGATGCCAATGCTGCCACTTTGAGAGGGCGCTAAAGCATCGGTCCATCGCACGAAAGAAGCTGACGCGCTCATCGCGCGCGTAAATTCCTGACCCGGGACCTTCCAGCCATTCTGGGAGCCATACTATGCAGACGGGTTTGCCTGCCTCGGCACTCAGTTGCGATGCGGCCGCGCATCGTTGCTCCGCCATTGCCTCGTTTGGCGTCACTTGTGGCAAGACCAATGCCCCATACGCTGGGTCACTCAGCATTGCGCGTGCGCAGGCAACATACGACAGCGGATCGTTCAGGACCTGACCAGTGATATCACACGGATTCTTCGCCGACCCGAACTCCGGGATGCTGGCTTCCAGGACCTTCTGGGCGTCGACACCAGGTTGCGGCAGATCCATCCCGTGCTGGCTTGCAGCGTCCGCCGCCATGACCGCCGCGCCACCGGACGTCGCCATGATCGCAATCCCTGCACCGGCGGGTGCGGATGTCTTTGCAAAGAAGTCGGCCGTTTCGGCGAGTCCGGCCAACGAATTCCCCTGGAAAAAATCCCCCCGCCGCATCGCGGCTTCCAGTGCCGCCGAAGAGCTCGCCAAGCTCCCCGTATGCGACTTTGCTGCTTCGGCCCCAGCTGCATCCACGGCGGTCTTGTAGATAAGCACGGGTTTGCGTGCAATCTGTGCGCGTTCACCGAGTTCGTGTAGCGACTTGGCCACATTGATTCCTTCGAGAATGCATGCGACGGCTCTGCACTCCGGCTCCTCGACAAGGTAGTTCGCCAAGTCAAATGCATCCACGTCGCATGAGTTCCCCGAGGACAACATATGCGTATAGGCTCGTCCATGTTGCACCCCCTGTAATACCGCATAGCCGAGCGCACCTGACTGGCTGACCAACCCGACACGCCCCGCTATGCGATTAAGCGTCGCGTATCCGACCTGGAACAGAAGGCCCGCTCCAATCAGGTTGTTCACAACGCCGACGCAATTCGGCCCAAGAATTCGCATCCCACTGCCGCGGGCGATATCGGTGAGCAGCTGTTGCTGCGCCACACGTTCGGCTGACCTCGTTTCCGCGAAACCGGATGCATAGACAATCGCGCCGCCAGCGCCGACATCCGCCGCCTCCCTGGCGGCATTGACAACGGCGTGCTGTGGTAGGGTGATCACCACACAATCCGGGACTACCGGCAACGCGCTCAGCGACGGATAGCACGGACGCGATCCGAGCCGTTCATACTTGGGATTAACTAGGAAGATGTCGCCGGCGTAGTGCGCCAGGTTATCCAAGGTTCGGCTCGAAAATGCCCCTTGTCTTTCGCTGGCGCCGAGTATGGCGATTGACCTCGGTGCAAGCAAGCGAGACAACTCTTCGCGTCCGTATAGAGGCCTCATTTCTGTGCACTCTTCGTCATGTTTTCCAAGAACTGCGCTGCGAAGAGCGAGCCGTCGTCATAGTCGACGACGACAATCTCCACGCGCCGATCGATTGCTGTCGCCACGGAGCTCAAGCCGAGCAACTGAGTTGCGATTCGAAGGTTCTCATCCAGATCTACGATGCAGACGGAATACGGCGCAAGCGCGCGAAAGATCCGAGGCGCGGCGTGGACGACTGTGGCGGAGTACACGACACCGCGACCGCTCAAGGACTTCCAACTCACCGAAGGGCACCAGCAATGAGGGCAAAACGGCTTGGGAGGAAATGACAGGCGCGCACAGGTATTGCATTGCGAAGCCAGGAGCTTGCGCCCTCTGAGCCCATTCCAAAACTCCGAGGTAAACTCGGACTGTGGTGGCGCGAAGGGTCTCGGTCCGTCACGTCGAATTGCACGAAGATGTGCGCCGCTCAATGCACAGCCTCCAGAATGTGAATCAGCGCTGCGTTGTAGTTACCCAGTTCGCAAGCCGTCATCCCGATTGTGGCGTCACGTACCTGACGCCCCTCCGCGGAATGTGTTAGTTGCTCAAGAACCTCCACAAAGGAGTACAGGGGAGTAACGAAGGGAGGATGGCCACGTGCAATTAGGCCTCCCGATGTGCAAATCGGAATGCGTCCGCCGAGCGACGTCTCTCCTGCTGCTGTGGCCGCCGCCCCTCGGCCGCGTGGTGTCAATCCAAGGGCCTCTGATACGAGGATTTCGACGATCGTGCATGGCGCATATAGCTCGGCGAAGTCGATGTCTTTCGGTGTCAGGCCTGCCTGTGAATAGGCTTGTGCGGCAGCTGCGCGTGCAGCACCGAAGTTGATCATGTCCGATGGCACCTCGGAGATCTGGTGGGCGCCCTCATGGTGAAATCCGCGACCGACTACGCGTGCATATGGTTTGCGAAGAGAACGTGCAAGCTCCTCTGACGCAAGAACGATACATGCCGCGCCATCCGAACGCGGCGGCACTTCGTAAAGGCCGAGCGGCTCTACAATCATCCGTTGCTCGAGGACATCGTCGAGGGTCACTTCTGTACGGAATTGCGCCAGGGGATTGAGCGACGCATGGCGCCGATTCTTTACGGCGACACTCGCGATCTCGGCACGTGTGGATCCGAACTCGTGCATATAGCGCACAGCGTCCATCGCGTACCATGAAATAGGCGTGAACCCAAAGGGAGCGTGGAAGGCGACATCGCCTGTCGCGCGAATCGAGCGGTTCATGTGTTCGTCACTACTGATTGCCGTCTCGAAACTCACTCCTAGTGCCAATGCCAGCCGAGCACGTCCGCTACTGATAAGTTGCGCCGCCTGCTCGAACGCAAGCCCCCCCGTCATCCCGTTGCCGACCACCTCCATGACCACGCCATTCATGGGTAGGCGCAGGTAGTTGGCCATGAAGGTTCCGAAGTACAGTTGTTGCGTGTAGACGCGTGGATGGCAGAACACCATCGCGTCAATCTCATCCTTGGCGACTCCCGCCGCCGCCACGGCATCGAGAACGCATCCCGCGAGCACTTCGTGCTCGAGCACCTCCGTCGCAGACCCGTGCGGCTGTTGGATTCGTCCGCACGGCACTGCTGCAGCACCAACTATTGCGACTTGCGTGGCTTCGGCTCTCATGATGAACTGGACATCACTTCTGGAGAGCGCCGGCACGCTGTAGGAAGAGTCGCTCTTCGATGAAGGCCTTCTCGGCCCATTTCCTGTACTCGTCTGACGAACGATACCAATACAGCATGTCGAATCGCTCGAGAAAGTCCCTGTTCTCGGGATCGTCCATCGCCAACTTGAACGCATCGTGGAGTCGCTTGACAATCGGCTCAGGCATACCGCGTGGCCCGACTATTCCATAGGCAGACGGGTATACGATGTCGTAACCCTGCTCCTTGGCGGTAGGAACTTCAGGCAATTTACGCAGACGCCCTTCGTCAAAGACCGCAAGAATGCGCGCCTTCTTGGCTTCGACCAGCTGAATCATGCTGCCGACGCCGCTCACGACCACCATCGTCTGGCCACCGAGCATCGCCGTATTGATCTCGGCACCGCCCTTGTATGGGACGTGCAAGGGCTCAAATCCCGCACGCGCCGCGAGATCTTCCATCAGTAGGTGGAGTGAAGATCCAACTCCCGAGCTCGCGTAGCTAAGCTTGCCTGGATTAGCCCTTGCCCACTTGATCATATCGGCCAAGGTCGTGAACGGTGAGTCTTCCCGGACGGCGACCGCAAAGGAATAACCGCCGAGACCAATAATCCAGGTGAAATCCTTCAGCGGATCCCAGTCAGTTTTTTGCAGATGGGGTTGGCGCAAGATCGTGATAGTACTCGCCGCTATTGTGTAGCCGTCGGGTTTAGCCGTTCTCGCCATAGTCGCCAGACCTAACGTACCGTTTGCCCCCGGTTTGTTCTCGACGACGACCTGTTGCCCGAGGTGCTTGCTGGCTAATTGAGCCAGCTTGCGGTACTGAAGGTCAGTGGCCCCGGAACCATAACCGAGGACCAGACTGATTGGGCGAGTGGGAAAATCCTGGGCGCTCGCTGGTGACGCCAGTAAGCATGCCAGCGCGAGCGCACCGACCATGTACCGCAGTGTTTTCTTCATGATTTGAATCTCCTCTTCGCGTAATTGCCCGATGCGGCGTCTAAACGATGGAATCCGGGTTTTTATCGAGATCAAAGGCAGGAGGCGCTCCGATTGAATCGGGCTACCTTGGCGACAGACATTGTGAGCTAACTAATGTGCGTTATTCTAGTTGACATCAGGCGTCCAATCAAGGGTTAGGCGGGGAGCGCCTTCAAGATTTCCCTACAAGTTCGTCGGAGTTGACGTTCAGACGGCGAGGTCGTGGATCGACCAATAACTAGCGACCGCCAAGTCTCCACTCGTCCACGACGTCCAACGCGGCGCTGCAGTTGCGAGGCGGGCCGCTCGGAACTCCCGTGGGCGTACGTGAGAACCGTGGGGCCGGAGCTGGCTGCACGAGCATCTCCTTGCCAATGAACGTGCCGCGGGCCTCGAGGTGCGGATGCTTGGGCGCCTCTGACATGGACAGAACCGGCGCGACGCATGCGTCAGATCCCTCCAGCAATCTGCACCACTCGTCACGGGTACGTGTGCGGATCACGGCCGCGAGCTTGCCGCGCAGCGCAGGCCAATGCGTCTCGTCGTGCTGCCCGACGAACTCCGCGCTGTCGAGCCCTGCCAGATCGCGCAGCGTGGCGTAGAACTGCGGCTCGATCGCCCCGACCGCGATGTGGCGGCCGTCGGCGCATTCGTAGACGCCATAGAAATGCGCACCACCGTCGAGAAAGTTCGCTCCCCTGCGCTCCTTCCAGCGGCCCATCGCGGCCAGCGCGAAGAATTGCGTCATCAGGGACGCTGCGCCGTCGCACATCGCCGCATCGACCACCTGCCCGCGTCCGGAGCCACGGGCTTCGTGGAGCGCAGCAAGGAGTCCGACCACGAGGTACAGCGCCCCTCCACCATAGTCGCCCACGAGGTTCAGCGGCGGCACTGGGTCCCCAGCTTCGGGTCCGATTGCCGCCAATGCACCCGACAGCGCGATGTAGTTGATGTCGTGGCCTGCGGCCTTCGCGAGCGGCCCCGTCTGCCCCCAGCCCGTCATGCGTCCGTACACCAGTCGCGGGTTCCTTGCGCCGACGTCATTCGGTCCGAGTCCGAGCCGCTCCATCACGCCAGGCCGGAAGCCTTCGATCAGCGCATCCGCATGTTCGACGAGCGCGAGCGCCTGCTCCCGACCTTCAGCGCTCTTGAGGTCGAGACGGACCAAGCGCCGGCCGCGGCTCACGAAGTCGCGCGGGTCGCAGCCGCCGCTGCCAGGTCGATCGATGCGCACGACGTCCGCGCCCATGTCGGACAGCAGCATGCCCGCGAATGGCCCCGGGCCGATGCCGGCGAACTCAACGACGCGCAGTCCCCGAAGAGGGCCTGCCAGGGATCCAGAGTCGTTGTGTGCGTTCATCGCGGTCCTCGCCATGGACGTCAACGTGCGGAGTACCCGCCATCGACCAGATGCACGCTTCCGGTGACGAACGTCGCGCGATCCGAGAGCAGGAACGCGATCATCTCGGCGATTTCTTCGGGACGCGCGAGGCGACCGATCGGATGTGTGATACCGGCCGCCTTGCGCGCAGCTTCGACTCGCGGGCCGAGGAGCGCCGTGTCCACGTAACCAGGCGCCACTGCATTCACGCGTATCGGCACCTGCGCGTAGTCGAGCGCAGCGACCTTGGTCAGACCGACGACGCCGTGCTTCGACGCCGCGTAGGGCCCGCTTCCGGCGATGGCATTCATGCCAGCGATCGATGCGACGTTGACAATCGCCCCGCCTCCCCGTGCAATCATCTGGGGGATCTCGTAGCGTAGGCAATAGAACAGCCCGTCGAGGTTGACGTCCATTACCCGGCGCCAGTCCTGCGGCGAGCATTCGCCGATCGGTCTGAGCTTCGGCGCTACGCCGGCGTTGTTCACCGCAAGGTCGAGTCCGCCGTGGCGTGCGCCGATCCCGGCGAGCGCCGCTCTCACGGCCGCAACGTCCGAGACGTCCATCTGTAGCGGCTCGGCGACGCCGCCAGCGGCGCGAATTCCCTCGGCGACGGCCGACGCGGCCCCGGCGTCGACGTCCGAGACGACCACATTGGCACCTCGCTTGGCCAGAAGAGCGGCAGTCGCAGCGCCGATTCCTGCACCGGCGCCGGTGACGAATGCGATCTTTCCGTCAAATTCCATCATCGGGAGATCCGCCATCCCTACCGGTTCGACTCGATTCGCCGCGCTCAATTCGCCAGATACCCGCCGTCGACAGGCAGGATCGCGCCTGTCACGTAGGACGCGAGATCCGAGCAAAGGAACAGTGCCGGTCCGATCAATTCGTCGGGCTCAGCGTGGCGCTTCATCGGGATGTGGGCGAGCAGGCTCGCCGTCTTCGCGGGATCGTTGCGCGTCGATTCGGTCATCGGCGTCGCGATGAAGCCGGGGGCGATCGCGTTGACCCGCACGCCGCGCGGCGCCAGTTCGCAGGCCAGTGCCTTGGTCAGCTGCGCAACACCGCCCTTGGAGGCCGTATACGCGGCCGAGTTCGGCGTGGCGACGAACGACTGGATCGAACCCAGGTTCAGCACGCTGCCTTTCGTCCGCCCGAGCTGGTCGGCGAAGGCCAGTGTCATGTAATACGGGCCGCCCAGGTTGACGCGGAGGGTCACGTCCCAATCCTCGAGCGGGTTGCCCTGGCCGAACGGGGCACGGATCAGGATGCCGGCGTTGTTGACCAGCACTTTCACGTCTCCCACTTCGGCGCGAACCTGCTCGGCTAGCCGCAAGCACGCCGTCGCATCGGAAACGTCGAGCTCGCGGGCGCGAGCGTCGCCGCCACTCTGGCGGATGGCGTGCGCCGCGCGCTGCGCCATGCCTGCATTGCGATCGGTGAGGATCACCCGAGCGCCGGCCTTCGCGAACCCGCGCGAAATCGCTTCGCCATTGCCCTGGCCCGCACCGGTCACCAGGACGATCGCGCCATCGAAAGCCAAGTTCACCATCTCGTCATCCCTTGTTCTTCGCCATCGAGCCCGGCGCCGCGCCGTCCGCCTCGAGCATCCGGCCGATCTTGCCGCGCAGTTCGCGCTTGATGATCTTTCCGGAGTAGTTGATCGGCAGCTCTGCGTACGAAATGAATACGACCCGCTTCGGCGCCTTGTACGACGCGAGGCATTCCTTGGCGAAGGCGATGATCTCCGACTCCCCGACCGACATGCCATCGCGGCAGACGACGACCGCCGTGACCTCTTCACCCCAGCGCTCGCTCGGCAGTCCGATCACTCCGACCTCGCGCACGGCCGGATGCTTCTGCAGCGCACGCTCGACTTCCTGCGAGTAGACATTCAGCCCGCCAGACTTGACCATGTCCTTCAGCCGGTCGTGGAAGTAGACGTA
>CALMII010000061.1 GCA_937864115.1 uncultured Steroidobacter sp. | reverse complement strand
GGTGCTGGCGGTGCTGCACGTCGGCTTCATCAGCTTCTTTCTGAAAACCGGAACATTCGTGGCCGGCTCAAGTGCGAGAGTGGATAGTGTGTGGTCGCAGGTTTGGGTCCTGTTGTCCACCGACACCTTGTTTCTTGTTTACTATGGCGTGTATCGGGATAGTAGATGGTTTGCGCCCAACCTCATGCTGGCGTTGCTATCAAATGTGCTGCGTGGCTGGAGCGGCATTTTCCTCATAATCATCTTCTTCGAGTTCTGCCGTCTTATTCGTAGCAAAAATTTACGTTTGTGGCACGTGCTTGCCGGCGTCGGTGCCGTCGTCCTGTTCTACCCAGCGCTGCTGCTTCTCAAGTTGCAGATTCGAACCCAATTTGGCAGCGGCGCTTCGCTATCGGAGCTCTACTCGATAGCGAGCACCATTACTTCTGAGATGTCGGTTGAACAGTTCTTGGACGTGCTGGCAGCTTCATTCATGCAGGTCGTTGGTCGATTGCAGCTGCTTTCAGATGTGGTAGCAATTACTCAGCTGTCAGACGACCTAAGGCGATTGGTGCAGCACGGCATGGTGGTTCCTTTCTGGTGGGAAGGAATTCATGGTCTCGCAGTCGACCGCCTGTTTGGAGGCGACAGGTCGACAAATATCGGTGTGGCCTTTGCAGCCTTGATCGATCCGTATTCGGAAGTTGAGTGGAACGCGAACATTGGATACATAGGTTGGTTCTTCATCCTGCCGTCTTATTGGCTCATCTATATCGCTTACACCACGTTGCTTGCACTTGCGTCAGTAATCCTCTTGCGACGTATCAGTAACAAGCCACTCGCTGCGGATATGTTGTGGTACGCGTGGTTGGTGTTCCTTGTGCCAGGTTGGCTCGCGTCTTATGTACTGTTTGTCTATTCCCTGCTTGTATTCATGACGGTGCAGCGGATTACCGTGCTTGTGCGCAGGTGTAGATGGGTTGTAGGCAGTTCAGTCAGAGGTGATGCCGCCGCGTGAACCAGCCGTCCAGCGGATCAGGGGAGGCACTGATCCTGAATTTATGGCATCTCAAGGCAAGGAACGGAATGTTCTACTATGCCTTGGACTACGCACGGTCGCTTGGAACTCCCGTGTTCGTGGTGGCGAGCCCGCATCTGGAGTTTGGTGCCGAGTTCGAACCGCAGAAGATCTGGCGTGCGGGCGTCCTTCGTTATATTTGCATGCTCCCGCGGCTGCTGAGATCGGGTGCGGTTTTCACGCCAACGCCGCATCCGCTGCCGTTCATAAGCCGACAGATGATCGTCGTGCACGATTCCTACCCCTTCGTCGGTTTCTTCGGTCGTGTGAAATCGATTATGCTGCGATTGTCTCTAGCTACGTCACGATGCAAGGTCGCATTCATAAATAGAACCGACTCCCGGCGGTTCGTGGACCGCGTCGTCGGTGAATCGAGTCGCAAAGTGTTTCTTCCCAATCATCTGCCCGCAAGCGTCCCAGTGACGCGGCGACAGAGAATTCCGCATCAGCTTATCGTCGGGTTAGTCGGCACCGATTCGCCCAAGAAGAACTATGACGAGCTAATGCAAGTCGTGATGGCCGAGGGTGCGGTTGGTTTGAAATTCGTTGTTTATGGTACAGACACTGCGTATTTCCGGCAGTTGGTGGAGCGCTTTCCCGGGATCAGTATAGTGCTGCTTCCTTCTTCGGAGAGCGATTTCGCAAGGTTTTTCGCAGCCATCGACTGCTTGGTGTCCGTGGCAACCAACGAGGGATTTGCAAGGCCTATCGCCGGCGCCTTGCAATGCGGCGTGCCGTGTTTGCTCCGGGAAAACGAGGTGTTCCTCGAGTTCTATGACGGTGCAGCGAGTTTCTATCCGACGATAAGCGCGTTGGTTGCGGATCTGCGTCCCGACATTAAATTCTCGCCGGGACGCGGGATCAAGGATGCTTCGGAGTTGCATGCGGCAATCGATTCAGGGGTAGCGGCGCTGCGCGAACTGCGACGACAAACATGAAAGAATGCAGCTCATGACACTGAGCGCTTCGCTGGTTCTATACAACAATGCACCCGAGCTTTACGTGTCGGCGATAGGGTCGTTTCTCAAAGCGACCGATGAAGCCATCCTGACCGTCGTCGACAACTCACCGCAGCCGTTACAGCATCCCATATTCCAGCATCGAAGAGTGCGGCGCTTGTTCTCCGGCAAAAACCTTGGGTTCGGTGCTGGACACAATCTGGCGCTCGCGTCCGTACCGGCGTCTTTATTCCACTTGATACTAAATCCAGATGTGCAGTTTTCGGAAGGCGTGATCGGACATCTCGTTCGCGTACTGGACAGCTCCGCGAATATCGGTGCCATCATGCCCCGAATAAACTATCCGGACGGAAGTCAGCAGCATCTGTGCAAGCTGTTGCCAACGCCGGCCGATTTGATTTTGCGGCGGTTCATTCCGATATTGTCGATTCAGTCCCGGCTGAACAGCCGATATGAACTGCACGACCTGCCGACGGACGGTTTGCAGGATGTTCCGACGGTGTCTGGTTGCTTTCTGCTGGTACGCACCGAGCTTCTGAAGCGGCTTGGTGGTTTCGATGAGCGTTATTTCATGTACATGGAGGATGTCGACCTCATCCGCCGTGTGGGTGACACGCACAGGGTAGTATTCGAACCTTCAGTAGCGATTGTTCATGGATATGGGAAGGGCTCTTATCGCAGTAGCAGGCTCTTGTCTTATCACATGCGCTCAGCGATCAAGTATTTCTTCAAATGGGGCTGGTTTCTGGATCTTGAGCGGCTGCGACGTAATCGAGCAGTTCTGCGCCGGATCCGCCAGTGCGAAGCGCAACAACATGATCTCCCGAAATCGGTCGTTCGGCCACGTTAAGTCCGATTCTGTGTCTAGATATGCAGACAGTAGGTTCGTCTACTGAGCGGGACGACGATCTTGCGTAACCCACCGTAGCCGCTATGTAATTGTCCCTGTATATTCGCGCCAGCTATCGTCCGACCTCTTGAATTCCCTCAGTGCCAACGAGGTCGGCGCTTCCGGAAGGAACCATGTCAGGGACAACAATTCAGATCGGCCTGCCTTTACTCATCACCATTCTCTTCATGTTCGCGCTTCGGCCCATCGCACGGGGTGTGGGGTTGATCGACAAACCGGGTGGGCGCAAGGCGCATATCGGCGAAATCCCTGTCATCGGCGGCCTCGCGATGACAGTCGGATTAATCGTCGGAACGCTATACAGCTACCAGTCTGTTCAGGGTTTCCCCTTCTTCCTCGCTGCAGTAATTGTGCTGGTCGTCATTGGTGCCCTGGATGACCGGTACGATCTTCCTCCATCGGTCCGCTTCCTTGCGCAAATCTGCGCGTGCCTGCTGATGGTTGCGGGCGCCGGCGTTTTCGCTGCGGATCTCGGCCAGCCGTTCTTTGGCGATACGCTCGAACTGGGTTGGTTCTCCATTCCGTTCACGGTCCTCATCGTCCTGACCGCGATCAACGCGTTCAACATGTTCGATGGCAGCGATGGTGTTGCTGGCGCCCAGGCGTTGATTGCGTCCGTATTCCTGGGCTTCGCGTGCATTATGAGCGGGGCGATGCGATATCTGCCATTGATCGCCGCGTTGGTCGGATCCGTGCTGGGTTTCCTGGTATTCAACTGGCCATCGAGGCGCACTGTCAATATGCGGGCGTTCATGGGAGACGCCGGCAGCACCATGATCGGATTCTCCCTGGCCTGGCTGAGCATCCAGATTTCCCAGGAACCCGTACGGGCGATTAGTCCTGTAGTAATCCTCTGGGTGTTCGCCTTGCCCATCTACGACCTGTTCAGCAGCATGATCCGGCGTGTGTCGCAGGGACAGTCGCCTTTCCACGCGGATTCCGAACACCTGCATCACATCCTGAAACGTTCTGGATACTCCTCGCGTCGAGTGGCGCAGATAGTCCTTCTCGTCGCAACGTTGTTTGCGGCGATCGGCGTCGGTGCATACCTCGGTGGGATTGCTGATGGTTGGCTGTTCCTTGTCTGGATGCTTGTCGGAATCGCTTATCACGTCGTCTTCGGCAGCGGCTTGGTAATCAAGCGCCGCCAGGAGGAACGAACGGATGCGGCAACGGATGAGAAATACCAGACGCTCTGGAAGCAGCGATAAGTCGCCGCCCCCTCACTACCACGGTCTGTAGATTCTTTAGTTGCGGCTTGTCGCGCCGGACGAGCGGTTTCGCGCCAGCGGCATTTCTATACAAACTGCCCAGATATCCCCTATTGCACACGCCAAGGTGGCGCTATTCTGCTGTCGCGCAGGCAAAGGAAGGCTTGCGATGCCCCGGGGCTTCAGTTTCAGGGGCAGTCTCAAGGGATGAGAGTCCGTTTGGGATCCGGTCGGAGAGGGTGTAGGGAGGAATGACGCCCTCTCCGGCCATCTTTAGTTTATGTTGCGCATTTCGCCCATGCCGGTCACCGATTTCACGTGATGCCGGTCGCGCAGTTCACCGCATGCCGGTCGGTGAGTG
>CALMII010000060.1 GCA_937864115.1 uncultured Steroidobacter sp. | reverse complement strand
TCTCTTGAGGCATAACGCTGCGCTAAGGCGCGTGCGTCTTCGCACGTCGCCTCTTGAGCGCATTGTTAGAAAGCGCCAAAACTTGAAGCGAACCGAGACGCTGAGAATTGCCGCAACACATGTGACTGAGTGTACGCACACAGACCAGAGCTTGGCACCTGCCGGCTGCGGCACTGCACTCAACGACCCCGCGATCTCTCACCGAAATTCCGAAGAGTGACGATGAATGGCAGCGCCGCAGAGGATTGGAACCCTTGGCCAAGGAAACGCTTGAAACGATGACGGGTGCCGCCGCCGTATCTCTTTGCCAAAGGAAACGCACTGCCCGATGACGGGTGCTGCCACCTCTGCTCCCTGACCGATGGCACAGCACTTCAATCCCTGGCACTCCCTAGCGTCTCACTGCTCTTGGCGCTTTCTAACGCCACCCATCACGCGCGTGCGTCTTCGCACGTCGCGTGGATGGGCTTGTTGGGTGTGCTCTGCTTGTGAGAACAACCAATGCTAACAACCTCTCCATGAATCTCTTCCCGGTGTCTCGGAAAGTAGAGCCCGACAGTAAACTTCTCTGACGGCCCAAAGGAAGAAGGCCAAGGCGAGGGCTGCTTCGAGGTGACGCGGCTAGATTCAATAGTGATCTCAAGACGGCAATCTTCAACCGGCTTGAAGATGATTTTCGTATCTTCGAATCCCTCTTCTCTCAGAATGAACGCCTTTGCGTCGGTTCCGACTTCCAAAGTGGTGATCTCGCTTGTGCCACCAAGATCTGAGTGGCTGGTCAGTCTCACCGCAATACCGCAATCACCTTCGGCTGACGCGACGCGCGCAGAGGCAGTGAGTAGCAATAGCCAAGGCGCGTATGTCTTCATTCTCAGCACCCAACGCCGCCGCTGTGCCGCGAGCAACGGCGCTTCGCCGTTGCGAGTCGGAACCAGCGGCTTGTTAGCAGGCATGTTGGCTGGCGCCAAAGACATTGCCTTCTGGATCGTAGCCTAAGAAGAAGTTGGCATTTCGCTCAGCCCATTCCGGTGGGGCATCGTCGACCTCCCCACCCAACGACCTTGCCGCCTTCCGACTCTCTTCGATGCTTGGAACGGGAAAGTTCAATCTGATTGCACCCCAAACGCGGCGCGTCGGCGGCTGTTGTACTGTGATCTCATCCGCGATGTGCTTCGGTATCTGATGGACGATGAGATGGAACCCATATCCATCCAGAGCCCAGTGATGTTCGTCGCTGGCGCTGCAGATCATTCCGAGCGCCCGAGAATAGAATGCAGCAACTCTCTTCAGATCTTTCGCGAACAGAACCGCGCTTACGCTCGAAGATTCCATGTCACTCTCCTCTTCATGCCTGCTAACGCTGCGGCTGTGCCGCGAGCAAAGGCGCTTCGCCTTTGCGAGTCGGAACCAGCCGCTTGTTGGGCTCCGCAACCACGAATTGTCTGCTCATGACTTGAAGACGAGGCTGACTAGAAGTGCTGCAACCAGCAAGACCAAAGAACAAACCACAGTCAGAAATATGTTCCTCGCTGTCCGCAGCTCCGGACGGCGAATGAGGCTCGTGACCGCCACGGGGACCGAGAAGATTTCTACTAATGGCACTGCAAGGAATGCAACGGCCGTCAAAGAAGCACCGGGGGACCCCGGCGGAAATTTCGCCAACAACTGAACGAACCACGCGGCGACTGCGACAAGCAAAGGCACCACCAAGCCCAGAAAAAGTGGCCGACTAAACTTCGTTTGAATCGCAGACGACATTCTGTGTTCCGTTCTCAAGCCCAACGCCCACGCTGTGCCGCGAGCAGCGGCGCTTCGCCGTTGCGAGTCGGAACCAGCGTGTTGTTGGGCATGCCACTCATGGCGCTAATTTCTTACGCTAAGAACGCGCCCATAGCGGACTGTGCCTTCCTGCTCGTTCAAAATGTCGGAGTACGCGAACTCCGTCCAGTAGAACCTTTTGGTCGGCTTCATTAGGTAAATGATGCTCTTGCCGCTGAAAAAGACTGGATTGTCCAGAACAAGGACGTGTTCATCTTCCTTCAGCAATCCGAGCTTCCAGACGTCATCGCTATCGGGGTTCTTACCGAACCATTGCCCGTTCTGTTTGAAGACGGAAACCCGCTTAACTGGTGCCTTTTCACATTTGAATGAGATCTGATCACCCGAAGTTGTGCAGGACCGCTCTATCTCGAAAATGAATTCGGAGGCGACGCTACTCAACGGAACCATGCATGCAAATGTCAGCAGCAATTTCAGGCTGAACATCTGTTCTTCTCCTTGAGCCCAACGCCGCGCGTAAGCCGCTGGCAAAAGCGCTTCGCTTTTGCCAGTCGGGCGCCCGCAGGGCGCGTACTTGACGCGCTTGTTAGAGGGCGCCTTTGCTTGAAATGAACTGCGAGGCCAAACGCCGCAACCGTACATGCGGCCGAGTGTACGCACACCGCCAGAGACCTGGCACCTGCCAGCTGCGGCAATGCCCTCAATAACCCCGCGATGCCTCACCGAAACCTCTGAAGCGATGCCCGCTGCGGCATTGCACTCAACGACCTCACGATCTATCGCCGGAATCTCTGAAGAAGGATGAGGAATGGCGGTAACGCTGGACACCCGCACTCCTGGCCGCGCAAGGCAAAGAACGATGACGGATGCCGCCACTTCTGCTCCTTGACGATGGCACGGCCCGAAAGTCATGGCAGTTCCTTTGCTCCTACTACTCTTGGCGCCTTCTAACGCCGCGCGTAAGCCGCCGGCAAAAGCGCCTCGCTTTTGCCGGTCGGGCGCCCGAAGGGCGCGTACTTGACGCGCTTGTTAGCCATGTTTTGAGCAACGGCTTGGCGCCACTTTGTTGAGGGCTGGCACGAGATTCCTAGCAAGCTCTACTTCTAAACAGCGATGACACTCACATTCATGTACCCAAGCGAGATAGAGATCGAGTGGATTGGTTCTCGTCTCTTGGCACCAGCTATGAAGCGAGCGACCACCAGAGCTGTGGCCAGTGCCGCCACCAAAGAAGCCGAATGAATCCGCTGCAGATCTCCGATGCGTGTTCTGAACCGGGACGATTTTCCGGTATTGCCACCAACGTATAGCGGCTGGCACTCCGACGTTGGTTTGTTCTTCCAAGGTTTTGCAGAAATGAAGTACGCGCTTCCAGCTTCAGGAGGCCGCGGTAGTGAACCATCAACGCATGCCTCGAGCATCGCTCGGACCTTGAATGGCCCCACCCACCGGCGAGTCATGGTTCTTCTCCTCTTCATATGGCTAACGCCGCCGCTGTGGCGCGGGGACAGGCGCCTCGCCTGGCCCCGTCGCAACCAGCGGCATGTTATGCCCGCTGAGCGGACTGACTAATAAACGACGCGACATGCGCTGAATGTGGCACAGGACTTCAAAGCGCGCGAGGCGGAGTTGAACTGCCATGCTGAAGACGCCGCAAACCCAGAAACTCACCGAAGCTGCAAACGCGGGCTCTTGCCATCCGAGAGCTGCCCCGACTGAACTGTCCGAAGCTGCGACGGCTGGAAGCGAAAGACGGTGAAGGTGAGCGAAGCTGCGAAAGGACCGATCAGACAGCGATGAGCTGGAAGCTGCGGGCCCGCAAAGATGCCGCAGACTTTCCGAGCGCCACTGCATTGTTTCCGAAGCTGACACCCTCAACGCTCTCCCTGAACGATCAAACCGCCTCGATGCCTACGACCTCATTCTTTCTGAGGCATAACGTTTGCGTTAAGGCGCGTGCGTCTTCGCACGTCGCCTCTTGAACGCATTGTTAGGGTTCTCCTGCAGTTTTTGCTGAGCTTGCACCACTTGCTCAAGTGTGAACTCGTTACAGCTCGCGCCCAAGAACTCCAAATAGGCATCAAACAGCCGCCACTGCCGCTCGGTGTAAGGAACCGTGGGTTCCCATCGATGTTCAGAGCTGAAGGCGAAGAGCAAGGCATCGGTGTAGTCCGACTCCGGTTCATTAATTGATCGAATGAGCCAGGCTGGCAGGTAGTACTGCTTTCCATCGTCTGAAAGTAGTGGCATGTCCCAACGATGCTTATCTAAGACACCGTCCGGAATGTTGAGCCATTCATACGGAGCAAGTGCAACGCGCAGTTCATCGCATTCAAGACATTCGTGCGGCGCTATGTCCGCTTCGACGGGCTTGCGCGACACTTTGAAAGCCGCGCCAACCTCAAGCTTGAGAGACTCCCGATCCATTTGCTCCTCTTAAGACCCTAACGCCACTGCTCAAGCGCGGCGTTTCTTAACGCCGTCGCGTGCAGCAGTTTGTTGGGCGTCATGTCACTGCCTGACATCTCTCAGTACTTTAGCAACGAGCTTTGAACCTTTGCCTGGACACATATCTGGATTGCTCGAAGAGAACGTGAAGCGCTGTCCGGCGAATACCCCGTCTACGGACATCCACTCACCGTCCATAACGCCACAACTGAGCGACTTTCCCGACAACTTGGATAGGGAGCCAAGCTCAGCCAATATCGTTTTCGTATTCTTCGAGCTCGAGGCTTTACAAGAACCACCAACAGGAGAGTGCTCGTTCTGTCGATAAGCAATGCGGCAGACCCACAAGCCTTGATTTGATATCACATAGCCCTTGGTTTCGTAGCCGATAGTACCGGGGTCGAAGTTGGCCCAGGAAATCCAGAATCGAATTTCGTCGGGACCTCCTTCCCGAAAAACGGCCAGCATAGATTTGGTCGCATACGCATCAACCTGTGCGCGCTTTTCGGCAAGCTCTGCCGCGCTATATGTGCTTACAGAATCTCTGCCAGAAATGTCTTCGACGTAGACGATCTCACCAGCCCACGCTGCATGCGAAAGAAGCACACAAATCGGGATCGCTGGCAGGAGGCGCTTTCGCATATTCACAATCAAACAGCCTTAAGATCGATTTGTCTCGCCCAACGCCGTGGGTAAGCCGCGAACAAGGTGCGTAGCACCTTGTGAGTCGGGTGCGCGCAGCGCACGAACTTGACCCACTTGTTAGGCATTCCCATTTCCGATCTCTCTAAGCAACTGACACCGCATGCTGACAACTAGCTCAGCAATGCCGTCTCGATCCGCCGTGTGGAACCACTCGCGTGCTCTGCCGGACCTTGCGTAGCGACGATCCATCTCAGAAAGAAGACAAAGTTCGAACGGTGCAAGATCCGGCGAGGCGAGTTCGATCAATGGCTGCAGAACGACTTCACCACCGAACGTTCTCTTGTACTCGGACCATCGCTTGAAAAAGCTCGATCGTGTAATCCCAACCTTGGTGTGCAACGCGTTTACAAGTGTCGTATGTCCCCGATAGGTGGGCTTCAACACCTCCGAAGTGGGAAATGCCAAGTACACGCCAGTGCCGTAGACGTTGATGTGTGCCGGACACCTGAAGCCTTCAGATCTCATGCTGCCTAACGCTCCGGCTGAGCCGAGAGCAAAAGCGCATCGCTTTTGCGAGTCGGGCGCGCCAGCGCGTACTCGAGCCGGTTGTTAGCCTGCACCAATCTTCCTCGATTTAGCCTTCTGCAACCTTGGCGTCGAAAGTCGAGCCGCAAGCGTTCCGATCAAGAAGCTCACTGGAAACACAACCAAGAAGAGTATGAGAGGGTGTGATAGACCGAAATTGTCCAGGAAGACGGCCAGTAGGACTGTGGCTGCCATTGCGGCGATGTATGCGACCCAACGCGCGAGCATTGGGATGTAGCTATGGCTTCGACAGTACTCACACTCAATGTGCCATGCGTAGTGCGACAGAGTCCTCCGCGGAATGAACTCCCAGAGACTGACCTTGATTGGGGAATTGCAGCTGGGACACAGATACATAAGGGCTAACGCTATTTCTCACGCGAGCGCGTCTTCGCGCGTCGCGTGCAGAAATTTGTTGGGCTCCGCGATCATGCTAAAGGAAGAAGCGGACGCTCAAGGTACCGAGGCATTACTTTCTCGGCCCATACCTTGTAGTAGTTGCGCCTGCTCTCAGCAACGTACTGCCGTTTTTTCTCAAGCATCTCTGCTCTTGACGCCTCTGGCGCAAATGTCATTCTGCTTGTCAGCGAGTTGCAGGAACCACAAGCCGCCACTCGATTGTTCGGTTCGTCTGTTCCGCCGCAGCTGCGAGGGCGGATGTGGTCGATCGAGAGTTGCATCCAGGCATCGAAGGTGCGCCCATCGAACCCACAGTACACGCACGTGAAGTGACATTTCTCGTACGTTGTTTCGTTTGATTCGGTGTTCATCTGCGTTCTCCTTATCTCCAAGCCCAACTAGATATAGACCGCCCCAGTCTGCCCAATCAACCTGCCGTCTGACAAATAACCTGGCACACCCCGACTTGCCAATACTCTGACCCGCCACGAGTTATGTCGCAGGCTGCGATCTAACAGCCCCATCAAACTCAGGAAGATCCAGCGCCTGGGTGCACAGCTTGTTCATGGACAACGTCATGAAGACTCCGATCAACCTGTGAACGACGGATAACCTGTCGATCGACAATGACGCAAGTAGCTGGCCGACGTTGACTTGTTTATTGATAACTGTATATAAACACAGATTCAACAGACACAGCACGGATGCTCATGAAATACCGATCGCCGGAACGGCCGCCGCTGCAGTCGCGTCGTCTGCTCGATCAGATCCGCGAGCGCGTTCGCTACATGCACTACAGTCTTCGCACTGAAGAGTCGTATGTGTACTGGGCGCGGCGTTTCATCAAGTTTCACGGGTTGCGACATCCGCGCGACCTGGGGCAGGCCGAAGTCGAACGGTTCCTGGCGTATCTCGCAACCCAGAAGAACGTTGCACCCTCGACGCATCGGCAGGCGCTGTCGGGCCTGTTGTTCCTGTATCGACAGGTACTCGATATCGAGCTGCCCTGGATGAGCGAAATCGGGCGACCGCGGGTGAGGGATCGCATTCCGGTCGTGCTGTCACGCATGGAAGTCGCCCGCCTGCTGCAGGAGATGGGAACGAGCGATCGGCTGATCGGCCAGGTTCTCTACGGCATGGGCCTGCGGCTGATGGAGTGCCTGCGTCTGCGCATCAAGGATGTCGATTTCGATCGCAAGATCGTGATCGTGCGGGAGGGCAAGGGATCGAAGGATCGCGTGGTCATGTTGCCCGCGGCGCTCATGCAGCCGCTGCGGGAACAGATCGCGCATTCGCGCGCCCTCTGGGCGGAGGATCGGGCGGCCGGTCGTGCCGGCGTCTGGTTGCCGGATGCACTTGCCCAGAAATACCCGCGTGCGCCGGCTTCCTGGGCATGGCACTGGGTTTTTCCGGCACCGCATGTGTCGACCGATCCGCGCAGCGGCATCTGCCGGCGGCATCATCGTTTCGAGCAGACCGTGGGCCGCGCGATCTCCCGGGCGGTGGCTCGCGCCGGCCTGGAAAAGAAGGTCACGGCGCACACGTTGCGTCACTCGTTCGCAACGCATCTGCTCGATTCGGGAGTGGACATCCGTCGCGTGCAGGAACTGCTCGGACACACCGACGTGAGCACGACGATGATCTACACACACGTGCTGTCATCGTCTGCTGCCGGCACGGCCAGCCCGATCGACGCGCTTCCCTGTGTGCCGATATTGCCTCCAGAGACAGACGAGGTGCGCGAGCCGCGACTGCACTACGGCTCACGCACCGATTACCGGCTCTTATCTGCGGCCCTGATTCCCGCTGCGCCATTGTCCACGGCCACCGCGCTGACCGGGGCGGCTGTGCCCTTGTGACTGGGGCTGCCGGTTCTGCGAGTTGCCGGCGCCGCGACCGAACGAAGCACTGCGCTGCGATTCCTGCCGATGCGCGCTATTGCCGTTCTGCGGACGACCGCGGCGAGCGTTCTGATTGCCGCCATCGAATCCCTGACGATTCGAGTCCGAGGGATACGCCGTGTTGCTGTTCGACCGCGGCTGGCGCTCGCGCTGTTGCTGGCGCCGCGGATCCTGATGCGGCTTGTATTCCTGCGGCTCGCGCGGCGCGACGCTGCGGCCGGCGGGCGGTTCTGAAATCTGCGGAATCGGCAGTTGCGACACGCGCTTGCCGATCACGCGCTCGATGTCCTTCAGCAGTCCGGTTTCATCCGGCGCAACAAGCGACAGCGCAACACCCGTGGCGCCGGCGCGGCCGGTGCGGCCGATGCGGTGCACGTAGTCTTCCGGCACGTTCGGCAGCTCGTAGTTGACGACGTGCGGCAGCTCCTTGATGTCGAGGCCGCGGGCGGCGACTTCGGTGGCGACGAGCGCACGGATGTTGAAGCCCTTGAAGTCCGCCAGCGCTTTGGTACGCGCCGACTGGCTCTTGTTGCCGTGAATCGCCGCGGCTTCGATGCCGTCGTCCTGCAGCTGCTTGGTGAGGCGATTGGCGCCGTGCTTGGTGCGCGTGAACACCAGCACCTGGTTCCAGTCGCCCTGGCGGATGAGATGCGAGAGCAGCGCGCGCTTGCGATCCTTCTGAATCATGTAGGCGCCCTGTTCGACTGTCTCGATGGCGGCGTTGCGGCGCGCGACTTCGATTTCGACCGGCTGCTTCAGCAGGCCCTGCGCGAGGCGACGGATGTCGTCGGAGTAGGTCGCGGAGAACAGCAGGTTCTGGCGCTGCTGCGGCAACAGCTTGATGACGCGGCGGATGTCGGCGATGAAGCCCATGTCGAGCATGCGGTCGGCTTCGTCGAGCACGAGGATCTCGACCGAACGCAGATCGACGTTGCCCTGCTGCGCATGATCGAGCAGCCGGCCCGGCGTGGCGACGAGGATGTCGACACCGCGACGCAGTGCGTCGATCTGCGGATTGATGCTCACGCCGCCGAAGATGGTGATCGTGCGCAGCTGCAGATACTTGCCGTAGCTCTTGATGCTGTCGGCCACCTGCGCAGCGAGTTCGCGTGTCGGCACCAGCACGACGGCGCGCGGCGCGCGCGACGGATTCTGTTGTGCCTGCAGGCGCTGCAGCAGCGGCAGCGTGAAGCCGGCCGTCTTGCCCGTGCCGGTCTGCGAACCGGCGAGAATGTCGCGGCCGGCGAGAATTTCAGGAATGACCCGCGACTGGACGGGCGTCGGTTGTGCGTAGCCGCGATCAGAAAGCGCGCGCACGAGTTCGGGCATCAGCCCGAGCGAAGCGAAAGGCATATATATGTGTTCCTCTACCGCACCTGCTCGCGAGCCTTGCGGTCGCGGGTCCAGTAAAGGCGGGAGACAAGTTCGAGGACGGCGAGGCCGTTTGATTCTCGAGAAATGAACGAGCTGACCGGACGGCAGCTTGTATAGGCGGCGCGGACTGTACAGGGATCCGCGGCAAATTGCACTGAGGCATTGCCTGAGCCCCGCCAGCGGAGCGTGACGCCGCCTACTTGCGCGTCTGCGCCATGATGGCCAGCAACCGTCCCTCGGGATCCTTGAAGAACGCCATCCATTCTTCCGTCCCGTCCGCGTGCTGGTGAATCCGGTGCGGTGCGGCCTCGAATACGACGCCTCGTTCGGCCAGCTCGCGATAGGCAAGCTGAATGTCCGGCACCCGCAGATACAGAATCGATTCGTCCGCTTTGACACCATGCATCGCGTTGAGCATCAGGCGGGTGCCGCCGCAGTCGAAGAAAGCCAGATTGCCGAAGGTGTACAGGTGAGGTAACCCCAGCACGCGTCCGTACCAGTCCGACGACTCCTGCACGTCGCGCACCGATCGCGCGATCTGGCCGATGGCGCCGAGTTGAAACTGCTGTGTCATGGCATCGCTCCTTGCTGCAACCGCGCTGTCGCGAGGTACGCCGAACCACCGCCGCAAGTCGTCGCGACCGTGCAGCCCGATCTTGTCGCGAATGTTCCGCACGTGGTACTTGATGGCATCGATACTGACGGCGCGACGTCGCGCGATCTCGCTCGTGGTCATACCGTGCTGCAGGGCATGCAGCGTGCGCCACTCCGCCGGCGTGAGTACGTCGTCATGCGCGGGCCGTCCACGTCGCCGGCGTTTACTCATGTGCACAGCCTAGCGTTCGACGACGCAAATTTCCCTACCCCTCGGCGCTCGCCCGCCGCGTGGCCAGCGCAATGGGCAGCGCCATCAGGAACATGTGTACCAGCAGGTTGAGCGCGAAGAATCCGGGACGGAACACGAACGGATGCGGATAGGCCGACAGCGGCAGCACCACGAACTGCATGAACGGATAAAGAAACGCGCCGTACAGCACGGCGGCGAGAACGGGCTGGCGGACCAGCCAGATCCAGCGGCGGCTGACCAGGAAAAACGCGGCGGCCATGAGCAATGCCATGCAGAAGTGCAGTACGAAGCCGAGCACGGCCGTCGGCACGCCGCCTTCGTAAGCAGCAGGGCCGAGCAGGCCTGTCGCCACCGACTGCAGCAGCCGCAGGGGCGGCGTGCCGCGCATCGCGGAAATCACGATGGCGTAAGTGAGATCGAGCGATCCGCCGATGGCGCCGCCGACCAGCGTGGCAAAAGCAAAGGGTCGTCGCATTCCGGTCCCCCGTTGTTCGCGTGCGGGGATCTTCGGTACTCGGGCTGCATACGGCAAGCTGCCGACGCGGCGCTGATTGGTATTTGCTGCGTTGCTGGGCCAACATGACGAGGCATCGACAGAGGAGCACCGGCCAATGCGCAACGAGAGTCATCGAACGCCATCCAGTCTGTTGCTGGCGGCCGTGATCGCGCATGTCGTCGCGACGCTGATTCATTTCGTCCACAACGCCGTCTTCCTCGCCGACTATCCGAATCTGCCGGCGTGGCTCACCGCCGGCGGCGTCTATGCCTCCTGGATCGTGCTGACTGCCGTCGGGCTCCTCGGGCTGGCGTTGCTGCGCTACGTCGCCGTTCCGCTGGGACTCGGCGTGCTGGTGCTTTATGCGCTGCTGGGATTCGGCGGTTTCGATCACTACACCGTCGCGGCGATCTCGGCACATACCACGGCAATGAACCTCACGATCCTGTTCGAGGCCGTCACAGGGTCGATACTGCTGGTGATCGTCGCGCGCGAGTACCTGCAGTACCGGCATGTCGACGCGCGTTGAAAGACGCTAGCGCGAACGGCACCGAATCCGCGCGCGGCGGTCGGAAGATCTGGAGTGGACGGATGGTCGTGATCATTGGGAGAGCACTCTCTTCTGTAGGTCAGGCTTCAGCCTGACAGGTTGATGGCCGGCTGAAGCCGGCCCCACAGGAAGAGAGAAGAAAGGCACGCGCCTACTTCGCCGCCTCGACGACCGGCGAATACTTCAGGAAATAGTCCGAGCGTCCCTGCATGTACGTCGCTGCCTCGCGGCGGCGCTCGGCATCGGTACCGGCCGCATCGAGCATGGCATCGCCCGCCTTGCGCAGTGCCTTCACCGCATCGCGGTTGCGCGGGTGCAGGCTGTACGCAGCCGCGTAGAACTCGATCGCATCGTTGAGTGCCGCGGAATTGCCGTCGTTCCTGAAGAACGTCCAGGCCTTGTCGCCTTCGTTCATCGCATCCAGAAATCCCTGCTGCGTCTCCTGCGGCAGCTGCGCGAACGGAATCGCCGGGCTCGTCTCCAGATAGTTCTGGTACCAGAGATAACCCGCCGTGATCGCAAGCACCGCGGCGACTGCGATCGACACCTTCTGCAGCGTCGAGACGCCGCGGAACAGCTTGAGGAATTCGCCCGCGTCCTTCGGCCGCTGCTTGCGATCGAACGACAGGCAGCGCTCGAGCGCGCGCGCTTCGCGCAGCTTGAGGCCCTTGAGCGGCGGCGGCTTGATGCCGAGCTTGCGCGCGGCCGGCGCGCCGTGGCGCTGGTACGGGTGAAAGCCAGTGATGAGTTCGTAGCCGATGATGCCGAGTGCGTACAGATCGTCGGCGGGATGCGGATCGACGCCGTCGATCATTTCGTCGGTCGCATACGCTTCGGTGTAGGCGCCGAGGCTGCCGGCGTCGAACACGTCGTCCTTGTTCTCCGCCGTGATGGAACTCGGCACGGCGCGCGCGATGCCGAAGTCGAGAATCTTGGGCGTGCCATCCTCGCCAATGAAGACGTTGCCGGGCTTGAGATCGGAATGCACGATGCCCTTGCGATGCGCATAGGCGAGGCCTTCGGCGATGCCGCGAATGATCGGCAGCGCGACTTCGGGCTTCACGCCCTTGCCGCGCGCTTCGCGCACGATCGCCTCGAGCGGCCGGCCCTTGAGCAGCTCCATCGTCATGTAGACGGTGTCGCCGTCGCGGTCGAAATCGAAGACTGTGACGACATTCGGATGCGCGAGCGTCTGCGCCTTGCGCGCCTCGCGCTGCAGGGCGATGAACGATTGCGGATGCCGTTCGAAGTCGGCGTTCAATACCTTGAGGGCGACGCGCGGATTCGGGTCCTGCGCCTCCTCCTTGCGGCGATCGATGGCGCCGAACACCAGGCCCATGCCGCCCTTGCCCAGCAGCGATTCCAGCACGAAGCGCCGCTTGATGATGGAGCCGGGCTGCAATACGCCGTGGCGTGGTTCGTCGACCTCGTCGAGCGATTGCACCAGTCGTTCGCTGATGACCTGCGTCTTGTCCGATGACTGCAGGGTCGCGGTGTAGTTGCCGGCCATCGCCTGCGTGCCGAGTTCCATCTGCACCGTGCGTGCCGCGGTCGGCGGAAACGGCCGCTCGGTGCGCAGCGTGGCGTCGGGATCGGCGGGCTGTGCGACGGTCGGTTCGCTGACCTGCGTCGGCGGCGGCATGCGCAGCGTGTCGCCACCAGGCCGCATCTGCGTATCGTCGGACTCGCTGGGTTCGGGCCGCACCAGTGTCTTGGCAAAAGGCGGTGTCACGGCCTGGGTCGGCTCGGCCACCCGCGTCGCAGGCACCGTGGGCGGGCGCATGGACGTGGTGTCGGGATCGATCTCGGTCGCCTCCGCCATGGCGACGGTCCTGTCGGCGAGTTCGCGAACCGTGCGTTCGATGCCGGCCAGCAGCGCGCGCCCGGCAGCGTTCGTGAGCCGACCTGCAACGACATCGCTCTGCACCCGCGCGATCAGTACGCGCGCTTGCGAGGGTTCCTCGCGCACGAGCCGTTCGATGCCGGCGACCGCGCCCGCTTCGTCCAGGGTGCCGCGCGCGAATTCCACGAGCAGTTGTTCGATGGTGTGGGAGACGGCCATGGCGTGGTGACTGCAACCTGCGGCGCCGCTCGCCGCAGCGCGAGTTTACGTCGCTTCGATCACGACGACAGTGACGTTGTCGCGGGCGCCGGCGGCGAGCGTCGCATCGATGAGCGCCTGCGCCGCGTCCTGCACCGTGCCCTCGCCGAGCAGGGCGGCGATGCGATCCGGCGGCAATTCGCGCGTCAGGCCGTCCGAGCACAGCAGGTAACGGTCGCCGAGCCGTACGCGATCGCGGCGCACGTCGAGCACCAGCGTCTGTTCGCCGCCGACGGCGCGCATGATCGAGTGGTCGAGTTCCTCGACTTCTTCCGAACCGTACATCGGCGCGATCTGCGCCGCCCAGGTGTGATCGGTCGTCATCTGCGCCAGCTGGTCGTGGCGCAGGCGATAGACGCGACTGTCGCCGGCCCAGAGGATGGCGCACGCCGTTCGCTGCACCGCGAACACGACGACCGTGCTGCCGCTCTGCACCGGATTGATGGGGCGGATCGCGGCGGCGTACAGACGCGTGTTCACTTCGCTGGCGCGGCGCTGGATGTCGTCGAGCGTGCCGTCGAGCTTGCTGGCGGGCGCGATGGCGGCGAGCGCGTCGCAGACCATGCGGCTGGCGACATCGCCCTCCATGTGGCCGCCCATGCCATCGGCCACGGCCCAGAGGCCGGCATCGGCGCGATCGACGAATCCATCCTGGTTCGATTCGCGGACCTTGCCCGTGTGCGTCAGCGCCGCGGACACGTAGACCGGATGGATGTCTTCTTCGACCAGGGTGTCTTCGAGCAAGCGGTTATCCCCGGCGCGTCCTGCGCCTTTCAGCGTTTGCGGCCGCGCGATTTCAGCCGTTCGATCTGCTCTTCGTAGGCCTTCGCAAACGCGTTGCCGAACAGCGCGCGGAAACTGTCGTCCGCGTCCTTGATGGTCTCGCCGTATTTCTCGCGATACAGATCCCAGTAGCGCAGCTTCGCCGGCACGCCGAGGATCGAGCCCTTCTTCATGTGGCGGTCGAATTCCTCCTGCAGCCGGTTGGGATCGAACTGCGCCAGCATCGTTTCGAACGCGAGGCGCATCGCGGCCAGCACGGCGGTCTGGTGATCGCGCACGTCCTGCAGCGCTTCGGCAAAGGCTTCGGTGGGTTCGAGATACGCGGCGTTCTGGCGCACCAGCAGGTTGTGGAAGGCATCCTCCACATTGGCGGAAAACTTGAGCGGGTTGTTGTTCGAGGCTTTGAAGGTGGTGCTGCGGATGTGCAGGTCTTCCTTCAGCTGGTCGCGGGCGCGCAGCACTTCCATCAATCCGCCGACGGTCACGCGCAGGATGTCGCCGCAGGTACGGGCGAGTTCGTCGGAGGGATCGACGTCCGCGACGCCTGCCGCTTCGAGCAGCTTGAGCATCGGATTCGAATCGTCGGCATCGCTGCTACGCGCAGGCGCGGCTTCGCGGACCGGCGGGGGTTTCGGTTCCTCGCGGCGCGGCGGCGGTGGACGCACGGCGACGACTTTCGGTCGCGGCGGTTCGGGCGACGGATCCGGCAGCTGCATTTCGCTCAGGCCGAACCACTGCGTTTCATTGCTGCGGTCGACGACGTCTTCCTTCGGCGCGCGTGCCGCCATGCTCGCGGTGCGATCGTCATCGGGCGGCGCGACTGGAATCTCGGGCGCGCGGACGCGTCGCTCCGGCTTCGGCGCCTTGTCGCGATCGACACGGCCCTGCAATGCAGCCAGCGGATCCTTCGACTCGGCTTCGGCCGCCGATTCCTTCTCGATCGACACCTTGATCTCGTAGGCATCGATGTAGAGCACGTCGCCGTTCTTGAGCGCGTGCGCCTGCGTTCTGGACAGTCGCGAATCGGGCGAATTGACGAAGACGCCGTTGGTGCTGGTGTCTTCGACGAAGAAACGGCCGTTGAGATAGCGCACCAGCGCGTGCCGGCCGGAAACGTAAGGGTCGGGCAGCACCCAGTCGTTGTCGGGCAGGCGCCCGATCGTGCCGCCGATCGCATGGAACACCTTGCGCCGCCCGGCGCCGAGCTGCGTACCCTGTTCTCCTATCACTTCCAGCGTCAGGATCATGCAGGCTTAGTAAACGAATGTTTTCGGGCTTTCAACACGGGGCAAACCGCTGCTGTGTCCCCGCGGCCGGCCGGTCATTGTTCGTTTAAATCGCCGGCGCGCTGCAATGGACTAAAGCCCCAGTCGTGGCAGTATCCGGCGGCGGCGCGGGCAATAATGCGCCCCAGCACACAATTCATTGCGGGAAAAACTGATGGGTTGCGCAGTTGCGAAGCCGGTCCGCCTCCTGGTTCTTCTGCTGGTCGGGCTGGCCGGCCCCTGGGCCATGGCCGACGACGACCCCGGTACACAGGTCACCGAAGGGTTCATCAATGCCCCGGTCGCGGAAGTCTGGCGACTGTTCACCACGGCCGACGGCTACCGGACGCTGGGCGTGACCCGGGCCGAGGTCGACCTGCGCATCGGCGGCCTGATCCGCAGTCATTATGGAGCCGACGGCAGGCTCGGCGACGCCGAGACCATCGTCAATGAAATCCTCGCCTACGAGCCGGAACGCATGCTGGCGATTCGCATCAGGCAACCGCCCGCGAGCTTCCCGTATCCGCAGGCAGTGCCGGGAACCTGGACCGTGATCCATTTCACGCCGTCCGGTACGGACATGACGCATGTTCGTATCGTCGCTCTGGGCTATCGCGACGATCCGCAATCGCAGGCCATGCGCAAGTTCTTCGCCGAGGGTAATCGCTGGACGCTGGATCAGGCCGCCAAGCCGTACTGGCCCAAGTGCAAGCTGTGTGCGGCCGAGCCGCCCCAGGACGCCGGAAAGCCGTGATGGACCTCAAGTACATCCAGAACGAACACATCGTCGATCGCTATCTCGCGGGCGAACTCACCGTGCGCGAGGCGCGCGAGTTCGAGCAGTACTGTCTCGAGAATCCGGCCTTCCTCGGCAAGCTGCCGATTCCGGTGCGCCTGAAGGCACGGCTGGCGCGCAAGCCGCTGGAAGCGAGCGAGACCGGCATGTTTCCGGCGATTCCTTCCAGCGCCACGCGCGCCGCGCTCGAAGCGAACGACGAAGGCTTCGATGCCGAGGAAGAAGACGAGAAGTGGGAACGCAGCCGTCCTGCGGCGGCTGGCGGCAACCGGCTGGTCGTCATGGGCCTTGCGATCGCGCTGATCGCCGCGCTTGGCGGACTGGTCGCCTATGGCATGTACGCCGCGTCGCTGTCGGACAAGCTGCAGGACACGCAGCGTCAGATCAAGGTCACGTCGATGCAGGCACCCGCGGCGGCCCAGACGTATCGGTTGCAGCTCGTGAATTCGAAGCCCGCCGGCCCGACGCTCGCGCTCGGCTGGATGCAGCCGCCGCAGCTGCTGACGCTGGTGATCGACGCGCGCGAAGAAACGTTCGCGACCTACGAGATCACCATCGACAGGTCGGACGGCACGCGCGTGATGCAGATGAAGCGCATCGCACGCGACTCGAACAAGGAAGTGACGTTCGGACTCAACTCGTCGGCCTTCGGTCCGGGCGAGTATGTGCTGAAGGTCGAAGGGTATACGTGGCGCGGCGAGCGCAAGCCGGTGGGCTGGGCGAGTCTGGGATTGGAATGACTGTGAGTTCTGTCTGTGGGGCCGGCTTCAGCCGGCCTTTTCGGAGTCAGGCTGAAGCCTGACCTACAGGAAGAGGCGGACGCAGCTTCATCCGCCGCGCAGCGTCGCCACCGGCGGATGATTCACGACGGAGCGCGTCGCCAGTGTTCCGCTGATCCCGACCAGCAATGCACCCGAGACGAGTCCGACGATCCACACCAGCGGATCGGGCGAATATTTCAGGTTGAACAGCCGCGTCGCCAGAAAGTAGCCCGCCGCGGATGCACCGCAGGCCGCGAGCACGCCGGCCAGCAATCCCAGGGTCGTGAATTCGGCGGCAACACCCTGCAGCACGGTCATGCGGCTGGCCCCGAGCGTGCGCAGCATCGCGCTTTCGTAGCGACGTTCGTCGCGCGTGGCCTGGATCGCCGCCAACAGCACGGTGATGCCGGCGAGCAGCGTGAAGCCGAAAACGTACTGCACGGCCAGCACGGCCTTGTCCATCACGCCGCGCACCTGCGTCAGGATCGCTTCGAGATCGATGGCGACGACTTCGGGAAACTGCCGCGTGAAGTCGCTCAGCATCGGGCGCTGTTCGCCTGGAATGTGCACGCTCGTGATCAGCGTGCCGGTGGCCGAATCGAGCACGCCCGGCGAAAACACCATGAAGAAGTTGGGACGGAACGAATCCCACTTCACTTCGCGGAAACTGGTGACGCGCGCATTCACGGTTTCGCCGGCGACGTCGTAGGTGAGTACGTCGCCGAGTTTCAGGCCGAGCGAATTCGCCAGTTCGATCTCGACGGACACCTGCGGATCGCCGCCCGCGTCCGCTGGCCACCACTGTCCCGCGACGATGCGGTTGTCGGACTGCAGCTCGCGCGCCCAGGTGAGGTTCGCCTCGCGATCGAGAAAGTCGCGCGCCTGTTCGTTCGTCGTGTTGAGTTGCGCCGTGTCCTGCTGGTTGATGCCGGTGAGTCGCGCGCGAATCATCGGCACGAGCGTCGGTACCGCAATGCCGCGCTCCGCCAGGAACTGCTGCACCGGTTCGCCCTGATCGGGGCGCATGTTCATCATGAAGTAGTTGGGCGCATCGGCCGGCAGGCTGGCGCGCCAGTCCTGCATCAGGTCGTTGCGTACCAGTGCCAGCAGCAGCAGCACCATGAGGCCGAGCCCGAAGGCGACGATCTGGATGACGCTGTCGCGACCGCGACGCGCGATGTTGGCCATGCCGTAACGCCACGCCACACCGACGCTGCCGCGCAGGCGCGACAGCACGCGCACCAGCAGCCAGCCGGCGAGCATCAGCACGGCGAAGGTCGCGGCGGTGGCGACGACTACGTACGTCAGCAGCTTTGCATCGCGTAGCAGCCAGCCGAGCAGTGCGAGCAACGCCGCGATGGCGGTTCCGTACACCGTCGCATAGCGCAGCGGCGGCGGTTCCAGGTTCCGCCGCAGCACGCGCGCCGGCGGCACACGCTGCAATTGCAGCAGCGGCGGCAGCGCGAATCCGATCAGGATCAGCACCGACGTCATGACGCCGAGCCACATCGCATCGAGCGCCGGCGGCGGCAGTACGCCGCGCACCAGATCCTTCAGCAGCACGCCGATCGCCGCCTGCGCGCCATAACCGATGGCCGTGCCAACGATGCCGGCGAGCAGGCCGATGGCGAGCAGTTCGTACACGCTGATCTGCAGCACCAGCGATTGCGGCGCGCCCATGCTTTTCATCAAGGCCACGGTGTCGAGGTGTCGTGCAACGTAGCGGCGCGCCGCGATGGCGACGGCAATCGCGGCGAGCAGCAACGTGACCAGCGCCGACAGATTGAGGAATCGGCCGGCGCGGTCCATCGCCGACTGGATCTGCGGGCTGGCCTCGTCCAGATCGACGATGCGCTGACCGGGCTTCTTGCGGGCCGTCAGTTCCTGCTTGAGCGAGGCGACGGCGGCCGTTTCGCCGGCGAAGAGTGCGGCATACGTGACGCGGCTCCCCGGCTGCACCAGACTCGTCGCGGGCAGGTCTTCGAGCCGCATGAGCAACGACGGCGCCAGATCGACGAAGGCCGCCCCCTGGTCGGGCCGGTAGTCCAGCACCTTCGTGATCGTGAACTCGGCACTGCCGACACTCACGCGGTCGCCGACTTCCGCACCGAGCTGCGCGAGCAGTCGCGCCTCCGGCCAGATTTCCATCGGCCCGGGCAGCGTGTTCACTTCATACGCCGTGCCGAACGGCTCGTCCGCCACCTTCACGCGGCCACGCAGCGGATAGTTTGCGGACACGGCACGAAGCGCACTCAGCGCGCTGTCTTCGCCGAACATGGCGACGGTGGGAAACGTCGCCAGCTCCGCGGTCGCGAGTCCCTTGGCGCGGGCCAGCTCGAAATACTCGCGATCGATTTCGTTCGACGAACGCACGCGCAGATCGGCCGCCAGCACTTCGCCCGCCTGCTGCTCCACCGCGCGACTGACCCGGCTGGTAAAGAATCCCACCGCCGTGAGCGCCGACACCGCCACGAGCAGCGCGAGCAACAGCACGCCGAGTTCGCCCGACTTCGCGTCGCGCACCAGCGCCAGCAGTGCGAGCTTCAGGGCCTTCATGACTTCGTCCTGCCGAAGACGAAGAGAAGAAGATTCTCCACGGGGGACACGGGGAGCACGGGGACAAGAGATTTTTCTGCTCCGAACCCCGTGCTCCCCGTGTCCCCCGTGGAGAATCTTCTTTCTTCTGTGTTCGCTCTCACGCCACCACCCTCCCCGCCTCGATGCGCACGATACGACCGCAGCGCTGCGCGATGGCCTGGTCGTGCGTGACGATGACGAGTGTGGTCTGGGCTTCGCGATTCAGGTCGAACAGCAGTTCGATGATGCGCTCGCCGGTGGCGGCGTCGAGGTTGCCGGTCGGCTCGTCGGCGAACAGCACGGCCGGGCGCGTGACGAAGGCGCGTGCGATGGCGACGCGCTGCTGTTCGCCGCCCGACAGTTGCCGTGGATAGTGACCGAGACGATGCGACAGGCTCACACGCGACAGCACGTCGCGGGCGGCGTCGCGCGCATTGGGCTGGCCTGCGAGTTCGAGCGGCAGCATCACGTTCTCGATGGCCGTCAGCGACGGCACGAGATGAAAACTCTGGAATACGAAGCCGACGTGCCGGGCGCGCACGGCGGCGCGGCCGTCCTCGTTCAGGGCGCTGATTTCCGCGCCGTTGAGCCAGATCCGCCCGCTGGAGGGTTCATCGAGACCGGCGAGCAAGGCGAGCAGCGTCGATTTGCCCGCGCCGGACGCGCCGACGATGGCAAGCGTTTCGCCCGCGGCGATCGCCAGATCGACTTCTTCCAGTATGGTCAGCGTTCCCTCGGGACTGCTAACCTGCCTGCTGATCTTTTCTGCCCTGAGAACTGTTGTGGGAACCGTGGTGCCGCTGCTCATGCTGTGTTCTGGATCGATCGATTGACGATGACGGCTGTGAAATCGCTACTACTTAGGTGCGCACTCGCGATTTGGTTCGGATGGCTGTCGCTGCCGGTGGCTTCCGCCGCTGCAGCCGCGCCGGTCATTCTCGTCCTCGGGGATAGCCTGAGTGCCGGTTACGGCGTCAGCGTCGATGCAACGTGGGTCGCACTGCTGCAGCAGCGTCTCGCGAAGCAAGGGTACGGGTACCGCGTGGTCAATGCCAGCGTGAGCGGCGAGACGACCGGCGGTGCCCGGGCGCGCCTGCCGCGAGCGCTGGAGCTGCACCAGCCGGCGCTGGTGGTGATCGAACTGGGCGGCAACGACGGCCTGCGCGGACTGCCGTTGAAACAGGTGCGCGCCAATTTCGAAGCGATGCTGTCGCAGGCTCAGGCGGCGGGCGCGCGCGCCGTGCTGGTGGCGATGCGTATTCCGACGAACTACGGACCTGCGTATACCACTGCCTTTCACGCCATCTACGGCGAGCTCGGGCAGAAGTATTCGGTGCCGGTCATCGATGGATTCATGGAAAGCGTCGCGCTCGACGATGCATTGATGCAGGCCGACGGCATTCATCCGAATGCAAAGGCACAGCCGGTCCTGCTCGATGTCATCTGGCCGACAGTTTCGCGTCAGCTCAAGAAGTAGGCTGATCGCTGGTTTGTCCTGCTGGGGGTCGTCATGCAAAAGATCTGGTTGAAGAACTACCCTGCCGGCGTCCCGGCCGAGATCAATCCCGACGAATATTCATCGTTGCAGCAGCTGATCGGCGACGCGTGCGAACAGTTCGCCGCGCTGCCGGCGTACACCAGCATGGGCACGACGCTGACCTATGGCGAGTATCGCGAACAGGCACGCGATTTCGCGGCGTGGCTGCAGCAGAGCGCCGGCCTGCGCAAGGGCGATCGCATCGCCATCATGCTGCCGAACGTGCTGCAGTATCCGATCGCGCTGTATGGCGCGCTGCTGGCGGGATTGACCCTGGTCAACACCAATCCGCTGTACACGGCGCGCGAACTCGAACATCAGCTCGTCGATTCGGGCGCGAAGGCCATCCTGATCCTCGAGAACTTTGCGCACACGCTCGAAGAAGTCATCGGCAAGACCAACATCGAGACCGTCATCACGACGCAGGTGGGCGACCGGCTGCGCTGGCCGAAATCGTCGATCGTGAATCTGGTGGTGAAGCACGTGCGCAAGCAGGTGCCGCGCTGGCGCCTCCCCGGCGCGATCACGTTCAACGCGGCGCTGAGCCAGGGCAACTATCTGCCGCTGACGCCGGTGCCGCTCGATCACACCGATATCGCCTTTCTGCAATACACCGGCGGCACGACGGGTGTGTCGAAGGGTGCGATGCTGACCCATCGCAACATGGTGGCGAACGTCCTGCAGTCCGCCGCTTGGATCGGCTCGGAGGCGCAGCTCGGCAAGGACACCATCATCACGGCGCTGCCGCTGTATCACATCTTCGCGCTGACGGCGAACTGGATGGTGTTCGTGAAGTTCGGCGCGCGCAGCATCCTGATCGCCAATCCGCGCGACTTTCCGGCGTTCGTTGCGGAGCTGAAGAAATTCCGCTTCACCTATTTCAGCGGCGTCAACACGCTCTTCAACGCGCTGCTCAACACGCCGGGTTTCGCGGAGGTGGATTTCAGCGGCCTGCGCATCACGCTCGGCGGCGGCATGGCCGTACAGCGGTCGGTGGCCGAGCAATGGAAGAAGGTCACGGGCAATGTGCTGACGCAGGCCTGGGGCCTGACGGAAACTTCGCCGGCGGCGTGCATCAATCCGTTCGGCCTGGACTTCAACGGCTCGATCGGCCTGCCGATTCCATCGACGGAAATCAGCATCCGCGACGACGCCGGCCAGGAACAGCCGATCGGCGAGATCGGCGAAATCTGCGTCCGCGGCCCGCAGGTGATGCGCGGTTACTGGAACCGCCCTGACGAAACCGCGAAGGTCATGCTCGACGGCGGCTGGCTGCGCACCGGCGACATCGGCCGCATGGACGACGAAGGCTTCGTGTTCATCGAAGACCGCAAGAAGGACATGATCCTGGTGTCCGGCTTCAACGTGTACCCGAACGAAGTCGAAAGCGTGATCGCCGCCCATCCCGGCGTACTCGAAGTCGCGGCCGTGGCGCAGCCGGACGAACATTCAGGCGAAGTCGTCGCGTTGTTCGTCGTGCGCAAGGATCCCTCGCTCACCGAGCACGCCCTCATCGAGTTCGCCCGCAATGAACTCACCGGCTACAAGCGGCCGAAGCACGTTTACTTCCGCAACGAACTGCCGAAGACGAATGTCGGCAAGATTCTGCGGCGGGCGCTGCGGGATCAGTTGCCGAAAGGGTGAGACGGGATGAAATGGCCGCAAAAAGGCGCAAAAAACTCAAAGTAAGAAAGATCGCCAGTCTCTCTTCTTACCTGAGCTTTTTGCGCCTTTTTGCGGCCATTCCTCTCACATGTGATACGCCGGACTAAGCTCGTGCACGGCATCGATCATCGCTCCGGCGTGCGCCGGATCGACGGCCGGATGGATGCCATGGCCGAGATTGAAGACATGGCCGTGGCCGTGCCCATAACTCGCCAGCACGCGACCGACGTGTTCGCGGATACGTTCGGGTGAGGCGTACAGGACGCTCGGGTCGAGATTGCCCTGCAGCGCTTTCTGATCGTTCACCGCGCGGCGTGCGTCCGCGAGATCGGTGGTCCAGTCGACACCGAGCGCGTCACAGCCGGTCTTCGCCATCTCTGCCAGCCAGGCACCGCCGCCCTTGGTGAAGAGGATCACCGGGATGCGCTGGCCGTCGCGTTCGCGGATCAGGCCGTCGACGATGGCCGCCATGTAGTGCAGGGAGAATTCGCGGTATTGCGCGGGCGCCAGTGCGCCGCCCCAGGTGTCGAAGATCATCACGGCCTGTGCGCCGGCTTCGATCTGGGCATTCAGATAGGCGCGCGTCGAGTCGGCGAGCAACTGCAGCAGGCGATGCAGTGTCTGCGGTTCGTCGAACATCATGCCCTTGATGCGGGCGAAGTCGCGCGAGCTGCCACCTTCGACGACATAGGTGCCGACGGTCCAGGGGCTGCCGGCAAAACCGATCAGCGGTACGCGGCCGGCGAGTTCGCGGCGGATCAGGCTCACGGCATCCAGCACGTAACGCAGTTGCGAGCCGGGATCGGGAACGGCGAGTCGGGCCACGTCGGCAGCAGATCGGACCGGGCGTTCGATCTTCGGTCCCTCACCCGTTTCGAACTGCAACCCGAGTCCGAGCGCATGCGGAATGGTGAGAATGTCCGAGAACAGGATCGCCGCGTCGAGGCGATAGCGTGCCAACGGTTGCAGCGTCACTTCGCAGGCGAGTTCCGGCGTCATGCACAGATTCAGGAAACTGCCGGCGCGCGCGCGCGTCGCGCGGTACTCGGGAAGATAGCGGCCCGCCTGACGCATCATCCAGACGGGCGTGCGTTCCACGGGCAGACGCAGCAGGGCGCGCAGGAACAGGTCGTTCTTGAGAGTCATCGAGGGCAGCTCCTTGGGTCAGCTGCGTTTGGCCGGATCGAACAGGCGTTCGTATTCCGTGATCGCGTAGCGGTCGGTCATGCCGGCAATGTAATCGGCCACGGCGCGTGCGCGTCCCGCTTCGCCGGCCTGCGATTCGAGATCGCGCGCCGATTCGAAGTGCTCCGTCGGCAACAGTTCCGGGCGCTTGAAGAAGGTCTCGAACAACCCGCTGATCACGGTGTTCGCCTTGTTCGTCATGCGCAGCACGCGATAGTGACGATAGACGTGATCGCGCAGGTGACGCTTCAGTTCCAGATGTTCGGTGCGTACGGGATCACTGAACTGGATCAGGCTGCCGCTGTGCTGGCGGACGGCATCGACATCGGCGGGTGCGGCCTCGCCGATGGCCGCCGCCGAGGTTTCGATCAGATCGGTGACGACGTAGTTGATCATGCGCCGGACCACTTCGTGGATCAGGCGACGATCGCTCACTTCGGGATACGTTGCCAGCACGACATCGTGCTGACGGCGGAACACCGGCACTTCGCGCAGTTCGTCGATGGTCAAGAGGCCTGCGCGCAGGCCGTCGTCGAGGTCGTGATTGTTGTAGGCGATCTCGTCGGCGAGGTTGGCGATCTGCGCTTCCAGCGACGGCTGTTCGCGCTTGAGGAAACGTTCGCCCACATCGCCGAGCTGGCGCGCATTGTTGAGCGAACAATGCTTCAGAATGCCTTCGCGCGTTTCGAACGTCAGGTTCAAACCCGGGAAGGCGGCGTAGCGTTCTTCGAGTTCATCGACGACGCGCAGCGACTGCAGATTGTGTTCGAAGCCCCCGTAGGACTTCATGCATTCGTTCAAAGCGTCCTGACCCGCGTGACCGAATGGCGTGTGGCCGAGATCGTGGGCGAGGCAGATGGCTTCGCAGAGCGTCTCGTTGAGCTGCAGCGCGCGGGCGATCGTGCGGGCGATCTGCGCGACCTCGATCGAATGCGTCAGGCGCGTGCGATACAGATCGCCTTCGTGATTGACGAACACCTGGGTCTTGTAGACCAGGCGCCGGAACGCAGTTGAATGAATGATGCGATCGCGATCGCGCTGGAACTCGCCGCGGAATGTTGGCGGCGCCTCGGTGTAGCGCCGGCCGCGGGATTTTTCGTCCGTTGCGGCCCACGCAGCCAGATTCGTCGCATCGGAGTTCATCGGATAACCGCGATCAGCCGAAGTGTTGCCGCAACGTGGCGTCGAGTACGTCGGCCGGATAGTCGCCGACGATGTCGGCCTGACCCAGCTTGCGCATGAGCACGAGCCGCAGTTTGCGGTCGAGCACTTTCTTGTCCATGCCCATGAGTTCGAGCCCGCGCGCGGCGCCGATGCGCGGTGCCTCGACGGGCAGGCCGAAGCGCGTGAGCAATCGTCTTGCACGATCGAGGTCGGTTGCCGGCAACCAGCCCAATCGGGTCGACATGTCGGCCGCCATGACCATGCCTGCCGCAACGGCTTCGCCGTGCAGCCAGGTGCCATAGCCGGTGGCGGTTTCGATCGCATGACCGAAGGTGTGGCCGAGATTGAGAATGGCGCGCAGGCCGTGCTCGCGCTCGTCGACGCCGACGACCGCCGCCTTGATTTCGCAGGAACGCCTGATGGCGTGCATGACGGCGGTATCCGTGCGCGCAGCGAGTGCGTCGGCGTGGGATTCCAGCCAGTCGAAGAACGTTGCATCGTAGATGAGGCCGTACTTCACGACTTCCGCGATGCCGGCGCGATATTCGCGATCCGGCAAGGTCGCAAGCGTGGCGGTATCGGCGATCACGCAGCGCGGCTGATAGAACGCGCCGATCATGTTCTTCGCCTGCGGATGGTTGACCGCCGTCTTGCCGCCGACGGAGGAATCCACCTGCGCCAGCAAGGTGGTGGGAACCTGGATGTAGTCGATACCGCGCTGATAGCTGGCTGCGGCAAAGCCGGCCATGTCGCCGACCACGCCGCCGCCCAGCGCGACGACCGCCGCGTCGCGGTTCATGCGCGCCTGCACCAGCGCATCGAGAATGCGCGCGTAGGAATCGAGCGTCTTGTATTCCTCGCCATCGGGCAGGATCACGGAGCCGATGCGTCGTTCGCCGAGCGCGGCCGTCACCTGCCCGAGATAGAGTGGCGCGATCGTCTCGTTCGTGACGATCAGTACGTCGCGAGCCTTGATCAGCGACTGCAGCAGCGCCTGGTCGCGCAACAGCCCGGCTCCGATCAGGATCGGATAGCTGCGCTCGCCCAGTTCGATATTCACCCGTTCGGTCATCACGAAACCACCGGCTCGCGCAGCAATTGCAGGATCTCGTCGGCCACGGCGCGGACATGGCGTCCGTCGGTCTCCACCGTGACGGCGGCGATCGACTCGTACAGCGGCGCGCGGCGGCTCATGAGTTCGCGCAGCTTTGCTTCCGGATCATCCGTGTACAGCAAGGGCCGCTGCCGCCCGTGACGGGTGCGTTCGAGCTGTTGCGCGATGCCCGTTTTCAGATAGACCACCTTGCCTCGTTGCGACAGCCTGGCGCGGTTTTCGTCCAGCAGCACGGCACCGCCGCCCGTGGCGATCACCACGTTGTCGAGCTCCGTCAGGGCCTGAATCGCGTCGCGCTCCCGCTCGCGAAATCCGGCTTCGCCTTCCTTCTCGAAGATATAGGGAATGTCGACGCCCGTCCGACGCTCGATTTCGACGTCGCTGTCGTAGAACGTCAGCCGCAGCAGCCGCGCCAGCTGTTTGCCGACGGCGGTTTTGCCGGAGCCCATGGGGCCGATGAGGTAGATGTTGGTGCTGCCGGACATGGGCGCAGCATACAAAAGAAAAGGCCGCCCGTGAGGGCGGCCTTTTTCAGCTCAAGCACCCGTCTAATGCCGTTTTACTGCACGTCAACCGGGTACGTCAGCTGCGTCTGCAGACCACCAGGCGTCGTCACCAGGATGGTGAGCGTACCGTCTGCAGCGGTCGGAGCTGCCGTAATGCTGAAGGAGTAAGAGGTAGCCGATCTGGTACATGGCACACGGAAGCTGCTCGGCGTTCCCAGCGCCAACCCCGTACCCGAGATCGAGGCAGCAATCGTCGTTTCCGCAGGCAACGGATTGCCGTTCACATCGGCAAACAGGAAGCTGAAGTTGTTGGTCGCACCCGCAGCTATCGGCCCGACCGTCGATCCGCTCGCTGGCACAACCCCCGCGGGAGTGTTGTCCGACATGACGATGACGTTAGATGCGCTAATGCCGGTCGTCTGACGGGCAGGATCGCAACGTCCACTGGTGTCGAGGCAGAGCACGCCGTTGAAAATTCCATCGGCCGAATCACGAGTGGAGTTGTTGTTGAAATCGTAAATGACCTCGCCCACGTCGTACGCCAGATTTTCGTTGTCGTCGCGGTACCGTTCACCCAGATCCTGGAAGCTTTCGCCGTTGTCGAAGCTGCCATTGCCGTTCACATCGGTGAACGACTCTTCGCCGATGGCGGTCGCCAGGAGGCTGGAACGCCCATCGCTGGGGCGCGGATTCGAGCTAGTCCAATTGACTGAGCAGACTCCCGACTCTCCGGAAACCGTACCAGTTGTACATTGAGACTGAATGCGACCGCCTTCCGTCGTAAACGTCACTGCCGTACCGTCCGGAACAGGGTTGTTGAAGCGATCGGAGAGCCGCACGCTCACCGGGACGGTCGTGCCATCCAGGTTCCAAGCGTCGACGTTCGGACATGTCACAGCCATCGAGAAGCTGTCCTGGTCAGGAATACCCGTGGTCACGGTCAACTGGCTGGACTGCGTCGAAATTGTCGGCGTAGTGCTGAGGACGGTTGCTGTCACCCTGACGCTGGTCGCTACCGTACCGCCCTGGACAACCGTCTGAACGCGCCCCGTCGAGTCGCTCGTGGCAGAGACCGGAGACAAGCTGATTCCGCCGACGGTCGTGTTGAGACTGAATTGCACCTGCGCTCCGGCACGCGGGCCGCTGGTCTGATCCAGTACACGGAAGACGACAACGGACGTTTCCGGACGTGAGGAATCGCCGGTACCGCGCAACGCGATGTTGGTCGGCGTCGCAGATTCAAAAACGATCGAGCCGATTGCCGCCTGCGCCACCCTCACCGAACCGGCCGCCGACAGAGGTGTTCCGCCAATGGTCGCAGTGGCCGAAATCGCATCGTCACCGCTGCAACCACTTGCCGCGTATGTGGAGCTGGCGATGCCGGTCGATGTCTGCACCGGTGACGTAATGGTCGCCAGTCCCTGCGCGGCACATGGCGAGCTGAAACTTACTGTCGCCGGCTGCGTATAAAGCGTGCCGTCGGACTGCTGCAGCACGATCTGCAAACTGGTGCTGCCGCCCGCCGAGAGCGTTCCGCTCGACACGGCGATGATTCCGGACTGGAACTGGGCACCGGTACCGCTGCCCATCTGCACGCTGGTGGTGCCACCGGCCACGACCTGAACATTGACCGTCGCCGTGAGCGAACCGGAAGCAGCTGTCACGGTAATCGTCCGTGGAGTTGCATCGCCGGCAGGTGACAGCGTCGCAGTGGCCTGGCCGTTTGCGCCGGTGACGGCCGGAGAACCTGCAATGCCGCCGGAACTGGCGGAGAATGTCACCGGCACACCAGCAATCAAGGCGTTGTTCGCGTCGCGCGCATAAGCCGTGATCGTGGCGGAAGCTGAGCCATCGCCTGGCATCGTCGGCGCGCTGGTGGTCACCGACAATGTGGCCGCCGTTGTTGTGCCACCGCCCGTGCCTCCAGTACCTCCGTCACCGCTCGGTGGCGGCTTTCCGCCACTGCCGCCACACGCTCCCAGCAGCAGCATGAAAGGCATCAACTTCAGGAAACGACTGATCATTTTGAGTTCCACTCTCTATGGATGTTCTTGAGGTGATCTTCCCGTCAGGCGATCAATACAGATTGCTGCCTTCGCGCAGAATGCGCGGCGTCACGAAGATCAGCAGTTCGTCCTTGTTGTCGGTCTTGGTGGTCGACTTGAACAGGTGACCAACTCCCGGAAGGTCGCCCAGGAACGGTACTTTTTGTTCGGCATCGCGACGCTCTGTTTCGAGAATGCCGCCCAGCACGACGGTCTGGCCATCGTTCACCAGCACCTGCGTTGCAATCTCACGAGTATCGATGCTCGGGACGAATCCACCCGTGGCGCTCGGTACGACCTGACCCACACTGTCCTTTGCGACGACGAGGTCGAGAATTACCCGGTTGTCCGGAGTGATCTGCGGCGTCACCTTCAGACTGAGCACTGCCTTCTTGAAGCTCGTGGTCGTTGCGCCGCTGGATGAAGACTCCTGATACGGAATTTCCACACCCTGCTCGATCGATGCTTCGCGCTGGTTCGCCGTCACGAGCGTCGGCTGCGACACGATCTCGCCGCGGCCTTCGGCCTGGGCTGCCGACAGTTCGAGGTCGACGATGAAGTCGGAATCGAGGAAGGTCAACGCCAGTGCGCCGGCCGGATTGGCCGCGGGCAGGTTCACCATATAGCGATCAATTGCCTCGCCGATTTCGAGACCGCCTCGCGGATCATTCGCACCAGGGAACAACACCGCCGTATCCGGTGCATCCAGGCCGCGATTGCTCACGAAACCCTGACCGTCGCTGCCACCCACGTTGGTAGTCGTGGCATTGACGCCAAACCGCACGCCCAGCTCGCGGCTGAAGTCGTCGCTGACGATCACGATGCGGGCTTCGATACGAACCTGGCGCACCGGAATATCCAGCGTGGCCACCAGGCGACGGATGTCGGCGAGACGATCCGAAGTGTCCTGCAGCAGGAGCGTGTTGGTGCGCTCGTCGATCGCCACGCTGCCGCGCGACGACAGCAGCGAATTGTTGTTGCCCGACTTGATCAGCGAGGCCAGATCCGCCGCCTTGGCGTAGTTCACCTGCAGGAATTCGCTGCGCAGCGGCGCGAGTTCCTGCACTTCCTTGCGTGCGGCGAGCAACTGCTTCTCGCGAGCGGCAATTTCCGCCGCCGGGCCGATCAGCATCACGTTGCCTTCCTTGCGCATGTCCAGGCCCTTGTTGCGCATGACCACGTCGAGAGCCTGATCCCAAGGCACGTTCTGCAAGCGCAGCGTGACGTTGCCGCCCACGGTGTCGGCAATGACCATGTTCTGGCCGCTCGTGTCAGCAAGGAGCTGCAGCACGGCGCGGGTTTCGATGTCCTGGAAATTCAGGGTCAGACGCTCGCCCGTGTATTCCTTCTTGTCCTGGAGTTCGGGCGGCAGCTTGACGACCGGCTTGACCTCGATCGTGTAGACATTGTCCGACTGGTAGGCGAGCTGCTCGTAATCGCCCGTCGCCGCAATGACCAGACGCGTGCCGTCGCCGACGCGCATGGCGTCGACCGAGTTGACGGGCGTGGCGAAATCGACCACGTCGAGACGCTGCATCAGCGACTCGGGCAAGGTGGTCTTGGCGAAGTTGACGACGATGCGGCCGCCTTCCTGGCGCAGATCCGCAGGCACCTTGGCGTCGGTCAGCTCGACGATCACGCGGCCCGAGCCATCGCTGCCGCGACGAAAGTCGATGTTGTTGACGGAACGGATGCCCGACACCGGTGCTGCCGACGAGCGGGGCGACGACGCCGCGACGGCACTCGGTTCCGCACTGACGGAGCCGCTGCGGCCTGCGCCGAGCGTAACGATGATCGAGTTGCCCTGCAGCCGCGTCTCGTAGGGCACCAGGCTGTCGACATTCAGCACGACGCGCGTACGGCCATTGGCCTCGGCGACGTTGACGGTGTCCAGCGCGCCCTGTTTCACGTCGATGCGACGCGAAGTCATGGCGACCGACGTATCCGGCAGGTCCAGCGCGATGCGCGCCGGGTTGTCGACCGTGAATGTCAGCGGCTGCGGCGCGGTGTCGCTGAGCCGCAGCGTCAGTTCGACCTTGTTGCCGGCCGTGACGTTGGCGCGGATGTCCTCGAGGCGATTCGAGCCCTGCGCGAGCGCGGTGTGCGCGGCAAGGAGCCCCAGGAACATGACCGCGAACCGCCGCAACGATGCCATGGCGACGGGCTGGATCGAAAATGACGACGACATTCTTGGTTTCTCCCTGAGACTCATTCGGTAAGCGCCAGCGCAGCCGGCCGCTCGATGTACCCGCCGACGCCGTCGGGCACGATTTCAATCACTGAGATTCTGGTGGGCGTGATGCTGATGACGCGCCCGTCGTTCTGTCCCACGTAGCTGCCGGGAAGCACGCGGTGGACCAGACCGTCCTTGCCCTGCACCAAGCCATAGTTCTTGCCCTGCAGGGCGAGCGTGCCGACCATCTTCATGCTGTCGATGGGGAACTGTTCGAGGAACTCGCGCGGACGCTTCGAATCCGGGCGGATCGCGTTCGCGACGTCGCTGCCCGAAGGCGCGCTCTGCACGAACGGCGAACGCAGGCTGCTCGCGTTGTAGGCATAGGTTTCGTACGGCTTGATCTCGGGCAGCGGCTCGATGCGTTCGCCTGGCCGGCTCTTGATCTCGGCGACTTTCTGCTGCAACTCGTCCATGCCGCCCGAGCATCCGCTCAGACACAGCAGGACCAGCGCGGCGATGGGTAGCTTGCTCTGGATCATGGGATGGGTGACGCCTTGGTTCCTTGATCGTTAACCGTTCGGACGCGGGCGCTGATTCGCGCGGGGCTGCGCTGCGGTCTGCTCGTCGTCGTCCAGGTAGCGGTAAGTCTTTGCAACCACATCCAGCTGCAGCTGATCGACACCGCCGCGCGCATCCTTGGACAGGGGCGTGATCTCGACATCGTGCAGCGTCACGATGCGCGGCAATGCCGCGATGCCGCTGACGAATGCGCCGATCGAATGGAAGCTGCCGGTCAGCCGCATCTTGATGGGCAGTTCGGCGTAGAAATCCTTGTTTACCTGGGCGTTCGGCTGGAACAGCTTCTGGTCGAGACCGGCGCCTGCGCCCTGCTGCGAGATGTCGGTCAGCAGGTTGGGCACTTCGGTCTTGTTCGGCAGCTTGCGCAGCATAGCGCCGAAGGACCGTTCGATTTCCTGCAGCTGCGCCTTGTAGGCATCGAGATTGGCCGCCTTGCGCGCCTTGGTGGTGAAGGTTTCCAGCAGCGAGATTTCCTCGGCGCGCGCCGCGTCGAGATCCGGCTTGTTGGGCTTCCAGGCCAGGAAGTACACCATTGCGCAGGCGCCGATCACGAAGATCAGTCCGATGGCGCCGAAGCGGAAAGCCGCGGGCCAGCGACCGACATCGTTCGGATCGAGATTGCGAAGATCTTCCAGGAGATTGCTCATCAGTGGGCTCCCTGTGCGGCTCCGCCCGCGGCCGCCTTCAGATTCGGATTTTCCTGCGTCGCGTTCAGCGTGAAATCCGAACCTGTTGCAGTGCCACCTTTCGTTTCGAGAATGTCCAGCGACGGATCGGCCATCCATTCGGAGGCATCGATGTTGCGCATGTAGTTCGAGACGCGCGAACTGGACTGGGCAATACCTCTGAGTTGCACCTTGCGATCGGTTTGTTTGATCGAGGTGAGATAGATACCGTCCGGCAGCGTACGCACCAGCTGATCGAACAGATGCACGACCTCGGCGCGACTGCGCTCGAGCTGCTCGATCACCTGCATGCGCGCGACGAGGCGCTGCTTCTCCTGGTCCAGTTCCAGGATCTCGGCGATCTGCTTGTCGAGCTTCGCGGTTTCATCCTTCAGATACTGGTTGCGTTCGTTCTGTGCGCCGATCGCTGAACTCATCTGCAGATTCACTGCAAACGCGATGGCGCCGGCCAGCACGAGTGCGCCAACGGCACCGACGCCGAATTCCTGGCGCTTCTGCTTGCGCTCGGCTTCGCGCCACGGGACGAGATTGATTCTTGGCATATCAGTCGAAACTCCGTAACGCCAGACCGCACGCCGTCAGCAAGGCAGTCGCATCCTTTTTCACCGACTGGGCCTTGGCCTTCTGACTGACCTTCATCTGGCCCAGCGGATCGCCGCGCAGGGCTTCGATGCCCACGCGGCTCTGAATCATTTCGGCGGCGCCCGGGATGTTGGCGCAGCCGCCGCAGATCAGGATCTGCTCGGGCTGTTCGCGACCGGCGCCGGACGCCAGGAAGAACTGCAGCGAGCGGCTGACCTGCTGGCACATGTCGTCGATGAACGGACCGAGCACTTCGGTTTCGTAGTTGCCGGGCAGTCCGCCTTCTTTCTTGGCGCGACCGGCTTCTTCCATGCTGAGGCCGTAGGTGCGCATCACTTCTTCCGTGAGCTGCTGGCCGCCGAAGGCGAAGTCGCGCGTGTAGATGACCTTGAGATCGCGCAGCACGCTGAAGGTGGTGCTGCTGGCGCCGAAGTCGACGACTGCCAGCACGCGACCGAGACCGCCATCGGGCATCTGGTGCGTCAGCAGCCGGCAGGCATTTTCGAGCGCGAAGGCTTCGACGTCGACGATGCGGGCCGTCAGACCCGCCGCCGCACAGGCGGCCACGCGCTGTTCGACGTTTTCGCTGCGGGTCGCCACGAGCAGCACATCGAGCATTTCGGGATCTTTTTCGGAGGGGCCGATGACTTCGTAGTCGAAGCTCACTTCCTCCATGGGGAACGGGATGTACTGGTCGGCCTGCATTTCCACCTGGCCTTCCAGTTCGTTCTCGCTCAGGGTGCGAGGCATCTGGATGACCTTGGTGATGGCCGCGTCGCCGCTGATGGCGACGGCTGCGTCCTTGGCGCGCGCGCCCGAACGCTTCACGGCACGCTTGATGGCGTCGCCGACGGCATTGGCGTCGACGATGGCTTTCTCATTGATGGAGTTCGGCGGCGTCGGCTCGGCGGCATAGGATTCCACCCGATACTGGCCGCCGCTCATGCTGATCTCGATCAGCTTGACCGACGAGGTGGTGATATCCAGTCCCAGCACCGGTCGGGATTTGGCTGAAAAAAGCACGCTATTTCCCTTTGTTCGTCAGATACTTAGGGGATTATCTGAGATCAGCACTAAATACGAGGCGCAAATATATACAGCTGCTTGTTAAGTTGAATGTGAGGAGTCTCACGAAATACCATCGAGGCGATTTCGGAAACCGGCGTGCCGCGTCGCTCCAGCTCAGCCTTTGTTAAGTCAATTATTGGGCTGTGGGAGAACGCAATTGCCGGATCAATGACTTGGAGTGCGCATGGATCGGCCAGTGACCTCATGCGTACGGCAGGTCACGACAGGACAGCGTTTTTTCGATGCCCCTATCATTCCGCCGGCGACCCCGCTGTCCTGGACATCCCCTCCTTCAGGAGGATCCACCCGTAGACCGGAAGCTTTGCGTCCTCACCTTTCGATGAGTTTGCCCACGTAAATTCGCGGCTACTATTGCATACCGGCATTTTTTAAAGCAAGGACTTAGGTTCATTTGTTGTGATGCGACATTACCTTCCGGCCTGGTTGCGTTTCGCCCTGGCAACGATCGTCGTGCTCATCGGCGGTCTCACGCTCGGGCTCTGTGGTGCCTATCAATATCTGGAGCCGGCCTTGCCGGACGTCGCAGCGATTCGCGACATCCGTCTGCAGGTGCCGCTGCGCGTTTACAGCCGCGACGGCAAGCTGATCGCGCAGTTCGGCGAACAGCGGCGCATTCCGCTTTCGTTCGAAGCGCTGCCGAAGCAGCTCGTCAATGCCGTGCTGGCCGCCGAAGACGATCGCTTCTTCCAGCACAGCGGCGTGGACTATCCAGGACTGGCGCGCGCGATCGTGCGTCACCTGATGTCGGGCGAAAAGGGCGAAGGCGGCAGCACCATCACCATGCAGCTCACGCGCGGCATCTTTCTCAGTCCCGAGAAAAGCTATCGCCGCAAATTGCAGGAAATCTTTCTCACGCTGCGCATCGAACAGCAGTTCAGCAAGCAGGAAATCCTGACGCTGTACATGAACAAGATGTTTCTCGGCCAGCGCGCCTACGGCGTCGGCGCAGCGTCCGAGGTGTATTTCGGCAAGACCATCGATCAGCTGTCGTTGCCGGAGCTGGCGTTGATCGCAGGCACGTTCCGCCTGCCCTCGCGCGACAATCCGGTTGCGAATCCCGAACTCGCCAAGCATCGCCGCAGCTACGTGCTGCGACGCATGCGCGAGAAGAACTTCATCACCGCGGACGAACAGCGCGCCGCCGACAACTCGCAGGTCGAATCGCGCTTGCACGGACCCGCCGTGGAAGTCGACGCGCCGTACATCGCGGAGATGGTGCGCGCCGATCTCTACAACCGCCTGGGCACCGACGCCTACACCGCGGGCTACGAAGCGATCACGACACTCGACAGTCGCCTGCAATCCGCAGCCGTACGTGCCGTGCGCGCCGCGCTGGTCGAATACGATTCGCGCCACGGCTATCGGGGCCCGGTTAGCCGGGTCACGGTACCGGCGCAGTCATCGGAGTCCGACTGGTCGCGACTGCTCTATGAGTTTCCGCTGCGCGGCGGACTCGAGCCTGCGCTCATTCGTGCCGTCGAAGACCGCAGCGCCGTCGCCTGGTCGAAAGTTCACGGACGCATCAATCTGCCCTGGAGCGGACTGAGCTGGGCGCGGGCGCCGCTCGCGGACGGCAGCGTCGGACCGCCGTTGCAGCGCGCCGCGGACATCCTCTCCGTGGGCGATGTCGTGTACGTCGCGCAGGAACGTTCCGGCAACTGGCGCATGGTGCAGGTGCCGGAAGCCCAGGGCGCGTTCGTGGCGATGGATCCGCAGGACGGCGCGATCACGGCGCTGGTCGGCGGTTTCGATTACTTCGCCAGCAATTTCAATCGCGCCGTCCAGGCGAAGCGTCAACCGGGTTCGGCGTTCAAGCCCTTCCTGTATTCAGCCGCGCTGGATCGCGGCTTCACGCCGGCCAGCGTCGTGAACGACGCGCCGCTGGTGATCGAAGATCCGTCGCTGGAAACGGTCTGGCGGCCGCAGAACAACTCGCGCGAATTCCGCGGCCCCATGCGGCTGCGCGAAGCACTCGTCCGTTCGCGCAATCTGGTGTCGATCCGCGTGATGCATGCGCTGGGACCCGCCTACACGACCCAGTACATCGAGCGCTTTGGCTTTCCGGAGCAGAACCTGCCGCGCAACCTGACGCTCGCGCTCGGCACGGCGCAGGTGTCGCCGCTGGAGATGGCGAGCGCCTACGCGATCTTCGCCAACGGCGGCTATCGGGTCGGCTCGTACTACATCGATCGCATCATCGGGCCGGATGGCAACAGGGTGTTCGAGTCGCAACCGCGGATCGTCTGTCGCGAATGCGTCGAGCAGCCTGCCGACGCAGCGACGGAAGTCATCAACGTGCCGGAGGGCGCACCGCCGCCGCCGACCGTCGATGAACGCAACTGGGGCAGTCTGAGTTACCTGCCGGAGAAGGCGATTGCTCCCGTCTCGATCTCGCCGCAGAACGACTACCTGATGGTCGACATGATGGCCGACGTGGTCCGCCGCGGCACGGCCGTACGCGCGATGCAGTTGAAGCGCGACGATCTCGCCGGCAAGACCGGCACCACCAACGATCGCCGCGATGCCTGGTTCTGCGGCTTCACGCCGTCGCTCGTGGGGACCGCGTGGGTCGGCTTCGATCAGGAACGATCGCTGGGGCCCGGCGAAGAAGGCAGCCGCACGGCGCTGCCGATGTGGATCTATTTCATGCACGAGGCGTTGCAGGGAGTACCGCAGCAGCGGCGCGTGCCACCGCCGGGTCTCGTGACGATGCGTGTTTCCGCCGATACGGGTCTGGCAGCGCGGCCCGGCGAACCGGACGCGATCTTCGAGACCTTCATGGCAGGCCATCTGCCGGCCGCATCGGAAGGCGGCGACGGTTTGTCGAATGGTGCCGGTGCGAGCGAACAAAGTAGTGACGATCCGATCTTCTGACAGGTACTCTCGCTGCTGAGCAGCCGCTGCGGCTGCGAACAAGAAGATTCCTGCCGCCGGGCCCAGGAGGCGACATGAGCAAACGAATGAATCCGCGCGCCGAGCAGTTGCGTATGGCACTGGCGCAGGAAGCGGCACGCATCATGTCGGAACAGGGCATCGACGATTACCGTCTGGCCAAGCGCAAAGCCGCAGAGCGGCTCGGCGCCACCGACATCGCCGTGCTGCCGAAGAACACGGAGATCGAAGCAGCCCTCGCGGCACATCACCGCCTGTTCGAAGGCGACCGTCATTCCTCGGCACTCGAATCCGCGCGCCGCACGGCCCTACAAGCCATGCGCCTGCTGCAGAAATTTCAGCCGCGTCTCGTCGGACCGGTATTGAGCGGTACAGCGTCGGCGCACTCGGAAGTGAACCTGCACCTGTTCGCCGACGGCGCCGAAAGCGTGGCGCTGTATCTCATGGAGCAGGGCATTCCGCACGAGATCGCGGAGCGGCGGCTGCGCTACGAGCCGGATCGGCTCGTCAGTTATCCCGTGGTGCGCTTCGTGGCGGGCAATCGCGAGATCGATGCCGTCGTGTTTCCGATCGACGGCATCCGCCAGGCGCCATCGAGTCCGGTCGATGGCAAGCCCATGCGGCGTGCGGATGGCGGGGAGTTGCAGGCGTTGCTCGCGAACCAGCCTCAGGAGCGAGTGGGCTGGCCCTAAGAGGTTTCACACGGAGATCAGAGAAGAAGAATTTTCCACGGGGGACACGGGGAGCACGGGGACAAGAAAGATTTTTCTGTTCCGAACCCTGTGTTCCCCGTGTCCCCCGTGGAAATAATTCTTCTCTCAGCGCTTGCTCATCTCGACATAGTCGCGACGCGGCGAGCCGGTGTAGAGCTGGCGCGGGCGGCTGATCTTCATCGCCGGGTCCGCAATCATTTCCTGCCAGTGTGCTACCCAGCCGACGGTGCGTGCGATGGCGAACATCACCGTGAACATCGACTGCGGGATGCCGATGGCGCTGTAGATGATGCCGGAATAGAAATCGACATTCGGATACAACTTGCGCTCGACGAAGTACTCGTCCTTGAGCGCGATCTCTTCGAGCTTGAGCGCGAGTTCGAACAGGGGGTTGTCGGACTTGCCGAGCTTCGCCAGCACCTTGTGGCACATCGCGCGGATGATGGTCGCGCGCGGATCGAAATTCTTGTAGACGCGGTGGCCGAAGCCCATGAGGCGGAAGTTGTCGTTCTTGTCCTTCGCCTTGGCGAGGAACTTCGGCACGTTCTCGACGGTGCCGATCTGTTCGAGCATCGCGAGCACGGCTTCGTTGGCGCCGCCGTGTGCCGGGCCCCACAGGGCCGAGATGCCGGCGGAAATCGCCGCGTACGGATTCGCGCCGGTGCTGCCGGCGAGACGCACGGTCGAGGTGCTGGCGTTCTGCTCGTGATCGGCGTGCAGGATGAACAGCAGGTCGAGCGCCTGTGCGGTGACCGGATCGACGTTGTACTGCTCGCACGGCACGGCGAAGAACATGTGCAGCAGGTTCGAGCAGTAATCGAGATCGTTGCGCGGATAGACGAAGGGCTGACCCAGCGCGTGCTTGTACGCGGCGGCCGCGATCGTCGGAATCTTCGCGATGATGCGGTGGGCGAAGATCTCGCGATGGCGCGGGTTATGGATGTCCATCGAGTCGTGATAGAAGGCCGCCATCGACGCGACCACGCCCGACAGCATCGCCATCGGATGCGCGTTGTACTGGAAGCCGTTGAAGAATCGCAGCAGCGATTCGTTGATCATCGTGTGGTACTGGATCGCGTGCGTGAATTCGCCGATCTGATCGTTGGTCGGCAGTTCGCCGTTGATCAGCAGGTACGCCACCTCCAGGAAGTTGCTCTTCTCTGCGAGCTGCTCGATCGGAATGCCCCGGTGCAGCAGCACGCCTTCGTCGCCGTCGATGAACGTGATCTTGCTCTCGCACGACGCCGTCGCCATGAAGCCCGGATCGAACGTGAACAGACCATGTTCCTTGTTGAGGTTGGCGACGCTCAGGACGCTCGGACCCAGGGTGCCATTCTTCACTTCGGCAACGGATTTCTTGCCGGTCGACAGGTCAGTCAGCTCGAACTTCTTCTCAGACATTTGCGAAATTCCAGGGCGGTTCGGAGCGCCGGAGCGCCAACTTTTTTGCAGGTGCAAACGGGACGCGCAGACTTACACGACCCCGGCGACGAATCAAGCCGGAATCCAATCGGATTCAGGGGCTGCGCGACGGAAAAATGCGGCCGTTACTGCACGATCTTCAGCAGCTGGCCGGGCTGGGGCTGCTTGTCGGGGTACAGATCGTTGAGCAGCCGCAACTGCTCCACTGGATATTTCTTGACCGGCGATGACTTGGCCAGGTCTTCGATGCGCACGTTCTGATTCACGCGCACCGTGCGGATCTTGTACGGCTCGGCGAGCGCGAATTCATTGTCCTTCAGGCGACGGAAGGTTTTCACCGTAGACATGAAGAGTGCATCTGCCGAAGGCACGCCGCTGGAGCCGCGGCTGGCGCCGGCGAACACATAAGCGAGATTGTTGTAGTAAATGACTGCATAACGGGCCGGCACCACGCCGAAGTCCGTGTTCGCGGAACGCACGACGGCGGTGTAACCCTGCAGCCCGTTGACCTCGATGGCCTCTCCCTGTCCGGCGTTGGAGCGTGCCAGCAATCGCGACAGGAATTCCTTGGGACCCATGTTCGGCGGCGGTGCCTGCGTCTGCATCTGCAGAACGCTGTCCTTCTTTGGTGCAACCGCCAGCAGGCGATTCGGCTGATTCTCGACGTTCCACCCTGAGGGGAACGCGACCGTAAAACCGAAATTGCCGTGATAGAAGCGGTTGCCCTTCAGCACGCCCTGCGCGCGGCTGGTGCCCACCGGCAATCCTTCGATCGCCCGCAGATAACGTTCGCGACCCGGATCGACCTTGTCGCCTTCGCCCTTGAGTTTGCCGGCGGCCTCGACCACCTCGCGCAGGCGCTGATCGTTGTCCGGGTGCGTCGCGAACACGCCGTGATAGATGCGCGGCTCGCGGTTCTCTTCGCGGGCCCGTGCCACTTCGAACATTTCCTGATTCTTGAGCAGCCGCACCACATCGATCATGTGATCCGGCGACAGCCCGACGGACTGCAGATATTCCGCGCCGAGCCGATCGGCTTCGAGTTCGTTGTCGCGGCCGTAGCCGCGAATCAGTGCAGCGCCGGCATAGTCGGCGAGTCCCGCGATGTCGCCGCTGCCGGTGAAAATGCCGATCGCCGCCGCACCGATGCCCGACAGCGTCGACTGCGTCTGCTGCTTCACCGGATGTCGCGCCGTGATGTGCCCGATTTCATGCCCGAGCACCGCGGCCAGTTCGGCCTCGGAGTTCAGGTAATTCATGATGCCGCGCGTGATGTAGACGTAACCGCCGCCGGTGGTGAAGGCGTTGATCTCTTCGCTGTCGAGCACCGTGAAGAAGTACTGCAGTTCGGGCCGCTGACCGACTTTCGCGACCCGCTGGCCGACTTCGTTCACGTACTGCTGCAGGCGCAGGTCGTCATAAGGGCCGCCGAACTGCTGCAGCATCAGCGGATGCACCTGCCTGGATTTCTTCACTTCGGATTCTTCCGAAGAGAACACCAGGTCCGGCCGTCCGCTCACCGGATTGGTCGCACAGGCGCTCAGCCCGAGAACGCAGACGACAGCGAACAGAGCAATGCGTGCAAGGCAGTGAGGGAGCATGTCGGCGACTCGCAGTGAGAGAGCGACCCACGGTTTATAAACCGCGTTTCGATACAGCTACAAGACGCGTTGATGTCATGCCGTGCGCGATCGCACGGACGATGCGGATTCAGGCGGGGTTCAGCCAAACAAAAAGGGCGCCGAGGCGCCCTTTCCGGATTCTCTCGCGACGCGAACGTCGCAGACGCGCCGCGATCAGCGTGCAGCGTACTTCTTGCGGAACTTGTCGACGCGACCGCCGGTGTCCACGATCTTCTGCTTGCCCGTGTAGAAGGGATGGCAGTTCGAGCAGACTTCGATCTGCAGATCGTGCCCGAGGGTGGAGCGCGTCACGAACGTGTTCCCGCAGCTGCAGGCGACGTTGGTCTCTTTGTACTCGGGATGGATTCCGGCTTTCATGGTGCTTCGGGCGTGGTGCGCCCCCTCGAAAAAAGGCGCGCAGTGTAGCGGCGCATATCTCAGGTCGCAAGGTAAATGGCGCCCTCGAACCGCTTTTCAATCCGGGCCGGGGATACGTAGGTCGGTTATCCACAAAACCTGTGGGTAACTCTGTGGATCGTTGCATCCGCGGCGACCGCGCAATGCATCAAAAATGGCTCCGTGTCACATTGGTTAAATTTTAGCCACCCCTTTTCTGCTTTTTGTATCAATGAGTTAGTGATTTAACATCATCTACTGCGTGTAATTTCGTCATCAACCGCCCGTCCTTTCTTGCGACACAGACCGGTGTGCATAACCCCGCTGTCACCACCGCGCGCGAGTGCCATTCCGGCGCTCGATTTTGTGCGCTAGTTCACGAACTTGCGCCTGCCTTGCAACGACGCCCTGCGCTGTGAGGGCGGCACGAGACGCTCAGCGGCTCGCGGGCAGAAACATCTCCTGCAGGTCGTTCAGGAACCGGAAACCGAGTTCCGTGGGCTCCCAGGCGCGGCCCGTCGAGTGGAGCAGACCGCGGGTCTGGGCGGCGCGCAGTTCCGCGTCGATTGAATCGATCGACAGACCCGTGCGCTCTTCGAACAGCGGGACGGCAAACCCTTCGCGCAACCGCAGCGCATTCAGCATGAACTCGAACGACAGTTCGCCGGCTGCGACCGTGCGGCGTTCGCTGACCCGTTCTGCAGGTGTGCGCGAAAGATAGTCACGCGGCTGCTTGCTGCGCGTGGTGCGCTCGACAGCGCTGCCCGTCAGCTTGCCGTGCGCACCTGCGCCGACGCCGACGTAGTCACCGAACTGCCAGTAGTTGAGATTGTGGCGACAACGCCGGCCGGCGCGTGCGTACGCGGAAATTTCGTACTGCTCGTAGCCGCTGCTCGCCAGCAACGCCTGGCACTCGAGCTGCATTTCCCACGTCGTATCGTGATCCGGCAACGGCGGCGGGCGGTGATGGAAAACCGTGCCGGGCTCGAGCGTCAGCTGGTAGTGCGACAGGTGTGCGGGCTCCAGCGCGATCGCCGCCGCGAGATCGGCGAGCGCCTGCTCGCGACTCTGTTGCGGCAGTCCGTACATGAGATCGAGATTGAAGTTGTCGAGTCCCGCCTGCCGCAATTCATCGACGGCGCGGCGGATGTCGCCGCTGCCATGGATGCGGCCGAGCACCTTGAGGTGCTCGTCATTGAACGACTGCACGCCGAGCGACACACGGGTCACGCCCGCCTCGCGATAGCCGCGAAATCTGCCGTGCTCGATCGTGCCGGGATTGGCTTCGAGCGTGACTTCCATGTCGTCCGCGCAGGCAATGCGTTGCCGGACTCCGGCCAGAAACCGGCCGATTTCCTCGGGACTGAACAGGCTCGGCGTGCCGCCGCCAAAGAAGATCGAGATGAGCGGCCGATCGCCAGCCGCCGGCCGATCGAGATCGAGGTCTTCCAGAAGCGCATCGACGTAGTCGCGCTGCGGAATCTGTGCCGGCGCCGCGTGCGAATTGAAATCGCAGTAGGGACACTTGCGCACGCACCAGGGCAGGTGCACGTAGAGCGAAAGCGGCGGAAGCGGCATGAGCGTCGCCGGCTATCGACGTGGCAGGACGTCGCGCAGTTCGGCAACGAGCTGACGCAGCGCCTGGCCGCGATGGCTGCGGCGATTTTTTTCTTCCGCCGGAAGCTCTGCTGCCGTCACGCCGGGCTCGACTTCGAAGATCGGGTCGTAGCCGAAGCCGCCGCTGCCGCGCGGCGTGTCGACGATGCGTCCCTCCCAGCTCGCCTGGCACACCAGCGGCGATGCATCGCTGTCCCAGCGCATGAACGCCAGCGCGCAGCGATAGCGCGCCGTGCGCTGTGCGAGCGGGACGTCGCGCAGGTCGTGCAAGAGCTTGTCGAGATTCTGCTGATCGCTCGCCCGGTCGCCGGCGTAGCGGGCCGAGTAGATGCCCGGCGCGCCACGCAATGCGTCGACTTCGATGCCCGAGTCGTCCGCGATTGCCGGCAATCCGGAAACATGAGCAGCATGGCGCGCCTTCAGGATCGCGTTCTCGACGAACGACAGCCCGGTTTCTTCCGCCGCAACCGACGTGAACTGCGACTGCGGCAGCACGTCGATCGCAAGCGGTGCGAGCAATGCCTGCAGTTCCTGCAGCTTGCCGCGGTTGCCGGTGGCGAGGACGAGACGCATCCTGTAGGTCAGGCTTCAGCCTGACTCCAAGAAGGCCGGCTAAAGCCGGCCCCACAGGAAGAACAGCTCTCGCCCCTCAAGAACCTAATCTTCACTCAACGCCTCCAACTGCTTCGCTAGCAGTTGTCCGATGCCGTTGGCGGCGAGATTCAGCAGCGTGTCGAGCTCATCGCGTCGGAACGCATGTCCTTCCGCCGTGCCCTGCACTTCGATGAAACCGCCGCCATTGTTCATGACGATGTTCATGTCGGTTTCGGCGTCGGAGTCTTCCTTGTAGTCGAGATCGATCACGGGCATGCCGGCCCAGATGCCGACCGAGACGGCGGCGACCTGGCCGTGAATCGGACTTTCGCGCAGCAGGCGCTTGCGGATGAGCTTGTTCACGGCATCGACCATGGCGACGTAGGCGCCGGTGATCGAGGCGGTGCGCGTGCCGCCGTCGGCCTGCAGCACATCGCAATCGAGCGTGATGGTGCGTTCGCCGAGCGCCTTCAGATCGACGACGGCGCGCAGCGCACGGCCGATGAGCCGCTGGATTTCCAGCGTGCGTCCGCCCTGTTTGCCGAGCGAGGCTTCGCGCTTCGAACGCGTATGCGTCGCACGCGGCAGCATGCCGTATTCCGCCGTGACCCAGCCGCCGCCGCTGCTGCGCAGGAACGGCGGCACGGTTTCTTCGACGCTCGCGGTGCAGAGCACGCGCGTATCGCCGAATTCCACCAGCACGGAGCCTTCCGCATGCCGGGTGAAATTGCGCGTGATCCGGATCGGACGCAGTTCGTCTGCGGCGCGTCCGCTGGGTCGTTTTTTCATGGAAGCCTCGAAGGAAATGCCGGCGCCCTTCGGGGCGTCGACGGCCGATCGCTGCGGCCAGTATGAACCGCAGCCCGGTCAATGGGGACTGAAGGATTCTAGCCCGCCTGCCAGCGCAGGACGGCGGCCGTCGAATTGTCGCTGAACGGCGCAGAGGCCTGAACGGCGCGTCGGCCGAGGGCCTCGAGCCATGCGCGCAGATTCTCGGGATCGTCCTTGAAGAATGCGGCGATGTCCTCGTCGCGCAGGTTGGCCCAGATGCCGTCCGAACACAGCAACAGCACATCGCCCGGCTGCAGTGTATTGCGGCCGCTGATCGTCATTTCCGGAATGGCGGGATCGCCGCCCAGACAGCACTCGACGAAGTTGCGCATCGGATGCGTCGCGACTTCGTCCTGCGTGATCTTGCCTTCGCGCAGCAGCAATTCCACATGACTGTGATCGCGCGTGCGGATCTGCACGACGCCTTTGCGGATCCAGTACACGCGGCTGTCGCCGACATGCGCCCAGTACGCCGCGCCTTCCTGCACGAGACAGATGGCGATCGTGGCGCGCGGCCGCGAATCCAGGCTCTGCGCACTGCCGAGCTTGGCGACCTCGTCGTGCGCCTTGCTCAGCGACAGGTGCAGAAAGCCGAGCGGATCGAACAGCGGCTGCGGCGACTGATGAAAGGATTCGAGCAGGCTCCTGAGCGCGGTGTCGGCCGCACGACTGCCGTCGGAATGTCCGCCCATGCCGTCGATGACGATCAGCAGCGCCGCCTTGTCGGTGGCTGCGACGGTGACGCGGTCCTGATTGTCCTCACGGTCGCCAATCAGGCTGACTTCTGCATGCTCGATCCGCAAGCGGGCTCCGGGCCGGACGGCTGGTTGAAGCTGTTACACTTGGCGGCGCTTTATACACTGGCAACCGCTGGTACGTAAGCCAGCGTTTGCCTTAATTCCCTTCGCATTTTTCAGGAACCCACTGTCGCATGATCCGCAGCATGACAGGCTTTGCCCGCCGCGAACGTCAGGGTCCGTGGGGCACCCTCGTTTGTGAACTGCGCACTGTGAATCACCGCTATCTGGAGATCTCGCTGCGGCTGCCGGACGATCTCAGGTCGCTCGACAATGACGTGCGCCAGACCATCACGGCCGCCCTGCGGCGCGGCAAGGTCGATGCGAATCTCTATCTGAGATCGAGCGGCCCGTCGCAACAGTCGCTCGAGATCGATACCGCGCTGCTGGATGCGCTGGTGGCACGCGTGGCAGAGGTCCGCCATCGCGTTCCCGATACGGCGCCGCTGAATCCGCTCGATCTGCTGCGCTGGCCCGGCGTCATCCGCGATGCGGGCATCGACAGCAAGCCGGTCCTGGCCGCGGCGCTCGAACTGTTGAAGGAGTCGCTCACCGAACTCAACGACACGCGACTGCGCGAAGGCCAGCGCATCCGCGAACTGCTGTCGAGCCGCTGCACGGCCATGCGCACGCAGGTGCAGGTCGTGCGCACGCGCCTGCCGGAAATCTCGCAGCGCCTGCGCGAGCGCATCGTCGAGAAGATTTCGCAGATGGGCGTGACGCCGGATCCGGAGCGGCTGGAGCAGGAACTGGTGCTGTATGCGCACAAGATGGACGTCGACGAGGAAATGGACCGTCTCACCGGCCATCTCGAGGAAGTGACGGGCGTGCTGGATTCCGCCGAGCCGGCGGGACGTCGTCTCGACTTCCTGATGCAGGAACTGAATCGCGAGGCGAACACGCTCTCGTCCAAATCGCAGGACGCCGAAACGACACGCGCCGCGGTGGACATGAAAGTGATCATCGAGCAGATGCGCGAGCAGATTCAGAACGTGGAATAGCAGGACATGCAGGGCGAGAAGGGCAAGCTGTTCGTGATCGCCGCGCCATCGGGTGCGGGCAAGACTTCGCTGGTGCGCGAAGTCATGAAGCGCCTGCCGTCCTTGCGTTTTTCGATCTCCTATACGACGCGGGCACGACGCGCCACGGAGAAGGACACGTACGACTACTTCTTCGTCGACAAGCCGACGTTCCAGGCCATGATCGAGCGCGGCGACTTCCTGGAGCACGCGCAGGTCTTCGACAACTTCTACGGCACCTCGAAGTCCCAGGTGCAGTCGATGCTCGATGCCGGCGACAACGTGCTGCTGGAGATCGACTGGCAAGGCGCGCAACAGATCCGCGGCGCCATGCCGCAGGCCCTCTCCATTTTCATCCTGCCGCCGTCGCGCGCCGAACTCGAACGACGGCTGCGAGATCGCAAGACCGACTCGGACGAAGTGATCGCACGACGGTTGCGCGATTCGATCGACGACATGTCGCACTGGAACGAATTCGACTACGTGGTCGTCAACGACGAGTTCGAACGCGCCGTGACCGATCTGCAGGCGATCCTTGCCGGGCGCGGTGAAGCCTTGCAACGGGACCGATCCGGACTACGAACGCTGATCCCCACGCTGCTGGGTTAACCGCAACAGACTTTTTTCGCAGTGCGCCAGATACTGCGCGCGGCGTTGAACTCTTGAGCGATGGCGACGGACCAAGCCTGCAACTGCGTGTGCAGCCCCCTGTCAGCAACAACGAAGGATCCCCCACATGAACCAGCGAGTATTCCGTCACCTGCTTCCGGCACTCAGTCTTGCGATCGGTGCGAGCGTCTTTTCTGCAGCCACGCTCGCGGCCGAGGCGGAACGTCCGCGCATCGTCGCCGTCTCCGGCCAGGGCGAAGTGCAGGCCGAACCGGATCAGGCCATCGTCACGCTCGGTGTCGAATCGCGCAAACCGCGCCTGGAAGATGCACGCGCCGAAGTCACCAAGACGGTCGAAGCCGTGCTGAAGCTCACGCGCGATCTCAAGATCGATCAGAAATATGTGCGCGCCACGCGCATCAGCGTGCAGCCCGAATACAACTGGGACAACAACGCCAAGGAACGCAATCTCATCGGCTACTTCGTCTCGCGGCAGGTCGAAGTGGACCTGCGCGATCTCGACAAGCTCGGCACGCTGCTGGAGAAGTCGACCGATCTCGGCGTCAATCAGCTCGGCGATCCGCGGCTGGAATCGAGCAAGCGTCGCGACCTGGAACGCAGCGCGCTGGCGAAGGCGGTGGAAGACGCACGGCTCAATGCCGAAACCGTGGCGAAGGCCGCCGGCGCGCGACTCGGCGCTGCGCGCACGATTTCCGCCAGCTCCGGCTTCGTTCCGGTGCCCGTCATGTCGCGCATGAAGACGATGGCGATGGCGGCCGATTCCGCCGGCGCCGCCGAGAGCTATCAGAGCGGACAGATGACGTTCAACGGCAACGTGCAGATCGAGTACGACCTCATCGTTGCTCCGTAGCTCATGTGCGCGACGACGCAGCCCCCACCCTGTCCCTCCCCCGCTGCGCGGAGGAGGGGACGCTTTTCTTCACCCTCCTCCGCTTGCGGGGAGGAGGAGCGCGCAAGCGCGACGGAATCCCCCAGCGAGGGGAGAGGGCAGGGAGGGGGCGTGTCGTGTGGCATTTCGCTCACGGGCCTCACCGCACTGCTCGCGTGCACTGCCTCCTTCGCCATCGACATTCCCAAACCTGAGAACGCGCCCGCCGCCGAGCCGTCACAGGCGACCGTCACTGCCACCGACGAAACCGCCTTCTACGAACGCCTGCAGTACGTCGCGCACAAACGCCTGCTGGTCGGACTCGGCATCGGCGACGACGCATTGAAGTCGCTGGGCGCGGGCTCGGCCGATGCCGCGATCGGTCAGTTGAGTCAGCGCAGTGTCGCGGGTGATCGCAATGCGACGATCGCACTGGTGCGCATCCAGCACTGGTGCAATCGCATCTCGCAGTCGCGGCCTGCGGACATCCCGGCGCAGCTCGCGCGTTTCGCGCCGATGGTGTCGACGGAAAAACTCGCGCGCATCGCCGGCGTGCTGAATGCAGAGCGCAGCTATCAGGAACGCGCGCGACAGGGCTGCAGCCAGGCGCCGTTCGACTATCAGGGCATCGAATCGCGGCTGCGTCAGGCCGCCGAGGCGGGCGATCCCGCCAGCGCCACCGAGCTCGCGCAGTTCGTGCGCGATCCGGCGAAGCGCGAGGCCTTTCTGCAGCAGGCCGTCGACAGGAACTACGCGCCCGCGCAGCAGGCCATGGCGATGGGCCGCCTGATTGCCGTGCAGCGCGGTCAGACCACCGAGAACGTTTCTTCGATCCGCCTGCTGTTCAAGCAGGCCGGCCGCACGCTGCCGCGCGCCAAGGTCGAACTCGCCAACTGCATGGCCACGGGCTGCGACGGCCATCCCGCCGATTCAGGCGGCGCCGCGCCCTTCGGCTTCGATGCGGCCAAGGACGGCGAACCGCTCGCATTCACTTCGATGATGCGCATGCCCTGGGGCAATCGGCAGACGCGCGTGCAGATGCTCGGCTGGCAGTACTACGGCGATCGACTCAATGAAACCGGCTGTACCGGCGACGCCTACGTCCAGAACGCGGTCGTCTTTTCGCAATCGATCGGCATGCTGGAGAAAGGTCAGCCGCCTTCGATCCTGGAACAGGCGAAGACGCAGGGAGAAACGCTGTGGCAGCAGAACAGCGAGCGGGCGAAGAAAGAACAGGGCTGCGGATGAGAGCCGGCTGAGCCCACCGACTCTCTTAACTGTGGGGCCGGCTTCAGCCGGCCTGGGCAGACTACGCCGCTACCCGATCCACCAGCAGAATCGTCCCATCCACTCCCGTCACGCGCGCTTTCGCGCCGGCGGGCAGATTCGGGCCGCGGACCGGCCATTCGCGATTGCCGAGACGCACACGGCCGGTACCGTTCTGCAATCCCTGTTCGAGCACCACCACCTGGCCGATGTGATTGTGGCCAGTGCGATGGCTCGCCAGAGGACTGTTCTCCTCGCGTTGCTGTGCCTGGTACTGGAACCAGAAATACAGGGCGAAAACAGTGGCAGCGAAGATCAGAAACCAGACCATAAACGTCGTGTTACCCGGGAACGCATGGGTGGACGGGGTGCGCGGAACGCAGCGTAGCAGGACGGTCGGCGATCAAACGATGAAGGCAATCACACCTTGCCCGCGAGTCGCGCCGCCGATTTGACGGAATGTGACGAATGCTGAGTGGCGGGACAGGCATCCTCCGCCGCACGCGGGCAGGTCAGCCCGCAAGCTGCGAACGGGAACCGGCTGAACGGCGCTTGAGGTGAACCAGCAGCAGCGAAATGGCGGCCGGCGTGACGCCCGGCACGCGTGCCGCCTGACCCAGGGTATCCGGCCGCGCCGCCTGCAGTCGCTGGCGAACCTCGGTGGACAGGCCGCGTACGCTCGCGAAATCGATGTCGGCGGGCAGTCGCGTTTCTTCGTGACGGCGATGACGTTCGATCTCGTCCTGCTGGCGATCGATGTAGCCGGTGTATTTCGCCTGTACTTCGAGCTGCAGCTGCACCTGCTCGATCAGACGCGAATCGGCGTCGGGTTCTTTCATCCACTGCGGACGATCGACGGCCGACAGACCCGTCAGCGCTTCGTACGTCACCTCCGAACGCCGCAGCAATGCATACGCATGAGCTTCGCGCGGCAGCGTCGCGCCGAGAACGGCGACGGCTTCCTCTTCCGTGATCTGGTGAGGATGCACGACGACGGCGTCGAGTCGTGCCGTCTCCGCAGACACCGCCGCGACTTTGCGTTCGAAGAACGCCCAGCGTTCGTCGTCGACGAGTCCGAGTTCGCGGCCCTTCGCCGTCAGACGCAGATCGGCATTGTCCTCGCGCAGCAGCAGCCGGTATTCGGCGCGGCTGGTGAACATGCGATAGGGCTCGCTGGTGCCGCGCGTGATCAGATCGTCGACGAGCACGCCGATGTACGCCTCATCGCGGCGCGGCGACCAGGCTTCGCGACCCTGCACCTGCAATGACGCATTGAGGCCCGCGAGAATGCCCTGCGCGGCGGCTTCTTCGTAACCGGTCGTGCCGTTGATCTGGCCGGCGAAGAACAGCCCGCCGATGAACTTGGTTTCCAGGCTCGCGTGCAGGTCGCGCGGATCGAAGTAGTCGTATTCGATCGCATAGCCGGGCCGCGTGATGTGCGCGTTCTCGAAGCCCTTGATGGAGCGCACCAGATCGAACTGCACATCGAATGGCAGGCTGGTGGAAATGCCGTTCGGATAGATCTCGTGCGTCGTGAGCCCTTCCGGCTCGATGAAGATCTGGTGCGAGTTCTTGTCGGCGAAGCGATGCACCTTGTCTTCCACCGACGGGCAGTAGCGCGGACCGACGCCTTCGATCACGCCCGTGAACATCGGCGAACGATCGCAGCCGGCGCGAATGATCTCGTGCGTGCGTTCGTTGGTCGCGGTGATGTGACACAGGATCTGGCGCGGATGATCGCTGCGACGGCCGAGATAGGAGAACACCGGCGTGGGCTCATCGCCCGGCTGTGCCAGCAGGCCGTCGTAATCGATCGTGCGACCGTCGATGCGCGGCGGTGTGCCCGTCTTGAGCCGTCCGACACGAAACGGCAACGCGCGCAGTTTCTCGGCGAGTTTGTTCGAGGGCGGATCGCCGGCGCGACCGCCCTGATAATTCGTGAGGCCGACGTGGATCTTGCCGCCGAGGAACGTGCCGACCGTCAGCACCACCGCGCGTGCGCGAAACTCGATACCCGTCTGCGTGACCGCACCGCGCACCCGATCCTGCTCGATGACGAGATCGGCGACTTCCTGCTGGAACAGCGTCAGATTCGGCTGGTTCTCCAGCATCCCGCGAATCGCCGCCTTGTAGAGCACGCGATCGGCCTGTGCGCGCGTCGCCCGCACGGCCGGGCCTTTGCTGGCATTGAGTGTGCGGAACTGGATGCCGCCCCGATCCGCCGCCCGCGCCATCGCGCCGCCGAGCGCATCGATCTCCTTCACCAGATGACCCTTGCCGATGCCGCCGATGGCCGGATTGCAGCTCATCTGCCCGAGCGTCTCGATGCTCTGGGTCAGCAGCAGCGTGCGCGATCCCATCCGCGCCGCGGCAAGCGCGGCCTCGGTGCCGGCATGGCCGCCGCCGATGACGATGACGTCGAAAGGGTCGGGAAAACGCATGGATACACAGGCCCCAGGGATCGGGGGCGGGATTCTAGGCCGAAATCCCGGCCGTCGGGCACTGGGCGGCGCCCGGTTCGCGGCTGGATTCAGGCAATGTCCGACAGCTCATGACATGACGGCGTGACCGCCCGCCAGCGCACGGAATTCCGGTGAAACACGGGCGTCATCCGCGACGGCCTGCCAGAACGTCCGGGCGGCAGGCAAGGCGGCACGCCACTGGTCGGCCGTGGCCGGCGTCGGCGCCGGCAGTGCGAACCGGCGTGCCGGGACTTCGTTGCCGACGGGCGCATAGAACATCGGCAACATGTCGTAGGCGGGTGCAAGTTCGAACCGCGCGCTGCCTTCATGCAGAAAAGAAGCATTGCCCAGATGCATGTCGGTGTTGGCGATCATCGCGCCGAACGCATTCAGCCAGCGCAGCGTTCGCGCAGCGTCGGCATCGATCAGCTGTGCCCGCAGCAGCGCCGCGGCCGACTGCGACCAGCCGATCCGTTCGCCGACGAACTCATCGTCGAGTGCGCCCAGCGAAATGACGCCGAGTCGCCCGCGCGCACCGATGCGATCGAATCGTTCGACTTCCAGAAACGCGCGCTCGCCGTAGACGGAACAGATCGACGTCGCCGCGCGAATGCCATGGGCACGCAGCACGCTCGCTGCGATTTCCTCGGTGATGAGCAGATCCGCCCAGCGCCTGCCGCTGGCGGTGTCGAGCGACGGCGTGAACTTCACCAGCACGTGCCGGGCGCTGGCGGCGGATTCACCGATGATTGCCGTGAATTTCGGCTGTTCGCCGGCAGCGGAGGACGCGGCGATGCGGCCTTCGATCGCATCCCGGACGAGCTGCGGGTAGCGGACGTGACGATCACCCGGCGCAATCGTTTCAGTGTCATGCATCGAAGCCAGCCAGCGCGCGTGCGACTCTTCGCCGACCAGCAGGTTGCCCGCAAGGTCTTCGCCGCGTCGCGCGATCGCATACAGCGCGTGATCTTCGTTCCAGTCGACGATGCGCGCCGGCAGCATCAGGTCTTCGTAGCGCTGCGGAAACAGCCGCCCAAGAAATCCCTGCGGCCGCATGTCGGTCATGAACCAGGGCAGCGACGGAAACTCGCGGCTGGCCGCGGGCTGCTGATGATCCTCGAACCAGAATCGATCCGGCGCGATCGTGATGAGGGAGGCGATGCGTTCGATGTCACCGCGTTGCGAGACACGCAACACCGGCAGTTCCGGCGGCAGGTCGCGAATGCGGCGATAGAGGCCATAGCGGGTATTGCGCCCGCGACCGAGCACGGCAATCTCGTCGCGCGAACTTCGCAGCACCCGCGACAGGGTCGGCTGCGAAATGCCCAGGGCCTCGCGCAGTTCGACTCCGGTGCGACTTCCGGCGGCCAGCAGATTGGATAGGGCGGCGTCCATGCCGTCATTGAATAGGAATTGAATAGAAAAGTCTAAATTTATCTATATAAATTTAGACACTTACCAGAAGTTAAGGCAATAGTCTGAATACCACGTGGCGGCCGGTTCAGTTCTGCCGCACCCGCTTCAGCAGCGCCAGCGCCATTGCCACCAGCAACCCGACACCGACGATCAGCACGCCCCACAGGATGACCAGCCGGACCGGGGTTTGCTTGGGGAGCGGCTTCAGCGCCGTTTCGCCGCCCAGCGTGCGCGACGTTCCCACGACGCCCGAGCCGATGAGCTGATCGAGATCCTCGCCGCGAACGTCCGACAACAGGTTCGCGCATTGCTGGATCGGCGCCGTTTCGGCGCGGCGGCTGCCGAAGGCCAGCAGGTACGGTCCATCGCCCTGGGCCAGGAATCGCAGGCGCGCGGGGCGATAACCCAGCTCGAGGCCCGTCGCCGGATCGAGAGTCGCGGCGGTCTGGGTGTTCGTGATCTGCCAGTAGCGGTCGTGCCCGCCATCGAGTTCGGCCGGCGGACTTACGCGTCGCTCGCCGTCCTTGACGATGGAATACACCTCGCCGGACCAGCGCGCTCGCCAGGAAGCCTGCTCGTCGGCACGACTTTCCAGACTCACGCGCACCGAAGAATTGGGCTCCGGCAACACCAGCCGCGCATACGTCACCGGCGCGAGCCGCGCGGCATCGAAGCGCAGATGCGCGGCATCGACCGGCTCCTGCGGATTCGCCGTGAACCAGACGGGCTCGATCTCCTGCGCCCGCGCGACGCGTTCGGCCGTGACCTGCGCGATCTGCAGCGCCGGGCCGCCGTCGGTGCGCACGACGCGCAGGAAGCGATAGCGCTGTTCGATCACCGGCACGGTCTTGCGCTGCAGCTGCTGGCCGTCGCGCGTGACGCGCAGCAAGGTGGTGGAACCGACTACCGTGCGCCACTGGTCGAGATCGTCGCTCGCCTCGATGCGCACGCTGGCCTGCGAGGCACCGTCGGGACTCGTCCAGTCGAACTCGATCGAACGCAGGCTGTCTTCGACGCCGCGGGCATCGATCACGTGCGCCCACGTTTTCGTGCGCGGCGCGTCGGTCGATGCCGGTTCGCTCTCCTGGATGCGCACCTGCGTGCCGCCCGCGGTTTCGACTTCGACGTGCGTCGCGCCGGTGGTGGTCGCCGGCACGCCGGCCTGCAGATCGAATACGGGCAGCGATTCGCTGCTCACGACGGGCTCGGCTGCCGCCGGCGAAGCGCAGAAGGCATGCGGCACGGCGCTGCCCGCGGCGTTGAAGACGCGCAGGTCGCCGAGATCGGCGCGCGTCACGCCCTGATACACCTCGTCGGGCAGCACGAGTTCGACCAGCGGGCGTTGCTCGTAGGTGCTGACTTCGATGCCGCGCACGTAGTCATCCGTGCGCGGCGCTGCGACCGCGCCGATCGCCGTCGCGCCCAGCACCAGCGTCAGAATCCCGCGCACCTGTTTCATGGAATTTTCCCTGGTCACGATCTCACTCCGTCACTTCTTCGCCGTCGTGCCGCGGCGGCAGCGGCGCGAGATAACCGGTCACCAGCAACAGGACGCCCACCGTCAGGAACGAAGCGATGCGCGCGATCGTGCCGATGCTCGACAGATCGACCAGGAACAGCTTCGCCACTACGACAATCATCAGCGCCGCGCCCACCAGCCAGACGTAACGCCACTTCTGGCGCGCCGCGACCGTCATCGCCGTGAAGCCGAGCAGGCCCCAGAAGATCGACAGCGACGCCTGCACCAGCGTCGAGTGCGCCATGCCGCGCAACGTCAGCGGCGCACCGAAGTTGTGATGCAGCGAACGCAGCAGCGCCGAGTTCAGCCACAGGAACGTCAGCACCGCTGCAACGATGATCGGTGCGCGGTCATCGCTCCACAGCGCCGACTGCTGTTCGTCATCGAGCGACGTCCACCACAGTCCGAGCGCCGCGAGGCACAGCGCCACGCCGACATCGAGCGGATTCAGCAGCGGCAGATACGGCAGCCAGCCGGCATCGCCCGCGTTCGTGAGATTCATGAACACGATCCACGCGCCGGTCGCGAAGGCCAACGGAAACGCAGCGAGCACCCGATACGTCTGCGCGAACTGCGCCACCGGCCAGGCGGGAATCAGGCGGCGACGTCCGACGAAGGCCAGCATCAATGCCGGTGCGAGTCCCCACGGCAGCAGCGGCCATACGCCGCTGGCGTGGAAATCGATCTGCCAGCTGCTTTCCCACGCAATGAGCAGCGTCAGCACCCAGTACGCGCCGGCGTGCAGCACCGACGCGGCGACGGCACTCGTATCGAGCCGGCCGCGATCGTGCAGGTACAGCAGGCCGTAGTGCACGGCGAGCACCGTGATCCATCCCGATTCTCCCCAGTGCGCGAACGGATGCGATGCATCCACGGAATACAGCAGTCCCGCGAGCACGGCAGCGGCCGGGACAGACAGCGCCAGCGTCTGGGCCAGGCGCCACCGTACCTTGATGCCGATCCAGGCCAGCAGCATCGCGGTCAGCGCCGCATAGCCGAGCATCGCGCCCGTGTCGGCCATCGACAGATGCCGATCGATCTCGTACACACCTGCGAACAGCCACCACACGAGCCCCCACAACGCAAAACCGGTCTCCCAGCCCGCCTCGTACGACGCCTGCGTTTCGCGATGGCGATGCAGCCAGTAGCTCGTCAGCAGGCCGGAGACGGCCAGCATCACGGCGCCGAGAGTCAGGCTGTTCAGCAGCGGCTGCGTCCCGTGATAGTCGGGCAGGCCGATGAGAAAGCCCGCACCCGCTGCCACTTGCAGCAGGGCGCCGAAGGCCCGCGCCAGCTTGCGCTGCTGGCGCATGCCCAGCCAGAACAGTCCCGCACCTTCGACGGCCCACATCGCCGCGGTCGTACGCGTATCGAAGGCGAGCGGAATGGCGAGACTGGCGAAGATCACGCCCAGCGCGGCGAAGGCTTCGACCAGCAGCCGGAACGACTCGCGCCGCGAACGCCACAGGCTCCAGCCGAGCGCGAGATAGAACGTACCGAGCGCGAGCGCACTCCACGCCAGTGCGTATTCGAACTTCGCCACCAACGTTGCGTGCAGTGTGAATGCGACTACCGGCAGTCCGAACACCAGCGAACCCGAGACGTAGCCTTTCAGATCCGGCGGCTGGCGCACGCAGTTGAGGATCGATACCGCGACGTACTGCAGGAAGAACAGGATCAGGAACGCATCGGCACTGAACAGATCGTGCGATTCGTAACCGGAGGCACGCCACAGGCTGGTGATGGTGAACGTGAACAGAAAGCCCAGCACGTTGAGCGCGCGCCAGGTGCGGAACCAGGCGACCGTGAACACGCCGAGATTCAGGATGGCGTAGTACGTGAACAGCGCGATGTGATTGCCGCTGCCGGTCGAGACCATGATGGGCGCGAGAAAACCGCCCGCCGTACCGATCACCGCCAGCGACAGCGAGTTCTGCGCCACCGCGATCACGCCGGCCGTGACCGCGATCACCACCAGCAATCCGAACGCGAGTCCCAGCGGCAGCAGGTGATACAGGCGGCTCGCGGCGAACACCGTGAGATACAGCCCGGCAATGCCGCCGCCCTGCAGCAGTTGCGCGTAGACCGGCCGTTTGTCCTTGAGTCGCCAGCCGACGATCAGCAGGGCAAAAGCACCGACGGCCAGCGCGATGAAGCGCAGCTCGATCGGGAACAGGCTGTTCTCTGCGGCGTACTTCGCCAGGAAGGCGGCGCCGAAAAACAGGATGACGATGCCGATGCGCGCCAGCGGATTGCCACCCTTGAACCAGCGGATGAAATCGTCGATGCGCGATTCGATGAACGAGGGTTCCGGCGGTTTGCGCGGCAGCGGCGGAAGACGCGGTGCCGCTGGTGCCGCTACAACCGGCGCGGGCGCAGCAGCAACCGTCGACATCGGCGCCGCAGGCGCAGACGGTATCGAGGTATCCGGCGTCCTGTCGAAAACAGGGGCGCGATACGGTTCGGTCGTGCGCGGCCTGGCCGGCTCGGCTGCAGGCTGTTCGGGCCGCGATGGCGGCGGCGACTGTCGCAGCGAATCGATGAGGTCGCGATGAATTTTCGCCAGGGCGCGCAGATGCAGCACCTGCGCCAACAGCACGCCGAGCATCGCACCGATGATGAAGCCGCCCGCGTTTTCCTGGATACCGGCGCCGATGACGGCGAACAGGATCGCCAGCGCCCACGTCATCCCTGTCGACGACGGTTCTTTGTCCGCCTGCATTGGGTCCCGCTCCTGCTGTTCTTGTGGTCTTCAGGGCAAGAAGTTTCACACAGAGATCACAGAGTACACAGAGGCCAGAGAAAGAAGATTTTCCACGGGGGACACGGGGAACACGGGGTTCGGAAGAAATCATTCTTCATAGAAAATCCTTTTCTTGTCCCCGTGTTCCCCGTGTCCCCTTTCCTCCCCCGTGGAAATTCTTCTCGCCTCTTCAGGCCGCGAGCGCCAGCTGCACGCGATTGCGGCCGGAGCGCTTCGCGGCATACACCGCGGTATCGGCGTGCGCGATGAGATGTTCGCCCCACACGCCGAGCATGTCGCTGGTGGCGATGCCGATGCTGCAGGTGACCTGGATCGGCTGACCGAAGCCTTCGACGCGGACATCGGCGACGCGCTGGCGGATGCGCTCGGCAATGGGCTCGGCGGCCGATGCATCGGCGCTGCTGAGGATGACGACGAATTCCTCGCCGCCGTAACGACCGATCACATCCGACTGACGCAGCTCTGCCTGGAGCGGCGGGATGATGGCCTTGAGGCAGGCATCGCCGGCAAGATGCCCGAAGGAATCGTTGATCTGCTTGAAGTGATCGAGATCGATGAACAGCAATGCGATGGGCAGGCCGCGCGCCTGTGCATGCAGGCAGGCCGCATCGAGACGTTCGACCAGCGAGCGCCGGTTCAACACGCCCGTCAGCGGATCGGTCTGCGCGCGACGCTCCGCCTCATTCAATGCCAGGCGCTGATCGCGCAGGCGATCCGCCACGCCGAGCGCGATGAGCACGGCCGCCGCGACCATCGACAACGGCAGGCCGTAGAACAGCAGCAGTTCGGCGCCTTCGGGATCGGTCAGCAACAGGCGCAGCGCCGTGGCGATGGTGAACGTTTCCAGCAATCCCCACGCGAGCAGGAAGAAACCGGCGGCGCGATTGCTGCGTCGCCAGGCCATGAACGCGGCCACCAGCGTGAACACCGCGGCGCCGAGAAACACCAGGTTGCCCACCATCGCGACGATCGGGCCGAGACCGACCTGCTGCAGCAGGTTGGCGGCCGCCAGCACCACGAACCCGAACGCGACCCAGCCGAAGGCCGCGTAGACGCGCGGCGAGAACGACTTCAGGTCGGCGATCTCGCGCACGAACAGGCAGGCGATGGCGCCGCTGAGCGCGGCAGTCACGTTCCAGGTATACGACGCTACCGGCAGCAGCGACGACAACACCGGCCAGCCGAAGGCCTCGCCCGAGAGGAAGGCCATGTACACCGCCTGCAGCGAGAACAGCGAGGCATAGAGCAGCAGCAGCTTCTCGCGCAGGACGAACCAGATCAGAAATGCCGACAGCGCCATCGCCATCAGCGCACCGAACGTCAGCGCGATCATGCGCGCGTGTTCGGCGCTGCGCGCGAGCGTCGCATCGAGCGATGCGCCGTCGACCTTCAGCACTTCATGACCGCGGCCCTGCGGCTCGACGCGCACGTAAATGGGATCGTTCCCGGCCGGTGCGAGAAAGACTTCTTCGATGGCGCTGCGAAAGCCGGGCAGCGAGGTCGCCTGCTGCAGCGGTTCGCGACCGCTGAACAATTGCAGCTGCAGGTGACGTCCATGCGTGATGTTGATCGTCGCCGCCGCGCCGGGCGAAGCCGCGGGCAGCGGCTCCATCTTCAACCAGAAAACGCCGCCGGCGCGTCGCGCCTGACGGAAATCGAAGGGAACGAACTGCGCATCGTGGGCGCCGCTCAGGATGTCCGTATCGCTCGCGTCCGCGGACAGCATCTGCAGAGTCGGATCGGTCCCGGCTGCCGCTGCGCCGACGATCCACGACAGACCGACCAGGCAGAGCAGCCATGTCGCGAGCAGGTGTCGCACGGTGGCCCTCGTGATGCGATGTCGCGGGTCGCCCAACCCATCGCGAATCGCAACCAACGAAACTAGCCTACCGGCCGGTTTCCGGGCAGCGCAATACGGGCCGGCTCGAACGCGTCACATAATGCGCGATGAAATCCGCAAGGCACCGAAGTGTCGGTACCGCACGCATCGCGACAGCACTCTTCCTGTGGGTCAGGCTTCAGCCTGACTCCTCAGACGCCGGCTAAAGCCGGCCCCACAGGCAGAGCAAATCCTTAAGTCAGTTCCATTGGGCCGAAGCCCGTTTGACTCGGATTACATGCTGCGACAGGCTCATCGCAAAGTCGCATCGGACAACGACAACATGCTGCGTTCCATCGCCTGCATCGCCCTGCTGGTTCTTGTATGCAACGCGAGTCCGGCCGCCGACGCGACGCGGCGCGCACTCACGGCCGCCGACATCAACAGCATCCAGGAGGTCGCCGATCCGCAGATCTCCCCCGACGCCAACTGGGTGGCGTATACCGTCCGCAGCGCCCATCTCGAGAAAGACAAGCGCGTCACGCATGTCTGGATGACGAGCTGGGACGGCCAGCGCAGCGTGCAGCTCACGAATTCCGAGGACAGCGAACACGCGCCGCGCTGGAGTCCGGACGGTCGGTACCTGTCTTTTCTTTCGGCGCGCGGCGGCGAGGACGAACCCGAACAACTGTGGCTCATGAACCGCAGCGGCGGCGAAGCGCAGGTCGTCACTTCGTTCAAGGGCGACGTGCTCGACTACGAATGGTCGCCCGACGGCAGGCGCATCGCGCTGATCGTGATGGACGAGGATCCGCATCGGCCGACCGAGGCGAACAAGGACAAGACACCGCCGCCGATCGTCATCGACCGCTTCTACTTCAAGGAAGATGAAACCGGCTATCTCGGTGCGCTGCGCCGGCATCTGTATGTGTTCGACGTCGCTTCGCGCAAGGCAGAGCTGCTGACGCCCGGCGCCTTCGACGAGAATCTGCCGGCGTGGTCGCCGGACGGTTCGCTGATTTCCTTCGTCAGCAAGCGTGGTGCCGATCCCGATCGCAGCAACGACAACGGCCTGTTCGTCATCGCGCCGCGCGCCGGCAGCGAACCGCGTCTGGTCACGGTGTTTCATGGCGACGCCGGCGATTCGGGCTGGATGACGACGCCCGCGTGGCGGCCGGACGGTCGCGCACTGGTGCTGTCGGTGAACCGCGATCCCAGGCTCATCTACTACGCGCAGCAGGATCTGATGATCGCGCCGCTCGAGGGTGCGGCCCGCATGATCAGCGACGACATCGATCGAAATCTGATTTCGCCGCGCTGGTCGGCCGATGGCAGATGGATCTACGCCTTCATCGAGGACGATCGCAACCAGCACCTGGCGCGCGTCGACGCGGCGACCGGCAGACTCGAACGACTGCTCGCAGGACGGCGCGAGACGGCCGAGTACGATGTCGGCCCGAAGAACCGCATCGCCATTCTCGACAGCACGGTCGACCGGCCGGCGGAGATCTTCGCGCTCGAAGGCGGCAAGTCGCGCCAGCTCACGCATCACAACGACGCCTGGCTCGCGACGCTGCCGCTGGCGTCAGTCGCAGAAATTTCCGTGAAGTCGAAGGACGGCACGCAGATCAGCGGCTTCCTGGTCACGCCGCCGGACTACGTCGCGGGCAAACGGTATCCGACGATCCTGCAGATCCACGGCGGCCCGGTGTCGCAGTACGCGAATGCCTTCATGCCGATGTGGCAGATCTTCGCGTCGCAGGGCTACGTCGTCGTTGCGGCGAATCCGCGCGGCAGCTCCGGTCGCGGCGAAGCGTTCGCGACAGCCATCTGGGCGGAGTGGGGCGGCAAGGACACCGAAGACGTGCTCGCCGTCGTCGACTACGCCGTTGCGCAAGGCATTGCCGATCCCGCGCGACTCGGCGTCGGCGGCTGGAGCTACGGCGGCATTCTCACCGACTACGTCATCGCCAAGGACGCGCGCTTCAAGGCCGCGACCAGCGGCGCGTCGATCGGCAATGCGCTCGCCGGCTACGGCACCGACATGTACGTGCGCGAGTACGAAGCCGAACTCGGCACGCCCTGGAAGAATCTCGATGTCTATCTGCGCAATGCCTATCCGCTGCTGCATGCCGATCGCATCCGCACACCGACCCTGTTCCTGTGCGGCGAGCAGGACTTCAACGTGCCGCTGCTGAACTCGGAACAGATGTACCAGGCGTTGCGCAGCACCGGCGTCGATACCCAGCTCGTCATCTACCCGGGCCAGTTCCATGGGCTGCGCAAGCCGAGCTACCTGCGCGACCGGATGGAGCGCTACCTGGGCTGGTTCGATCGCTATCTGAAATGAACGCTGACGGTCATTTACCGACAGCCACGTCCTGATCCGTAGACGGCGCAGGAACCGCAACGACGAATCGGGTGTATTGCAGGGGACGGGGCCGCGGTGTCCCAGTGTTCGTGCGTCCCATGGCCGAGCCGCAAGCGCCTCCTTTTCCTTCGCAGTCCGCCTCGTGTGCGGCGGCGCGCGCTCCCGCGACCGAGCGGATCGCCGCGGACGAAGCGCCGACGATCTCGCCGGGTAATCAGACGCCCGTTGCCGCCGATACGCGCGTCATCGAAGTCGGCACGGTGCTGAGTCGTCGTTATCTGATCGAGCGGGCGATCGGCAGCGGCGGCATGTCCACGGTGTTCAGTGCGCTGGATCGGCATCGCCTGCACGGTCCCGCCGCCGACGCCAAGGTCGCGGTGAAGGTGCTGAATCGCGCGCTGCTCAGCGACAAGGCGCGCGTCGAACGCCTGATCCGCGAGTTCCGCTACATGCAGCGCCTCACGCATCGCGGCATCGTGCGCGTGTTCGATCTCGACTGCGACGAAGGCACGTGGTTCATCACCATGGAACTGCTGCAGGGTGAGCCGCTCCTCCTGCATCTGCAGCAGCACAGTCCGCCGGGACTGCCCGCCGACGAGGCGCTGCGCCTGCTGACCGAATGCACCGAGGCGCTCGTCTGCGCCCACGATCACGGCGTCATTCATGGCGATCTGAAGCCCGGCAACATTTTCGTGGACGCGCAGGGCGCCGCGCGTCTGCTCGATTTCGGTTCGGTTCCCGACAAGGACGAGCCCGCCGACGCGGCACGCGACCGCTTCCTCACGCCGGCCTACGCCAGTCCGCAGATGCTGGAGCAGCAGCCGGCCGATCTGCGCGACGATCTGTTCAGCCTCGGCTGCGTGGCCTATGAACTGTTCACGGGCCAGCATCCCTTCGGATCGAAGTCGTCGCTCGAAGCCCGCGACGAGGGCTGGCGGCCGATCTGGCAGCCGAGCATCCCGGCACGGCATTTCGGCGTCATCGCCCGCATGTTGTCCTGGGAACGCGAGCAGCGGCCGTCGAACGGTCGCGAGTTTCTCGATTCCCTGACTGCTGCGCAGGTACGCGCGAGCGCGGCTTACTCGCGCCCGCCACGACCCGCTGCGCCCGATCCGGAACCGGGCGCTGCACGTCGACGCTCGAACGGCGCCTCGCACGCGCATACGCGCGAACGCAAGCCGACGGACACGCGTCGCGAATTCCGTCGCACTGCGACACCGGAGGAACTGAGCCGCGCCTTTGCGCAGTTCGCCGGCAAAGTGCCCGATGACTGGGTCGGTACCGACGAGGACGCTGCATCACCCTCTCCTGCGACGACGACCGCGCCGCCGTTGTCCCGCCCCGCCGCGCCCGACGCATCTGCACGGGAACGCTGGAGCAGGGCCATTCCGCCGGAATGGCTCGAACCCAAGCCCCGACTGGAAGAATCTGCAGGGGCGAACGCGCCGCCCGCCGCAACGATTGCGGAATCGACGAACGAAGAGAACGAAGCCGCACCGTCGCCGCCGCGCGCCGTTCCCTGGCTCAGTCAGCTGCGCTGGAGCAATGCCCGCGTGCTGAATCGAGTGCGGCGCAGTCGGCGAACGCCGGCTGTTCCACCGGCACTGGCAACGGCTTCGACTGCAGCCGCCACACCTTCATTGCGAAACGAATGGATTCCGCAGCTTCACTGGCGCAACGAAATCGCGCTGCGCTGGACGGACGTGCAGCCCGCCGCCGCGGCGACCCTCCATCAGCAGGTGCACATCGGAACATTGCCGACAGCCGCGGCCCCCGTTGCCGGACAGCCCGCCGATGCTGCGGCGGTCGCGTCGAGTGATCCTCCCGCATCGGCTCCGCCGGTGCGCCGCGTCGACTGGCACAAGGCACTCGCCACGTTTTCGCGAGCGAGCACGCGCTGCCGCGAAAAACTTCGCGCGATCGCGGCGCGTGAGCGCCCTCGCTGGCGCAAGGAAATCCGCCTTCTGCCGCACTGGCGCGAACTGCGCAACAGCATCGGCTCGCTCGCCAGCCCGCAACCGCCGCGGCAACGATTGCCAGTCGCGCAGTGGCTCACGCAGCGCGCGCCTCGATGGCGCGAGGCCGTGCCGGCGATGGCGATCGTCGCCGTGGGCATCACGGCCTGGGGACTGCTGCAGGTGTCGGATGCCTCGCGTCTGGTCGTGACGCGTTCGCTGGAGCGCGACCATCTGGCGGCGCAACGCCTGCAGGCGCTCGCAGAAGCGCCCGTCGACATCGCGATCCCGCCGCTCGCCGACCTGCCGCTGCCCAGCGTTCCCGTCGAACGCCGCGCTGTCGTGCCTGCGGCTGCCGGACTCATTTCGTTCCAGTCGGCCCGCATTCGGGTCAGCGCCGGTCAGCACATGGCAGTGGTCAACCTGCGCCGCAATCGTTCCACCGACGGCAGTGCGCCGTTCGCCTGGCGCATCGCGCCGGGAACGGCGAAGCCCGGTGTGGACTATGAGCAGCCCGCGGTACAGATGGCCCGCTTCAACGACGGGCAGGACGTGCGCAGCCTGTTCATACCGATCACTCCCGCGCGCGAGGGCCGGCCGGAACGCCGCTTCACGATCAAGCTCATGAAGACGCCGGGCGCCCCGGCCTTCGGCAACATCACCGAGACCGAGGTGGTGATCGAAGGCTCCGGCTGATGGATCGTTGGCTCTTGCTGTGAGGCCGGCTTTCCCGCGGGACGACCGAAGGAAGTGGTTTATCCATTCCCTTCGGTCACAGCCGGCCTTCTTGCACTTAGGATTTCTGCGTTGATTGCCGTCTGATCCCCTCCTCCGCGAAGCGGGGGAGGGTTAGGGTGGGGGGCTTCTTACTGTGGGGCCGGCTTCAGCCGGCCTCTTTTCGGAAGTCAGGCTGAAGCCTGACCCACAGGAAGAGAATGCATCGCCGGCTTCGACTGGCTTTATATACAGCTCCCGTTATGATCGCTGCGCATGAATGCGCAGCTCGACTCTCCCGCAACGACCTTCGGTCACCGCCTCAACACAGAACAGTTGCGCGCCGCGACTTTCGGTCGCGTGACCTCGCAGGGCATCGAGTCCGATCCGCTGCTGATCATCGCGGGCGCCGGCACCGGCAAGACCAATACGCTCGCGCACCGGGTGGCGCACCTGCTGCTGCATCGCGTATCTCCCGAGCGCATCCTGCTGCTGACGTTCACACGCCGCGCCGCACAGGAAATGCTGCGACGGGCCGAAACCATCGCCAATGAATCGCTGCGCCAGCAACCGGGGCGAGCTGCATTTCATCCGAATGCCACGCGACTGCTGTGGTCCGGCACGTTTCACGCGATCGGCAATCGCCTGCTGCGCGAATACGCACCGACGCTCGGTCTCGATCCCACGTTTTCCGTCATCGATCGCGGCGACGCCGCCGACCTCATCGACTATCTGCGCCAGGACCTGGGCCTCGCCCGCAAGGAAAAGCGCTTTCCGCGCAAGGACACCTGCATCGCGATCTATTCGCATCGCGTGAATACACGACAACCGCTGCAACAGACGCTCGACGATGCCTTTCCCTGGTGTGCCGAATGGAGCGATGAACTCACGTGCCTGTTCCGGCGCTATGTCGAGACCAAGCAGGCGCAGCAACTGCTCGATTACGACGATCTGCTGCTCTACTGGCATGTGCTGGTGCAGGAACCGCAGCTCGCCCGCGACGTCGGTGCACGCTTCGATCATGTGCTGGTCGACGAATATCAGGACACGAACACGCTGCAGTCGGAAATCCTGCTGGCGATGAAGCCGGCGGGCACCGGTGTGTGCGTCGTCGGCGACGACGCGCAGGCGATCTATTCCTTCCGCGCCGCGACCGTCGAGAACATCCTGCAGTTTCCGCAGCGTTTTGCGCCGCCGGCGCAGATCGTCACGCTCGAACAGAACTACCGCTCGGTGCAACCCGTGCTCGATGCCGCCAATGCGCTGATGCGCGATGCGGATCGCCAGTACCAGAAGCAGCTGCATTCGCCGCGGGCATCGCAACACAAGCCGCGCTATGTGAGTGTGGAGGACGATCACGCGCAGGCACTGTATGTCGTCGAACAGATCCTCGCCGCGCGCGAGCAGGGAACGGCGCTGCGCAAGCAGGCGGTGCTGATGCGCAACTCGCATCACAGCGACGTGCTGGAACTCGAACTCATCCGGCGCAACATTCCCTATGCCAAGTACGGCGGCCTGAAGTTTCTCGAAGCTGCCCACGTCAAGGACGTGCTCGCGGTGCTGCGCTGGATCGACAATCCGCGCAATCGACTCGCGGGTTTTCGCGTACTGCAGCTGCTGGCCGGTTTCGGCCCCGCGCATGCCGATCGCTGCCTCAAGGTTTTCGAAGCCAGCGGCCATGCGCTCGATACGCTGACCAGCTATCAAGTACCGACGGCGGCAGCAGAAGACTGGCCTGCCCTGATGTCGTTGCTGCGCGATCTCAGCGGTTCGAGCGATTGGGCGGGCCAAATGCAGCGCGTGCGCCAGTGGTACGAACCGCATCTGCAGCGACTGTATGACGCCGCCGCGGTGCGCAGCGGCGATATCGACCAGCTCGAAAAGATCGCCCTGCAATACGAGAGCCGCGAACGCTTCATCACCGAACTCACGCTCGACCCGCCGCAGGTCAGCAGCGATCTTTCCGCTGCGCCGCATCTCGACGAGGACTACCTGATCCTCTCGACCGTGCATTCGGCGAAGGGCCAGGAATGGGATTCGGTGTACGTCCTGAATGTCGCGGACGGCAACTTCCCCAACGAGCACGCCACCGGCAAGCGCGAGACCATCGAGGAAGAACGCCGCCTGCTGTATGTCGCGATGACGCGCGCGAAACACGACCTGCAACTGATCGCGCCGCTGCGCTACTACATCACGCAGCAGAGCCGCACCGGCGACAGGCATGTCTACGGCGCACGCAGCCGCTTCCTGACGGATGAGCTGCTGAAACTGTTCGAGGCGCGGACGTGGCCGCAGCAACCGTTGGGCGTACGAGAGGCAGCGCGGGCGGATTCAGGTGCTCGCATCGATGCGGGCGGCAGGTTGCGGGCGATGTGGGATTAGCGATCGTGTCGGAGTCGGACTGCCTCGCTCGTCCTCGCAGGAACGACGGCGCAGCGGCGGCGTCTGCGAAGGAGAATCATGAGCAAGGTATTCGTCAGCATCGGTCTCAGCCTCGATGGCTACATGGCACCGGAAGGAATGACCATGGAGAATCCCGAGTACAAGAACTGGGGCGCCAAGTGGGGCGCGTTGATGGGCTGGGCCCTCAATCAACGGTACCTGCGCGAGAACCTGAAGCTCGGACCCGGGGGAGAGACCGGCCCGGTGAATGATCTGCTTCGCCGCACCACGGAGCGCATCGGCGCCAACATCATGGGCAAGCGAATGTTCGACCAGGGCGAGCGCGCCTGGCCAGAAGAGGCGCCGTTTCATACGCCGGTATACGTTCTTACCAATATGAAACGCGAACCCTGGGTGCGCCCCGGCGGGACGACTTTTTTCTTCATCAATGACGGGCCGGCGCGTGCCCTGGATCTCGCGCGGGAATCCGCGGGCAGCCGCGATATCCGTATCGCGGGTGGAGCGGATGTGATCCAGCAGTATCTGAATCAGGGCGTCGTCGACGAACTGGAAATCGCCCTGGCGCCCGTGCTGTTCGGCAGCGGGCGGCGTCTCTTCGAGAACCTGCGCGAGCCCGCGCCGCAGTTTCGCATCGACAGGGTTCTCGAGGGTCCGGCCGCCACACACCTGCGCTATGTGCGTCAGTGAAGACGCGGATCAGGCGCGCTCGACCGGTACGGGCGGCGGTGCACGTTCGGTGAACTGTCCGTTCCAGTACGGGTAGTAGGGGTACGGCGGCAGCACCGCGCTCGCCGCATCCAGACGCGCGATCTGTGCCGTGCTGAGCGCCCAGCCCACCGCGCCCAGATTGTCGCGAAGCTGTTCTTCGTTGCGCGCACCGATCAGCACGCTCGACACCGTCGGACGTTGCAGCAGCCAGTTGATGGCGATCTGCGGGATCGATCTGCCCGTTTCCCCGGCGACTTCATCCAGGGCATCGACGATGCGGAACAGACGTTCGTCATCCGCGGGCGGCGCGAACTGCGCCGTCTCCTGCAGCCGGCGCGAGGGCGGCTGCGGACGATCGCGACGAATGCGCCCGGTCAGGCGGCCCCAGCCCAGCGGACTCCACACCAGCGCGCCGATTCCCTGATCGAGACCGAGCGGCATGAGTTCCCATTCGTAGTCGCGCCCGAGCAGCGAGTAGTAGACCTGATGGGCGACGAAGCGCTCGTAGCCATGGCGCTCGGCCGCAGCCTGCGATTTCATCAGCTGCCAGCCCGAATAGTTCGACGCGCCGACGTAGCGCACCTTGCCCGACCGCACCAGATCATCGAGCGCGGACATCACGCTGTCGACCGGCGTCTGTGCGTCGAAGTGATGCAACTGCAGCAGATCGATGTAATCGGTGTCGAGACGTTGCAATGCAGCCTCGATCGCTGCGATGAGGTGATGACGCGAGGCGCCGACGTCATTGGGACCGGGTCCCGACCGCAGCGACAGCTTGGTCGATATCGTGACGCGGTCGCGTCGGCCGGCGATGGCCGCGCCCAGGATCGCTTCGGACTCGCCATCGGAATACACGTCGGCCGAATCGAACAGCGTCAGGCCGGCATCGAGACAGAGATCGACCAGCCGCCGTGCCTGCGCCGCATCCGTCGTACCCCAGGCATTGAACAACGGCCCCTTGCCGCCGAACGTGCCGGTGCCCAGCCCGAGCGCGGAAACCCTGAAACCCGACGCGCCGAGAAATCGATAGTCCATCGTGTGCTCCGGAAGGTGAAATGAATGAACGCGACAGTAGGGCAGCGGCGCCTCCGGTAAAAAGCAGTGGCGGGGAAAGTATTCCGTGCCGCATCGCTGCGTAATCGCCCGCTGACGCGAGCCCGAATCGCGATGTCCGTTTCGGCTTGCGTCGTTCGTCCTTGCAGGAGATGGTGCAGGTCAACGAGGGGAGCGCGGAATGCTGTACTCGATTCTGATTTTCGGTTCGGAAGACCAGGCGGCCGGCTGGTCCGCTGCGGAACATGAGGAAGTGATGGGACGCCATGCCCAGCTGCGCGCGCAACTCTCGGCGCAGCGGCAACTGGGACCGGTCATGCGACTGAGCCCCAGGGACTCGAAGGTGGTGCGACGCGCGCGTGGGCAGGTGCGCGTAACGGATGGCCCCTATGCGGAGACCAAGGAACAGCTGATGGGCATTTACGTCGTGGAATGCGCGACGCTGGAGGAAGCGGTGGCCGCCACGGAGCTGCTGAATTTCGAGACCGGCGTGTTCGAGATCGTGCCGTTGCGGTATCTGGATCCGGGTCAGCTGGCGCCGCTGATTCCCGAGTGAACCCTACGCCTCGCCCCACCAGGCGCGGAATTCGCGCAGACTGATCAGGCCATCGTGGTTGGTGTCGATCTCGGCGAACCCGATGCGGCATTCCTCTTCGCTCATCTCCGGATCCAGGTCGGCCATGAACTGCAGGAATTCGCCCAGCGTCAGCCGATGATCGCCATCGCGATCGTTGAAATTGAAATCGGCGCGCGAGCGGATGCGCTCTTCGGTACCGGGTTTCAGGTAGTCGAGCGTGGTGCGATCTTTGTGCGTCATCGTATTCATCCGCGAGCGTCGTTGCGCCGAGCATAGCCGTCGAGGAGTCACCCTGCCTGTGGGGCCGGCTTCCCCCCAATGGCACTCATTAGGCCCTACGATCGGCTTCTTTCTGTAGGTCAGGCTTTAGCCTGACTGTTTCAGGCCGGCTAAAGCCGGCCCCACAGGCAGAGCAAATCCTTAGGTCAGTGCCATTGGGCCGAAGCATGACCTACAAAGAAGGCAGGAGTCAGTCCATTCACCCATGCCAGCGTCGGAGAGGAAGACCATGCCGGGCACACAGCGCCAGCCCGGCGACAAGCACTCCCAACGCCACCATCGGCACAGGCACACCCATGAATTGCGGCACTCCTTCGAGCAGTTGTGCCAGCACCGGCGCGATCACGCGGCTCGCCGCGAACAGGACGACGAAGAGCATCAGCATCGGAGCCTCACGCAGCGCGAACGCGAGAAATCGACTGCGCAGACGTGAGCGCCTGATCTCTGCCGCGACCTGCAACGCGAAGGCGGGGTCGCGTTCGGGCGCGGTCCCTTCGGTGAATAGCTCCTTGAGCTCATCAGGCATCGCGATTCACTCCGGCATAAAGCTGCTTCAATTTATCGCTTCCACGCAGCACGTGCGACTTCACGGTCCCGAGCGGCAGCCCGGTCGCCTCGGCGATCTCGGCATGGGTCATGCCCTCGCCGTGCGCCAGCACCACGCATAGGCGCTCGCCAGGGCCCAGCCGCGCCAACGCGCGTTCCAGGTCGATGCCCCCGGCGCGGCGCTCCGGTGAAGGCGCGGGGTCGGCGACCGCGAGGAATGCACCTTCATCGTCATCGATCGGCGCCAGCACACGACGCGTCTCCGCTAGCCAGACATTGACCGCCACGCGCTTCAGCCAGCCGCCGAAAGCGCCCGGGTCGCGCAACGCACGGATGCCGCGCCACGCCTGCACAAAAGTCTGTTGCGCCAGGTCATCGGCCAGCGAATGGTTGTCGCAGAGCCGGCGCAGCATGTCGCGCACCCGCTTCTGACGGCGCTGAACCAGCTCGTTGAAGGCACCATCGTCGCCGCTCATCGCGAGCGCGACGACATGCTCCTCAGGCGCATCCTCGAGCCGGCCGCGCGGGTCACGCGACCGGGGGTGCATCATTCTTCTGGTTCGCCGAACGCCACATCCGAATGGCAATGATCAGGCCTGCCGTCCACAGCCCGAACATCGGAGCGAGCGGGATGAATACGGCGCCCGAGCCGTTCAACAGCCCGAAACGCACAGCCCCGAATGCATAGATGCCGGCGCCGAATGCGACTATTCCTGTCACGACTGCCGCCAGCTTTCTCCCCAGCTTTCTCCATTGTCTGCTTTGCGTGGCCCGCTCACGTGCAGCCTGCGCATCCTTCGCGGCGTCTCTTTCGCGCATATAGGCGAGAACTTCAGTCGCGCTTTTGCCCTCCTTCTCCAGCAGCGCACGCAGTGTCGCCTGCTTTTCGCGCTCCTTGAGCGCGTCGGCCACGATCATCGCCGCGACGATCATGCCCACCATCAGCCAGAAGCCCAGTTCTCCCATCGCCAGCGCCCTCTTGATTGATCCTCATAGTAGGGATGCGGTCGCTTGCTGTTCTGGATGCGGAGCCGTTCGTTCGGCCGAGGGAGGGATCTGCCGTACGCGCGCCTTGGGACCTGTTGAATCGGGCGGCCACTCGCGGCGTGCAAACAATACCTGTCATCGCGATCAAAATATGACAAGTTTACTGTGCTTTTTGGGAAGCATACATTGTAACGAACTGGCCCTGTCGTCGGGGCCGATTGCCTTGTGCCTTCCCGGAATCGACGTCTGCGATCCCTCATACACAAAGGAAGACTCTCATGACCAGGAAAGCGCTTGGACGTGGCGCCCGGCTCGCACTGTGGACTTTGCCGGGCGCCATCGCGATTGCCGGTTTCATTGCCGTACAGCCGTGGTTGAGACAGCAGGATCCCGTGGTCCTCCAGAGCGTGACCATCGCTTTCGTGATCCTGCTATTCGGCTATGGCGGGTTGGTGGAGCGCAGGCACCAGCGGCATCTGGATGAAGTGGAACTCGCCAGCCAGCAGTTCGCCATCAAGCATGGCTGGAACGGCGGGATGATCGCCGTCGCGTTGCTGCTGATGCTGCCTCCCGTCATGAACTGGCTGGTCGACCTGGCGATCACGAGCAGCAACGGATCGTCGGGCGTGCCCAATCGCAGCACCGTGCAGCTCGCGTTCTTCTGGGGCTTCATGCTGGTGGTTGCGATGCAGACGGTGGGCATGTTCGTCGCCGGCATCCTCTGGTGGCGAGGCATGGTGGGAAGGCGTGAGCGGTCATGAAAAACCGCATCCACGTCCTGCGCGCCGAGAAGCGCTGGAGCCAGGCCGAACTGGCGGACCGCGTGCGCGTGTCGCGCAATTCGATCAACGCCATCGAGAACGGCCGGTTCGATCCATCGTTGCCTCTCGCCTTTCGCATCGCCGATGCCTTCGGTCTCACGGTCGAGGAGGTGTTCGACAAAACGGATGTCTGAACGGGCGATGTCACGGTGTACGGTCTCGCCGGGGTGAACGGCTCCGGCGCAGACGCGTGAACTCCGAGAACTCCCACGCGCGCAATGCCAGGATCGCAGTACAACCGTCGCGCTCGGCCAGCGGCAATCGCGCGTCGTTGTGCGCCAGCGCTTCGAACTCCGCGGCGAGACGTTCGATGCCCGATTTGAACCGTCGCAGCGATTCGCCCGAGAGCAGGCCGCCGATGAAACGGAACTCGTCGCCGGCGCCGTCGAAACGCGCATTGAAGAATTCCGGCGCCACACGCCGCACGAAGAAGGCATGCACCGGTCCGTCCTTGCGCCACGAGAAGTTGCGGGCGGTGAGCTTGCGCAGGCGCTGCGGCTTGCGGAATTCGGCGATGCCGAGCTTTTCGAGCCGCAGCACCAGATCGATGAGTTCGGCGTCGCCGATCTGGAACGTCGAGACGATCTCCGGGAATTTCCAGTCGTTGACGATCAGGTAGCTCACCAGCAGCAGCTTGGGATTGGCGACCAGCACGCGTTCCTGCTCGTCGCTCAACTGGGTCAGCAGGCGCGTGCCCCGCGGATCCTGCAGCAGCTCTTCCAGCGAAATCGACAGGGCTTCGCAGATACGGTCCAGGCGCTGCAGCGAGAAGCCGCCGCGGCTCAGGTCGCGCTTGACCGTCGGTTCGCTCAAGTGCAGCCGCCGCGCCAGTTCGCGATAGGTCACGCCGTCCGCCCGCAGGCGGGCTTTCAGGTTGCGCAGCAGGGTGCGTGAATCGGCCATGCGAGTCTCCTCCGGTATCACGAAACGATACCGTCGGTTTCTCGTGGTGTCACCGCCGGGACCAGATTGGCTGCGCCGCCCGGCCTTGCGGCAGTCTGCCCGCCGCGGCAGCCGGCCGCGCCACGCGAGATCGCCCACGCCGTATGTGTGTGTCATTCCAGTCCGTGTTGCTCACCTCGTCCGGAACGTTCCTTCGTCGAGCCTGCGCGATAGCGCTGTTGCTCCTCGCAGGGCTTGCGAGCGCCGGTGCCGCAGAGCCGGACGACGCTGCATCGACGGAACGCGTCGTCCTGCTGCATGGCCTGGGACGACAGGCGGGCTCGATGTCACGCATGGCTGCAGGGCTCGAGCGCGCCGGCTTCGAGGTCTGCAACATCGACTATGCGTCGCTCGATTTGCCCATCGCGAAGATCGCGAGCGAGCGCGTTCTGCCTGCCATCGAACGCTGCTTTTCGCCTTCGCCCGTGCGTATTCACTTCGTCACGCACTCGCTGGGCGGCATCCTCGTACGACAGCTCGTCGCCAACGGCGATCTGCCGAACGTCGGACGCGTCGTGATGCTCGGGCCGCCCAATCAGGGCAGCGAACTCGCCGATGTACTGGGACGTCTGCACCTGGCGCAGGATCTGCGACCGCCGGCGGCCGGCCAGCTCACGACGGCCGCAGACTCCGTGCCGAACCAGTTGGGGCCTGCGACATTCGAACTCGGCGTGCTGACCGGCGACCGATCGGTGAATCCGGTTCTGTCGCTGCTGATCCCGGGCGCCGATGATGGCAAGGTCGCGGTCGCCGCAGCGGAACTCGAAGGCATGAAGGACTTTCGCGTGATCCACACCAGTCACACGTTCATCATGCGACGCCGCGTGGTCATCGCGCAGACGGTCTGCTTCCTGCGCTCGGGCGCATTCGCGGAACAAGAGCAGACGCTGGCACTGTGCGATCCGTGGGAAGCGCGATGACGCGCTTCCGCAAGTGAATCATCGCGTCGGCGGCGGCTCCAGTTCCCACGCCGTCCTGCCGGGCGAGCGTTCGACGATCACCTTGCCCGAATCGGCGAACAGCTTGTAGGTGAGGTAGCAGACGGTGCGCGGTTCGCTCAGCACCGTCGGCGTGAAGACGGCCACCACTTCGGATTTCGCCTGTCGCGCCGAATACGTGAGCACGCCAGGCATGCCGGCCTCGCGCAGTTCGCGGCCCAGTGTCTGGCAGTACGAGTAGTCCTCGGGATGCAGCAGTTGCGGCTCCTTGCGCGTGCGCGCACGCACATCGACCAGCAGCGCGTTGCAGTGAATCAGATGAACGCGCCGCTCCTGCACGATCGGCTTGGTGCTCTGTGCTGCAATCGCGGATGCCAGGGTGTTGCGGCGAAAGTGATGCACGGTCTCGCGCACCGACGTTTCGATGGATGCGGCGCCATACCAGACGCCATAGGAACCGCTCGAATAGCGCGAGTGACAGGGATGTTCGAAAGGCCAGCGAATGGCGGCGGCGATGGCGTCGTAATTCGCCGCATCTTCGAACGGCCGCTGGATGATCGCCGGTTCCTGGTAGGCCTGTTTGACGGCCATTTCGTGACGCACCAGTACATCGATGTCGCGCGGATCGTCGATGAGGTCGGCGAATAGCTCGACGCTCTTGCGCAGGCTGACGATGTTGCGATGCCAGTCGCCCTGCGAATCGCGCGTGACCCGCAGTTCAGCGTCCTTGCCGGCGGCCATTTACGTGCCGCGCATCCGGTCGAGCGTGCCGCGCACCATCAGCAGGCCGGCGAAGCCGAAGCGACGCGCGATGTCGACCGGCGTTGCGCCATCGAAGCGGGTGTTGGGCGAGGACATCCAGCCCGTCGCGATCTCGGCGTTCTTCGGGAAGAGCAGCTTCAGCGCCTTGTGAATGCCGAGCAGGTGGCCGACGCGCTCCAGCAGGTCGCGGTTGGCGGCAAGCGCCTCGCCCTTGGCATAGCGCTGCAGTGCGATGCGATTGCTTTCGTTGAGGCCGAGCAGCATCAACTGGTCCGCCGATGGTAATTGCCAGAGTTCGAACAGGCGAGTCACGGCGCGGGCCAGGACGACTCGTTCGTCCCGGGTCCGGGCGGTGGTCGGCAGATCTTTCAGGTGGGCATGCATGGACGGCCGCCTGTGTTATTTCACACAGAGGGGAATATAGGTGACACAGGCTGACGTTTCAAGCCGGGATTTGTCCGGCTCTTCTTCCCTGTGGGGCCGGCTTTAGCCGGCCTGAGAACTGTCAGGCTGAAGCCTGACCTACAGGAGGAAGCGGATCAGCCCGCGGGAAGAACGCTACTCGAGCTGCGCGCCCGTCAGCTGCAGTGCCTGACGACGTTCGGCCATGCTCGGCGGGGTCCACTGGTACAGCCAGGTTTCCGAGAGCGGCTGGTTGTTCTTGCGCAGGAACAGGCGCAGGTCGATCGGCGCCGTGCTTTCATCCGTCAACCGCAGATCGAACATCGCGCGGAAGCCGTCGATCGAATGCAGCGGACGCGCCGAAGTCACTTCGATCTGGCCGCGCGATGCGGTAATCACCGGTTCGACGACTTCGCCGGGGCGGATCGATGCGAGTTCGCCACCGGCGAAATCGATGGCGAAGCGGCCGGCGTAGTAGCGCCGCGGCTGGCCGATGACGCCGCCGATGCCCGTGCGGGTCGCCACGACATGCGCCAGCGGCGGCACGAGCGGCGGTTGTGTGCCCCAGTAGAGACGATAGCCGAACAGCATTTCCGTCCCGGGCTGCATCTTCGTCGCCGGATTCCAGATCGCGACGATGTTGTCGAAGGTTTCATCGGGCGCGGTGAGTTCGACGAGCTGCACCGATCCCTTGCCCCAGCCGCTTTTCGGTTCGACCCACAGGTTCGGGCGGCGGTGGTACATGGCGCCGTCGTCCTGGTAGTTGTTGAAGTCGCGATCACGCTGCATGAGGCCGAAGCCGCGTGGATTCTCGTCGACGAACGAACTCACGCGCACGCCGGCCGGGTTCACGACCGGGCGCCAGATCCATTCGCCGTTGCCGGTGAGCATCGACAGGCCGTCGGAATCGTGGATCTCCGGGCGCCAGTCGTTGGCCATGCGCCGGTCGTTCTCGCCGCACTGGAACATGCTGGTCAGCGGCGCGATGCCGAGGCGTTCGACGCTCTTGCGCGGATACAGCGCGGCATCGATGTCCATCACCTGCGGCACGCCCGGCGTGATGATGAAGCGATAGGCGCCGGTGACGCTCGGCGAATCCATCAGGCCATACAGCGTCATCGTGCGCGCATTCGGCGGCGGCCGTTCGAACCAGAAGGTCGTGAAGCGCGGGAATTCCTCGGGACCGTTGATCGCGGTATCGAGTGCGAGGCCGCGCGCGGAAATGCCGTACTGGCGCCAGTCGTTGCTGATCGCACGGAAATAGCTCGCGCCGAGGAAGGAATCGACGTCCGAAGCCCAGTCGGTCTGGGCCTGGATGTGGAAGCCGGCGAAGCCGAGGTCGGGATGCAGATCGCGCGCCGACAGGCCGCTCTTGCCCAGGTCGTAGTCGGCCGGGCGATAGAGGATTTCGCGTGCGCTGCCGTCCACCACTTCGAACATGCGCACCGGCTCCTTGAAGCCGCGGCCCAGGTGATAGAACTGGATGCGGAAGCCACGATCCGTGTCGGCCCACAGCGCGCGTTCGCGCCGGAAGCGCAGCGACTGGTACTGGTCGTAGTCGAGGCTCTGAAGTTTCTGGGGGGCGAGATTCTTCGGCGCCTCATAGGCGCGCGAGGCGAGGGTCCGTGCCTCGCCCTTCAGTTGGGCATAGCTGAAAGCCGTGGCGGGTTGCGAGGAACTCGTCGCCGCGGCGAGCAGGTTCGCGCCGGGCGCACTCGCGGCAGACAGCAGCAGGGCAGACTTCAGCAGATCTCGTCGGTGAAGCATCGGCGGACTCGCGGCAGGCGGTGAAACTGGAGCGGATGATAGCCAGATGACACGTTTTGTGTTGTAGCGAGCAGAACGATCGCGCGGCGCCGGGGTTCCCTCTTCCTGTGGGGCCGGCTTTCCCGCGGGATTCCCTTCGGTCACAGCCGGCCTCTGACTCTTCTGTAGGTCAGGCTTCAGCCTGACTTCTTCAGAAGGCCGGCTGAAGCCGGCCCCACAGGAAGGCAACAGATCATTCACCCGTACCGAACGCTTGCAGTTGCGCCAGCAGTGCCCGCACCTGCTGACGATTGGCCGGCGCCGTCGAGCTGTCGACGTAGTCGTTCAGCAGCAGCGTGGCCTGGTTGAGATGCAGCATGGCGAGATTGAACTGCGCCTGCGGATTGCGCGGGTCGAGCCGGTGGGCGACTTCGAAGCGGGCCTGCGCCTGTTTCAGATCGCCGTCGCGATAGGCGATGACGCCCAGGCGGAGGTGCGCCGGAACGAATTTCGGATTGGCGGCAACGATGGCCTCGTACTGTTCGCGGGCACGATCGAACTTGCCGGTCTGATAGTTCTGATCGGCCTGGCGCGCGAGCTGCAGCAGCTGCGTCTGCTGTCGCTGCGGCGACGATCCGCAGCCGCACAGCATCAGGCTCAGGCCGATGACGACGATAGAAAACGACTTGGTAATCATGTGCTCGCCTCCGGCCGCAGCCACAGGGATGCGCCGGGCATGAGGCCGCAGTCCGCCGCGCGCCCGGCAGCGAGTTCCAGTACGGAGCGCGTGCCGCTCGGCGCTGTCGCGAACCGGTACGGTGTGAGCTGGTGAGTGATGGCGAGAATGCGCAGGTGCCGATCGAGAAACAGCACGTCGATCGCAAAGCGCATGCCGATCGTGTGGACGCTGCCGCCCGGTCGCAGCAACAGGCCGTGATCGACCGCCATCTCGCGATGGCCGAGCAGGCCGCGAAAACGCGGCCAGAAGCTGGCGGCGATCGTCACGCGATGCGCCACCGTGAGACCCTGGGTCGTATCAACTCGAGCGAACTTCATGGACTCTCCCTGTCGATTCTTCTCCGTACTACATGACGTCGAACGCGCCCGCCTCGATCAGCTGGATCACGATCGGAAAGCCGATGATGATGAACGTGATCGGGAACAGCAGGGCGATGAGCGGGAACAGCATTTTCACGGGCGCCTGATTGGCGAGCTTTTCGGCGCGCAGGAAGCGTTCCTGTCGTCGCTGGCGTGCCTGGTCCGCCAGCACTTCGCCCAGCGAACCGCCGGTTTCTTCGGCTTGCGTAACGGAAGCGACGAAGTTCGTGACGGCCGGAATCATGACGCGCGCCGCCACACGATCGAGCGCGATGCGACGCGTCACGCCGGTACGCGTCTCGCGCAGGTAACGCGAGAATTCCTGTCGCACCGGACCTTCGCGCAGCTGGTCGATGGCCTGTTCGATGGCGGCCGTGAAGGTGAGTCCGGCCTTCATGCCGAGCACCAGCACGTCGAGAAAGAACGGGAAATCCTTTTCGAATCGCATCTGGCGGCGCTTGGTCGTGTCGCGCAGCCACAGGTCCGGGTACATGTAGGCGAACGGCGCGAGGCTGCTGGCGACGACGATGTACATCGGATCGTTCACGTCGAGGACGAAGATGACGTACAGGGCGACGGCGATGCCGGCGATGAAGGCGAGGCGTCGCACGACCAGGAACTCGGCAGGCGTGATCACATACGCAAGCCCGCCGGCATTGAGCTGCGTCTGCATCACCTCCCGTTTGTGGCCGGGCAGCGATTGATCGACTTCCGTGGCGTACCAGCGAAAGGCGGGACGCAGCGCGCGCAGCAACGGCGGCAGTTCGTCGCGCCACGCGGCATCGCGCTGCGCGGACTCGGTGCTGCGACGGCGCAGGGCCAGCGGCAGCAGCAGGATCAGGGCGCACGCGAGCGCGGTGAGCAGGGATGCGAGGACGGCGTTCATGGATTCACACGTCGATGTTCACGATCTTGCGGATCATCCAGGCCGCAATCGCCATCATCACGGCGACCACGGCCAGCACGATCCAGCCGTACCATTCGGTGAACATGAGACTCATGCGCTCGGGTTGCTGCTGGTAGAGCACGAAGCCGATGAAGATCGGCAGCAGGCCGACGACCCAGCCCTGGGCGCGGCCCATCGAGGTCAGCGCATCGATCTTGCCTTCCATGTGTGCTTTCTCCTGCAAGGTCTTGGCGAGTGCTTCGAGCGTGTCGGCGAGATTGCCGCCGACCCGACGCGACACATTGATGGCCGTGTTCATGAGATCGAGTTCCGGCGTGTCGACGCGGCGGCGCAGATCGGCGAGCGAATCGGCGAGCTGCCGGCCGATGCGGTATTCGGCCAGCACGATGGTGAATTCCTGCGCCAGCGGCGGCGGCTGGCGCGTGGCCAGCAGTTCGAGGCCCTTGGTGAGATTCGATCCCGCACGCAATGCCGAGCACAGCGCGAGCAGCGCATCCGGAAGCTGGTAGACGAACTGCCGGTTGCGACGGCGTGAAAAGTAGGTCACGGCGACGCGCGGCAGGACTACCGAGAGCACCGTGCCGGCGACGGCGCCGACGGGACCGATCAATGCGTAGCCCAGCGAGCCGAGCAGCACAGTCAGCAGCACGCTGACGACGAACAGCGACTGCGGATTTGCGATGACGAAGTTCTGTTTCAGGCCGGCGCTGACGCGCGTCACGAAGGCGCTTTCATAGGAGCGGGCGCCGCGACGCAAGAGCAGCAACACCAGCAGTACGCCGGCGAACACGCAGCCCGCGATGAGCCAGGAAAGATGCTCCGGGCCGAAAGCCGCTGACACTGTCTGTAGGTCAGGCTTTAGCCTGACTCCGGCGGAGGCCGGCTGAAGCCGGCCCCACAGAAAGAAATGAGACAGGGAAGCCACCGCGTTCACGCGAGGCCTCGCCGCGTCGCCGGTGCAGCGCCGAAGATGGAACGATCGAGCTGCACGCCCGCTTCATTCAGCGCTTCATAGAAGCGCGGCGCCTGGCCGAAGCCGCGATATTCGCCGACGATCTCGCCGCCGCTGCCGACGCCCTGCTGTTTGAAGGCGAACAACGGCTGCGTGAGGATGACATCGCCTTCCATGCCATCGACTTCGACGATCGAGGTCACGCGCCGGCGCCCGTCGCTGAAACGGGTCTGCTGCACGATGATGTCGACGGCCGAGGCCACCTGTTCGCGAATCGCCCGCACCGGCAGATCCATGCCGGCCATCAGCACCATGACTTCCAGGCGCGACAGCAGATCGCGCGGCGAGTTGGCGTGGCCCGTCGTCATCGAGCCGTCGTGGCCGGTGTTCATGGCCTGCAGCATGTCGAGTGCTTCGCCGCCGCGGCATTCGCCGACGATGATGCGGTCCGGGCGCATGCGAAGCGCATTGCGTACCAGGTCGCGGATCGTGATTTCGCCGCGGCCTTCCACATTGGGAGGTCGTGCTTCCAGCGACAGCACGTGCGGCTGCACGAGTCGCAGCTCCGCCGCGTCTTCGATGGTGACGATGCGTTCGCTTTCCGGAATGGATTCGGACAGCGCATTCAGAAATGTCGTCTTGCCGGAGCCGGTGCCGCCGGAGACGAGGATGTTCTTGCGGAACTGCACGCAGATGCGCAGGAACTCGCACATCTGCGGCGTGAGCGAACCGAGTTCGACGAGCTTGTCCATCGACAACCGCTGGCGCGAGAACTTGCGGATGGTCAGGATCGGGCCGATCAGCGACAGCGGCGGAATGATGGCGTTGACGCGCGAACCATCCGGCAGGCGCGCGTCGACCATCGGTACGCCTTCGTCGATGCGTCGGCCGAGCGGCGTGACGATGCGTTCGATCACGCGCATCAGCGAATCGGCATTGGTGAAGCGCACCGGCGCTGCGGAGAGCTGGCCGCGCCGCTCGACATAGATCTGGTTCGGGCCGTTCACCATGACTTCGGAAACGGATTCGTCGGCGAGGAAGGGTTCGATGGGGCCGTAGCCCATGATTTCCGCCGTCATCTCGGCGACGAACTTCGTGCGATCGATACTCGGCGGCAGTTCGATCGCCCCCGATTCGATGAGGGATTCGATGGCCTGTCGCGCTTCCTGGCGCAGATCGGCCTGCGCCAGATTGTTGAGCGCGGTACGACGGAACAGATCGAGTTCGCGCAGGACGAGCTGCTGGAGTTTTTCCTGCAGCGAGCGCAGTTCGGCGGAAGGTGCCTGCGGCGTATCGGGGACGGCTCGCGTGCCGGGTGATGAGCCTGCCGCAGGCGCAATGGGCCGCGTCACGGCCACCGGCTGCGTCGATGTTTCGGGCAGATCGACGGGGTCGTCCCAGTAGTTGCGGACCACCCGCAGTTCGCAGTCGCCGATGGCAAAGGTATCGCCGCTGCGCACTGGCGCGGTGTCGCAGACCACCACGCCATTGCGCCGGATCGAATCCGCGGCGCCGACATCCACCACCAGCGTTTCACCCTCCTGCACGCACAGCAGCGCATGACGCCGCGCGACGGAATCGTGCTTGAGCCGGATATCGGCGCCGAGGCCGCGACCGATGGTGTAGCGGCCCGAATCGATGCGGCGCGACTGCATCGTGCAGCCGGGGATGGAAAGTTGAATGTCGAGCACGGTGGCGTCCTAGAAATACAACGTCGCCGCAGCCTGCCCGTCTACCGTCACGTCGCAGGTGTTGCCGCCGGCCTTGGTGGCCTTGGAGACGATGCCTTCCGCCAGCCGTTCCTGCCAGCCGCCACCGCCCTTGTCGATGACGCCCTGGGAGAACTTGCACAGCGTCGCGACCGGCAGCTCGTTGTACTTGCCTTCGGCCGTCAGGCGCGGGGTGTAGGGCGGAAAGCGGCCGCGCAGCACGCTTTCGCCATTCACGGAGATGGCGATCGACTGGTCTTTCTTGTCGTACACGCCGCCGATCGTCCATGGCGCGGTGGCCGAAGGCGGCACGTATTCCTTGTCCTGCGCGAATACGCGCGTGTCCTTCTTGCCCGCACAGCCGGCGAGTACGGCAATGACCATCGCGCCCATCGTGAATGTCATCTTGCGTTTCATCCTGAATCTCCTTGTCGTGATCAATCCATCAACCTGAACTTCAATGCTTCGTCGGATTTCTTTTTCAGCGCGTCGTACTGCTGGATGCCTGCCTTCACCGGCTCGGAATCGGCCTTGATGATCTGCGGCGTGACCAGCACGACCAGTTCGGTTTCGCCGCGGCGGAACTGGCGCGATTTGAAGAGCTCGCCGAGCACGGGGATATTCCCGAGTCCCGGCACCTTGACGACGGTCTTCGCATCCTCGGAGCTGAAGAGGCCGGCGATCACCATCGCTTCGCCGGACTGCACGTTCATTTCCGTGTTGGTCTTGCGGGTGGCGAAGCCGGGGATGCCGAGCACTTCGATGCCTTTGTCGACGCTGCTGACTTCGACATTCACCTTGGTGCGGATGAGGCCGGTGGTGTTGGTACGCGGCTCGACGTTCAGGATGATGCCGAACTCCTTGAAGATGACGTTGAGTGCGCCGTCCTGGTTCTGCACGGGAATCGGCACTTCACCGCCCACGAGGAAATCCGCCTGGCCGCCGTCGATGCAGGTCAGCGTCGGTTCGGCCAGCAGGCGCGCATCGCCGTTGTTGACGAGCATGCGGATCACGGACTCGACGGCCGTCGTCAGTGCGAAGTAGTTGTTGGACGTGCCGAGCTGCAGCGGCAGTCCATCGATGCCGTCGATCCCGGGCGGGATGACGCGGTAGTACGGGTTGCTGACGAATTCCGAGAGCGTGCCGAATACCGGGCCGGGCACGACGTCGGACCAGTCGATGCCGATGTCGCGCAGCGCGGATTTCTTGACCTCGATGAGCTTCGCCTTGATCAGGATGGTGGATTTTTCCTGCAGCACATCCACCGGCACGACGGGGGCATCGGGAATGCCGAGCACCTTGATGAGATAGGCGACGGTGGTGCCGTCGCGATTCCAGATGCGCAGGTCGGTCAGGCCTTCCTTCTTGCCGAACACCAGCACTTCCTGGGTATCGTCGAAGACCTTGATGTCGATGATGGCGCCGTCGCCTGCCGCGACCCGGCGTACGTTCGGATAGCGCATGAGCAGGCTCTGTCCCGCGGGCAGGCTCAGGACGCTGACCGGCGAGTTGTCGAGCGGATGGTCGGCGGCGGCGAGTGCCACCGACATCAACACCAGACTGGCCAGGCCGGCGAGCAGCCCGCGCATGAACGTTGCGCGGCGCATGTCAGGTGCCACCCAGGATGATTTCGACACGCGGTCGCGCGGCGGCGACTTTGACGACGCGGCCATCGCTCAGCAGCGTGCGCTTGGTGACGCGCGCGATCTGCGCCGGCAGTTCGTCCTGCGGACGACGCAGCGCCACGGTGATCTTGCCGGCGTCCTGCGCGAGCGTGATGCGTGCGGCATTCTCCGGCGTCACCGACACGGTGACAGTGTTGTACTGGCGCGAGGGATTGCGATCGTCGAGATAGGCGGCGTTGGTCGTCGTGCGCACGCCGGTGGCGATGACGGGCACATCGAGCAGCAGCGGCAACGTCATGGCTTCGTTGCCCGCCAGCGTGGTGAACAGGATGTCGATGCGATCGCCGGGCGCGAGCATGCCGGAGATGGAGGCTTCGTCATCGACGGGAAACGTCAGCGCCCGCATGCCTTCGGCGAGCTGCGAGGAAAAACCGGCGCTCGCATTGCGCGCCAGGTGTGCCTGCAGCACGGGTTCGCCGCTGCGCACGGGTTGCGCGAGTACGCGGCCGGCGACGGAACTCCATTGATCGGCCAGGATGGCGTCGGAGTGCAGGAAGTTGCGCGGCACTTCGCGCAGGGCCACGGTCTGGCCGGACAGGAAGGTGCCGGGCCGCAGATCGGCGTTCGCCACCACGACGCGGACCGGCTGGTACTGCGCGTCCAGTTGCGAGCGGCGCGCGTTGACGCTGCCTTCGATGTAGTTGTCGGCGAAGTAGGCCGCGCCGCCCGCGGCGGCCAGCGCGCCGAGCACCATCAGTACGGTGATCGTTCCACCTTTCATGTGTCCCTCCCTGGACTCCTGTTTATCGAAGACCCTCTCTGCCCTGTGGGGCCGGCTTCAGCCGGCCTCTCCAAGAGTCAGGCTGAAGCCTGACCTACAGGAAGAGAGCCGCAGAACCCCGATCCATCGAGGTCCTAGAACGGAATCATCAATGCCCACGAAAATTCGTCGTGATGCTGCTGTACCAGTTGCAGCACCGCCGGGGCGCCGCGCCAGACGGTCATGAGACCGAGCAGCACGGCGAGATACTCGGTTGCGCCCCAGCCGCCCTGCCGATCGCGGCATCCTGCTCTCTTCATGACTTTCTCCATACGATCACGATGGCGGTGGCCGCCGACTGCGTGCGATCCGGCTGCAATGTGAGCAGCGCCAGTTCCGCGCCGCGCTGCGCTTCGATGACCATGCCGCGCGCTGCGGTCTGCATCGGCTGCTGGCGCAGGACCTGCCAGCCTGCGCGGGTCAGTGCGTCGCTGAACGCCGCCGTTTCGACGGCGATCGAGCGGGCGCTCGACAGGCTCAGGTGTTCCGAGGCGATGCCGTCGTCCTCGTATTCCTGCAGGCTCACCAGCCGCGCACTCGCGGGGCGCGGAAAGCGGCTCGACGCCACCGCACCCGCCTGTTCCGGTACGACACTGACGACGAGGGTGCCGCTGCTGCCGCTGACCGTCGCGGTCGCTTCGATGCTGATGAGGTGGTCGCGCGTGCGAATCGACAGCAATTGCCCGGTGCCGCGCCGCGAGCGGCGGAGTTCGCTGCGTCCCCAGCGATGCGCGAGACCTTCGTAGAAATGGAAGACGTCTGCAGGTGCGAGCCGCGATTCGAAGGTCTTGAGCGTCATGGGCAAACCATTCATGCGCATGGCGGGCGCGACCCAGTGCACCGATCCCTGCGGCGGCGCGGGCAGATCGGGAAGCTCCGCCGTGAGCCGCGACAAGGCGCCGGCACCCGCCGGGCCGGCGAGCAGCAACAGAAGAAGCAGAACGCGCGCTGAGCCGTGCATCTCAACGCCTCTCGATATAGGCCGCGGGCAGCGTGGTCGATCGCGGCCGCAGATCCGGTTCCCAGCTGAACTGGCCTTCGCCGTACAGCGGCTGTCCCTTGCCCAGCGCCTGCAGGCCGATGGGACGACCCGGCAGTTCGAACAGCTCCACGAGTTCGTCGACCGTGACGTCATCGACACGACGGCGCAGGGCGTCTTCGTTGCGCGAGGACCAGGTGTCGCTCAGCACGGCGCCGGCAGCGCGCTGCACGATCTGCGCGCGATCGGTTTCGGCGGGCTCGCGCACGCCGAGCGTCACCGGTCGATCCGCCAGTCGCGCGAGCGCAGGACGGATGCCCACCGCCACCGTCGAGCTGGCGAAGGCGCGCCGCGTCAGATTGAGGCTGTCGAGCTGCAGGAACTGTTGAATCGTGCCCAGCGCACCCTCGCCGTAGGCGATGCCGGGCACGAGCCACAAGCCGACGTCGACAGGTGCAGGACGTTCATCCTCCGTGAACGCGACCGGCGCACCGTTGTCGTCGTAGTCGAGCAGTCGTTGGCGTTGCCAGTCGCGCCACAGATCATTCTCGGTAATGCCATCGGCATGAAGCTGTCCGACATCGATGAGTCCAGCGAGCGGACTGCCCAGCGTGCGATCACGCGCTTCGAGCGCGATGTCTTCCTGGCTCTTGCGATTCGCCGCGCCGTCGCTGCGCCACACCGTGCGTTCCCAGACGGAGTAGCGCGCGGCGTCGTACGTCTTCTGCTTGATGTCGAGCTGCTTGCCGAGCAGCGGGATGCCGACGATGAACGGCGATAGCGCCAGCAGCGTCACGATGGTTTCGGCCATCGCATTGCCCCGCTGCCGCACGTGCGATGAAACGGCGGCGCGCTTCACAGGCCGATCCCCGATTCAACCGGCACCAGTCGCGCGTCCCAGAAAGGATTGAACAGATTCGCGTATTCGTGACGATCGTTGCCGAGGGATGCGAAGGCGTTGCCTGACGGTCGCCGGAACTCGACGCGCGCCATCGCGGCCACGGCGAGCGGCTGCGTGTTCGCATCCATGCCGAAGTTCGTACGCGTGTTCACCTGCGTCTGACGTTTCGTCGCGAGCGCGGCGATGCTCAACGACTGATCGCCGGGATTGCCGGCCACGTTGTAGTAGGAGGGCACGCCCTGATAGTTGCGCGCGAATTCCGTTGCACTGGCTTCACTCGTCTCATCGCCGATGCGGCGCCAGCGCCCCCAGCCGAACAACGAGCGCGTGCGGTACTGGAGTTGATCCTGTGCCCGCCAGTCGGCGCCGTTCTCATCCTGCATATGCGTCGTACTGCCCTGCTTGCGGATCTGCGCGACGATGAGATTTTCGCGCCAGCCGCGCTCGCCCGTGATCCAGCGGCGCATGTCGGTGTTGGCCGTGAGGCTCGCCGAGATCAGTTCGCTCACGGCGCCGTCGTCGCTGCCGGCGGTGTAGCGTTCGACGAACATCGGCACGCCCGCGAGCTGTTGCAGCAACTGCAGTTCGACGACGGCGCGCAGCTCATCGGGCAGGCGATCGATTTCGCCGCGATCGTTGATGCGGATCTGCGGATCCCAGGCGCGTGCGGTCTGCTGCATCAGCTCGTCGAGATTGTTGAGCGCGAGCGAGGCCTGGGTTTCAATCTGGGCGGCGCGGAAGTTGGCATTCCAGCCATCGATGGCCGGAATCACCACGTCCGCAGTTTCCTCCACGCCTTCGCGGACCTGTTCCGCGATCTGTTCGACCGTCGCGACGTACTGGCCGACGTAGGGGATGTAGCGGGTGATGCGATCGACGTACTCGATGGAATCGTGGATGTAGCGGATCCAGCTGACGTAGGACACCAGATGTCCCACCGCCGCATGGTTCGCGATCATGGCGCGATTGGTGTACGCCATGAAATTGAGATGACGCGCCGTCCACACGGCGCCGCTGTAGGCCGCCGCATCGGCTGCGTTCGCGACCTGCGACTTCTCCGTCACCTTCTGCCCGGTGTTGTACATCATGACCAGTACGGCGCTCGCGATCAGCACGCCGAACAGTGCGACCGGCGCGATCTGGCCGCGCTGGCCCGAAGCGGAAGTGCGGCGATGGCGGTTCGATGGGGTCATGGCTTCCGTACCGTCGGTGCTCCCAGTCCGTCATTCCCGCGCAGGCGGGAATGACGGATGGGCCGGGCTACGCGTCTGTATTCACACCTCAGGGATTGCCGCCGCCACCGCCGGCATTGGTCTGCTGGTTGTAGGTGGCAAGGCTGTCGGCCTGCGCGGCACGGTTCTGCGCCGTGGTGGCCGAGGTCTGCGCATCCTGGATGTCCTGTGCTCCGGACTGTCCCGACATTTCCATGCTCATGCCGGCCATCTGGTTCTGCAGCGTGTCGCCGAAGGCGGCGAACAGGCCGATGCCGGCCACGGCGACCAGCGCCGTGATGATGATGTATTCGCTCATGCCCTGGCCGCGCTGGCGCGAGGCCGGTGTAGTGATGTCCCGACGGATCATGGTTGCTCTCCCTGGCTGATGGACGATGTGTGGTGTCGACGAGATCGACGTGGAGAGCCTAGGCCGCGGGCGTGTATACCGTTTCGCGAATTTCTATGCGTTTTGCCGAGAAACTCGCCGGGCCTTTGCGGCATCGGGTAAGGTGCCGTCCCGGTTTCACGGAGCCACAACAATGATTCGTCGCGTGCTGCTCTCGCTGACACTCGCTTCGCTGCCGCTGCTGGCAACTGCCGCGGAAACTCCCGCTCCCGTCGTGCTCAAGGCCGCGCACCTGTTCGACGGCCGCTCCGGCCAGCTCGTCGACAATGGCGTGGTCGTCGTGCAGGACGAGAAGATCGTCGCCGTCGGCACCGGCGCGACGCTGCCGGCGAATGCACGGGTGATCGATCTCGGCGATGCCACCTTGCTGCCCGGCTTCATCGATGCGCATGTGCATCTCGATGGCGAACTGGCCGCCAACTACTACCTGGGTTTCTACGAGAACATGTTCCGCTTCCCCGTGGAGCAGGCGCATTACGCCGCGCGCTATGCGAAGCGCACGCTCGATGCCGGCTTCACCACGGTACGCAATGCGGGCGCCGGCGATTTCGTCGACATCGGCCTGCGCAATGCCATCAACGCCGGCGTGATTTCCGGGCCGCGCATGATCACTGCCGCGCACGCGATCGGCTCGCCGGGCGGTCATTGCGATCAATCGCCCTTTCCGCCGGATCGCATCGCGCCGGTCGGTCCGCTCGAAGGCGTCTGCAGTGGCGCCGACGAATGCCGCACCGCCGTGCGCTACCAGATGAAGTGGGGCGCGGACGTGATCAAGATCTGCGCCTCCGGCGGCGTGCTGTCGGAAGCCGATCCGGTCGACGTGCCGCAGCTCACCAGGGAAGAGCTCGCGGCGATCATGTCGGAAGCGCATGCCTGGAAGCGCAAGGTCGCGGCGCACAGCCACGGCGATCTGGCCGCGCGCATGGCGGTGGAAGCCGGCGTCGATTCGATCGAGCACGGCAGCTTCCTCACCGAAGAAACCATGAAGCTGATGAAGAGCAAGGGTACGTACCTGGTGCCGACGCGGCTCGCGGTCTACTGGGTCAACAAGCAGGTCGCGACGCTTCCGCCCGCCATCGCCGAGAAGGCGCGTGCGGCAGCAGCGGAGCATGAGAAGACTTTCCGTACGGCGTTGCGCATCGGCGTGCCGATTGCCTTCGGCACCGACACCGGCGTGTCGCCGCACGGCATGAATGCGAAGGAGTTCGCGCTGCTGGTCGAGATCGGCATGTCGCCGGCCGCCGCGCTGCTTTCCGGCACGCGCGAATCGGCGAAGCTGCTCGGCATCGATGCCGAAGTCGGCACGCTCGAATCAGGCAAGTTCGCCGACGTCGTGGCGGTGCCCGGCAATGTGCTGCAGAACATCGCAGCGACGGAGCAGCCGCTGTTCGTCATGAAGCATGGGCAGATCGTGCGTCGGCCGTAGGTCTGCTTCCGCCTGTGGGGCCGGCTTTAGCCGGCTCTACGGAGTCAGGCTGAAGCCTGACCTGCAAGCCCAGCACTCAGCGCGCGATGATCTCGACACCGTTGCCGCTCGGATCCCTGGCGATGATGATCCGCGATCCTGCGGAAGCCTTCACTTCGCGATAGCCCAGGCCGATCTGCTTGACGCGTTCCAGCACGGCATCGAATTCGGTCGTATAGAGCGCGACGACCGGAAACTGGCTTTTCGGCAGCGGTTCCTCGTTCTTCGGCTGGAACAGCGCGACGAAGCCCTGGTTGAAACCGAGCAGCACTTCATCGTAGGTGGCCGTGGTGAAGCGCTGGACCGGCTTGGCGCCGAACACCTGCACGAAGAAATCCTCTGCCTTCTGCCGATCCGCGACGATGAGTTTGGAGCCGCCGACGGCTTCGCTGCCGTTGTCGCGCGCCAGGATCTCGATCGCATTACCGCTGGGATCGCGCGCGATGGCGATCCGATAGGGTCCCGAGGCGGCTGCGGGCAGGCGCCGGAGCGGATGCTTCGCGTCCTCGATGCGCTTCACGACGGCGTCGAACTGCGGTGTGTAGATGAGCGCCACGGGAAACTGGCTTTTCTGCAGCGCCGCTTCCTTGACCGGCGAAAACAGCGCGAGCCGCGCGCCATCGCCGAATCCCATGATGGGCTCGTCGTAGACGCCCTCGGCGCTGTAGTGCGCCACTTCTTTCATTCCGAACATCTGCTCGTAGAAGGCCTGGTTTGCCTTGACGTCGCCGATGATCAGCTTGGCGGCGCCGAGCGTGTGCGGGCCGGAAGCCGTCGGCGGTTCCGCCGCACGGGTCGTCAGTGCGCACAGGCATGCGAAGGTCGCGAAAAGATGGCGTCTGTTGATCACGGCTCCCTCCTGCGGTGGATCGATTCGAAACACATGTTCGACGAAGCGCCTGCGGCGAATCATGAAGATTCGCCAAGGCAATGCATTCCGTGCCGCGAATCAGCCGAGCCAGTGGTTCGCGAGCGGCACCGTGATGAACGCCAGCAGGATGCCGACACCGAGGATCGTATTCGCGAGCGGCGGCTCGAGATCGTTCTGACTGGCGAGAATGGTAGCGGAAATCATCGGCGCCATCGCCGACTGCAGGACGGCGATCGTCAGCACCAGGCCTTCGACGCCGATCAGCCAGCCGGCCGTCCAGACGATGAGCGGCGCGAGCAGCAATTTCCAGCTCAAGCCGAGCGCGATGGCCGGCAGTTGTTGCCTGCCGAGATGCAGCTGGAACTGCAGGCCGACGGAGAACAATGCCATCGGCACCAGCGTCGCGCCGATGCGATCGAAGACGGCATCGGGTACCGCCGGCCATCCGCCGCACGCGCCCGCGATTACGCCCACCAGCAGCGAGATGAACGGCGGAAACAGCAGCACGCGCCGCGCGATCGTGAGCGGCGCCACGCTGTGACCGGAGTACAGCGCAGCCACCAGCGTGCCGCCGACCGACAGCACCACGAAGCATCCCGCCTGATCGGCGAGCACTGCGAGCGTCAATCCTTCCTGACCGTGCAGCGCTTCGATCAGCGGAAAGCCGATGAACGAAGTGTTGCCCAGACCGCAGACCAGGATCAGCGCGCCGATGCGGGCTCGCGTCCAGTGCAGCGCGCGACCGAGCACTGAGAAGAAAACCCAGGCACCGGCAAACACGAACCACAGCGCCGCGATCAGAAACCACAGGTGCGCGTCGAAATGGATCTGCGGCGCGAGATGCAGCACCAGCGCCGGCAACGCGACGTTGATCACCCACCAGTTGAGATTCTGGGCCAGCGTCGCCGGCGGATGACCGAAGCGCGCGACGAGCCAGCCGAGCAGCAGACAGGCGGCGAGCAGAAGCAGTGAGGACATGCGAAGGTTCGAAGCGTGAGGGCGCGGCAGTCTAAGAAGCCGGACCGATCGGCGTCCAGATCGGCCTGATGCAACAAAGACAAAACCCCTGGCAGGTGTCCCCGCCAGGGGTTCGTGGAGCCATTCTGTCATTCGCCAGAAACGGCATTTGCACCTGACTTGAGAGCGGACGCGCTCCTGCCAAGTCATCTCGCAGAACTAGCGCGCGTTGTTCAACTTGCTTTCGAGATTGTGCGGTGCAGACATCTGCGGCTCCGAAGGCCGGGAGAAACCGGGGGCGCGCATGGTACTCGCCTTCGTCTGCCCGTCAACCGGTATTTCTCGCGTCTCAGGCCGGCGCTCCCAGACGCGGCGCTTCCGGGCCGTGTTCGGAAATCACATTCAGCAGTTCGCGCGAGATGCGCTCGTCGATCTCTGCCGCGTGCGTGAGCTGCACCGGATAGCGCACGATGGCTTCGACGCCGTCCGCCGAAAAACGCAGCTGCACCTGCGGCTGTGCATCATCGGAAACCGCGGACGAGGACGCGCGCTGGATTTCGCGGGTCTGGCGCACGATGTCGTCGCGATACTCCTTGAGCACGTGATTGACTGCGTCGAGCAGCCGGTCCTTGAGACGCGCGTAGTCCGAACCGGACGGCAGGCTCAGCGTCATTTCGTGCCACGCGAGATCGACGCCGGCGATCTGTTTGAACAGTCCGCCCGACGCGCCGAAGATCACCGAGTTCGCGAATGCCACGACGCGACCGGTCGGCGTCTGCAATCCCTGGCCGCCCAGTTCCATCAGGTGCAGCCGCACCAGACCCAGTTCGATGACTTCGCCGGTGACGTTGCCGATCTGCACGCGATCGCCGACGCGAATGCCGTATTTGCCGATGAGGAAGAAATAACCGACCACCGATACGAGCACGCTCTGCATCGCCACGGCGAGACCTGCCGTGATCAGGCCGGCGAAGGTGGCGAGCGAACCGAGTTCGGTGGCGAACGTCGATGCGGCGATGGCGACCACCAGGCACCAGATCACGATCCGGCGCAGCAGCAGCATGCGGGCGCGTCGGCGCACATCGTGAACGTAACGGAACACCGCACGCTTCCACAGATGCGCGGCGCCGAACACCAGCGCCAGCAATGCGGCAAACAGCAGCACGCGCAGTCCCAGCACCTTGAGCGCTTCGTAGTACTGGCGTTCGGTGGAGTCGCGCCAGCTCTTCAGATTGTGGCGATACTGATCGAGCAGCACCCCTGCCTTGCTGAGCGGGGTGAGAATCGAGGAAGTCTGCTTGTACAGCCAGGCGAGCGTATCGAACTCATCGCGCATGGCCTTGAGCACGGTGCCGTCGGAGGAATCCGACTGATTCGCCAGCTGATCGCCGCGATGGCTGAGACGTTTGAGTTGTTCGAGCGGCGGATTGCGGACCTGCTTGAACGTCTCTTCCAGCTCCGCGGTGCGCCGGTCGATCGAATCGATGGTGCGGATCTTGTTGGACAGGCGAAACACCGCACCCGTCAGATCCCAGATGCCGAACTGCGTGAGCGTCGCCACCGGCGAGGCGGCGCCCGGATTCTTGGCATCCGTCACGACCGCTGCCGCCTCGGCGGTCGCCGTGGGGACGGAGGCGGCAATGGCATCGATATGCGCCTTCAGCGCATTGGCACCGAAACCGCCCGAATCGGTTTCGTTCTCGAACTGCTCCATGTTCGCGCGATAGTTGCGACGCGCGTTGATCAGGTCGAGCTCGCGCTGCAGGATCGAGACGCGCGCTTCGAGATCCGGTTTTTCGCCGGCAGTTGCGGCGGCGAGCTGCCGCTTCGCCGCTTCACGTTCACCCGCCACACGGCCGAGCCCCGCATCGAGCTCCAGCTGAATATGCCGGATCTGTTGCCGCCCCGGATCGTCCGGCGCCCGTGCCGCCGCG
>CALMII010000059.1 GCA_937864115.1 uncultured Steroidobacter sp. | reverse complement strand
GGCGGTGCGATCTCGATCGGCCATCCCTACGGCATGTCGGGCGCCCGCATGACGGGACACCTGCTGATCGAAGGCAAGCGTCGCGGCGCCAGGTACGGCATCGTCACCATGTGCATCGGCGGCGGCATGGGCGGCGCGGGACTGTTCGAGATCTTCTGATCGCGAAACGGTGCCTGAGGCATCCGAAGGGCGGAACGTCGGTTCCGCCCTTTTTGTTTTCGCCTGTTGCCAGAACCGCCTCCGCGCGAGGAAACTGGCCGCCAACAACGGATGACATGGCGGCAACGAGCGCATCGGCCCAGCGACGGGCAGCAAGCTCCCCACGAGATCATGGCAACCAGCGAAGACAGCCTCACCGCGAAGGACACCGTAAAACCCACGGCGGCGACCGCGCGCTATGCGCGCAAGAAGCTCGCCATCGTGGCAGCCGCCAGCGGGATCCTGAATCGCGACGGCATCAAAGGCATGACGCTCGCGAACGTGGCCGCGAGCGTCGGGCTGATTACCACGAGCGTCACTTATTACTTCAAGCGCAAGGAAGATCTCGCCGTCGCGTGCTTCCTCGAAGGCATCGCACAGTTCGATGCGCTGATCACGCAGGCATTGCAGGAATCCGATGCGCGATCGCGGCTGCGGCGGTTCCTGGACCTGTGGCTCGATCTGAATCGGCGCATCGCCGCCGGCGACGGGCATCCGGTGCCCATGTTCAACGACATCCGTTCGCTGCAGCGGCCGCAGCGTACGGTCGTGGTCGACGCGTACATGCGCTTCTTCGGCAAGGTCTGCCAGCTGTTCGGCGACGACGAATTTCCCTGGCTCGACGACAACAACCGCCGCTCGCGCGCGCACCTGATTGCGGAACAGATCTTCTGGACCGTCGCGTGGCTGCCGCGCTACGACGTGGAGGATTACGACCGGATCCGCGACCGCATGTTCGATCTCTTCGCCTGCGGCCTCGCCGGCACGGGACGCGAATGGAATCCGGTGGCGCTGTCGCTGCAGGACATCCTGGCGCCGACCGAACCGCAACCCACGCCGCGCGAAACCTTCCTGATCGCGGCAACGCGCCTGATCAACGAGCGCGGCTATCGCGGCGCCTCGGTCGAAAAGATTTCGGCGCGTCTGAACGTGACCAAGGGCTCGTTCTATCACCACAACGAAGCGAAGGACGATCTCGTGGTCGAGTGCTTCGATCGCAGCTTCGAGGCCATCCGTCGCATCCAGCGTGCCGTCACGGGGCGCGCGGAGAATCACTGGTGGAAGCTCTCGACCATCGCCGCGACCTTGATGGCCTATCAGCTTTCAGATCGCGGTCCGCTGCTGCGCACCTCGGCGCTGTCTGCCGTGCCGCTGGCGATTCGCTATGAGATGGTGCGCAAGTCGAATCGCGTGTCCGACCGTTTCGCCTCGATCATTTCCGATGGCATCGCCACCGGCTGCATCCGCGCCGTCGATCCGTTCATCGCGGCGCAGATGCTGACCATGACGCTCAATGCGTCGGCGGAAATCAGCTGGTGGGTTCCGCAGGCGCCGCTGTCGGCGGCGACCGATCTCTACGCGAAGCCGATGCTGATGGGGATCTTCACGCCCTAACGTGTCGGACTCGCCGCCGCCGGCCAGTCGGAGGCCATGAACACGCCGCTGGCGCGTGCGATCCGCTCTTCTCCCACGTGGATGTACGCGTTCGCGAACGCGAGCCGCTTGCCCTGGCGCTGCACGTCCGTGCGCACTTCGAGCCAGTCGTCGACATGCGCCGTGCCCGCGTAATCGATGGCGAGATTGACGGTGACATAACCGGCGGGCGGATCGGACGAGAACGCCAGCGTGTAGCCGAGTGCGATGTCCGCGAGCGTCGCGAACACCCCGCCGTGAACGTGGCCGCGCAGATTGCAGTGCTTCGGCTGCGCCCGCAGGCCGATGACCAGATCGCGCCCCGAACCGTGCGAGTACACCGGCCCGATCATTTCGATCACGGGACTGACGCGGAAGATGGGCTGGAAGGGAGCAGGAATGGACATGACGAAGGCAGCGAGCAGCGAGCCGGAGTCGCTCTCACCACTCGCCGGAGTTCGGCATCGAGACCCAGGGTTCGCACACGGGTAACGAAGCGCCTTTCTGCAGCAGCTCCACGGAAATCCGGTCGGGCGAGCGGATGAACGCCATGCGACCGTCGCGCGGCGGTCGGTTGATGGTGATGCCGCGATCCATCAGGTGCCGGCAGGTGGCGTAGATGTCGTCCACCTCGTAGGCGAGATGGCCGAAGGCGCGGCCGATCCCGTAATTCTCCGCATCCCAGTTCCAGGTCAGTTCGACCTGCGCCTCGTCATTGCCGGGCGCCGCGAGAAACACCAGCGTGAACCGGCCCTTCTCGTTCTCGTAGCGCCGCAGCTCGCGCAGGCCGAGCGCATCGCAATAGAACTTCAGCGATTCATCGAGATCGGTCACGCGGACCATGGTGTGGAGGTAGCGCATGGGTCGCGTCTCTCAGAACATTTCCGACGCATCCGGCGTGCGGATTTCCGTCTTGTGACGCGAGACGATGTGATCGCCGGTGATCATTTCATCGTAGGCCTGGCCGGGACCGACCATTGGGTAGACGCCGGCATCCGGGTCGATCATGACTTCGAGGAACGCCGGACCCTTGAACTCGATGAACTCGCGCACGACCCGCGGCACGTCCTCGTTGCGATCGAGGCGCACCGCAAACTTGAAGCCGTCGGCCTGCGCGGCCTTGATGAAGTCCTTCTTGTGCAGCGATTTGTCGCTCGCCGAAAGCCGGCCCTTGAAGAACAGCTTCTGCCACTGCTTCACCATGCCGTCGCCGCAGTTGTTGAGCACGATGACTTTGACGGGCAGATCGTAGGTCGTCACCGTTTCCAGTTCGCCGACGTTCATGCGGACGCTGGCGTCGCCGTCGATGTCGATGACCAAGCGGTCGGGTCGTGCGAACTGCGCGCCGATCGCGGCCGGCAGGCCGAAACCCATCGTACCCATGCTGCCCGAGGTCAGCCACAGGCGCGGCTGTGCGAAATCGAAGTACTGCGCGGCCCACATCTGATGCTGGCCGACGCCGGTGCTGATGATGGCCTGGCCTTTCGTCAGCTTGTTGATCTCTTCGATCACGTAGTACGGCTGCACCAGTTCGCTGGCGCGGTCGTAGTTCATCGCATGCTTCGCGCGCAGGTCGGCGCAGTGCCTGTGCCAGGCCGACCAGTCGCGACGGAAGCTGACGCGACGGCCGTAGTTGCGCAGTGCGCGCAGGGCTTCCTGAAGCAGCCCCACGTGGTGCCACTGCACCGGCTTGACCTTGTTGATCTCGGAGGCGTCGATGTCGATCTGCGCGATGCACCTGGACTTCGGCGCGAACTTGGGCGGATTGCCGGCGACGCGATCGTCGAAGCGCGCGCCGAGCGCGAACAGGAAGTCGCAATCGTCGACGGCATAGTTGGCGAAGGCGGCGCCGTGCATGCCGAGCATGCGCATCGACAGCGGATGCATCGTGTCGAACGCGCCGAGTCCCATCAGCGTCGTCACCACGGGAATCTGGAATTCCAGCGCGAATTCGCGCAGCGCATCCGAGCCTTCGGAATTGATGACGCCGCCGCCCGCGTAGATCAGCGGTCGTTCCGCCGCGCCGAGCCGGCGGAAGAATTCGGCGCACTGGTCGTCCGACAGCACGTTGCGTACGAGCCGGTTCATGCGATGCCGATAACCGGCGACCGGCAGGCGGCCGGTACCCTGGAATGCGCCGCGCCAGTTCTGCACGTCTTTCGGGATATCGATGACGACCGGGCCGGGACGGCCGGTGCGCGCGATCTCGAAGGCGGTACGCACCGTGGCTTCGAGCTTGGTCGCGTCGGTGACGAGAAACACGTGCTTCGCGACCGAGCCCATGATGCTGGCGACCGGCGCTTCCTGGAAGGCATCGCTGCCGATCGCGGCGGTGGGCACCTGGCCGCAGATCACGACGATGGGAATCGAATCGGCCATGCAATCGCGCACCGGCGTGACGGTGTTGGTCGCGCCGGGACCGGACGTCACCATGCACACGCCGACTTTGCCGCTCGCACGCGCGTAGCCCGCCGCCATGAAGCCGGCGCCCTGCTCGTTCGCAGGAACGATCAGCGGCATCTGCTGCTGGCCGGCGCCGGTCCGCTGCTGGTTGTAGACGAAGATCGCGTCGTAGGTGGGCAGGATCGCGCCGCCGCTGTAGCCGAAGACGATATCGACGCCCTCGTCGGCCAATACCTGGACGATGATGTCGGCGCCGGACATCTGCTGCCCGGCAAGCGGATGAGCGCTGGCGTTGAGCGCGGCTTGACCGTATTTCACGACTGTTGGTTTCCGTCGGTGGGTCCGCAATGCGGGCCCGATGGATTTCAAGGAATGGGAGGCGGCCTGTCAGGGCCCTGGGCGTCGCTAATGCACTGCAAAGAAGCCTAGCAGCATCCTTCCCCCAGCGTCCATTTCGGCGGGGAATTACGCGTCGCGGCAGGCCCGGCCGCTGCATGATTCTGGCAATTTCCGCTTCTTCCCGTATGCTCGCCGTCCGCCATTGCAGGCCCAGGGACCGCCCGTTCGAGGAATTCCAGGAATGACGACGACCAAGCGCCACATCATTTCCATCCTGCTGCAGAACGAAGTCGGCGCGCTGACGCGCGTCACGAGCCTGTTTGCCACGCGCGGCTACAACATCGAATCGCTGAACGTCGCCCCGACGGACGATCCGACCGTTTCGCGCCTCACGCTGGTCACGAGCGGCTCGGAAGCGGTGGTGCAGCAGATCGTCAATCAGTCGCTCAAGCTGATCGACGTCGTCAATGTCGATGACATGACCAGCGATCAGCACGTGGAGCGCGAACTGCTGCTGATCAAGTTGCGCGTACCGCCGAGCCTGCTCGTGCGTCTGCGCGAGTCGGTCGGGAAGGCCGGCGCGCGGGTCTTGTCGGACGAAGCGGAAAGCTTTACCGTCGAACTCACTGATAGCGAGTCGCAGATCAACCGGTTCGTTGCCGAGGTGGGGAGCTTCGGCGAAGTCCTTGAAGTAGTGCGTAGCGGCGCACTGGCGATTCTTCGCGGAGCCACGACGCTCCGCGCGTGATGCGAAGAGCAACGGCGCTCCACGCAACAAGTCACGATCGGCAACGCGCGGCATGACAGCCGCCCCCGGCACGTCCGGGATCTCCATGATTCGATTCGGCGAGGCATCGGGCAGGATGCTTCCGCTGGCGGGTGCACCGACCGCAGCCTCGGGCTGCGCATAGGGAAGTCACGCACGTGGCTTGCCAAAGGGAGTGACGATGTATCGCCTCTACGACTACCTGCCCTCCGGCAACGGGTACAAGGCCCGGCTGGTGCTCAAACGCCTGCGCCTGGAATACGAACTGATCGAAGTCGACATCATCAGGGGCGAATCGCGCACGCCCGAGTTCCTGGCGAAGAATTCGAACGGCCGCATTCCCGTCCTCGAAGTGCCGGGCAAGGGCTTTCTTCCGGAAAGCCACGCCATCGTGTCCTTCCTCGCGGAAGGCACGGATCTCATTCCGGACGATCCCTTCGATCGCGCACGCATGTGGCAATGGATGTGCTTCGAGCAGTATCACGTCGAGCCGAACATCGGCACCGTGCGCTTCTGGGCTCACGTCCTGCGCAAGACGCGCGCGGAACTCGGCGAAAAGCTCATCGAAAAAAAGAAGAGCGGCTACGCGGCGCTGGACGTGCTCGAGGACACCCTGCGCGATCGCGACTACCTGGTCGGCAACCGTTACTCGCTGGCGGACATCTGTCTGTACGCCTACACCCACGTGGCGCACGAAGGCGGTTTCGATCTGCAGCCGTACCCGGGAGTGCGCGCGTGGTGCGATCGTGTGACGAGTCAACCGGCCTGGGCGCCGATCACGGAAAGATGAACTGCGTCATACCAGCAGCACGGTCGAGCCGGTCGTCTGCCGCGATTCCAGGTCGCGATGCGCACGCGCGGCATCCTGCAGCGGGTAGGTCTGTCCTACGCGCACGCTGATGACCGACCGGCCGACGAGATCGAAGAGTTCATCCGCAGCACGCTGCAAGGCGCTGCGGGTCGAGATGAAGTGGAAGAGCGTCGGTCGTGTGAGGTACAGCGATCCGCGCTTGCCGAGTTCCAGCGGCGCGACCGGCGGGACCGGGCCGGAAGCATTTCCATAAGACACCATCAGTCCGCGCGGACGAAGACAGTCGAGCGAGCCGAAGAACGTGTCCTTGCCGACGGAGTCATAGACGACGTGGGCACCGCGACCGCGTGTGATCGACCTGACGCGCGCCACCCAGTCGTCCTGCAACAGCAACACATGATCGGCACCGAGCGAACGCACGACGTTCGCCTTCGCCTCCGAGCCGACGATGGCAATGACCGTCGCGCCGAGATGCCTGGCCCATTGCACGGCGATCGTGCCGACGCCGCCCGCCGCCGCGTGGATCACGAGAGTGTCGCTCTTGCGAACCCGATGCACCTGTCGCAGCAGCGCCTGCACGGTCAGGCCTTTCAGCATGACCGCCGCGGCCTGGACGTCGTCGATACCGGCCGGCAGTTTGACCAGCCGCTCCACCGGCATCACCCGCAACTGTGAATACGCACCCCCACCGCCGGCGGCATAGGCCACGCGATCGCCGGGCGCGAAACCTTTCACGCGTGCGCCGACGGCTTCGATCACGCCGGCGGCTTCGTGTCCCGGCGTGGCCGGCAACTGCGACGCGTACAGGCCGGTGCGTTCGTAGACGTCGATGAAGTTGAGGCCGACGGCGGTGTGGCGGACGAGCGCTTCGGTGGCGCCGGGACTACCGACGTCCACCGATTCCCAGCGCAGGACGTCGGGGTCGCCATGGGCGTGAAAACGGATCGCATGTGTCATCGGGAGACTCGCCTGCAGGGTGCCGCACGAGTCTAGGGACGCCGCGTCCGGGACGTCCAGCCGGGACTTTGCTCAAGTCGGTGCCGTCGCGCAGGATCGGCGACGGCTCAGGACGACAGCGCAGGGCGGCGCAGTGGCCGCCGCCCTGCAATCAAGGCAGCAGATCAGAGGGCCTGATCGTCCGCTTCGCCGGTGCGGATGCGCAGTACGCGCTCCAGATCGGTGATGAAGATCTTGCCGTCGCCCACCTTGCCGGTCTTCGCGGCATTGATGATGGCTTCGGTGACCTGATCGACCAGTGCATCCTTCACGGCAACTTCGATACGGGTCTTCGGGACGAAATCGACGACGTATTCGGCACCGCGATACAGCTCGGTGTGTCCGCGCTGGCGGCCGAAGCCTTTGACTTCGGTGACGGTCATGCCCGAGACGCCGATCTCCGAAAGTGCGGCACGCACGTCGTCGAGTTTGAAGGGTTTGATGATGGCGCTGATAAGTTTCATTTTCCCCGTGGCTCCTGTCTCGAAGTGCGGGACTCAAATTGGGTTTTTGGTCGGCCGCTGCTGGCAGCCGGTTTGTCGTGGCCAGAATAACTGACTTGCCGCAGCGTGGCTTTGCAATGCACGTTCCATGCCGTGCGTTGCAGCGAAGTTTCTACCCGGCACGCCGGGCGCCGGCGAACAAAATCGCATCCGTGACGCACCAAGTTCGAGCGGAGAAAAAGCCCTTCGCTCGGTACTGGTGCGACGTCTGCCGCCGCTCGCGCAGTGGCGGCGAAGGACGCGAATTTGTGGGGATCGGCTCAAGGCATGCCCGAGGGATGTGGCCCTGCGTGTCCGTCTCCGTTGAGCAACAGTCTGATTTCCCGAGTCAATTTACCTACTCTGGCGACGCTTGGCTTTGCGACGGATCTCCTTGTTGATCCGGCTCCGGTGTGGGAAAACACAAACTCGATTCATTTTCCGAAGGGCGTGGGATGCGGATAGGCAGGGGAGGTATCGCCGGCGGGTGGCCGGGCATCGCTGTGTGCGCCGCGCTTGCGCTGCCTGCGGGTGCGATGGCGGCAGACGCCGGCCCCCTGCGCATCCTTGCCCATGAACCGTTTCACCCGCTGCCCGTTGTCGTGAACGGATCGGCCAAACCGTCGGCCGGCAGTCTTCGCACCTTCAGGTTCGACGCCTTCGGACGCCGCTTCAGCCTGCTGCTGGAACCCAACGAACGCCTGACACCCGCGGTATCCGCCGAAGGCCCATCTCTGTCGCTGTATCAGGGCACGGTCGAAAACGTACCCGGCTCCTGGGCGCGGCTGAGCGCGAAAGGCCAGACCATCCGCGGGGCATTCTGGGACGGACGCGAGCTGTACCTGGTGGATTCCGCCGCCGCCGTCGACCCGGCGGCAGACACGGACGACACGGTCATCTTCCGGCTGTCGGACACCGAAGTGCCCGCCGGCACCACCTTCTGCAGCGATGACCCCGCCGCGGGCATGTCGGGCAAGGCGGCGTACACGCAGATGCTGCATGAATTGAAGAGCACGCCGGTGATCATGCAGGCCGCGGGCGCCACGCTGCGGCTGGAGATTTCCGCGATCGCCGATGCCCTCTTCCGCAATCGCTACGCCAGCGATCAGCAGGCGCGCGACGAGATCCTGAACCGCATCAACATCGTCGACGGCATCTACAGCTCGCAGCTGCAGGTCGAGATCCAGGTGCCGACGATGAACATCGGCGACGACGACGTCGCCGGCCGGCTCTCGACCACCGTGAATGCCAGCAATCTCATCGAGGACCTGGGACGACTGCGCCGGAGCACGCCCGTCCTGCGCGCCCGTGGACTGACGCACCTGTTCACCGGACGCGATCTGGACGGCTCCACCGTGGGCATCGCTTTCAACGGTCGCCTCTGCGACGCGCAATACAGCACCGGTCTCACGCAGACCAGCACCTTCACCACGCTCGACGCCCTCGTCACCGCGCACGAGATCGGGCATGTGTTCGGCGCCCCCCATGACGGAAGCGGCGCATGCACGAACACGGCGACGGGTCAGTACCTCATGTCGCCGTCCGTCGGCACGAATGTCTCATCGTTCTCCGACTGCAGCCTTGCGCAGATGCGACCGCGCATCGCATCCGCAAACTGCCTGCTGCCCCTGATCGCCCCCGATCTGGAAATACCGGCCGACCTCGGCACGAGCAATCACGTCGTCGGCGAGTCGTTCGACTGGGCATTGACCATCACCAACAAGGGCGGTTCGATCGCCTACGGCAGCAGCGCCACGCTGGAAGTGCCTCCGGTGGTATCGATCCGGGAGGCATTCGTCGTCGGCGGCACCTGCACCGCGAGTCCCGTCGGTCGCGTGCAATGCTCGGTAGGCGACATTCCCGCCGGCGGCAGCCGCGTGGTGAATCTGAAGATGGCCAGTGACGTGCTCGGCAGCAATTCGATTTCGGCGCGGGTCTTCGCACCCGACGAAACGCAGACCGCCAACAACCTGGGCGACGGCACGCTCGTCATCGATCCGAAGGCGCCCGACGCCGTGAGCACGCCCAGCCAGGGGCCGCGGAACGGCGGCGGCTCGATCGATGCGCTGTGGCTGGCCTTCCTCGGCGCGCTCGCCGGACTGCGACGCCGCCGCGCGTCGAACGCCTCGCGTTAGCAGAAGTCCGCGCGCCCGCGCAGCCTTGAAATTCCTGCATCGCGCCATCAGTTCTGGCGCTACATTCCCCGCTGTCGTTTCGAGGTATCCAGCGCTTTCACAGGCGAGGCTATGGATTACAAGGACTATTACAAGATCATGGGCGTCGAGCGCGACGCCAAACCGGAGGACATCAAGAAGGCCTACCGGCGGCTCGCGCGCAAATTCCATCCGGACGTGAGCAAGGAAGCGAACGCCGAAACGAAGTTCAAGGAAGTGCAGGAAGCCTACGAAGTCCTCAAGGATCCGGAAAAGCGCGCCGCCTACGATCAGCTCGGCTCGAACTGGCGACAGGGTCAGAACTTCACGCCGCCGCCCGACTGGGGTCGCGACTTCGAATTCACGACGAACTTCGGCGGTCGCGAGGATTCCGGCTTCAGCGATTTCTTCTCCTCGCTCTTCGGCGCACACAGCCCGTTTCGCGGCCAGCGCGGCGGCTTCGGCGGCGGTTTCGAATCCGCCGGCGAAGATCACGCAGCGAAGATCGCCATCGATCTCGAAGACGCCTTCCGCGGCGGCGCGCACACCATCGAACTCAAGGCGCCGCAGCTCGACGAGCAGGGTCGCGTCACGGTCAAACCGCGCACGCTCAAGGTCACGATTCCTGCCGGCGTGATCGAAGGACAGAAGATCCGTCTCGGCGGTCAGGGCAGTCCTGGCGCCGGCGGCGGTCGCGCGGGCGATCTGTACCTGGAGATCGGCTTCAAGCCACATCGACTGTTCCAGGCCGAAGGACGCGACATCACGCTGACGTTGCCGATCGCGCCGTGGGAAGCGGCACTCGGCGCCACGGTGCCGACACCCACGTTGGCCGGTACGGTCGATCTGCGCATTCCGCCGAACGCCAAGGCCGGCCAGAAGCTGCGACTGCGCGGACGCGGCCTGCCCGGACCGACGCCCGGCGATCAGTACGTGATCCTCAAGATCGTGCTGCCGCCGGCGGATACGGAGAAGGCGAAGGAACTCTACGAACGGATGCAGACCGAATTGCCGTTCGATCCGCGCGCGGAGTTGGAGAAGAAGTAGGCACCTGGTTTTCGGGCTACAGCTGCACTGGCGTCTTTTCCCCTGTAGGTCAGGCTTTAGCCTGACTGTTTTCAGGCCGGCCGTGACCGAAGGGAATCCCGCGGGAAAGCCGGCCCCACAGCAAGAAAAGCAAGCAGCCGCCAACCTAGTGCTTCAAACCCTGCTGATGATCCAGCAGGTACGCCACACGTCGCAGGATCGCGATATCCACGTGCGGCTTCTCGATGAAATCGACTGCACCTTCGCGCATCGCCGTCACCGCGGCGCGCACATCGGATTCTTCACCGAGCAGGATGATGGGCGGCGTCGTGCCGTTGGCGCGCAGCACGCGCAACAGATCGAGACCCGACATGCCGGGCAATGCGACTTCGGTAATCAGACAGCCCAGCGCGCCGTTGCGACCGGCGAGATAGCTCTCGGCGCTGTCGAAATCACGGATCTCGGCATCGAGCGGGCTGAGCAGCGAGCAAAGCGTTCGGCGGTCCCTTGCGTCGGCTTCGATTACTGCAACGATGGGGCGTGTGACCACGGAGGCTCTGAAACAAAAAAAGCGGCCACGGCCACTATCCAAGAGACATCCGAGCCGCAGGGAGGATTGGGGGCGGTGGAATCGCTTGAGGGCCGTGGTCGCATGGGCGCTATGTTTCTGCTTGCGACCCCTCGCGAGAAATTCGCACTTGTACTTAAAAAGAATATGCAAAGCGCGTCATGCAACGCACGCACCGCAAGTGCAATGCCGCAAGAGTAAGTGATGCGATGAAACGGCGTTGATGGAATGAGGTAGGCGAGTCGTGCGTGTGCTCGCAACGCATCAATCAATAGAGAAGAAAACGAGAGGCCGCAAAGACCGCATAAAAGAAATCATGGTTCGAAAAAATCGCTTTCTTTTTTGCGGTCTTTTGCGGCAATTCTCTCGCTCCTTACGCCTGCCCGACTTCGAGCACCATGCGCACGAGGTGTGCGAGCGACGATGCCTGCATCTTCTCCATCACGCGTGCACGATGGATTTCCACCGTGCGCTGGCTCAGCTTCAGATCGCCGGCGATGACCTTGTTCGCCTTGCCGTGCACGACCAGATCGAGCACTTCGCGTTCGCGCGGCGTCAGCGTCTCGAGTCGATGGCGGATGTCGTTGCGCTCGCCGAGCGCGGCACGATTGTTGCCGTCCTTCTCCAGCGCCTGGTTGATGCGATCGATCAGGTCCTGATCGCGAAACGGCTTCTGGATGAAGTCGACGGCGCCCGCCTGCATTGCTTCGACCGCCATCGGCACGTCGCCGTGACCAGTGATGAAAATGATCGGCAGGATCGAATGGCGTTCGTTGAGTTTCTGCTGCAGTTCCAGGCCCGACATGCCTGGCATGCGGATGTCAAGCACCAGGCAGCCGGGACGATCTTCGCTGTAGGCCTCCAGGAATTCCTGTCCCGAGCCGAAGGTCTCGACCGCCTGGCCGACCGAGCGCAGCAGCAGTTTCAGTGCATCGCGCACTGCTGAGTCGTCATCGACCACGAAAATGGTCGGACGTGCGTTATTTGAATTTGGCCTCATCGCTCAACTCCCTGCTGGCGCCGGCGCTGCCGGCAACGTGAAAAAGAAACGTGCTCCGCCGCCCGGATTGGCGCTGCACCACAGCTTGCCGCCGTGGGCACGCACGATCGAACGGCTGATGGACAGCCCCAGCCCGGTGCCGCCGGGCTTGGTGGTGAAGAAAGGATTGAACAGCTCTGCGCTCGCCGCGGCCACGACGCCCGCCCCCCGATCGGCGACCATGAATTCGACATCGCCTTCGGCATCGATCTGCGTACGCAGCAGGATCTCGCGCTGCGGCTCGGCGATCTCCTGCATGGCATCGATGCTGTTGCGTACCAGGTTGAGAATGACCTGCTGGATCTGCACGGCATCGGCCTTCACGAACGGCGGATCGCTGCACGGCTCCAGTCGCAGGCGCACGCCGTGATGATGGGCGTCGGTCTGCGCCAGCATCATCACGTCCTCGATCAGGCGATTGGCCTCGATCGGCTCGCGGCGCACCTCGCGATTCTTGACGAAGCTGCGCAGGCGGCGAATGACTTCACCCGCGCGCAGCGCCTGCGTACTGATCTGATCCAGCGCATAGTTGATCTCGCTCATCTCCACATCGCCCGTCGCCATCAGACGCTGACACGCCTGCGCGAAGGTCGCGATGGCGGTCAGCGGCTGGTTCACTTCGTGCGCGATGCCCGCGGCCATTTCGCCCATGGTCGAGATGCGGCCGAAGTGGGCGATGCGATCCTGCATCTGGCGCGCTTCGTCTTCGGCGCGGCGGCGATCGGTGATGTCGTGCAGCGTGCCGACCTGCCGCAATGCACGCCCTTCGGGTCCGAACGTCGTCTGTGCGATGTGATGGACGTAGCGCAGCGACCCGTCGGGATGAATGATGCGGTACTCGATGTCGGCCGTGCGCGCACCGGCGGCGAGTTCGGCGCGCATCTGCTGCCAGCGCGTGCGGTCGGCCGCGTGCACCATCGGTTCGAGGTATTCGTACACGCCGATATAGCGCTCGCCGTAGCGACGGCCGAGCACGCGGTACAGATGCGGCGACCAGTAGTCCTCGAAGCGGCCATCGAAGTGCACCACGTAGTTGCCGAGGTTGGCGATCTCCTGCGCGATGGTCAGCTGGGCTTCGCTGCGCCGCAGGGCCTCTTCGGCATTGCGCCGTACCGTGATGTCGCGAATGAAACCGGCAAAGCGCGGCGGGTCGGTGCCCTGCACGCGACCGATGGCGAGTTCCGCCGAGAACTCGCTGCCGTCGCGCCGTTTCGCCAGCAGCTCGCGGCCGATGCCGACGATGCGCGGCTCGCCGGCTTCGATGTATTGCCGCAGATAGTCGTCGTGCTGCGAACGATAGGGTTCGGGCAGCAGGATGTTCACCTTGAGCCCGACGACGTCCTCTTCCTTGTAGCCGAACATGCGTTCGCCCGCATGGTTCAGCAGTTCGATGCGCCCTTCGTGATCGAACAGCACCACCGCGTCGACTGCCGCATCGAGCACGGCCTGGAACTCACGTTCCAGACGCTGGGCCCGCTCCTCCTGCGGCTCGGCGACTCGAAGTAACGTCATGAAAGGATTCTAACCAATGATCGCCGCCACAAGACTAGGGGTCGCGGGCAACCGTGCCCGCACCTGTCGCCTGTTGTCGTTCGGCGCTGTAATCTTCGCCCCACATGGACTCCACGACTGTCCTGTTGATCGACGCTCACCCGGAAGACGAGCAACTCATTCGTGAGGAACTCGCCGAACTGCGTTCCGGCCCGTACCAGCTCGACGTCGCGCGCACCTTCGCCGAGGGCCTTGCCCGCATCCGGCAGGGACATCTCGATGTCATCCTGGTCGACCTGAATCTCCCCGACAGCCTCGGCATCACCACGTTCCTGCGATTGCAGCCGAAGGCGAATACTTATCCCGTCATCGTGCTCGTCGGCCAGGCCGATGAGGACCTGGGCATCGAAGCCGTCGAACGGGGCGCGCTCGACTACCTCATCAAGCAGCAGGTGGTCAGCAATCTGCTCGGCAAGGCGCTGCGCTATGCGACTGAGCGTACCCATACCCTGCTCGCGTTGAAGGCATCGGAAACACGCTATCGCGAGCTGTATGAGAATGTGGTAGCCGGCGTCTTCCAGACGACGCCCGACGGCCACTTCATGGCCGCCAACCCGGCGCTGGTCAGACTGCTCGGCTATGCCGCCGAGGACGAACTGCTCGAACTCAACATCGCCCGCGACCTCTACATGTATGCCGAGGATCGCGACAACTGGATGCGCGCCATGGCGGCGGCCGGCGAGATCCGCAATGCCGAGCTGGTGCTGCGGCGCAAGGACGGCAAGCGCATCGTGGTGCTGGAGAACTCGCGCGCGGTACGCAACGAACAGGGACGCACCATCTATTACGAAGGCACCCTGACCGACATCACCGAGGCGCACGAACTTTCGCGCCAGCTTTCCTACGAGGCCAGCCACGATGCGCTGACCGGCCTGATCAATCGCCGCGAGTTCGAGTCGCGCCTGCAAAGCGCGCTGGACACCGCGCAGTCGAACAACGCCGCGCATGCGCTGTGTTACGTGGATCTCGATCAGTTCAAGGTCATCAACGACAGCTGCGGCCACGTCGCCGGCGACGAACTGCTGCGGCAGCTCGCGCAGACGCTGCAGGAGCGCGTGCGCAGCAACGACACGCTCGCGCGCCTCGGCGGCGACGAATTCGGATTGCTGCTGCACAACTGTTCGCTGGAGGACGCGACCGCCGTTGCCACGGGCCTGCTGCGCGCCGTCGAGCAGCACCAGTTCGTCTGGGGCAACAGCACCTTCTCGGTCGGCGCCAGCATCGGCGTCGTACCGGTGACCGGCGCATTCCGCCGCATCACCCAGCTGCTGCAGGCGGCCGATGCGGCGTGCTACGCGGCGAAGGATCAGGGACGCAATCGCATCCATGTCTATCGCGAAGACGACAGCGTCGCGGCGCAGCGCCACGGCGAGATGCAGTGGGTCGCACGCGTGAAGCAGGCGCTGGCGGAAAACCGCTTCTTCCTCGAAGCGCAGGCGATCGTTCCCGTCGCCAGCAACATCGGCGGCGTGCGCAACTACGAGCTGCTGCTGCGCATGCGCGACGAATCGGGACGCATCGTGCCGCCGGGCGCGTTCCTGCCATCCGTCGAACGCTACAACCTGTCGCAACGACTGGATCGCTGGGTCATCACTGCGGCACTGCAGTGGCTGGCATCGAACCGCCAGCGCGCCGAACGCGTCGCACGGTTGTTCGTGAACCTGTCGGGCGATTCGCTCGGCGATCCGCAACTGCTCGAATTCATCCGCGGCCTGTTGCGCGAATCGCATGTATCGCCGCACAAGATCGGCTTCGAGATCACCGAGACGGCGGCCATCGGCAATCTCTCGCGCGCCAACCAGCTCATCTCGGGACTGCGCGCACTCGGCTGCGCCTTCAGTCTCGACGACTTCGGCAGCGGCGTTTCATCGTTCGCCTATCTCAAGGCATTGAGCGTCGACTTCCTCAAGATCGACGGCCTGTTCGTCGGCAACATCATCACCGACCCGGTCGATCTGGAGATGGTGCGCTCCATCACCGACATCGGCCACGCGATGGGCAAGAAGGTCGTCGCCGAATCCGTGGAGAGCGTGGCCGTGATGGACAAGCTGCGCGACATCGGCGTCGACTATGCGCAGGGTTTCGCGGTGGGGATGCCGGGGGCGTTGGAAGAGATCGGAAAGTAGGAAAGAACGAAGGAGTGACGAAAGTCACGAGGGTCACGAAAGTCACGAGGGTGATGAGCTTCAGAAGTCAGCCGACGCATTGCGCACCTTCGTGACTTCCGTGACCCTCGTGACTTTCGTCACTCCCTCATGAACTCCGCACAGGCGACTCCGCGAGTTCGCCGACGACCGTGGTCCAGCGCCGTACGTACCAGCGCTTGACGAGCCCGTTCTTCACGTAGGGATCTTCGGCGGCGAAGCGTTCGGGCACGGCAGCGGAATCGCAGTTGAAGAACAGCACGCCGCCATCGGCGGGCTCGGCGAGCGCGCCGCCGGCCAGCAGTTCGCCGCGGGTCGCCGATTGCCAGGCGCGGTTCAGGTGCTCGGTGCGGAACTGGGCGCGTCGTTCGAGATAGTCGGGCACGAATTCGTAGAACAGCAGGTAGTGCATCGTTTCTCCTTCAGAGGAGCTGGCGCGCCTGCTCCTGCAGGCTCCGGATGGTCTGGCGGATCTCGTCGCTCGAGGTGCCGCTGGCAAGAATCGCGCGCGAAACGTTCGGCAGTACGCGACCCTTCGCCGCCGGCATGCGTTTCAGCACGTCCTGCATCGTGGCCCCTTGCGCGCCGACACCCGGGGCAAGGATGAAGGCGGACGGCAGGGCCGCAACGGTCTCCGCCGCATCGTCGCAGGTCGCGCCCACGACGGCGCCGATCGGACCGAGTCCTTCGCCCCAGGCGCGATTGCGTTCGGTGATGAGCCGCGACAGGTTGCCGGCGACGGTTTCGCCATTGGGCAGCTTCGCGAGCTGCAGATCGCGACCTTCGGGATTCGATGAGCGCACGACCACGAACACGCCGCCCTCGTTGCGAAGGGCGATCGCCAGAAATTTCTCCAGCGCCGCGAAACCCAGGTAGGCATGCGTGGTGACGGCATCGACGCGCAGCGGCGTCGCTGCCGAGAAATAACCCTCTGCATACGCCTCGGCCGTCGTGTCGATGTCGCCGCGCTTGCCATCGATCAGCACCATCACCTCGCGCGCGCGCGCCAGCTTCGTCAGCTCCTCCAGGGCACGAAAGCCTGCGCTGCCGAAGCGCTCGAAGAACGCCGACTGCGGCTTGATGATCGACAACTCGAACTGCGCCGCTGCGAGCACGCGCTTGCCGAACTCGAATGCGCCTTCGGCGGAATCCGGCAATCCGCAGCTTTTCAGCAGCGATGCGGAGGGATCGATGCCGACACACAGCGGGCTGTGGGCGGCGATGGCGGCTTGCAGGCGTGCGGCGAATGACATGGCGGTTGCGGTAGATGGCGGATGGCGGGCGGTATTGTGAACGGTTTCTGCTGCGGGTACCGGGGTTCCTTTTGCAGACAGATGAGGCCTGTAGGTCAGGCTTTCCCGCGGGATTCCTTCGGTCACAGCCTGACTCCTCAGAAGCCGGCTGAAGCCGGCCCCACAGCCAGGGGCGGGCTCTGGAACCCGCCCGCCCGATACGTCAGGACCAGGGTATCGCGCACGCCGCCCGCGCCTTCCGGCTGGATCGGCGTGGTTTCATGAATCACGCGTGCGTCATCGAGCAGCAGCGTCGTCCAGGGTTCGACCATCGTAAACCGCACGCCGGCGGTTCCCCGCGCTTCGAACACGCGCGTTTCGCCGCCGCGGACCTGGTGTCGCTGCACGAGCGTCACGGCAACGTAGTCCACGCCGTCGCGATGCGCGCCTTCGGGCGTCGGTCGACCGATGCCCTCGGCCGTGTCGATCCGGAACTGATGCGCTTCGATGTACCAGCGATCGACGGGACGGGTTCGCGTGAACGCGGCACCGAGCCCGGCGAGGAATTTCTGCCAGACCGGGTTGTTCACGACCTCCGGTTCGATGGGCTCGAACCAGCGCTCCATGCCGCCGTGCAGGGCGTTGTAGTCGGTTGGCTGCCAATGCGCGCGATGCGGCGCCTGTTCGAGCCGGCCGCTCGACGTCTCGTAGACGAAGCAGCTGTGGCGACGGTAACGATAGCGTCCGCCGTCGCGCAGATACGTGTCGCGCGGCAGGCGTTCCCAGAAGCGGCCGAGTTCGTCCAGGGCACGAGCCGGCGAGTGCAGTTGATGCTCGACCTGCACGGGGGTCAGCAACGCACAACCGAACTCCTGCAATGCCCCGACGGCATCCTCACCGCGCAATAACACGTTGCACTCCACGACGATTCCCGGCGCGAATTCTCGCACGCCGACAACGGATCGTTGCCACACAGTTGCGCGCGAAATCGGTGATCGCCGCATACGCGCCCGGGCATCACTGGCGTTTTTCCCGGAGCCCGACAAATCCTGACGGGGCGATACGCCAGGCTTGCGACCTTCCAATTCGCCGGAGACATCGATGATCCTCTCCAGGAACATTTTCGCTGCGGCCATCGCGCTCGGGAAGTGCTGCGGTAACCTTTTTGTGGGGCCGGCTTCAGCCGGCCTCTTTGTCAGAGTCAGGCTGTGACCGAAGGAAATCCCGCGGGAAAGCCTGACCTACAGCAAGAAAAAGCAGCGGCCCTCCTCGCTTATCTTCGCAACTCGACCATCGCCGGCTCATATCCCTTGCTGCGCAACCAGTCGCGCAGCGCGAATCCCGTTCCGGCCGGCCAGTAGAAACATTCGTCGAACGGCACGTGCCGGTGATCATCGAGTTCTTCGTTGAGCGCGACCGTGCCTGACGCGAGCACGTGGTAGGCGATGATGACCTGGTTCATGCGCTCGAAGGGATAGACGCCGATGAGCGTCGGTTCCGCGGCGGCGTCGAGGTTCAGTTCTTCCTTGACCTCGCGGATCGCGCATTGCGCCGGGCTTTCGCGCTGTTCCAGAAACCCGGTGATCAGGCCGAAGAAGCTCCGGCTCGGCCAGGCACGATTGTGGGCAAGAACGATCCTGCCCTCGTGCTCGACGACGGCGGCCACCACCGGCGTGGGATTGTCGTAATAAATGAACCCGCAGGGGCGCGAACAGACGCGGCGCGGCTCGCGATCGACGGTCGAATCCACCAGCGGCGCCGCGCATTTCGGACAATAGACGAAGGTCATCGGATTGGCAGTGCTCTTTACTTGTCCAGCTCGTCAGCCTTCGCCTCATCGGCCCTGGCTTCGGCTTCCTTGCCCATCTCGTTGTAGATGTCCGCGCGACGGTAGTAGCCGTCCGGATCCTGCGGCGCGAGCGCGATGGCCTTGTTGGCATCCTCGAGCGCCTTGTCCTTCTTCTCGAGCGACAGGTAGACGCGCGCGCGGTTGAGATAGCCCAGCGAATCGTTCGGCGCCAGCTCGACGTATTTGCTCGCGTCCTCGAGCGCGGCGTCGAACTTGCCCGACGAATCGCGCGCCCGGGAGCGCAGCAGGTACAGGTCGGCACGGTTCGGCTCCGCATCGATGGCCTTGCGCAGGATCGACACGGCTTCCTCGGGCTTGCCCTTGGACAACGCGGCCTGCGCCTGCGCCAGCAGTTCGTCGCCGGTCTTGCTGCCCTGCGCGTAAACGCCGATCGGCACCGTGACAGCAAGCATCAGCAAGGAAAGGATTCGTACCGCCATCCTTGACGCGCACTCGATACGCATGGCTGCATCCCCCGAAGACTGGTGTTGTTGAAAGTATGTGGGGCCCGGCGCTCGCCGGAGCTGCGGCGATTATGCGCTCAGGGAACGGGCGGAGGGGAGATGCGCCGCCCATTGACCAGTCACCGGAATCAGCAGCGTCGCGCCCGGCGCTGCGTTTCCAGGTCGCGCTTGCGTTCCTTGAGCCGCTCGCCCTGCCTGGCCGAGTAGCCGGCCCGCATCGTCGAGGCGATCTTGCGCAGTGACTGGTCGATGCGGGCGCAGGCTTCCGCCCGGGTGTCCTTCGCCTCGATGGCTGTCCGCCGCGGCGAGGACGCAGCCCTGGTCGTGACCGGCTGCGCGGGCACGGTGGTCATTACGCTGACCGAATCGAGATCGGGCGAATAGGGTTCGCTGTCCGGTCCGCAGGGCCGGTCCGCAAACACGACACCCGCGGCGGTTTCGCAACGATAGATGGGACGCTCGGCCGCCAGCACCGAACCCGTCAACGAAAAGCCACCGACCACGACGATCCACGCAAGCCTGCACACGATCCTTCTCCTGCGGCTGGTACCGGGCAGATCGTGCGTGTCCCGCCAGTGCGCGGGCAGCGAATTTCTGGTGGATTCCGGGAGAAACTGGCGGCAGCGATTCCTTCGGGACGGGGTCCGTACCTGATCACGCCACCAGGCTTTGCTCGACTCGCGCGATCAGTGCCCGGTCGTCGTGATCCCAGGGATGGAAGCCGGGCCGGTAGAAGCTGAGATAGGGGCGGAATATCTTGCGCACGATGCCGGGCCGGCCCAGCAGGTACTTCGCGACGCGCCACCAGGTGCCGGCCGAATTCATCCCATCCTGGCGGCAGAAGTCGGCCATGTGGCGAAAGTTCGCTTTCCAGAACAGCAGGCTCACGAGGAGCATCACCTTGCAGCGGATGAAATAGCATCGCGCCGCGGACAGGTTCTTGGTGGCCGCCACGTAGGTGTCATAGGCGACGCTCTTGTGTTCGATCTCTTCGATGGCGTGCCATTGCCACAGCTTGAGCACGTCCGGCGGCGCTCCGGGAAGCGGATCGGCATCGGTCAGCAGCGCATGCGCCAGGATCGCCGTGAAATGCTCCAGCGCGACCGTCATGGCCAGCTGGCCGATCGGATGACGGGAGCGCGCGATATCCAGCCGCTTGCGCGTGTGTTCGTCCATGCGTGCGGTGCTGTAGCCCGCCTGCCTGATCAATTTATTGAAGGCGACATGCTCGCGCGTGTGCATGGCCTCCTGCTGGACGAAGGCGTTGATCTGTTCCCCGAGCCCGGACCCGACCTCATCGCGATAACGCCGCACCGACTCGATGAAGAACGTCTCCCCTTGCGGAAACGTCACGGACAGGGCGTTGAACCACGCCGTCGCGACCGGATCGCCGCCGTGCCACCAGCGCGCGGTGTTCGCGTGCTCGCGAACAGGCAGTGCGCGCGAGGTGATTCGAAGATCGGCAGGGGTGGCTGCAGGTGACCCGCTCATGCCGCAGATATAACGGTCTCGTCGAAAGCGTTGTCAATACTCCGGCTGTGGGTCAGGCTTCAGCCTGACTCTGAAAGAGGCCGGCTGAAGCCGGCCCCACAGCAAGGCTCCTACTGCAGCGCAGCGATGCGCTCGGCCTGGTTGCGCAGCAGCCGGCCGAAACCGACGGAATCGTACAGGCGATGCAGCGCGTCGAGATTCGGACGACGCCGGCGCAGGTCGTGCAGCGTCACCTGCAATGGAATGTCGCAGGCGATGCCGGTGAGCTTGCGCGCGAGAAAGACCGAATCGCGGTGATCGCGCAGCTGGCCGCAGACGAAGCCGGCGTTACGCAGCTTGAGTCGCAGCACGCTGTCGAGATTGTCGTAGAGCTGGGACACCGATTCGTAGTGACGGAACAGCATCGACGCCGTCTTGCGGCCGATGCCGGGCACGCCGGGAATGTTGTCGACCGCATCGCCCATCAATGCCAGGAAGCAGGCCATGCGCTCGGGCACGACGCCGAAACGTTCGGCAATGTCGGCGTAGCGATAGCGGCGATCGTCGAGGTAGTCCCAGTACTCGTCGCCGTGGCGTACGAGCTGCGTCAGATCCTTGTCGCGCGAGACGATCACCACGGGCTTGGCACTCGCACGCGCCTGGGTCGCGAGCGTGCCGATGATGTCGTCGGCCTCGTAGTCGCCGCCGCAGAAGCTAGCGATGCCCATGGCGCGGCACACCTGCCGGCACAGCAGGAATTGGCGCTTCAGTTCGAGAGGCGCCGGTTCGCGATTCGCCTTGTAGGGCGGATACAGCAGGCTGCGGAAGGAGTTCGCCGTACGCTCGTCGAAGGCCACGGCGATGTGGCCGGGGCGCACCTGTTCGAGCAGATCGCCGAGGAAGCGCGCGAAGCCGTGCATGGCATTGACGGGATTGCCGTCGAAGTCGACGACGTTGTTCGGCACCGAATGCCAGGCGCGGAAGACGAAGATCGACGCGTCGATCAGGAACAGCGAGTCGCTGGAGGGATAGCGGCCCGGCGACGACAGGGGTGCAACTGAAACCAACGCGACGCTACTCGAAGAAACCTGGCGCGGACGTTACACCATTCCGCACCCGCCGTGACCCGCGATCCGCTACTGCAGGATGCCGTGCTGCTTCAGACGCGCGTGCAGCGGGCTCGAACGCGGGAAGTGCGCGAGCAGGTATTCCATCTGGTCGGCCAGCACGCGCCGGCTCTTCAGGTAGATGTATTCGGCATAGGTCGGCGTGAACGGCACGGCGATGAGCTGCAGGCCCGCCTGCTCCGGCGTCTTCGACGCCTTGAGGTTGTTGCAGCGCCGGCAGGCCGTGACGACATTGGTCCACTTGTCGCGTCCACCCTGACTCAAGGGGCGGACGTGATCGCGAGAGAGCTGGTTCGCCGGAAAACGCTGGCCGCAATACAGGCACAGATGCGCGTCGCGCTTGAACAGGGTCTGGTTGTTCAGCGGCGGGGTGTAGTCCTGGCGCAGGTTGCCGGGGTTATGCGTGTGACCGATCGTCGCGATGATCGAGTTCACTTCGACGGTGGTCTGCAATCCCGTGCGGGCGTTGGTGCCGCCGTACAGCGTGTAGAGCTGCGTGCCGCAGGTGTAGGCCACCTGTTCCGTGTGATACAGCCGTACCGCGTCCCTGTAATCGATCCATTCCAGGGGCATACCTGACACATCTGTGCGCAGGATCTCTTGATTCAAGTTGTACGGGTGTTGCACGACTTAAGAATCAGTACGGCCCGGCCCTACTTTGACCCGGCCTTCAGTAGCGACTCGCGGCCAAAGATACGCGACCAATATGGAAATATTCAACGGGGCAAGTGGTTCTGGAGGAAGGGGAAAGGCGGCAGGTGTGGGGTCGGGACAACGGGGTCTTTGGCAACGCCCTCCACCCGTCCCTTCCGCAGACTGGCGGAGGGGCAGTGCGCCGATTGTTGGCGCCGGTCATTCTTCCGTTCCTCCGTCTTCTTCGCTGCCGCTCAGTTCCCGCTCGATCTGCTCGATGCTGGGCAGGCTGGACTGCAATTCCGCCGGCAGCGACTCCACGAGTTGGTATTCCGAAACGCCGAGCGGTTTGTTCACGTCGCGCAGCGCGTATTCGGCGACTACCTTGTTCTTGGCCCGGCACGACACCATGCCGATGGTGGGATTGTCTTGCGTGCGCGACCAGTTGTGCTCGATGGCCTTGGCCGCATACCACTTGCGGGTTTCCGGGCCCGGCAGTTTGCCCAGCAGCGCCAACTGGTGATACCACGGCAATTGTGCAAGCACCTCTTGCACGAATTGTCCGTCCGGCCATGCCTCCGCAAAAGCGCGCATGTACTTGAGGTTGCGCTGGGAAAAACCCTTCATTTCCGGAAAGGCCGTGCGCAGATCCTGCGAAAGTCGTTCGATGACCTTCGCACCCCAGCCCTGCTCGGCCTGTCGCATCAGGATGTCGCGCCCGATCTGCCAGTTTGACGGGCTTCTCGCTCATGGCTTCTTCCTTGAAGCATTCTTCGCCTGCGACTTCGAGGCTCGCGCCTCTCCCTCAGTGTCCGCCCTCCAGCGACTTCACCGCCTGGATCATCTCCACCATCACCTTCTGGGCGTCGCCGTACACCATGTTGGTGTTGTCGGCGAAAAAGAGCTCGTTCTCGACGCCGGAGTAGCCCTTGCCCTGGCCGCGCTTGATGACGTAGACCTGCCTGGCCTGGTCGACGTTGAGGATCGGCATGCCGTAGATCGGCGAGGACTTGTTGGTCCGGGCGGCCGGATTCACGGTGTCGTTGGCGCCGATGACGATGGCGACGTCGGCGTCCTTGAACTCGCCGTTGATGTCTTCCAGGTCGTAGATCATGTCGTAGGGCACGCCGGCTTCGGCCAGCAGCACGTTCATGTGGCCGGGCATGCGACCGGCAACCGGATGAATCGCGAACTTCACTTCGACGCCGGCATCGGTCAGCAGCTTCACGAACTCGTACAGCTTGTGCTGCGCCTGCGCCACCGCGAGGCCATAGCCCGGCGCAATGATCACCTTCGACGCATAGCGCATGTTCACGGCGGCATCGCCGGCTTCGGCAGGCTTCATCGATCCCTTGATCTCGCCCTGCTGTTCGTCGCCCGTCGCGCCGAAGTTGCTGAAGATCACGTTCGAGACGCTGCGGTTCATGGCCTTCGCCATCAAAAGCGTCAGCAGCGTGCCGGCCGAACCGACCACCATGCCGGCGATCATCAGCGCCGGGTTCTGCAGCACATAGCCTTCGAAGCCCACAGCGAGTCCGGTGAAGGCGTTGTAGAGCGAGATCACGACCGGCATGTCGGCGCCGCCGATCGGCATGGTCATGAGCACGCCGAAGACGAGCGCGAGACCGAAGAACACGGCGACGACCTGCGGCGAGGCATGGCCGTGTTCGGCGAAGACGATGAAGAGTCCCAGACCCAGCGTGATCAGGAACAGCGCACCGTTCAGCACCTGCTGGCCCTTGATGCGCCACGTGCCGTTGATCTTGCCGTCGAGCTTGGCCCACGCGATCAGCGAGCCCGACAGCGAGATCGAACCGATCAGCGCGCCGATGATGGTGACGACCAGCGGCACCGTCTGATGCTCGGCGCCCGGACGCAGCAGTTCGACTGCCGCGATCGCCGCCGCCGCACCGCCGCCCATGCCGTTGTACAGCGCGACCATCTGCGGCATCGCCGTCATGGCGACGCGCTTGCCGCTCCACCAGGCCCACAGCGTGCCGACGCCGAGTGCAGTCGCAGCGAGCGCAATGTTGGTCGTCAGGTGCGGCTGCGCAGCTTCATTGATGCCGAACACGTACAGGAAGCTGGCCAGCGTTGCGACCAGCATGCCGACGCCGGCGACGACGATGCCCGACCGCGCCGTCACCGGCGAGGACATGCGCTTCAGCCCGTAGATGAACAGGAACGCCGCAGCGATGTAGCTGGTATCGATGATGAGTTGGGGATTCACTTCTTCGCTTCCTCGCCCGGCTTCTTCTTGTCGCTCGGCTTGAACATTTCCAGCATGCGCTCGGTCACGACGTAGCCGCCGGCGGCGTTGCCCGCGCCGAGCAGCACGCCGAGAAAGCCGATGACCTGCTCCGTCGTCGTCGTTGCGTTCAGCAGCGCATACATCGCGCCGACCACGACGATGCCGTGCACGAAGTTCGATCCCGACATCAGCGGCGTGTGCAGGATCGCCGGCACGCGGCCGATGATCTCGTAGCCGGTGAAGGCTGCGAGCATGAAGATGTAGAGGGCCACGAAGCCCGTGAGTGTCGTCGTCAGGTCCATGTTTTCATCTCGTCAGATCGGAGAATTGCCGCAAAAAGGCGCAAAAGAACTCAAATAGAAAAGCTGTCGATTTCCTGTTTTGCGTGCCTTTGCGCCTTTTTGCGGCCCTTAATCTTCTTCAGCCCTCGACCGCCTTCTTCGCGGCCTCGTTCTTGATCTCGCCCGCGTGCGTCAGCGCGGTCTTCGCCAGCACTTCGTCGTTCCAGTCGAGGTTGATCGCCTTGTCCCTGAGGAACAGCTCGATCAGGTTGAACTGGTTCTTCGCATACAGTTCGCTGGCGTGTTCGCCGAGCATGCTCGGTACGTTGAGCGGGCCGACGATCGTCACCTGGCCGACCTGCACGGTTTCGCCCGGCTTCGTGTACTCACAGTTGCCGCCGCCTTCGGCGGCGAGATCGACGATCACGGCGCCGGCCTTCATGCCATCGACCTGCGCCTTGCTGATCAGCTTGGGCGAAGGGCGGCCGGGGATCGACGCGGTGGTGATGATGACGTCGGCCTGCTGGATGTGCTTGGTGACGACGGCGGCGACCTTGTCCTTCTCTTCCTGCGTCAGCTCGCGCGCGTAACCGCCGGCACCGCGTGCATCGACGCCGGTATCGACGAACTTGGCGCCGAGCGATTCGGCCTGTTCCTTCGTCTCCGGACGCACGTCATAGCCTTCGGTCATGGCGCCGAGACGACGCGCGGTCGCCAGTGCCTGCAGGCCGGCAACGCCGAGCCCCATCACCAGCGCACGCTGCGGACGGATCGAACCCACCGCGGTGGTCATCATCGGCAGCATGCGCGCGATGTTGGTCGCACCGAGCAGCACCGCGTAGTAGCCGGCGAGCGCGGCCTGACTCGACAGTGCATCCATCGCCTGCGCGCGCGTGATACGCGGCACGAGTTCCATCGCGAAGCAGGTGATCCTGCGATCGCGCAGCAGCTTGGTCAGTTCGACTTCCTTGTGCGCATAGACGAAAGCAATGAGGATCGCGCCTTCTTTCATGGCGCGAACGATCTCGATGTCCGGCGGCTGCACGGCCAGCACGATGTCGGCTTCGCTCACCAGCTTGCGCGGATCCGGCTCGAACCCGACGTTCCTGAACGCCGCGTCCGCGAGCTTCACGGCCTCGCCCGCACCGCTCTGGATGCCGATCTGCGCACCCAGCTTGATGAGTTTCTCGGCAACGGCCGGGACCATTGCGACCCGTCGCTCGTTGGCGCGGGTTTCTTTCAGCACGGCAATCTTCACGGACATGAACGCTCCGGACGCAATCGGATAGCGGGCCGCAGTCTGCGCGGCACGCTGCGGACAGCGATGAATTTACAGCTTGACGACAGTACCGCGCAGAGCCACGCCGCCAATGATGGCGCCGGCGCCGCACTCATATTCGGTTTCGCTCGAGAACTGGTTCTTTTTGTAATAGCTCTCGATGTTGATGACGGCATTGCCGCCTTCGGCCAGGGCGCGTTCCTTCAGGGAAATCATCGCCGACAGGAATGCCCATTCGCAGCCTTCCTTGTCCGACTTGTTGGCGAAGTTGGTCTTCTTGTTGGACGTATAGGTGCCCAACTTCTGCACGACGGCGGGCGTTGCCTGCGAGCCGAAGAAGAACTTCACGTCGGTACCCAGCTTGTCCCTGGCGTCGACGGTTTCCAGCGCATCCTTGAGGGGCAGCTTCAGTCGCGTGTCGCGGGCCTGCGCGACGCTGAACACGAGAATGGCGGCCAATGCCGCCGTCGTCATCGTTCGAATCTTCATGGCTCCCTCAAGCTCCTCACTTGCCCGTTGAACGCCGCGGCGCCCGCCGGGGGGCGCGCAGTGTATACCAGCTGTTTCCGGGCGGCAGCGCCCGTCACTGCCTTCCCTCCCTGTGGGGCCGGCTTCAGCCGGCCTGAAAACAGTCAGGCTGAAGCCTGACCTACAGAAAGACGCCAGGCCGGTCCCGCAGGAACCAGGCCGCGGGAAATTTCTCGACGATGAGCCCCATCGGCGCGCCGCTGGCATGGATCAGGTAGCTGCGCGACAGCAATGGCCCGTCGCAATCGAACAGCGCCGCGAGTCCGGCATCGTCCTCGCGATGGAAATCGACGATCTCGCGATGGGTTTCGAGCCTCGCCGCCTTCCACAGCTGGCCCATCGGCGTATCGGTCTGCAGCATGGCTGCCTGCATTCCCCGCGGCAGTCGCGACGGCACCAGGAACGAATGCGCGTACATCCAGGGCCGCGTTCCGCGCAGAAGAATCTTGCGGCTGAGCACCGGTTCCGTCGCCGGCACGGCCAGCAGCGGCGGACCGCCTGCGACCAGGGCATGTTCGAGCTTTTGGACGCTGATCTTTTCGCCGGTGAAGAGTTCGAGCAGTTGCGTGACCGTGCCGTCCGTCGTCAACAGGATCTTCTGCAGCAGGCTCAGCGACGAGTCTTCTGCAATGGTCTTCTCCGGCATCGGCTGCATGATGAGGCGTCGTTGGGTGATCGCGATGGCGGGGCACCCTCGCGCGGGCCGCAGTGTAGCACCGGCGAACGGCCCGACCGCCGGCCCCCGATCGAGGGCGCCGATTCCCGCAACTGTGGATCAGGTCACTTTTCCAGGTGAGGGAGACGCATCAAGTCCGCGTCGACGGGGCCGTTGCAGACAGGACAGGTACACGGCCGAGGTCATCGACTCGGGGGGATACAACCGTGAAGCAGTCACCGGCGCGGAAAATCGCGCTCGACAAAAACGAGATCGTCAGCGGCAAGCCGCTGCCTTTTTCCGTGTTCGATCCGAACCGCAACCTGCTGCTCGCCGCGAAGGGCCAGATCGTCACGGACTGGATGCGCGAAGCCCTGCTGCGCAATGGCCTGATGGCGCTGGTCGACGAACACGACAGTGCCTCGCAGGCGGCCGACACGGCCGCAGACACCGCCCCCGCGCCGCTGCATCAGTTGTGGACGCAGTACTCGCGCATGCCCGCGGGATCGCGCTGGGGATTTCGTATTTCGCGCGACGAGCGCAGCGAGAGCTACGCGTGCCGCGTCATCGGCATCGGCGAGCGCCGCAGCCTCATCATGACGGCGCCGATCCGCGACGACCGCCACTACGTCGCCATCGACAAGGGGCAGACCTGGCTGTTCCGCACGTTCTACGCCACTGCCGCCGTGCGCTTCAGCGGCATCGTCGAGAAAGTGCTGTTCGATCCCTATCCCTATTTTCATGTCGACGTGCCCGCCCAGGTGGAGATGCGCCACATCCGCAAGGGACAACGCGTCGCCGTGTGTCTGGCGGCGACGTTGCAACTGGACGCACCGAGCGAAGCGGTCATCGTCGATCTGAGCAGCACGGGCCTGCGCATCGGTGTCGATGCGTCGGTCGCGCTGGGCGAGTCACAACGATTGCGGTTGACCTTCAGGATCACCGTGCTCGACAAGTCGCACGAACTGACGGTCGACGCCACCGTCGTCCGCGCGCTGGGCGCGGCCGATCCGCAGCATCCACAGGTTCATTTCCATGGTCTGGTGCTTGAACCGCAGAGCGACTTCGACCGCGTGCTGTTGCACGCCTTCGTGCAGGGATGCGTGGCGCAGGAACTCGACGGACTGTCGAAGCTGCTGGCGGGATAGCGGGAATCCCTTCTTCCTGTGGGGCCGGCTTTAGCCGGCCTGAAAACAGTCAGGCTGAAGCCTGACCTACAGCAAGAAGAACTCTCAGCCCTTCCAGCGCCGGAAGATCAACGACGTGTTCACCCCGCCGAAGGCGAAGTTGTTCTTCATCGCGTATTCGACATCGAGGTGACGGCCGCCGTTCATCACGTAGTCGAGTTCGCCGCAGCGTTCGTCGACGTTCTTCAGGTTCAGGGTCGGCATGAACCAGCCGCCGCGCATCATCTGGATCGTGAACCAGCTTTCGATCGCGCCGCAGGCGCCGAGCGTGTGGCCGAGATGGCCCTTCACCGAACTCACCGGCGTGCGGCTGCCGAACAGGCGCTGCATCGCATGCGTCTCGGCGATGTCGCCCTGCTCGGTCGCGGTGGCGTGTGCATTCACATAGCCGATGGCGTCAGGCGACAGGCCTGCATCCTGCAGCGACAGGCGCATCGCGACTTCCATGGTGTTCGTGTTCGGATGCGTCGGATGATCGCCGTCGGAGTTGCTGCCGAAGCCGACGATTTCTGCATAGATCGTCGCGCCGCGCGCCTTCGCGTGTTCGAGTTCTTCCAGCACCAGCGTGCAGGCGCCTTCGCCGATGACGAGTCCGTCGCGGTCGCGATCGAACGGGCTCGGTGTTTCGCTCGGCGTGTCGTTGCGCGTGCTGGTGGCGTAGAGCGTGTCGAACACCGCGGCCTCGCTGGCGCAGAGTTCTTCGGCGCCGCCGGCGACCATGAGCGTCGAGCGATTGAAGCGGATCGCCTCGTAGGCGTAGCCGATGCTCTGGCTGCCGGACGTGCAGGCGCTGCAGGCGGGAATGACGCGGCCCTTGATGCCGAAGTACACACCGATGTTCGCGGCGGCCGTGTGCGGCATCAGTCGCAGGTAGGTCGTGGCGTTGATGCCGCTGACATCGCCGGTTTCGATCATGGAGCCGAATTCGCGGATGGCATCGGTGCTGCCGGTGCATGAACCGTAGGCGACGCCCATCGCGCCGCTGCCGATGACCGGATCGCCGATCAGGCCGGCATCCTCCAACGCCATTTCCGTTGCGCGCGTCGCCAGCAATGCGACTCGTCCCATCGTGCGCGTGACCTTGCGCGTGTATTGCGGCGGCAGCTGGAACGGCGGCACCGGGCCGCCCAGGCGCGTGTTGAGATCGGTGTAGCGATCCCATTCATGCATGCGCGCGACGCCGCTGACGTTGGCGCGCAATGCCTTCTCGATCGTCGGCCAGTCGTGACCGAGCGCGGTGATGCCGCCGAAGCCCGTGACGACGACCCGTTTCACTGATCCGCTCATCGAATTGTTCAGGGAATTGTTCAAGCCATTCCGCCGTTGACGCCGATGACCTGGCGCGTGACGTACGCCGCCTCGTCCGACATCAGAAAATTGACCACTGCCGCGACTTCACCAGGTTCTCCGACCCGTCCCAGCGGCACTGCCTTGAGCACTTCCTCCACGGGTGCGTCGTTCATCATGTCGGTCCGGATGAGTCCGGGGGCGACGCAGTTGACCGTGATCCTGCGGCTCGCCAGTTCGACCGCCAGTGCCTTGGTGGCGCCGATGATACCCGCCTTGGAAGCGCTGTAATTCACCTGTCCGCGGTTGCCCATCACGCCCGACACGGACGACAGCGTCACGATCCGCCCCGGCGCCCGCCGCCGGATCATGGGCATGATCGCGGGGTGCAGCACATTGTAGAAACCGTCCAGATTGGTTCTCAGCACGGCGTCCCAGTCTTCGTCGCTGAGCGCGGGAAAAGCGCCATCGCGCGCGAGGCCGGCGTTGCAGACGATGCCGTAGTAGGCGCCGTGAGCGTCCATGTCGGCGGTGATCGCTGCAGCGCATGCGGCACGATCGGCGATGTCGAACTGCAGCACGCGCGGCCGCAGTCCACCGCTGGCCGTGATCGCAGCGCACACTTCCCCGGCTGCTGCGATGTTGCCGCGGCAATGCACAACGACCTGGAAACCGCTCGCGGCCAGGCGCTCGGCGATGGCGCGACCAATGCCGCGGCTGGAGCCGGTGACGAGAATGCTGCGTGTCGTGTCTGTAGTCATGGATTTCTTCTGACTGTGGAGCCGGCTTTAGCCGGCTTCTTCAGGAGTCAGGCTAAAGCCTGACCTACAGGAAGAGCGCTTCATATCCGCTCGCCACGCACGACGGCCAGCACATCCTTGGGACGATATGCCTTCACGTCGCCGCGGGCGAGCAGACGATCGCCGTCGTGGATGCTGCACTGAAAAGCGACGAGGTCGTTCTCGTCGCGTAGCAGCAGGTCGGCGCGGATGTGCAGCGTGATGCCGAGCGCGAACCATTCCAACTGTGATTGGTAGCGGCGCGAACCCAGCAGCAGGCCGATGCTCGGCTTGAGTCCGGCGCGTACTTCGTCGATGCCTGAATAGGCGCACACCGTCTGCGCCATGTATTCGAGGCCGACCCAGGCGGGTACGCCGTTGATGGCATCGCAGAACATCGTGTCGTTGCTGATGGTCACGGCACAGGTCACGTGTTCGGGACCGTGATCCAGCAGTTCGTCGAGCAGCAGCATCCGGCCTGCGTGCGGCAGGATGCTGGCAATGGTGAGCGCGGGTGCGGAAGACATCGGTTACAGCGCCTTGCTGTCGATCTGCAGCGAGTAGCCGTACTCGAAGTTCACGAGCCAGCTGCGTCCCGCCCAGGGATCCTGATCGGCGTAGTGCGCTTCCGCAACCAGAAGATCGCCGCGACGCAGGCGACGTGTGCCTGTGGCGGGTTCGCTGACTTGCCAGCCGGCGTCCTGCAGCGGTTTCTGCAGGCTCGCGAGCGGCCAGAACACGAGCTGCAGATCGGCGAGCAGACGTTCCGGCGTCAGTTGCTCCGGTGTCGGCAGGCCCTTCTCGGCCTGCACCGTCGTGCCGTCGTAACGCAGGGTGAACAGTCGCACGCCCATCGCGCTCAAGCCGACGACCGTCATCGTGCCGTCCTTCACGGTGACGACGCAGTTGATCGTCATCTCGCGCGCGCCGATCGCTCCGCGCACGATCTGATTCACTGCGCGTTCGCTGCCGAGCGTTGCCGGCGACACCAGCGGTCGCGACGGCGCAGGCGCGGTCGGCGTGCTGGCGCAGGCCGTGAGCAGCAATGCCGCGAGGATGACGACGACTGCCTTCATCGTCCTGCCCGAATCGTCTCCGCCAGCGCACGCAGCCGGCGACTGGATTGCGGTCCGGTGTACGGGTTCTGCGGATCCCAGGCATAGCCCGCCAGCACCGAACAGATCATGCGGCGGATGCCCGGATCCTTGTGCTCGGCGAAAATCACGTCCTGCAGCGCGCCGCCGTACCAGCCGGTGACGAAGGTGCGGAAGGTTTCCACGCCATACGACAGCGGCTCGGCGAACTGTGTCTGCCAGTCGGTCGTTTCGCCGCGCAACTGGCGGTCGAGCAGGCCGCTGGCGAGCTTGGCCGACTGCATCGCCAGTGTGACGCCCGAGGAAAACACCGGATCGAGAAATTCCGCCGCGTTGCCCAGCAGCGCGAAGCCCGGGCCGTGCATGCGGCTGACCTTGGCGGAATAGCCGGAGAGTTCGGCCGCCGGACGCGTCACCACCGCGTCCTTGAGCAGCGCCGCCAGCATCGGCTCGTCGGCGACGAGCTGCCACATGCGCTCATCGAGCGTGCCCTTGAACTGCGCGTGATGCTCCGGCGTGGCGACGATGCCCATCGACGCCGTGCCGTCGGAGAACGGAATCAGCCACGACCAGACATCCTTGTCGGTCGGATGCACACCGACGCGGATTTTCTGGCGGTCGAAGGCGCCGGCAGGAATGTTGTCCTTCACGTGCACGAACAGCGCGGCGCGCTGCACCAGGTCCGAGGGTCGATCCAGATCGAGCAAACGCGGCAAGGTGCGGCCGAAGCCGCTGGCATCCAGCACGAAGCGTGGCCGATGCGTGACGACCTCATCGCCGGCCGCACTCGTGACCACCGGCCGCTCGCCCGACACATCGATGGCGGTGATCGCGGTTTCGTAGCGGACCTGCGCGCCGAAACGCACGGCTTCGCCGGCCAGCACCTGATCGAAGCGCGCACGCTGCACCTGGAAGGCGAACGCATGACCGGTCGACGCCTTGTCGGCGAAGTTGAACTCGGAGTAGCGCTGGCCGTGCGCGAAGGCCGCGCCGTTCTTGAACTGGAAGCCGGCTTCGATCACCGCATCCAGCATGCCGGCTTCATCCAGCAGTTGCGTGGTGTTGCCCAGCAGGCTCTCGCCGATGGAGAAGCGCGGAAAGCGCTGCTTCTCCAGCACCAGCACTTCATAACCCTTCTGCGCCAGCAGCGCCGCCGCCATCGAGCCCGCCGGACCCGCACCGATGATCAATACGTCAGTCATGGAATCGCTTTCTCTTCTCGCGCCGCGCGCGATGTGAACCGGGTAAGACAACTGAGCAACACGAACGACCACGACAGCGTGATCGCACACAACAACGTGAGACCGATGGTGCGGATGAACGGCGTCGCGCTCAGACCCAGCAGACCGAAGGCGATCAGCGTCGTGCACGCGGAAAGCGTGACGCTGAGAATCGCCGTCGGGCGATGGTCGCGGCCGTGGCGCAGGAAAATTCCGTAGTCGATGCCGAGCCCGAGCACCAGCCACAGCGCCAGCAGCGTGAACAGATTGAAGGGCACGCCCAGCCAGCCGAACAGGCCGAGCGTCGTCAGCGTCGCGGCGACCGAGGGCAGCAGCATGCGCGGCGCATCGCGCCAGCCGAAGCGGATCAGCAGCACCGCGCCCGCGACTGCATAGATCACGGCCAGCAGCAGCGTCATGGTGTGGCGATAGCGGCTGAGAATGCCGCTGGTTTCGGCGACGCGGTCGATCAGGCGCACACCCGGCAGTTCGAGCGCTGCAAGCGCCGGCACGTCATTGATGCCGCCCAATGTGACGATGCTGGCGTAGCGCGCACCCACCTGCCCCAGCCACAGATGCCGCAGGCCCTGCGAGGCAGAACTGTTCAGCCATTCCTCGACACCCAGCGGTGTCGTCGCCGCGTCGAACTCGGTGCGGCGCCGCTCCATCGCTGCGGCGGAGAAACCGAAGGCATTCATCACCTGATCGAACAGTGCACCGGGCGCATAGACCTGCTGCGCCAGCAGTTCGCGATTGCGCTGCTGTCGCGCCTGCGACGACAGGCTGTTGCTCACCGACTGATAGGACGCGATGGTGCGATCGGCGACGAACCGATCCAGTACCTGCGACAGTCGTTCCTCGGCTTCCAGCACCGCCTGCGCCGAGTCGCCCGACACCAGGAAGAAGCGTGTCTCGATGCCGCTGCCCAGCAGCTCGCGCACGCGCTGCTCATCACGCACCAGTTCAGCCGGCGACTGCTGCAGCGCCTTCACGTCGTCCTGCACCTGCAGTCGCGCGATGCCGAAAGCCACGCCGATGGCGAGCACGGCCAGCACCGCGAACTTCGGCGTGGTCCAGCGCCAGCGCTGCAGGAAGCGATCGAGCGCGCCGCCCAGACGCGTACCGAGTCGCGGCAGGCGTTTGCGCTTCGTCTGCGCCAGCACCGGATACAGACACAGCACGCTACCGCAGCCGACGACGAGCCCGACCATGCAGAACACGGCGATCTGCTTGAGGCCCGGAAACGGCACGATGGCCAGCACGACGTAGCCGATCAATGTCGTCGTCAATCCCAGCAGGATCGCCGGCCCGACATGCTGCGCGGCCTCGACCGGCGTCCAGCGCGCCGGATCGCGGAAGCGGTCGGCGAAGAAATGAATCGAATAGTCGATGACGCTGCCGATCAGGCTCGACCCGAACACCAGCGCCAGCAGGTGCACTTCGCCGAACACGAAATGCACGACCGTGAACGCCGCGACGACGGCCAGCGACAACGTCAGCACGCCGAGCAGCAGCGGCCGCATCGCGCCGAACACCAGCAGCAGCAACAGCACCACGGCGATCGATTCGATCGTGCCGAAGGTCGATATCTCGTGTTCCGCGCGCTTGGCGGCGGCGGCGGCGTGCTGGATGGCGCCGGAACTGACGATCTCGACCGGCGCCTGCACGGCGCGGCTGGCGGTCAGTTTCGCCTGCGCGATGGCCGGCATGACCTGCTCCTGCACCGACGAGGCGAAGGGACTGCCTTCGTTCTCCGTCAGCACCAGCACATAGCTGCGGCCTTCGTGCTCGACGACCAGCGTCGAACCTTCGAGCCGCGCCTTGCCCGATACCGGCGTCTGCGCGCGCAGGAAATTGTTGGTGAATCCCAGCGGATCCTGCGCGAGGCTCAGCGGCTGCATGAGGCCGGTGGGCGTGTAGGCCGCACGCAATGCACGCTTCAGCAACGAATCGGTATTGCCGTCGGTCAGCACCTGTCGATCCTGCGGCGACAGCAGGAAGGCGCGATGCGCCAGATAGACGGCGGCGCGCTGCTGCAGGTCCGCATCGAGTTCGAGCTGCACGCTCTCGAAGGCGCCCGATGCCTGCAGTTCGCGCGCGAAACCGGCGGCGGCCACTTTCGCATCGGCCAGCCTGTCGCTGCCGATCAGGAAAATCTGCTTGCGTGCGAGTTCGGCGGAGAACGCCTGCAGCGCCGCGTCCAGGTCGCGGTCCTGCTGCGTCTGCGGCAGCAGCGCCAGGATGTCGGTTTCGACCTTGAGATGCGGCAGCACACGCCAGGCGAACACGCCGAGCAACGCGAGCATGAGCGCGCTCCACGCGATGAAGCGCGTGCGGATCGACGCAGGCAACGCAATGCTCATGGCTTCGCCGGCGCGAACAGCGCGCGCACGTCGGCGCCTGCTGCTGCCTCGGAGTATTCGATGGCCGACAGATCGATGACGGTGCGGTCGCCGTGCGCATCGGTCAGCACCACCTGTTCGACATCGCCCGACCCGGTGACGGTCGCCTGCCGGAAGACGCTGGCGATGGCGCTGGAACGCGGCTTGAGGCCGATGATCCAGCGCTCTCCCTGGCTGAGACCATAAAGATCGAAGTTGCGGCTGAGGCTGGTCACGTCGAGCGTGAACAGGGCGAGGAAGATGTTGGCGATCACGCGCACGGCCGGCTGTTCGTCGGCGGACAACTGCAGCGTCTGCGCGCCTTCATCGCGCTGCACGATACCGCTGTTGGTCAGCACGACGACCGAATCGAACGGCTGCTGCGTGTGCCAGTACACGCCCAGATCGCGCGCGAAAATGAACTCGCCGCTGGCCACCAGCGGCTGCGGAATCTCGCTCAGGTGCTTGCTGTGCGTGAAGCGCCCCTTCAGCACCTGCGCTTTGGCGAGCTGCACCGCGGGACGCGCCAGCGTCGAACGCAGCAGTGCCTCGCCCGTTGCCGGGTGCGCGAACGGATCGACCGCCGCGTGCGTGCAGACGCCGCACAGCAACAGGAGCAGCGGCGCGAGTCGCAGCCTCATGAGAATCCTCCTCATCGCTCGATCCCGAGACGTTCGAACAGGATAGCCGGCGATACGAAACACATTTCGCCGTTCTTCATGTCGACCGCCACCTGCGACGTCGTGCCGCGGGTGAGTCGCTGCCCGCTCGCCTGGTCGCTGACCAGGTAGTCGATCAGCAGGCGGTTCTCCCATTCGCGCAGTGTCGCTTTGACGATGACACGCTGACCGAAACGGACCGGCTTGATGTAGCGGATACGCATGTCGATCACCGGCCACATGAAGCCGGATTCGCGCATGGCGTCGTAACCGTAATTGAAGCTGTCGAGCAACGCGCAGCGCGCGATCTCGAAATACTTGGCGTAGTGCCCGTGCCAGGCGACGCCGATCGAATCGATGTCGTGGAACGGCACGGTGATGTCGACTTCCGCTTCGAACTGCCTCATGCGGCGACCTTCTGCATACGCTGCCTGACGCGACGGCCGAGCAGCAGCGGCAACCGCAGCAACATGCCGGCGAACAGGCGCGCGTGCATGAGGCTGATGTAGACGTTGTCCTTGAGCAGTTTGAAGTGCGACACGCCGTCGGCGGGATAGGTGACGCGCGTCGGCATGCTGAGGATCGCAACGCCGCTCCAGCTCAGACGCACCAGGATCTCGGTATCGAAATCCATGCGCCGGCCGAGGCGATGCCGGCGCCAGATCGCACAGGTCGGCGCGAGCGGATACACGCGCAGCCCGCACATGGAATCGCGGATCTCGAACGACAGCGTGTTGATCCACACCCACACGTGCGTGAGGTAGCGGCCGTACAGGCGCGAGCGCGGCACGGACTCGTCATACACCGCGTGCCCGCTGACCAGCGCTTGCGGATGTCGCTGCGCCTGCTCCAGCAATCGCGGCACGTCGGCGGCGTCGTGCTGTCCATCCGCATCGATCTGCAGGGCATGCGTGAAACCGGCAGCCAGCGCGGCATCGCAACCCGCCATGACGGCGCCGCCCTTGCCCCGATTCGCCGGCAGGCGCTGCACCGAGACCCAGTCTTCGCGCGCCGCGATCTGCGCCAGCACGCCTTGCGATGCTTCATCCGACCCGTCGTCGACGATGCGGCACGGCAGGTCGAGCGGCTTCAAGGCATCCACGACCTGCGCGATGGCGCCGGGGTGGTTGTAGAAGGGAATGACGATGCAGATCTTCATGCGCTACTGGAACAGCGCACGACCGCCCGAACACGGCTGACCACCGCATCGGTATTCGAACGACAGTTCGCGCGCCGCCGCATCGAACGCCAGTTGCAGCGCCACCGTCGCGCCCGGCTGAATCACGCGCATGAACTTCACTCCCGCCAGCGCACGGAACTGCGCATCGAACGGCACGTGCTGGCGCGCCAGCTCCACCGCCCAGCCGATCTGCACGACACCGGGCAGCAGCGGCACGCCGGGAAAGTGTCCGGCGAAATAACCGAGGTCTGCGGGAACGACGAACTGCAGGTTCAGCCCGTCAGGACGGCGTTCGAACGAGTCGATCTCGGGCAGCAGGATGACGGGCTCGGGCGCTCGCACGACTTGCGCATCAGGCTGCCGGATTGGTCATCAACGCTTCGATCGCATCGACGACGTCGCCGACCGTCCGCACGTGCTTGAACGTCTGCGGCTGGATCTTGCGGCCGGTCAGCTCCTTGAGCTTCAGGATCAGGTCGACGGCATCGATGCTGTCGATGTCCAGGTCCGTGTAGAGATTCGCCTCGGGCACGATCTGCCCGGGCCTGAGTTCGAACAGTTCGACCAGTACGTCACGCAGGTACGTGAGGATTTCTTCGCGCGATTTGGGGGTCACTGACATGTCATCAATTCCGTACTGGCAACGGCACTCGGCCGCTGCATGTCTTGACTATCCTGCGCGCCGTAATAGGCGAGCAGCCACTGGGTCAGCCGGCGCGCCGAGCGCGCAGGCGCTTCGTCGCCGTGTCGGAAGTCGCGCGAGGCGACCGGACTGCCTGCGACCACGTGCATGTGGAAACGCCGCGCCGGCACGCGATACCAGGGATTCCCTTTGAACAGGGTCGGCGGATCGCAGGTGATGGTCACCGGCAGGATCTCGACGTCGGCGGCGAGCGCAATGTGCGCTGCACCACGCTGCATGCGCAACGGCCGTCCGGGCACGGTGCGCGTCCCCTCCGGGAACACCAGCAGCGAGTGTCCGCGCTTGAGCGTCGTCGCACATCCCTCGATCAGTTCTTCCCCGTCCGAGTTCGGAATGTAGCCGGCCCATGATACCGGCCAGCGCAGGAAGGGATTGCGCCAGAGGCCACGTTTTACGATGCAATCGACCGACGGCATCAGGGATACCAGCAGGACGACGTCGATCAGTGTCGGATGATTCGCGACGACCAGCCGTCCCGGTTCGCGCAGGCGCTCGGCTCCCTCGACGGTGTACGTGAGGATGCCCAGCACGCGCATGATTTCCATGTAGAGCCGGAACGTGCCCTGCATGCCGCGCTGGATGCGGCGACGCGCGACGGCCGTGTCCCACGCCGACAGGCGCAGCAGCGGAAACATGGTCAGGCTGATGAACAGCGCGCCGAGCCCGAACAGCACGAACACAAACCCGGTGGCGAACACCCGCCACGCGTGATCGAGCTTGCCGCCCTTTCCCGACATCGACCCCGACATCGATCCGTACCTCTGTCCGCCACTTCGATCGTTGTTTGGCGATCGTTGTTTCGTTGTGTAATCCGCGACGATGAAATCGCGCGATGAGACGGCGGAGTATAGACTGTCGCGCCGCAAAACAGCCTTGGAGACGGAAGCAATAATGTCCGGTCAGACGGCGGAAGAATCGCTCATGGCGCAGCGCCTGGTGCAGGCGCTCGGCCTCGAACACATCGCGCCGGAAGCGATCGCGCCGACCGCGCCGCTGTTCGGCGGCGGCGCGGGCAGTGTCGGGCTCGATTCGATCGATGCCCTGGAAATCGCCCTGATGATCCAGCAGCAGTACGGCGTGGAGCTGCGCTCCGACGATGCTGCCGTGAAATCGGCCTTTGCGTCGCTGCGGTCGCTGACCGGGCACGTCCTGCAACGCCGGACCTGAGAGCGGCGGCGTGAGCAGCGCGCCGCGCACCGCGACCGACCCCGCTACGGACTAGTGCGCGATGTTCTGGCTCGCCCTCGGCTATCCGCTGCTCGCCCATCTCGCCGTGATGCTGCACGACCGGCGGCTCGAATGGCTGGCGCTGGTGTGGCTGCTCGGCATCTCGATCGGCGGCGCACTGATCCATCGCCGGCCGTGGGCCTGGATCGTGCTCATCGCGGGCAGCGCCCTGCTCTACTGGCTCGTCGTCGCAGGCAATGGCCTGTATGCGCTGTACATCCCGCCCGCGGCGATTCCTGCTGCCCTGTTCGCGCTGTTTGCAGGTTCGCTGCGCGCGGGCCAGACGCCGCTCGTCACGCGCATCGCGCGCGCGATGCATGAGGGTCCGCTGCCCGAGGACCTCGTGATCTACACGCGGCATGTCACACAACTGTGGTGCGGCGTCTGCGCGGCACTGTTCGTCTCGGCCGTGCTGCTCGCGCTGTTCGCCGCACCGCCGCTGTGGTCGTTGATGACGAATGTCATTCATTACCTGCTGCTCGGCGCAGTGTTCGTCCTGGAGTATGCGTATCGGCGCATCCGCTTCCGGCATCACGAGCACGACGGCCTGTTCCGGTATCTGCGGCGGCTCGCGCGCACCCGCATCAGGATCTGAGGACGATGCAGGTGCTGCCCTTGCTGGCGACCGATGCGCTCGATGCCCGCATCGCGTACTACGGCGATGCGCCGGTCAGCGCCGGACAGTTCGTCGCTCACGCGCAGCATCTGGCGCAGGCGCTGCCGCAAGCTACGCATGCGATCAATCTCGCCGAGAATCGTTATCACTTCCTGCTGGGCTGCGTCGCCGCGTGGCTGCGCGGGCAAATCATCTTGCTCCCCTCCAGTCAGGCGACGGGCGTGATCGCCGAACTGCAGCGCGACTATCCCGATCATCACGTCATCGACGATGCGAGCGTTGCGCGTCACCTGTCCTCGCGGGAGTCGGCGGCGCCCACGCCCGACTGGCAGCTGCCGGCGGATCGCATCGTCGCCATCGCGTTCACGTCCGGCACGACTGGCCGACCGCAGGCGCATCCGAAAACCTGGGGCAGCCTGTTCCACAACTCGCGGCTCGCGACAGAAGACGTGCTGGGCGGACCGGGATCGAGCGTCGTCGCCACGGTGCCGCCGCAACACATGTATGGCCTGGAGGCGTCTCTGATCGGCGCGCTCAGCGCCGGCTGCTGTCTCTGTGATCGCCGGCCGTTCTTTCCCGCCGACGTGCGCGATGCGCTGCGGCGCATGCCGGCGCCGCGCACACTGGTGACGACGCCGGCGCATCTCAAAGTACTGGCGGAATCGAGCATCGAACTGCCGCCGCTGCATCGCGTGGTCTCGGCCACTGCGCCGCTGACTGTCAAACTCGCACGCCGCATCGAGGCCCGCTGGCAGACGGAAGTGGTCGAGATCTACGGCTGCACCGAAGCCGGCGTGATGGCGCATCGCCGCACCACCGCGACGGAACGCTGGCGCACGCTGCGCGACGGGACGATCGTGCAGGTGAACGGCAACGCCGAATATCGCGCGCCGCAACTGCCGACGGCCACGCCGTTGCAGGACGTGATCGAGCCGCTCGGCGACAGCGAGTTCGTCCTGCGCGGGCGCGCGGGCGACATGATCAAGGTGGCCGGCAAGCGCACGTCATTGCAGGAACTGACGCGTCAGGTGCTGGCCGTGCCCGGCGTCGTCGATGCCGCGGTGTTCGTTCGCGAATCCGAAGAACGTCCCGTCGCGCTCGTCGTCGCGCCCGGGCGCCAGGCCAGCGACATCCTCGATGCGTTGCGACGGCAGATGGAACCGGTCTTCGTGCCGCGACCGCTGCTGATCGTCGAGCGCCTGCCGCGCAACGACGTAGGCAAGCTGCCGCGCGAAGCGCTGCTGCAGTTGCTGAGGCAGGTTCGACCATGAACGACACCCTGATCGGCGAGATCGTCGTGCCGGCGGATCATCCGTCGCTCGCCGGCCATTTTCCCGGCAACCCGATCGTTCCCGGCGTCGTGCTGCTCGATGCCGTGCTGGCCGCGATCCGGACGCAGCGGCCCTGCATGCTGCTCTCGATGCCAACCGTGAAATTCCTGCAGCCCGTGCTGCCTCAGGAACGCATCGAACTGCGCATCGAGTTCACGCCTGACAACGAGGGCACGCTGCGCGCGCGATTCCAGGGATCGCGCCGGCAGTCGCCCGTCTTCGAAGGCACGTTCGTCTTGTCGTGCGGAGCGGCGGCGTGACGGACACACCGCAGCAGGACTGGCGCAGTCACAAGGAACGCAGCACACCGTCGATGGTGCGGCTGATCGTCTGGCTCGCGACGCATTTGCGCCGCTCGACGGTGCGGCCCGTGCTGTATCCGATCGTCGCGTACTTCCTGCTGACGAGCCCGGCGGCGCGACGCGCCTCGCGGGATTACTTGCAGCGAGCGCTGAACCGCGAGCCGCGCTGGCGCGATCACTGGCGGCATTTCTTCGCCTTCGCGAGCTGCACGCTCGATCGCATCTTCCTGCTCTCGAAGCGCTACCAGGAACTCGACGTCGCGGTCGAACGTCCCGAAGCGGTCCGCGCTGCCGTCGCGCGCGGCCAGGGCTGCCTGCTGTTCGTCGCGCACTTCGGCAGCGCCGAATCGCTGCGGCTGATCGCGGTCGATCAACGTCGGCTGCCGCTGTCGATCCTGCTCGACCGCCAGCATGGCCGCATGCTCATGGCGCTGCTGGAAGGACTGAATCCCGAACTCGCCGGCAGCATCATCGATGCATCGCAACGCGGACCGCAGCTCGTACTGAACCTGAAGGAGGCACTGCAGGCAGGACGCATGGTCGGCATCATGGCGGACCGCGCGCTCGCCACCGAACGTGCCGTCGCCGTCGACTTCCTGGGCGGTCGCGCACGCCTGCCGGTCGGACCATGGCAGCTCGCCCATGCGCTGCAGGTGCCTGTGGTGCTGGGTTTCGGCTGCCATCACGGCGGCAATCGCTATACCGCGCATTTCGAACTGTTCAGCGAGTCGCTGCGACTGCCGCGCGAGAATCGGGACGCAGCCATTGCCGACTGCGCCCAGCGCTATGCGCAGCGGCTCGAACATTACGTTCGCATCGCTCCGTACAATTGGTTCAACTTCTACGATTACTGGATTGCATGAAGCCGCTTCCGATCAGCGCCTACACCGTCAGCTCCGCGCTCGGCGCGGGACACGCGGCGCACGCGCGCGCGCTGCAGGCCGGCACCAGCGGTCTGCGCAAGCTGACGTTCGACACCAACACGCTCGACTGCTGGCTGGGCGAAGTGCGCGACTTCGACGTGGCGCTGACCGGATCGCTCGCGCACTGGGACTGTCGCAACCACCGGCTTGCCGAGTTTGCGCTGAACCAGGACGGCTTCCTCGATGCCGTCGCAGCCTGCGTACGTCGCCACGGTGCAGCGCGCATCGGCGTGTTCATCGGTACCAGCACCTCCGGCGTGCATCACACCGAACTCGCCTATCGCGCGCGCGATCCGCAATCGAACGCGCTGCCGGACTGGTTCGTGCATCGCCCTACCCAGAACATTTTCTCGGTCGCGGATTTCGTTGCGCAGCGTCTGGGCCTGGGCGGCCCGTCGTTCGCCATTTCCACCGCCTGTTCGTCGAGCGCGAAAGTCTTCGCCGCGGCACGGCGCGCGATTGCCGCTGGCGCGTGCGATGCCGCGGTGGTCGGCGGCGTCGACAGCCTGTGCCTGACGACGCTCTATGGTTTCAACTCGCTGCAGCTCGTGTCGCCGGACATCTGTCGTCCGGCGGACAGCGCACGCAATGGCATTTCCATCGGCGAAGCCGGCGGTTTCGCATTGCTCGATCCGCACGCCGACGGCGGTTTGCGGTTGCTCGGCTACGGCGAAACCAGCGATGCGTATCACATGTCCTCGCCCGACCCGGAAGGCAGCGGCGCCGCAGCCTCCATGCGCGCGGCTCTCGCGAGTGCGAATCTCGAACCCGCGCAGATCGACTACATCAACCTGCATGGCACCGGCACGGTGGCGAACGATCAGGCCGAAAGCCGCGCGGTCTGCAGCGTATTCGGTACCGCCACGCCCTGCAGTTCGACCAAGGGCTGGACCGGGCACACGCTCGGCGCGGCCGGTATCGTCGAAAGCGTCATCAGCCTGCTGACGATCGAAAACGATCTGCTGCCGCGCAGCCTGAACACGCGCAGCAAGGATCCAGCGATCGAGGCGAACATCCTGCTTGCGAACCGCAGCACGCCTGTCTTGCGTGTGCTGAGCAATTCCTTTGGCTTCGGCGGCAGCAACTGCAGTCTGCTGTTCGGGAAAGCCGCATGAAGCCGGCCACCAAACCGATATTCATCGAAGCGGTCGGACTCGCAGCACCCGGACTGCCGTCATGGCAGCAGGCGCGCGCCGCACTGCGCGGCGAACAGCCCTGCGAGAACACACCGCTGCCACCGCACACACCGGCCCTGCTGCCGGCCAATGAGCGACGCCGCGCGACGCCGGCCATCCGGCTGGCATTTCAGGCCGCTGAAGATGCGATGCAGGGAACCTCGATACCGGCTGCGAACCTCGCGACCGTGTTCGCCTCCTCCGATGCCGATCTCGGCATCATCCATCGCATCAGTCTCGCGCTGACGGCGAGTCCGCGATTCATTTCGCCGACCGACTTCCACAATTCCGTCCACAACGCCGCGGCCGGCTACTGGAGCATCGCCGTCGGTTCGCGCGCGGCCTCGACGACGATCAGTGCCTACGACGGCTCGTTCGCCGCCGGACTGCTCGAAGCGAGCCTGCTGGTTGAGGTCGATGCCTGCGATGTGCTGCTGGTGGCGTTCGATCTGCCGGCGCCGGAACCGCTGCACGCGAAGCGACCGATCGCGCATCCGGTTGCCGTCGCGCTGGTGCTCACGCAGCAGGCGACGGCGAAGACGCTCGCGGCGCTTTCCTGCGCAACGACGATGGAGCCGGAAACATTGCTGCCCGACGCGGCGCTGGAATCCTTGCGTTCGGGCAATCCTGCAGCGCGCGCCTTGCCGTTGCTGCAACGGCTCGCTGCGCGCGACTTTGGTCGCGTGATCCTGCCGAACGCCAACAGCCGCAATCTCGCCGTCGATCTGCACGCGCCATGAACCGCGAGCAACTGCTGCAGCTCATCCCGCACGCCGGCCGCATGTGCCTGCTGGATCGCGTGATCGCGCATTCCGATCGCGACATCGAATGCACGACCGGCACGCATCGCGATCCCGGCCATGCGCTGCGCCGCGACGGACAACTCGCCGCATTGCACCTGACCGAGTACGCCGCCCAGGCCATGGCCGCCCACGGCGCACTGCTCGCCGGCGGCAACGCACAACCCGGCATGCTCGCCGCGCTGCGCGACATCCGCCTGCACACCGACCGCATCGACACGATCGACGCCGACCTCACCGTTCATGCCGTACGACGACTCGCCCAGCGCGACGGCTCGCTCTACGACTTCAACGTACGCGCCGGTGAACGATTGCTGTGCGAAGGCCGCATCGCCATCGCGTTCGGGGTCCTCCTGTAGGTCAGGCTTCAGCCTGACTTCGAAAAAGGCCGGCTAAAGCCGGCCCCACAGGCGATGAGGAGTTTCACACGGAGTTCACGGAGAGCACGGAGTCAAGAGAAAGAATTTTCCACGGGGGACACGGGGAACACGGGGTCTCAGAGAAGAAAATTTTCTTGTCCCCGTGTTCCCCGTGTCCCCCGTGGAAATTCTCTTCTGCTTCTCCGAACTCCGTGCTCTCCGTGCTCTCCGTGTGAAACTCTTCTCCTACCTCTGCCACGCCCGCAGCATCAGCGGCGTCAGCACGGTGGTGACGAGCCCGACGATCAGCAGCGCCGAGAAGATCTGGCCGTCGACCAGGGCGGCGCGGAAGGCGATGCTGGCGATGACGAGCTCCATCACGCCGCGGGCGTTCATGACGATGCCGACGCCCCAGGCATCGTGTTTCGACATGCCCTGCATCCGGCCGACCAGGTAGCCGCTGAGCATTTTGGACACGACGGCGCCGACGATCAGCGCGCCGATGAACGCCGGCTGGCTCAGCGTCTGCAAATGGAACTGCAGGCCCTGGTAGGCGAGGAAGACCGGACCGAACAGGCTCGCGGTAAGCACGTCGCAGGTGCGCTCCAGGCGGTCGAACGATGAATCGCCGATGAGCTCCGGCGTCACCATCATGGCCGCGAAGAACGCGCCGATGGCGAAATGGAATCCCAGCAGTTCGCTCAGTGCGCCGAGTCCGAGCACGAAGAGCAGCACGAAGGCGAGGTTGCCCGACGAGGCGCCGTTCGAAGTCGATTCCACGGGTGCGGCGCGCCGCTTCATCACCTGCACGCAGGCGAACTGCGCGGCGACGATGGCCAGCACCAGTCCAGCCAGTTTGACGAACGCGATACCGACGGCTTCGGTCGCCGGCCGCGCCGAGCCCGACAGTTCGATGAGTACGCCGAGGATCAGGAACACCAGGATGTCCGACAGCAGCGCGCCCGAGACCGTGACGCTGGCGATGCGCGTGCCGAGCATGTTGAAGCCGCTGAGGATCTGCAGCGCCACCGGCAGCGCGGTGACGGCGATGCACAGCGCGACCACGATGGCCGGAATCGACGGCAGTTCGAAAGCGAAGGCCACTGCGCCGCCGACGCACACCGGCACGGCGAAGCCGGCAAACAGCGAGAGCGCGCCACGGCCGCGCAGCACGTCGGTCACGTGCTGCAGCCGCATTTCGAGGCCGGCGGTCAGCACCACGAAGAAGACGGCGATGTCGGCGACGGCGCCCAGCCCCGGTCCCGGGGCGATCCCGCCCAGCACCGACGGACCGACCAGAATGCCGGCGATCATGTGGCCGGCCAGCGCGGGCAGACCGAAACGACGGGCCAGGGTGCCGAGACCATGGGCGAGGCCCAGCAGCAGGAACAGACTGACGATCAGGGACATGCGGTTCTTGTCGTTATCAGTGGGCGCGGCGCGGGCGCGCGATTGTACGATGCCGCTTCCCGCGTCCCGGAGCCGCCAGAATCATGAACTTGCCCCACCGTCGGCGGACCTGCTTTGCCCACACCATGACGGCTGCGTTAAGGGAGTGTCTACCGGCCTGGTCCTGCACCGCCGCGCAGGAAGCAAGTGACTGTTTGGCCTTGCAAAATGATGCTCGCTGACAATTCGACCCCGGCACATACCTGCCCGCCGGAGGCGCGTCCGGAACGGTTGATCCAATCAATGCACAGAGTTGTCCACAAAGGCCCGCCGTCCTCTTTTTCGCTGGCGGCAGAGGCCTGGAGTGAGGCCTGAGTCCGTGATCCTTGCCGTCGCCATCGATACGCCGCTGCGGCGCGTATTCGACTATCGCGCGCCCGCGGACTGGGCCGGTCAGGTGCGGCCGGGGCATCGGGTCCGGGTGCCGTTCGGCCGGCGGCGCATCGTCGGCGTGGTGGTCGAATGCCGGCAGCACAGCGAGGTTGCCGAAGACAAGCTGCGCTCGGCGCAGGGGCTGATCGACGAACAGCCGACTTTCGATCCCGGCCTGCTGGACCTGCTGCGCTGGTCGGCCGACTACTACCGTCATCCGCTGGGAGAAGTCATTGCGGCGGCCTTGCCGGGGCCGTTGCGCCAGGGCGCGCCGGCGATCGCAGAAACCACGCTGTGGCGACTGACCGCCGCCGGTCGCGATCAGGCGCTGGCGGATCTTCCCGCCCGGGCGAAACAGATGCGCGCGGCCGTTCAGGCATTGCTCGACGCGCCGGAGCTGGCGCCAGACGTACTCGATGCCGCGGGCCTGTCGCGTGAAACGCTGCGCAAGCTGCGTGATCGCGGCTACGCGGAACAGTTCACTCGTACACAGATCGCCGCCGCCGTCGCCGCGGCGGCACGGCGCGATGGTCCCGCACTCAACGACGCACAGGCCGCAGCCGTCGAACGCATCCGCGCTTCGCTCGGCACGTTCGTCACCTGGCTGCTGCACGGCGTCACCGGCAGCGGCAAGACCGAGGTGTATCTCAACGCCATCGCCACCGTGCTGGAACGCGGCGAACAGGCGCTGGTGCTGGTGCCGGAAATCGCACTGACGCCGCAGCTCATCGCACGCTTCCGCGAGCGCTTCGACACCGCACTCGCCATCCTGCATTCGGGCCTGAGCGATGGCGAACGGCTGAGCGCGTGGCGCGATGCACGCAGCGGCGCGGCGCGCATCGTGATCGGCACGCGCTCGGCGATCTTTGTGCCGCTCGCACGACCCGGGCTGATCGTCGTCGATGAGGAACACGACAGCTCGTTCAAGCAGCAGGAAGGCTTTCGCTACTCGGCGCGCGATCTCGCCATCGTGCGCGCGCAACGCCTGCGGATCCCGGTCGTGCTGGGATCGGCCACGCCCTCGCTCGAAAGCCTGAATCGCGCCCGCCAGCAGCCCGGTTCGCTGCTGACGCTGCCGCATCGCGCCGCCGATGCGCGTCCGCCGACACTGGCGCTGATCGATCTGCGACGACACGCTGCCGCGCAGGGCATCGCGACGCCGGCGCTCATGGCGATGCAGCGGCATCTCGATGCCGGCCGCCAGGTGCTGCTGTTCCTGAATCGCCGCGGCTATGCGCCGGTGCTGTTCTGTCCAGCCTGCGGCTGGTCCGCGCACTGCAAACGCTGCGACGCGAACCTGACCGTGCATCGCAATTCGACGGCGCTGCTGTGTCATCACTGCGGCTCGCAGCAGTCCGCCGTCGTCGAATGCCCGAGCTGCTTCGCCGAGGTGAAGCCCGTCGGACAGGGCACCGAACGCATCGAGGAAACGCTCGAACGGATGTTTCCGCAGGTGCCGCTGGCGCGCATCGATCGCGACAGCATGCGGCGCAAGGGCGAACTCGAAGAGACGCTGGCGAAAGTCGATCGCAACGAGATCCGGCTGCTGGTCGGCACCCAGATGCTGACGAAGGGTCATCATTTCCCCAACGTGACGCTGGTGGTCGTGCTGAACGCCGACCAGGGATTGTTCAGCACCGACTTCCGCGCCAGCGAACGCCTCGCCCAGACGATCGTGCAGGTGGCCGGTCGCGCGGGCCGCGCCGCACAGCCGGGCGAAGTGCTGATCCAGACCGAGTATCCGGAACATCCGCTGCTCAACCTGTTGCTGAAGGGCGGCTACGACGCCTTCGCCGCGGGCGCATTGCAGGAGCGCGAGCAAGCCGGCTGGCCGCCGTTTTCGCGCATCGCGCTGCTGCGGGCCGAGGCCACGCATTCGGCCGAGCCCCGGAATTTCCTGCAGGCCGCGCTCGCCGCCGCACGGGAACACGGCATTCGCGGCGTCAAATTCCTCGGCCCGGCGCCCGCCCCGATGGAACGCCGCGCCGGCCGGCATCGCGCGCAGTTGTTGCTGCAGGCCGCGACGCACCAGCCGCTGCAGCGCCTGCTGAGCCGCTGGATTCCGCAGCTCGAAGGCCTGCCGGAAGCGCGCAGGGTGCGGTGGTCGATCGATGTGGATCCGGGGGAGTTGTTCTAGGAAAGGCTACAGGCTACAGGCGACTGGCAACTGGCCAGAAGCGGAACACGCGCATTCGGGACCTCTGGCAGTCGCCTGCAGCCTGTAGCCTGTAGCCGCTGCTAGACTGCGGCCTCATTGAACCGCCCCGAACCCCTTCGTGAAATACCAGATCGAAAAGTTGCTACAGGCCGCGCTTGCGACCCTGCCCGCGGACGTTCTGCCCGCCGACATCCGCCCGACCATCACCATCGAGCGTACGCGCGATGCTGCTCATGGCGATTTCGCCACCAACCTGGCGCTGCAGCTCGCCAAGCCCGCACGCAAGAATCCGCGCCAGCTGGCGCAGGCGCTGCTCGATGCGATTCCCGCCAGCGACTTGATCGCGAAGGCGGAGATCGCCGGGCCGGGGTTCATCAATTTCCATCTGTCGGCGGCGGCGTATCAGCAGGAACTGGCGCGCATCCTCGATTTCGGTCCGGTCTACGGCTACAGCCAGCACGGCAGCGGCACCCGATCGCTGGTCGAGTTCGTCTCCGCGAATCCCACCGGGCCGCTGCACGTCGGTCACGGCCGGCAGGCGGCGCTCGGCGATGCGCTGGTGTCGCTGCTGCAGACGCAGGGCTACGAGGTCAGCCGCGAGTTCTATTACAACGACGCCGGCGTGCAGATCCAGAACCTCGCACTGTCGGTGCAGGCGCGTGCGCGCGGCATCAAGCCGGGCGAAGCGGGCTGGCCGGAAGCTGCCTACAACGGCGACTACATCCAGGACATCGCTGACGAATTCCTCGCGAAGAACAGCGTGCACGCGCTCGATGGCGAACCGGTGAAGGCGAACGGCAAGCCCGACGATCTCGATGCGATCCGCAAGTTCGCCGTCGCCTACCTGCGCCGCGAACAGGACATCGACCTGCAGAAGTTCGGCGTGCACTTCGACATCTATTATCTGGAGTCGAGCCTCTACACCGACGGCAAGGTCGAAGAGACCGTGCAGCGACTGGTCGCCAGCGGCAAGACCTACGAACAGGACGGCGCGCTGTGGCTGCGCACCACCGAGTACGGCGACGACAAGGACCGCGTCATGCGCAAGTCCGACGGCACGTACACCTACTTCGTGCCCGACGTCGCCTATCACATCACCAAGTGGCAGCGCGGTTTCCGCAAGGCCATCAACGTGCAGGGCACCGATCATCACGGCACGATCGCGCGCGTGCGCGCCGGCCTGCAGGCCGCCGATCTCGGCATCCCGCCGGGCTATCCCGACTACGTGCTGCACAAGATGGTCAAGGTGATGCGCGGCGGCGAGGAAGTGAAGATTTCCAAGCGCGCCGGCTCGTACGTCACGGTGCGCGATCTGATCGAGTGGGTCGGCCGCGACGCCGTGCGTTTCTTCCTGGTGTCGCGCAAAGCGGATTCGGAGTTCGTGTTCGACATCGATCTCGCGCGCGCGCAGAGCGAGGAGAATCCCGTGTACTACGTGCAGTACGCGCATGCGCGCGTCTGCAGCGTGTTCCGGCAGGCGCAGGAAAAGGGCTTCATGCATGACCGCGAGATCGGCGACAGTCATGTGGCCCTGCTGGTCGAGCCGCAGGAAAAGGCCCTCATTCGCCGCCTCACGTACTTCCCGGAACTGCTGGAGAACGCCGCGAACGCGCTCGAACCGCACCAGGTCGCGCACTACCTGCGCGATCTCACTGCCGATTTCCACACGTACTACAACGCGCACCAGTTCCTGGTCGACGACATCAACCTGCGCAACGCCCGCCTGAACCTGGTCGCCGCCACGCGCCAGGTGATCGGCAACGGCCTGAAGCTGCTGGGCGTATCGGCGCCGGAGAAGATGTAGTGGCGCGCGACTACAAACACAGCAAGCGCAGCTCGGGCGGAAGCTCCGGCCTGTCCGGCGTCGCCGGCTTCGTGCTCGGTCTCGCCTTCGGCCTGGCGGTCGCCGTCGGCGTGTATCTCTACGATCGCCGGCCCGAAGCGCGAGTCGCAAGAGAAGCGGCGCCGATGACGAATGATGGCGAATCATCGAACGGCAAACCGGCCCCGGCCTCGCAGGAACCGGAAACCCAGTTCGACTTCTACGAAATGCTGCCGAAATTCGAAGTGGTCATTCCCGAGAAGGACGGCACATCGACCGCCAGCGGCGCGACCTCATCGGTGCAGAAACCCGGCGCCTACATCCTGCAGGCCGGCTCCTTCCGCAACATGGCCGACGCCGACCGCGTCCGCGCGCTCATCGCCCTGCAGGGCGTCGAATCGAAAATCCAGAAGGTCACGGTCGACAACGACACCTGGCACCGCGTCCGCATCGGCCCGATCACGAACCTGCAGAAACTCGAAGAGACGCGCAGCAAGCTGCGGCAGTCGCAGATCGAGGCGTTGGTGATTCGGGTGGGGGAATAAAGAGTCTCCTGGCAACCAACCCAATCTACTGAACGCTGCTTGAAACCTTACGTCATCAGCTCCCGTAGCGACTTAACGACCCTGAACTGCACTTCTTCGAAATTCCTGAAGTGACGCCGGCCGCATTCGATCTTGAGCTGTTCGATGGGCCGCAGCAGATCGAGAGATACACCTTCCTTGTCACCCGTATCCTTGGTTTCCGCAACGAAGTAGAGCGTCTTGTCGTTGCGATAGGCGAGTGCCCAGTCCGGGTTGTATGAGCCGACCGGCGTTTCGATCACGAACCACGCCGGCAGTTTGATGTAGAACAGCACGTCGTCGTTGGCTTCGCAGGCTTCCACGAATCTGCGCTCCGGGCCGGAGTCAGCGTCGATCACGATGTGCGAGAACAGTGTCTTGTCCAGTCTGTCGATGGCAATGGCATTGGACTCGAACGCCTCCCTCAGATCCTCGCTTTCGAAGCGATGCATCTCGTATATCTGATCGTCGAGTTTCAGATATTCCACGCCGTCCACCAGCAGCTCCCGTTTGACTGCATTGATGACATCGGTCGCGCCCTCAATGAATGCCTGTGGATTGTTCACGGCATCCCCCAGGCGGCCAGACTCCAATAGTACTCGGGCCACCGTCGATCTGGACAACCCCGTCCTGGTCTGTATCTGCCCCACGAAGTCCGGCATCACATAGCGCGCTTCGACCACTTGCGCGCGAAAGCCGGTTTGGACCCCTGACACGCCTGTCTTGTCTACGGTGAGATCGGCGCGAGCCAGTGCCACCTTGGGTCGCTCAAGCACAGGCATCTGCCGCCCGATGCGATGGGCCGCTCTGGCAATCAGGTCATCGGTGTCGTAGTGCACGCGGTAACGTGTGCGCGTGCGGATATGCCCCCACAGTTTGAGGAACTGCGCGTCGGTCTCGTACCCTTTTCGCAGGCGCACCGTAATTTTCTCGCGCTCGTTCTGCACCATCTCCTTCCTGAAGGAGATTCCTGCTTCTTCCATCTCGGCCTGCAGTTGCTTCGCGAAATCTTCGTAGCTCTCGTTGGCGATGACGGTCAGGCGGTTCAGAGCGCGGTCTCGCACGCGCTGGCCCGCTGCATTCACACACAGGCGCAGCCCGCGCCCGATCTCCTGCCGCTTCCTGATCTCTGAGCTGGTCTCCGCCAGCGTGCAGATCTGAAAAACATTCGGGTTGTCCCAACCCTCGCGCAAGGCAGAGTGACTGAAGATGAAGCGCAGAGGTTCGGCGGCCTCCAGCAGGCGTTCCTTGTCTCGCATGATGAGTTCGAACGTGCTGGCTTCTGCCTCCGCGTTGGATTTTCCTTCGCGCGTCTCGAAGGGCGTCACCGTACGCTTGTCAGCGGAGAAGTAGCCGTTGTGCACGAGCGCCGCTTCGAATTCGATCAGACCGGAAAATTCTGGCCTGGTCCGATACTGCTCGTAGATTTCCTCGAACCATTGCCCGAACTTCCCCAGAGATGTACTGCCATCCTCGTTGTAGACCCGGTAGTTCATCACTCGATCGATGAAGAACACCGATAGAACCTTCACCCCCAGGGACTTCAGGCTGGCCTGCTTCTCGAAGTGCCGGCGAATCGTCGCCTCTATCTGCAATCGCAGAACAGCATCGGTGAGCGCGCCATGCGGCTGGCCCTGCCGCACGGTCACATCATTGGCGAAACGCACGAAGCGCTGTTCGACATCGATTTCGTTCACGATGAAGCCATCGCGATAGATCTCGCGCTGATTGGAGAGTCTGTAAAGGTCGTCGCCATTCCTGACCGTGAGCGTTTTCCTGCCGGGGCTGCCGTTCTGGTTGACCCACAGGCTCAGTCTTGCCGCCACCGAGCGCCTACCTGCCCTGAAGCCTTCCACCTCGACATAGGCTTGATTGGCGTCCCTCAACTCGATTACGGAGTCCACGCTGATCTGCTTCACCAGGCCCAGTTCATAGGCCCGGACCGGATCGAGCTTGTAGATGAGGTTGTATGTCTCGCGATGCGTGGCGGAGTAGCGCAGGCAGCACAGCGGGCTCAGGCGCGCGATGGCCTGTTTTCGCAGATCGGTCTCAAGATTCTGCGGTTCATCAAGAATCACGATGGGATGTGCGGCCTGGATGAACTCGATCGGACGCACGCCCGTTTCGCGCACCTGGTTGATGACATTGCCCCTGCTCTTCCTCGCTGTGGCCGAAACGGCGGCTTCCTGGGAGTCCTTGGCGAAGGCGTCGATATTGATCACCAGTATCTGGATGCAGTTGCTCAGGCTGAAGTTGTGGAGCTGATTGACCCGGCTGGAATCGTAAACGGAGAACTCGACGCGCTCGAAGTCGTAGAGCGTCTGGAAGTGATCGTGAGTGATCTGCAAGTTTTTGAGCACGCCCTCGCGAATCGCCACAGATGGCACAACGATCACGAACTTTTTGAAACCGTAGAGTCGCGACAGCTCGTGTACCGTGCGCAGATAGACGTAGGTCTTGCCTGTGCCCGTCTCCATTTCGACAGTGAAGTTGGGGAAGGCGCCGGCGACCTTGCCATCAGCCAGCTCCATCAGGGAAAGCTCGGCGGACTGAGGCAAACCATTGGCCTTCTGTACCGCTCTGACGTTGTCCAGCCATTGTTCGTCAGTGATGACGCGCTGGTTGGCCAGCCCGGTTTCAGTGAGCCTGAGGCTGGACAAGCCCTCGTCTGCCATCGTCACTTCGAACTGCGAAGCAGAAGGTTGCCCGGCGAACAGATCCACGACCGCACGAATCGCATCGAGCTGATACGGCTCATTGGCATCGAATTTGAGCTTCATGCGTGCCGCCTACACGCAGGTGAACTTCACGCCGGCGTCGCGGCACTGAAGATCGAAATTGGTCTTGAGCGGATCGGCGCCGTGAAATACCGAATCGAGCGCTACGATCTCGCGGGGCTTGAGCGAAAGCAGTTCGACACCCGCCGCTTCAGTGAAGCCCTCCAGAACGAAGAGCATCTGACGCTCGTGGATGGCGAAGACCCGCAGCGTTCCCGTCGATGCATTTTTGAGGGGGGGGGGGGGGAAAATTTATGATTTCAATAGGAATTGTCAGCGCCTGACCGAACTTCAGCAGTAGCTCGTACAGCTTCCATTCCGTCTCGGCACCCTCTTTCTCGCTATCGACGAACATCTTCATCTGTTCGGCCAGCGCTTCCGATGTATCGATGCCGTCGCCGCGCCATTGTTTGAAGTGGGAGGGCGTGAGGAGAAACGACTTGCAGCCCAGGCCCGGCGGAGACATAGCAACAAGATCTTCGCTGCCCTTGATGCGCTCAATCGACTTCCCAATCCTGGCTCGTGCGATGTCGGAAATCGTTGAGAATCCCGCAGTCTTGGCCTGCTCTGTGTCGACGGGCTCAGGGAGCTGGATGGCGACGAATCGACGTCGCCCACCATCACGAGCATTCTGCTCAAGCACCGCATGGGCCGTTGTCGCCGATCCTGCAAAAAAATCCACGACGAGGCAGTCCTTATCAGCTACATCCGTGGCCATCTCGACAAACTGCCGAACGACTTCATCATCCTTTGGGTAATCGAAATAGGTGCCGCCCAGTAATTTTCCGAGTCGCTCGGATGCAGATCGTGTCGGCTGGTAGAACACACTTTGCGGCGTGACTGTGTCAGTTTCGTGCAAGTACCGTCGCACCATGACGCTTGTTTGCGAAATGAAGCTAATGCGATCGTGCATTACAAGTTTATTGAACTCCTCCTGATCGAATGCCCAGCCTCGATTGGCGCGAAGTGGGATCTCCGCATTGGTCCTTGGATTCATCAACTTGAACTTACGTCCTCCTGGCGCCGTAGGATCGTCTTCCTTATAGACCCCATTCTTGTCGATGTAGCGAAAACGACGATGTGCAAAAGATGGCGTCGCCTTGTTGGCTCTGTACCACGCAGCAAGATCCGCCGATGCCGAATCGAAATCATCCCCATACTGAACTCTTAGTCGTTCGACTTCCCGCAGGATGGGATCCACTCCATCCTTTGCCAGAGCCCAAACCTTAGGTACAGAGGGAAGAGATTTGGCATACGTGAGCACATATTCGTGATTCACACCGATTTGATCAGCAGTGTTCTTCGACGCACCTTCCCATACCATCTGGGCTACGAAATTTTCTTCTCCTAACACCTCATTCATCAACAACCGCAGGTTGTGCACTTCATTGTCGTCGCACGACACGAAGATCACTCCGTCCTCCCGCAACAGATTTCTCGCGATGTAAAGCCGCGGCAGCATCATCGACAGCCAGTTGCTGTGGTAGTGACCGCTCTCCTTGCTGTTCTTGCGGAAGAAGCCTTCCCTCATCAACGTGCCGTCGTCATTCAGCTCGTTGATGCGGCGCAGATAGTCTTCCTTGCTCTCCTGGAACCGGTCCGGATAGATGAAGCTGTCGGAACCGGTGTTGTAGGGCGGGTCGATATAGATGAGTTTGACCTTGCCGAAATACGCCTTCTGCAACACCTTGAGCACTTCGAGGTTTTCGCCTTCGATGAAGACATGCTGCGCCTCGTCGAAGTTGATCGACTTGTCCCGCTCGGGACGTAGCGTTGCCGTGGACGGCGTTTGCAGCACGCGGTAGGCGTCGCTCTTGCCGGCCCAGTTGAGCGCATAACGTTCGCCACCATCGATCACCGCAGATTCGCCCAGTGCACGCTTGAGCGCTGCAACGTCAAGCCTGCCCTCGGAGAGCGCTTCCGGAATCAGCGCGGCCAGTTGTTCGCGAAGCCGATGAACGGGATTGGGCGAAGCGCCCGGATCTGTGGTTTTGTCAGTCATGGTCTTGTGCATCGTCGATTTGCTGGGCTGCTCGGTAAGCCTGCTGCGGATCGTTCGGCTCGTCCGGATTGGTCATCGCGATCAACCGCTGCGCCATCAGCGGTCGCAGGTAGCTCTGGCGAAGCGTTTCCGCCATCCGCCCGGTCAGCCGTGCCAGTTCCTCGGCACGCCATGAACGGACACGACAGAGTTCCACGATCAGTTGCCGCAGATCTTCGGGTCGGGCTCGCCTGCCCAGGCCGCCAACGCGGGCTGCCAGTTCACCCGGCAGCTCGTTCAGCAGGGCGTCCCGCTCCGGGTCGCGCGGATCAGGGTTACTGGATAAGTCGGCAGGGTTACTGGATAAGTCGGGGAGGTTACTGGATAAGCCATGGGGGTTACTGGATACCCCTCCCTCCTCCCCTGTCCCGATCAGCCGCGACGTCGGTTGATAGCAGGTCGCCGAGCCCCTGCCCTTCTGTGTCAACAGCCCGGCATCGCGCAAGCGACGCAGGGCCTGGCTTGCCATCAAGGCGTCCACCTTGTTCAGGCCCCGGTAGTCGGCATTGTCGATCTCGCCGACTTCGCGCACGACAATCAGTGCGCGCGCCTCCGCCTCGGTCAGATTCAGATCCCGGAATCGACCCAGCCATCGAATGTCCTCATCGCCGAGGAAGTGATGGAAGAAGTAACGGGCAACGAACTGATCGGCACTGCGGTCAGATTCGAAAAACGGCGGCGTCAGCCCTGCCGCATCCATCATCTCCCGCATGACCCGGATACCACTGCCCTTGGTCTCGGCAAACCGGGTTTCGTGCAGAACCGCCGCGATGCAGGGATTGCGAGGCTGAGAGCCCGGCTCGCCCAGATGCTCCGGTGACTTCAAAGAGAAGCCTGGATTACGGATCTCCAGACGATTGGCATAGCGGATGATCTGCACCGGCGCATTGCTGCGGTAGCTGCGATGCATCAGCGCGTTCACGAGCGCTTCGCGAATCACCCGCTGCGGAATGACCGGCTTGTCCTCGCGCTGGAGTTCGCCCTCCTTCAAACCGAACCCCTTCGGCAAGTCGTCCAGAATGGCGGCCTGCGCACGGCGGATGAGCCGGAACAGCGAGTCGCGGATCTCCACGGAATCGAAGCGGCGCTCCGGATCGGGAATCCACTCGCGACCGGGCACGCGAATGTAGTCGACGCGCGTCATTGGAAAGCAGCGGCGCAGTGCCTGAACTTTCCCGAACAGGATCAGACCTGCAACAGTGGGATGAAGCATGTTTCCGCCATCGCGACGAACCGCCTTCAGTGCGAGCAGCAGTTCTTCATCCGGCCAACGCAGCTCTTCTGCATCGGGATTGGCCTGCGCACGGGATTGGCGGTAGTCGGCAATCGCTTCTGCGGACAGGTCCTCCATGGTGGCATCGCAGACGATGCCTGCATCAAAGCTTTCCTGACCACGACTCTGGAAGAACAACGACAGGTCATCTTCGGTACAACGCTGGTCGGTACTGCCGATACGCCTGAACGCGCCTCTCGGCAGTCCCTGTGCCTTGAAGAAAATCGGCTTCTCGTGCGACTGCGCTTCCGGCACGGTGACGACCAGCACCGTCTTGCCGTCGACGCTTTCGCGGTGAATGTCGACGCGAACCGGCCGATTGAACGTAGTGGCACACTGACTGGCGAGATCGGCCGTCAGCTTGTCGGGATCATCGATTCCTTCGACTTCATAAGCCGGGAAAAGCGCCAGATCTTCCCTGACCACACCCAGCAATATCCAGCCGCCGCCAAGCCCCGGTTCATTCGACAGCGAACAAACCGTTTCGAGCAGAGACTTGCCGACTTCCCGCGCGCGCTTCGCCTCGATGCGTTCGTGCTCGTCGAGGAGATTGAGATTTTCGAGCAGTTCCTGAGCAGTCACGGCGCCGACCCGCACGACACCGACCGCATCAATCTTCCGCCAGCTGCCTGAAATCCACCCCGAGCGAGCGCAGCTTGCGATACAGGTGCGTGCGTTCCATGCCGACGCGTTTGGCGAGCTGGCCGACCTTGCCGTTGCACAGGATCAACTGCTGCTGCAGGTAGGCGCGTTCGAAGTGTTCGCGCGCTTCGCGCAGCGGCAGGGCCAATAGGTCCTGCTTCACCAGCGGTTCGGTGGTCGGGGCCTGCGAGGCGAGTTCGCGTTCGATTTCTTCGAGGCGGATTTCTTCTTCGCCGCCGAGGATCAGCAGTCGCTGCACCAGGTTCTTGAGTTCGCGCACATTGCCCGGCCAGGGGTAGTTGCGCAGGCGGTTCTGGGCGGCGACGCCGAAGCGGCGGAACGGCAGGCGTTCTTCGTCGACGAGGCGATCGACGTAGTAGCGCAGCAGGTCCGGCACGTCCTGCGCGTAGTCGCGCAGCGGCGGCACGTTCAGGGTGATGACGTTGAGGCGCGAGAGCAGTTCGGGGCGGAGGGTCGCGCCCGATTCGCCGTTGAGCATGCGCGGCGTCGCGGAGCTGATGACGCGCAGATTGAGCTTTACCGGTGCAGCACCGCCGACGCGTGTGACGCTCTGCGTTTCCAGCGCAGCGACCAGCAGGCCCTGCGCCTTCTGCGGCAGATCTTCCAGGCCATTGATGAACAGCACGCCGCCGGCGGCCTGTTCCAGGAGGCCGGCATGGACGCCTTCGCGATCTTCGGTGCCATGCAGCGCTGCGGCCGCGCCGTCGTCCGTCATGCCGGTCGCCACGAGCTGCACGAACGGACCGCTGGAACGCGGACTGATCGAATGAATGTAGCGGGCGAAGGCCTCGCGACCCGTGCCCGACTCGCCGACGATGAGCACCGGCGTATCGTGGGGCGCAACCTGCTGTACCTGTTCGCGCAGCGCATGCATCGCCCGGCTCTTGCCGACCGGCGCGATCAGTGCCGGCACCAGCGTGCGTCCCGCCTGACGGCGATTGCGGCCCGAATCGAGCGCGCGTTCGACGGTGCGCAGGAGCTTGGCGAGCGACAGCGGCTTTTCGACGAAGTCGAAGGCGCCGAGCCGGGTCGCTTCGACTGCAGTCTCGACCGTGCCGTGCCCGGACATCATGACCACAGGGCAGTTGGCGCCGTTGGTCTGCGACCATTCGCGCAGCAGCGTAATGCCGTCCATGTCCGGCATCCAGATGTCGAGCAGCACCAGGTCCGGATCGTGCTGGGCGCGACGCGTGCGTGCTTCCGCAGCGTCGGCGGCGACGTCGACCTCGTAACCCTCGTCCGCGAGGATTTCCTTCAGCAGTCCGCGAATCTCGGATTCGTCATCGACGACCAGAATGCGCGCAGCACTCATGCACGTTCCCTCCTCGGCCCCGTACGTCTTTCACGGATCGGAGCGCCGGTCCGGGAAGTCGCGCTCAGCGGCAGTTCGATCCGCACCCGGGCTCCGCCGGTACGGACGTTGTCCGCTTCGATTTTTCCGCCGTGTTCTTCGACGATTTTCTTCACGATTGCAAGCCCCAGCCCGGTGCCCTTCGGCTTCGTGGTGACGTAGGGGTCGAAGACCTGGCCGATGACGTCCGGCCTGAACCCCGGCCCATTATCCTCGACAATGATTTCCGCCGTACTCGCCACGGGATCCCCGGAGCCATTGTCACCCTGATTCTCTGTCCTGCATGTCTCGATCCGATGGGTCTCGATACGCAGCGCCGGATCGGCCGACCCCTCCAGCGCCTCGATGGCATTGGCCAGCAGGTTGTGGAGGATCTGGCGCATCCGGCCCCGGTCAGCTTCGATCTCCAGCGGTCCGCTCGCCAGATCGAGCTTCGGCTGATGCCTCGGCCCCTGCGCGCGGTACAGTTCGGCCACTTCGGTGATGAGCTGATTCAGATCGAATCGTGACACATCCATTTCCGGCGCACGCGCATATTCGCTGAAGGCATTGACCATTTCCTTCATGGCCTCGACCTGCTGGACGATGGTGTGGGTGGCGCGATCCAGCACCTGCGCCTGCGCCTCATCCATCGATCCGAGCAATTTACGCCGCATGCGCTCCGCCGACAGCTGAATGGGCGTCAGCGGATTCTTGATCTCGTGCGCCAGCCGGCGTGCCACCTCGCCCCAGGCGGCATCGCGCTGCGCCTGCAGCAGCGCCGTGATGTCATCGAACACGATCACATAGCCGCCGGGACTGCGATCCTCGCCGGACAAGGTCGTGCAGGCGCACATGAGCACGCGACGGCTCGTCTCTCCCTGCAGCACGAGCTGCTCGCGCCATTCCGTCTCGCCCGAATCGAGATGTGCGCTGCAGGCGGTCTCGAACTGCGAGAACAGGGCGCTGTTCGCATCCGTGGCCGCGGCTGCCAGCGGTTTGCCGACACTGCTTTCGATGTCGGCATTGAGGATCGCGGCGGCAGCCTGGTTCACGGTGCGAATCGTCCGGTCCGGTTCGAGCGAAATGACGCCGGTCGACAGGCGCGCCAGGATCACGGCGAGATTCGTGCGTTCCGCTTCCACCGCCTGCTGGCTGCGACGCGCTTCCTCGCGACTGCGCGCGAGACGCTTCGTCATGTCATTGAACGAGTGAACGAGAATGCCCATCTCGTCGTGCGAGGTGAGCGGCAGGCGCATGTCCAGATCGCCTTTCGCCACCGCGCGCGTTCCCGCCACGAGATCCTGGATCGGTCGCACCAGCCGACGCGCCGACCAGAACGCGCCGTAGAGCGCGGCGAACAACGACAGCAACAGCACGAGGGTGAGCGTGAGGGTGAAGCTGTCTTTCAGCGGTTCGCGCAGGCGTGCCTTTTCGCCATAGCGCTGATAGGCGGATTCGACCGTGTCGGCCAGCTCGCCGAGACGCCGTTCGATCGCGAAGGTCGCGAGCACCATGCGGACTTCCTCGCCCGGCTGCGTGCGCGGCACTTGTGCCGCGGTGCGCACGACGTAGCCGCCGCCGGCCAGCGGATCCAGCGTCACGTACTGGCGGCCCTGCCGCACCTGCATCACCAGTTCGTCGCTCGGCGCCGCCGGAATCTCCGCGATGCGATCCGAACTCGCGGCGACGATGCGATTGTTGCTGCCGAGCAGCGTGACATCGATCGCTTCGTTGGCGCGACGCAGTTCGTCGAGCACACGCACCGGGTCATCGGCGTGATGCGACAGTTCATCCGCAATCGCGCGCGTGCGATCCAGATCCTCGCGCATGCGCAGATCCAGCGCGGCGCGCGACAGCGTCAGCGCGTCTTCGAGGCCGGCGCGGATCTCGACATGGAACCAGCTGTCGATGCCGCGATTCAGGAACACGACGGAGAAGTAGAACACCAGCAGCAGCGGCACCAGCGCCAGCGTCGCCGACATCCACACCATGCGCGCTTCCAACCGCGAACCGACGACGCGCTTGCGCCAGTCGCGCATGAGCTGGGTGAGTCGTCCGCCGATGAGGACCAGCAGCACGATCAGGCCGGCGACGTTGACGCCGAGGATGATGGGATGCAGGTCGCTGAAATTCGCCGACTGCTGCACCGTCTGGGCCATCATCAACAACGCAGCCAGCCACAGTCCGGAGCCGATCAGCACCAGGACCGTGACGATGATGCGTTTCAGATCTGCGGCGACCATGTGTACCACTCGGTGCTCTGGCGCCAGTCATTGGCCCAGAACACGATGAACCGCAGCGCATCGGGCATGGTGCGTACGTCGAGATGCGCGCGCAGACTGATTTCATGGCGCGAATCCGGCACGACCAGCGACTGATCGAGAATCGGCAGATTGGAAATGACGCGCAGCGAATCGAGCGCGGCGTCGAGTGTCGGGAACGAAGACTGCTCGCCGCTGTTGAGATTGCGGACCAGGTAGCGCTCGCTCAGCGCGTGGAAACTGACTTCGTAGTGCTGTTCCAGCGAGGCGACGCTCTCGTCGAGCCACAGACGGCGCGATCGATGCAGCACGATGTCCAGATCGAGCGTGAGCGGCGAGCCTTCGCGGATCGCCTCGCGCGCGCCGTCCGGCAGCTCGAAAACCAGCGTGGCATTGAGCTGATAGACACCTTCGGTGCGTTCGACATAGGCCGAGCGGATCTCGAAGCGCTGCTGCTGCGACCACGCCACAACGGACCACAGCGCGCAGACGAGGAACCACAGCGTGCAGCGCATGGCTGCATTCGCGCCTCCCCGCCGAGCCACTTGTGGACCGATCGCTCGCAACGAACCCTCATCCTGCCTGCTTCTCCAGGCACGCATAATAAAAGCCATCCATGCCGGCTGTCCCGGTAAGGATGGCCTGCCCGGGGCCGTCGGACCGCATTCCTGCCGTCACGTCCGCGGGCAATGTCGGCAACCGGTGCTGCGTCGTGTCGCGCGCATCCGGGGTGCGGTCGAGAAAGTCTCCCACCACGTCGCGCGTCTCGGCCTTGAGAACGGAACAACTCGCATACAGCAGCCGTCCGCCCGGACGCAGCATCGGCCAGGCTCGCGCCAGCAGTTCCTTCTGCCGTTGCACCAGCACGGGGATGTCTTCCGCACGCCGCAACAGCTTGATGTCCGCATGTCGCCGAATGACGCCGGTCGCGGAGCACGGCACGTCGAGCAGGATGCGGTCGAACGGCTGGCCGTCCCACCATTGCGCCGGCTCGGCCGCATCGGCGGCGAATACCGTTGCAGACAGTTGCAGGCGCCGCAGGTTGTCGTCGACGCGCGTCAGCCTTTCCTTGGACACATCGATGGCGATGAGTTCCGCCACTCGCGGCTGCAGCTCGAGCAGGTGACAGGTCTTGCCGCCCGGCGCGGCGCACGCATCGAGAACCCGATGACCCGCCTCCGGATCGAGCAGGAAGGCGGCGAGCTGCGCCGCGGCGTCCTGCACGGACACCAGCCCTGCCGCGAATCCGGGCAACTCGTGCACATCGATGGCACGCGCCAGCCGCAGGGCGTGATCGTCGAACAGGCTCGCGGCGATCTCGTGTCCCGACGCTTCCAGCTGCCGTCGATAGTCGCTGCCCGCGATTCGGCGGCGATTGACGCGCAACCAGAACGGTGGACGTTCGTTGTTGGCGGCGAGGATCGACGGCGCGCGATCCGGCCAGTCCTGTTCGAGCGCACTCACCAGCCATGCCGGATGTGCCGTACGCACGGCGGGATCGCGATCGATCTGCTCGCCGAGCTTCGCGCCTTCGCGCTGGCAGCGACGCAGGATGGCGTTGACGAGTCCGGCCGCACGCGGCTGGCGCAGATTGCGCACGGCGTTGACGGTTTCATCGACCGCCGCGTGCGCAGGAATGTCCGTGTAGAGCAATTGCGCCAGGCCGACGATGACGAGTGCGTGCAGGTCGGGATCGAGCGTCTGCCCGGGCCGGGTCAGCAGACGTTTGAGCAGCGCATCCAGACGCAGATACCAGCGGATGCTGTCGTAGCAGAGCGAGCGCAGCAGTCCGCGTTCCTGCGGCGTGCCGGCCGCGTCGGCGGCGAGCGCGGCATCGAGCGAACGACCGTGAAAAGCAACCTGCGCCACGATGCGCGCGGCCCGCGCACGGATGGCGGCGGAGCGGCTCACGTCAGCACGGCGCCGGTGATGCGATGCGCGTTCATGAATTCAGCAGCGCTGACGGCGCGACGCCCGGCCAGCTGGATTCGCATGAGCGCGATGACGCCATCACCGGTCGCGACGCGTATGCCGTGCGCATCGCCGCCGATCACGGTGCCCGGTGCGGCAGAGACGGCTTCGGCGGAAGGGCTCGCCTGCCAGATGCGCAACTGCTGGCCGTTCCAGCGTGTCTCGGCCACGGGCCAGGGATTGAAGGCGCGGATCTGCCGGTCGATCTCGGTGCTCGTGCGCTGCCAGTCGATCAGCGCTTCGTCCTTGCGCAGCTTGCTGGCGTACGTTGCGCCGGTCTCGGGCTGCGGTCGGGGCGCGATCGAGCCGTCCTGAAGGCCGTCGATCGCGGCGATCAGGGCTTCGGCACCGAGCTGTGCGAGGCGATCGTGCAGTGTCGAACCGGTGTCGGTCGGCTCGATCGGCGTCACGCGCTCCAGCAGCATCGGCCCGGTATCGAGCCCGGCATCCATCTGCATGATCGTCACGCCCGTCTGCGCATCGCCGGCCTGCAGCGCGCGATGAATCGGCGCCGCGCCGCGCCAGCGCGGCAGCAGCGAGGCGTGAATGTTGAGACAGCCGAGCAGCGGAATCTGCAGCACGGTCGCCGGCAAGATCAGGCCGTAGGCGACGACGACCATGAGATCCGGCTGCCACGACTTCAGGCGCTCGACTGCAGCCGCATCGCGCAAGGTCGGCGGCTGTTCGACCGGCAACCCGTGACGCAGCGCGCATTGTTTGACTGCGCTCATCGCCAGCTGCTGACCGCGACCCGCCGGACGATCCGGCTGCGTATAGACGGCGACGACCCGATGGCGCGAGGCCACCAATGCGTCGAGCGCCGGCACCGAAAAATCCGGCGTGCCGGCGAAAACGATGGACAGGGATTTCAAGCGTCTGGACCGGCCCGATCAGATCGCCGGGACCTTGGCGCGCGGCGCGGGCGCCTCACGACGCTCCTTCTCCAGCTTCTTGCGGATGCGCGTGCGCTTGAGATCGGAGAGATAGTCGACGAACAGTTTGCCGTCGAGATGATCCATCTCGTGCTGGATGCACACGGCGAGCAGGCCATCGGCATCGAGCTCGATCTGCTTGCCGTTGCGATCGAGCGCGCGTACGCGGATCTTTTCGGCGCGGCGCACCTTGTCGTAGATGCCGGGCACCGACAGGCAGCCTTCTTCGGTTTCCTCGACGCCATCGCGCGCGATGATCTCCGGATTGATCAGCGCCAGCGGCTCGTTGTGCTTCTCGCTGATGTCGATCACCAGCAGGCGCTTGTGGACATTGACCTGCGTCGCCGCCAGGCCGATACCGGGCGCCGCATACATGGTTTCGAACATGTCATCGATGAGCTTGCGCAGGGCGGCATCGACTTCCTTGACCGGCTCGGCCCTGGTCCGCAGGCGCGGATCCGGAAATTCAAGAATGGGAAGTAATGCCATGTCTGTTTACCTGCACTCGATCATGCTCCGGACCCGATGACTGCGGTCCGGTGGGTCGATTCAACCGGAATGAGAACCACGTCTCGGGGCTGAAGGCCGTTTGTGCACTCGTTGCAATGATGCTGCTAAAGTTCAGTGAACGTTGAACTTAATACAGCCCAAACAGGCGTGTAGCGGCGGTCCCTGACGCGCCGCAGCAGCCCCCGACGCACCGGTCGTTCCGCCAGAAGTATAAGGCCAGGAACGGCAGGCACGGGATATCGATGGTCAAAGGCAATGGAGCGTGTTCGGCGCATGAAGACTGCGACTTCGCAAATTCGTCCGGCGGTGGTGCTCGGCGTGATGGCGTGTCTGACCTTCGCGGCAGGCACGGTGCCCCTCACCTCCTCGGCCCAGGATTCCACCCGCACCATCGCCACGGGCAGCAACATCCCGCTCGCCGCGAGTGCCCCCGACGAATACGTCGTCAAACGCGGCGACACGCTCTGGGACATTTCCAAGCTGTACCTGCGCGACCCCTGGTACTGGCCGGAAATCTGGTACCTGAATCCGCAGGTCGCCAATCCGCACCTCATCTATCCGGGTGACGTTCTCAAACTCATTTATATCGATGGCCAGCCGCGCCTGACCGTGGCCGAGCGCGGCGACGGCAGCAAGCGCCTGTCGCCGCAGGTCCGTCGCGAGCCGCTGAGCCGCGCGGTGACCTCGATTCCGTACGAAATCATTGCCGGGTTCGCCGGGCGTCCGGTCCTGCTCGACAAGGACCAGGTGGAAAAAGCGCCTTACATCGTCGCCCTGCGCGATGAGCACATGATCGGCGGCGAAGGTAATGAGATCTACGCGCGCGGCATCGGCGACGCAGCGGTGGACACCCGCTACAGCATCGTTCACGTGGACGGCAAGCTGCGCGACCCGGACAACAACGATCTGCTCGGCTACACCGGCATCTATGTCGGTTCCGGCCCGGTCGCCCGCGCCGGCGACCCCGCCAAGCTCGTGCTGACCGAAACCGTGCGCGAAGCATTGCAGGGCGACAAGCTCTTCCCCGAAGCCACGGACGTGAAGGATGACTTCGTGCCGCACGCCCCGTCTTCGGACGTGAAGGCCACGGTCATCGCCGTGAAGGAAGCGACGGTGATGGGTCAGTACCAGCTCGTCGCACTGAATCGCGGTTCGTCCGCCGGCCTCGAACCCGGCCACATCCTCGCGGTGTCGGAACGCGGCGAGGTCGTGCGCGACAAGTTCAACAAGGGCGGCCTCGGTGCAGGCAACAGCCGCGTGATGGGCGGCGGCAAGAAAGTGCAGCTTCCCGACGAACGCATCGGCCTGGTCATGGTGTTCAACACCACGCCGCGCATGAGCTACGCGCTGGTACTGGAATCGCAGAAGGAAATTCGCGAAGGCGATTCCGCTGCGAATCCCTGAATCTGCTCCCCGAGATCGGCGACATGCCGTCGCCGATCTCCATTTCTCGACAAGATCCCCGCTAACAGCGCCGCTGACACCCGAATCGGTGCTTTAGATTGCGGCTCATGGATGAGCTGACCGCATCGCTGACCCTGGCGCGAGCCCCCGCATTTCACGCAGGCACTGCCGGACCGCTGCTGCAGCAGTTCGGCTCTGCTGCCGCGCTCGTTTCCAGTCCGCCGTCTTCGCTGCGCGAGGCCGGCATCGACGACAGGCTGATTGCCTACCTGCGATCGCCTCCGCGACGCGAGATCGACAACGACCTGTGCTGGCTCGAACCGTCCGATCGTCATTTCGTCACCTGGGGATCGGAACACTATCCGCGCCTGCTCGCCGAACTGAGCGACGCGCCCTACGCACTGTATGTGCGAGGCGATGCGAGCCTGCTGTCGATGCCCCAGCTCGCGATGGTCGGCGCACGCAATCCGACGCCGGCCGGCAGCGAAACGGCACACGGCTTCGCCGCGCATCTCGTACGCTGCGGGCTGACCGTCACCAGCGGCCTGGCCATCGGGATCGACACGGCCAGCCATCGGGGCGCGCTCGCCGGCGAAGGGCAGACGATCGCGGTCTGCGGGACCGGACTCGATGTCATCTATCCCCGCAGCAATGCGGCGCTCGCCGGAAAAATCGCCGCGCAGGGCGCGCTCGTCAGCGAATTCCCCCTGGGCACGCGACCCTTCAAACAGAACTTTCCGCGGCGCAATCGCATCATCAGCGGCCTGAGCCTCGGCACGCTGGTCGTGGAAGCTGCAGTGCAGAGCGGATCGCTGATCACTGCACGGCTCGCATCGGAACAGGGACGCGAGGTATTCGCGATTCCCGGCTCGATTCACAACCCGCTCGCTCGCGGCTGCCATCGCCTGATCCGTCAGGGCGCGAAGCTGGTGGAAACCGCCGAGGACATCTTCGACGAACTGCGTCCGCTCGCACGATTGCTGCAGATGCCGACATTTTTGCCGCAGGAAGAGTCATCGCGGAGAAAACCTGAAATATCAGGCAATTCCGGGCCGCGATTGGACAAAGGATATGAAATCCTGTTAGATGCCCTCGGCTTCGAGCCGACCGGCGTGGACCTTCTGGTCGTGCGTACCGGGCTCAGGGCCGACGAGGTGGCGTCGATGTTGCTGATCCTCGAACTCGAGGGTCACGTCCTCTCCCACCCCGGCGGTCTCTACGTCCGCGTATCTCCAAGGCAGTGAAATGAAGGAAAGCGTTCTCGATATTCTTATTTACCTTTTCGAGAATTACTTCGACGCCGATATCGAGTCAGCTCCCGAACCCGACCGCGACACCCTCAAGGACGAACTGGAACGAGCAGGATTTTCGGAACGCGAAGTCGACCGGGCACTCGAGTGGCTCGAACAGCTGTCGGCCGATCCGCAACGCGTCGTTTCCGTGCCGACGGCACGCGCGATCCGCGTGTTCGATCCGCGTGAACAGGCGCGCCTCGATACCGAATGTCGCGGATACATCCTGTATCTGGAGAACATCGGCATTCTGAACGCCTCGCAGCGCGAACTCGTGATCGATCGTCTGCTGGCGCTGGACACGCGACAGATCGATATCGAGCAGGTGAAATGGGTGGTGCTGATGGTGCTGTTCAGCCAGCCGGGGCAGGAGAGTGCCTACTTGCGGATGGAAGACCTGGTGTTCGACAACCGGCTGGATGCGGTGCATTGAGAAACGAAGTGACATTCGATTGCTGATGCACCGCGGACCCCCGCGGTTTTCTTTTTTATGGATCAGAAAAATCTCGTCATCGTCGAATCGCCTGCCAAGGCGAAGACCATCAAGAAGTATCTCGGCAACAACTTCGAGGTACTGGCGTCCTATGGCCATGTGCGCGATCTCGTACCGAAGGAAGGTGCGGTCGATCCGAAGCACAAGTTCGCGATGCGTTACCAGATCCTGGAAAAGAACGAAAAGCACGTGCAGGCGATTGCACGGGCACTGAAAAAAGCCGGCGCTCTCTATCTCGCAACCGACCCCGATCGCGAGGGCGAGGCGATTTCCTGGCATCTCACCGAACTGCTGAAGGATTTCAACGCGCTCGACGGCAAGGACGTGCATCGCGTCGTCTTCTACGAAATCACCAAGAACGCGATCCGCGAAGCCATCCAGCAGCCGCGCGAGATTTCCGTGGATCTGGTGAATGCACAGCAGGCGCGGCGCGCGCTCGACTATCTCGTCGGCTTCAATCTGTCGCCGCTTCTGTGGAAGAAGGCCGGCCTGCCCGGTGCGTCCGCCGGCCGCGTGCAGAGCCCGGCGCTGCGACTGATCTGCGAGCGCGAAGAAGAGATTGCCAAGTTCGTCGCGCGCGAATACTGGACCATCGACGCCGACGCCCAGAAGGCCGCACAGACATTCCCGTCGCGCCTGATCGAATACGGCGGCGAGAAGGTCGAGCAGTTCACCGTCACGAACGAAGCGCAGGCGAACGACGTGCGCGCCGGCATCGAGAAGGCGGCCGGCGGTCTTCTCAGCGTCGCCTCCATCGACCGCAAGCAGCGCAAGCGCAACCCCGCTCCGCCGTTCACCACGTCGACGCTGCAACAGGAAGCCGCGCGCAAGCTCGGCTTCGGCGCCCAGCGCACCATGCGCACCGCGCAGCAGCTCTATGAAGGCGTCGACTTCGGCGAAGGCGCCGTCGGTCTCATTACTTATATGCGTACCGACTCGGTCAACCTCGCCAACGAGGCCATCACTGAGATCCGCCAGGTCATCGAGAAGATGTACGGCAGGGATTCGGTGCCGGAGGCGCCGCGCGTCTACAAGACCAAGTCGAAGAACGCGCAGGAAGCGCACGAAGCGATTCGTCCGACCTCCGCCTCGATCACGCCGGAACGGCTCGAAGGCAAGATCGACCCGGAACAGCTCAAGCTCTACAGCCTGATCTGGAAGCGCGCCGTCGCCAGCCAGATGGAACCGGCGGTGTACGACACCGTCGCGGTCGATCTCGTGCCCGGCAAGAGCGCCAAGCGCGAAGGCGCCGCGGCCGTGCTGCGCGCCAATGGCTCGACGCTCGTGAAGCCCGGCTATATCGCTGTATATAAGGAAGGGCTCGACGACGTCGCGGACGACGACAACGACCGCATCCTGCCGCCGCTGCAGGTCGGCGACGAGCTGAAGCTGCTGGAAGTCCGCCCCGAACAGCACTTCACCGAACCGCCGCCGCGCTACTCGGAAGCGAGCCTCGTGAAGGCGCTGGAAGAGTACGGCATCGGCCGACCGTCGACGTACGCCAGCATCATCCAGACGCTGACGAACAAGAAGTACGCGGAACTGCTCAACAAGCGATTCTTCCCCACCGATCTCGGCAAGCTCGTCAACAAATTCCTCACTCGCAATTTCGAGCACTACGTCAACTATGGCTTCACCGCCAAGATGGAAGACGATCTCGACGAAATTGCCGACGGCAGAGAACAGTGGGTGCCGGTGCTCGACAAGTTCTGGAAGGACTTCAAGCACCAGGTCGACTTCGTCGACAAGTCGGTGACGCGCGAAGACGTTTCCGAAGCGCGCGAACTCGGCAAGGATCCGGTAACCGGCAAACCCATTTCCGTGCGCTATGGCAAGTACGGCCCGTTCGTGCAGATGGGCACCAAGGACGACGAAGAGAAACCCAAATTCGCCAGCCTGCGTCCGCACCAGCGCATGGACAGCATCGTCCTCGCCGACGCGCTCGAACTCTTCAAGCTGCCGCGCACGCTCGGTCACATGCCGGACGGCAAGCCGATCCGCGTCGCCATCGGCCGCTTCGGGCCGTACGTGCAGTACGGCGACAAGAAGTACGCCTCGATCAAGGACGACGATCCCTACACGGTCGAACTGCCGCGCGCGATGGAACTGATCCAGGCGAAGGAAGAGCTCGACGCCAACCGCATCATTCTCGATTTCCCGGAAGCGGGCATCCAGGTGCTGAACGGCCGCTACGGTCCGTACATCACCGATCGCGTGAAGAACGCGAAGATCCCCAAGGAACGCGAGCCGAAAACGCTGACGCTGGACGAGTGCAAGGAACTGCTCGCAGCAGCACCCGTACGCCGCGGCCGCTTCGGCATGAAGAAAGCTGCCGCCAAGACGGTGGCAGCACCCGCGGCCGAGGCAAAGGAAAAACCGCTGAAGGCTGCTGCGAAGACGGCGACCAAGCCTGCGGCGAAAAAGACAGCGACAGCAAAGGCACCCACGAAGAAAGCGCCGGCCAGAAAAGCGAAAGCAGCGCCGGCGAAATCGGCGAAGAGCAAGAAGCCGGGCAAGTAACGCTCACGCACGATGACCACGGGCCCTGCCAATGTCGACGCCGTGCTCGCCTATCTGCGCGAGCTGCAGAACCGCATCTGCGCGGGCCTCGAACAGATCGACGGCAAGGCGCGCTTCCGCAGCGACACCTGGCAGCGCGCCGAAGGCGGCGGCGGCGACAGCCGCGTGCTGCGCGATGGCGGCATCTTCGAACAGGCCGGCGTCAACTTCTCGCACGTGAAAGGCGCGAAGCTGCCGCCCTCCGCCACCGCACAGCGACCGGAGCTCGCCGGCGCCGCATGGGAAGCGATGGGTGTTTCGCTGGTGATCCATCCGACGAATCCCTACATCCCGACGACCCACGCCAATGTGCGGTTCTTCAATGCAGACAGCGGCGCACAGTCTGCCTGGTGGTTCGGCGGCGGTTTCGATCTCACGCCGTTCTATCCATTCGATGAGGACGTGCTGCACTGGCATCGCACCGCGCAGCGTGCGTGCGAACCGTTCGGCGCAGACGTCTATCGCGAACACAAGGACTGGTGCGACCGCTACTTCTTCCTCAAGCATCGCAACGAAACCCGCGGCGTCGGCGGCCTGTTCTTCGACGACCTCAACGCCTGGGGCTTCGAGCGCTGCTTCGCCTATCAACGCAGCGTCGGCGACCATTTCCTCGACGCCTACCTGCCGATCGTTGCGCGACGCAGTGCGATGTCGTGGGGCGAACGCGAGCGTCAGTTCCAGTTGTATCGCCGCGGCCGTTATGTCGAATTCAATCTGGTATACGACCGCGGCACTTCGTTCGGCCTGCAGTCCGGCGGACGTACCGAATCCATCCTCATGTCGATGCCGCCGCTCGCGCGCTGGGAATACGACTGGCATCCCGCGTCCGGTTCGCCCGAAGCGCGTCTCTACGAAGAATTCCTGCGCCCGCGCGACTGGCTGCGCGAACTCGACAGCCGCAGCACGTCGACTCCCGTCTGATTCACCGCTCGCTGCGCGATTCGCAGCATCTGTATACAAGCAGCAGCGCGAGTCGCCGTGTCGTTCGCGCGTTCTGCGACTGCCCAATAGCGTGATTGAATTCACACAACACGCGGAGTAGCGTCCGTCGCGACGATTGCGCGAGCCGCAATCGGGTTCCCGTCAGTTGCAGGTTCACTGCGGCCATCTGCTGCGGCTCGCGTCCCGTTGCGTTCGGGCAGTGTCGCCTGCACGCAAGGAGGTGCGAGTTTCGACGCGGACTGGATGTGCGCTCGAGCGACAGCCCATCCCCGGCGAAAGCGCATCAGGCGCCATAACAACCTCGGGGATTTTCCAATGGATCACTCTGTACCCGGCTTGCGATCGGTGATCGCAGGCACGCTGTTGACTACAGCGCTCGCGGTCGTGCCCCTGGCGACGCAGGCGGCCGGCGAAGCGAAGCCGCGCGGCGCTGCTCCCTCTCTCAAACTGCACGGCAAATCGCTCGACCAGCCGCGCAAGCGCGTGCAGGTCTTCGTGCAACTCGACCAGCCCGCCGTCGCCGAACTCAACGCGCAGGCGCTCGAAACGCAGGGCTCATTCGCATCGCCTGCGGCACAGCGCGCACAAGCCGAGCGCGTATCGCAGCAGCAGGTGCAGATGAGATCCGTGCTCGCAAGCCACGGCGCGGAGATCCTCTCCACGCAGCGCGTGGCCGCCAACGGCATCCGCATCAACGTGGATCCTGCAGAACTCGACAGCCTGCGCTCGCTGCCCGGCGTGCGTTCGGTGGGCCGCGTCGAAATCCACACGCTCGACAACATCGACAGCGTGCCGTGGATCGGCGCGCCGGCAGTCTGGGCTGCGCTCGGCAAAGGTGAAGGCGTCAAGATCGGCATCATCGACACCGGCATCGACTACACGCATGCCGATTTCGGCGGCAGCGGCAATCCGGCCGACTACGCCGGCAACAACAAGAGCATCGTCGAGCCGGGCACGTTCCCGACGGCGAAAGTGAAGGGCGGCTACGACTTCGCCGGCCCGACCTACAACGCGAACATCCCCACCTCCGTGCCGCAACCCGACGGCGATCCGCTCGACGGCAATGGTCACGGCACGCACGTCGCCGGCACCGCGGCCGGCCTCGGCGTGGCAGGCAGCGTCGGAGCGGGCGTGGCGCCTGGCGCAGCACTCTATGCGCTCAAGGTCTTCGGCGATGCCGGCGGCAGCACCGACCTGACCTCGCTCGCCATCGAATGGGCGATGGATCCGAACGGCGACGGCGACATGAGCGATCACCTCGACGTGATCAACATGAGCCTCGGTTCGCCCTTCGGCGAACCGGACGATCCGTCGGCGATCTCGACGAACAATGCCGCGAAGGTCGGCATCATCGTCGCAACGTCTGCCGGCAACGAAGGCAACACGCCTTACGTCACGGGCGCACCGGGCGTCGCCTCATCGGCGATTTCGACGGCAGCCAATACTCCCGGTGGACGATTGTCGTCGCGCGTGAACGTCACGGCGCCGGCGTCGGTCGCCGGAGTGAAACCATCGGTCGAAGGGGCAGGACCTGTGACGTTGGCAAGTACCGGTCCCATCACCGGACAGGTCGTACCGGCAGAACCGCGCCAGGGCTGTCTGCCGCTCACCAACGCCGCCGCGCTCGCAGGAAACATCGCGCTGTTCGTTCGTGGCGCGCCGACAGGTTTTCCTGGGACCTGCGGCTTCCTCGCCAAGTACACGCAGGCCCAGCAGGCGGGCGCGCGCGCGATCATCGTCTACAACAACGCGGCCGGCGATCCCATCGTGATGGGCGGTCTCGACGCAACCATCACCATCCCCGGCGTGATGATCACGCAGGCAGACGGTGCTGCGCTGGCTGCGGCAAGCAACGTCAATGCAACGATCGATCTCGCACTCAATCCGCTCGACGATGACCAGATCGCTGCGTTCTCCTCGCGTGGCCCCGGCAGCGGCGGCTCGACGTTCAAGCCGGACCTCAATGCGCCAGGCGTGGCCATCGTCTCGGCCGGCGTGGGCAGCGGCACGGGCAGCCTCAACATCCAGGGCACATCCATGGCATCGCCGCACACGGCGGGGGCCGCTGCGCTGCTGCGCCAGAAGCATCCGAAGCTGGACCAGGCGGCGATCAAGGCGTTGCTGCAGAACTCCACGGTCGATGCGAATACGTCGGGTGACACCGATCTCGCCCGCCAGGGTGTCGGTTCGATCCGCGTCGACAAGGCCGTGTCGCTGACGAGTTATGCCTTGCCGGGCGGCGTTTCTTTCGGTCGCATCAATCCGCTCATCACCGCCTTCGAAAGCGAGAAGGTCACGCTGACGGATCTGAGCGGCAAACGTCGCACGTTCCGCGCGACCCATGAGCCGAACCAGACCTATCCGGGCGTCGAAGTGAAATGCCCGAGCACGGTCAGCGTGAATGCCAAGGGCAAGACCAGTGCGCAGATCACGTTCAAGTTCGACCCGAAAGCGGCCTGGAAGAAAGGCGTGTACGACGACGCCGTCGTCAGCCAGACGGAGGTGGATGGCTGGTGCGTGTTCAGCGATGGCAAGGACTCGCTGCGCGTCGGCTATCTCGCCGTCGTCGATCCGGCATCGAGCGTGCTCGTGCTGCCGGACAACGGCCTGTCCGATGTGAAGCTGCGCAACTTCGGTCCGTCGCTGGGCTGGGCAGAAGCCTTCACGCTGGCGAAGATCGGCGGTGAACGGCAGAACAGGACGTACGGCTCGATCGCTGCGGTCGGCTTCCGTCGCGCCAATCCGGCTTTCTACCTCGGCCTCGGCGTGCTGGAACTCGGCTTCGTCATGGAGCGTCCGTTCGAGCATCTCTCGAACCTGAACTTCCTGCTCGAGATCGATGCCGACAATGACGGCGTCGCCGATGCCTATCTCGAAGGCACCGACCTCTCCGACTATGTCGATCAGGATCCGGGCGAGTTCGCGACGCTGCAGTTCGACGCGACCGGCGGCGGCTTCATCGACTGGGCACCGATCGTGACGTGGGACTACAACGACCGCGTCCTCACCCTGCCGTTCACGCTGGCGTCGTCGCCGCAGTTCCCGGGCCTGGTACCCGACAAGTTCAGCTACGTGCTGACGGTGACTGCACGCAATGGCGATCAGGACGTGCAGCGCGGCACGGTGGATCTGTCGAAGGAAATCGTTCCCGACCTGAACTCGTTCGGCATCGACCCGAACGACAGCGTCGACGTGGGAATGAGCGGTCCGACCGGCACGTCGCTGTGGCTGCTGCAGAACAACATCTCGCTGGCGCAGCCGGCACTGTCGGTGCACGTCGAGAAGAAGAAAGGCCGGAAGTAATCCGACCGGTCTTCCGATCGCAGACTCGAAGGGCCACCGCAAGGTGGCCCTTCTTCATTTCTGACGGAAGGAATCGAAGCGGCCGCTACTGGCTTTCGATCGGCGGACAGGCGCGTACGTCGCTCAGGTCGGAGTGATAGGTATAGATGCGCCCCTGGTAGCGCAGGAAAAGCTTGAATCCGTTGACGGGCTGCGCCACCACCGCTTCGTCAGCCCGGGGACAATCCAGCGTGTTGTCGCGCCACTGCTGCGGCCGCGTGCCCTGCAGGCGGATGGCAGCCGGATCGGCCTGCAGACGCATCGCCAGATCCGCGCGCGCCTTCTCGATCATCACGTCCAGGCCGCGCGCGTGAGCGGGCCGGCTCTGTTCCTTGCGCGTCAGCAATGGCTGATCGCACACCACGGCGTTCTTGCCGGCGACGTGCACGCGGTACGTGCGACCGGCCGCCTGCAGCGTCACCGCGTAGCCCTCCGTGATGACCTGCAGCGCCATGGTTCCGGGCTTGCCGCAGCCGAGGCTGGAATCGTTCCAGGTGCGCGGCTCCACCGAATCGACCTGCAGTTCGCCCTCCGCTGTCTTCAGATGGGCCGCCAGCGTCTGTCGGGCCAGGGCCGACGCTTCTGCTGCCGCAGCGCCGTCTGATTCAGCAGCCATGACCGATAGGGCCGGCGAGCCGGCGATTGCGAGCAATGCGATGGCGATGGTCCTGATCATCATTCATCATCTCCCGGCTCCGAAACGGTTGAGACTCACAATTTAAGACCCTGGGGCCTGTGGGCCCGTTCCATGAATTATCGCCACGCCTTTCACGCCGGCAACTTTGCCGATGTACACAAGCACGTCGTACTGCTGGCCATCCTGGCCCGCCTGACGCGCAAGCCGACGCCGCTGTTCTTTCTGGACACGCATGCGGGCCGCGGGCTGTATGACCTGCATTCGGAGGATGCCGCGCGGGGCAACGAATGGCGCGAAGGTGCAGGACGGCTGCACGAAGCCCGTCCAGCCGACGCCGATCTCGCCGCCTATCTGCAGATCGCGTCCGAGGCATCGGAGAAAACGACCCGGCAATTCCGCCAGTACGCCGGCTCGCCCCTGCTCGCACTGCGCGTGCTTCGCGACACCGATCGCGTCGTCTTCGTCGAACAGCAGCCGATGGAAGCGCGCGCACTGGAGAAATCCCTGCCGCGGCGTCGCGGCATGTCGGTCATCACCGGCGACGGTTATGCGTCTCTCAAGACCTATCTGCCGCCGAAAGAGAATCGCGGACTCGTGCTCATCGATCCGCCCTATGAAGCGGAAGACGAATTCGCCGCCGTCGAAAAGGCACTCAGGTTCGGCCTCGATCGCTGGCCCAACGGCGTGTTCGCCGTGTGGTATCCCATCAAGGCCAGCGGCGAATACCGGCGCTTTCATGCCTCGCTGCAACAGTCCGGTCTGCGGAAGTTGCTGCTGCTCGATTTTCACCTGAAGCCGGAGGACTCGCCGCTCGGTCTCAACGGCTCCGGCCTGCTGATCGCGAATCCACCCTGGCAGCTCGATATCGCGATGCGCGAAACACTCGATGAACTGCTGCGACTGCTGTCGCCGGACAAGACCGGCAGTGTGCGGATCGAGTGGCTGGCCGGGGAATAATGAGACGCGACAAGGACTGTCCTGGTTCATGACGAGACACGCCGCTCCCGCGGCGACACCTGCCATCTCGCCACTGGCCCCGGCGCGGGCGACACAGGCGAGCGACTCCGCACCTGCAAAGCCGCTGACAGACTCTCGCACGGCTGCATCCAATACGAGTCCGAATCTCGTCCTCACGTGCACTGCACCGTCAGGAATCGGCCATGAGCCAGCTCATCACCCTTGCCAGCGTGTTCCTTGGATTCATCGCGATCGTCATCGTCATTCCCAGCTGGCTGCGACATCGCTCGCGCACGCTGGCGTTGCGCACGATCAGTGAGGCCATTGCGAGCGGACGGCTGGCCGATGCGGCCCTGATCGAGCAGATGCTCGTTCCGCCCCGCCGTCCCGTCGGCAGGTGGTTTGCGCTGTTCAATCTCGTCGTCGGGGTCGGCGGCTTGTGCGTCGGCACGGCGTTGTCGATCGCGTCGCACCTCCTGGTATCGACGGCCGACGCCGCAGGAATGATGGTCGGCGCGCTCATCAACCTGAGCAGCGGCGTCGGACTCACGACGCTGGGTCTGCTGAGCATGCGCTTCCTGTCCGGCACGACCCGGCCGGCGCCGGTCTGGGACTACGCGTCGATCCTTGCGCTCGTCACGCTGTTCCTCGGCGTATCGGGGCTGTCGACAGCGACCGGACTGTCGCTCGCCGCGCAGTTCTACATCGCGCCGGCGATGGGCGAGCGCGCGGCTCACGGCATGCTCATCGGCGCGACGATAAACGCGTGCACCGGCATCGGCTTCACCGCGCTCGGCCTCTTCATCCTGCGGACTTTCGCGACCTGCAAGGAAGCGTGAGGCTCGCGCATGGACCCTGCAGCCGCAAGAGCGCTCCCCGAATCGACGCTCGTGCTCGCGGCGCAGTCGCGGGACCGCATCGCGTTCGAGGAACTCGTGCGGCGGAGGGAACGCTGGCTGCGCGCGCTGCTGCGCCGCGTGTGCGGCCACCCGCAACAGGCGGACGATCTCGCGCAGGACACGTTCCTGCGCGCATGGCAGAGCATTGCGAATCTGCGCGAGCCGGCCGCATTCGCCGGCTGGCTGCGACGGCTGGCGGTGCATCGGTTCATCGATGCCCGGCGCTTGAGACGTGGCGACTTCGATGCGCCTGCGACGCTCGATACGCTCGCGTCCGATGAGCCGTCGCCGAGCCGCACGGCACAAGCGCAATTCGACCTCGACCGGGCGCTCGCGCAGCTTTCCGATCCCGAACGCCTGTGCGTCGTTCTGAATCTCGGCGAAGGCCTGAGTCACGGAGAAATCGAGCAGGCGACCGGCATCCCGCTCGGCACCGTGAAATCCCACATCCTGCGCGGCACGGCGAAGATGCGCCGCGCAGCCGGAGACGCCCATGAATGAATTCGAACGGCTGCTGACGCAGGGGATGGCGGACGAACCGCCATCGCCGGATGAGGACTTCGTTCGCGGCGTCGCGCGGGCCGTGGCAGCGGAGGAACGAGCACGCATCGTCAGGCTCGCGATCATCACGTGCATTGCACTCTGTCTCGCCGTCGCCTTCGGCTTCGGCCTGGCGGCGAGCTGGAAGGCCGTCGCTGCCGTGTGGTCATCGCCGCCCATGCCGCAGCCGTTCGTCGCGTGCGGCGTCGCAGTCCTGAGCGCAATCCTGCTGCTGCCGCTCATGCGGACGCGCGAATGACGATGCCCCTTCGGGGACAGCCGGATCGCAAACGAGGCCGCATTCTTCTTATGAGACGAACGCAGCGTTCCTTGCGCAGCGCAAATGGGCGTCTGCGTTCGAACGAATGCCCGCGATCGACATACGCAAGGAAGTCGAATCGACGCCCGGCACCGTTCCCGCCGACTTGCGGTTCTCGCGCGGGCGACGGAGTTCGCAGGAATACTGGAGACTCACGTGCGACCGGCTCGATCATCTCGGCATCGTCGGTCTGGCCAATGCCTCCGATGTCCAGCGCCAGGCACTGGCCGGTCGCTGGCCGCAGTCCATCGATGCGCAGTTCGAAGCGGCGCGTGCCGAGCCGGCGCGACTGGCGCGACTCGCCGCGCTGACCTCCGCAGCCAGCAGCGTCCCGCTCGCGCGCCTGCTGAAAGGCTCGGCCGTGCGCATGCAGGCGGCCGACGATCCCGATCCCAACGCAGAGCTCAATGCCGCGCTGCTGGCGTACTACAACGATCGGGTCGCTCCCGTCGTTGCTGCGGCGTACGCGAACCACGAGCAGATGGAGACCGCCATCGCCGCGCTGCGCGGATGGCAGCGCGCGGAGATGTTGATGGGCGACGCGGCGGACGCCACGGCGCAGGCACTCGCCGAGCGCGTAGCGGACGACGATAATCGACCTGCTGACGCTCGCAGCCGACGACGTGCAGGTTTCCTGCGTGAATTCCGGCGGCGGTTTCGGCAACGTGCAGAAAGCCCTGCGTGTCATCCGCCTGTTGTTGCTCGAAGGCCTGGAAAGCCGCGCCAACGAACTGCAGGAGGCGCTGAACTCCTGTTTCCGCCTGCGGATCGAGTTCAAGCACCAGCACGGCGAAGAGATGCACAGCTCGTCCTCCACGCCGGGCACACCCTACTTCTTCCGAACCGATCTCAGTGCCAGCCTGCAGCAGCAAGGCGAAGGCATCCTGCAGGGCGATGCCCGAATGTTCGCAACGACGGTGGCAGGCGGCCGATCGTCCTGTGGCTGATGGACTGGGGTCCGGGCAGGATCCATTGCGACAACGTCACTACCAGGGACATCGAGACCGCGGGAGGCACGCTGCATTCCTCGTCCACGACGAGCACCGACAGCGACTACGTCGCGGTACGCGACACCCGGCTGCCCTTCTACGAGATACAGGCCGTTCCCGGTCGCGCAGCGACGTGGGCCATCACGCTCAAACCCACTGGCGGCGGTTTCGAGTGGCGCAAGCGGAACAGCACCGGCACCGAGATCCATCAGTTCGACGAGGAATTCCAGATCACGGTCCACAACAAACTCTGAGGGCGGCGACGCTGGCGCTCGCAGTCACTTCTTCTGCGCCAGCGTCCTGCACTCCTTGTGGCGGAAGCAGCTCGTCAGGTGATCGTTCACCATGCCCGTCGCCTGCATGTGCGCGTAGATGATCGTGCTGCCGACGAAGCGGAAGCCGCGCTTCTTGAGATCCTTGCTCAGCGCATCCGACTCGGGGCTGGTGGCCGGCACCTTGCCGTGCAATGCGATGTCGTTCTGGATGGGCTTGCCGCCGACGAAGCTCCACAGATGCTTCGAGAATGAACCGACCTTCTCGCTGAATTCCAGAAACGCCCTGGCGTTGCCGATGGCGGATTCGATCTTCAGACGATTGCGCACGATGCCGGCATCGTTCATCAGTCGCGTGACATCGCGCTTGCCGAAGCGCGCGATCTTTTCCGGATCGAAGCCGGCGAACGCCGCACGATAGCCTTCGCGCTTGTTGAGGATGGTCGACCACGACAGTCCCGCCTGCGCGCCTTCCAGGATCAGGAATTCGAACTGGGTCGCATCGTCCCAGGCCGGCACGCCCCACTCGGTGTCGTGATAGCGGACGTAGAGATCGTTGCCGTTGGCGACCCACTGGCAGCGGGTCGGATTCTTGACTGGCATGTTTGAGGCACCGGTCCGGAGGTTGTAGGCTTCGGCCTCGCAATCTTGTGCGCCCTGCGCTTCGCACCTCAAGCCCCAGAGACCCGAGCCCGCCATGTCCGACCGAGAAACCGGCGAATTCCCGCGCACCCGTCTGCGCCGCATGCGCTTCGACGACTTTTCGCGCCGCCTGATGCGCGAAACGACGCTCGGCCCCGACAACCTCATCTACCCGATGTTCGTCATCGAAGGCCGCAATCAGCGCGAGGCCGTGGCGAGCATGCCCGGCGTCGAGCGGGTCAGCGTCGATGAACTGGTGCGCGAAGCCGAAGGACTCGTGAAGCTCGGCATCCCGGCGCTGGCGTTGTTTCCCGTCACGCCGCGCGAGGCGAAGAGTCTCGATGCGGAGGAATCCTGGAATCCGGAAGGCCTCGCACAACGCGCCGTGCGCGCCGTGAAGAAAGCCGTGCCTGAACTCGGCGTGATCACCGACGTTGCGCTCGATCCGTTCACCACCCATGGACAGGACGGCATCATCGACGACAGCGGCTACGTATTGAACGACATCACCGTCGCCGCACTCGTCAAACAGGCGCTGTCACACGCCGCCGCGGGCGCCGACGTCGTCGCGCCCAGCGACATGATGGACGGCCGCATCGGCGCCATCCGCGAAGCGCTCGAACTCGAAGGCCACACCAACACGCGCATCCTCGCCTACTCGGCGAAGTACGCGTCGAGCTTCTATGGTCCGTTCCGCGACGCCGTCGGTTCGGCCGGCAATCTCGGCAAGGGCAACAAGTACAGCTACCAGATGGATCCGGCGAATTCCGACGAAGCGCTGCGCGAAGTCGCGCTCGACCTGCAGGAAGGCGCCGACATGATCATGGTGAAGCCCGGTCTGCCCTACCTCGACATCGTGCGCCGCGTGAAGGACACCTTCGGCGCGCCGACGTTCGTGTACCAGGTGAGCGGCGAGTACGCGATGCTGACGGCAGCGATCCGCAACGGCTGGCTCGACGAACGCGGCGCGATCATGGAATCGCTGCTGTCGATCCGGCGCGCCGGCGCCGACGGCATTCTGACGTATTTCGCCAAACAGGCCGCGGCGTGGAGTCGTGAAGGCCGCTAGCGTCCGACCCCCTCCTCCGCGAAGCGGGGAGGAGGCGAGCGAATGCGCGCCGGAATCCCCCAGCGAGGGGAGAGGGTTGGGGAGGGGGCGTTGCGGGGAACATGCAACGTTCGCGCGACACAATCATTCCCGCACACGCGCAAATGACCTGCTTCACGGACCTTCGCAGCATTCTCTGGCATACAGGCGCCCATGAGTTCCCCCACGCCCGACCGCTACGCCGTCATCGGTTTTCCGATCAGACACAGCTGGTCACCGTTCATCCACGGCCTGTTCGCGAAACAGACGAACCAGTCGCTCACGTATTCGCGCCTCGAAGTCGCGCCGGAGAATCTCGAACGCGACGTGAATGAGTTCTTCGAATCCGGCGGCAAGGGACTGAACGTCACGGTGCCGCACAAGCAGGCCGTGGCACTGCTGGCCCGCTTCCGCACGCCGCGCGCGGAAATCGCCGGCGCCGTGAATACGCTCGCCATGCAGGAAGAAGGCCTGCTCGGCGACAACACCGACGGCGCGGGCTTGCTCACCGATCTCACGCACAACCTGTCGCTCAACGTGGAGAACGCACGCATCCTGCTGCTCGGTGCCGGCGGCGCCGCGCGCGGCGTGCTCGGGCCGCTGCTCGGCGCGGCGCCCGAATATATTGAGATCGCCAATCGCAACGGCGATCGCGCCACCCAGCTCGCGCATGAATTCCGGCTGCTGGGTGAAGTGAAGGGCTGCGGCTTCGACGCCATCAGTACGACCGGCACGTTCGACCTGATCCTCAACGCCACCTCCGCCAGCCTGCAGGACACGATTCCGCCCATTCCTCCGGCAGTCATCGGCCCCACGACGCTGTGCTACGACATGGCCTACGGCAAGGGCGACACGGCATTCACGCGCTGGGCAAAGAATGCCGGCGCCGGCCGCGCCGAAACCGGCTGGGGCATGCTGGTGGAGCAGGCAGCCGAATCTTTCTATCTGTGGCGCGGCGTGAAGCCGGAGACGAAGCCCGTGCTGGAGGCGGTGAAGAGTCAGAAGTGACGAAAGTCACGAAGACTGCTTGACGCCTCTCTCCCATGTGTATTAGTGTAACGATACACTATTATACATGAACAAGCACCGCCGGTGTTCGTACTCAATCCGCAATCAGGCACGCCGATCTACCGGCAGCTCGTCGACCAGGTCACGCGCCTCATCTCGGGCGGCCAGTTGACGCCCGGCACGGAGCTGCCGTCCGTGCGCGAACTGGCGGAGCTGCATGCCGTGAACCCGATGACGATCTCCAAGGCGTACACCCTGCTCGAAACCGAAGGGCTGCTCGAACGCCAGCGCGGCAAGCCGATGCGGGTCGCGACACGACGCCGCAATCAGGCGCCGCTCGCACAACGCTTGCAGCAACTCGAGGCGGCTGCCGCGGAACTCGCGCTGGCGGCGCGCCAGCTCGAGATCGGGAAGAAGGAACTGCTGACGCTCGTCGGCGACCAGTGGGAGAAGGAAAATGGCTGATCCAACCGTTTCCGTTCGCGACCTGACCACATGGCGCGACTCGAAAGCCGTGCTCGATTCGATTTCCGCGGACGTGCTGCCCGGCGACATCATCGGCGTACTCGGCAAGAACGGCGCGGGCAAGACGACACTGCTGGAAACGCTGCTTGGGTTCAGCCGGCCGGACCGCGGCTCGGTCGCGGTGTTCGGCGAGGACGCGCTGCACCTGTCCGCCGCCGCCAAGGCACGCATCGGCTTTCTGCCGCAGCAGGATGAGCTGTTCGGAATGCTGAACGGCAGGCAGCAGCTTGCCATCGTCGCCGCCTTTCATGCTCACTGGGATCACGCGCTCATCGAGCGATTGACCGCGGAATGGACGGTGCCCCTCACGCGCCGCATCGATTCGTTGTCCGTCGGCGAGCGCCAGAAACTCGGCGTGCTTGCCGCGCTCGGCCACCATCCCGACCTGCTGGTGCTCGACGAGCCGGTCGCCAGTCTCGACCCCATCGCGCGCCGGCAGTTCCTGCAACAGTTGTTCGCCATCGGCGAGAACGAGCGCCGCGCCGTGCTGTTCTCATCGCACATCGTCTCCGATCTGGAGCGGGCGGCGAACAAGGTGTGGATCGTCAAGGACGGCCGCCTGCACTGGCAGGGCGAACTGGATGCGCTCAAGGAATCCGTCGTCCGCCTGCACATCCGCTCGCGCGCGCCGCTGCCGGCCAACCTCGCGGCGCCGAATGCGCTCGCCACGCGCATCGACGGCAATACGGCGATGGTCACCGTCACGCAATGGCAGCCCGCGCTGGCTGACACGCTGGCGTCGCAGTTCGACGCGCGCATCGACGTCGAGGGGCTCGGGCTCGAAGACATCTTTCTGGAGCTGCACCGATGAAGGCGGTTCTACGGATCGGGTGGACGTTCTTCACTGCCATGCCATTGCAGCGATGGCTCAACGGTATCGGGATCGTGCTGTGCGGAATGCTTGCGGTCCTCAACCTCAAGGTGGGAGAACCGACGTGGTCTTTCGTTTTCCTCGCCCTGTTCGTACCCGCCGGGATCGTGACGCTGTTCGCGAGCCCCGCGATTTTTCACGGCCTGTCGGCATCGCGCTCAAACCAACTGCTCCCCCATTTCCACATCTGGATGCTCGCCGCCCTCGCGGCGCTCATGATCGCGCAGTTGGCGATGTTTGCCCTGATCTTCGTCGCCGCCGAATCGAGTCGCACTCCACTGCTCCCGGCACTCGTCCATGTCTTCACATTCGCCACAGTCGCGTTTCTCCTGATGTTTCTGGCGCTCTCCGGCCAGCGCTGGGCGTGGTGGCTATGGCTGATGGCCAGTGCGGGATTCATCGCATCCCGAGTCATGCCATCGATGCGTATCGTGCTCGATGCAATCCCACCCTGGACATGGTTCGGCGCCTCGCTCGCGGCCTGGACCGCCTTCGTCCTGTGGTACACCCGCACGCGACACATCGGACAGCGCCGACGCTACTGGCAAACGGCCAACCGATCGTCCCCAATCGATCTCGACGAGAACGTGACGCGTGAACGCGCATTGGGTCTGCTGCTCAGCTCAGCCCTGCTATCGACCCGGTGGCGCAAATTCTGGAACATCGTCGTGATCGTCATCGTGGTAGTCGCCCTGCTCTCTCAGCTCACGGACCCGCTTGCGATCAGCATCCGCGGATTCTGGGGGACGGTCACCCTTTATCTGCCTCCAGTCACGAGCGCCTTCTGGGTGTACTGCGTGACGGCGGGGATGCAGAGCGCCACCATGACTATCGTGCGAAATTCGCGTTTTCTATGGCTACGCATACCGGGCTCGCGCGAAGACGTGCAGCGCGCAATCGAGCGCGCGGCGCTGAGAAATTTCTGCACCGCTGCGCTGATGCTGGCCGGTGTGGCAGCGCTCTACGCATCGCCGCTCGCCGGAGCCTCACCGCGACAGGTCGTCACGCACTTCATGATCGCGGCATGCGCCGGCCTCTGCGGCGCCTATGCCGCACTCAGTACGTTCACAGTCAGGCAGGTTGACCTCATCCACTTCGTGAGTGTCCTTTCGCTGGTGATGGCGCAGGTCGTGATGTTTTCCCTGGCCCAGGGCTCATGGCGCGCCCTCGCCATCGTCGTTGTCATCCAGCTTGGCTGCGTACTTCTGCTCCGCAGGCTCGCGATCCATCGCTGGCGACAGATCGATTGGCTGTACATGCGTCCACCCACGCAATATGCGGGCCTGTTCCAGCGCTGAATGCGCTGGCGCGCTGCCCCGCAGTCACGATCGCCACGTCTGCAGATGGGAAAGGCGGCAGTGATTCAGACGGACCGCAACGCGTCGGCAACATTCTCTCTGGCCGCACGCAGCGCCGGGACGATCCCGCCGATCAACCCGAGTCCGCAGGCCAGCGCCACGACGAACGCAACCAAGGCTGGCGTTATCCGCAGCGCATAGACGAGCTGCGAGTCCCAGACAGCGCCGCCCAGCGTGCTGATGACCGCGCCGTTGAAGGCGAGATACGCGATGGCGACACCGGCCGCTGCGCCCACCAGCGCCAGCAGCAGCGCCTCCAGCAGAATCGCCACGACGAGGGCGCCCGAACCGAATCCGATGGCGCGCAGCGTGGCGATCTCGACACTGCGCGCGGCGACTGCCGAATGCATCGAGTTGAGTGCGCCGAACAGGGCGCCCAGCGACATGATCGAGCCGACCACATAGGCCACCAGCCGCAGCATTCCGCGCACGGACTTCGACGCAGAGGCGAGATATTCGGGCTCGCTGTGGACGTCCACGGCGAGCGTGGGATCGGCGGCCATCTCCTCCTTGAAGCGCTGGAAAGCGCTGGCCGATGGCAGGGCGACGGTGATGCTGTTGAAGGTCTGGAGCTTGTAGATCGACATGACGGTCAGTACGTCGGCGACGAGTTCCGAATCGCGTGCGCCGCCATCGCCGCGGAACACGCCGACGACCGTCCAGTCGCCGTCCTGCAGGCGCACCTGGCTGCCGATCTCCAGTCCCGCGAACTGGGCAAGCGCCGCCGCGCCGACGAGCAGTTCCTGCGTGCCGGTGCGGATCATTCGTCCGGCGACGATCCGCATCTCGGGCCGGACGGCGAAATACTGCTCGCCAACGCCGCGCAGGGTGACGTTCACGTCGGAGCCATCGCTTTTGCGCATCACCGGCACGACGAGGATGGTCTCGCCGGAAACGAGCGGGCGGCCCCGCGGGTCGCGCCGGACATTGCGCGCGTTGCCAACGGTGGCCAGGCTGCTGCGGGCAAGCGAACTCTGATATTCGGAATCTGCGCTCGGCGCGAGCACGATCGCGCGATCGTCGCTTGCGTCGCTGTCGATGGCCTGGCGAAACCCCATCGACATGGCGAGCACCGACAGCAGCACGGCCACGACACCGGCGATGCCCGTGACGATCACCAGGGAATTGCCCTTGCGCTGGCCGAGGCTGCGCAGATTCACGGCGGCGATGGCGATGATCTGTGAAACGATGCGCATCGCTCAGCGCCTTCCCACCGACGCCGCGATCGGAGCGCGCGACAACTGCCACGCAGGGATTGCAGCACTCAGCAATGCGAGCGCCGCCGCACAGAGAATTCCCGCGACTGCGACGGCGGGCGAGATGACGATCCGGCCCAGTTCCTGATCGACGAACGGAGCGAGTGCACGGGCGATGAGCAGACCGGCCATCGCGGGCGGCAGATACAGCAGCAGCGCTTCTGCGAAAGAGAGGGTCAGCACGTGCGCGCCGGAATAGCCCATCACCTTCAGCACGGCGAATTCGGCGGTGCGCTCCTGGAACGACTGGCGCAGCGTGTTGCCGGTCAGGAACGCCAGCGTGAACAGCACGGAGGCCATGATGGCGTTGGTGAAGAACCGCACGTCGCCCATCTGCTTTGCCTGGGCCTCGGCGCGAGCCTGATCCGAGCGCGTACGCGTTTCATGCGATGAGTTGGCAAAGATGCTGTCGATGGCGGCCGCGGTGGCCACGGCACGGTTCGGATCCGAGATACGCACGTAGAAGCGTTCCGCCGTGCCGCGGTCTGCGACGCGATACTCATCGAGATAGGCGTAGTTGATCAGCCCGAACCCGGTGGTCGTGGGTTCGCTCTCCGTATCGAAAGTGCCGACGATCCTGAATTGCCAGTCGCCGCTGCCATCGATCTTGAGCGTCTGCGAACGCACCGTGATGACATCGCCGATCTTCCAGCCGAAATACTCGAGCATGGGCGGCGTGGAGAGCAGGCCATTGCGATGTTCGCGCATCGCAGCCAGATGGTCGGGCGCCACCACGAAGCCGGGCCGTACCTGGAACCACAGATCCGGCACCGTCGCGATGGCGGCGAGCGTGTTCTTGGCGGCAGGCTCGCGATACACCCCCATGAAGTAGGCGCGCTGCGCCACTTGCCGCACGCCGGGCAGGGCCGCGATACGCGCCATTGCCGCAATCGGCATCTGCGCACCGCCACGAACGCGCGTATCGGTGATGAGAAAATCGCGGTGTGCATTGGCGATTGCACTGGCGAAACCCGCATTCACGCCTTCCAGCAGGCCGAGCAGCGTGAACGCCACGACGATCGACAGCGCCGTGAGCACCGATCGCACCGGCCGACGCCACAGTCCGGCCCAGATCAGCGGCAGGAATTTCACGCGCGCGGAATCCTTGCAGGCGTATTCGTCACTTCAGGTACTCGTCCTTCACCTTCACATAGTGCGCCGCTGAATACGTCAGGAATTCGATCTCGCTCTGTTTGAGTTCGCGCACGCGCTTCGCGGGGCTGCCGACGTACAGGCCGCCGCTGTCGAGCTTCTTGCCCGGCGGCACCAGCGTGCCGGCACCGATCATGACGAAGTCCTCGGTGACGACGTCGTCGAGCAGGATCGCGCCCATGCCGATCAGGCAGGCATTGCCGATGGTGCAGGCGTGCAATGTCACGCGATGTCCGATCGTGACGTCGGAGCCGACGATCAAGGCGCGTCCGCCGGGGCGATACGGCCCATCGTGCGTGACGTGCAGGACGGAACCATCCTGGATGCTGGTGCGTGCGCCAATGGTGATGGTATTCACGTCGCCGCGGATCACGGCCGTCGGCCACACGGACGAATCCTCACCGATCGTGACCTTGCCGATCACGACGGCGCTCGGATCGATGTAAACGCGCGCCCCCAGCGTCGGCATGACGGAGCGATAGGCACTGACGGTCATGGGGAAATCCAATTGACACGGAACGGTTGAGAGTCGATATATCAGACCCCATCTCCCTTGGCGATCCACGCCGTCAGCGACTTCAGGCCCATGACCAATCCATTGCTGCAATCCCACGACCTGCCGCCCTTCAGCGCCATCCGCCCCGAACACATCGAGCCGGCCATCCGGCAGGTGCTCGACGAGAACCGCGCGAAATTGCAGTCGCTGCTCGCCAGCGGCGCGAAGACTTGGGATTCGCTGGTGGTGCCGCTGGAGGAAATGCAGCATCGCCTGTCGCGCACCTGGTCGCCGGTCGGACACATGAACGGCGTGGTGAACAGCGACGAACTGCGTGCCGCCTACAATGCCTGTCTGCCGCTGCTGACGGCGTGGCATACGGATCTGGCGCAGAACATCGATCTTTATGCAGCCTATGAGCACATCCTGAAGAACGAGAGCGGCCGCCTGACCGCGGCGCAGCGCAAGCTGCTGGAAAACGCGCTGCGCGATTTCCGCCTCGCCGGCGTGGCGCTGCCGGAAGAAAAGAAACAGCAATTCAAGACGCTGATGGAGAAGTTGACGACGCTGCAATCGAAGTTCGATGAGAACGTGCTCGATGCGACGAACGCGTGGTCGCGTCACGTCACCAACGAAGCCGAACTCAATGGGCTGCCCGCGCCCGTCGTGCAGCGTGCACGCGCAGCGGCGGAAGCCGCCGGCAAGGAAGGCTGGCTGTTCTCGCTCGATGCGCCGAACTACACCGCCGTGCTCATGCATGCCGAAGACGAGAACCTGCGTCGCGAGTTCTATCACGGCTGGGTGACGCGCGGTTCGGATCAGGGACTGTCGCCCGAGCGCTGGGACAACAGCGCGCTGATGGGCGAGATCCTGGCGACACGGCGCGAACTCGCGAACCTGGTGGGCTTCGACAACTACGTCGAATACTCGCTCGCGACCAAGATGGCCTCTTCGACGAAAGAAGTGCGCGAGTTCCTCGAACAGCTCGCCACGAAGAGCAAGCCCGTCGCGCAGCGCGAATTCGCGGATCTCGTGAAGTTCGCCGGCCGCGCTTTGAGTGCGTGGGATGTCGGCTTCTACGCTGAACGCCAGAAGCAGCAGAAGTTCTCGCTGTCCGAGGAAGCGTTGCGGCCGTACTTTCCGTTGCCGCGCGTGCTTCAGGGAATGTTTGCAGTGGCGGAACGGCTCTATGGGGTGAACATCGTCGAGCGTGCGACTGGCAGCGGCCCCCACCCTAACCCTCCCCCGCTGCGCGGAGGAGGGGATCAGAAACCTTCCCCTCCCCCGCTTGCGGGGGAGGGCAGGGAGGGGGTCGTTGATGTCTATCACCCGGACGCGCGCTTCTACGACATCCTGAATCGCGACGGCTCGCGACGCGGCAGCTTCTTCGTCGATCTCTACGCGCGTCCCAAGAAGCGCGGCGGTGCGTGGATGGACGAATGCGTCGGCCGCAAGCATCTCGGTGCTGGCAGCACGACACTACCGGTTGCCTATCTGGTCTGCAATTTCACGCCGCCGGTCGGCAAGCAGCCGTCGCTGCTCACGCATTCCGAAGTCGTGACGATGTTCCACGAGTTCGGCCACGGCCTGCATCACATGCTGACGCGCGTCGACTATCCGAGCATCGCGGGCATCAATGGCGTGGCGTGGGATGCGGTCGAACTGCCGAGCCAGTTCATGGAGAACTTCGCGTGGCGACCGGAAGTACTGCCGCTGATTTCGTCGCACGTCGACACCGGCGAGCCGCTGCCGCAGGAAGAGCTGCAGCGACTGCTCGGCTCACGCACCTACCAGGCCGGCATGGCCAGCGTGCGGCAGCTGGAATTCGCGCTGTTCGATCTGCGCATCCACAGCGAGATCGCAGGCGAAGGCATCGAACGCGTCCTGCAGATCCTCGGCGAAGTGCGCGACAGCGTCGCCGTGATCAAGCCGCCCGCGTTCAATCGTTTCGCGCACGGCTTCCAGCACATTTTCTCGGGTGGCTACGCCGCCGGTTACTACAGCTACAAGTGGGCCGAAGTCCTCGCCGCCGACGCCTTCAGCGCCTTCGAGGAACAGGGCATCTTCAACGAGCAGGTATCGCGCCGCTTCCTGTCGGCGATCCTCGAACAGGGCGGCAGCCGCGATGCGATGGAAGCGTTCGTGGATTTCCGCGGGCGCAAGCCGCAGATCGAGCCGTTGCTGAAACAGCTCGGGCTGGCGGCATAGAAAAAGCATGAGGCCGCAAAAGACCGCATAAAAGAATTCTCTTTTATGCGGTCTTTGCGGCCTCTCCTCTTCCTCATCCGAGATCGAACAGAATCACCTCGCCCTGCGGCGAGCCACCGATCTCGATCTTCGACTCCTCCGTGACCGCCGCACCGTCGCCTGCCTTCAGCACCTTGCCGTTCACGACGGCTGATCCGGTCGCGACGTGAATCCACGCATGTCGCCCCGGTTCGAGCGTATGCGTGACCTTCTGGTCTGACGACTCGAGCACGGTCACGTACATCTTCGCGTCCTGCTGGATGTGGATGATGTCCTCGCGCTTTTCATTCGATGCGACCAGCAGCAGCTTGCCCAGCTTCGCTTCGCGCGCGAAGTTCAGCTGCTGATAGCCCGGCTGCACACCGCCGCGATCCGGCAGGATCCAGATCTGCAGGAAGTGCACGGGCTCGGTCTTCGAGTGATTGAACTCGCTGTGGAAGATGCCGGTGCCCGCACTCATCTTCTGCACGTCGCCCGGACGGATCACCGAGCCGGTGCCCAGGCTGTCCGAATGCGCAAGCGCGCCGTCGAGCACGTAGGTGATGATCTCCATGTCGCGATGCGGGTGCTTGCCGAAGCCGGCGCCCGCGGCGACCGTGTCGTCGTTGATGACGCGAAGCGCGCGGAATCCCATGTGCTCGGGATCGTAGTAGTCCGAGAAACTGAACGTGTGATGGCTGTCGAGCCAGCCGATGCGGCTCGCGCCGCGATCTTCCGCCTTGCGTACCGTGAGCATGGAAGCCTCCTTTGTTGGAGGCTGATGATGGAGATAGCAGCGGCGAAGAATTAGAGGGTGCGGGGAATAACAGTCATGGAAGGGGCAACAGGCTACAGACAACAGACTACAGCCAGAAAACAGAAATCTTCTCCGGCTGTTGCCTGTAGCCTGTTGCCCGTAGCCTGTAATCTACTTCGACACCAGCACCTTCTTCACCCACCCACCGCCATTCGCCGTCTCGACCTTGATGAAGCCGTTCTCCTCCTCGCCCATCACGATCATTTCCTCACCCTTGCTGAGGGTGGCGATCGGCTTGCCGGTTTCCGCCGGGCCCGGATAGACCTTGAGGTTGCCGAGCTTCGGCACGATGGTGTCGCCTTCGTTGTAGACGGCGCCGCCCTTGGTCTTTTTGCCGGCCTCTTCGGCGAGCGTACCGACGTCGCGATGCAGGCTCGGCTGGCCGCGCACGGAACGCACGATGTTGTTGTAGTTGTCGACCAGGCTGGCCGCGAGGATCTTGCCTTCGTTGGTGTTGGCGTAACCGCCGGCGCCGCCGGCCGCGCTGCCGCCCCACAGGAATCCGCCGAGGCGCAGATCCGCTTTCTTGGCGCTGCCTTCGGCGGCCGCCACCTGCACGCCGGTGCGCGCGTCTGCCACCAGCATGCTGGTCTGCGCTTCCTTGAATTTCACGCCGCCGGCAATCGCGCCTATGGCACGTCCACCGGAGCCGCCGATCAGCCCGCCGAGCGCGCCGCCGACGCCGCCCGCATTGTTCTCCTGGAAGACGACTCCGGGAGTCAGGACGAAATCGGCGCTGACCATCTGGCCGCCGCCCATGTTCGACCCCTGGCGCAGTTCGCCGGATTCGGCGAGCGCGCGTTCCTGCATCATGTTCTGCATGCCGATGCCGCGTTCGACGACGATGAAACAGTTCGACTGCTGGATCATCATGCGGATGATGCCGGTCGGCGACTGCAGGCCATAACGCGACAGCGACTGCGATACGTAATCCTGCGGTTCGACCACGGCCATCGCGCCCATCGGGCGGTCGCACTTTTCGTTGCCGTTGTCGCCCTGCGAACCGCCGGGACCGGCCGAGCCCTGCACTTCCGAACCGCCCGCCCCCTTCTTGGTTGCGAGCGGGCCGTCAGCGGCGTGAGCCAGCGGCAAGGCCATCATCGACAGCGCCGCCAGCACGGCAGCAGGGACACTCGCGGGCAGTGCAGCGAAAGACTTCATGTGTTGTTCTCCCCGAATAGGACGGTACAAATTCTTAAACGTCCCATCCGTGGACAGTGCAGCGTCGAAGCCAGTCGAGACCTGCAGAAACGGCGTCCGGCCGCAGAAAAATGGCACTTGGCGAAGGTCCGGCGCGTGCCGCCGCGATCTGAGCATGGCCCCGATGGAGGGTCAAGGACGCGGCCTGCAGGATGCTTGGTCAACGGCCCCATGGCTGCCATTGGCCCAAAGTGCAGGCGGCGATTGCTCCGCCGACACCCGGCACGCAATAGTGTCGCTCCCATTGATGGCAGAACCTCCCATGCATCGACCGTTTGCACTCGTTCTCGCGACCGCCTTGATGATCGCCGGTTGTGCCGATCGGGATTCACCGGAGACGCGGGTGCGGCACACGGTCGACGCCATGGAAACCGCCGCCGAAGCCCGCGACGTCGGCGACCTGATGGAATTCATCGCCGCTGACTTTCGCGACGGTTATGGACAGGGCCGCGACGAGTTGCGCCGCTACGTGCAGGGCTACTTCATCGCCAACCAGTCGATCCACCTGCTGACGCGCATCGAGCAGATCGACTTTCCTCATCCCGACGAGGCGCGCCTGCAGGTCACCGTCGGCATGGTCGGCCGCGAAGCCGACGCGGCGAACGCCTGGAATCTCGCCGCCGATGTCCACGATTTCGACGTGACCCTGCGGCGCGATGGCGAGGACTGGCGGGTCATTCATGCAGCACGGCGCCGGCCCGGCGGATAAGGCATTCCACGCTCTTCCTGCATCGCATTGACGCATATGCCTGCCTCTGTAATATGGCCGTCATTCCTTCGGGTTGTATTCAACTGACGCCGGCCGTCACCGTCCCTAGAGGACGCGTGCGAGATGGTCTGCCGCCTGAATCTCCCCAATTGAATCAGTTGCTTGAGCTCATCGACCGTTGTCGGTAAGCGCCGCCGAGCCTCGCCCGCGGGGAAGGTTGGCTCATGGCCCGGCCCGCGTTGTGCATCCAGACGGGACGGCGATTTGCGCGAACGCCTCGCGCAATGGGAATCCCGGGGATTCGGGCTGAAGCGAACTGATACCGGCAGGAATGCCCGTTGCTCACGGTCCCATCCATGACCGCGCGCCGGTTCCTGCCCGAAGAAGCCGCGAAAAGCGCGGATTCTGCACAGAATTTCGTCGATGAATACGATTTCGAGCGGTACCCATATGAGCACTGAGCACCACGAAGCGGCGGGTCCCTTGCGGACCGTCCGGCCCGGCAAGCAGGGTCTCTACGACCCGGCCTATGAACATGACGCCTGCGGCGTCGGCTTCATCGTGGATATCAAGGGCCGCAAATCGCACAAGATCCTGCAGGACGGCCTGCAGATCCTCACCAACCTGGACCATCGTGGTGCATGCGGCGCCGAGGTGAACACCGGCGACGGTGCGGGCGTGCTCATGCAGATGCCGCACAGGTTCCTCAAGGAAGCGGCGAAGAAGGCTCGTATCGACCTGCCCGAGTTCGGCTCGTACGGCTGCGGCATCGTCTTCTTGCCCAAGAACGCGACCCTGCGACGCCGCATCGAGGAAAAGTTCGAACAGATCGTGCAGTCGGAAGGCCAGCATGTACTCGGCTGGCGCACGGTGCCGACCAACAACTCGATGCTGGGCGAGACGGCCAAGTCCTGCGAACCGCTCATGCGGCAGGTGTTCATCGGCCGGAATGCCGAACTCCCGGATGAACTGGCCTTCGAGCGCAAGCTCTACATCATCCGCAAGCGCGCCTACAGCGAGATCCGCGCCTCCACGATGGAAGGCTCCGCGTCCTGGTACGTGGCGAGCCTGTCGCACAAGACACTCGTCTACAAAGGCATGCTGCTGACCGCGCAGCTGGCGCAGTACTTCCCGGATCTGGGCGATCCGAGCATGGAGACGGCGCTGGCGCTGGTGCACTCGCGCTTCAGCACCAACACCTTCCCGAGCTGGGACCGCGCACATCCGTACCGCTACATCGCGCACAACGGCGAGATCAACACGGTGCGCGGCAATGCCAACTGGATGCACGCGCGCGAAGCGCTGTTCCAGTCGGAAGCCTTCGGCGACGACATCGGCAAGATCCTGCCGATCATCAATCCCAACGGCTCCGACTCGGCGATGTTCGACAACACGCTCGAACTGCTGGTGCTCGCCGGCCGCTCGCTGCCGCACGCGATGATGATGATGATTCCCGAACCGTGGTCGAACCATCAGACCATGAACGACGCCAAGCGCGCCTTCTACCAGTACCACGCCTCGCTGATGGAGCCGTGGGACGGCCCGGCCTCGATCTGTTTCACCGACGGCACGCAGATGGGCGCGCTGCTCGATCGCAACGGCCTGCGTCCTTCGCGTTACTACGTCACGAAGGATGACGTGGTCATCATGGCGTCGGAAGCCGGCGTGCTGGAAATCGATCCGGCGAACGTCGTGCAGAAGGGCCGCCTGCAGCCGGGCAAGATGTTCCTGGTCGATACCGCGCAGGGCCGCATCGTTCCGGACGAAGAGATCAAGAAGGCCATCGCCACCGAACGTCCGTATCGCGAGTGGCTGACCGATCATCAGATCCATCTGAACGATCTGCCGCAGGCGCCCGAAGTGCCGCAGCCGGATCACGACACGCTGCTGCAGCGTCAGATCGCGTTCGGCTATACGTTCGAAGACGAGCGCATGCTGCTCGCGCCGATGGCGCAGAACGGCGTCGAAGCCGTGGGTTCGATGGGCAACGACACGCCGCTCGCCGTGCTGTCGAACAAGCCGCGCCTGCTCTATGACTATTTCAAACAGCTGTTCGCGCAGGTCACGAATCCGCCGATCGACTGCATCCGCGAAGAGATCATCACCTCGGCCGAAACCCGTCTCGGCTCCGAAGGCAACCTGCTCAATCCGCAGCCGGCCGATTGTCGCCGTCTCGAACTGAAGTGGCCGATCCTGACGAATGAAGAGTTCGCCAAGCTGCGGCGCATGGATCTGCCGGGTCTGAAGGTCGGCGTGCTGCCGAGCCTGTTCCGCGTCACGCGCGGCGAGAAAGGCCTGGTCAAGTCGATGGAAGAGATCCGCCTGATGGCGCGGCGCATGATCGAAGAGGAAGAGGTGAACGTCCTCATCCTCAGCGACCGCGGCGTGAATCGCGAGTTCGCGCCGATCCCGGCGCTGCTCGCCATCGCCGGCCTGCATCACTACCTGATCCGCGAAGGCCTGCGCACCCGCGTCAGCCTCGTGATCGAAACCGGCGAAGCGCGCGAGGTGCATCACTTCTCGCTGCTGATCGGTTACGGCGCGAGCGCCATCAACCCATACGTCGCCTTCGAAACCATCGACGGCATGATCCGCGACGAGCGCCTGGTCAACATCGATCACAAGAAGGCCTGCCAGAACCTGGTGAAGGCCGCGACCAAGGGCGTCATCAAGGTCATGGCGAAGATGGGCATCTCCGCGATCCAGAGCTATCGCGGCGCCCAGGTGTTCGAGGCGGTCGGCCTGCGTCAGGACGTGATCGACGAATACTTCACCTGGACGGCCTCGCGCATCGGCGGCATCGGCATGGACGTGATCGCGCAGGAAGTGCTGGTGCGCCACAAGGCCGCGTTCCCGGAACGCCGCGTCGACGGTCACACGCTGCCGGTCGGCGGCCAGTACCAGTGGCGCTCGGACGGCGAATATCACCTGTTCAATCCGGAAACGATCCATCGCCTGCAGAAGAGCGTGCGCACCGACAACTTCGCCATGTTCAAGGAATACTCGAAGCTGGTGAACGACGCGTCGACGAACATCGCGACGCTGCGTGGTCTGCTGGAATTCAAGAACGGCGAGTCCGTGCCGCTCGACGAAGTCGAACCGATCGAAAGCATCATGAAGCGCTTCAAGACCGGCGCGATGTCGTACGGTTCGATCAGCAAGGAAGCGCACGAAACGCTGGCGATTGCGATGAACCGCATCGGCGGTCGCAGCAACACCGGCGAAGGCGGCGAAGATCCCGAACGCTTCAAGACGCTGCCGAACGGCGACTCGAAGAACTCGGCCATCAAGCAGGTGGCTTCGGGCCGCTTCGGCGTCACCAGCGAATACCTGGTCAATGCGCGCGAAATCCAGATCAAGATGGCGCAGGGCGCAAAGCCCGGCGAAGGCGGCCAGCTCCCCGGCGGCAAGGTGTATCCGCCGATCGCCAAGACGCGTCATACGACGGCGGGCGTCGGCCTGATTTCGCCGCCGCCGCATCACGACATCTATTCGATCGAAGATCTGGCCGAGCTGATCCACGATCTCAAGAACGCGAATCGCCGCGCCCGCATCAGCGTCAAGCTGGTGGCGGAAGTCGGCGTCGGCACGGTCGCCGCGGGCGTCGCGAAGGCGCATGCGGATGTCGTGCTGGTGAGCGGCTATGACGGCGGCACTGGCGCGTCGCCGCAGACCTCCATCATGCATGCCGGCCTGCCGTGGGAACTCGGCCTCGCCGAAACCCACCAGACGCTCGTCATGAACAACCTGCGTTCGCGCGTCGCGGTGGAAACCGACGGCCAGCTCAAGACCGGCCGTGACGTGATCATCGCCGCGCTGCTGGGCGCCGAAGAGTTCGGCTTCGCCACGGCGCCGCTGGTCGCGACGGGCTGCATCATGATGCGCGTGTGTCATCTCAACACCTGCCCGGTGGGCGTGGCGACGCAGGATCCGCGCCTGCGCGAGCGCTACATGGGCAAGCCCGAACATGCCGTGAATTTCATGCGCTTCATCGCCATGGAAATGCGCGAACTGATGGCGCAGCTCGGCTTCCGCACCATCGAGGAAATGATCGGCCGCGTCGACAAGCTCGAAGCCCGCAAGGCCATCGCGCACTGGAAGGCGAAGGGCCTGGACTTCAGCAACCTGCTGTACCAGCCCGATGCCGGCAACGACATCGGCCGCTTCAAGCAGATCGAGCAGGATCACGGCATAGAGAAGTCGCTCGACCTGACGCAGCTGCTCGACCTGTGCAAGCCCGCGATCGAGCGCGGCGAGAAGGTCACGGCCAACCTGACCATCCGCAACATCAATCGCGTGTTCGGCACGATCACGGGCAGCGAAGTCACCCGCAAGTACGGCGCCGCCGGTCTGCCGGAAGACACGATCCAGGTGAATCTCACCGGTTCGGCCGGCCAGAGCTTCGGCGCGTTCGTGCCGCGCGGCATGACGCTGCGTCTCGAAGGCGATGCCAACGACTACGTCGGCAAGGGTCTCTCGGGCGGCAAGCTCATCGTGTATCCGTCGAAGCAGTCCACGTTCAGGACCTGGGAAAACATCATCGTCGGCAACGTCGCGCTGTACGGCGCCACCAGCGGCGAGGTGTACCTGGCCGGCATGGCGGGCGAACGCTTCTGCGTCCGCAACAGCGGCGTGCATGCCATCGTCGAAGCCGTGGGCGATCACGGCTGCGAATACATGACCGGCGGACGCGTCATCGTGCTGGGCGGCGTCGGCCGCAACTTCGGTGCCGGCATGTCGGGCGGCGTGGCCTACATCTTCGACGAGCGCGGCGACGCGCGCGTCAACATCAATGCCGACATGGTCGAGATTGGCGGACTCGACGAACCCGAAGAAATCGCCGCCGTGAAAGCCATGATCGAACGCCACCTGCACTACACGGGCAGCGCCCGCGCCCAGCAGGTGCTGGATGCGTGGGACAAATCGGTGAAGCAGTTCGTGCGCGTGATGCCGCGCGACTACAAGCGCATGCTCGCCTGTATCGCCCGTGCCCACGAACAGGGCCTCACCGGCGACGACGCGATCATGGAAGCGTTCGAAGAGAACGCCCGCGACCTGGCACGCGTCGGCGGCAACTGACCTCCGGTTCCCTCCTCCGCTCGCGGGGGAGGGTCAGGGAGGGGGCCGCTGCTACTGAACGACTACGAATCGAAGACTGAAACATGGGAAAGCCGACCGGATTCATCGAGTACCTGCGGGAACTGCCCGTCGATCGCACGCCGCAGGAACGCGTCCGCGACTGGAAAGAATTCCATCACCACATGGAAGAGAAACGCCTGCGCAACCAGGCGGCGCGCTGCATGGACTGCGGCGTTCCCTTCTGTCACACGGGCAAGCTGGTCAGCGGCATGGCCTCCGGCTGCCCGATCAACAACGTGATCCCGGAATGGAATGACCTGATCTATCGCGGGCTGTGGCACGAGGCGCTCGATCGCCTGCACATGACCAACAACTTCCCCGAGTTCACCGGCCGCGTCTGTCCCGCGCCGTGCGAAGGCTCGTGCGTGCTCGGCATGAACAATCCGCCGGTCACGATCAAGACCATCGAAGCGGCGATCATCGACAAGGGCTGGGAAGAAGGCTGGGTGCTGCCCGAGCCGCCGAAGAACCGCACCGGCAAGAAAGTCGCCGTCATCGGTTCTGGCCCCGCCGGCCTCTCGGCCGCAGCGCAGTTGAATCGCGCCGGCCACACGGTGACGGTGCTCGAGCGCGCCGATCGCCCCGGCGGCCTGCTCATGTACGGCATTCCGAACATGAAGCTCGACAAGCGTGAAGTGGTCGAACGCCGCCTGCAGCTCATGGAACAGGAAGGCGTGAAGTTCATCTGCAACGCCAACGTTGGCGAGAACGTCGAAGCCCAGCTGCTGCTCAAGGACTTCGATGCCATCGTGATCTGCACCGGCGCCACCCAGCCGCGCGATCTGCCGGTCGAAGGCCGCGATCTCAAGGGCATTCATTTCGCGATGGAGTACCTGACCAAGAGCACGCAATCGCTGCTCGACGGCGGTCCGGATCAATGCCCGATCCACGCGCGCGACAAGGACGTGATCGTCATCGGCGGCGGCGACACCGGCACCGACTGCGTCGGCACGGCCGTGCGTCACGGCTGCAGGAGCATCACGCAGCTGGAAATCATGGCGAAGCCGCCGATGGATCGCGCGGCCGACAATCCCTGGCCGGAGTGGCCCAAGGTCTACAAGATGGATTACGGCCAGGAAGAAGCCGCGGCGAAGTTCGGTGCCGATCCGCGCGCCTATCTCACCACCGTGAAGCGCTTCGGTGCCGATGCCCAGGGCAACGTCAGCGAAGTCGTGACCGTACAGATCACCTGGTCGAAGAACGACAAGGGCCAGTTCGTGCCGGTCGAAGTACCGGGTTCGGAGAAGTCCTATCCGGCCCAGCTCGTGCTGCTCGCCATGGGCTTCCTCGGCCCCGAGCAGATGCTGCTCAAGGATCTCGCGCTCGAAGCCGATCCGCGCAGCAACATCAAGGCCGAGCACGGCAAGTACAACACCAACCTCAAGGGCGTCTTCGCCGCCGGCGACTGCCGCCGCGGCCAGAGCCTGGTGGTGTGGGCGATCAACGAAGGTCGCGGCGCAGCGCGCGAGTGCGACCGGTATCTGATGGGGACGACGGAGCTGCCGTAAGAAGCGGTTGGCGGCGAGCGGGTAGCCGCTAGCCGCTTTCCCCATCGTGCTGAGCTTCGCGAATCGCCCTGAGTTCCTTGGCCGCCAGCAGATCCTTTTCCCGGCCCAGGGCTTCCTTGGCTGCGATCAGATCATCGAGACCGATCACGCGGATGCGGCGACCGAACAGCACGATCTCGATTGCCTTTGCATTGACCCGCTCGAAGCCACCGACACCCGTGATGGACGTCAGCAGATCGACGGGTCCGACGTCCGTCTGAAGGTACAGGTTGCGGACCGACACACCGGGCTCGGGGTTGTCGAGGAATGACAGACGCTGCGGCGTAAGCCGATGGACCGGCTTCAGATCGTGCAGCGCCGTTCGCAGCTTCGCCACGTTCTCATCGGTCAACACGGCGCAAAGATCGATGGCGCACGTGACCAGCGAGGAGCCGTACAGCATCCCCGCAAAGCCTCCGACGATGACGAATGGAATGTCAGCGTCGCAGAGAATCTGCAGAAGGCGATTCAGCTCGTTCACGGAGTTGCTTGCCGACCGCTTCCAGTTCCAGAGCCAGTTGCAGTGCAGCCTGATGCTGCAGGGCGCGCTGTTCGTAGGAGCACCGCAGACTCTCCTCCATGAGGCTGAGATCGAACCCTGCCTGCTGGGCTGCAAGACAGGCCGGGGTTGTTGCGTTGACTACGTTCATCGCAGGCCGAGCCTAGCAGAGCACCCGCCGGTCTGACACCGCCTACTCCCTCGTCCCCACGCCCCGCTGCAGTAGCCACACGCAGGCGACATACAGCACGACGACGGCGCCGATCATGATGGCGTAGGCGAATCCCACGTTCACGTCCGACACCCCGATGAAGCCGAAGCGGAAGGCGTTCACCATGTACAGGATCGGATTCGCGTGCGAGACATGCTGCGCCCACTGCGGCAGCATCTCGATCGTGTAGAACACGCCGCCCAGGTAGGTCAGCGGCGTCAGCACGAAGGTCGGGATGAAGGTGATCTGATCGAAGTTCTTGGCGAAGATCGCGTTGATCATGCCGAGCAGCGAGAACACGATCGAACTCAGCAGTACGGCGGACATCACGACCAGCATGTCGTGCACGTGCAGGTGCGTGAAGATGAGGGTGATGACGGTCACTACGCCGCCGACCACCAGGCCGCGACTGACGCCGCCGACCACGTAGCCGGCGACGATCAGCCAGTTCGGTAGCGGCGAGACCAGCAGTTCTTCGATGTGCTTGCCGAACTTGGCGCCGAAGAACGACGAGACCACGTTGCCGTACGAGTTCGTGATCACCTGCATCATGATGAGGCCGGGCGCGATGTACTGGATGTACGTGTAGCCGCCCATGTCGCCGAGACGACGGCCGATCAGGCTGCCGAAGATGACGAAGTAGAGCGTCGCGGTGATCGCCGGCGGAACGACGGTCTGGCTCCAGATGCGGACGATGCGGCTGAACTCGCGGATGACGATGGTGTTGAAGCCGACGAGATTCGTGTGCGCCAGGTTGGGTTCGGCAGGTGTGCTCATGGCGGTCGCTTGCGTTGTCTGTGTCATGGATGTCAGCCCTGGCCGGGTCAAACGTGGGCCGCCGCCTGCTCGCTGCCCTTGTCGACCAGCCGCATGAACAGTTCCTCCAGCCGGTTCGACTTGTTGCGCATCGACAGCACTTCGATGCCGACGCCACTCAGGCGCGAAAAGATGTCGTTGAGGTTCTGGTCCTTGGAGACTTCGATCTCCAGCGTGTGATCGTCCGGCATCGTCACGGTGTAACCGGGCAGCGCCGGCGCGGCCGCGATCGGATTGCGCAGATTGAAGACGAACACTTCGGTCTGCAGCTTGCGCAGCACGCGGCTCATGCGATCGTTCTCGATGATGCGGCCCTTGTCGATGATGGCGACGTGCCGGCAGAGGTTCTCCGCCTCTTCGAGATAGTGCGTGGTGAGGATGATGGTCGTGCCGGCGGCGTTGATGTCGCGCATGAACGTCCACATCGTGCGCCGCACTTCAATGTCCACGCCGGCCGTGGGCTCGTCCAGGATCAGTAGCCGCGGTTCGTGCATCAGCGCGCGGGCGATCATCAGCCGGCGCTTCATGCCGCCCGACAGGCTGCGCGCGACCGCGTTGCGCTTGTCCCAGAGCTGCAGGGCGTTGAGGTTCTTCTCCAGACGCTCGCGCGCGGTATGACGCGGAATGCCGTAGAAACCGGCCTGGTTGATCAGGATGGTCGTCACCGTCTCGAACTGGTTGAAGTTCATTTCCTGCGGCACGAGGCCGATGCAGGACTTGGCCGCCGCCAGTTCCCGGTCGATGTCGTGCCCGAACACCTCGACCGTGCCGCCGCTCTTGTTCACCAGCGAGGTCACGATCCCGATCGCGGTGGTCTTGCCAGCGCCGTTCGGTCCGAGCAGCGCGAAGAAGTCGCCCTCTTCCACGTCGAGGTCGATGCCCTTGAGCGCCTGAACCCCGTTCTTGTAGGTCTTGGTCAGACCGCGAAATGACAGTGCCTGCATGTGAGGAATGACGCTACAGCCTTGAGTGAGGACGGAAAAACACGCGCGGAAGCGGGGACGAAATCGGCGCGCAAGCGTATCGGTCCCCTCCGGGGCGAGCAAGGCGAGTCCCGTCACGAATGAGATGACGGCGCGACAGGAGCGTCCGCATCGCCAACGACACAGCAGCGCCACCGCGTGGCCGCAAAGCTTTCGCCGCGCGTAGCGGCGATGGCATTATCCCGTCCCCGAGCCGCGGTTCGACCGTCCCCCTAAGTCCCTATGTACGCGAGCTTTTTTGGCCTGACCGAAAAGCCGTTCGCCATCACGCCGGATCCGCGTTACCTCTTCATGAGTGCGCGGCACGCCGAGGCGCTCGCACACCTGCTGTACGGCATCACCGAGGCCGGCGGCTTCATCCAGCTCACCGGCGAAGTGGGCACGGGCAAGACCACCGTGGTGCGTTCGCTGCTCGAACGCATGCCCGGTCACGCCGACGTCGCGGTGATCCTCAATCCGCAGCTGTCGCCGCTGCAGTTCGTCGTGACGATCTGCGAGGAACTCGGCCTCTTCCTGCGCGACGAGGACACGACCAGCCTCAAGGATCTGATCGACACGCTGAATCGGCGCCTGCTCGACGCGCACGCCAAGGGCCGTCGCGTCGTGGTGATCGTCGACGAGGCACAGAATCTTTCGCCCGAGACGCTGGAGCAGGTGCGCCTGCTGACCAATCTCGAAACGGCCTCGCACAAGCTGCTGCAGATCATCCTGATCGGCCAGCCCGAACTGCGCGAAGTGCTCGATCGCGTCGAGCTGCGTCAGCTCGCGCAGCGCATCACCGGCCGCTATCACCTCGATCCGCTGTCGAAGCACGAAACTGCGCTGTACGTGAACCATCGCCTGCGCGTCGCGGGTGCCAACGGCGAGATCTTCACCGGCGCCGCATTGCGTGAAATCCATCGCCTCAGCAATGGCATTCCGCGCATCATCAATGTCATCTGCGACCGCGCCCTGCTCGGCGCCTTCACGCAGGAATCGCATCGCGTCGGTCCGTCGCTGGTGCGTGCCGCGGCCGGCGAAGTCTATGGCCGGCCGTTCAGTCCGCCGTGGATGAAGGCCGCGGCAGGCGCATCGATCGCCGCGGCGCTCGCAGTCATGGGCATCGGCCTGTGGCTGCTGATGAAGAAGCAGACGCACGAACCGGCAGCCGTCGCCCTGGCTTCGCCGCCGCCGGCAGCGCAGCCAGCACCGACGCCGGCAATCGTTCCGCCGCCCGCGCCGCCCGAAGCGCGCGATATCGCCGACGTGCTGCGCGATCACGCCAGCGAAACCAATACCGAAGGCGCCTTCTCGCAGATGTTCGCCGCCTGGGGCGCGAAGTACGATCCGCTCGGCGCGAGGCCCTGCGATCAGGCGCTGCAGCAGGGTCTCGAATGCGTCTACCAGCAGGGCTCGTGGGGTCAGCTGCGCACGCTGAACCGCCCGGCCATCCTCACGCTGATCGACGACAACGGCAGCGCGCACCAGGTCACGGTGACCGGACTGAACGACACCGACAACGCACTCATCGCGCTCGCCAACTCGCAGCCCGAAGTCTCGATCGCCTCGATCTCGCGACTCTGGTACGGCGACTACCTCGTGCTGTGGCGGCCGCAGGTGGCCACGTCGCCGCGCGCGCTGTCGGCCGGCATGCGCGGCGACGGCGTTCGCTGGCTGCGGCGCAGCCTCAATTCGCTGCAGGGCCAGCCGGACCGGTCCGCCAGCGACGTTTACGATCAGGAGCTCGTGAAGATGGTGGAGGATTTCCAGCGTCGGCATCGTCTGAACGTCGACGGCATCGCCGGCGTACAGACGCAGATCGTGCTCGACACGCTCAGCAACAAGGTGGGCGGTCCGCTGCTGCTGGCGCAGGCGGGAGGCTGACGCATGAGCTTCATTCTCGATGCGCTGAAGAAATCCGAGAACGAACGTCAGCGCACCATCGGACCCTCGCTCGCCGATGCGCCCGCACGCGCGCCGCAGAGCGAGCGTCCGTGGTGGGCCGTGGCCGTCGCCGGATTGCTGGTCGGCAATCTCGCGATCCTGCTCTTCGTGCTGCTGCGCGATGACAAGGCGCCGGCAGCGGCTGCGCCCGTCGCTGCGGCGGTGACGACAGCCCCGGCCGCGTCACCGGTTCCCTACACGCGCACGCCGCCGGCGAGCCGGCCGAGCATCGATCCGTCGGTCCGTTCGCTCGCGGAAGAGGCCGGTGCTTCCGCAGAGAGCTACGAAGGCAGCGACTTCGTGGACGACTCCGGTTTCGACGAACACCCGCCGGCTGCCGCCGCCGCTCGTCCGATCGAACCGCCTGCGGTTGCACCGCTTGCAGCGCGCCCGGCTGCCGAGCCGCGCGCCGAAGTCCTGCCGAACGCGTCGTCGCTCATCGCGAGCGGCACGTCGCTGCCCGACATGCGGCTCGACATCCACGTCTACTCGAATACGCCGTCGGAGCGCTTCGTCTTCATCAACATGCGCAAGTACACCGAAGGCCAGACGCTCACCGAGGGGCCGACCGTGGAGCGCATCACGCCGGAAGGCGCGGTGCTCAACCAGCAGGGACTGCGATTCGTTCTGCCGCGGCAATAGCGTCTCGGGGGACTTTGCTCTGCCCTGACTGTGGGGCCGGCTTCAGCCGGCCTTTTCGCAGTCAGGCTGAAGCCTGACCTGCAGCAAGAACAGATTGTCGGCCACGGTCCTACCCCCGCTGCCATTCGCTGAGCCGCTGCTGTGCATGCCGGTAGCCGACATCGACGGCGCGCTCGAATGCGCGCCAGTTCAGCATGTCGATCTGTTCCAGCGGCGGCTGCAGCAGCAGATCCGAAATCTCGTGTCGTGCCGCACGATTGCCGGCGCTGTTGATCATGCCGGCGCGCCACAGGATCTGCAGGATGTTCACCGGCTGTTTGCGGCCGCGGAACCACTGCGGCATCTTCCAGAACGGCGGCACGTCCGAATCCACGGTGTCGGTGACGAAGGCGCGGTCGGAACCGACATCGACGCCGATCACCTGGCCGAGTCCCGCTTCGCGCATGACGTCCACGGGCAGGTTGTTGATGGTGGCGCCGTCGACGAACAGCTCGCCCTTGTGAACCACCGGCGGCAGCACGCCGGGAATCGCGACCGACGCGCGCAGCCAGCGCCATAGTTCGCCGCGTCGGTGCAGCGCGAGCTGGCCGGTGCTGAGATTCGAGGACACGCAGAAGAACGGCAGCGGAATGTCCTCGATCTGCAGATCTGCGAATTCGCGCTTCAGCAGTCGCGTGACCTTGCGGCCCGATACCAGCGACACCAGCGGCAGGGTGTAGTCGTTGAGGGGATTGGTGCGCACGAAGCACTCGTAGACGCGCCGGTTCAGCTCCTCCGCACTCCATTCCAGCGCGAAACCGGCAGCAATGATGGCGCCGATGCTGGTACCGCCGACCGCATCGATCGTGATGCCGGCTTCACGCACCGCGCGCAGCACGCCGATGTGCGCGAAGCCGCGCGCGCCGCCGCCCGAGAGCACGATGCCGAGGCCGCGGCCGGTGAGCAGCCGCGCCAGCCGCGCGATGTCGGCCGTGCCGCGCACGTGGTGATACGGCATGCCCGGGCGGACATCGAGCCACGCGGCAGCGACGCCGGGCAGCAGCCGTTCCTTGTGCAGCAGCACCAGTTCCGTTCGCTGCGCCACGGGCCGCACCTGATGATTCGCGAACGCCGGCCAGTCGGCGGGTTTCGAGTCGGCCTGCGCCAGCAGCAGCACGACGTCCGCCTGACGCAGGCACAGCTTGCTCCAGCTCGTCGGACCGGGATCGCAGACATACACGACGAATTCGTTGGCGCGCTCGACGGTGTGGAACCACAGGCTCGTGTGATCGGCGCCGCGCTGGCTCCAGACCAGTTCGGTGCGGCCGGCATGTTCGAGATGCGTGGCAAGCTGCGCGGCGAAGCTGGTCGCATGCGCGTGCTTGTCGTTGGGCACGACGGCGAAGGTTCGCGGCGTTGCGCGCCGGCCGCGCACCTGGTTCTGCGAAGCATCGAGCCGCTGCGCCATCAGCTGCGCGACGCGCAGCAGGCCTTGCGGATGCGACAGCATCAATTGTTCGAAGGCTTCGCGCGAAAGACGGCCGAGTTCGCTGTCGCGCAGCGCGATGACGGTGGCGTTGCGCGGCTTGCCGGAAATCAGCGCCATCTCGCCGACGGTTTCGCCCGCGGCGATCGTGCCGACCAGGCGGCGATGGCCTTCGGCCGAAGCGGAATAGGCGCCGAGATTGCCGCTGATGACCAGGTACAGCGCGTCCGGCGCGTCGCCGGCTTCGAACAGCGTGGTGCCGCCCGGCAGCGCGAACCATTCGATCTGCGCGGTGATGCCATCCAGCAGTTCGGGCTCGAGTCCCTCGAACAGCGGCAGCCGCCGCACGATCGCGGGAAGATCAGCCCATTCCGCTTCCTGTTCGCTTTGTAGTCCCATGCGTCGCTGGATGACTGACGTGGGCGCGAGTGTGGGCCCTGGGCACTCGTCCAGCCAGCTGGGACTGTTCACCTGGACATGAATTGATCCATTGACATTGTGTCAATGCATTCGCTAGGGTGCCGCGCATGTCGTACATCGCCGAAAGACGCCAGGAAGAAAAGGATCGCCGCCGCGCCGAGATCGTCGATGCGGCCGAGGCCCTGTACCGGGAGATGGGCTGGGACGCCGTGACCATGGACAGCGTCGCCCGGCGCGCGCGCCTGAGCCGTGCGCTGGTGTACGTGTACTTCAAGGACAAGCGCGACCTGCATTTCGCCATCGCGGCGCGCGCCATGGAAACGCTGCGCCAGCGCTTCGAGGAAGCCAGCGCCCGCACCCGCCTGGGCATGGAGAAGGTCGAGGCGCTGGGCCGCGCCTACATGGCGTATGGGCATGAATTTCCGCACTATTTCGATGCCTGCGCACGTCTCGAACTGCATGCGCCCGACGCCGGCGAGGGCAGTCCGCAGGAAAGCTCCTCGCTCGAAGCCGGCAAGCGTGTGCACCAGATCGTCGAAGAGGCACTCGCCATCGGCCAGCGCGATGGCACGGTGCGCGGCGATCTGGGCGATCTCGCCATCACCTCGCGCGTACTGTGGGGCTTCACGCACGGACTGATCCAGATCGCGATCACCAAGGGCGCCCTGCTCGCCGACCAGGGCATCAGCGTTTCCCAGCTCACCCAGCACGCCATCGACCTGATCCGTCGCACCCTGTCGGGTCCGGCGGATTAGCTCTTTTTTTGACCGATTTTTGACAACTGTCTACCGTTTTTACACACGAGAACGAAGGGAATGAGGTTTCTCCAGATCATTGCCGGCCTGTGCCTGATGCCGCTCGCTGCGTTGTCGCAGCCGGTCGCGGACTTCGACACGACGGTCGAGAACTATGTCGCCGAAGGCCTGCGGACCAATCTGGGACTGCAGACGGAAGGCCTCGAGGTCGAGAAGGCGACGCAGGCGCTCGCCGAAGCACGCGCCCGGTTCTTTCCGGAGCTGTCGATGCAGGCGCGGTACACGCGCGCGGAGGGCGGCCGCGTCATCGAGTTTCCCATCGGCGATGCGCTGAATCCCGTCTACGCGACGCTGAACGACATGCTGGCAGCGCAGGGCCAGCCCGCGCCGTTTCCGCAGCTCGCCAATGTCGAGATTCCCTTCCTGCGCGAGAAGGAACAGGACACGCGGCTGCTGCTGCGCCAGCCGCTGTATGCCCCGACCCTTTCCGCCGCCGTGCGCGCGCAGAGTGCGCTGCTCGGCGCGAGCAATTACCGGCGCATGGCGATCGCACGCACCCTGCGCCGCGACATCACCGGTGCCTACATCGACTGGCTCAAGGCGCGCAGTTCCACCGAGATCGTCGCTGCCAGCGAAGAGCTGCTGCGCGAGAACGTGCGCGTCAATCAGTCGCTGTTCGACAACGGCAAGGTCACCGAAGACCAGGTCCTGCGCGCGAAGGCGGAACTGCTCGAAGTCGAACAGCAGAAGCGCGAAGTGGCGAACCTGACGACGCAGGCGCAGAGCTGGTTCAACTTCCTGCTGAACCGCGACCTGCTGACGTCGATCGACGCGACCGCCGCGCCGAATACGCTGGCCCAACAGCCTTCGGCCCTGGAACGACTCTGGTCCGACGCCTTGCAGCGCCGCCCCGAAGTCGCGCAGGTCGAACGGCTGAAACAGGCGAGCACCGAACAGGTGACGCTGGCACGCAAACAGAAGTGGCCGATGCTCGCCTTCGCCGTCGACGCCGGCTCCCAGGGCGAGGAATACCGTTTCGGCGAGGGTTACAACTTCGGCACGGCTTCGCTGATGTTCACGTGGAAGCTCTTCGACGGCGGCGGCGACAACGCACGCGTGGCGCAGGCCCGCGCGACCGAGCGGCAACTGGTGCTGCGTCAGGAAGAAGTCGCCCAGCAGATCCGTCTCGAAGTCCAGCAGGCCTTCAATCGTCTGACGACGGCGCGCGATTCGCTCGCCACGGCGCAGGCGCGCGCCGAAGCGGCCAGTGCGGCCTTCCGCATCGCCAGCCGCAAACGCGACGAAGGCGTGATCAACCAGGTCGAGTTCATCGATGCGCGCAGCACGCTGACCAGCGCCGAGCTGAACCTCAACCTCACGCGTTTCAACGTGCTCGCGCGGCGTGCCGATCTCGAGTACGCGACATCGAGCGGCGATCTGCCGCTCGATCCAGGGATCTGAGAATCGAAAGTGACGGATGTGACGAAGGTGATGACAGTGACGAAGGCAAAAGAAGCCGGTGTGCGCGTGGCGCTGATCGCAGCAACGGCCGCATTCGGCCTGGCCGGCTGCAAGGGCAAGACCGAAGAGGCCATCGTCACGGCGACACCCGTGCGCGTGGCCGCCGCATTCAACGGTCCGGCCGCGCCGCCCATCCACACCAACGGGCTGCTGCTCAACAAGGACGAGATCCGTCTGTCGTTCAAGATGGGCGGCGTCATCCGTCAGCTCGCGGTGCGCGAGGGCGATCGCGTGCGCAAGGGCCAGAAGCTGGCGGAGATCGAACTGGCGGAAGTCAATGCGCAGGTCGAGCAGGCTCGCCAGGCCCATGAGAAAGCGCAGCGCGACGTCGAACGCGGCGAGCGCCTGTACGCCGATCAGGTGATCAGCCTGGAACAGCTGCAGGATCTGCGCACGCAAAGCGCGGTGAGCGAGGCCGCGCTGAAGTCGGCGCAGTTCAATTCCAGCTACTCGTCGATCGTCGCGCCCCGCGATGGCACGGTGCTGCGCCGGCTGGCGGAAGAACGCGAACTGGTCGCGGCCGGCAATCCGGTGCTGGTGCTGGGCGCGCAGGACAAGGGTTTCGTGGTGCGCGCCGGCCTCGCCGACCGCGAGATCGTGCAGATCAAGCCGCACGATGCGGCGAACGTGCGGCTCGATGCGCTGCCGGGCGTGACGCTGACCGGCAAGGTCAGCGAGATCGCCAGCGCCGCCGATCCGGCCAGCGGCCTGTTCAACATCGAAGTGCAGCTCGATGCGACGACCCAGCCGCTGAAGAGCGGCCTCGTCGCCAAGCTCGACATCGTGCCGGCCACCGCGCATGCGGCGGAACGCGTGTACGTGCCCATCGCCGCCATCGTCGAAGGCAACGGCCGGCGCGCCAGCGTCTTCGTGCTCGACGGCAAGCACGCGCGACGGCGTGAAGTGGAAGTGGCGTTCATCGAGAACGCTGCCGTTGCGCTGGTTGCTGGCGTGGAGAGCGGCGAGACCGTCGTGACCGATGGTTCTCTGTATCTCGAAGACGGTGAGACTGTCGCCGTGCAGTCGGAGACCCCCTCCCTGCCCTCCCCCGCTGCGCGGAGGAGGGATGAAGATCCGGCCCCCTCCTCCGCGCAGCGGGGAGGAGGCGAGCGAATGCGCGCCGGAATCCCCCAGCGAGGGGCGAGGGTTGGGGTGGGGGCGGCCTCGTGAGCCTGCTCGAATTCCCCATCCGCCGCTACCAGTTCACGCTGGTCGCGTTCCTGTGCCTCGTCTGCATGGGCTGGTTCGCCTTCAGCTCCGTGCCGCGCGAGGAAGATCCTTCGTTCAAGATGCCGGGCTTCGTCGTCACCGTGATCTATCCGGGCGCCGACCCGACCGATCTCGAACGGCTGGTGGTCAAGCCGATCGAGGACCAGATCGCGGAGCTGGACGATGTGAAGAAGATGGAAACCTCCATCTTCGACGGCCTGGCGGTGGTCGCGATCGAGTTCGAAGCTTTCGTCGATCCGGACAAGAAATACGACGAAGTCACGCGCGAGGTGAATGCGCTGCGCCCGGACCTGCCCGCGGACATCGCGCGGCTGGAAATCCGCAAGATGAGCCCGGGTCTGGTGAACATCGTGCAGATCGCGCTCGTGTCGGAAGATGCGCCCTACAGCGAACTGGAGGATTACTCGCGCGAACTCAAGGACACGCTCAAGACCGTCGACGGCGTGCGCACGTCGGAGAGCTGGGCCTTCCCGCCGCGCGAGCTGCGGGTCGAAGTCGATCTCAAGCGCATGGCCGGACTGCGCCTGGCGCCGGCGCGCGTCATCCAGGCGATCGAAGGCGAGAACGCCAACATCCCGGCCGGCGTCGTCGACATCGGCTCGCGCAGCTTCAGTCTCAAGACCTCGGGCAGCTACGAGTCGCTGGATCAGGTCCGCGATACCGTCATCGCGGCGGTGGATGGCCAGATCGTGCGCGTGCGCGATGTCGCGAACGTCTCGTGGGAATCGCAGCCCTACAGCTACGTCGGCCGGTTCAACGGCCAGCGCGCGGTGTTCGTCACGGCGAACATGAAGGATGGCTACAACATCCTGGAGGTGCGCGAACGGATCGACGCCGCGATCAAGCAGTTCCAGGCGGGGCTGCCGGCGCGCATCGACCTGCAGGTCGGCTTCGACCAGTCCCAGAACGTCAGCCACCGGCTGTCGCGGCTCTACACGGATTTCGGCATCGCGATCGCGCTGGTGCTGATCACGCTGCTGCCGCTCGGCTGGCGCGCCGCCGGCATCGTCATGATTTCGATTCCGCTGTCGCTCGCCTTCGGCATCGCGATGCTGTACTTCCTCGGCTATTCGCTGAACCAGCTCTCCATCGCCGGCTTCGTGGTGGCGCTCGGCCTGCTGGTCGACGACTCCATCGTCGTCACCGAAAACATCGCGCGGCATCTGCGCGAAGGCAGGACGCGCACGGACGCGGCGCTGGCCGGCACGAAACAGATCTTCGTCGCCATCCTCGGCTGCACCGCCACGCTGATTTTCGCCTTCCTGCCCTTGATGGCCTTGCCCGGCGTCGCCGGAAAGTTCATGCGCGCACTGCCGATGGCGGTGGTCATGACCATCGTCGGATCGCTGCTGATCGCGCTGTTCATCATTCCTTTCCTGGCCAGCCGCCTGCTGAAGGAGAACGACGGCGAACACGGCAACGTGTTCCTGCAACGCCTGATGGGCGTGATCCATCGCTACTATCGCCCGGCGCTGCACTACTGTCTGGCGCGTCCGAAGGCGACGGTGCTGATCGCCATCGGCGGCTCGATCCTGCTGTCCGGCCTGCTCGTGCCGATCCTCGGCAGCAGCCTGTTTCCCAAGGCGGACACGCCGCAGTTCCTGATTCAGGTGGAAGCGCCCAATGGCGCGAGCCTGGGCGAGACGGATCGCGCGCTGCACTTCGTCGAGGATCGCCTGCGCCAGATGCCCGAGGTGAAGAGCTGGTTTGCCAACCTCGGTCACGGCAACCCGCAGATCTACTACAACCACATCGTGCGCAACGATTCGCCCAACTACGGCGAGGTATTCGTGCAGTTGCACGAGTACGACACGCGACACACGCCGGCAAAGATCGAAGCGCTGCGCCATGCACTCGACAACTATCCGACGGCGCGCATCCATGTGAAGGAATTCGTCAACGGCCCGCCGATCACCGCGCCCATTGCCGTACGCATCGTCGGGTCCGATCTGGACACCGTCGAACAGCTGGCGGCGCGCGTGGAAAAACTGATCGAGGACACGCCGGGCACGCGCGACGTGCTGAATCCCCTGAAAGTGGCGCGCACGAATCTGCGACTGAACGTCGACTCGCAGAAGGCGAGCATGCTGGGCGTGCCGACCGTCGAATTCGACCGCGCCGTGCGTCTGTCGGTCGCCGGCATTCCTGCCGGCACGTTCAAGGATGCCAGCGGCGAACAGTACGGCATTGTGGTGCGTACGCCCGTCGGCACGCGCGCCGACCTGAACACGCTGGGCGAGGTGCGCGTGCCGTCGCTGTCCGGCGCGACGCTGCCGCTGTCGCAGCTCGCATCGCTGGAGTTCGAACGGGCACCCACCCAGATCCAGCGCTACGACCGCGAGCGCGCCGTGACCATCAACTCCGAAGTGGCCATGGGCTACAACACCGCCAAGGTCACGGCCGCGGTGGTGAAGCAGCTCGATGCCTTCGACTGGCCGCGCGGCTATCGCTACGTGCTCGGCGGCGAGGCCGAATCCGGCGCGGAATCGTTCAAGGGCATCGGCACCGCAAGCATCGTCGCACTGTTCGGCATCTTCGCCGTGCTGGTGCTGGAGTTCGGCAACTTCAAATCGACGCTGATCGTGCTGACGGTCGTGCCGCTCGGCATCTTCGGCGGCTTCATGGCGCTGCTGCTGACCGGCAATTCCATTTCCTTCACCGCGAGCATCGGCTTCATCGCCCTGATCGGCATCGAGATCAAGAACTCGATCCTGCTGGTGGATTTCACCAATCAGCTGCGCGAAGCCGGCACGCCGCTGGACGAGGCGATCGAACAGGCCGGCGAGATCCGCTTCCTGCCGATCCTGCTCACCTCCGCGACCGCGATCGGCGGCCTGCTGCCGCTGGCGGTCCAGAACATCGGCCTGTATTCGCCGATGTCGTGGGTAATCATCGGCGGGCTCGTGTCGTCGACGCTGCTCGCGCGACTCGTCACGCCCGTGATGTACAAGCTGATTCCGCCGGCGATCGGCGTTGCGAAGCAGCCGCCTGCCGAAGCGCCCGCCGGATCGCCGCTCACCGTGTGATCGCAGATTGCTATAGTGGCCTTCCTTTCCGGCAGGCCACTTCGATGAAGCTCGAAACTCTCTCCGTTCGCGTGGGACGCGAAGTCGAACCGACCGCCGGCGACGTCTCGCCGGCCATTCACCTCAGCACGACGTTCGAACGCGACGTCGACGGCCAGTTCTCGCGCGGGTATTCGTATGGACGCGCCGACAATCCGGGTCGCAAAGCATTGGAGCAGTGCATCACCGCGCTCGAAGGCGGGCACGATGCCACAGCGTATTCGTCCGGCTCCGCCGCCTCCCTCGCCGTCTTCAGCCTGCTGCGGCCGGGCGATCACGTCATCGCGCCCGTCGAGTCGTACCACGGCACGGCCAAGCAGCTGCGCGACATCATCGGACCGATGGGCGTGCAGTACACGTTCGTCGACATGACGAAGGTCGATGCGGTTCGCGCCGCGCTCACGCCGGCGACGAAGCTGGTGTGGATCGAGACGCCGTCGAATCCGATGCTCAACCTGAGCGATATCGAAGCCCTCACGTCCGTTGCACATGGCGCGGGTGCGATCGTCTGCTGCGACAACACGTTTGCCACACCGGTGTGGCAGCGGCCGTTCCGTTTCGGCGTCGACCTCGTGATGCATTCGAGCACCAAGTACTTCGGCGGCCACAGCGACGTGATGGGCGGCACCGTCGTCGCGCGCGAAGGCGGCACGCTGTCGGAACGGCTGCGCGACTACCAGGGCACGGCTGGCAACACGCCCTCGCCATTCGATTGCTGGCTGATCCGGCGCAGCCTCACGACACTCGCCTGCCGCGTGCGGGCGCAGACGGAATCGGCGGCGCGGATCGCGGAGTTCCTCAGCGGGCACAAAGCCGTCGAGCGCGTGTTCTATCCCGGGCTTGCATCGCATCGCGGCCACGACATCGCGCGCAGACAGATGCAGGGCGGCTTCGGCGCCATGCTGTCGTTCTGCGTGCGAGGCGGACGCGATGAGGCATTCGCCGTTGCGGGCCGGATGAAGTATTTCCTGCGCGCGACCAGTCTCGGCGGCGTGGAATCGCTGGTCGAGCACCGCGCCTCGGTCGAAGGTCCGCACACGGTCACGCCGCAGAATCTGCTGCGGCTGTCGGTGGGACTGGAACATGTGGACGATCTGCTGGGCGATCTGGAGCAGGCGCTCGCGGGCTGCTGTGGGGCCGGCTTCAGCCGGCCTGAAAACAGTCAGGCTAAAGCCTGACCTGCACAAAGAATCCAGCCGGCTGAAGCCGGCCCCACAGGAAGAGAAGATCCGCCCGCGTTTTCTACAATGCAATCTTCAATCGCGAGCGATCCACGGGCTGACCCCGCTGGATCACCTGCACGATGCGACGCGTGTTGGCGATATCGGCGAGCGGATCGCCGTCGAGGACGAGCAGATCGGCCTCCTGCCCGGGCGCAATCGAACCCCACTGACGCTCCTCCTTGAAGAAGCGCGCCGCGTTGGCGGATGACGCAGCCAGCGCATCCATCGCCGATACGCCGCCTGCCACCATCAGTCGCAGTTCCTCGTGCACGCCGTAGCCTGGGAAGGCATAGGGATTACCGGTGTCGGTGCCCGTCAGAAGAATCGCACCGGCCTGCTGCGCCGCGCGCACGTGATCGAGGATCGGCGGCAGTCCCGACCTGCCGAAGTATTCGCGCTCGCGTTCGAAGAATCGCTGCGTTCCCTGCGTCGAAGCGACCTCGGCATCCGTTACGGTCTCGCGCAGAAACGGGTCGTCCATGCGCGTCGGATCCGCGGTCCAGTTCAGAAAGCCGTCATAGAGATTCAGCGTCACGGAGTAGAAGAACTTCGACTCGCCCATGCGTCGATGCAGTTGCGTATCGAACGGCCCGGTGATGATGGCGTGAGCGGCGGCATCGACGCCCGTATCCAGGCACACATCGAGTTCGTCGCGCGAGGAGATGTGGGCAATGACCGGAATGCCGGCGTCATGCGCCGCATCGACGACGGCCTGCACCACGTCGCGCGGCATCTGCGGATGATCATCGCCGAACGGACCAGGACCGGATTCGATGGTGATCTTGATCACGTCGGCGCCCCACGTGGCCAGCCGCTTCACCTCGGCGCGAGCATCGTCGGGCGTGCGCAGCAGCGTGACAGCGCGCAGCGGCATCAGATCGATGGGACCGCTCGCCGGCGCTGCCGCCACGACCTCGGCGATGCGCTGGCGGACATCGGGGGAATAGATGGTCGTGGTGGGATGCGAACTGGGCACGGTCAACAGCGACCCGACGGCATAGATCTTCGGTCCCTGCCATTCACCCGCTGCGAGCTTGCTGCGGAAGCCATCGATCTCCGACGGCGAGGCGGCGTTCGAACCCATGTTCAGAATACGGGTGACGCCGTAGTAGAGACTGCGCGCCAGCGTCGTCTCGACCACGTGGTCGCCTTCCACAAACGTGCCGGTGCCCCAGTGCAGGTGCATGTCCACGAACGCGGGGACGATGAACTTGCCCGAGGCATCGAGCGTGCGCAACGCTTTGAAAGCGCGCGCATCGAGCTGACCTGCGGCAACGATCACTCCCGCGTCGATCGCTACTGCCGCATCTCTGACGACACTACGAGAAGCGGGATCGATGACGGTCCCGCCGACGATCAGCAGATCGACCTCGCGCGCTTCGCCGCCGGAACGACAGCCGGCGAGCAGGCACAGACACAGCAGGGACAGCAACCCGGACAGGTAGAACTTCGATGACACGAGAACCTCCATCGGTCTTCCGGTTAGTCTGTCGCGAGATTGCCGGTAATGCGCCGACTCTTCTACTTTTCGACCGCGACATCCTTGCTCCCGGTACGGGCCGGTATCGGCACTCTTACAGCTAGTGCACCCGAGTATCGAGCAGTGCGTCGACGGTTCTTTTCAAATCGCGACCAATCTGCCGTGGCGATATTCGGCGTACCTCATATCCTTCCACCGCCAATCGCAGATCCGCTGCATCCGGAGAATCCTCGGAACGGAATGCGTGACCATCGCATTGCACCGCGATTCGTCGATCGCCGCTCGTCACTGCAATTCCGAGGCGATCGACGCCGCACATCACTCCGATCTCTGCGACCAGGCCGCGGCCTGCCATTTCATTGCGCACGTCCAGCTCGAATGGCGTGTATGCACCGGCTTCCTGAAGCGACATGCAATACTCGGCGAGGTCCCGCAGAATCGTCTGTGTGCCAAGGCAAACCTCAAGATCGCCCACGATAATCAACTGTCGTCGTGCACGCGTGATTGCAACGTTCACCAGATTCTTGTTCAGCGCCATCAGTGCACCCAGTTGCTCGGGACTTCCCGCAATCGCCGGCGAGTAGATCATCACGTCCCTTTCATCGCCCTGAAACTGATGCACTGTTTTGACGGCGACTGAACTCGCATGAGACAACGCTTCAGCCACCATTCTCTCAATCAATACGACCTGAGCGTGGTAAGGACTGACAACGCCCACGCTCAGAGCTGAACCAGAGTTCCGCGCCAGCAAAGCCGCAATCGTTCTGATGACTGCCTCCGCCTCTGGCGCATTCCGCCGACTTCCGCTGCGGAGCAGCTCCATCTCGCCTCTGACATCGACCCACTCGATACCCTTCTCGCCTTTCCAGACTCCCGGATCCGTACACACCACCAATCCGCCGTCATACAAGGAACTATGACGGTTCGAGAATTCGACAATGGCGGGATGACAGCGAAAGTGCTGATCGAGAAGAATCGGCACGCCGTCAAGACAGCGTCGCGCCAGCTCGAAGCAGTTCATCTTGACGTAGTTCCAATCGACATGTTGCCTGCTTGACAGACCAGTGGTCGTCGCCAGGCGCTCGGCTCGGTGCGATTTCAAGCGCGTCACATGCGTCAGCTGGTGTGGATCGCCGATCACGACCGCACGCTTCGCGCGATACAACAGCGGCACCATCGAGGCGACGTCTCCTTGCGACGCCTCGTCGATAATCACGAGATCGAACAGGCCAGGAACCAGCGGAACGTTGTCTTTGGCACTCAGGCTCGTCAAAGCCCAAACGGGAACCAGTGGCAACAAGTCTGCAAACACGCTTCCCAACACCTGCGTCGGCCATCTGGCGGCAGGATCGCCCGCCAACGTGGTCAACACTCGGGAACCGGCGGCTCTGGCACTCGCCGGCACGCGCGCCTTCCGGTCGTTGAGGATGGACGTCAGCAGCAGTCTCCCCATTTGCTGGCGTTCAGGGTCGTGATCGGCCATCGAGATCTCGAGCTGATCGATCGTGGGCAGGGATTCGCGCTCTTGAGCAATTGCGACCTGTTTGCTTTCGAGCTCCCTGGCGCGTGCGATCTGGTCGATGATATTTCGCACTCGGCTTGCCAACGCCTTGAGCGAAGGTGAATCGCGGAGCATTAGCGGTGAGCGCCGGTCAGTCAGTGCCGCCAGAGTCTCAGCCGGCACGGTGGCTTTCGCCTCCCGGAAAAATTCATCGACCCGCTTCTCGATCCAGCGGCGCCTCAACCATGGAAAAAGATACGCAAGAAACGGCATCGATCGACCTATCGAGCGCTTCAGCAATCCAAGAACGTTGTTGATCGTCTGCTGATCCAGCTGACTGAAAAGTCCTGCCGGAAGCTTCGTCAACTCGGCATCCAGCTGCACTGACGCCTCGCGATATGCGCGATCGAGGCGTTCATGGTCGATGAAGGCATGATGCAACTGCGCGATGCGGGCAGCGCATCGATCCCACTTCAGTCGCACGGTTGCCAACTGCGGATCCCGATCCCCCACAGCAGTCACCGCCGCCCTGAGCTTGCTGACGGTCGACTCCCGAGCTGCTCTGTTGCCTGTGCGGATCGGACGCACGTCTGGGGCGACCCGCTCCAGACGATCGATCACTACGTCCACTGCAGCGTTGTTCTTCGACGCGACCAGCACGGACTGACCGTTGGCAAGGGCCGCGACAATCGTATTGACGAGGACCTGCGACTTGCCCGTGCCGGGCGGCCCGGTAACAACCGTCAGCATGGACTTCAGTGCGGAATGTGCAGCCAGATCTTGGCGATAGTTGGTCTCGGTGATCGTGGGATGAACATCGACGCCCGCTACCGCTGCAACTCTGGTGGCAGTGAGCATGAGCCCCAGAGGCCCCCGTTCGAGCTCGTCAGGTTTCGCGCGCCCCAGTTGCTGCAGCTCGTCAAGGAGTTGTTTCGTCGGACCGACTCGACTCGTCGCGGGCATGAACATGAGCGCGTTCGAGACACCTCGATTCGTTGCAACGGGACCCAATGAAAGTGGATCAAGGACTGGGGCCGAATCTACGACACCGCGGGCCTGCAGAATGTCCAGTCGGGCTTGAAGGCGCTCGGCCGCGCTGTGTGCTCCCGCCAGCAATCCAGACTCATTGAGCTCATCTTCAAGGTCGTTGCGACGCTCTCGTTCATCGATCCCCAACAGGACCAGCGCCTGAGGATTCAGGTCCTCAGTTTCAACATTGGTGCGCTGAAGCGTGACGTCTGCGCCATCGATGCTTAGATCGCACTCCACCGTGAAGAGTGGCGCGACCCGAACTTGTTCGATCCCTCTGTCCTCAATAATCCCTGTGACTATCGGATAGCCGACAAGAATCGAAGTCGCTCCCTGCTCGGACTGTTTTCTGCACCATTCGACCACTTCGGGATTGACCACAACACCGGTGTCCTCATCCGTCGCCAGCAAGGTGACGATGGGATCCGCGCCCTCCTTCTGCAACGCGATCTCCCTGCTTTGCAGATCGAACATGGCGCCAAGCGCCGCCTCGGCTTCGACACACTGAATCAGGTATTCGATCACACGATGGTGAGGATGGACCTTTGACGCAGATTGCGTCGGATCGCGGAGAACGCGGGTCTGACGCGCGTGCAACTCCAGACTGCCGTTGTATTCCTTGAGGCTTCCCTCGACGACGACTCGCTCGCCCTCGAGCACGGCATCGGTCTCGTTCCACCAGATTACCGGTACGTCAGATGCTCCCTCTCGTACCAGTCGCGCGCGTACGTAAGTTGCACCATCACGCTTTCTTCGTGTTTCGCGGGACGTTACGGTGCCGGTAAGAGAAACCTTGCTGCCGGACCGGAGAACAGAATCCGCTGTTGTCATGCTCGGCGCGCTCCAGGAAACCCTTATCTTAGCGGCCCGGACGCAATTCCGACGATTTCGGTTGACCCCATTGCCGGCAATAATCGTCACGGGTTACGCTTATTCGTGGCCAGAAAACCTGCAAAGACTCGCAAGCGACCGCGCGGCCGCCCACCCACCGGATCGGCCATGACACCTGCCGAGCGCATGCGGCGACTGCGACAACGGCGCAGGGCTGCAGGACTCAAGCCAGTGGTCGCCTGGGTGCCGAACGAATCGACGGCGATATCCACCTATTCTTCGCATCGGCTGCTGGATGCGCGCAGCCTGGCGATGCATGCGGTGATAGCACGAAAGATCGAACGCGATCCCCAGCTTCTCGAAATCGCTCGCAGAAATGTCGAGCGCTGGAGTTCCGCCCGCCGTAGCCATGTGCCGACGTGGCTCGAGGAATGGCGTCAACTGCTGAGTCAACCCTGGCAAAACGTGGCAGCGATCATCACGGATCCCGGCGAGAACGCAGCGCGTCTGCGGCAATCCTCACCCTTTGCCGGAATCCTTACTCACCGGGAGCGATGGCAGATCCATGCAGCGTTCCGAGCTTGAGCACCTGATTCGGGCAGCCGGGTCGATCGCCAACGAGTCCGAAATCGTCATCATCGGCAGTCAGTCGATTCTCGGGCAGTTTCCCGATGCGCCCGCTTCTCTGTTGGTCTCCGCGGAGGCGGATGTGTTCCCTCTCCACCGCCCGCAGCTATCGGATCTCATCGACGGCAGCATAGGAGAGGGATCACCCTTTCACGAGCTGTATGGCTATTACGCCCAAGGTGTCGACGAGAAAACAGCAACCTTGCCTGCCGGATGGCGCCAGCGCTTGGTGAAGATCAGCAATCCGAATACGGCCGGCGTGACTGGTTTATGCCTGGAAGTAAACGATCTGGCCATCTCGAAGTACGTGGCCGGCCGCGACAAGGATCGGGCGTTTACCAGGGAACTGGCGAAGCACGGCATGATCCAGCGGGACGCGCTCTTGAACCGGGAGCGTGAGACGAGCTTGCCTGCGGAATTGCGCAAGCTGGTGAGGGCTCGCATCGAACGGGACTTCAAAGGCTCCGCGAGCGGGTAGCCGGAAGGCAGGCCGCCGTTACTTCTCCACCGACTGCTGCTTTTCGCGCCACGCCTTCATGTCGCCGTCGAGGTGCAGCAGGCGTGTGAAGCCGTTCTCCTTGAGCCGCGAGGCGGCGCGCTCGGCGCGAACGCCGGTTTCGCAGTAGACGACGATGTCCTTGTTCGCAGCATCCGGCAACGAAGAGATGCTGGCAGGCAAGTACGTGTACGGAATGTTGATGGCGCCGGGCACGTGACCGGCAGCGAATTCCTCCGGCGTGCGCGCATCGAGAATCAGTAGCGTCGCGTCCTCGTCGGCGATGCGCTTGTTGAGTGCGGCCTGATCGATCTTCGGCGTGTCGGCGGCGAGGACATTGAATGAAAGCGCCAGCACGCATGCCATGAAGAGCCCCCTCCCTGACCCTCCCCCGCTGCGCGGAGGAGGGAACTCCGACTCCCTCCTCCGCGCAGCGGGGAGGAGGCAAGCGAATGCGCGCCGGAATCCCCCAGCGAGGGGAGAGGGCTGGGGTGGGGGCATTCCGAACATGCGCATTTCAGTGCTTCCCCGGCTCGAGCTTCACGCCGCGCCGCTCCCACGCAACGTACGCAAGGATCGCCGTCATCTTCGGATCGTCAGCGGCGAGCGGCTGGCCTTCGAGCGGATTGCGCAGGCACCAGTTCACCATCTCCCACAGATTGGCAACCTTGCCCAGCTGCTTCTGGAACTTGGGATACGTTTCAGGATGGGTGTTCGCGGCGTTCGGATGACATTGCGCGCACGCGACGCCATTCGTGCCGAGCTTGCCGTCGGTCCACAGCGCGCGGCCCTGCTTCACCACGCCATCGAACTGCTCCTGCCAGCGCTTCAGATCCGCTTCAGTGAACTCATCGGCGAACGTGAGCGAGCCGAACGCCAATCCGGCCAACAGCAATGCAATTCGCGCGATTCTCATACTCATGTTCCTGTCCTGTTCCGGCCAGCGACCAGCAGCCAGTTGCCAGCAGCCCTCTTCAGAAATGTGTCTGCGGCGGAATCCGCCTGTCTTCCGCCTGGTATGCCTGATCCTGCGGCTGGCCGGTCTTCTCATCGAACGCCACCACCCGCGCGGTGTTGTTGTAGAGATTGAAGCTGGCGCGCGCGCGGCCCGAGTTGATGTCGATCAACTGCCAGCCCGTGGCATCGCGCTCGAAGAACGGATCGGCACGATTCATGTGCACCGTGAGCTTCGGCAATAGTTGCTCGGCCTGCGCATAGCTCTGCGGATACGGCCAGGGCCACGCCGTCGCCATCGCGGACGTGAAGCTGATGTTGCCGATCTGGTTGTACTGGATCTGATGCACGTGGCCGTAGAACACCGTGACCTTGTCGAACGGCGCGAGCAGCGCCTGCACCTGCTCGGCGTCCTCGGTCCAGAAATTCCAGCCCTTGTAGATCTTCTGCAGCGGCGAGTGCGAGAACACGACGATCGGCGTCGACTTCTTCACCTTGGCCAGATCCTTGCGCAGCCAGTCGCGCTGCTTCTCGCCGACCATGAACGGCGAGCCGTTCGGATTGTCGAGCCCGGCCATTTCCAGCATGCGCTGTTCGGCGCTCGGCCAGCGATCGAAGGTCCAGTCGTCGTACGTGAGGATGCTGTTGAGCACCACGAAGTGCACGCCCTTGTGATTGAAGCTGTAGTACTGCGGACCGAACAGCTTCGACCAGTACTCGCCGAGGTCGAGGTAGTAATCGTGCTCGCCCATCACGTGATGGACCTTGCCATTCAGCTTCGACAGCATTTCGGCGCCATGATCGAGTTCGGGCCTGTTGCCGAGCTGGGCGAGATCGCCGCCGAACATGACGAAGTCCGGCTTCGGCGCGATCAGGTTCGTTTCCGCCACCGCGCGGATCAGGCCGCGATCCCAGTTGCGCACGAACTGCGTGCCCTTGATGTGCTGGATGTGCGAGTCGGAGATATACGCAAAGGTGAACGTGTCTTGCGGCTTCGCGAAAGCCAGTTCGACGAGCGTCAGCGGCAGCGTGCTGGCGCTCACGCCGAGCGCCGCGTTGCGCAGGAACGTGCGCCGATCGAATGTCTGGCTCATGGTGCGGTTCCTCCGGTCCTGGCCGGCGTTGCAGTCGCCGCCATCCGGGTCGTACTGACGTTGCAGGAGGCGGGATTGAGCGAGGCCGCTTTCTGGGCCGCGAACTGCGGACTCGTCAGCGTCTCGAGGAAGGCCACGAGATCCGAGATCTCATCGTCGGTGAGATCGAGCGGACGGATGCCGCCGCTCAGGAAGTCATTGACGTGGTCGGTCTTCCGCGTGATGCCGCCGTTGTTGTAGTGCTCGACCACGTCGCGCAGCGTGGCGAGACTGCCGTCGTGCATGAAGGGCGCGGTGACGGCGACGTTGCGCAGCGTCGACGTCTTGAAGGCGCCCAGTTCATCGAGCGAATCGGTCACGGCGAACCGGCCGAGCTCCGACGCCTTCGGATTCGTCAGCACAGCCTTGTCGACGGCTTCGATCGAGGTTTTCGCTTGCAGGAATGCCGGCACCAGCGTGCCGACGTCGCTCTGGATGCGATTGATGCCGACGCCGATGTTGTGGAACCGGTTGTCCGTGAACAGCGCGTAGTTCTGCTCGATCGTGTGGCATGACACGCAGCGCCCCTTGTTCAGGAACACGTCGAAGCCGCGCTGCGCCTGCGTGCTGATCGCATCCGCCCGCTTGCCGTAGTACCACTGATCGAACGGCGAATCGCCGCTGACGATCGTGCGCTCGAAGCTGGCGATGGCCTGCTGCACTTCGTGCATCGTGACCTGTTCGCCGCGCTTGTCGAACACCTTGGCGAAGGCGGCGACGTACTCCGGATCGGTGCGCACGATCTTCAGCACGGGATCGTGATCGGCGAGCCCCATCTCCACCGGATTGACGATCGGATGCTGCGCCTGGTCTTCCATGTTGGGCGAACGGCCGTCCCAGAAGAACAGCGAGAAGTACGCCGAATTGATGACGGTCGGCGCATTGCGCGTGCCCGTCAGCTTGTTGATGCCTTCGGACGTGATCAGCGGGCTGTCGGTGAATGCCTTCTTCGGATCGTGACACGTGGCGCAGCTCACCTCGCCCGTGCTGCTGAAGCGCTTGTCGTTGAAGAGCTTGTCGCCGAGCGCGATTTTCCCAGGCGTCTGCGGATTGTCGGAGGGAATCGGCACCGGCGGCAGTCCGAGCGGCTGCGCCATCGCCAGCGTACCAATCAGACTCGCGCACGCACCCGCGAGCACGGTGTGAATCGGCGGTCCCATGCGGCTTCCCCAACGACAGTTCTTAGAATCAGTCTAATCGCGAGACCCGACTTCGCAATTGATCTCCTCAATAAGCCGCTCCGTGCGAGAAGCCGCACGACGGTTGCGCTGCGCGGCGCGACTGGTGGCCAGCATGCGATCGGTGGCACGCACGGCGACGCGCGCGAACCGCAACATCCGCTGACCTTCGGCGGTGAGCGCGACATGGGCGCGATCGCGCTCGAACAGCGTGACGCCCAGGTACTCCTCGAGCTTGCGCAGTTGAATGCTCAACGTGGACTGGGTCACCGAGCAGCGCTCGGCGGCGCGGGTGAAATTCAGGCACTCGGCCAGCGCGATCAGATACCGGAGCGCTCGTATCGACATGCAACCCCCATTGGCCAATGTCCTGGCGAGCCAGTCGCGACCGTTGCGTTTTCGTGCGGCGAACCTACTACGACGGTTCGGCAGCGACCAATAGAACAAACCGATAGGAGGCGATAGGGGATGCTTATCGGCGCAACGTCATCAGGATGTAGCGATCCCGCATGCCGTAACCGAGCGATCGATAGAGCCGCTGCGCCGCTTCGTTGTGGCGATCGACCTCGAGATGCACTGCGCGCACGTCGAGGTCGCGCGCCGCAAGTCCCGCGGTTTCCAGCAACTGACGTCCGCAGCCGCGCCCACGAAATTCCGGCAACACGAAGACTTCATCGATGAAAGCGTCATTGCCGCCGAGTTCCAGACTGAAGCCGATGCACAGCGCCACGTAGCCGATCGCGCGCCGCTCCTCGAACGCCAGCCAGACACGGCCCCACTGCGGCTGCGACAGCAGTCGTCGCATCGTGGCGCGCGCGGCATCTTCGTCGAACGGCAACCCATCGTCGCGGTAGTAGCCGCGCATGAGTTCGACCAGTACCGGCAGATCGTCGGACGTGGCAAGGCGGATCATCCCTGCTCCGGCGTTCCCAGTTTCGTCAGCGCTTCGCCGGTGACACGAAACACCGTCCACTCATCCATCGGCTTCGCGCCGAGTCCCTTGTAGAAACTGATGGCGCGCTGGTTCCAGTCGAGCACCGACCATTCGAGCCGGCCGTAGTTGCGCTCGATGCAGATGCTCGCGAGATGCCGCAGCAGTTGTTCGCCGTGACCCTGGCCGCGGAATTTCGGACGCACGAACAGGTCCTCGAGATACAGGCCCGGCCGACCGAGGAAGGTCGAGTAATTGGGAAAGAACAGCGCGAAACCGACGACCTCGCCGGCGAGGCGGCCGATCACGACTTCGGCAGCGGGCCGCGGACCGAAGAGCGTCTCGCGCAGACCCGCCTCGGTCGCCACGACTTCATGCGACAGGCGCTCGAACTCCGCCAGTTCGCCGATCAACGCAAGGATGGTCGGTACATCCGCGACCGAGGCCGGTTGGATCTGCAGTTCACTCACTGTCGTTGCCCTCGTCCTGCCGCCATCCTTGCATCGTTAACCCATCCCATATATTTTCGCCAGCGTAGCGGGTGATGGGGCAGAAGGGATCAAGATATTCTGAATAATTCCCGGTCATGACCGAGCACTCCAAACTGCCTCTCAATGCCCTGCGCGCCTTCGAAGCCGTGGCGGCCCATCTGAGCTTCACCGATGCGGCGAAGTCGCTGCACGTGACGACCGCAGCCGTCAGCTCTCATATCAAATCGCTGGAAGAATTTCTCGAAACGCCGCTGTTCGTGCGTCACAGCCGTTCGGTACGACTGACGCCGCAGGGCGCGCGCCTGCTGCCCGGCGTGCAGCGCGGACTCGGCGAGCTCACCCGCGCGGTCGATCAGCTTCGGCAGGATCGTTCGAGCGGCCTGCTCAACATCAGCCTGCTCGGTTCGTTCCTGCAGAAATGGCTGCTGCCGCGCCTCGGCGATTTCTATCAGAAGTATCCCGACGTCGATCTGCGCTTCAACGCCAGTCGCGAACTGGTCGACTTCATGCACACCGACTTCCATGCCGCCGTGCGCTACGGCGGCGGCCAGTGGGAAAACCTGCGCGCGGAAAAAATGCTCGACGACTGGGTCTTCCCGGTGACGAGTCCCGCGCTCTTCGCGAAGCTCGGCCCGATCAACACGCTCGCCGATCTCAACAAGTACCCGCTCCTGCACAGCGCCAGCGAACCCTGGGTCGACTGGCTGCGCCGCGTCGGCGGCGACACGACCCGCGTGGAGCGCGGACCGGTGCTCGATGATTCCGCATCAGTGCTCGCAGCTGCCGAACAGGGCCACGGCCTCGTGCTCGCCCGCTGGTCGCTGGTCGCCGGCGATCTGGCTGCCGGCCGGCTCGTGCGCCCCTCGGCGCAGAGCGTGCGCCAGCACAATGCCTACTACTTCGTGGCGCCGCCCCATCACTTCGAACTACCGAAAGTCGTGCGCTTCCGCGACTGGCTGCTCGACGTGTGCGGCCAGTTCCCGCCCCCGGAGGGCGAGCGGCTGGAGCCGGAGGGGAGATAAGAAGGTTTCACACGGAGTTCACGGAGAACACGGAGCCAGATATCAGAGGAGAAGAATTTCCACGGGGGAGGAATGGGAACACGGGGAACACGGGGTCTCGGAAAAAGAAGAATCTTCTTTCCCTGTGCTCCCCGTGTTCCCATTCTTTCCCCCGTGGAAATTTCTCTTCTCTGACCTCCGTGTTCTCCGTGAACTCCGTGTGAAACCTCCCCTTCTTGACGCCCACGCCGCACTCTGCATAACTGCGCGCCCTTTCAACTCAAGGACGCTGCGGTGACGAACGACGACTGGACGGCGCGCGATGCTGCCGTCGTGTGGCACGGCTTCACCCAGATGTCGTGCTACGCGGACAATGCGCCGGTGATCGTGGAGCGCGGCGAGGGCCGCGAGCTGATCGACACCGCGGGCCGGCGCTATCTCGATGCGATTTCATCGCTGTGGGTGACGACGCTCGGGCATCGCGTGCCGGAACTCGATCAGGCGTTGCGCGAGCAGATCGATCGCGTCGCGCATTCGACGCTGCTCGGCAACGGCAACCGCATCGTCATCGAATTCGCCGAGGCGCTGGCGCGCGCCGTACCGGTCGATGAGCCGCACATCGCGTTCGCCTCGGACGGCGCGAGTGCGGTCGAGCAGGCACTGAAGATCGCCTTCCAGTACTGGACCAATCGCGGCATCGCCGGGCGCACGGCCTATCTCGCCTTCGGCGATGCCTATCACGGCGACACGATCGGCTCGCTGTCGCTGGGTGCCGGCGGCTTCGGAACGCAGATCTTCGATCCGCTGCGTTTTCCCGTACTGCGTGCGCCCTCGTTCAGCGAGCCCGGCGCGCTCGACACGGCGGCGCAGATGGTCCGCGCGCATCGCGACATTCTGGCGGCCGTGGTCGTCGAACCGCTGGTGCAGGGGGCGGCCGGCATGCTGAGCGCGCCCGCCGAATCTTTCCGCCTGCTTGCCGCGGCCTGCGAGGAGACGGGCGTGCTGCTGGTCTGCGATGAAGTCGCGACCGGCTTCGGTCGCACCGGCACGCTGTTCGCGAGCGAGCAATGCGCGTTGCGGCCCGACCTGCTGTGTCTGGGCAAGGGCATCACCGGCGGCTACCTGCCGATGTCGGCGACGGTGGCGAACCGCAAGGTGTTCGATACCTTCCTCGGCCCGGACCTGAGCGCGAACACGTTCTATCACGGGCATTCCTACGGCGGGAACGCGCTCGCCGCGGCGGTGGCGCTGCGTCACCTGCAGTTGCTGCAGTCGGGCGCGATTCTCGCGAACGTCCGCGAACGCTCGGCACAGCTGCACGAGGCGCTGGCGCCGCTCGCACGCCGGGCTTCGGTTCGCGACATCCGGCTGATCGGTCTCATGGGCGCCGTCGAACTCGATACGTCGCAGGAGCCGCGACTCGCACGCCGCGTCTGCGCTGCGATGGTTCGCCGCGGCGTGCTGAGCCGTTCGATGGGACCGGTCATCACGCTCGTACCACCGCTCACGATCACGGCAGCGGAGATCGAGCGCATCGTTGCGACGCTGATCGCCGCGCTCGATGAGGTCGGCGCATGAACTGGACCGCGTGGGCACAGGCCGAACTCGATGCGATCCGCCGGGCCGATCGCTGGCGCGCGCTGATGGCGTTCGACTGCCGCGGCGTCGAAGGCACGCTGCGCGGACGCGACGTCATCGTGTTTTCCTCGAACGACTATCTCGGTCTCAGCCAGCATCCAGCCGTACGCCGCGCGGCTGCCGAGGCGGCGCAGCAGTTCGGTGCCGGCGCCACGGCCTCGCGCCTCGTCGTCGGCACGCGCAGTCTTCACGAAGAACTCGAAGGCGCGCTCGCCGCCTGGCAGCGCACGGAAGCGGCGCTGGTATTTCCCAATGGCTTCGCCGCCAACCTCAGCGTGCTGTCCGTGCTGGGCGGCCCCGAGGTAACTGTCTTCAGCGACGAACTGAATCACGCCTCGATCATCGACGGCTGCCGGCTGGCGAAGGCCGAGCGCAGGATCTACCGGCACGGCGATGTCGACCACCTGGAATCGCTGCTCGCCGCGACGCCCGGACGCAAGCTGGTGGTCACGGACAGCGTGTTTTCGATGGATGGCGACGTGGCGCCGCTCGATGCCATCGCATCGCTGTGCGCGCGCTTCGATGCACTGCTCGTCGTCGACGAGGCGCACGCGGTCTTCGGTCCGGCGCTGCATGACCTGCCCTGCGAACTGCTGCGCGTCGGCACGCTGTCGAAGATGCTCGGCTCGCTCGGCGGCTGGGTCGCGGGCCCGCGTTCGCTGATCGAACTGCTCGTCAATCGCGCGCGTCCCTTCATTTTCACGACCGGCCTGTCGCCCGCCGATGCGGCCGCCGCACTCGCGGCGCTGCGCATCTGCATGAGCGAACAGGGCGAGCGATTGCGAGCGCAGTTGCGGCATGCCGTCGACACCATCGCGCCGGCACATCCTTCGCCGATCGTACCCGTCATCCTCGGCGAGGATCGCGCGGCGTTGAATGCCGCGGAGACGCTGTTGCAGCAAGGGCTGTACGTGCCGGCGATCCGGCCGCCGACGGTACCGGCAGGCACGGCACGCCTGCGCATCGCGCTGTCGGCGCTGCACACGGAGCCGATGCTGCAGAAGCTGCGGCAGGCATTGCATTCGCTGCAACGAGTCGCGGCATGAATCGTCCGCGACGGTTGATCGGCGTGCTCGGCACGCACACCGAGGTCGGCAAGACCTGGGTGTCGTCGCGCCTGCTGGCGCAGGCACGTTCGGGCGGACTGCGGGTGGCGGCGCGCAAGCCGGTGCAATCGTACGAAGAAGGTTCGACCGCGACCGACGCCGAACAGCTTGCGGCAGCGACCGGGGAAGCCATCGCCGACATCTGCCCGGCACGGCGCTGCTATCCGCTGGCGCTCGCGCCGCCGATGGCGGCCGATGTGCTGCAGCGTCCGCGGATCCTGCTGCAGGAGTTGCTCGACGAGATCGTCTGGCCGGCGGGATGCGACCTCGGCCTCGTCGAAAGCGTCGGCGGTCCGCTGTCGCCGATCGCGCACGACGGCGACAGTCTCGATCTGGTCAAACGGTTGCAGCCGGATCGCGTCGTGCTGGTCGCGGATGCCGGACTCGGCACGTTGAATGCCGTACGGTTGTCGCTCGCGGCGCTGGCGCCGCTGAATGCAGTGGTGTTTCTGAACCGGTTCGATGCCGAACAGGAACTGCACTCGCTGAATCGTCGCTGGCTGGTCGAGAAGTACGAAGCAGCGGTGGCGACGAATGTGGAGCAGTTGCTGGCAGCGTTGCAGTAGTCGCTCGCCGCCCTGGCTGGAAGATCCTCAGGGCTTGCCTGCCGGCGCGAGCAGCTTCGACTGCGACACGATGTAGGCGCGGATCGCTTCGGCGTCCTCCGGCTTGTACATCGCGCCGAAACCGACCATGCCTTTCGCCGCGAGTGCGCCGTCGAGCACGATGGCCTTGAATGCAGTGGCGTCGACGATGGCCTTCGAGTAGCGCAGATCCGGAACGTTCGTCGTGCTGACGAGCCCGGCGCCGTGACAGGCGGCGCAGACGGTGTCGTAGTGCTGCTTGCCGCGCGCGGCATCGCCGTCGGCCTTCGCGTTGGCGAGATCGGGCAACGCACGCGCGGTCGTGGCCTCATCGAGCGACGGCAACGAGGCGCTGCCGCCGGACTTGAAGACGACGACACGGCCGAACTTGCTGCGTGCGGTCTTGCCGCCGCCCATACCGCCGCTCATCGCGACGCCGCCGATGCCCACCATCGTGGCGACGTATTGTTCGCCATCGAGTTCGTAAGTGATCGGCCCGGCCATCGGCACGTTCTGCACGTCGTAGGACCAGAGTCTGGCGCCGGTATCGGCGGCGTAGGCGTTGAAGTGGCCATCGACCGATCCCTGAAACACCAGCTTGCCGCCGGTGGACAGCGTGCCGCCGTTGCCGAAGCGCGGATACGAAACGCGCCAGACTTCACGTTGCGCGACGGGATCCCACGCCAGCAGCGCGGCGCCTTGCTCCGCCGCCTCGGCCGCCTTCACCGTGTCCGGATTCGCAGGCGCGCCCGAGCGCGAGATGCCGGTGTTCCAGGTCCTGGTGCGGAACTCGAACTTCCTGTCCGTCTCGTAGACGCTGCGCGTGACCTGCGTCGGGATGTAGACGTAGCCGGTGACCGGGCTGAATGACATCGGGAACCAGTTGTGCCCGCCGATCGCGCTCGGCATCACCATCGCCGGTTCGCGCTCGTAGCGCGTGGCCTCGACCGGAACCGGCCGGCCCGTCAGCGGATCGAGCCCCGAGGCCCAGTTCACCGGGATGTAGTTGTTGCCGGAGATGAACTCGCCGGTCTGGCGATCAAGCACATAGAAGAAGCCGTTCTTCGGCGCCTGCATCAGCACCTTGCGCGCTTTGCCCTGAATGGTCAGGTCCGCGAGGATGATGTGCTGCGTCGCCGTGTAGTCCCACGATTCGGCGGGCGTCGTCTGGAAGTGCCACACGTACTCGCCGGTGTCGGGCTTCAGCGCGACGATCGACGACAGGAACAGGTTGTCGCCCTTGCCGGCCGAGCGGATCTGGTGATTCCACGGACTGCCATTGCCAACGCCGATGTACAGCAGGTCGAGCTGTTCGTCGTAGGCCATCGAATCCCACACCGTGCCGCCGCCGCCGTACTTCCACCAGTCGCCATTCCAGGTGGCCGCGGCCTTCTTCATGACGTCGTTCTCGAAGCCCTCTGCGGGATTGCCGGGAACGGTGTAGAAGCGCCACAGCTGCCTGCCGGTCGCCGCGTCGTAAGCAGAGACATAGCCGCGCACGCCCATCTCGGCGCCGCCGTTGCCGATGATGACCTTGCCGCGGATGATGCGCGGCGCGCCGGTGATGGTGTAACGCTTGGTCGGATCGGTGGTCTGCACCGACCACACGGGTTTGCCGCTGTCGCGATCGAGCGCGATGAGTCGTCCGTCGAGCGTGCCGAGATACACGTTGTTGCCCCACGCCGCGACACCGCGATTGACGACGTCGCAGCACGCATCGATGGCCTTGTCGCCCGCGACCTGCGGATCGAAGCGCCACTTCTCCTTGCCGCTGCGCGCATCGACGGCGAAGGCCTTGCTCCAGGCGGACGTGAAGTACAGCGTGCCGTCGATCAGGAGCGGCGTGGCTTCCTGGCCGCGACTGGTGTCGAGATCGACATACCAGGCGAGGCCGAGATTCTTCACGTTGCCCTGGTCGATCTTCGCCAGCGGGCTGTAGCGCTGCTCGTCATAGGTGCGGCCGTGCGTCAGCCACTCGCTGTTGTTGGCGGCGGCGTTGAGGATGCGTGGGGCATCGACGGCACCCGCCGAAACACCGGTCGCTACCGCAAGCGTCAGAACTCCGGACACCCAGGTCGCAGCGCGCATTTTCATGGTCTTGATGAACCGCCGTCAGTCGTTGTTCTCTGCCGTTGCGTCGTCACCGGCAGCGGCGGCGGCAGAGTTACGTGGTACCGGCAGGAACTTCAATCAAAACCAGAATTCTTTGCATGCGGATCCCGACTACAGCAGCTGGCTCAACAAGGTCCGTGCCGGCACCACCGTCGGGTCGGATCGGCTGAAGCAATCGACATCGACGTAGGGCAGGTCCATGACCGCCTGGAATGCATGAGCCGCGCGCGTCGCCGACTGGAAGTATCGCAACGAGTCCGACAAGGCCGTATCGCTCGTTTTGACTTCGACGAGCAGCCACGGCTTGCGGTCGCGCACGACGAGGAAATCCACTTCGCGCTTGAGCTTGTCGCGCAGGTAGCGCAGCTCGAAGCGGCCCAGGCCGCGATCCGACCAGCCCTCCACGGCCTTGAGCAGATGACATGCCACGAACGTCTCGGCGCGCGCTCCCGGATCTTCGACGCCCGACCAGTCGCGCAGGAACCATTTCGGTTCCTTGCGCAGCGCCTTCGTCACGTTGGCGAACCATGGTTTCACGCGAAAACCGAAATGCAGCCGTTCCAGCAAGTCCAGCCATCGGCGGACCGTGTCGGTCGCAATGCCCACCTCCTGGGCAAGACTGGAGAAGATCAGCTGCTGCGCGCTGCGTTCTGCCAGCAGGATGCTCAGGTGCTCGAGTGCGCCCAGATCCTGTATCTGCGCAACTTCGCGGATGTCCTCTTTCATGAGCTGGTCGTGGCGCAGCCCGCGCCACCGAACGGTGAAACTGGACTCGCGCCGCAGGAAAGGTTCGGGAAAACCGCCGTGCTCCCACAAGGCGGTCCATTCCGGGTCGGGGAGCGGCATGGGCGGCCGGATCGGCTCGGAAGGCGCCGCAATGCGCAGGCATTCAGCAACGCTGAATGGATGCATGCGATACAGAAAGTAACGCCCCATCAGACTGTCGCCACCGCGCCGGAAGACATCGAGCCGCGAGCTGCCCGTCACGATGATGCGGATGCGCTCGCCATACACATCGAAAAATCCCTTCAGGAAGGATTTCCATTTGACGTGCTTGTGCAGTTCATCGAACACGACGACGGGTAGCGGCGTACGAAGCTGATCCATGCCGAGACGCTGCGCCACGGCGGCAGGGCCCCGCAGGATCACTCGACGGTCGTCGGTGTTGTCCCAGTTGAGGTAGTCCGTGCCCTCCTGTCGGCACGTCGTGGTCTTCCCCACCTGCCTGGGACCGCTGACGAACGCCATCTGCCGGTTCCGGGCGAAGTGCTCCTGGAGCAGGGTGTCATACAGACGCAGCCGGGGAGTCGTCATGGGGAATTCATCGCCTGGACCATTCAGCGATGGATCGTAAAATAGTCCGGACCGTTTTACGATAGGTCGTCGAATGGTCTACGGCCGCAATCCGTCGCGCCCCTCTACTTCCACGCCTTCGCGCCGGTCGCGAAATCCGCCCGCTGCGGTCGCACGACGCAGAACCGCTGTCCGGTGGGCGCTTCCATCACCCACCACCGCAGGCCCTTCTCGACGCGTTTTGCGCCGAGCGCCTCCAGTCGGGCGACCTCGGCTTCGATGTCGTCGGTTTCGATGTCGAGATGCACGCGACTGCCGTGGTCCACGCTCTGCACTTCGATGTGCAGGCCGTTCTCGCCCGTCAGCATCTCGCGATACTTCTGCGGCGCATGCTCCTCGGCGCGCGGGCACAGCGGGTAGCCGAGCGCCGCGCTCCAGAAGGCGGCGGCCTGTTCGAGGTCCGGCGTGTTGCAGTCGATGATGAATCCGGCGAGTCGGCTCTTATGCATTCGGATTCTCCCCCCGCCTCGCGCGGTTCATGGCATCGAGCATGTCTTTCACGTCCTGGCGCGCAAAGATTTCGCGCGTATCGAGCGCCACCTTGCGCTGCCAGTTCGCATGTTCCTTGTCGGTGCCCGGTACGTTGACGGGCGGAATCATGCCGATCAGGTCTTCGATCTGGACCATCGCGAAATTCGCGTTGGACAGTCCGAGGAATGCATGGATCGCACGCGCCAGCGCGGGCGAGTACGGCGGCAACGGCTCGTGCGGTTGCCAGTGCCACAAGCCTGCACGGACGAGCGCCGCCATCATGGCGGGCAGCTCCAGGGCGCGTGCCGCCCGTACGCTCTGCAGCACGGCCTCGCTGGGATAGAGATTCAGCTGCTGGCGCAAATCGATGTCGTGGCTTTCCCACCAGCTGCGCAGTGTCGGCAGATCGTGCGTGGTCACCGTCGCCAGCGCGTTTTTCACGTACTCCGACGGCGCCTTGAATGCGCCATCGGCCTGCTCGAACAGCAGCACCTTGTAGTGATTGAGCTGGTAGTGCTCCATCGCCACGCGCACTTCCTCCGGCACGGTGCCGAGGTCCTCGCCGATCACGGCGCAGTGATGCCGCACGCTCTCCAGCGCGAGGATCGCGATCAGGTCCTGCAGCGGATAACGCACGTAGGTGCCGTGCGCGGAGATCATGCCGCGCGGCACCCACCACAGACGGAACAGCGTCATCACGTGATCGAAGCGCAGTGCCGCCACGGAACGCATGTTGTTGCGGACCATGACGATGAAGGGCTGGTACGCCTGGTTCGCGAGTTCGAAAGGATTCTGCGGCGGAATGCCCCAGTCCTGGCCTTTCAGCGCCAGCGCGTCGGGCGGCGCGCCGACGGACGCCGATTGCAGATACAGATGCCGGTTCGCCCAGGTTTCCGAGCCGCCGGGATTGGCGCCGACGGCGACATCGCCGTAGAGGCCGATCGACATGCCGCTCGCGCGCGCGAGTTTCTGTGCCTCGTCGAGCTGCGCTTCGGCGAGCCACTGCAGCCACAGGAAGTACTCGACTTCGGCAACGCGGTCGCGCGCAAAGCGATTGACGCTGGACGATGCGGGATCGCGATAGTCCTCCGGCCAGCTCGGCCAGCCCCAGTACTGCGGGCCCTGCAGGCGGAAGTCGGCATCGAGTGCGTCGTAGATCGCGTGCAGCTGCAGGGGCTCGCCGCGCGCTTCGACATAGTTGCGGAAGGCGACAGCGCGCGGCGACTCCTTCTGCAGATGCCGTTCGCGGAAGTGTTCGTACAACTGCCGCAGGATCTCGAACTTGGCGCGCGCGACACCGGCGTAGTCGACGTTCGCGGGCACGCGCATTCGCTGCAGTTGCTCCTGGAATTCCGCGCTGGCGACCCGCGCCTGCGCCGCGGCGCATTCGGCGAACTCCGGCACCTCGGGCACACTGATGTAGAGCACGTTGAGAAACTGTCGGCTGGACGGACTGTACGGACTGATGTGCGACGGATCGGCCGGCATGAGCGCATGCAGCGGATTCAGACCGACGAGCGTGCAGCCGAGCGGCGCGGCGAACGTGATGAGTTCGCGCAGATCGCGGAAATCACCCATCCCCCAGTTGTCTGCGGAACGCAGCGAATACAGCTGCACGGCAATGCCCCAGGCGCGCTGCCCGGCAGCGATGCCGGCAGGCTGATGGCAGTGCGAGGGCGCGACGATCAGGCGCGTCTGCGCGCTCAGCCCGGTGTCGAGCGTGACCGTGATCTGGTGATAACCCAGCGGCAGATCGCCAGGCAGATCGAGCAGCACGCGCACGAACCGCCGTCCATCGAGCACGCCGCGCTCGGCGACCTCGAGCTTCTTCAACGGCGCCGCACCTTTCTGCTGCGCGCCATCCTCACGCGTCAGCGTCCAGCTCACCTGCGTCGCATGCAGATCGACCGGCAACGCAATCGGCACCTGTATCTTCCCGCCGGCCGTACACACGACTGCCGGCGGCACGGCCCGCATCCAGCGTGACGACTCGAAGGCGTGAATCGCCGTGTCGATCGCCTGCTCGTCCGCAGCCTCGACTCCGAGTCCGGCGAGAATTGCGATGCGACTGGCGCGCGACACCTCGTGCAGATCGCCGCGAAAGTCGTAGTACGACCCGGCAATGCCGTAGAGCTTCGCGAGCCGATCGAGCGGATCTTTCTTCATGCGTCTCTACCGGGAAAGGGCAGGAAGTTTCACACGGAGATCACAGAGCGAAGATCAAGAAAGAAGAATTCTCCACGGGGGAAGAATGGGGTCACGGGGAGCACGGGGAAAGAAGTTTCTGTTCCGAAACCCCGTGTTCCCCGTGTCCCCCGTGGAAAATTCTTCTTCCTCTTTATCTTCACGAAAGCGAAAAGCCCGCGCGCACGCTCAGCGGCGCATCGCCATCGGCGAGCAGCGCGCAGGAGTGCGGCGCGAGGACGCAGTTGTCGCCGGCGGCGATGCGATTGCCCAGGTCGTTGGCGCGCCAGCGCGCGGTGTCGAACACGATCTGCCATACGGCGTTGGTCACCGGCGCGGGGAGTTTGAAATCGACGGGCTGGTCGCCGGCATTGCACAGAAACAGCAGATGACCGTTCGGTGTTCCATGCGGATCGGTGAAGGCCTGGCCGATCAGCACGCCGATGGCGCGGGCGTCCTGGGCATGCCAGTCGCCGGCGGTGAGTTCATGGCCCAGCGGATGTCGCCAGCTCACGTCCTTGTGTTCGCGATCGACCTGTCGCGCGCCCTTGAGAAAGGTATCGCGACGCAGGCCCGGCGCCTGGCGGCGCAGCGTCAGCAGTTGCCGCACGAACGTGATCAGCCAGCTGCGACGCGCGGCGAGATCCCAGTCGACCCAGCTGATCTCGTTGTCCTGGCAGTAGGCATTGTTGTTGCCCTGCTGCGTGCGGCCGAATTCGTCGCCGGCCTGCAGCATCGGCACGCCCTGCGACAGCAGCACGGTCGCGAGCAGGTTGCGTACCTGGCGTTCGCGCAGCTCGACGACGCTTTCATCGTCGGTCGGGCCTTCGATGCCGCAGTTCCAGCTCAGGTTGTGGTTGTGGCCGTCGCGGTTGTCTTCGAGGTTCGCTTCGTTGTGCTTCTCGTCGTAGGCCGTGGTGTCGTACAGCGTGAAGCCGTCGTGACAGGCGGCGTAGTTGATGCTGGCCGTCGGACGCCGCCCACTGTTGCGAAACAGGTCGCTCGATCCGGCGAAGCGTTCGGCGAAATTGCCGAGGATGCCGGGATTGCTGCGCCAGAAGCTGCGCATGGTGTCGCGATAGAGATCGTTCCACTCGGCCCATTGCGCCGGAAAATGGCCGAGCTGGTAACCGCCAGGGCCGATGTCCCACGGCTCGGCGATCAGCTTGACGTAGCGCAGCGTCGGCTCGGCGGCCACCTGCTTGAAAAAGGCCGCGTCGGTGCGGAAGCGTCCGCCTTCGCGGCCCAGCACCGCCGCGAGATCGAAGCGGAAGCCGTCGACGTGCATTTCCTCGACCCAGTATTTCAGGCAGTCGATGATGAGCTGGCGCGTCGCGGCGTGTTCCATGCCGAGGGTGTTGCCGGTGCCGGAACGGTTCACGTAGTAGCGGAGATTCGTCGGCTCCAGCTTGTAGTAGGCCGTGTTGTCGAAGCCGCGCAGACTCAGCGTCGGCCCGTGCTCGCTGCCTTCGACCGTGTGATTGAAGACCACGTCGAGAATGACTTCGATCCCGGCGGCATGCAGCGCCTTCACCATCGACTTGAATTCGCGCACCGGATCGGCGAGCGAATACTGCGGCGACGGCGCGAACCAGGCGAGCGAACTGTAACCCCAGTAATTCACGAGGTGCTTCGCGGCGAGAAAGCGTTCCGGCACGAACGCCTGCACCGGCAGCAGTTCGACGGCGGTGATGCCGAGGTGCTTCAGATACGAGACGACCTCGGGATGCGCGAGACCCAGGTACGTGCCGCGTTCCTGTTCGGGAACGCGCGGATGCAGCTTGGTGAAGCCCTTGACGTGAGCCTCGTAGATGACGGTATCGCGCCATGGTGTGGCCGGCGGACGGTCCTCGCCCCAGTCGAAGCCATTGTCGATGACGCGCGCCTTGTAGTTGAACGGCGCGCTGTCGACGGAGCTGAGCGTTTCGGGAATCGATGCATCGTCCGAGGGTATCGAGCCGAGCAGGGCATCATCCCACTCGAACTTTCCTGCCAGCGCGCGCGCGTAGGGATCGAGCAGCAGCTTTGCGCCGTTGTAGCGCAGTCCGTAGGTCGCATCGAATGGGCCATAGGCACGGAAGCCGTAGACCACGTCGGCGACGCCGTGCGGCAGCGGCAGAAACCCGTGCCAGACATTCTCGGTGCGTTCCGGCAGCGGCAGTCGCGTGAGTTCAGTGCCGCCGTCTGCATCAAAGAGGCACAGCTCGACCTTCGCTGCACCACTGGAGTACACGGCGAAGTTGACGCCCTCCGCGGTCAGTGTGGCGCCGAGCGGTTCGGGCGAGCCCGGTTGCAGAGTGACATTCGAATAGTCCATGCGACCGCAGTCTAACGCGTGATCTTCCTGTAGGTCAGGCTTCAGCCTGACTCCTCATCTTCCTGTGGGGCCGGCTTCAGCCGGCTTCTGAAGAGTCAGGCTGAAGCCTGACCTACAGGAAGACGGGAAGATCACACCTCGCGCGCCCACACCATCATGGCGAGCGGCGGCAGATCGAGCGTGATTCGTGCCGGAAAATCGCGGAAGGAGTCGGGGTCCGCGGTGACGACGCTCTGCTGCGAATAACCGGAACCGCCGAATGCCGGTGAATCACCGTCGAGGATCTTCTGATACGTGCCGGCCTCGGGCACGCCGAGCACGTAGCCGGCGCGCGGCACGGGCGTTGCATTGAAGACGATGACGAGATGCGTGCCGCCCTCGCCCGGCAACCGCTGACGCGAGAATGCGAAGACGCTTTCGTCGCGATTGTCGACCTCGATCCAGCGGAATCCCTGCCAGTCGTGTTCGCTGGCGTGCAGCTCCGGATAGTCGCGATACAGCCGGTTGAGCGCGCGGTTCCAGTCCTGCAACTGGCGGTGATGCGGATGTTCGAGCGCGGCCCAGGCGAGATCCTCGTAGTCGCGCCACTCGTGCCACTGGCCGAATTCGCCGCCCATGAACATGAGCTTCTTGCCGGGATGCGCGGTCTGGTAGCCGATCAGCAGGCGATAGTTCGCGCACTTGCGCCATTCATCGCCCGGCATCTTGTCGAGCAGCGAACGCTTGCCGTGCACGACCTCGTCGTGCGACAGCGGCAGGATGTAGTTCTCGGAGAATGCGTACATGAACGAGAACGTGATGAGACTGTGTTCGTGGCGGCGATGGATGGGATCGAGCGCCATGTAGCGCAGCGTGTCGTTCATCCAGCCCATGTTCCACTTGAACCAGAAGCCCAGACCGCCGAGATGCACCGGGCGCGTCACGCCGGGAAAGGCGCTCGATTCCTCCGCCATCGTCACGACGCCGGGGAAGTAGTGGCCGATGGTCCAGTTGAGCTGCTTGAGGAAATCGATGGCTTCCAGATTCTCGCGACCGCCGTACTGGTTGGGCAACCATTCGCCGGGATTGCGCGCGTAGTCGAGATACAGCATCGAGGCGACCGCATCCACGCGCAGTCCGTCGATGTGGTACTCCTCCAGCCAGAACACGGCATTCGACACCAGGAAGTTGCGCACTTCGTGGCGGCCGTAGTTGAAGATCTTGGTTCCCCATTCGACATGCTCGCCGCGGCGGCTGTCCTGATGCTCGTAGAGATGCGTGCCATCGAACTCGGCGAGTCCGTGCGCGTCGCGCGGAAAGTGCGCGGGCACCCAGTCGATGAACACGCCGATGCCGGCCTGGTGACAGCGATCCACGAAACGCTTGAAGTCCTGCGGCGAGCCGTGACGCGCCGTCGGCGCGAAGTGACCCAGCACCTGGTAGCCCCACGAGCCGTCGAAGGGATGTTCGGCCACGCCGATGAGTTCGATGTGCGTGTAGCCGAGATCCTGCACGTAAGGAATGAGCTGATCCGCCAGTTCATCCCAGGTCAGGAACGCGGGCTTGCGATGCCAGGAGCGGCGCCATGAACCGGGATGCACTTCGTAGATCGAGATCGGCGCGCGCTGCGGATCCCAGCGCGAGCGCTGCGTCATCCATTGCGCATCGCCCCACGCGTGGCCGGACAGATCGGCGACGATGGAGGCATTGTCCGGACGCAGCTGCATCTGGAAGCCATACGGATCCGACTTGAGCACCCGCTGCCCCTGCTGCGTCGTGATCGCGAATTTGTACAGCGTTCCCGGACCGAGATGCGGCATGAAGATCTGCCACACGCCCGAGTACTCGATGCGCTGCAGGGGATTGGCGCGATCGTTCCAGTCGTTGAAATCGCCGACCAGATGCACCTCGCCGGCATTGGGCGCCCAGACCGCGAAGCGCGTGCCGGCCACACCGTCCACCGCATCCGCATGCGCACCGAGCTTGCGATAGATGTGGTGGTGGTTGCCTTCGCCGAAGAGGTGGAGATCTAGAGAAGACAGAGGCATGGCTGCTGGCGACTGGCTGCTGGCCAGAAAAGAAGGAAGTGCATGGACCGAGGTTACAGCAATCTGACATTCTGGCCAGCGGCCAGTCGCCAGCAGCCCACTGGGGCTAGATCACCGGCTTGATGCCCCAGATATTGTCCGCGTATTCGCGGATGCTGCGATCACTGGAAAACGGCCCCATGCTGAGCGCATTGATCAGGGCTTGGCGCGTCCATTCCTCGGTGTCGCGGAACAGGGCATCGACGCGATCCTGGGCCGCGGCGTAGGACTCGAAATCGGCCAGCACCAGGAAGTGCTCGCCGTCGCTCATCAGCCGGTCGACGACGGTGGTCGAGTCGGCGATGTTCTCGGGCGTGAACAGGCCCGATTCGAGCGTGTCGATGGCGCGTTTCAGTTCCGCATTCGCTTCGACGATCTTCGCGGGCGAGTAGCCCTGGGCACGGCGCGCCACGACTTCCTCGGCCGTCATGCCGAAGATGAAAATGTTCTCCTCGCCCACGGCGTCGCGGATCTCGATGTTGGCGCCGTCGAGCGTGCCGATGGTGAGCGCGCCGTTCAGCGACAGCTTCATGTTGCCGGTGCCGGAGGCTTCCATGCCGGCGGTGGAGATCTGCTGCGACAGGTCGGCGGCGGGCATGATTTCCTGCGCGAGCGACACGTCATAGTCGGGCAGGAAACACAGCTTGAGCTTGTCGCCGACGCGCGCATCGTTGTTGATGACGTGCGCGACGTTGTTGATGAGCTTGATGACGGCTTTCGCCATCAGGTAGCCGGGTGCCGCCTTGCCGGCGATGATCACGACGCGCGGCACGACGTCCTGCGCTTCGTCGTGGATGATGCGCAGGTAGCGGACGATCACGTACAGCAGGTTCAGCAGCTGGCGCTTGTACTCGTGGATGCGCTTCACCTGCACGTCGAACAGTGCATCGACGCTCACCTGCTGGTTCAGCAGCAGCCCGATGGTCTTCGCCAGCCGCACCTTGTTGTCGCGCTTGATGGCGCGGAACTCCTGGCGGAAATCCGCATCGTCCACCGCCCACTTGAGGCGTTCGAGATCTTCGAGATCGTTCTCCCAGGCCGAGCCGAGCTTCTCCGTGATCAGCGCGGCGAAGCCCGTGTTGGCCTGCTTCAGCCAGCGACGCACGGCGATGCCGTTGGTGACGTTGGTGAACCGGTCCGGCCACAGCTGCGCGAAGTCGGAAAAGATCGTCTCGCGCATGAGTCGCGAATGCAGTTTGGCGACGCCGTTGATCTTGTGGCTGCCGACCACCGACAGATAGGCCATGCGCACGCGCCGGTCGCCGTCTTCGGCGATGAGCGACATGCGCCGGCGGCGATCCATGTCGTTCGGATACTTGGCGCTGACGGCTTCGAGGAAATCGCGATTGATCTGGTAGACGATCTGCAGGTGGCGCGGCAGCACGCGCTCGAACATCGCCACCGGCCAGGTTTCCAGCGCCTCCGGCAGCAGCGTGTGATTGGTATAGCTGCAGATGCGCCGCGTCATCTGCCAGGCGCCGCTCCAGCCGATGTGGTACTCGTCGACCAGCAGCCGCATCAGCTCGACGATGGCGAGCGCGGGATGCGTGTCGTTGAGCTGGATGGCATAGGCGCGCTCGAGTTCGTCGATGCCGCGGCCATCCGCGAGATGCTGCGCCAGCATGTCCTGCAGCGACGCGCTCACGCAGAAATACTGCTGACGGAAGCGCAGCTCCTTGCCCTGCGGCGTCGAATCGTCCGGATACAGCACGCGCGTGAGGTTCTTCGCGTCGATCTGTTCGGCCACCGCTGCGGCATAGTTGCCGGCGTTGAACTCCTGGATGCGAAACGGTGTGATCGCGCGGCCCGACCACAGTCGCAGATGATTCACGGCCGGACTGCGGTTGCCGGGAATCAGCAGGTCATAGGCCACTGCCCACACGTCGTGCGTGTCGACCCATTCGTTCTGCACGCGGCCCTTGTCGTCGCGCACCGAGCGGCAGTGACCGCCGAAGCGCACGCGGTAGCGGATGCCGGCGCGGCCGCTTTCCCAGAAACTGCTCATGCCGGTGCCGAGCCAGGAACTCGCGACTTCGCGCTGCGCGCCGTCGTCGTCGATCACCTGCGTGAAGATGCCGTAGTCGTAGCGGATGCCGTAGCCGGTCGCCGCGTAGCCGAGCGTCGCCAGCGAATCGAGAAAACAGGCAGCGAGACGCCCGAGGCCGCCGTTGCCGAGACCGGGGTCTTCTTCCTCGGCCGCGATGTCGTCGAGGTCGTGCCCGAAACCCAGCAACGCTTCGCGCACTTCGTCGAGCAGGCCATCGTCGAAGGACGACAGCGCATTGATGAGACTGCGCCCGAGCAGGAATTCCATCGACAGGTAGCAGACGCGCTTCACGTGCGCCTGCGTCACGCGCGTGCGCGTGGCAATCCAGCGCTCGGCCAGTTCCTCGCGCACTGCAATCGCCAGCGCATCGTAGAAATCGCGTCGCGTGGCCTGCGCCACCGACTTGCCGAGCGAGCGTTCGAGCCGGTCGACGATCGCGTCCTTCACCGCGCCGGGACGCAGGGTGATGGAGCTGGGGAGTGTGGAGGGGGAGGAAGACATGGCTTGGCGGCTGGCTACTGGCGGCTGGCTACTGGCCAGAGGAAGCGCGGCTCGACGGCCAGCTGCCCGATTCGACTCTGGACTGGCCAGCAGCCAGTCGCCGGTCGCCAGAAGCCAACCGCGCTCATTTCACTTCCAGCACCTTCTCCTCGACGATGCGCCACGAACTCGATTCGCGCACCAGCACCAGCTGTTTCTTCAGCGTGTTGACGCCGAACTTCTGCGAGAACGTCGCGACGCGGCGATCGGGACCGTCCGGTTCGACCGACAGTCCTTCGACCATGGAGTCGGGCACCGGACCGGTGGCGACCTGTTCGCGACGCTGTTCGAGCCACGCCGTCGCACCGGAGGTGTCGGTCGGCGCGACGAAGCCGGTCGAATACAGCGCGACGACGGCGTCGGATTCGCGCGCGGCCCAGGCCTGCGCCCAGCTCGCGACGACTTCTTCCGGCGAACGCGCGACGGTGCCGCTGGAACGGAAATAGGAAGGCGGCGCAGCCAGGCAGCCGCTGCCGGACATGGAACTGCGCGAAGTCGTTTCGCCCGCGGGAATGGTCAATGCCGCCGACCGGTCCGGATTGCTGAGCCCGGCCGGAACCTGCAGGGCCGCATTGTTGCGGGCGGCCAGATACGGTTCGTCAGGATCGACGCAGTTGCGCGCACCTCCACCACAGGCCGACAGGACCAGCGTGCCGAGCAATACGGGCGTCAGGCGTCGAAATGACCACAACATCGGGATATTTCTCGTTAAAAACAGGGAAAACCGCAGCCGGAGGGCCGCCGGGGAGAGCGGCGCCTACCGTACCGGCAGCGGGTAACGATGGCAAGGCAGAGACGGTTCCTGATTCATTCTTCCTGTGGGGCCGGCTTCAGCCGGCCTTTCAGAAGTCAGGCTAAAGCCTGACCTACAGTCAGAGGCAATCCCACAGGCAGCGTCATCGTCCTGCCACAATCCCCGCACCGCTGCGGCACAATCCCGCGCCACGATCGACCCTGACGGACCTGGCGGGAAGCTTCTCTATATATGAGTGCAATCGGCGGACGACTTCGCGGGATCTGGCGCGCCCTCGTCGGCGACATCGCATGGACCCGCCCGGCCTGGGTGACCCGATCCGGCGCGGCCCTGCAACGCGGCGCGGCGTACGTTCGCGCCAATCCGCGCAGGGTCGGCCTCCTGTCCGGCGCCCTGCTGGCCGTGGCGCTCGGCGCGTTCTTTGCGTGGCGCTGGTACGAAAACCAGCCGAAACCCGTCGAAGTCGCCTTCGAGGTCAGCGTTCCGGCCGTCACCTGCTATGCCTGCGAACCGCCGGGCACGCCGAACCCGCTCATCGTCAGCTTCGCCGCATCGGCCGCGCCGCTCGATCGTGTCGGTCACACGGTCGATCCGAAACAGGCCGGTATCACTCTGATCCCCGAGTTCGCCGGCCAGTGGACCTGGGACGACGACAGGACGCTGCGCTTTGCACCTGCGGCCGACTGGCCGGTGGGCACGCGCTACACGGTGAAGTTCGATCGCCGCCACTTCGTCGCCGATCCGGTGCGGCTCGATCGCTACGACTTCGAATTCACCTCGCCCGCCTTCGCCGCGAAAATTGCGGGCGTCGAGTTCCATCAGGATCCGGTCGTCGCCGGCAACAAGAAAGTCGTGGCGACGATCACGTTCACGCATCCCGTCGATCCGGAGAAATTCGAAAAGCGCATCCGGCTGCAGATGTTCGACCGCGTGACGGACAAGATCGAAAAGGAAATCGACGCGCCCGCCTACACCGTCGTCTACGACAAGCTGAAGCTCAATGCCTACGTGCATTCCGCGCAACTGCAGGTGCCGCCGAAGTCGGGCCGCCTGCGCCTCACGATCGCCTCCGGCATCCAGTCGGCGCGCGGCGGCAACGAAACGAAGCAGGCGCTGGAAGCCGACGTCGAGGTGCCCGGACTCAACAGTCTCAAGGTGACGAACGTCGCGCTCGACATCGCGCGCGATGAGCGCAACGAGCCGAAGCAGATCCTGCTGGTGTCGGCGTCGTTCTCCGTGACCGAGAAGGAGATGCCGCAGAAAGTCAGCGCCTGGCTGCTGCCGCCGAAGCATCCCGATCCGAAACTGCAGGAACCCTGGGAACGCCGCAATGGCGATCGTCCCTTCCGCTGGACGTCGAGCAACTTCCGGCCCGAAGCGCTCAACGCCAACACGAAGCTGGAACTCACGCCGATTCCCGGCGAACAGGATCACTACGAGAATCACAGCTTCCGCTACACGGCGGATCCCGGTCGTCAGGTCTATGTGCGCGTGAGTTCGGGACTCAAGTCGTTCGGCGGCTACGTGCTTGGCGAAGCGGTCGAACGCATCCTCGATGTGCCGGAGTTCCCGCGCGAGCTGAGCATTCTCAGCAAGGGTTCGCTGCTGTCGCTGTCGGGCGAGAAGACGCTGTCGCTGTTCGCGCGCAACGTGCCGGCGATGCGCATCGAAGTGGGCCGGCTGCTGCCGCGCCAGCTGCAGCACCTGGTATCGCAGACCAGCGGCAGTTTCGAAACGCCGCAGTTCAACAACTGGGCGTTCGACAGCGCCAACATCACCGAGCGCTTCGTCAAGGTCGTGCCGCTGGCGCGGGTCGAACCGGGCAAGCCGCAGTACGAAGCGCTCGATCTCGGCGACTATCTCGATAGTCAAACTGGCGGTGGGGGCGCGGATCGTCGCGGCATCTTCCTGCTGCGCGTGCAGGCCTGGGACACGCGCAACGATCGACCGATCGAGTACACGGGCGAGAACTGGAACGACGCGCGCAACGGCCATCTCGCCGATGCGCGGCTGATCGTCGTCACCGATCTCGGCCTGGTCGTGAAGCGCGCCGTCGACGGCTCGCAGGACGTGTTCGTGCAATCGATCGCCGACGGCACGCCGGTCGCCGGCGCGTCGGTCGACATCATCGGCCGCAACGGACTGCCGGTGCTGACGGAAACGACGGACGCGGAAGGCCATGTCCGCTTCCCCGAACTCAAGAGCTTCAAGCGCGAACAGCAGCCCGTCCTGTATCTGGCACGGCGCGGCGGCGACAGCTCGTTCATGCCGCTCAGCCAGGGCTGGGACGAACGCGGTCGCGCCCTCGACCTCTCGCGCTTCGATGTCGGCGGTGTGCAGAGCAACGCCGATCGCGGCGCGCTGTCGGCGTACCTGTTCTCCGATCGCGGCATCTATCGCCCCGGCGAAGAGATCCGCGCTGCGGCCATCGTTCGCAGCCAGGACTGGAATCGCAAATTCGACGGCGTGCCGCTGCGCCTGGAAATCACCGATCCGCGCGGCACCGTGATCCGTCGCGAAACCTTCGTGCCCGGCCCGGCCGGCTTCGGCGAGATCCGTCAGCCGACGCGCGAGACGTCACCGACCGGTACCTACACGATTTCACTCTCGGTGGTGCGCAACGAAAACTACGGCGATCTGATCGGCTCGACGACCGTGCAGGTGCGCGACTTCCTGCCGGATCGCCTGCGCATGTCGGCCACGTTCTCCGCGCAATCCGCCGACGGCTGGGTCGCGCCCGACGATCTCACCGCGCAGATCCAGCTCGAGAATCTGTTCGGCACACCCGCAGAGAATCGGCGGGTCACCACGCGCATGACGCTGACGCCGGTGTTCCCGGCCTTCCGGCGGTTTCCGGACTACCAGTTCTACGATCCGCAGTTTGCGAAGGAAGGCTTCAGCGAAGAACTGGCTGACACGACGACCGATGCGGCGGGCAAGGCAACACTGGCGTTGAATCTGCAGCGCTTCGCACGCGCGACCTATCGCGTCCACCTGGTCATGGAGGGCTTCGAAGCCGATGGTGGACGCGGCGTGACTACCGAAGCGGCGCAACTCGTGTCGAACATGAAGTATCTCGTCGGCTACAAGGCGGACGGCGATCTCTCCTACCTGCGGCGCGACACGCCGCGCACCGTGAACCTGATCGCCATCGATCCGCAGTCGCAGCAGACGGCGGTCGATGACTTGAAGCTTGTGCGTTCGGAGATTCGCTATGTGTCGGTGCTGATGCGCCAGCCGAACGGCACCTACAAATACGAATCGCGCCGCAAGGAGTCCGTGATCGATGAGAAGCCGCTCGTGATCGCGGCGACGGGTCATGCGCTGAAACTGGCGACCGATTCGCCCGGCAACTTCGCGTACATCGTGCGCGACCCCTCCGGACAGCAACTCGCCCGCATCGACTACCAGGTCGCCGGCGAAGGCAATGTCACGCGGGCGCTGGAAAAGAATGCGGAGCTCGAACTGTCGCTGTCGAAGAAGGACTATGCGCCGGGAGAAGACGTCGAGATTTCGATACGCGCGCCGTATGAAGGCGCCGGCCTCATCACCATCGAACGCGAACGCACGTATGCGTGGCGCTGGTTCAAGACCTCGACCAACAGCACCGTGCAGAAGATAAAGCTGCCGCCGGGACTCGAAGGCAATGCCTATGTCGCGGTGACGTTCGTGCGCGATCCGGGCTCGGCGGAGATCTACACCAGCCCGCTATCCTACGGCGTGCAGTCGTTCTCGATCGATGTCGATGCACGGCGCAACCCGGTGACCGTGGAAGCGCCGTCACTCGTGAAGCCCGGCGAACCGCTGAAGCTGCGCTACTCGACCGAGAAACCGTCGCGCATCGTGCTGTTCGCCGTCGACGAAGGCATCCTGCAGGTCGCCGGCTACAAGACGCCCGATCCGCTCGCGCACTTTTTCCAGAAGCGCGCGCTCGAAGTGTCGACCAGCCAGATCCTCGACCTGATCCTGCCCGAGTTCCGCCATCTCAGCCTCGCTGCGGCGCCCGGCGGCGATGCGGAAGGCCTGCTGGGAAAACACCTGAATCCGTTCCGTCGCAAGGGCGAAAAACCGGTGGCGTTCTGGTCCGGCGTTCTCGATGCCGATGCGACGACGCGCGAAGTGACCTACACCGTGCCCGACTACTTCAACGGCACACTGCGCGTCATGGCCGTCGCGGTCGCCGACGATCGGGTCGGCGTGCATGAGTCGAAGACCATCGTGCGCGGCGACTTCGTGCTCTCGCCGAATGCGCCGACGACGGTGACGCCGGGCGATGAATTCGAAGTGAGCCTGGGTGTCTCCAACAATGTCGAAGGCTCGGGCGCCGATGCACAGGTCAGCGTGAACATCGAGACCGATCGCGGACTCGAAGTGATCGGCGAACCGCGCCAGACGCTTGGCATTGCCGAAGGTCGCGAAGGCTCGGTGCGCTTCCGCCTGCGTGCGCGCGATGAACTCGGCCCGAGCGTGCTCAAGTTCGCGACCAGCACGACCGGCGGCACGGGCCGGCGCCAGATCGATCTCAGCATCCGCCCTGCCACGCCCTACATGACCCGGCTCGTGGCCGGCGTCATCGACAGGGGCGAGCGCGACGTCGCGATCTCGCGCGAGATGTATCCGCAGCATCGCAAGCTCGACACCGGCATCTCCGTGCTGCCGCTGCAGTTCGCTCACGGCTTCGTCAGCTATCTGTCGAACTATCCGTACGTGTGCACGGAACAGATCGTGAGCCAGGCGATGCCGGCGGTCCTGCTCACGTCACGTCCGGAGTTCGGTTATGTGCGTGCCGAAAATGGCGCGGATGTGTCGGCGCTGATCGGCGAACTGCGGTCGCGTCAGAACGATGCCGGCGCCTATCGGCTGTGGCCGGGCAGCGATCAGGTGGTCGAGTTCGTCGCGGTGTACGCGCAGCATCTGCTGATCGAGGCCGGCGAACGCGGCGGTGCGATTCCGGGCGATCTGCTGGAGAACGGCAACAACTATCTGCGCGCGCTCGCCACCCGCGACGGCAACAATCTCACTGACGAACGCCAGAGCGCCTACGCGATCTACCTGCTCACGCGGCAGGGCCAGCGCATGGCGACCGAGATCGCGGCGCAGCGCAAGCGGCTCAACGATCGCTATCGCGGTCAGTGGGAACAGGATCTCGCCGCCGCGTGGCTCGCCGCGTCGCTCGACCTGATGAAACAGGATCGCGATGCGAACGCGCTGATCGGCGATATCCGGTTCGCGACGAAGACGCCGGACGAGGTGTACTACGACGCGATGACGCGCGATGCGCTGCTGCTGTTCATCAACGCGCGCCACTTCCCCGAGCGGCTGAGCGGCATTCCGCATGAAGTCATGACGACGCTGGCGCAGCGCGTCACCGGTGGCTACTACCACTCGCTCTCCGCCGGCACGACGCTGCTCGCGCTCGACGCCTATGCCAACGCGACCCAGGGCGCCGAACGCAACCTGGCGATTGCCGAAGTTCTGAAGGACAAGCGCGTGCGCGCACTCGCGCTGCCGTCCGGCCTGTTCCCGAAGGTGGATTTCACTGACCAGGCAGCGGCGCTGCGCTTCGGCAACAACGCCGGCATCGCGGGCTACTACCTCATCGAAACGTCAGGCTTCGATCGCAAACCGCCGACCGCCGCGATCAAGGAAGGTCTTGAAGTCATCCGCGAGTACACGGACGACAGCGGCAAGCCGCTCGCCGAGATCAGGATGGGTCAGCAGGTGAACGTGCGCCTGAAGTTCCGCGGGCTCAAGGCGGACTATATCGGCAGCATCGCGCTGGTGGATCTGCTGCCCGGCGGCTTCGAACTGGTCGTGCCGACGCAGCCAAGCGAAGTGACATTCGCCGAAGCGGCGAGTGACGAAAGTGACGAAGGTCACGCGGGTGGAAACGGCTACGCAGGCTGGACTTGCCAGATCTGCGTCAGTACAAGCGCCATGCTCGAGTACGCCGACATGCGCGAAGACCGCGTCGTCTTCTATGTGAGCGCCAATCGCGACGTGCAGGAGATCGTCTATCGCATCAAGGCCACCAACGTCGGCGCCTACGTCGTACCGCCGGCGTACGGCGAGGCGATGTACGACCGCAGCGTCGTGGCGCGTTCGGCGGCGGGCAGGCTCACGGTTGCGAGGCCATAGGAAGGAACTGAAAGCAATGGCCGCAAGAAGGCGCAAAGGATCGCAAAACAGGAAACAGGATTTCATTTCTGACCTTTGCGTTCCTTGCGCTTTTTTGCGGCCATTTCTCGTTCTTTGCGCTCCATGCAGCTACTCCGTTCGAGCATTCTGATCCTCGCGATAGCGGCCCTCGCAGTCAGCGCGATCCGCTACTGGCCACGCGAACCGCTGGCGCAGCAGATTCCCTCCTCGACCGCCGTCTTCGACCGCAACGGCCGGTTGCTGCGGCTCACATTGGCGAGCGATCAGCAGTACCGTCTGTGGACGCCGCTCGAAGATGTGTCGCCGGAATTCGTCGATGCGCTGCTGCTGCACGAGGACCGTCACTTCCATCGTCATCTCGGCGTGAATCCCGCCGCGCTGGTGCGTGCGGCGTTCTCGACTTATACGGGCGGGCCACGTGTCGGCGGTTCGACGATCACGATGCAGCTCGCGCGGCTGCTGTACGGCATCAACACACGCTCCATCGGCGGCAAGCTGGAACAGATGGCGCGCGCCGTGCAGCTCGAACTGCTGCACTCCAAGCACGATCTGCTCGAAGCCCACCTCAATCTCGTGCCGTATGGCGGCAATGTGCAGGGCGTCGGCACGGCAAGCCTGGTGTATTTCGACAAGCCGGCCGCGAAGCTGGGACTGGCGGAGGCGCTGACGCTGGTGCTGATTCCGCAGTCGCCGGCGCGGCGCGATCCGGATGCGGATGAGCCGGCGGCGCTGCGGGCGGCGCGCGAGCGGTTGTTCGTGCGATGGCGGGAAGAGCATCCGGACACGGCGCATGAATATGTGTCGGTGCCGCTGCGCTATCGGCGGTTGAGCGAGTTGCCGTTCGCGGCGCCGCATTTTGTGAATGCGGTGCTGGTGAAAAGCGCCCCCACCCCGGCCCTCCCCCGCTTCGCGGAGGAGGGAGCAGAAATTCCGACTCCCTCCTCCGCGAAGCGGGGGAGGGCCGGGGTGGGGGCATCCGCGCATACCTTGCACACCACCTTGGACCTCCCCCTCCAACGCCTCACCGAACGCGTCCTCGCCCACTACGTCCGCGAACACCGCGACATCGGCATCCGCAACGCCTCTGCATTGCTCGTCGACACTCGCGATCTCTCCGTGCGCGCGATGGTCGGCTCTGCCGATTTCAGTTCAGCGGACATCCACGGCCAGGTGAACGGCACGCTGGCGAAGCGCTCGCCGGGCTCGGCGCTCAAACCCTTCATTTACGCACTCGCAATCGATCAGGGCCTCATTCATCCGCTCACGGTGCTGAAAGACGCCCCCGCCGCTTTCGGCCCCTTCAGTCCCGAGAACTTCGATGGTCGCTTCGTCGGCCCCATCACCGCCACCGACGCCCTCACCCGCTCGCGCAACATTCCCGCCGTTGCCCTGTCATCGCAACTCGCGCAGCCGTCGCTCTACCAGTTCCTGCGCAGCGCCGGCATCTCGCGCATGGCGTCGGAGCAGCACTACGGCCTGGCGCTCGCGCTGGGCGGCGGCGAAGTCACGATGGAAGAAGCGGCGATGCTCTACGCGATGCTCGCCAATCGCGGCCAGCTCGCTTCGCTGCGCTATTTCCAGGACGAACCGCAGCGGCAGGGACCGCGTCTGCTTTCCGAAGAAGCGAGCTTCATGACGCTCGACATGCTGCATCGCGCGCCGCGGCCCGACGATCCGTTCACGCGCAAACAGGATCGCCTGCCCGTGGCGTGGAAGACGGGTACGTCGTGGGGTTTTCGCGATGCCTGGACCGCGGGCGTCTTCGGCCCGTATGTGCTGATCGTCTGGGTCGGCAGTTTCGATGGCGCCGGCAATCCGGCCTTCGTCGGCGTGCAGGCGGCGGCGCCGCTGTTCTTCCGGCTCACGGATGCGATCACCGCGAGCGACCGCACGCTCGCCGAACCGATCTTTCGCCAGCCGCCGCGACTCGAAAAAGTCGAGGTGTGCAGCGCCTCGGGCGATCTGCCGAACGCCGAGTGTCCGCAGATCGCGAACACCTGGTACATCCCCGGCGTGTCGCCGATCCGCGTGAGCCAGGTACATCGGCGCGTGTGGATCGACACGCGCACCGGCGCGCAGGCCTGCCCGCCATACGATCCGGCCACCACGCGCAGCGAAGTCTTCGAATACTGGCCGACCGATCTGCTGCAGCTGTTCGCGCAAGCCGGCATGCCGCGTCGTCGTCCGCCCGCGCCTGCCGATTGCCAGCGCGACGTGCCGACCGGCACACCACCGCGCATCACTTCGCCGGTGACCGCAGCGACGTACACGGTGCGCGCTGCGCGCGTCGGCAGCGAATCGATTCCGCTCGCTGCCAACGCCGACAGCGAAGTCCGCCGCCTGCACTGGTTCGTCGACGACAGCTACATCGGCACCGGTACGCCGGGCATCGCGCTCGCCTGGAACCCGCAGCGCTCGGGTCATTTCGTCGTGCGTGCGGTGGACGATCGCGGCCGGGCGGACAGCCGGGCGCTGGAGGTGGCGCTGGTGAGATAGGTCCTTGCAAATCGCCCATTGGATGGGCATATTTTGCCCATCTGATGGGCATTTTTATAAGTCATTGATTTCATGCTGTCCCGGGCGCTGACTTCCCGCATCGAACAGGCCCTTGGCCTGTTTCCCGTGGTCGTCGTCACGGGCTCCCGCCAGACCGGCAAGAGCACGCTGGTCCGCGAGGCCGAACCGTTCGCCGGCCGCCCCTACGTGACTCTCGATACCGCCTTGAACCGGGAAATTGCGGTCGCCGAACCCGGTACCTTCCTGGGCAATCACCCCGGTGTCGTGACGATCGATGAAGTCCAGCGGGTGCCGGAACTGTTGCTGTCGATCAAGGAACGCGTGGACGCCGAGCGGGTCAATGGTCGCTTCCTGCTCACGGGATCAGCCAACCTGCTGCTGCTCCATACCGTTTCAGAATCGCTCGCCGGGCGCGCCCGCTATCTGACGCTGTGGCCAATGACACGCCGCGAGCAACTTGGCCTCGCGCGTTGCGGCATCTGGAGTGAACTGCTCGAGCGACCCGCCGCCGACTGGCCGACCCTCATCGCCGAACAGACGGTGCCGGCAGAAGCATGGCAGACACTCGCATCGCGCGGCGGCTATCCAGCTCCTGCGCTGCTCAATCCGACACAGGCTGCTGATCCGGATCGCGCCGAACTGTTCGCGGGTTACGCGCAGACTTATCTCGAACGCGATCTGCGCGATCTCGCAGCCGTCGACAGCCTGGTCGACTTCCAGCGGTTGATGCGGGCGGTCTGTCTGCGGCTCGGCGCCATCGTCAATCAAGCAGATATCGCACGCGATACCGGGATTCCGCGCACGACCGTGCAACGCTACCTGAATCTGCTCGAAGTCTCGTACCAGCTCGTGAGACTCGAGCCGTACTCGGTGAACCGCAGCAAACGGCTGGTGAAGTCACCGAAGGTCTACTGGAGCGATACCGGTCTTGCGCTGCATCTCTCAGGCGCACAGCCGACAGGCGCTCATCTGGAAAACATCGTATGCACCGACCTGCTCGCCTGGCGCGAACTCGATACGGCGCGCCCGTCGATTCTGTTCTGGCGCACCGCTGCTGGCGATGAAGTGGATTTCCTGATCGAGCGCAACGGCAAACTGCTCGCCATCGAGGTGAAAGCCACGACGAATCCGGGCTACAACGATTCGAAAGGTCTGCGTCTGTTCCTGGAGGAATACGGTACCGATGCGCTCGGCGGCCTCCTGCTGCACGGCGGAGAGGAGACGTTCTGGATTTCAGAACGCGTACTTGCAACGCCGTGGTGGAAGGTGATCTGACATTTCTCCCGCAAGACCTCGCTTGCCAACATCACGACACCGCGCGAGACTTCCACCGCACTTCGTTCCTCAAGAGAACAACCACTCAATGGAGCGAAGCCGGGTCGACCCGCAACGCCTTCTCGTTCCCCCGTCGTCATGATTTCGACCGATAGTCAGGAAGTCTTCGCAGCTCCCGCGGACAGTGCAGCAGCAGCTGACTTTCCCGATGCCGGCCGCCTGCAGGAACTGAGCACGCGACTCATCCATGAGGGCGACGTCCAGACCCTCTATCAACACATACTCGACACGGCGCTGGCGCTGACCCAGGCGGACATGGCCAGCCTGCAGGTATTCCATTCGGAGCGCGGCGAGTTCCGGCTGATCGCCTGGAAGGGACACACGCCGTCGCCCGCGTCCTTTCTGGACTGCGTGCGCCCCGAGACCGCCGGCCCCTATGCCGTCGCGATGCGCAACGGCGCGCGCGTTTTCGTTGCGGACATCGACGACAGCGTCTTCGCCAGCGGCTGCCGGGAAATCGACGGCTTTCGCGCCGCAGGCATTCGCGCGATGCAGGCCACGCCGCTGGTCTCGCGCTCGGGCGAATCGCTGGGCGTCATCTCGACTCACTGGCGCCGGCCGCTGGCCGATGATCGACCGCTGCACCTGTTCGATGTGCTGGCGCGCCAGACGGCCGACCTGATCGAACGCGCGCGGAGCGAACTGCGTCTGCGCGAAACCGCAAGACAGAAGGATGCTCTCTACAAACTGGCGGACCTGCTGCATCGCACGCGTTCGCTGGACGACGTCTACGCCGCGGCACTGCAGGCGATCGTCGTGGCCCTGCAATGCGATCGCGCGTCGATCCTGCTCTTCGACGAAGCCGGTTCGATGCGCTTCGTGGCATCGGGCGGGCTCTCCCACAGCTATCGAGAAGCGGTCGAAGGACATTCGGTGTGGAGGCCCACCGATCCCAACCCCGCGCCGATTCACATCGACGATGCTGCGACTGCGCAGATGAGCGAGTCGCTGCGGGAGAGCATCCTCGCAGAAGGCATCGGCGCGCTGGCCTTCATTCCGTTGGTCTCGGATGGCCAGCTGATCGGCAAGTTCATGGCGTACTTCGACGATCCGCACGGCTTCTCGCGCGACGAGATGGACCTGTGCCTGCTGATCGCGCGCCAGGTGGCATTCGCCATCGAGCGCAAGCGCACGGAAGACGCGCTGCGCGAAGCGGATCAGCGCAAGGACGAATTCCTCGCCATGCTCTCGCACGAACTGCGCAATCCGCTGGCGGCGATCACCATCGCCGCACAGGTACTGCAACAGAACGTCACTGCCGATCCATCGCAACAGGAAGCGCGCGGCATCATCGATCGCCAGACCGCGCGGCTCACGCGACTGGTCGACGATCTGCTCGAAGTGTCGCGCATCACGTCCGGACGCATCCAGCTGCAGAAGCAGCGCGCGGCGCTGCGCGACATCGTCGAGCGCGCCGTCGAAAGCGTGCGACCGACGATTTCCCTGCACCATCATGCGTTGCGCCTCGTGGTACCAGAGACTGCAGTGTGGCTGCATGCGGACGCGGCGCGCATCGAGCAGGTGCTCATCAACCTGCTCTACAACGCCGCAAAGTACACCGACGACGGCGGCACGATCCAGCTGCTCGCCGAGTGCGACGGCTCGCACGCCGTGCTGCGCGTCGTCGACAACGGCATCGGTATCGAACCGGACCTGATGCCGCACATTTTCGAGCTGTTCACGCAATCGCAGCGCTCGCTGGACCGTTCGCAGGGCGGTCTCGGCATCGGCCTGTCGCTGGTGCAGCGGCTCGTCACGATGCATGACGGCACGGTGCACGCACGCAGCATCGTCGGCGAAGGCAGCGAGTTCATCGTGCGACTGCCGGTCCTGCAGGACGACGCCGACGCCGCAGCGGAGCTCACGACCGAATCGCAGGATGCGCCCGCGCCCACCCTGCGCATCCTCGTCGTCGACGACAATGCCGACGCCGCCAGGGGACTGGCGTTGCTGCTCGGCGGTCACGGCTATGCCGTCTCGCTCGCCTATGACGGCGAGGCCGCACTCGATGCGGTGCGCAGCGTGCAACCGCACGTCGTATTCCTCGACATCGGCCTGCCGCGGATCGACGGTTACGAAGTCGCGCGTCGCCTGCGTCAGGATCATTCCCGCGACGCGCTCGCGCTGGTTGCACTGACGGGCTACGGCAAACAATCCGATCGCGAACGGGCCTCGCAGGCGGGCTTCGATCTGCACCTGGTCAAACCGGCCGACGTGTCGGCCGTGCTGCAGTATCTGTCGGTGGTTGCAGCCGGACGCCGGGAACGTCAGGCGCGATGATCCTGCTGTTCCGCATATGTCATGCCGCCGATCGTGCAATGCAGCTCACGCCAGACCGTGACGCAATACCTTCCGCCTGGCGATGAAGTGCGCGGCTCGTCACGCACGACGATTCAAGTCGCCCAGCAGAATTCCGATGACTAAGTAGATTCATCAACGCTCCCGGAAGCCGATGCACGAGCCCTTGCCATCGGCCTCGCACGAGTGACGACATCATCGGCAACTGCTCAGGGGAAATTGATCGTGAACAAGTTCTTCTCGATTCTGGCGATCGCCGCATCCGTCGCGCTGCCCGTGGCAGGGGCCATGGCAAGCGATCTCGCAAAAGCCGGCACCATACTGGTTTCGGCGGACGGCGTCCGTCTCGGACCGGTCTATCGCGTCGCCGGCGACGGCTCCGCACAGCTCATCATCAAGGGCAAGATGGCGACGGTCCCCGTCGCGACGCTGTCCATGGTCGATGGCCGACTGACGACCAGCCTGTCGAAGAATGACGTTGGGAGTCTGAACTGATTTGGCAGTGAGGCCGCAGCGTGATCGCTGCGGAATCGGCCGCGGGGCATGATCGGATCATCATCAATCTGGATCCTTCAATGAGGCCGCAGCGTGATCGCTGCGGAATCCGCGAATCAAGCCACGCCAGCCACGCGGCGCCTGTTGCCTTCAATGAGGCCGCAGCGTGATCGCTGCGGAATCCCTCGTCATCGTCGAATGCGCGATGGATTTTTTCCCGCTCCCTTCAATGAGGCCGCAGCGTGATCGCTGCGGAATCCGCGCGTACTTCGAGGTGAACCCATGACCTTCAAGCCTTCAATGAGGCCGCAGCGTGATCGCTGCGGAATCCGATGCCTTCGCCGCAACCGCCCCCGACACCGTTTTCCTTCAATGAGGCCGCAGCGTGATCGCTGCGGAATCAGCAGTTGATTGGGAATTGATGAAAATCTCCTGTGTCCTTCAATGAGGCCGCAGCGTGATCGCTGCGGAATCCAGCCCTTGGTTCCTTAGTACCTAAGTACTACCGATGCTTCAATGAGGCCGCAGCGTGATCGCTGCGGAATCTACACAGAAACATCGCCGCTTTCCGTGGCTGCGTAGCTTCAATGAGGCCGCAGCGTGATCGCTGCGGAATCGAATTTCGCAACGAACGTCTCGCCGCGAGCACCGAGGCTTCAATGAGGCCGCAGCGTGATCGCTGCGGAATCGTAGTTGACGGCTCCGTCAGTTTCGGGCAGGCTGACGCTTCAATGAGGCCGCAGCGTGATCGCTGCGGAATCCAAGGTCAGCATCGAGGCTCAGTTCTACCAAGAGGGCTTCAATGAGGCCGCAGCGTGATCGCTGCGGAATCTGCGCGGGGAGCTCGCGAAAGTCAAGACCGAAGCGGCGCTTCAATGAGGCCGCAGCGTGATCGCTGCGGAATCCAGTACGTCCAAAAGTCAACCCCGGTTCATTGCAGGTGCTTCAATGAGGCCGCAGCGTGATCGCTGCGGAATCGGCGAAGGTGGCGCCAGAGTTCTTCGCGATGTACCGCGCTTCAATGAGGCCGCAGCGTGATCGCTGCGGAATCTGCAGCCGATCGGCGATCACATCGAGCGCGTGACCGGCGCTTCAATGAGGCCGCAGCGTGATCGCTGCGGAATCCCCGCTGCGCGTGCGTCAGATGCAGACGATCGTGTCTGGCTTCAATGAGGCCGCAGCGTGATCGCTGCGGAATCCTGGCGTCAGCCCGCGCATCCGCCGATTGTTCAGCGGCTTCAATGAGGCCGCAGCGTGATCGCTGCGGAATCCCAGGTTCTCGATCACGCGGCCGTGGTCGATCAGCGTGCTTCAATGAGGCCGCAGCGTGATCGCTGCGGAATCCGCGAAAGAATGGCGGCGGATGGCTGGGCCGTGGAAGCTTCAATGAGGCCGCAGCGTGATCGCTGCGGAATCGATCTGCTGGCAGACGAATCTCGACGAGCGCACGGTGCAGCTTCAATGAGGCCGCAGCGTGATCGCTGCGGAATCCGGCGTGTGATCGGGGCCGTGGATGTGCGTGACGCGCTTCAATGAGGCCGCAGCGTGATCGCTGCGGAATCTCTGTGTGACGCCTTAGGTATGACGCGCGGCGAACTATGCTTCAATGAGGCCGCAGCGTGATCGCTGCGGAATCTCTGCGTGACGATCGCCTCATCGGGCGGATTCACGACGCTTCAATGAGGCCGCAGCGTGATCGCTGCGGAATCGTCGCTGCGGGTTGTGTTTGAACGCGCCGCGAAGCTGCTTCAATGAGGCCGCAGCGTGATCGCTGCGGAATCGTCCTGGATGAGGAAACGAAGCTCATCTGGGATCTGCTTCAATGAGGCCGCAGCGTGATCGCTGCGGAATCCATGCGTGCCCTTGCCGACCCGATTCGAGTAGCTGTCGCTTCAATGAGGCCGCAGCGTGATCGCTGCGGAATCCTCGGACTACGCGTGGAACGTCAACTTCAACAACGGGCTTCAATGAGGCCGCAGCGTGATCGCTGCGGAATCAAGAAGAGCACGGATCAGGCGGCGGAGGCGACGGAGCTTCAATGAGGCCGCAGCGTGATCGCTGCGGAATCACTCTGGAAGCCCATCGGCACTGAGCGCATCAGCGCTTCAATGAGGCCGCAGCGTGATCGCTGCGGAATCCTTGCCGGCGGACGCGAGGTTGCCGTGGTCCGCGTGGCTTCAATGAGGCCGCAGCGTGATCGCTGCGGAATCCGACACCCGCGGCACGGCAAGATCATCGAGACGTCGCTTCAATGAGGCCGCAGCGTGATCGCTGCGGAATCCAGGCGGTTCTGCGTGTGCGCTTCGCGCTTCTGCTCGCTTCAATGAGGCCGCAGCGTGATCGCTGCGGAATCTACGCGCCCGTCACCGCATCCAGCGCACGCCCGCCGCTTCAATGAGGCCGCAGCGTGATCGCTGCGGAATCCCGGGGCCGGCCGGTTGGCGTGATGCGGTCGCCGAGCTTCAATGAGGCCGCAGCGTGATCGCTGCGGAATCCAAGAAATATCAGTTGGGGCAGGTGTCCGTCATGCCGCTTCAATGAGGCCGCAGCGTGATCGCTGCGGAATCGATGATCCTGGGTAGAGGTTAAAGTGTTAAAGTGTGCTTCAATGAGGCCGCAGCGTGATCGCTGCGGAATCCGCCTTGTTCAACTTGATCGTCTTAGACAGCGTTGGCTTCAATGAGGCCGCAGCGTGATCGCTGCGGAATCCGTCCACTCCCAACCCCGCGAACGAGTTCGTATTTTCGAACCGTCTGCGAGCGCTGCGATAGGTGGCCGAGATCATGGAGAACACGATCAATGGGAATCAACTTGAAATGGAAACAAATTCCGAATTTTCAAAGAGCTGGGACTTGCGAGCGCTCCCCGGGATTTTCGGCATCACCGGAGCTCTCGCGGAAGGCGGCGAGAATCAGATGATGACCGGTTCGCGAGTGACGGGCTCGAAATCCTTGCCCAAGCTTACCACCCTCGGGACCACACGATCAGCGGGCCCAACATCGACGAACAGGATGTGATCCTCGCCGTGATGAATGACGCCGTCGAGCAGGGCCACGAGTTCTGCATGTCGTTGCCTGCTCATCCGACACTGGAAGACGGACAGCTGCAACCATTCACCATAGCCGTTCATGACATTGAATACCCGCCGCCAGCGCTTCTGGTCGGCGATGTCGTAGGTGACGACGTAAAGGTGCTCTTCCTTCATATCAGCGCGTCGTGAAGTTGGGATATTCGGGTATCTCCCCGAGCAGATGCCGGCTCAGCAGGCGTGCCTGCAATTCCAGCAATCTGCGATAGCTCACCCTGTATCCGAACAGTGGATGCGTAATCTCCTGGCCCATCCGACGTTCGAACGTGGCGATGAACCGCTTGCGACCATCTTCTGTCAGCGCAACGCTGCCGGCGACGCTGATGAAATCCGACGGGCGAACCTCCCCGTTGTTGATCGCCTGGATCACACTCGAGTCTGCAATCAGCGGTCGGAAGGGCTCCATCATGTCCAGCGCCAGCGCGGGACGCCCGTAGCGCGGCTGATGATAGAAGCCTCGATAGGCATCGAAACCCACGGCCGTCAGGGCAATCGTCCACGCGCGCACGAGCAATGAGTACCCATACGACAACAGCGCGTTGACCGGGTCTGTCGGCGGGCGACGATTGCGCTTTTCGAAATCGAAGCGCAGCGAGTCGTCGTCACCGCGGCTGATCATCTGCGAGAAATTTCCGAAGTAGCGGGCGGCTGCCTGACCCTCCGTGCCGAGCAGTTCGCCCAGGTTCTGGGCGCGCTGGACTCCGCGCAGATCCGCCTGGAATCCGTCGATGATCACGTCCGGGGCTGATCCGTCTTTCCAGTTCCGGCGCAGCAGGGTCTTCTGATTCTGAATCTTTGCTGCGACCAGGCCTTTGGCCAGACGCAGGCACACTTGCGGATCGAAGCTGGCGCGATACTGGGCCGTGCGTATCTCGACATTTTTGTGACCGATGCCGACCGTGTGTCCCGTGAACCATCCGCCAAAAGAGTGCCAGGTGATCGGGATCTCCCTGCTCATCAGTTCCTGCAGCGTCGGCGTCGTCACATACACCTGTCCGAGGATTGCGAGCTGCGAGATATCCACCAGACGAACGCTCTGTATCGGCTTGTCTTCGACACTGATCTCCAGTGTTTCGCCCTTCTTCGCGACCTTCGCACCACGCGCCTGGACATACAGTGGCAATGCCGCATCACGCGTAGCAGCCAGCGGTCTGGGAGTGACATCCTGTCGGAGAAGGGAATGCACTTCGTCCGGCAGGCAGATGCCGACGAGCGAACACCGCGGACACTTGGGACTGTCTTCCAGCGGCGGCGGAATCTGGCCGCCTGCTGCAACGAGCCGAAGTCCATCGATCGCGTTTCTCGTCAGCGCACGCAGTTCCTCATCGAACACGACACGCACACGCTCGCGACTCTCAGCGAAATACAGCACGCCCTCTTCGCAGAGATAGCCGTGCTCTTCGAGGATGAGTCCCTGCACGCATAGCTGTACTCGCTCCGGATCGTAAGCACCGCGCTGCACATGAGGCCGCCTGCCGCGCTTGTAGTCGACCGGCGTGACGCGATTGCCTTCAGCCTCCACGAGATCCAGGCGCGCGATCAATCCAAGCCGGTTGGAGGAGAGCGTGATCGAACGTGCATGGAATTTCTCGTCCGATGCATCGTCGGTGGCGGGCAGATCGCCGCCCGCCTTGTCGACACGGCGATGCACGTATCGACCCTCGACGGTATCCGACGAGTCCGCCCACTCGCCCTGCACCCATTCGAGATAGGCGAGCCGCGGGCAATACTGGTACTCGTTGACCATGCGCGCCGGCAGCAGCGGCAGATCGCCGCTGAGTTCGGGAAAGGGCAGCGGCAGTTCCTGCTGGGGGAGGGTGTCCTCAGCCATCGCACGAATCCTGTGTTTCCCTGGCTGGGGGCAGGATCGCGCCGGGCAGTCTCAGGAACTGAGACTCAATGCAGGATTCTGCGACCGGATTCGATCTGGACGGCAGAAACCTGGATGCAGATCACCTGCGTGTGGCCGGCATTCCGACAAATCGGAAAACCAGCTCCCCGTGTATCGATTGCGGATCGATTGCCATCGCGGAAACAGGTGTCCTCCGCGAAAGCAACTCCTCGAAGCAACTCCTCTTGCACCCACGCCCAGGCGAGAATCGTCGTAAGATGCCACGCATGGAACCGGCCGTGCTCGAAACAACCGCGCGCATCATCGCCACGACGCTACCCGACGTATGGGCGGTCTACGTCTACGGCAGCGCTGCCCGCGCCGATGACGGGCCGGCAAGCGACATCGACATTGCCGTTCTGCTGCCGCCGCGCTCCGCGATTCCCGACAAGCTTGGATTGATGGCCCGGATTGCTGCGGCCGCCGGGCGTGATGTGGATATCGTCGATCTGCGCCGGGCCAATCTCGATCTGATTCACGCAGTGCTGCGCGAAGGTCGTGCGCTGCTGATTCAAGACGAAGATGAAACGCTCGGATGGGAGGCAGAACGCATGACCGACTATGCACTCTTCAATCCACGTCGCGCCGACATCATCGAACAGTACATGCGCGAACCGCTGCGACGCACGCCATGAACATCGCCGCCCGAAAACTCGCCGCGCTCGAACGTTGCGTGGAACGTGCCCGCAATGAACATGAGCTGGCGGGCGGCAATTTCCGGAATGATTTCACGCGACAGGACGCAGCAATCCTCAACGTCACGCGCGCCTGCGAAGCCGCCATCGATCTTGCCAACATGGCAATCCGCAAGCACCGACTGGGCGTACCCGGCGACGCGCGAGAGGGCTTCGCGCTACTGGAACGCGGCGGCCTCGTTTCCTCCGATCTCAGTGCACGGCTTCAGCGAATGGTCGGATTCCGCAACATCGCCGTTCATCAGTATCAGGATCTCGATATCGACATTGCGGAATCGGTGATACGCGACGGCCTGGATGATCTGCTGGTGTTTTCCGAAGGGATCAGAGCGCGGTTGTGACAGAGCATGGCGGCCACCACCTGCTCGCTGTCCGATGCTTTCTCACAGCAACATCTTTCCGCCATCGACGAACACGCCGCGTTCCGGCCATTCCGGACACAGAGCTTCGACGACGGCCATCAACTCATCGAGCGCGCGGTAGGGATCGTCCTCAGGCGGAACGACGACCTCGATGCCGCCGCCGTTGGCGCAGGGTTGGTCAGGCGAGGTGGGAGAGGATTTCATCGAGAAGCGTCTCTGCGTCGCTATGCTATGGCCTATCTCACACGACCGAAATATTTCGCAACAAGCGACCCTGCAACCAAAAATGCCCAGCGATTGCCTGACCTACTCGCGGAGGATCATGACCCTTCCAGGCTCGCTCGGTTACGACGATATCAAACCGCCCATCTTCACCGGACGCTTCCGACATAGAACCCCGCATTACAACGGTTCGTAAGCGCCAAGCCCGCTGTCCGAGCATGCTCATTCCCCAGATTTCCTTGATCTCTCCATGGAATTCATAGTCGTCTACATCCCATCCATCCACAGGGAGCAGACCAACCATATCCTCCATACTGTATCTTTCCTCCAGTGCGCCGAATTCCGGTTGCGTGTGTTCTCCAGTCAGCCAATGCATTCCTTCGAAGTGCTCCACGGTGCGAGGAATCGAGAATGTTCTGACTTGAGCCGGGCCGGCGTCGTAGGCGATCGCAGCAAACAGGAACTGATATTTTCCGTCGCGACGATACCAGCTGCGATTGGCAGCAAACTCGGTGTCATAGAACGAAATAGAGGCGTTCCCGATACGGGCTTCCAACTGCGCTTCGACACCGTCCGCCCATACAAGCACCCGCTTCAGCTCGACGTCATGGCTCATGCCGTCCTTGCAATAGGGGAACATCGAGCGGAACTGGTTGGCCTCACCCGGATTCCTGGATAGCGCAACGACCAACGCTATCCCGGTGTTGCGTTCCGAATATGCCTGCGCACTTTCTTGTGTTTCGACCAACGAACCACTAAGTGACTGCCAAGGAATCAGGTGATCCCGGCGATGCAACTGAGGCGTGAAATGCATGAGATCTGCAATCAACGTTGTCGATGCTTCCAACAGAAATCCACGCTCTTCGATCAGCTCAGCTGGGGGTGGTGATGAAGGAGATTTCAAATGTCCGGGATTGTGTGTTGCAACACGTAGCAACTCCGGAAGATGCTCGACGACGAACATTGCATCGTCGAAGAAGGGCATCCAGTGAGAACCCATGGAATGAATCTCATCGTCGCCTTCTTCGAAGACAAGGAATGGCTTTGTCGTTGCCGGCAACTGAACACTACCTGTTGAATTGCAGTATTCGGCCATCTGCGCTTCATCCTCCGGGGTCGCCAGGCGGAGGTCTGGATGGTCTCGCCGCACCAAGACTTTCCCCAACGAATCAAACACAACGCCATAGTGCTCGCTGCTCATCCAATCGACGGAACCGATCCCATAGCTCGATAGGAAAACACGGTCAGAGATGTTGAATGTGGGCATGATGTTCGCATTCCTCATGGATTCTCTGAGGGTTGCTCACTCACTGTCTTCGAAACAACTACAGCATCAGCTCGTCACTGATGAGGGGCCAAAGTTGCCAAAACCCTGACTCGTTCGTCGGATCGCAGAGTTGCAGATCGCGAAGATGCCGCGAGCTATGCGCTCCTCTCCACTCCCTGTCCAGTCGACCTGAAGCACCGAGCGCGCCATATGGCGAGAAGCCGGAACCGTCCAGAGCGGCCATGTGAAGGCCATGTCATCACCGCGACCGACGACACCCGTCGTGATGATCTTCGTGCCGCGCGGAAAACTTGGCAGCAGCGGTAGGCCACGGAACGCCAGCCACTCAAGCGGGGCATCCACGCGAGTGCCGTCGTCGTTCGGATTGTTTGCCATCAAAGCCCAGTTGCGCTCGGAACCAGGATCCCACCGAAGGTTGCTACCAGGCTTTTCCCCATGCCCCTCGAACAGCGATTGCTCGATCCACTCCTGAGTCACTGAAGCTCGAATGCCCTCCACGGCACCAAGGAACGTCTGATTCGCCGCTGTGAAATGGAATGCGGTGGGCTTGGTGTTGCCCTTGCCATCGACAGCGACATCCGTGCCATAGGCCGCCGCGTAGGCCGCTGCCTCGTCGCTGCCCTTCGACCACGCCGCGATGCAGTCCGCGAGGAACGTTTTGAATGCATCAGGCGGAGGTTTGAGGTCGGCGACCTTCTGCGGTCCTTGCTTTTTGGTGGCGGCCTTCGTGTAGGTGAAGCGCCACGGCGCGCCCTCGGCCTCGGCAACTTTGGCGTCCTCCGCGATGCCTTTCACGAGGTCGGATTTACTGCCGTCGAATCCGTCAACGAAGGCTCGAAACGAACCATCGTCAAGAAAGCCGAGCTTCGCACCTGGAACGATCCGAAGCAGCCCCAGTGCTGCAAGGAAACCGAGCGGATTGGAACCGTCAACACCCACGAGTTGGATGCGGCTCATGACAATGCCTCCTTCCCCTGCTCTGCTTCGCTGGCACGATGATCGGCGAGACGAAGAATCGCCTCCAGCCAACACAGTTCCTGCCAGCCGTATTTTTCCACGAGCGCCCAGAAGCGATCAGCGAGCGGGGAATCGAGCTGATGCAACTTGTTGTCTGACGGGATCGCGGCAAAGTCGAGCGTGCCGAAGGTCTTGCTTGCGTGGCTATCGAGCGAGATGTCCACCGGCACTTCGTCGGTCACAGCGGGCGCGAAGGGGCGGCAGTAGCCGTGGTGGCTCGCGACCAGATGAAGCACTAGGTCAAGATCGGGCGCTTGCTGCGGATCCACCTTCTGCAATGCCGCCTTCAGCGCATCCATGCGACTGCTCAACATCGCGAGTGACTGCACTTCATGACGTGCGCCCCGTGGATAGCCGCTCCTTTGCTGCGCAAGCCGATGTGCTTCACGCGCACCAGGCGGCATTGCCGATTTGGCCTGCAGCGTTTCGTCTTTGAAGAACTCGATCTTGCTTCCGCCGCGAAGCATGAGCTGAAACCGCGGGTCGGCCTTGCCGATGTCGTGCAGCCACGCAGCAAGCGCGATGTGCTCGGCCAGCCACACGCCAAGCCCGCATCGCATTGCAAACTCACGCGCGAACGACTCCACGTCGATGCTGTGCTCAGCGAGTGAGACAGCCCGGCCTGCGTAGAACGAGTCGTCGCCGTCAGTTGTCAGCTCCACACCATCTTCGAGCGTCTCATCGGGACGAATCGTGCCTCTAAGCTCCGCCAGAGGCACGCGCCGGGCATAGAGAACAGACCACGAAGGCGTACCTGGCACCACGAGCGATCTGCGCCCGACGGCGAGCTTCTGCGCCCAAAGGCGCTTCCATGCTGGCCAGTCACCGTTTGAAGCAAGGCGACCGAGCGCCGCGCGAGCCTCACCCGGCTCGTCGAGTGGAAGGGAAAGTCCGAGCGTCCCGATGACGGCAGGCTGCAGTCGCAGCACCGGCCTCGCGCGAGCGAACAGTTCAGCCTGTTCCGCGCGGTCGCTGACCGGCTCGGTCGAGGCGGCATCGAAGCAGCCGTTACGGATGCCGCCATAAGCCGCAGGCACAACAAGCGTGTGGCCGGGCTTCAAGGTCTTTGCATCGACGATCTCGCTCTCGTCGCCCCTCCAACGGAGCGCGCGGCGCCCTCCGGTTTCCGGCTCTTCATTATCGTCGAGCATCGCACTCTCGGCATCACTCGAATCGCTCGCGGACTGATTGCTGAGCCATGCCCGCACCGTGGCGAATGGCAGCGACATGGCCTCGAGGCCTGAAGGGCGTACAGCCGCGACGATCGCCGTTGCCGCTTCGATATCATCTGTTTGAAGCACATCCTCCGTGAGATCGGCACGCCAGACGACCTGCACATCCGCCGGCCCCGCGCTCGGTCCGTGCAGCCAGAGGCTCACATCGGGAAGCTGGCTCGGCGCGGGCGAGGTTTGCGCCCAAAGGTCTAGGTATGCAGGGAGCAGGGTTGGCGCGTTGGGCTTGGGAGCGAGCAGCTTTCTCAGTTCGTCGCCCGTTGGGACATCAAGCGCAAGGATGCCGAAATCAACCTGAGCCCGCTTGGCGATCTGCACTTCGGCCTGCACCTTCGCTTCCCCTCGAAGCTTCTTGGCTGCGTCTTTGAGCTTCCTCAGTTCATCCTTCAACTTCTTAGGGCGCTCTTTTTCTTGCTCCTTGAACCACCTGACGGTCTCCGCAATGGCTTTTCCGTAGATAGGATCGTCTTTGGCAGACTTGTCATGAACGATGACGCCTTCTGCGCTTCCGTACATTCCAAGCCGATCCACTCGACCAAAGCGCTGCCGCAGACTATCGAGGCTCGCCACCTCCGTGACCAGCGCATCGAAATCGAAGTCCGCGCCAGCCTCGATGCACTGCGTGCCGACGATGACGCGCTTGGGGCTGTCCTCACTCCGTTCGCGGCCAGTCTGAACAGCGGGCCGCAGCTCGCGAAACACGTCGTCGCGGTCGAGTGGTCGCATCCGGCCGGTTAGCAGCGTGACCGTTGCATCAGCACCCAGAGTATCGCCAAGCTCCGCTGCGATTGCGCTTGCGCTCGCCACGCGGTTGACGACCACAGCAACAGTTCGATGGCGTTCCAACAGGTTCCTTGCATGATCCACGCACGCCTTCTCCAACACGGTTCGATCCTCAACCTCGACCAGACGCGCGGGTTTCCTGACGTGCAGGCGCGGTCCGAGCGGCGAATCCGGCTGCTTCTCGTCATCGCACAGCATGAATGGCTCCGTGTCGTCCGTACCCGGTGTGGCCGACAGGAATGTGTGGGCGAAGCGCGTCTTCACGCCGCTGCCCGAGAACCGCGTGCGCAAGCGTGTGAGCTGATCGAGCGTCTGCCGGAACGGCTCCGACAGATGCACCTCGTCGAGCAGAAGCAGCGTGTCGTTGGCGAGCAGACCCGCATGCACCGGCTTCATCCCCTGGCTCACGCCGTAACCCTGCATCAACATGCGAGAACCAACCTGATCGACAGTCGAGGCGATGACAAGCGGCTGATCGGGTGTGCGTGCCCATCCGTCGTCCTTGGGCATTCCGCCACGCAGGGTGAACACACCAAGCGGTTCTTCACCCATGCGTGTCAGTGAACGCAGTCGATTGGCGACTTCGACCACGACGGGCACGGCATTCGTCAGCAGCGCATGAAGGATGGTACGTCCACGCTCGGCGACCTGATCCACCACGATGCGGCGATCCACCACCATCGCGATGCGCCTTGGGCACCATCGCTCGGCTGCATTTTTTTCGGCATCGAGTGCGAGCGCGAATAGCGCGATGTCGATGCACGTCGTCTTGCCTGCACCTGTTGGCAGGTCGAGCACGCGTGGCCATACCTTGTCGGCAACGATCCGTTCGAGCAGACGCTGTTGCCACGCGAAGGGCTGCTTGTCACCGTGAACGGCCGCGTGGAACGCGCCGAAATCGGAGGTGGAGAGGCTCATTGGACCTCCACGGGCAGGCACAGCCCGAGACCGAAATACCGACCGGCACCAAGCAGCAGCGGACCGCGCACGGGCGCGTCGAACCGGATGTCGGCGTGCACACGCACGCGCGGCGTACGGCCGGGCTGCCCAGGCCAAGGACGGAAGTCCCGAACATGCTGCGCGCCGGGGAGCAGTGGCGCGAGAGACACTTCAACAGATACCGGGCGCACGCCGACGACGTTCTGGCAGGCGTCACTGATGCTCCGCTGCGCCTCCAGCGCGGCCTTGCGCGCGGTGCCGCCCTGGTTGCTGCGCAGGTTTCCGGGGTTCCTATCTAGCGCAATCGGCGTGGCGGTGATGAAGCGCATGGCTGGCTGGGACCACCGCTGCGGGTCGAGAGCGAGCTTTGCCGACACGTCTACGCGCCGAACACGGAACGGCGGCAGCGTCCCGCCCGCCAGCGTCAGGTCGCCGCGATCATCTGCACGCGCCTTCTCCCACTTTGCGACGAGACGCAGCAATGCATCACGGTCGCACGCTGACAGCGCGTGCGGCAGCACGAGGGCACAGCCCATGAGCGCACCATCGGCATGCTCGTGCCCTACGAATGGCAGCGGCACGAACGCAACGTGCGGCGCTCGCGTCGGGCCGTTCTCTGCGTGCCCCGAGATCGTCGCCGGAAGGTCCTGCCTGCCATGCATCTCGATCAGCGAAGCGCGCAACGCACGCGCAAGATCGGTGGTGCGTGAAGCGAGCGGCCGCGAACCGCCCACGCGCTCGAAGATCACCCAGTCAGGCGAAAACACGCTTTCGGCGTGCAGGACTGCCGCTGTCTCCTCGGACACCGGGCGATAACGCTGTGGTCGCGCCGGCAGCACACGACCCTGCACGCCCCGATGGTGCTCGAAGGCTCGGTCGAGCCGGTCGAGCTGACCAGGGCCGATCGCGCGCAGGACAACATCTCCTTCGTCACTCGGAACGAGCGTCGGCGTGAAATCGCCATCAACGAGCGTGCAGCGCACCAGCGACGATGAGTGACCCAGACGCGTCACGCGCGCACAGAGGCGTTCCAGTGCGGCGCGATGAGGCGATGGGGCAGCCTCCGGCCAAAGGAATACGAACGTGGGCGTCTCGGGCAACACGACGGGAAACGTTCGCACTTGGCGCGTTCGCCGCTCGGGTATGAGTGAAACCGAAGTTTCCAAATCCGCATCTGAAAAGCCATCGTTGGCGACGGCACGTTTCGCCTTTTCAATCGCCTTCAACGCCTTCTTGCTTGCATCGCTCTCGGCATTTTTGAGGGATTCTTCTTGGAACCTAGCCTCCGCGTTCGCGAGTTTGCTTCTCGCCTTCGTCTTTTGATTGGCGAATTCAACGTCCCACGCTTCTGACGATAAGCCGGCGGTTTCACCGAGCGTCACGTCATTGACCGGCACATACACGTCCTGCACCTGACGCCTGCCGACCTTCGATTCTGGATCGGCCCGCAGCGACGGTGCGCTCTGCTGTTCGAGCCACAGGAGCGCCTCCCGCTCGGCTAGATCCACGTCATCGTTATCGTGGAGCGCAGCGACTAGCGCCGAGAAGAAGCGCGCAGGATGCGGCGGCCACTCTGCGCGTCCGCGATCATTGTGCGCGGTTGCCGCGTAGCGACCGGTCAGCAGCTCGACCTCGATGGCAAGCATTACGACTCCATGGCGTCTGTTTCCGCCGCCGCCAGCGCGCGGCTTCTCGTGACGAGATCGGCAAGCTTCGGCGACGGCGTGAGTTCTGCCAGCAGCACGCCCGCATCCGTTTCAAACTTGACGCCATCGGGCAGCTTCCCAACTGCGTCGTTGTAGAGGGCGATGGCTCCGGCAAGGCTTAGCTCTAGGTTCGTCGTGTTGCCATCGCGGCCGACCGCCTCCAGCTTCAGCGCGCAACCCGGTTTCGGCACCAGCAGGCAACGCGAACGGAGATCATGCCCGCGATCCTCTGCAGCGAGCACCGCGAGGAGGCCAAGAGCGACCAGCACCGTCCGCGCCTCGTTCGCGCCGCTCGCGAAGCCGAGCCGACGCAATGCCGCCAGGGATAGCACGACTGTGTGCTTCGCCTCGTCGATGGTCACGCCACCACCTATCGAGTCGATGCTCGGCGTGACGTTGCCGTGATTGACCTCTGAGGGCTTGCCTTCCTTACCGAACCTTGCTGGTTTTTCTGGATTCCTGAGCGCAGGTAAGCCATCGGCGGCAGTGATAGTGCCTTGGTCGCTCTCGATGCCGATGGTCCATCGCTCGTCGCCCTCTGCCTCGTAGATGTCAGCTGCCTTCTTGAGAATGTTCATCGGATCGATCCGGCTTTCGGTCTTGCTGCCGAGCACCGCGTTGATGCCGACGATCTCCGACACCAGCGCACGCTGGAACTTGGCACCGAGACCACCCTTCGGACCGGTGCTGTCCCACAGGCCGAACACAAGCCCGGTTGGGCAGACCTTGAACAGCGCGGTCGCATCCTTGGGGCTCGTGTCGGTCAAACTCTTGCCCATATCTGAGAGGCGGAAGAGCACATTGCCGAGCAGACTGTCGCGCAGCAGGGCGTCCGCGATGCGGTGCGGCGCGGTGAGCGAGGTGACACGGCCCACTTCAGGCGCGACGTTCTTAAAGTCGACGCTGACGACGGGCAGCGCGATCTTCTTTTCGTCCCACAGCGCCTGCAACGCGTCCTCCATCCGGTTCGCTTGGCTCTGCACCGAGTCGATAAGCACGCATGTCGTGTCCTGCCTATTGATGCGACGGGTCTCGAACGCATACTTCGCACCGGGCTTTTTGTTTTTGTCATCTACCGCATGTGTCGGTGGAAAGATCTTGTCCCCCGGCCCGCCGGCTGGCTCCAACGTTGCCACACCACGAATGGCCACTGCGTCGCCGGCTACGAGTTTTCTCAGCTCTTCAAGGTTCAGATGCATTGGTTTCTCCTCTTCCATATCTCTGTCTGTTTGCTTCGAGTACAGGGTGTTCTTCTGTCGTCGTCTCGGGTTCGCCCTCACCCGCCCGTAAATCGCGATGGCTTGCGGTTCAGGAACGTGCACGAGGCGTTCGGGAATGCCGGGATCATTTTCGTTCTTGGCCCCTCTAATCCCCGCCTACCCTCCCCGCTTCACTGAGAGGAGGAAGGCGAAGATTAGGCCCTCGCAGTGTCGCTGCTCCACTCCATTCGTTCATCGCTGCCTCATCTGACGCCGGCTCCGTTTCAATCTCGTCAACGCTCGACAGGTCGATTTTCGGTCATAAGGGGGGGTTGCCCCACGAGTCTGACATTTGTGAAACAAGCCGTTTCACCAAATTTTTATCAGAACCATTCATGCCTCATCCTCCACCATCCCCACAAACTCCTCCGCCTGCAGTAACCGCGGCACCTTCTCGATCTGCTTCTGTTCGACGATCGGTTTCGGCTGTCCGCTGACCTGCAGTTGATCGAAGCCGCGCGCCGAAACCAGTACGCGGGATTCGAGCGTCGCAGTGGCGGCGTTGTAGGCATCGACGGTTCTGCCGAGGCGCTGGCCGAGTTTGGTCCAGTGCTCGCCCAGCTTGGCGACGCGGTCGTAGAGATCCTTGCCCAGCAACGCGATGTCCTTCGCATTCTGCGCGAGTGCTTCCTGCCGCCAGCCGTACGCGACGGCGCGCAGCAGGGCGATGAGCGTAGTCGGCGTTGCGACGATGACTTTCTCGTTCACGCCGAATTCGATGAGCGACGGGTCTTCCTGCAGCGCGGCGCTGAAGAACACTTCGCCGGGCAGGAACATGACGACGAATTCCGGCGTCGGCAGTGAACTGCTCCCAGTAAGACTTCTTGCCGAGCGCCGTGACGTGGTTGCGCACCTGGCGCGCGTGATGGGCGAGACGCACGCGCTGCGTGGCTTCGTCGGTGGATTCGATCGCTTCGAGGTACGCGGAGATCGACGCCTTGGCGTCGACGATGATATTCCGCTCGCCGGGCAGCTTGATGACGAGGTCGGGGCGCAGCTTGCCCTCCTCGGTCGTGCGGTTCTCCTGCTCCAGGAAATCGCAGTGATCGAGCATGCCGGCCATTTCGACGACGCGCTTCAACTGCAGTTCGCCCCAGCGACCGCGCACGGTCGGTTGCCGCAAGGCTTTGACGAGGTTCGCGGTCTCGTTGCGCAGCACGGGCAGGTGCGTTTCGACGAGGCCTTTCAATTGCTCGTTGAGGGCCGAGTAGGACGAGACGCGCGCAGTCTCGATGTCGCCGAGCTTGACGTCGACTTTGGCGAGCGATTCCTTCAACGGGCGGACCAGATCGTCGACGGCCTTGTGACGTGCTTCGAGATCGCCGCGTGCGCTCTCCTGGAATTTTTCGAGCGTCGCCTTGGCGAGTTGCAGGAAAGCCTGGTTGTTGTTGTGTAGCGCGTCGGAGGAGAGCGCCTTGAAGGAATCGCCCAGCGCGGCCTGTGCCTGCTGCAGCAGCGCCTTCTGTTCCTGGAGTGCCTTCGACTGTTCGATCAGGCGCGTGTCGAGCACCGCGATGCCGGCTTCCTGCTGTCGCAGCAGTTGATCGCGCTGTTCGAGTTTCGATTCGAGGTCCGGCAGGCGCGCTGATTTCTCCTCTGCTGCTGCGCGGCTCGCGGATTCCTCGCGATGCTGGTCGAGAAGGCGCGTATGCGCGCTTTTCAGCATCTGAAGTTCAGTGGTGCGCTCAAGCAGTTGGTGCTGGACAGCGGCGAGTCGAGCGTCGGCCGTGGCGCGCGCTGCTGCGAACTGCACGCCGCGCATGAGCCAGGTGATGGCGGCGGCCAATGCGCCGGCCGTGGCTGCGATCAGGATGATTTCCGTCATGGATCCTCCGTGCGATCCGTTCAATAGCCTGCGATGGGGGGCATTGAACGCGGCGCGAGTCTCATTTCGTGAGAGTCGGCGGAGGGCGATGGGATTTTTTGATGGGGGTACGGGGGTTATGTCTTCGCGCAATGGATATGGGCGTCGTCGCTGCGCCGGAGAGCCCCCTCCCTGCCCTCCCCCGCTTCGCGGAGGAGGGGAAGAAAGCTATCGATAGCGGTCGAGTGCTTGCTGCAATCGCTGAATCACTTGCGACCGCAACGATTCGGGTTCGACGACTTCGACTTCCGGCACGTGCCGCAGAATATCCATCACGAGTTCGCGATCGTCGTGATACGGAATCCGCAGTTCGTAGCGGCCATCTTCGAGCCAGGCACCCTCCTGGTACGGATGCCACTTTTCGTCGGCCACCCAGCGGGCGCGGTCCTTCGAGAAGTGCAACACGGCGAGTTTGTCGGCTTTACCGCCGAAGATGCCGTAGGCGCTGGCGTAGTGCGCATCGAGTTCTTCGGCCGCGACATCCATGGCCGGCGCTTCCAGAACCGTCGGACGCCGGATGCGATCGATCGAGAAGCTGCGCAACGCATCGCGGCCTTCGTCCCAGGCATCGAGATACCAGCTTTCGCGATAGTGGGTGATGCGCTGCGGCGACACGACGCGTTCCGTGCGCTCGTCGGTGCCGCGGGCGTGATACTCCATCCAGAGCTTGCGACGCTGCAGCGTTGCCGACGCGGCAATCTGGAATGAAGCGCCAACGAGCCGCGACGCCACGGCCGGAAATCGCAGGCGACTCGCGGCTTCGCCGAGATTGAGCCGCTGATGGCGTGCGAGATGATCCAGGCGCCGGGCCAGCGGCGCGATGTGTTCTTCGAGCAGGCCGCTGCCGAGATCGGCAAGCATTCGATGCACGACGGCCAGCGCCTGCAGTTCGGTGGCCGTGAACCAGAGTCCGGGCAGTTCGTAGGGCTCGCCCTCGCGCGCCGGTCCGTAGCGATAGCCTTCCATGGTCGACTGGATCGGCGCATTCAGATACGTGCGCATCATGGCGATGATGCGATGGAGCGTCGGCCTGGAACATTCGAGGCGTGCGGTCAGGTCTTCCAGCGGAATCGGCGTGCGGCGACCGCTGAGGATGGTGTGGAGCTGGAAGATGCGGTCGAACTTGTCCATGGGATCTCTCCTTTCAATCCCTGGACTCCTTTTCCAGGCAGCACTTCTTGTACTTCCTGCCGCTGCCGCAAGGGCACGGATCGTTGCGGCCCACTTTGGGCGACTCGCGCACGTAGGTAACGAGCTCGTATTCCGCGTCGTGGTAGTCCTTGCGAAAGCTGGCCTCGTCCCTCCATCGCTGCCGTCGGGCGGCGATTTCTGCAGGATCGTAGAAGCTCCATGCGTCGTCGATACCGAGCCATCGCGGCGCGTCCTCAGCGGCTTCGTAGACTTCATCCACCTCTTCGCGCGTAAAGACCAGCGCGCCATCGGGCGTATCCGCGAGATCGTTCAGCAACGCCCGATGCGCTGCGCGCGGGAAGTTGAGCAGAACGGCAGCGGTGAGCAGACGATCCTGCAGATCATGCGATTCGTCGCCGACCCACGCAGCCACTTTCCCCAGCGCGTCGTCGAGTGCCCCCGGGCCGCGACACTCGCTGGCAGCGAGAACCAGGTCGACCGCATGGGGGCGCATGTAGGGCATCGCGCCCGCGCTGAACGCGAACACTTCGACGTCGTGAAGAACCGCGTCTGACTTGTTGCCGAACAGATCCGGCCAGGCACCCTCCAGCCAGTCTTCCAGATCCGGGTCTTCATCGCCGGCGAGCCGACGCATGAGGGCAAGCAGCAATCGCCCTGCTGCATCGTCTTCCATCAGGCCGAGGATGAAGGCCGCATGCAACACCAGCCACCACCGGCCGGCGATGGCGTGCTCGGCGAATTTCCATTCAGCATCGGGACCGACGACGAGCTGCAGCTTTTCCAGCATGGCGTCGCCGCGGCGCACGCATTCGTCGATGACGTTGCGGGGCACGCGGTCTTCGTCGCGGATCATCAGTTCGATCAGTTGCTGTTCGCTGAGCACCGCGAGTTCGGACGATTCGTAGCGGGGAAGCTCATCGGATCCAGGCGTGGAAATGATCATGGGCTAACGGGAAATTCCTGGCAGTTGCAGCAGCGCGGGCAGTTCGCCGTGATCGGCGAAGATGTGGTCGGGACCGGTGGCGCGCAGTCGTCCGGTGTCGTGAAATCGATGATGATCGTCCGGCAGAAACAGCGCCGTGCGCGTACCCGCCGCCTTGCCCGCAAGAATGTCCACGTGCGAGTCGCCGATCATCATCGCGCGGGCGGGTTCGCATTCGAGCGCGGCGAGCGCGCGGGTGACCGGTTCGGGATGCGGCTTGTAGTTGGCGATGTCGCCGCCGCAGGTGACGAAGTCGAACAGCTCCAGGATACCGAGGCGTTCGAGCACGCCGATCACGAGATTGCGCGGCGACGAGGTGACGAGCGCCGTGCGCAGGCCGTGATCGCGACAGTGTTCGACCACGGGCCTTGCCAGCGGAAACAGCTCCGCGCGCAGGAAGGCGGTGCGCAATCCGGCGTCGACCTGCACTTCCAGCTGGGCAGCGTCGAACCGGCCGTAGTGGGCGGCAACGTCGGCGTAGTCGCGAAAGAAGCAGCTGCCCAGCACTTCTTCGTCGCTGGCTTCGATGCCGAAGGAGCCCAGCGCCAGCTGGTAGGCACTCACCCATAGCGGCAGCGAGGGGGTGAGCGTGCCGTCGAAGTCGAAGAGGGCGGCGTGGAATTTCATGGGTTCGTGATGTGCGGAGAAGAAGACCCCTACCCTGCCCTCCCCCGCTTCGCGGAGGAGGGGAAGAAGGAGAAGGGATTATTTCAATCGGTTCGTACGACTGCCGTCGGCGAGCTGTTCGGCCAGCGATTCGAACTGCGGCAGCAACGGACCGAGCCGTTCTTCGAGGAAGTCGCGGATCGTGTCGACCGTCACCTGCGTGCCGCGCTCGATTTCCATGTTGATGCGTGCGCCGACGGCTTTGTCGCCGAAGGTCGTCATGCGCAGCGTCTCGGGAATCAGCCAGACGCTGAAAGTCGACGCGCGTTTGTCGACGCTCGCGACCGTGAGGCTCGCGCCGTTCAGCGCGATGTAGCCCTTGGCGAAGACATAGCGGATCCACGGAGGCGGGACTTCGAGCGTGAGGACGTGATTGTTGTCGGGCTTCTGCACGTCCGCGACCTTCACGACGCAGTCGATGTGGCCGGACAGCGGATGTCCGCCGATCTCTGCGCCGTCTTTCGCGGCGCGTTCGATGTTCACGGCAGTGCCTGGCCGCACGTCACCCAGTGTCGTGCGCGTGAGCGTCTCCTGCATCACATCGAACGTCGCATGACGGCCGGCGGTCGACGTCACGGTGAGGCACACGCCATCGACGGCGACGCTCGCGCCGATCTCGAGTTCCGATTCGACGCCGCCCGGCAGCTCGATGTCGAACGTGACGAGGCCGCTGCGGCGCTGAATGCTCGCGATGCGGCCGAGACCTTTGACGATGCCGGTGAACATGGAAGTGGGGCGCGGGATGGAGGTGGGGCGTGGGCGGGATTGAATCATGTTCCTACCCGGGCCCCAAGCCCCGCTACCCGCGTCCTAGTCGATCCAGTTGAGCGACCTCGCCACCGCCTTCTGCCACGAGGCATAGAGCTGGCCGCGCCGTTCCTTCGGCATCGCCGGTTTCCAGGTGCGATCGACGCCCCAGTTGCGCTTGAGGTGATCCGAGTCCTTCCAGAATCCGGTGGCGAGTCCCGCCGCGTATGCCGCGCCCAGTGCCGTCGTTTCGGTCACGCGCGGGCGCACGACGGCGACGTCGAGGATGTCGGCCTGGAACTGCATCAACAGTTCGTTGACCACCATGCCGCCGTCGACGCGCAGTTCGCTCAGGCGAATGCGCGAATCCTGTTCCATCGCCGCGAGCACTTCGCGCGTCTGATACGCCGTGGCTTCGAGCGCGGCACGCGCGATGTGGGCCTTGGTCGCATAGCGCGTGAGGCCCGTGATCACTCCACGTGCGTGTTCCTTCCAGTGCGGCGCGTACAGGCCGGAGAACGCCGGCACGACGTAGACGTCGCCGTTGTCGGCGACGCTCGCGGCCAGCGCTTCGATTTCGTTGCTGCTGCGGATGAGCCCCAGGTTGTCGCGCAGCCATTGCACCAGCGCGCCGGAAATCGCGATCGAGCCTTCGAGCGCGTAGCACGCGGGCGCCGTACCGAACTGATAGGCCACCGTCGTCACGAGTCCCGCCGCCGACACGACCGGACGATTGCCCGTATTCATGAGCAGGAAGCAACCCGTGCCGTAGGTGTTCTTCGCCTCTCCCGGCGCGAAGCAGGTCTGTCCCACCAGCGCGGCCTGCTGATCGCCGAGAATGCCGGCGATGGGCACGCCTTTCAGCGGGCCGTGGGCGATCTCGCCATACACCTCGCTCGAAGACGCGATGCGCGGTAGCACGCTCGCCGGGATGCGAAAGGTCTGCAGCAGTTCGTCGTCCCACTGCAGCGATTCGAGATTCATGAGCTGCGTGCGGCTCGCATTGGTGACGTCGGTGATGTGGGTGCCGTGCGTCAGGTGCTGCATGAGCCACGCGTCGATGGTGCCGAAGCAAAGGTCGCCCGCCTCCGCCTTCGTGCGCGCGCCCGGCACGTTGTCGAGCAGCCAGCGCAGCTTGAGACCGCTGAAATAACTCGCGAGCGGCAGGCCGGTGCGCGCACGGAAACGATCCTTGCCGCCCTGCGCGGAGAAATACTGGACGAGCGGATCGACGCGCGTGTCCTGCCACACCAGCGCGTTGTGCAGCGGCTCGCCGCTGGCGCGATCCCAGAGCACGGTGGTCTCGCGCTGGTTGGTGATGCCGACGCAGGCGATGTCGCGCGCCGTGAGCTTGCCGCTCACCAGCGCTTCGGCAATGACGTTGTCGGTGTTACGCAGGATCTCCTGCGGCGAGTGTTCGACCCAGCCCGGCTGCGGATAGATCTGTGCGTGTTCCTGCTGTGCGCTGGCCACGATGCGACCGGCTTCGTCGAAGACGATGAAGCGGGTGCTGGTGGTTCCCTGGTCGATGGCGCCGACGAATTTTTTCATGGGTGGCGGATCGTCGCGTGTGAAGTGCCCGCCGGGAGCGTAACGCGCCGGGCCGGGCTGCTTCCATAACGCCGTTTCTTTGTGAGTTCTGCAGATATCCGCTTCACTGCAACCGGGGACCGGACTTAGACTCGATGGCACACTCTCCCAGCCTGACCGTTCTCAGGCCGGCTAAAGCCGGCCCCACAGGCAGAGTGCCATTGGACCTGAACTGCCCTGCAGGAACATCGCCACCGGACCGCACGAACATGAGCGCAACGACGGAAGACTGGCTGCCCCGGCATCGGCTCACGGTCGAGGACTATCACCGCATGGGCGAAATGGGCCTGCTCGCGCCGGATGCGCGAACGGAATTGATCAATGGAGAGATCATCGACATGACGCCGCCAGGGAGCAGACATTCGGCCATCGTTACCTATCTCACCCACGCGCTGACGGCCGCCGTCGGCAAGGCTGCGCTGATTTCCGTGCAGTCGCCGCTGCGACTCAACCGCATGAACGAACCGCAGCCCGACCTGCAGATCCTGCGCAGGCGCGATGACTTCTACGTCAAGGCGCTGCCCGCCGGCGCGGATGTGCTGCTGGCAATCGAAGTCGCCGATTCCACCCTGCGCTATGACCGCCAGATCAAACTGCCGCTGTATGCGAAGTACGGCGTCGCGGAATTCTGGCTCGTCGATCTGAACGCGAAGCAGATGACGCGCTGTCGCCAGCCGCGCGAGGGTCGATACGATGACGTCGCCGTCATCGATGCCGCGCGGATTCACGAGCCGCTGACCGTCGACACCTTCCGCATCGAAGTGCCCCGCCTGTTCGAACTGGTCGAGTAGCCGACGCGGGCGATTCATCCCCGTCGCTCGATCCATCCGTCCAGCGACCCCTTGCCCGGTCCGTACACGATCAGCACCAGGAGCATGAAGCCCCACAGGTAGTGCTGCGCGATGGCGGCTTCGAACCCTTCCTGCAGCAGCACATGAGCATAGGAGACGACGGCCAGCACATTGACGGCCTGCAGGCCCAGCGCACTCAGCCGCCCGCACAGCCCGAGGATCACCAGCGTGCCGAACAGCAGTTCGCCCGTTGTTCCCGCAACGGCGGCGACAGCCGGCGACAGCCATGGCACGCGGTATTCCTCGCGGAACAGGAACAGCGTGCTGTCCCAGTCCGACAGCTTCAGCCACCCCGATTTCAGGAATACCCAGCCGACGTAGCAACGGGTCAGCAGCGCCAGCGGCGCGGCCAGTGCCGACAGCGGCATCGTCCAGTCATTGATCTTGCGAATCCAGCCGGTGGCGCCCATTCATGCTCTCCTGCGATGTTTGCGCTACAGACCGGCGGCCTGCGATATTTATTGCAGTGACTCGAGCACGATGCATCGATTGCTCATCTTGTAATGAATGAGCCTGAGGGCCGGTCTGATGCGCGAGGACGGCCGATTGCGCCGCTTCCGTTCGGGTCATCGTCAATTCACTTAAAGGAATTCCCCATGAAAACCTCGACCAAAATCTCCGGTGCCGCCATCGCCACTGCCGCCGCCATGCTGTTCGGCACGTTGACGGCCGTGCCGGCGAGCGCCGCCGATGAAGCCAAGGTGAAGTGCGAAGGCGTCAACGCGTGCAAGGGCACATCGGCCTGTGCGACGGCACAGAACTCCTGCCAGGGTCAGAACAGCTGCAAGGGTCACGGCTATCTGACGCTCAGCAAGGCCGAGTGCGATGCCGCGAAGGCGAAAGTGGAAGCGGAGAAGAAGAAGTCGTGACGCGGGTACGGGAGTTGTGGGGCCGGCTTTAGCCGGCCTCTTCCGGAGTCAGGCTCAAGCCTGACCTACATGGGAACGTCACGCTGACATGCTGCCTTCTTCCACCACGCCTTCGCTCGGCTTCGGCCTGGGCCTGCGGCCAGAACACTACGACGACGCCCTGCAGGGTCGGCCTGCGGTCGACTGGTTCGAAATCCTCAGCGAGAACTACCTGATTCCCGGCGGACGACCGCTGCACTATCTCGACCGGATTCGCGCACGCTATCCGCTCGTCATGCATGGCGTATCGCTGTCGATCGGCAGCACCGATCCGCTGGATCTGCCGTACTTGCGGGACCTGAAAGCGCTGGCGCAACGGATCGAGCCGGCGTGGATTTCCGATCATCTGTGCTGGACCGGCGTCGGCGGCACGAATCTGCACGATCTGATGCCGCTGCCCCATACCGAAGAAGCCCTGCGACACGTCGCGCGCCGCGTACAGCAGGTGCAGGATTTTCTCGGCGGTCGCATCCTGCTGGAGAACGTTTCGAGCTACGTGACGTATGCGCAGTCGACGATGCAGGAATGGGAATTCCTCGCGGCGCTCGTCGTGGAAGCCGACTGCGAGCTGCTGCTCGACGTGAACAACATCTACGTCAGCAGCGTGAATCACGGTTTCGATCCGCACGCCTTCCTTGCCGGCATTCCGGTCGATCGCGTGCGCCAGATGCATCTGGCCGGTCATCAGCATCAGCGCAGGGCGGACGGCTCTGCGGGCGAGCTTCTGATCGATACGCACGATCAGCCGGTGCCGGAGCCGGTGTGGGACCTCTATCGTGCGGCGGTGCGACGCTTTCCGGGCGTCTCCACCATGATCGAACGCGACGGCAACATTCCGCCGCTGGCGGAGCTGGTCGCGGAACTGGAGCGGGCGCGGGCGATTGCCGGCGGCGATCTTCTTGTAGGTCAGGCTTCAGCCTGACCCTTCCCAGGCCGGCCAAAGCCGGCCCCACAGGCAGAGCGATGCCTCACCAGCCGACTCGATAATCCACCGCCGCGAACACCTTCTGCGCCACTTCATCGAGCGGCGCATCCTTGCCGAGCACGACCAGCGAGCCGCGCGGTGCGGGCATCACGACGCCTTCGAATCCGCCTTCGTTGAAGTATCGCGACTTCTTCACGCTCTCTTCGTACGTCAGCAGCAACACGGTCACCGGCCCCGCGGCAGTCTTCACGACGAGATGCGCGACGTGATGATTGCGGAAGGGACAGGTCGTCGCATAGGTGACATCGGCCATGCCGGGTCTGAGCTGCAGATCCGATTCGGCCAGTACCGCGGCCAGTTCGGCCTCGCCGATGACGACGCGATCGGGCTGCAGCGAGTCCGCCTCATGCATCACGTGCTGCACCACTTCCTGCGCGAGCGTGTCGCGCGGGAAACCGAGCCAGAAGACGCCGAGTGCCACGGCGAGCATCACGCTGGCGGCAAGGCTCCATTGCATGATGCGGCGGCGCGGAGCGGACGCTGCAGTCCGGGACGCCGGTACATCGACGTCGATCGCCAGTGCCCGCTGGATGACGGAGTCCATCTGCTGCATCTGCTGGCGATAGCGCGCGCACGCGACGCACTGCGCAGCGTGCTGCAGTATTTCCGGCGCCTGCGAGTGCGGTTCGGCACCCACGGCCCGGCGGAATTCAAGACAGGTCATCGACATCTTTCTCGTCCACCGGTTCGCCCAGCATTTTCCTGCGCAGCACGTGCCGGGCCCGATACAACCGCGTCAGCACGGCCGGCACGCTCAGCTCCATGTGCCTGGCGATTTCTTCCGTGGAATAGCCGAACAGCACCTGCAGCACCAGCGGTTCCCGATAGCCGGCCTCGAGCTGCGCGATCGCCGTTCGCATCTCGTCGACTTCGCCGTCATCGCCCGCGATGAAGGCCGCGTCGCCCGAGGCGAGCGCGGTTTCCAGATCGACGGTCTCCAGGCGTTTACGCTCGAACATGCGTGCCAGCTCGCGTCTCGCAATGGTCAGCAGCCACGGACGCGCGGCGCCGGCATCGCTCAGCGAGCCGATGGAGCGCCACGCCCGCAGCCAGGTTTCCTGCACCACGTCGTCGGTCAGCGTCCGGTTGCGACACAACCAGAACACGAACCGATACAGATCCGCCTTGTACGGTACGCACAGCGCCTCGAAGCGCTGGCGGTCGTCCGCAGCGGCGGGTTCCATATCGACAGACCGGTCGGAGGGAGCGGACATTGCAGCCGCAGTGTACTGGAGAGCGCCCCGTCTTCCTGTAGGTCAGGCTTCAGCCTGACTGTTTTCAGGCCGGCTGAAGCCGGCCCCACAACGGAAAGAGGACGCGCGCGAAATCGCGGCCCGACAGCGGCTGCGAGTAGTGATACCCCTGCAGTTCGTCGCAGCCGTTGCTGCGCAGGAATTCGAGCTGCTGCTCGGTCTCCACGCCTTCGGCCACGACCTTCAATCCCAGGTTGTGTCCGAGCGCGATGATGGTGCGCACGATGGTTGCATCGTCGGCATCGGTGGCGATGTCCTGCACGAAGGAGCGGTCGACCTTGAGACGATCGACCGGCAGGCGCTTCAGGTAGCTGAGACTGGAATAGCCGGTACCGAAGTCGTCCAGTGCGATCAGCACGCCGAGTTCGCTCAGCGCATCGAGCATGGCGATGAACTGCTCGGCATCGTGCATCACCGCGCTTTCGGTCAGTTCGATTTCCAGGTAGCGCGGCTCGAGGCCGGTTTCGCGCAGCACGTCGGCCACCGTCTGCGCGAAATTCTCCTGCCGGAACTGGCGCGCCGATACGTTCACGGAAATCACGAACGGTTCCAGGCCCGCGTCCTGCCACACCTTGTTCTGCTCGCAGGCCGTGCGCAGCACCCACTTGCCGATCGGCGCGATCAGGCCGATCTCTTCGGCGACCGGAATGAAGCGCGCAGGCGGCACGATCTCGTGCGCAGACACCTGCCAGCGGATCAAGGCCTCGGCGCCGACGATGCGGCGCGTCTGCATGTCGATGCGCGGCTGGTAGTGCAGTTCGAACTGCTGGCGTTCCAGCGCGCGACGCAGCTTGTTCTCCAGTTCCAGCCGCTGCGTGATCAGCGCGTTCATCTCGGCGGTGAAGAACTGGAAATTGTTGCGGCCCTTTTCCTTGGCACGATACATCGCGGTGTCGGCGTGCTTGAGCAGCGTCTGCGCGTTGTCGCCATCGTCGGGATAGAGCGCGACGCCGATGCTGCAGGTGACGTTGAAGTCGCCCTGCGGGATGGTCCACGGCTGCGAGATGTCCGAGAGCATGCGTTCCAGCACCACGGCGACGGCATCGGGATCGCGCTGGCCGTTGATCAGCAGCACGAACTCGTCGCCGCCGAGGCGCGCCACGGTGTCGCTCTCGCGCACGCTGCTTTTCAGGCGCTCGGCCATCGCACGCAGCAGTTCGTCGCCGACGTGATGACCGAGGCTGTCGTTGATGAACTTGAAACGGTCCAGGTCGACGAATACCACGGCGAGGCGCGTGCCATAACCTGCCGCCGTGAGGATGGCCTGCTGCAGCCGGTCGTTGAGCAGCGAACGGTTGGCCAGGCCGGTGAGCGTGTCGTAGTTCGCCTGCTGTTCGATGCGCGCCTGGTAGAGCTTGCGTTCGGTGACGTCCTCGACCGTGCCCTCGTAGCACACGACCTGACCGTCATCGTTGTGAACCGCGCGCGCGTTCTCGGCGATCCAGATCACTTCGCCGTTCTTGCGCCGGATCTGCGCCTCGAAATTGGCGATCACGCCGCGACTCTTGATCTGACGCATGAACTCGTCGCGGCGCGACGGATCGACATAGAGCTGGTGGCGGATGTCCTTCAGCGACTCGATCAGCTCCGCCGGCGAATCGAAACCGTAGATGCGCGCCAGCGCCGGATTGGCATCGAGATACCGCCCGTCGGGCGTGGTGCGGAAGATGCCTTCGATCGCGTTCTCGAACAGGTTGTAGTAGCGCCGCTCCGCTTCGCGCAGCGCCTGCGAGGACTGCTTGCGGTCGGTGATGTCCTGCACGATGCCTTCGATGGCGACGAGTTCGCCGCGCATGTCGTAGACGCCGGCGCCGCGCTCCCACACCCAGCGGACTTCGCCGCTGGCGTGCACGATGCGGTATTCGCAGTCGAAGCGCTGGCGCAGCTGCAGGCCGCTGGCGATTTCGTCGCGCACGCGCGGCCGGTCCTCGGGATGCGTGACCTGCTCATAGGACACGCGGTTGTTCAGGAGCAGGTCGTCCGCGTCGTAGCCCGTCAGTCGGCGACAGCCGTCGCTGACGAACTCCATGGTCCAGTTCGCATCATCCCGGCAGCGATAGACCATGCCGTCGAGATTGCCGAGCAGCGTGCGCAGCATCCGCGCGGTCTCGCCGCTGATGACGGTGGTATCGAAGGCCGGCAGATCGCCCGAGTCGACGGCCAGCAGATCGGCGAGGAACGTCCCGGACGTTTCCAGCGAATCCAGCGTTTGCGGCGCATCGGTTGCTGCAGATGGAAGATCCTCCTGCAGGAGATCTTTCTTGGTTGGAGCCGAAGACATCATGCCGGATGCGACTGTGCTGAAAAGAGCCGCTAGATATCAGTATGCAAGCCGCGAACAGCAGGCAACTTGTCACAGAATCCGTGCATCGCGGCAACGTCGCATCGAAGTCGTGAATTCGCGCCGCCGGCGCACGGACCGCGGGCGCTGATGGACGGTGCGGCACCGTCGTGGGGCGCTCTTCCTGTGGGGCCGGCTTCAGCCGGCCTCTTTATCAGAAGTCAGGCTGAAGCCTGACCTACAGGAGGAAGGGCCTTACCACGCGATGCCGTAGTCATCGCCGTGCCATGCCGCGGCGCCCGCCAGGGTGCCGTGCTGGCGATCGAGGTAGATCGCCGTCACCGGACCCGAATTGTTCTCGACGAACTCCAGCTTGTAACCCATGCGCTGCAGATCGGTGCGTACCCAGGCGGGAACGGAGTGGGTCAGCGTCAGGCGGCCCGGAAAGGATTCGTGCGCACCGAACGAATCGCGCATCTGGTAGCTGGTGATGTTCGCGCCTTCGGCCGCCTCCTGGACGTTCATCCCGAACTCGACGAAGTTGAGAAAGAACTGCAGCAGGTTCTGCTCCTGCGTATCGCCGCCCTGCACGGCGAAGGCGAGCAGCGGCTTGCCGTCCTTCATCGCGAGCGATGGCGTCAACGTCGCACGCGGACGCTTGCCCGGCGCCACGACGTTGAAGGGATTGTCGTCCGCATCGAGCACGAAGCTCTGCATGCGCTGGCTCATGCCGATGCCGGTCTTGCCGGCGATCACGGCCGGAATCCAGCCGCCGCTCGGCGTGACGGACACGACCCAGCCTTCCTTGTCGGCCGCTTCCACGCTCGTCGTGCCGAGCCGGAACGTGCGATCGAACTCGGCGACCGTGATCGGGCTCCATTGCGCCGGCGGCGCCTTGCCCGGTGCCGGCTTCACGGTGTGCCACTTCTGCAGCTGTTCCTTGAAGGGATTCGTGGCGTTCTGGAAGGGATACGGATCGCCGGGGCGGATGTCGGGATCGTTGCGATCCGGTCGAACCAGCTTCGCGCGTTCGCGTGCATAGTCCTTCGACAACAGTCCGCGGATCGGCTCCTCCGGCGGAAAACGCGGATCGCCGTAGTAGAAATCGCGATCGGCGAACGCCAGGTTCATCGACTGATACAGCGTGTGGATGTAGCGCGAGCTGTTGTAACCCATCGACTTGAGGTCGAAGTTCTCGAGGATGTTCAGCGCCTGCAGCAGCGACGGACCCTGTACCCAGGTCGTGAGCTTGTAGACGTCGATGCCGCGATAGTGGGTGGTCTCGGGTTCTTCGAGATGCACCTGCCAGTTGGCGAGATCCGCCGGCGTGTGCAGGCCGCCGAGTTCGCGCGAACCGCGCGCGAATTCCTTCGCGATGTCGCCTTGGTAGAAGCGGTCGTACGCGGCCATGATCGCGTCCTTGCGCGACTTGCCGGCCTTCAATGCGGCCGCTTCCGTCTCCACCAGCTTGCGCAGCGTCGCGGCAAGATCGGGCTGACGGAACATTTCGCCGGCGACCGGCGCAGCGCGGCCCTTGAAGGCCGGATCGTTCTCATGAACGAGAAACGTGCGCCGCGACTCGGGCCACTTGCGCAGTTCGTCCTTCCAGCGCTCGATGGTGTTCGCCGCCTGCTCCTCGATCGGATAGCCATCGGCCATGTCGATCGCCGGCGCCAGCACTTCCGCGAGGCTGAGTTTTCCGTACTCGGCGAGCATCACCATGATGCCGCCGGGCGTACCCGGCGTGACGGCCGCGAGCGGCCCGAACTCGGGCGGATAGTCGTAACCCTTCTTCCTGAAAAACTCCGGCGTCGCACCCGTCGGCGCCACACCGAGCGCATTCACGCCGATGACCTTGCCCGTGTGCGGGTTATAGATGAGCGCCTGCGTCTCGCCGCCCCAGCCGAGCGTGTCCCACATCGTCGACGTCGCCGCGATCATCGCGCACGCCGCATCGACGGCATTGCCGCCCTGCATGAAGATCTTCGCACCCGCCGTCGCTGCGAGCGGCTTGCCGGTGACGGCGACCCAGTGCTGGCCGTGCAGGACGGGTTTGACGGACTTTGCGTGGGCAGCACCTGACATGGCAGTGAGTACGGCAACAATGATCGTCGCGAAGGAGCTCGGGATTATTTTCATGATCGACTCCGATTCATGTGCCGGCGCGAGACGTTCCGCCGCACACGAGCATGCAGGAATCTGCGGTGTTCTATGTGCATAGCCCGACGCATTTCTTCGCCCCGCTGAAAGAAAGAATTCCAGCCTTCGGCAGCCCTGACGGCCCGCGGCGATAGGTACTCACGGAAGTGGAAGGGGCGCGTGGGAGTTTGATCTGACGGTCGAAGCGCTGACGAAGGAGGGCGAGGAGACCTCGCGGTGAGCTGCTTCCATGAATCCGCCGCTGCTTCCATGAAATCACCGTGTTTTTGCTACTAATCCATAAAATGACCGCTATGAGACTGGCATCCCGGTAATTTCATGGATAGTCTCTGCGAAAGCGGTTATTTCATGGAAAAGACGGTCATTGTCATGGAAAAAAGAGCGGGTGCGCAAAGGGTCGGGTACCACCGATTGGTGGAGCGCTTTGGGCTCGCCGCCCTGCCCCTGGCAACCGCGGCCGTCATAGACAGCGCGGTGCGAGGTCGCGACCGAATCCGGCAGGGCGAGCAGGATCTCCAGCGCTTTCAGCCCACCTATCGACCCGACGACACACCGCAGGCCGATCTGCTGTTTGCTCTGCGATACGAAGGCATCAATCTGCAGGTGCTGGCGCTGCTGTTCGCAAGACGTGGTGCGCAGGACATCCAGCCGCTGCTCGATGCGAGCCCACAGTCTGCCTACGCACGACGGCTCGGCTATCTCTACGAATGGCTGACCGGCGAATCCATTCCCTTCGCCACACCCGCGCGGTCCTCGTACATCAGGCTGGTCGACGACAAATTGCAGTTCGGCCGCGCGCGCGGCGCACGCGATTCCAAGTTCCGGATCGTCGACAACCTGCCCGGCAATCGCGAGTTCTGTCCGCTGGTGCGCAAGACGCCTCGTCTGCAGGCCATGATCGAGAAAGACCTGGCGCGCCTGACGCACGAGACGCTCGCGCGTTACGACCATGCATTGCTGCAGCGGGCCGCCGGCTTCCTGTATCTGATGGAAACCCAGTCGTCCTTCGAAGTCGAACGCGAGAAACCGAGTGTGCAGAAGGCGCAACGGTTCGCCGAATTGCTGCGCGAGGCGGAAACCGGCGCATCGCTGTCAGAGGATCGGTTCGTTGAATTGCAGAATGCAGTCGTCGATCCGCGCTTTCGCGAGGCGTCATGGCGAACGCAACAGAACTGGATCGGCGACGATCTGGGATATCGCAAGCGCGTGGCATTCGTTCCGCCACGGCCCGACGACGCACGTTCGCTGATGGAAGGACTCGTGGCGATGTCGGAGTCGTTGCGTGCGACGCCCGGAGATCTCGATCCCGTCGTGGCCGCCGCCTCGCTCGCTTTCGGTTTCGTGTTCATCCATCCCTTCATGGACGGCAATGGCCGGCTGCATCGTTACCTGATCCATGAGGTGCTTTCGTCGAGCGGCTTCACGCCGAAAGGCATCGTCCTGCCGGTGTCGGCGGTGATCTTCGCCAACCTCGAAGCCTATGTCGCCACGCTCGAAAATTTCTCGAAGGCCGTCAATGCGCGCACGGACTGGAATCCGGATACGCCGCAGATTCCGACCTCGGGCAACGATGCACTGTACTTCCGCTACTTCGACGCGACAGTGCAGACCGAATTCCTGTGCTGGGCACTGGAGCGCACCATCGAACACGACCTGGTGCAGGAGATCGCCTTCCTGCTCGGTTTCGATCGCGCCCGCCGCGCGCTCGATGCCCAACTCGACTGGCCGCCGCATTCGCTCGATCTGTTCATCCGCGTAGTGCGACAGAACGATTTCACGCTGTCGACGAACAAGCGCGATGCGCACTTTGCGTGGATGACGGACGAGGAAGTGCGGATGTCGGAACGGACAGTGAGGGAAAGTTTCGCGGCGGGAGTCGGGGGCGGGTAGAGGCTCACTGCACCGCCGGCAGCCGGAACGCCAGGCCGTCCTTGATCACGACGATCGGACTCTGCAGCACGGTGATGTCCTGCAGCGGGTCGCCTTTCACGGCGATCAGGTCGCCGAATTTTCCGGGGGCGATGGCACCGACGCGGTCTTCCCAGCCCATGTATTTTGCGGCGACGGAGGTTGCCGACTGGATCGCCTCCATCGGCGTCATGCCGCGCTGGACCATGATCGGAAACTGGCGCGCATTCCAGCCGTGCGGATACACGCCGGCATCGGTGCCGTAGACGATGGCGACGCCGGCGGCGTGGGCCTTCGTGAAGGCCTGACGCTGCGCTTCGGTGGTTTCGGAATTCTTGCGCAGGAATTCTTCGGGCCAGCCCTGCTTGCGGCCTTCGGTGTCGATGTAGTCGCCGTTGTAGACATCCATCGACAGCGCCACGCCGCGTTCCTTGGCGAGCGCGATGCCTGCGTCGTCGATGAGCGAGGCATGCTCGATCGTGTCGGCGCCGGCGCGGATCGCGTCCTTGATGGATTCGGCGCCGTGCGCGTGCGCCGCCACCTTCTTGCCCGCGGCATGCGCGACTTCGACGACGGCACGGATCTCGTCCTCCGTCATTTCGCGCTCGCCCGGTACGCCGCCATAGGCGAGCACGGCGCCCGAGGCGATCACCTTCAGTACATCGGCACCGCCGTCGATGGCGATCTGTGCCTTGCGGCGGAATTCTTCCGCTCCCTTCGCGACGCCCGCATGAAACTCCGGCGGGATTTCCTCGCGCGGCATGCTGGGCACGATGAGATCGCCGCCGCCGTTGGCGATGGTCAGGTAGTAGCCGCTGACCTGCATGCGCGGGCCGGCGACATTGCCGCGATCGATCGCATCGCGCAGTTCGCGATCCTGCCAGGCGTGATACACGCCGACGTTGCGCACGGTGGTGAAGCCCGCGAGCAATGTCGCTTCGGCCTGCGAGCGCGACAGCACCCACTGTTCGTCGTCGTTGCGACGCAGGTAGATGCTCATGTCGGTCGAGTCGCTGAAGGTCTCGGTGATGTGATCGTGCATGTCGATCAGGCCGGGCAGGCAGGTGTAGTCGCGCAGATCGAGCGAGGCGAGGTCGGCAGGTTTGTCGTAGCCTGCATTCACCGCGGCGATTTTTCCTTCGCGGATGACGACCGTGACTTCGCTACGCGGCGCATCACTTGTTCCGTCGATGAGCGTGCCGCATTGGATCGACAGGGAGCCGGCCTTGTACGGCGCGGTCGCCAGCGTGACGGGCTCCGGCGGACGCGGCTGCGGCTGTCGGCCGCAGCCGGCGAGGATCAGTGCTGCTGCGATGCCGGAGACGAACACACGATGGGACTGCATGACGGTTCCGGAAGACTGCGATGAGAATGTGATTGCGGCCCGTGGGGCAGCGGGCATCATACGCGCTGGCCGGCAGCCTCACCGGGCGAACAGGAAACCACATGAACGACATCATCCTGCATCACTATCCGACTTCGCCGTTCGCCGAGAAGGTGCGCATCGCGCTCGGCATCAAGGGCCTGTCGTGGCGCTCCGTCACCATCCCGATGATCATGCCCAAGCCGGATCTGATGCCGCTCACCGGCGGCTATCGCAAGACGCCGGTGATGCAGATCGGCGCGGACATCTATTGCGACACGCATTGCATCCTGCGCGAACTGGAGCGGCGTCATCCGCAGCCGAGCCTGTACGCGGGCACCGACGCCGGCACCGCCAATGCGCTGGCGTTCTGGCACGACCGCAACGTGTTCATGCCAGCGGTGGGACTCGCCTTCGGCGGCCGCGACATGGCGCAGCTGCCGCCGGGATTCGCCGAAGATCGCGCGAAGATGTCGGGACGGCCGCTGGACATCGAACGCCTGCGCGCCGCGGCGCCGATGTTCGTCGATCAATTGCGGACGCAGTGGGTGTGGCTCGAACACATGCTCGCGGACGAACGCCCCTTCCTGCAGGGTCAGCAGCCGACGCTGCTCGATTGCGCCGTGTATCACCCGTGCTGGTTCATCAGGAACGCCGGCGTGACGACGGCCTTCGCCGAATTTCCGCGACTGACGGCGTGGATGGAGCGAGTGAAGCAGATCGGTCACGGCACGCCGACGGCGCTCGATGCGAAGGAAGCGCTCGCGATTGCGAAGGCGGCCACACCGCAGGCGAGCGAGCGCCTCGATGCGAACGAGCCGTTGGGCCGCAAGCCCGGCATGAAGATCGAAGTGACGCCCGACGATACGGGCAAGGATCCGGTCGCCGGCGAGCTGGTGTCGATTTCGCCTGAAGAAGTGGTGATCCGGCGTGAGGATCCGCTGGTCGGTGCAGTGGCGGTGCACTTTCCGCGGATGGGGTTCGTGATCAAGGCGGCGTGATCTCTATCTTCCTGCTGTAGGGCCGGCTTTAGCCGGCCCTCTGACTGTAGGTCAGGCTTCAGCCTGACTTCTGAAAGAGGCCGGCTGAAGCCGGCCCCACAGAAAGATCACTCCGCCGCGACCGCCTCCAGCGCCTGCTTGCGCGCGGCCTCGAACTCATCGCCCGGCACCCACGTCGGCATCGCGTCGGCATTCGCGACATCGAGGCCGGTCCAGAAACCGAGTTGGGCGTCTTCGATCATGCCTTCGAAATTCCAGCGGTCGTTGATCTCGTCCGAGGGCTGGTGATAGCTGGTCTTCTCGTAGCTCTCGCGCTGTTCGCGGCCCCAGCCTTCCGGCTTGCCGATGAAGTCCGTGCCGCTGCCGGTGTAGAGCGCAGGCACGCCGATCTTGGCGAAGTTGAACTGGTCGGAGCGATAGAAGCTGCCGCGATCCGGGAACTGGTCGGCGAACACGGTGCGGCCCTGCGTCGCCGCGACCGCTTCGAGCACGGCATCGAGCGAGGACTTGCCCTTGCCGATGTAGGTCACGTCCTTCGTGCGGCCCCAGATGTTGCCGCTGTCGAAGTTGATGTTCGCGGCGATCCTGCCCGGCGGCATGGTCGGATGTTCGGCGAAGTATTTCGACCCGAGCAGACCCTGCTCTTCCGCGGCGACGAACAGCAGCATCACGGAACGACGCGGCGCGCTCGGCAACGCCTTGAAGGCCTTGCCGATGCCGAGAACCATCGCGGTGCCGGAGGCATTGTCCATCGCGCCGTTGTAGATGGTGTCGCCGTCCTTGTCGGGCGCGCCGATGCCTAGATGATCGTGATGCGCCGTGTAGATCACATACTCGCTCGCGAGTTGCGGATCGCTGCCCTTCAGCACGCCGTAGACGTTGGCGGTGGTCGAGCGCTTGATCTTGTTGTCGAACGCGAACGACGTCTTCACGCCCAGCGGTACGGGCTGGAAGTCCTTCGACTTCGCGGCCTCGCGCAGCTGGTCGAGATCGTTGCCGGAGAGCTGCACGAGTTCGCGCGCGGCGTCTTCGGTGAGCCACGCCTTCGCCTGCAGGCGCGGTTCGCTCTCGGCCGGCAGTTCGACCTGCTCGCCGCTCCATGATGTCTGCACGACCTGGAATGGATAACCCGCCGACGGCGTGGTGTGAATGATGATCGCACCGGCCGCACCCTGGCGCGCCGCACTCTCATATTTGTAGACCCAGCGACCGTAGTAGAGACGCGTGTTGCCGGCGAACAGCGCGGGATCCCAGTCCGGATCGTTGTTGAGCATCAGCAGGACCTTGCCTTTGAGGTCCTGGCCCTTGAAATCATCCCAGCCGTATTCGGGCGCCTGGATGCCATAGCCGACGAAGACGACTTCCGCATTCTTGATCGCGCCCTTCTCCGCCTGCACGCCGCTGCCGGCGATGTACTGGTCCCACCATTTGAACGAGGCCTGCCTGCCGTCCTTTCTGAAGGTCCACTGCTTCGGCATCTGCGCCTCGACGCCGACGACGTCGAACGTCTGCTGCCAGCCACCGTCCGGACCGCCCGGTTCGAAACCGATCTGCTTCAGCTGCTCGACGAGATAGTCGCGCGCCCTGGTGTCGCCCGGCGTCGCCGGACCGCGGCCCTCGAAGGCATCGGAGGACAGCGTGGTGATGTGAGTGCGCAGGAAATCTGCGGTGATCTGCGACGCCGCGCGCTTCGCTTCGGCGCTGACGGCTTGCGCCGATTGCGGCGCGGGGGTCGGTGTGGGTTCGTGCCGCTTGCATCCCGTGACGGCAAACGAGGTCGTGAGCAGCGCTGCGAACAGCACGCCATGACGCGGGACTGTATACATGGGAACTCCGGTGGCAGGCAGTCGCGGGGACTGTACCACCGGAGATTCACGAGACAATCGGGGAAGGGGTGGTCACGAAAGTCACAAGGGTCACACGGGTCACGAAGACAGGCTCTGTACTTTCGTGACTTTCGTGACTCTCGTGACCTTCGTCACTGGCTTACTTACAGCTTCAGCGCCACCTTCACCGAGCCGTCCACCGCAGACGAATCGATGTAGCCGATCGCGTTCGGATCGCCGGCGACGAACGCCTTCACGTCCGCATCGCTCTTCAGTTCCTTCGGCGGCGTGCCCTTGCCCGTGAAGGTGATGCGCGCCCACGTGGCTTTCGCCTGCGCGGACGAGCGGCCCGTCGCCTTCTGATAGAAGTCGTTGCGGATGCCTGCCGATTCCGGCTGATCAGCCAGCGTCGCAGCGCCGCCGCTCGGGAACGTGGTCGTGCTGCCCAGATAGATCGCCGACACCTGCTCCGCAGTGAGCGAGGCCGCCGCGTTCTTCGGATTCACGATGACGACGATGTCGGCATGTGCGCCCAGCGTGCCCAGGCCCAGCAGAGAGGCGAGCAGCCATGAATGAGTTTTCAGATTACGCATGGAGTGCTTTCTCTCTCGATCAGAAAATGAAATCGAACGTGAGGCTGTAGACGTTGACCGACTCGCTGAAGCCGACCGGTGCCTGGCCGAAGAAGCCCTTGCCGTCCTTCGGATCGATGTGATCGATCTGCGCCTTGACGACGGCGCCCTTCACCACCGAGAACGCCGGTACGTCGTAACGCAGGCCGAGCGAGTACGTGTTCTGGTCGCTGACGGCGCCCGCCAGTCTGTCGACCGTGGCGTCGAGCGACGCCAGCGTCGCGCGCAGCACGGCATTGCCGGGGGCCGGCGCCGGAATCACGATGTCCTCGTTGGTGCGCGGGCTGTCGACGTTGAGCAGCGCCACCGTCGCATACGGCGTGAACGAACCGAAGCGGTTGCCGAACGTGAGATAGGCGCCGCTCAGTTCAGGAACGACGATGGAGTCGGTGCCGCGATGCGCGTATTCGGCCACGACGAACTGCGTCGCATTGTCGTACTGCAGGCCGACGTTCAGGATCGGCGACTTGTTCTGGTCCATGCCCATTTCGCGGGCGAGATCGGCATAGCCGACGGCGGTCAGCTGGGTCTTCAGCGGGACCAGCGAAGGCAGCTCTTCGTCGTACTGCTTCGTGCCCCAGCCGATGCGGCCGCTGAACGAGCCGTACTCGCCGGTGAGCGCGAGGCCGTACCAGTCCTTGACGTCCAGTTCGTATTCGCCGTTGCCGGTCGTCGTGTTCGGCAGTTCGAGCTTCGAGTTGCCGAAGTACGGCTGCACGGTCAGACGGACCGGGCCCAGGTTCGTGCGCCACACGGCGTCGACGCCGGCGAGCTGGTACACGGGAGAGATGCCATAGACTTCCAGCGGCGGACGCACCCAGATGTTCGAGTAACCGACGTAGATCGAATCGGAGAACATGAAGGTCGGCGGACGCGTGAGGCCGGCGCGCACGGCGAGATTCGACAGCGGCTGCCACTTGAGATACGCCCAGTCGATGCTCGGGCCGAAGTCGCCGTCGGTTTCGCGCTTCACCACACCCTGCGCGGTGAACGCCCACTGGTCGCTGAACTTCACCGTGCCCTGCAGGCCGATGATCGAGTCGTATTCGAACGAGCCGTCCGAATCGATGCCGTCCATGTCGTTGGTGGTCTTGAACACGACGTCATCCTTGTCGAGCTGCGAGTAGCCCGCGGTCGTGAATCCGTTGTAGGAAAACTCCACGGCCGAGCTGACCGAAGGCAGCGCAGCGGCGACGGCAAGTGCAATGATCGAAGTGCGGAATCGCATGGAAGGTATCGCTCCTGACTCAATGTTGAATGTGAACAACTCTCCGTTGTTCGTCCTGCCGCCGTATCGGTTCGTCGTCCGGACATCTTGAGGGGCGTCCTCCGGAACCCGGGGGAGAGTCACGCGAACCGCGACAATTGCCGGAATTGCTGAAGCCGGATTGGGCAATTCGACCCGCCGGTTTCCACCGCAGACGACGCGGGCACCGACGCGTGGAACGGCACCACGAAAAAAGCCCTCGCCGTGGTCGCGGCGAGGGCTTCCGGAGATTTACCAGACAATCGGGGAAGGGGTGGTCACGAAAGTCACAAGGGTCACACGGGTCACGAAGACAGGCTCTGTACTTTCGTGACTTTCGTGACTCTCGTGACCTTCGTCACTGGCTTACTTACAGCTTCAGCGCCACCTTCACCGAGCCGTCCACCGCAGACGAATCGATGTAGCCGATCGCGTTCGGATCGCCGGCGACGAACGCCTTCACGTCCGCATCGCTCTTCAGTTCCTTCGGCGGCGTGCCCTTGCCCGTGAAGGTGATGCGCGCCCACGTGGC
>CALMII010000058.1 GCA_937864115.1 uncultured Steroidobacter sp. | reverse complement strand
AGATCGGCACCTGCGCCGGCTGCGGCGGGAAGCTGAAGATCATCGCCAGCATCGAAGCGCCCGAGATCATTGCGAAGGTCCTGTCGCATCTGGACAAGACGGCGGCGGATGAGGTGCGGCACGAACTGCCGCTGGGTGCGCGAGCGCCGCCGCAGCGGTTGCTGTTCTGAGATCAATTCAACTGCTGACGATCATTGCGCCGCTGCACGACACGGCGCACGGGGTGCGGCTGTGCTCATTGCAGGCCGCGGAGGGGCGAGGAGGTGGATTCAGCGGTAGTGGACACGCTCGGCGTGGGGTTCGCGGGCAGAACGATGCCTGTCCGCATCCGCTACCTTCGGGACGGCATCACTTCATCACTCGTCACTGCCCCTTCATGAACGTGCGAATGCGCTGTGCCGCTTCCACGCATTCCGGCACGCTGGCCACCAGCGAGATGCGCACGCGGCTTCGGCCGGGATTGCCGGCAGCGCCTTCGCGGGCGATGTAGCTGCCGGGCAGCGTCGTGACGTTCTGCTGTTCGAACAGTCCGCGGGTGAAGCGCTCGTCGTTCTCGACACGCGGCCAGAGGTAGAAGCCGGCTTCGGGCAGGTCGACGTCCAGCACTTCGCTCAGGATCGGTACGACGCGTTCGAATTTTTCGCGATACAGGCGCCGGTTCTCGATTACGTGCTGTTCGTCGTTCCAGGCCGCGATGCTGGCGAGCTGCGCATAGCCCGGCATCGCACAGCCGTGATACGTGCGATAGAGCAGGAAGGGCTTGATCACTGCCGGGTCGCCGGCGACGAAGCCCGAGCGCAGGCCGGGCACGCTGGAACGCTTCGACAGGCTGTGGAAGACCAGGCAGCGTTCGAACTGGCTGTGTCCCGCGGCGATGGCTGCCTGCAGCAGACCCGCCGGCGGCCGCGACTCGTCGAGATAGATTTCGCTGTAGCACTCGTCCGAGGCCACGATGAAGTCGTAGCGATCCGCGAGTTCGAGCGCGCGCTTGAGATAGTCGATGCTGGCCACCGCGCCGGTCGGGTTGCCCGGCGAGCACAGGAACAGCAACTGGCAGCGGTGCCAGATTTCCGGCGGTACGCCATCGAGATCGGGCAATGCCTCGTTGTCGCGATCGTTGCCCATGAACCAGGGCTGCGCTTCAGCGAGCAGCGCTGCGCCTTCATAGATTTGATAGAACGGATTCGGCATCACCACCAGCGGATCCTTGCTGCGATCGGTGACGGCCTGCACCACGGCAAACAGCGCTTCGCGCGTGCCGTTGACTGGCAGGATCATCGTCTCGGGATTCACCGATCCGGCCGGCAGCTGGAAACGCCGCGTGAGCCACGCGGCAATGGATTGACGGAACTCCGGCAGGCCGAGCGTCAGCGGATAGTTGCCCAGCGTGTTCAATCCCTTCGTCAGTGCATTGAGGACGAACGGTGGCGACGGGTGACGCGGCTCGCCGATCTGCAGCGCGATCAGCGACAGATCGGCCGGCGGTTGTGCGCCGGCGAGCAGAGTGCGCAGGCGTTCGAACGGGTAGGGCTGCAGCAGCGCCAGCGACGGATTCATGCGGGTCCTTTATTCGCGACGGTCGAGCGCCGCGGTGAGCTGCGCAGCGATGTGCTCGCGTGCCGCGGCATCGAGGGGAGCACCCCGTTCGCCGGTCACGTAGAACACGTCCTCGGCGCGCTCGCCGACCGTCATGATCTTGGACGTGTAGATCTCGATGCGTTCGTTCATGAAGACCTTGGCGATCTGCGACAGCAGGCCCGGCCGGTCGCCCGCAATCAGTTCGATGATCGTGCGCTGATTTACCGGATCGTCGACGAAGGTGATCTGGGTGGCCGTCGTGAACATGCGCACCTGGCGCGGCGCGCGACGGGTCACCGTCGTGAAAGTCGCGGCGTCGGGCTTGGCGAGTTCATGTGCGAGATGTCGTTCGATGTCGCGGATGCGGCCCATGTCCGTGATCTCGGCGCCGGTGTCTTCGAGCACGTGATACACGTCGAGGCTGAAACCGTCGCCGGTGGGCGTGATGCGCGCATCGACGATGTTGAGGCCGAGCTGGTCGAGCAGGGCGGTGGTGCGCGCGAAGCTGTGCTGGGTCTGCGGCGTGTAGGTGGAGATCGCCGTGCCGCCGCGTCCGGACTGCTGCTCCACGGAAACCAGCGACGAATCGTCGCCCGGTTCGCGGGCCGCCAGCAGTCGGGTGTGCCAGGCGATTTCTTCCGGCGTGTGTCGCAGGAAGTAGTCGTCCGTCAGGTGCGGCCACACTTCGCTGACTTCCGCTTCCGCAATGCCGGCGCGGCCGATGAGTTCGCGGGCATGCGCCTGGGTTTCGGCGATCAGCTCCTCGCGATCGATCGGGCTTTCCAGACCGCGGCGCAGTGCCTGCTTGGTGCGCTCGTAGAACTCGGAGAACAGCGAGGCCTTCCAGTTGTTCCAGAGTTTCGGGTTGGTGCCGCGCACGTCCGAGACGGTCAGCACGTACAGATAATCGAGATGGTTCTGGTCGCCGACGTGCTTGGCGAATTCGTGCAGTACTTTCGGATCGCTGATGTCCTTCTTCTGCGCCGTCACCGACAGGATCAGGTGATTGCGCACCAGCCAGGCCACCAGGCGCGCGTCGTAACGCGACAGACCCTGTTCGAGACAGAACGCTTCGGCATCGACGGAGCCGAGTTCCGAATGATCGCCGCCGCGGCCCTTCGCGATGTCATGGAACAGCGCGGCGAGATAGGCGAGTTCGGGCTTCGGCAACGACTGCATGATGCGCGACAGCGCCGGAAATTCGTGGTCGTACTTCGGCATCGCCAGGCGCCGCAGATTGCTGACGACGAACAGCGTGTGCGCATCGACCGTGTAGGCATGGAACAGGTCGTACTGCATGCGGCCGACGATGCGGCCGAAGGCCGGGATGTAGCGGCCGAGCACGCCGTACAGGTTCATGCGGCGCAGTTCGTGCGTCACGCCGACCGGCGCACTCAGGATGTCGAAGAACAGCCGGTGATTGCGCGGGTGCTGGCGGAATTCCTCGTCGATCAGCCACAGATGCCGCGTGATCTCGCGGATCGTCGCGGCACGCACGCCGCGGATCTCCGGATGCTGCTCGATGACGACGAACAGTTCGAGCAGCGCGGACGGATAACGATCGAACACGTCCTCGCTGGTGATCTCGACATAGTCGCTGCGGATCTGGAAGCGCGGATTCACGGGTACCGGCGTGACGTTCGCATCCGACAGGATGGCCTCGCGGAAGAGCTGCAGCAGCATTTCGTTCAGCAGTGCGACGTCCATCGCCGTGCGGTAATAGCGCTGCATGAACTGTTCGACGGCGAGCGTGTAGGTCGCGTCCTCGTAGCCGAACATCTTCGCCAGCTTGATCTGGTGATCGAACAGCAGCCGGTCTTCGCGGCGATTCGTCAGCACGTGCAGCGCGAAGCGCACCTTCCACAGGAACGCCTGCGCTGTCTTGAGCTTGCGCAGTTCGGCGCGGGTGAGGAAGCCGTGGTCGACCAGTTCGTCGAGCGAGTCGGCATTGAAGTGACGCTTCGCCACCCAGCCGATGGTCTGGATGTCGCGCAGGCCGCCCGGGCTCGATTTCACGTTCGGTTCGAGGTTGTAGGCGGTGTCGTGATAGCGGTGATGACGCGCCGTCTGTTCGGCCACCTTGGCTTCGAAGAAATCTCGCGTCGGCCAGACGCGTTCGGGCGCCAGCGCGCGTCGCATCGCTTCGAAGAGCTGTTCCGGGCCCGTGAGCAGGCGCGCCTCGATCATGGTCGTGGCGACGCTGACGTCGGCGGCGCTTTCGCGCTGGCAATCGTCGATGGTGCGCACGCTGTGGCCCACTTCGAGGCCGATGTCCCACATGAAGGTCAGGAAGCGTTCCAGGTTCGACTGCCACGGCATCGATTCGCTCTTGGGCAGCAGGATCATGATGTCGATGTCGGAACACAGGTTCAGCTCGCCGCGGCCGTAGCCGCCGACGGCGATCAGCGCGACATCGCGCGCGAAATCGCCGACGTGCAGCTTCCACGCGGTTTTCAGCAGGGTGTCGACGAGGCGCGCGCGATCGCGCACCAGTCGCTCGACGGGTTCGTCATCGGCAAAACGCTGTTTGAGGCGGTTGTCGCCTTCGGTGAGCGCCTCGCGAAACGCGGCGATGTCCGGCGTGCCGCTGTCCTGCAGGCGGTGCGACAGCGGGCTCAGGTAATCCCACGGCGGATCGCTCGTGGCGGTGCCGAGGTCTTCGATATCTTCGGTGGTGACGACGCGCATGGATGTTTTCTTATATGGGTTCAGCGCTCGGCCGCGCTCAGCGTGAGCACTTCGTATCCCGAGTCGGTCACCAGCACGGTGTGTTCCCACTGAGCCGAGAGCGAGTGGTCCTTGGTGACGACTGTCCAGCCGTCGGCCAGCAGTTTCACGTCGCGCTTGCCTGCGTTGATCATGGGTTCGATCGTGAAGGTCATGCCGGGCACCAGTTCGATGCCGGGATCGCGCTGGCGATAGTGCAGGACCTGCGGATCCTCGTGAAAGATCCGGCCGATGCCGTGTCCGCAGTATTCGCGCACGATCGACAGGTGCAGCGGATCGATCATGGCCTGGATCGCGGCGCCGATGTCGCCGAGGTGCGTCCCGGGGCGCACCTGACGGATGCCCGTCCACATGGCTTCGCGGGTCACGTCCACCAGTCGTTGCACGGCGGGATTGACCTTGCCCACGGTGAACATGCGGCTGGTGTCGCCATGCCAACCGTCCTTGATGACGGTGACGTCGATATTGATGATGTCGCCCTGCTTGAGGCGCCGGTCGCTCGGGATGCCATGGCAGACCACGTGGTTGACCGAGGTGCAGATCGATTTGGGAAAGCCGCGGTAGTTCAGCGGGGCGGGGATGGCGCGCTGCACATCCACGATGTAGTTGTGGCAGCGCTCATTTAGTTCGTCCGTGGTCACGCCGGCCACGACGTGGGGGCCGATCATGTCCAGGACGTCGGCGGCGAGACGGCCGACCTCGCGCATAGAGGCTTGTTCTGCCGGGGTTTTGATCGTGGCCTGCATAGCTGGAATGTCTGTTGAGTCAGGGAAACCGCTCGCCCGCGCATGACCGACTCCCGGCGAACACGGGCGGCGTTCAGGGGTGGTCAGTATGCGGGCGGAAGCGCCGGATGGAAGCGTCAGGTTCGGAAATCGGCTGCGTGCGAGAGAGGCAAATTTCCGGGAAAAAACCTGTGGCCAATCATTGAGTTTATGGTATAAAGCGCGCGCTTTTTTGGCAACGAATCCGTCTTTAACCACTTCTCACACTGGCCGACACGTGCGACGGGGTGCCTGGGAAACCAGGTCGTCGTATGGGACCAGTGGAGGCTCAACCCCCAAGGAGTTTGCTCATGCCCGGCATGTCCATGCGACAGATGCTGGAAGCGGGTGTTCATTTCGGACACCAGACCCGCTTCTGGAACCCCAAGATGGCCCAGTACATCTTCGGGGAGCGTAATCGAATCCACATCATCAACCTCGAAAAAACCCTGCCGATGTACAACGAGGCAGCGGGTTTCATTCGTCAGGTTGTCGCTGACGGCGGCAAGGTGCTGTTCGTCGGCACCAAGCGCTCGGCCCGTGAAGCCATCAAGGCCGAAGCGATCCGCTGCGGTATGCCCTACGTGAGCCATCGCTGGCTCGGCGGCATGCTCACCAACTTCAAGACCGTGCGTCAGTCGATCAAGCGCCTCACCAATCTCGACGAGATGGCGGCCAACGGCACGCTCGAACAGCACAGCAAGCGCGAAGCGCAGGGCCTGCGCCGCGAGCGCGAAAAGCTCGAGCGCAGCCTCGGCGGCATCAAGGACATGGAGTCGCTGCCCGACGTGCTGTTCGTGATCGACGTCGGTCACGAGCGCATTGCGCTCCACGAAGCAAAGAAGCTCGGCATTCCGGTCGTTGCGGTCGTCGATACGAACTGCGCGCCGGAAGATGTCGATTTCGTCATTCCGGGCAACGACGATGCGATGCGCGCCATTCAGCTCTACGGCGCCGGCATCGCCGATGCAGTGATCGACGGCAAGTCCTCGCTGCCTGAAGTGCCGACCGGCGAAGACGAGTTCGTCGAACTCGACGCCGAAGGCAAGCCGAAGCCCAAGACGGGCGCCGCTGCGGCTCCCGCAGCGCGTCGCGGTGGCGGCAGCAAGGCTGCAGCCGTGAAGAAGAAGGCGGGCGCGCGCAAGCGTCCTGCGCAGGATGAAGCCGCAGCTGAACCCGTGGCCGATCTCGAAGACGTCGATTCCGATTCGAGTGCCGCCGACGTGATGGCCAGCCGTGCGGCCTCCCGCAAGACGGCGGCGCCTGCAGCCGACACGCCTCCGACGACCCCTGCAGCGGAGTAATTCATGGCCGTTACAGCAGATGCAGTAAAGCAGCTCCGCGAGCGTACCGGCGCGGGCATGATGGAGTGCAAGAAGGCACTCACCGAAACCAACGGCGATCTGGATGCAGCCGCCGAGCTGATGCGCAAGAACGGTCTGGCGAAGGCGGACAAGAAAGCCGCGCGCGTCGCCGCCGAAGGCGTGATCGTGATCGAGCGTTCCGCCGATGCGAAGCGCGCCGCAATCGTCGAAGTGAACTGCGAAACGGATTTCGTCGCCCGCGAGAATGACTTCAAGGCGTACGCCACGAGTGTGGCAAAGGCCGTGCTGGCCGAGCGTCCCGCTTCGCTGGATGCGCTGCTGGCCGCAAAGTCCGAGAGCGGTGCAAGCCTCGATGAAGTGCGTCGCGCCCTGATCGCCAAGATCGGCGAGAACATCAGCGTGCGTCGTTTCGATGTCGTCGAATCACCCGTGATCGTGGGTTCCTACCTGCACGGTTCGCGCATCGGTGCGCTGGTTGCCCTGAAGAAAGGTGACGAGGCGGCGGCGAAGGACATCGCGATGCATGTTGCGGCCATCAATCCGCCGCATGTGTCGGCCGACCAGATTCCTGCCGATCTGCTGAAGAAGGAGCAGGAAATCCACGTCGAGCTGACCAAGCAGGATCCGAAGATGGTCGGCAAGCCCGAAGCGATCGTCGTCAAGGCTGCCGAAGGCCGTACCCGCAAGTGGATCAACGAAATCACGCTGCTGGGCCAGCCGTTCGTGAAGGACGACAAGCAGAGCGTCGAACAGTATCTGAAGCAGGCGGGTGCCGAGGTCGTGTCGTTCGTGCGCTATGAAGTCGGCGCCGGCATCGAAAAGAAGCAGGAGGACTTCGCCGAGGAAGTCAGGAAGCAGGTGGAAAGCTCCAAGGCGCCACCCCGCTGAGCCTCGCGATCGCGATCGAGAGAACCCCGCCACGGCGGGGTTCTCTATAATAGGGTGACGGAAGTGCGGCGCTGACAGGGATATCTTCACCGCTGTCCCTTTCGTAACGGTTTTCCAGGCAGGCAACATGACCGAACCCAGCAAAACGTCGACGACTCCATTCCCTTCCGGTCCGGGCCTGCGTCGTATTCTTCTCAAGCTCTCGGGCGAAGCCCTGATGGGTGAAGAGGACTACGGCATTGATCCCAAGATGCTCAAGCGCGTCGCCAACGAGATCCGCGAGGTCATGAGTCTCGGCCTGCAGGTGGCGGTCGTCATCGGCGGCGGCAACATTTTCCGCGGTGCTGGTCTCGCTGGCTCCGGCATGGACCGGGTGACGGGCGATCACATGGGCATGCTCGCCACCGTCATGAATTCGTTGGCCTTGCAGGACGCCGTCGAAGGGCTCGGCATGTATGCGCGGGTCATGTCGGCCATCCGCATCAACGAGGTCTGCGAGGAATACATCCGCCGGCGCGCGGTGCGGCACCTCGAAAAGGGCAGGGTGACCATTCTGGCCGCGGGAACGGGCAATCCCTTCTTCACCACCGATACGGCCGCCAGCCTGCGCGCCATCGAAATCAACGCCGACCTGTTGCTCAAGGCGACGAAGGTCGACGGCATTTATTCCGACGATCCGAAAAAGAACCCCAGCGCCACGCGCTATCAGCGCCTGACCTTCGACAAGGTGCTGACGGATCGCCTCAATGTCATGGATGCCACGGCGATCGTCATGTGCCGCGACAACAACCTGCCGCTGCGCGTATTCGATCTGACGAAGCCCGGCGAACTCATGCGCATCGTGCGCGGCGAGGATGTCGGCACGCTGGTAACGAACCCTTGAGAGGCAGCGGACGGATCGCGCACCGCGCGCCGCCGTTCGCCCATCACTGCCCGATACGGAGATTCCAATGATCGACGACATCAAGAAAGACGCCATCGAGCGCATGCAGAAATGCGTGGTCGCGCTGAAGAACGAACTGAAGCGGCTGCGTACCGGGCGTGCCCATCCGAGCCTGCTCGAACACATCCGCGTCGAGTACTACGGCAATGAAGTGCCGATCAACCAGGTCGCCAATGTCGCGCTGGAAGATGCCCGCACGATCACGGTGACGCCGTGGGAAAAGCAGATGGTGCAGGCCATCGAGAAGGCCATCATGAAGTCCGATCTGGGATTGATGCCCGCCACCGCCGGCACCGTGATCCGCGTGCCGATGCCGCCGCTGACCGAAGAACGCCGCCGCGATCTGGCGAAGGTCGTCCGGCACGAGGCCGAGAGTGCGCGCGTGGCCGTGCGCAATGTGCGTCGCGACGTGATGGGCGATCTGAAGGATCTGCTGAAGGAGAAGCTCGTTTCCCAGGATGACGACCGGCGCGCCCAGGACGAGATCCAGAAGCTCACGGACAAGTACGTCGGCGAAATCGACCAGGTCCTGGCCGAAAAAGAAAAAGAACTGATGCAGGTCTGAGCCGGGCAAGCCCAGTCAATGCCACCTTCCGCGGTCAGTTCGAAACAGGCTCCGTCCGCATTGCCGCGCCACGTGGCGGTAATCATGGACGGCAACGGTCGCTGGGCCGCGCGCCGCGCGCTGCCGCGGCCGGCCGGTCACCGCATGGGCGTCAAGGCGGTGAAGCAGACGGTCGAAGGCTGCGCGAAGCGCGGTGTCGAGGTGCTGACGCTGTTCGCGTTCTCCAGCGAGAACTGGCAGCGGCCGCGCGAGGAAGTCTCCATGCTCATGGGACGCTTTCTCGAAGCGCTCGACAACGAAGTCGACGACCTGCACAAGAACAATATCCGGCTGCGATTCATCGGCCGGCTGGAGCAGTTGTCGACGGCGCTGCGCGATCGCATCCAGGCCGCCGAGACGCTCACCGCGCACAACACGCGGATGACGCTCGTGATCGCCATTGCCTACGGCGGCCGCTGGGATATTTCCGTCGCGGCGCGCGAACTCGCGAGACGCTGCGTGTCGGGCGAATTGCGTGTCGACGATATCGATGAAGCATCGCTGAGCGGTTGCGTGGCCCTGGCGGGACTACCCGATCCCGATCTCTTCATCCGCACTGGCGGCGAACAGCGCATCAGTAATTTCCTGCTCTGGAATCTCGCGTACACCGAGCTGTATTTCTGCGACACGCTCTGGCCTGATTTCGGCGACGAAGAACTGGGTGCGGCGCTCGATTACTTTGCCGGCCGGCAGCGACGTTTCGGGCTGGCGCCGGGACAGGTCGAGTCGCGCTGATGCTGCGGCAGCGAATCATTACGGCCTTGCTGCTCGCGCCGCTCGCGCTGCTGGTGATTCTGTGGGTGCCGCATCCGGTCACGATGGCGGTGTTCGCGCTGCTCGTGCTGGCGGGCGCGTGGGAATGGGCGGCATTCCCCGGGTTTGCGTCCGTGCCGGCGCGAAGCGCCTATGTGGTCGCGATCGGGGCTGCGCTGGCTGTGTGCTGGTTCTCCGCTGGCGCATTCAACGCCTGGATCCTGAACGCAGCGATCCTCTGGTGGCTGTTTGCCTTTTTCTGGATCGTTTTCCTGCCGACCCGCATGAGTCGCGCACTCGGCGTACTCGCCGGATTCGCCGTGCTGGTGCCGGCGTGGGTGGCGTTGGTCGCGCTGCACGAGCGCGATCCCAACCTCGTCCTGTTCGTGCTGCTGCTCGTCGTCGCGGCGGATGTGGGCGCGTATTTCGGCGGTCGCCAGTTCGGTCGCCACAAGCTGGCGCCGAAAGTCAGTCCCGGCAAGACCTGGGAAGGGGTATTCGGCGGATTCGTCGCCGCTGCATTGATGGCGTTCGTCGGGGTCGCCTGGTTCAAGGTCGATGCGCTGCCGTTTCTTGCGGTGTGCGCGCTCGTCGTAGTCGCTTCGATCGTCGGCGACCTGACCGAAAGCCTGTTCAAGCGGCACGCAGGATTGAAGGACAGCGGCAGTCTGCTGCCGGGCCACGGCGGCGTACTCGATCGCGTCGACAGCGTGACTGCAGCGGCGCCCGTGTTCCTCGTCAGTCTCGAACTCCTGGGACTGCTGGCATGAGCACGCAGCGCACACGTGTCGCGGTGCTCGGCTCGACGGGCAGCATCGGCGTCAGCACGCTCGATGTCGTGGCGAGACATCCCGATCGCTACTCGGTGGTCGCGTTGACGGCCCACAGCAACAGCGTCCGGCTGCGGGAGCAATGCATCCGGCATCGTCCGGAGCTGGCGGTGCTGGCATCTGCGGCCGCTGCAGCGAAGCTCGAGCAGGAGCTGCGTGAGGCGGGCGTCGCAACCCGGGTTCTATCGGGAGAAGACGCGCTTTGCGAAGTCGCTTCTCACGAACGCATCGATGTCGTGATGGCCGGGATCGTCGGTGCGGCCGGTCTGAAATCGAGCCTCGCCGCCGCACGCGCGGGCAAGAAGATCCTGCTCGCGAACAAGGAAGCGCTCGTGATGTCGGGCCCGCTGTTCATGGAAGCCGTGCGGCAGGGCGGCGCGACGCTCGTGCCGGTCGACAGCGAGCACAACGCCATTTTTCAATGCCTGCCCTCGGACACCCGTGCTGGCGTGCGCAGTGCGGGCGTGAATCGCGTCGTGCTGACCGCATCGGGCGGCCCATTCCTGCGGACGGCCCGTGATGCACTGCGAGGCGTCACGCCCGACCAGGCCTGTGCGCATCCGCGCTGGGTGATGGGGCGAAAGATTTCGGTGGATTCCGCCACCCTGATGAACAAGGGACTCGAGCTGATCGAGGCCTGCCTGCTGTTCAATCTGCCGCCGGCGCAGGTCGAGGTCGTCGTCCATCCGCAGAGCATCGTCCATTCCCTGGTCGAGTACTGCGACGGATCGATGCTCGCGCAGCTGGGAAACCCCGACATGCGCGTGCCCATCGCCCATGCGCTCGGCTGGCCGCAGCGCATAGCCTCCGGTGTAGAATCGCTCGACATCGTGCGGGCCGGACGGCTCGATTTCGAAGCGCCCGACCTGGAGAAATTTCCATGTCTGGTGCTGGCGCGACGCGCTGCCGAGGCGGGAGGGACCGCGCCAGCGGTGCTCAATGCAGCGAATGAAGTGGCTGTCAGCGCTTTTCTGAGCGGACAGCTGGCCTTCGTGGAGATCCCGGCCATCATCGACCAGATCCTGTCGCAGCACGACGTGCGTTCAGTGACATCCCTGCAGGATGTCATGGCAGCGGACGGCTGGGCCCGCTCGCAGGCGCAGGCGCGCCTCGGACTCGCCGGGCCGGCCGCGGGAGTGTGTGCATGATTTCCACCGACAGCCCGGCAGAGATCCTCACTGCCATCCTCACGTTCATCGTCGCGATCGGCATCCTCGTCGCGGTTCATGAATTCGGTCATTTCTGGGTGGCGCGCCGCCTCGGCATCAAGGTGCTGCGATTCTCGATCGGCTTCGGCAAGCCGCTGTGGCAGCGCATCGCCGGCAAGGACCAGGTCGAATACGTCATCGCCGCGATCCCGCTCGGCGGCTACGTGAAGCTGCTGGATGAGCGCGAAGGCAATGTGCCTGCGAGCGAGGCGCATCGGTCCTTCAACCGCGCGCCGGTATGGAAACGCATCGCGGTGCTGCTGGCCGGCCCGGCGTTCAATCTCATCTTTGCAGTGGCGATGTACTGGGTGCTGTTCACCGCGGGACAGCCGACGCTGAAGCCGATCGTCGGCGACGTCACGGTCGAATCGATTGCGGCGAAGGCGGGCCTGAAATACGAAGACACGATTCTCGCCGTCAACGGCAAGCCGGTGGAGACGCTGGAGTCGGCGATGCTCGGCACGCTCGACGACCTCATCGACGACGGCACCATCGTCATGCGCGTGCGCGGCATCGACGGCAGCGAACGCGACGTGACCATGCAGACGGGCGAGAAGCGCCGTCAGCTGACGCAGGCCGACACCATGTTGCCGGGGCTGGGTTTCGACTTCTGGCGCCCGCGCGTCGCGGCCGACGTCGGCGAGCTGAGCGAGGGCGAAGCCGCCGCCAGGGCAGGGCTCGCGGTCGGCGACCGGATTGTCCGTATCGGCCAACAGGAAGTGAGCGATTTCCAGCAACTGGTGCAACTGATCAAACCCAATGCGAACCAGCAGATCACGTTCACCGTGGAGCGGAACGGACAGACGCTGGAACTGCCGGTGACGATCGGCGAGTCGATCGAGAACGGCCAGTCCATCGGGCGCATCGGCGTTGCACCCAGCGGCAGGATCCTCGACAGCAATATCAAGCGCGAGGACATGCTTGCGGTGCAGAAGTACGGCGCGCTGGACGCCGTCGGCAAGGCCGCCGAAAAGACCTGGGACATGTCGGTCTTCACGCTCAAGATCGTCGGCCGGATCGTGACCGGCGACGTGTCGCTCAAGAATCTGTCCGGTCCGATCGCCATTGCCGAAACAACGGGTTTCGCGGCGCGACAGGGCTGGCGGACTTTCTTCAGCACCCTGGCGCTGATCAGCATCAGCCTGGGCGTGCTGAACCTGCTGCCCATCCCCGTCCTCGACGGCGGGCAGATTGTTTATCAGCTCGCGGAACTGGTGAAAGGCAAGCCTGTCTCAGAGCGAGCACAACTGTTCGGCCAGCAGATCGGCATCGCCGTGCTGATCCTCATGATGTCGCTGGCTTTCTACAACGACATTGCACGACATCTGGCACCGTAACCCGCAGGGCCTGAATCTGATGCGTTTGAGAACAATTATTCACGCAACGCTTGCGCTTGCGGCTGGCAGTGCCATCGCAACCTATCCGGTCGCCGCCAGCGCGCAATCCTCGGCGTTTACCGTCGGCGACATCCGCATCGAAGGCCTGCAGCGTATTTCCGAAGGCACGGTCTTCAACTACCTGCCGGTGAACATCGGCGATCAGCTCGATCAGCGCCGGGTGGCGGAGTCGTTGCGGGCGCTGTATGCGACGGGGTTCTTCAAGGACGTCGAACTGCGCCGCGATGGCGGCACGCTGGTCGTTGCGGTGGTCGAACGGCCTTCGATCGAGAGCTTCGAGATCAAGGGCAACAAGGACATCAAGACCGAGGACCTGCAGCGCTCGCTGCGCAACGTCGGTCTCGCCACCGGCAAGACCTTCGACCAGTCCGTGCTCGACGAGGTGAAGCAGTACCTCACCGACCAGTACTTCTCGCGCGGCAAGTACGCAGTGCGCGTCGATGCCAAGGTGGAGGAAGTACCGGGCAACAAGGTCAAGGTGTCGGTCGACATCGTCGAAGGCAAGCGTGCGCGCATCCGTCAGATCAACATCGCCGGCAACACGGCGTTTCCGGACGAGGATCTGCAGGAAACGTTCGAACTCAAGACGCCGAACTGGCTGTCCTGGTACAAGCAGGACGATCGCTACGCCCGCGAGGCGCTGTCGGGCGATCTCGAAAAACTGCGGTCCTATTACATGGACCGCGGTTACGCCAACTTCGCCGTGACCTCGACCCAGGTGGCGATCGCGCCGGAGAAGGATGACATCTTCGTCACGATCAACGTGAACGAGGGCGACGTCTATAAAGTCTCCGAGGTCAAACTCGCCGGCAACATGGTGGTGCCGGAGTCGGAACTGAAGCGACTCATCCTGATCGAGCGGGGCAATAGGTATTCGCGGAAGTTCATCACCGCCACGACCGAGGCGATGAAGATGCGCCTGGGCTTCGACGGTTATGCCTTCGCGACGATCGATCCGGTGCCGCAGGCCAACGAGGAGACCAAGGAAATTTCCCTGACCTTCGTCGTCGATCCGAAGAATCGCGTGTACGTGCGTCGCGTGAATTTCAATGGCACGACCGGCGTGAACGACGAAGTCTTCCGTCGCGAAATGCGCCAGCTCGAAGGCGCGTATCTGTCGAACACGGCGGTCGAGCGTTCGAAGCAGCGTATCCAGCGTCTGCCGTTCATCGAAAAGGTCGAAGTCGAGAACACACCCGTGCCGGGTGCGGCGGACCTGGTCGACGTCGATTTCGAGATCAAGGAAGGTCTGCCGGGACAGTTCGGCGGCGGTATCGGCTACTCCGAATCGCAGTCCGTCATCCTCAACGGCAGCTTCACGCACTCGAACTTCATGGGTACCGGCAATCGCGTGCAGGCGGAAATCAATTCGGGTCGTTATGCCAAGAGCTACAGCTTCTCGCATACGGATCCGTACACGACCATCGACGGCGTGCGCCGCACCATTTCGCTGGGCTATCGCGACGTCACGCAGTTCACGTCGGCGACGTCGGACTTCGACACCACGACCGCGACGGCCGGCATCGGCTACGACTATCCGATCACCGAATACCAGTACCTGAGTTTCGGTCTGTCGGCACAGCAGGCCGAACTGGCCACGACCTCGCTGGGCAGCGCCGCGGAAGCCAATGACTGGGTGCGCAACAACGGCAATCCGACCATCGAATGTATTGCGCAGACCGACCTGACGGTGCCCTGCGAGGAGTATCCGAACTACTCGCTGTTCCGTTCGAAATTCCGCACTTACGAGCTGAATACGGGCTGGAGCTTCGACTCGCGCAACCGCACGATTTTCGCCACGGCCGGCACCCGCCAGCGCCTGAGCCTGAGCTACACCCTGCCGGGCAGCGAAGTGGAATTCTGGACCGCCTCGTACGACCTGCTGAAATTCATCCCCATCTGGCGCGACTTCAAGCTGATGGTGAACGTCGAACTGGCCTACGGCGAGCCGCTGGGCGACACCACCGGCCTGCCGCCGTATCGTCAGTTTTTTGCCGGCGGTCCGGACTCGGTGCGCGGCTTCCGGGAAAGCCGCCTCGGCCCGAAGGACAGCTTCGGGCGCCCCTACGGCGGCAACATCAAGACCATCGCCCAGGCGGAACTGCTGCTGCCGATGCCCGAAAAATGGCGTAACAGCGCGCGCTTCAGCCTGTTCTACGACATCGGCAACGTGTTCTCGAATCAGGACATCAACTTCGTCGGGCCGCCCGATCCGACCACCGGCGCGCAGCAGCCGGTCGACTACAAGTTCAGTTATGATGAGCTGAAGCAGTCGGCGGGCGTTGCCGTGCAGTGGCTGGCGCCTCTGGGCGTCTTCCGGTTCAGCTACGCGGTGCCGCTGAATGACGAGCGCGGGGATACGCTGAACCGCTACGGGGACGAAACCGAAGGGTTCCAGTTCTCGATCGGTCAGGCGTTCTGACATTCAACAGATACAACTCGGACGAAGGTTTTTTTCATGGCACGTTTGAGCATTTGCGGACTCGTTCTTTCGACCGGCCTGGCGATGCTGGCGCCCCTCGGCGCGGCGCATGCCGACATCAAGATCGCCGTGGTGAATGTGCCGCGGCTGCTCGAAGAGGCGCCTCAGGCGAAATCGGCGATGCAGGCGCTGCAGGATGAATTTGCGCCGCGCCAGCGTTCCATCGTTGCGCAGCAGAAAGATCTGAAGGCGAAGGAAGAAAAGCTGCAGCGCGACGGTGCGGTGATGGCCGAGAACGAGCGTCGCAATGCCGAAAAGGATCTGCGCGACGGCCAGCGCGAAATGCAGCGCAAGCAGAACGAATATGTCGAAGACCTCAACCTGCGTCGCAATGAGGAACTCGGCAAGCTGCAGCGCTCGCTGCTGCAGGAAGTGCAGGCGTTCGCACGCACCTCGGGCTATGACGTCGTGCTCGGCGACGGCGTGCTGTACGTCAACGAGTCGATGGACATCACTGCGCAGGTGCTGAGCGCACTGCAGGCCCGCTTCAAGGCGGGCGGCCCGGCGAAGCCCGCCGCCACGACACCGCCGAAGCCGGCTGCTCCGCCGGCCAAGCAATAAGCCGCCGACGCCACACGCAGGCCCCCCATGAGCTTCACCCTGGGGGAATTGGCGGTTCGCTTTGGCTGCTCGCTGAAAGGCGATCCCGATGCCCGCGTCTCCCGCGTCGCCACGCTGGAAGACGCGGGTCCCGACGCCGTCACGTTCCTCGCCAATCCCAAGTATCGCCGCTACCTGTCGCAGACCCGCGCCGGTGCGGTGATCGTCGAACCGCGCCTGGCTGACGCCTGTCCGGGCGCGGCGCTGATCGGTCCCAATCCCTACGCGACCTATGCCCGCATTGCGGCGTTGCTGCATCCGGTGCCTGCCGCCGATCCCGGTGTCCATCCATCTGCCGTCGTCGATGCCTCGGCGCAGATCGATCCGACCGCTGCGATCGGGCCGCGTGTCGTGATCGAGGCGGGCGTCGTCGTCGGGCCGAGAGCCGTCATCGGACCGGGCTGTGTCGTCATGCGGGGTACCCGGATCGGCGCAGATACCCGGCTCGTTGCGAACGTCACGCTCTGCCACGACGTGAGCCTTGGCGAACGCTGCCTGCTGCATCCGGGCGCCGTCATCGGCGCGGATGGTTTCGGCCTGGCGCCCGATCGCGGCGAATGGCTCAAGGTGCCGCAGATCGGCAGCGTACGGATCGGCAACGACGTGGAAGTCGGTGCGAGCACGACGATCGATCGCGGCGCGATCGAAGACACCGTCATCGGCGACGGCGTCAAGCTCGACAACCAGATCCAGATCGCCCACAACGTCCGCATCGGGGCGCATACGGCGATTGCAGGCTGCGTCGGTATTTCCGGCAGCGCGGTCATCGGCCAGCGCTGCATGATCGGCGGCATGGTCGGCGTCGCCGGCCATCTCACGATCTGCGATGACGTCGTGGTGACCGGCAAGTCCTTCGTCTCCGGCAGTATCCGCAAGCCCGGGTACTACTCGAGTGGACTACCCATCGACGAAACCGCCAGATTCCGCAAGAATGCGGCGCGCTTCAATCAGCTCGACGACATGGCGCGTCAGGTGCGACGACTGCGTCGTGGCGCGGGCGAGTCGACCGGAAAGGACGAAGAAGCGGACCTGCCGGGCGACGAGCCGTCCCCGTAGCAGACACTGGCAGCACCGCAAGGGGAGCGAATGACCGAGACCGGCAAGACGGAGCAGGGCGATCAGGTCCTGACGATGGACATCAACGAAGTGCTGCGCCGCCTGCCGCACCGGTATCCCTTCCTGCTGGTCGACCGCGTCCAGGAATGCATTGCCGGCAAGTCGATCCGGGCGCTCAAGAACGTGACGTTCAACGAGCATTTCTTTCCCGGGCATTTTCCGCACCGGCCGGTGTTTCCGGGCGTCATCATCCTCGAGGCGCTGGCGCAGACTGCCGGCATCCTCGCATTCGTGACGGCCGGTCAGTATCCCGATGCATCCCGCCCGATGTACTTCGTCGGTATCGACAGCGCGCGCTTTCGCCGCCCCGTTGAGCCGGGCGATCAGCTGATCCTCAAGGCGACGCTGGAGCGCCAGATGCGCGGCATCTGGAAGTTCTCCACGGTGGCCGAAGTGGACGGCGAGGTTGCCACCAGCGCCGAAATGATGGTGGCACCGGGAACCGCCAAATAGACTTCGACCATGGCCATTCACCCCACAGCCCTGATCGCGCCCGATGCGGTGTTGTCGCCCGATGTGGAAATCGGCGCGTATTCCGTGATTGGTGCGGGGGTGACGATCGGGCCGGAATGCTGGGTCGGCCCGCACGTCGTCATCGACGGACCGACCACCATCGGTCGCGGCAACAGGATCTTCCAGTTCGCCTCCATCGGCGCCGCGCCGCAGGATCTCAAGTACAAGGGCGAGCCGACGCGGCTGGAGATCGGCGACCGCAACGTGTTCCGCGAGAACTGCACCATCAATCGCGGCACCACCAAGGACCAACTCGTCACGCGCATCGGCAGCGACAACCTGTTCATGGCCGGCTCGCACGTCGGCCACGACTGCGTGATCGGCTCGCATTGCGTCTTCGCCAACTACGCGACGCTCGGCGGACACGTCGAGATGGGTGACTGGGTGCATCTCGGCGGCTTCGCCGGCGTGCATCAGTTCTGCAAGATCGGCGCGCACGCTTTCATCGCCAACAACACGGCCGTCACGCGCGACGTGCCGCCGTACGTGATGGCTGTCGGCCGGCCCGCCGAACCGCACAGCGTCAATGCGGAAGGGCTCAAGCGCCGCGGCTACACGCCCGATCAGATCCGCAACATTCGCAAGGCCTACCGCATCCTGTACCGCTCGAAGCTCAAGCTGGTCGATGCGACCGAAGAACTGAGCGCGCTGGTGCCGGACCAGCCGGAACTCAAGGCGTTCGTGGATTTCCTCAACGACACGACGCCGCGGCGCGAGAGAGTGGGGATCGTCAGGTGAGGGCGACTGGCGGCTGGCTACTGGCCGCTGGCCAGAGGGAAACTGCCTTTCCTGGTCTGGCCAGTCGCCAGTAGCCAGCCGCCAGCCGCCCATCTCCCGTGTCCGCTCCCCTCATCGTCCTCGTCGCCGGCGAAACCTCCGGCGACAATCTCGGCGCCAGGCTGATTCATGCCCTGCGCGAACGCCTTCCCGGCGCGCGATTCGCCGGCATCGCCGGCCCGCGCATGATCGCGGAAGGCTGCGAAGCGTGGGAGCACATCGACAGCCTGTCCGTGATGGGCCTGATCGAGATCATCCCGCACCTGCCGCGTCTGCTGCGGATCCGTCGCGAACTCATCGATCGCGTCCTGCGCGATCCTCCCGCGGTGTACGTCGGCGTCGATGCGAAGGAGTTCAACCTGCGGCTCGCGCCGCGGTTGAAGGAAGCGGGCATTCCCGTCGTCCAGTACGTCAGCCCGCAGGTGTGGGCCTGGCGGCAGGGGCGCGTGAAGACGATCGGCAAGGCGGTCGACCTGGTGCTGTGCCTGCTGCCGTTCGAAAAGCCTTTCTACGATGCCCATCAGGTGAAGGCCGAATTCGTGGGGCATCCGCTGGCCGATCAGATCCCCATGCATCTGGATGCGGCGTCGGCGCGGCGAGCGCTGGGTCTCGATGAAGCCAGCACGTACATCGCGCTGCTGCCGGGCAGTCGCGGCGGTGAAGTCTCGCGGTTGGGGCCGGACTTTGCGCAGACGGTCCGCTGGATGCGCGAATGCCGGCCCGACATCCGCTTCATCGCGGCGATGGCGAGCGGCAAGGTTCGCGATGTCTTCGAAGAAGCGCTGTCCAGGGCGGGCGTTCTCGATCTCGTCCGCGTCTTCGACGGTCGCGCCCAGGAAGTCATGGCGGCCAGCGACGCCATCCTGCTGGCCTCGGGCACGGCGACGCTCGAAGCCACGCTCGTCAAGCGGCCGATGGTGGTGGCCTATCGCTTGAGCTGGTTTACAAGTTTTCTCCTCAAGCATTTGAAACTGTTCAAGGCGCCGTTCTTTGCCCAGCCCAACCTGCTGGCAGGCCGACAGATCGTCCCCGAATATTTCAACAGCGAAGTCCGTGCCGACGTGCTGGGGCCCGCGCTCATCGATCAACTGGAGCGTGCCGATCGGGCAGAGCTCGTGCAAACTTTCACCCGGATCCACGAGACGCTGCGGCGGGACGCCAGCGCGAGTGCGGCCGATGCAATCGTCCACCTGGTGAAGGCAAACAACGGGCAGTGAAGATCAGAGTTTCGAAAGCCACTGCAATACGCGGGAACGGTCCGACTTCGCTGACGCTGGCGCTGAACAAGCCCGGCCTGGTTGCGGGAGTCGATGAGGCAGGGCGCGGTCCGCTCGCCGGTCCGGTCGTGGCGGCGGCCGTGGTTCTCGATCCGCGTCGCCGCATCCACGGCATTCGCGATTCCAAGCAGCTCGATGCGGCCGAACGCGAGGAACTCGCGCTCAAGATCATGCAGCACGCACTCGCCTGGTCCGTCGCCTGGGCAGATGTCGAAGAGATCGACTGCCTCAATATCCTCGAAGCGACCTATCTCGCGATGCGCCGTGCCCTGATGGGCCTGCACCTCTGTCCCGCGCACGTCGAGATCGACGGCAATCGCTGCCCCTCGTTCGCCGGTCTCGGGCTCGATTGCACCTTCGAAGCCATCATCGATGGCGACGCGCTGCGCCGCTCCATCGGCGCGGCGTCGATTCTCGCCAAGGTGCGGCGCGATGCGATGATGGTCGATCTCGACCGGCTGTATCCGCAGTACGGTTTCGCCGTCCACAAGGGTTACGGCACGCCGCAACACTGCGCGATGCTCGAGAACTTCGGTCCGTCGCCGATCCATCGTCGCTCCTTCGAGCCGGTGCGCCTCGCCGCCGAACGCTGCCGGGCCGTCGCCTGATTCGCGCGTCGATGTCCTTCGTTCACCTGCATCTGCATACCGAGTACTCGCTGGTCGACAGCGTGGTGCGCATCACGCCGGAAGGCGAGGGCACCGTCGGCCTCATGGAGTCGGTCGCGCGTGCCGGCATGCCGGCCGTGGCGCTGACGGACCAGAGCAACCTGTTCGCGATGGTGAAGTTCTACAAGGCCGCGCAGTCGGCCGGCGTGAAGCCCGTCATCGGCGTCGACCTGCTGATGCGCGAGAGCGGTGATCGCGTCGAGCCCACTCGCCTGGTGCTGCTGTGCCAGAACGATGCCGGCTACAAGAACCTCACGCGGCTGGTCAGCCGCTCGTATCAGGAAGGCCAGCAGAAGGGTGTACCGACGGTCGACCCCGCCTGGCTGACGCATGACTCGGTCAGCGGACTGATCGCCCTGTCGGCGGCGGGCGAGGGCAACGTCGGCCGCGCCATCAATGCGGGCCACATGGACGTCGCGCGCGAACTGCTGCAGCAGTGGCAGGCCCTGTTCGGCAATCGTTACTACCTGGAACTGCAGCGCATCGGCCGCGAGGGCGAAGAGCGGCACATTCGCGGCGCGCTCGAACTCGCCGTGGCGTGCGGCGTGCCGGTCGTCGCCACCAACAATGTGCGGTTCGTGCGGCCCAGCGATTTCCAGTCGCACGAAGCGCGCGTGTGCATCCACGAGGGCGTGCCACTGGATGCGCCGAACCGGCCGCGGCGCTACACCGAAGAGCAGTACCTGAAATCGCCGGAAGCCATGGCGCAGCTGTTCCGCGACATTCCGGAGGCCCTCGCCAATTCCGTCGAGATCGCGCGGCGCTGCAGTCTCGAACTTACGCTCGGCAAGTCGGTGCTGCCGGCGTATCCGGTGCCGTCGCAGATGAGCACCGAGGAATTCCTGCGCGAAGAATCCGCGCGCGGCCTGGCGCAGCGCCTGGAAAAGCTGTCGGAGCAGCCCGCCGCCGGCCGCGTGATTCCGCGCGAGGAATACGAAGCGCGCCTGCAGATCGAACTCGGCGTGATCTGCCAGATGGGCTTCGCCGGCTACTTCCTGATCGTCGCCGACTTCATCCGCTGGGCGCGCGAGAACGGCGTGCCGGTCGGGCCGGGTCGCGGTTCCGGCGCGGGCTCGCTGGTTGCCTATGCGCTCGCGATCACCGATCTCGATCCGTTGCAGTACGACCTGCTGTTCGAACGCTTCCTCAATCCCGAACGCGTCTCGATGCCCGACTTCGACATCGACTTCTGCATGGACGGCCGCGACCGGGTCATCGACTACGTTGCCGAGCGCTACGGGCGCGAGCGCGTCTCGCAGATCATCACCTACGGCACCATGGCGGCGAAGGCCGTGGTGCGCGACGTGGCGCGCGTCTACGGGCTGAGCTACGGCTTCGCCGATTCCATCGCCAAGCTGATTCCGTTCGAACTCGGCATCACCCTGAAGGACGCGCTCGAAAAGGAACCGGAACTCAAACGCCGCTACGAGACCGAGGAGGAAACCCGCAGCGTCATCGACATGGCCATGTCGCTCGAAGGCCTCGTGCGCAACGCCGGCATGCACGCGGGCGGCGTCGTCATCTCGCCGTCGGTGCTCACGGATTTCGCGCCGCTGTTCTGCGACGAGAACGGCCAGAGCCTCGTGACCCAGTACGACAAGGACGACGTCGAAGCCGTCGGCCTGGTCAAGTTCGACTTCCTCGGCCTGCGCACGCTCACGATCATCGACTGGACGCTCAAGCTCATCAACACCGAGCGCAGCAGGAAGGGCGAGCCGCCGCTCGACCTGAAGGCCATCGCGCTGGACGACGATGCGACCTACGAAAACATCTTCAGACAGGCGCAGACCGTTGCCGTCTTCCAGTTCGAATCGCACGGCATGCAGCGCATGCTCAAGGACGCGAAGCCCGACCGCTTCGAGGACCTGATCGCGCTCGGCGCGCTGTTCCGCCCCGGTCCGATGGACCTGATTCCCAGCTTCGTCGCCCGCAAACACGGGCGCGAAGGCATCGAGTATCCCGACCCGCGCGTCGAGCCCATCCTGAAAGAGACCTACGGCATCATGGTCTACCAGGAACAGGTCATGCAGATGGCGCAGATCATCGGCGGCTACACGCTGGGCGGCGCCGACCTGCTGCGTCGTGCGATGGGCAAGAAGAAGCACGAGGAGATGGTCAAGCAGCGCGCGATCTTCCGCGAAGGCGCAGCGAAGAGCGGGCGTACGGCGCAGCAGGCGGACGCCATCTTCGACCTGATGGAAAAGTTCGCCGGCTACGGCTTCAACAAGTCGCACGCGGCGGCCTATGCGGTGCTGTCGTACCACACGGCGTGGTTGAAGACGCATTACCCGGCGGCGTTCATGTCGGCCGTACTCTCGTCCGACATGGACAAGACCGACAAGGTCGTGACCTTGATCGACGAGGCGCGGCGCATGCGCCTGAAGGTCGAACCGCCCGACGTGAATCACTCGCAGTACATGTTCACGGTGTCGGGCGAGCGCAGCATTCGCTATGGGCTGGGCGCCATCAAGGGCGTGGGCCAGTCGGTGGTCGAGATGCTGGTGGCCGAGCGCGAAGCCAACGGCCCGTATCGCGATCTGCCGGACCTGTGCCGTCGCAGCGACCAGAACCGCATGAACCGTCGCGTGCTGGAAGCGCTGATCCGCTCCGGCGCCGCCGATTCGCTCGGCGCCAATCGCGCCACGCTCATGCACGCGCTGCCGGCTTCGATGCAACTGGCCGATCAGACGATCAAGGCGCGCGTCGTGGGACAGAACGACATGTTCGGCCTGATGGACACGACGCCGAGCGCGCCGGCTGTCGTCACCACGCAGACATTGCCCGACTGGAGCCGACGCGTCCGGCTCGACGGCGAGCGCGACACGCTGGGCCTGTATCTCACCGGACATCCCTTCGAGGAGTACGAGGAAGAGGTGCGTCCCGTGATCAGCGGCCGCATTGCCGACGTCACGGGCGACAAGCCGGTATCGACCGGCGAAGGCTTCCAGTTCCGCGGCAAACCGGCGACCGTCGGCGGCATGGTGTTCGATCTGGGCAAGCGCGGCAGCCGCATCGTCTTCACCCTGGACGACCGCAGCGGCCGTCTCGAATGCTCGATGTTCGAAGACGTCTACCAGCAGTACCGCAACCAGATCGCCAAGAGCGCCATCCTGATCGTCGAAGGCTCGCTGCGCTTCGATGAATTCATCGAAGGCTGGCGACTCAACGCCAAGCGGGTGATCGACATCGATCAGGCCCGCGAGCTCTATGCGCGCCGCCTCGTACTGCGCTGGCCGGCCGACGCCGGCCCGGACTTCGTCCGCAAACTGGAAAGCACACTGCGTCCCTTCCGCGGCGGTCGCTGCAGCGTTGCCATCCGCTACTACAGTTCTGCAGCGCGAGCAGACCTGGTGCTGTCGGAAGAGTGGATGGTGAAGCCGAGTCGCGAACTGACCGAGAAACTGTCGCAGCTGGTCGGCCACGACGGCCTGCGGCTGATCTACGCCTCGCAGAATTCCTAGAAGAACCGGAGTTTCACACGGAGTTCACGGAGATCACGGAGGTCGGAGAAGAGAATTTCCACGGGGGACACGGGGAACACGGGGTCTCGGAACAGAAGATCTTCTTGTCCCCGTGCTCCCCGTGGAAACATTCTTTGTTCTTTTTCCTTCCGACCTCCGTGCTCTCCGTGATCTCCGTGTGAAATTCTTGATCCGCTTCCGGCATCTTCGCCGGCTACAATGCCGCGATGCCCACCTCCCGCCTGATCGCGCTCATCGCCGGAAATTTCTTTGTCGCGACCAGTTTCATGGCGGTCGGCGGGTTGCTCAACGAGATTGCCGCCGCGCTGGACATTTCCGTCGAGCGGGCAGGACTGCTGATTGCCGCCTTCGGTGTCTCGGCGGCGATCTGTGCGCCGGTGCTGGCGACGCTGGGCTCGCACATCGATCGTCGCAAGCTGCTCACGGCATCGATGGCGGTCTGCGCCATTGCCAACATCGGCAGCGCATTCAGTCAGACCTACGATCAATTGCTGTGGGCGCGGATCCTGGCTGCCGTGACATCGGCGGTCTACACGCCGCAGGTCGCGGCCACCGTCAGCATGCTGGTGCCGGAAAACGAGCGCGCGCCGACGCTCGGCAAACTCATGGTGGGCTGGGCCATCGGCTCGGTGGTCGGCAACCCGCTGTCGGTGATGATCGGCAGCACCTTCGGCTGGCGCATGTCGTTCGTGTTCATCGGCGTGGCGAGCGCGGTCATCGCAGCGTTCGTGTGGTGGTCGATTCCCGCCGGCGTGCGCACGCCGCCGCTGAACCTCGAGCGCTGGTACCAGGTATTCAAGTCGCCCGCGCTGCGCTGGCTCACTGCGGCGACCGCGCTTACCAACGTCGGCGGCAGCGTGATGTTCAGCTTCCTGGCGCCGATCGCAAAGGCGGTGCTGGACGTGTCGGGCGCGATGCTGGCCGCGTTGTTCTTCGTGTCGGGCGTCGGCGGCCTGATCGGCAATGTGCTCAGCGTGCGCATGGTCCGCAAGGTCGGCGCCGCCAACGTCGCCTACAAGTGCAACGTCGCGGCGGCCGCGATGATGCTGGTATGGCCGCTGGCCGCCGGCTGGCTCGGCGCGGTCTTCGTCGTGCAGTTTCTCTGGAGTCTCGGCGGAGCAGGGTTTCCGGCCGTGCAGCAGGCGCGACTCGTCGCGGTGGCGCCGTTGCTTGCCGGCGCGACGATCGCTCTCAACTCGTCGGTGACGTATCTCGGCGGCTCTGCCGGCGCGACCATCGGCGCCACAGTGTGGACGCTGCTTCCGCCCCGCTTCATTCCGTGGGTAGGACTGCTGTTCATCGTCGCCGCGCTGGTGTGTTCGGTGCGCGGCGAAAAAGCAGCCCGCGAGTTGCCGCCCGGCTGATCGCTGCCGGAACCTCCCGGGCGACCGGACGTTCTGGGGGTGATGAGCGCGCGCGATCCACATTCCGTTTTTTCGCGTACGCCGCGCTGGGTGTGGGTGCTCGCGGCATCCGTCGCCGTCATTGCCGTCCTGATCGCGATCTGGGACTGGAACTGGTTCAAAGGCCCGGTCGAACGTCGGGTGACGGCAGCGACCGGCCGCGAGTTTCATATCCGCGGCGATCTCGATGTCGATCTCGGCTGGCGTCCGCGTATCACGGCGCAGGATCTGCACCTCGCGAATGCGGACTGGTCGAAGCGCCCCGAGATGACATCGGTCCGGCAGCTCGATCTGCGCATCGCATTGCTGCCGCTGCTGCGTGGACGAGTGCAACTTCCGTACATCGCGCTGGATGAACCGAAGCTCGTGCTGGAGCGCAGCGACAAGGGCGTCGGCAACTGGGTGTTCGAGACGCAGAAGGACAGGAGTTCCTCGGGAAGCGCGCCGCAGATCGGTCAGCTGAACGTCAGCAACGGGCGACTCGAGTTCCATGAGCCGGTGCTGAAAACGGACGTGACGCTCGCGGTTCGCAGCGGCAAGCCGGGCAGGAACGAACGCGCACCGCTGCTCGCCGACGGCAAAGGCTCGTGGCGCGGCCATCCCTTCGAACTCGAAGGACGCGTCGATTCCCCGCTGGATCTGCAGGATCAGGAGAAGCCCTATCGCATGGACGTGCGAGCCCGCGCCGGTCAGACGCGCGCCCACGCCAGCGGTGCGCTGCAGGGGCAGCTGCAGATTGAAAACTTCGATGCCGACTTTGCCCTTGCCGGCGCCAATCTCGCCGATCTCTACGAGCTGCTCGGCATCTCGCTGCCCGACACGTCGCCCTATGCGTTGCAGGGCAAGCTGGATCGCAAGGGCGACGTGTGGAGCTATCGCAAGTTCAGCGGCAAGGTCGGCGACAGCGATCTGTCGGGCGATGCGAGCATCGATATCGGTGGCGAGCGTCCGAAGCTGACCGCCGCGCTGGTGTCGCAACGTCTGGACTTGGACGATCTCGCCGGATTCGTCGGCGCGCCGCCTTCGGCAAAGTCCGGCGAGACGGCCAGCGATGCGCAGAAGCAGCAGGCAGCGGAACTCGAGGCGAAGCCGACGGTGCTTCCCGATCAGCCGTTCCGGCTGGAAAAGCTGCGCGTGATGGATGCGGACGTTACCTTGAAGGCGCAGGCCATCGATGCGCCGAAACTTCCCCTCGAGGCGATGGACACGCACCTGGTGCTGGAGAACGGCGTGCTCAGGCTCGATCCGCTCGATTTCCACGCCGCCGGCGGTTCGATCGCTTCCCGGATCACGCTCGACGCGCGCGAGACATCGATCCAGACGACGCTGGTGGCGGACGTACGCGGGCTGGAGCTGCCGAAGCTCTTTCCGTCCGTCGAGATCACGAAGAAGGGTGCGGGCAAGGTCTCCGGCGTCGCCGCGTTCACGGCGCAGGGCAATTCGATCGCCCACATGGCGGGCAGTGCGAACGGCGACATCGGCCTGATCATGGGCTCGGGCCACATCAGCAATCTGCTCATCGAACTCGCCGGACTCGACGTGGCCGAGTCGCTGAAATACCTGCTCGACAAGGATCGCGAAATTCCGCTGCGTTGCGCCTATGCGGATTTCCGGATCGTCGACGGGGAGATGACGACGCGCGGACTGGCCTTCGACACCACGGATACGGTGATCTTCGGCGAGGGCGACATCAATCTGCGCAGGGAGGCGTTCGATCTGCGTCTGAATCCGCAGCCGAAGGACAGGAGTCCGCTGACCTTGCGCACGCCGCTGAAGATCGGCGGCTCCTTCAAGGATCCGTCATTCCGTCCGGAGATCGGCCCGCTGGCCGCGCGAGTGGGAGCGGCAGCGGCGCTCTACAGCCTGGCGCCGCCGGCGGCATTGCTGGCGCTGATCGAAACGGGGCCGGGGGAGAGCATCGATTGCGGGCCGGCGGACGGGAGGATTGAGAAGGGGGAAGAGGCCGCAAAAGACCGCACAGGAGAATAGAAGATCTTTCCTGGTGCGGCCTTTGCGGCGTTTCTGTTTCCGGCAGAGGCCGGCTGAAGCCGGCCCCACAGGAAGAGGTCGGACTCAATCCGCTTTTACTGCTTCGACCTGGATCTGCAGCTTCACTTCCTGCTTGAACCCGAAAGCCTTGCCGTAGCTCACGCCGAAGTCTTCGCGATTGAGGGTCGCGCTGGCGTCCGCGCCGCAGGTTTCCTTCTTGTTCATCGGATTCGGTTTGCACAGGAAGCTGTCGATCTTCAGCTTCACCGGCTTGGTTACGCCGTGCAGTTCCAGGGTGCCGTCGACTTCGGTGGGCGCGCCGTTCTTGAAGCCGGCGAGCTTGCCCTTGTAGGTCGCGGTCGGGAACTTGGCGACGTCGAAGATATCCGGGCCCTTCGCATGCTCATTGAGCTTGTCGTTGCCGAAGTCGATCGAGGTCACGTCGATCCTGATGTCGACCGTACCCGTCTTGCCTTCCTTGTCGTAGGTCACCGTGCCGGACGAGGAATTCAGCTTGCCGCGCCAGACCGACAGCCCGCCCATGTGATCCGCCTCGAAGCTCGGATAGGTGTGGGTGGGATCGATGTCGTAGGTCACGGGTGCGGCGAAGGCCGCGCCGGTGCCCAGCAATGTCGCGACGATCAGGCTCAGGGTCTGCTTCTTCATGCATGCATCCTCATGGATAACGGGAAAGCGCTGCATATTCCGCAATCGTTCCCGCTTTGGGAATCCGGGTAAACGGAATAAATGTCATTCTGCCGGCGCGACGGATCCGGATCAGCCGCCGGCGCGTTTGGCCTTCCATCCGCGCCGGGTCAGTTCTTCGACCAGCCGGTCGCGATGATCGCCCTGGATTTCGATGCGGCCGTTCTCGACACCGCCGCCGGAGCCGCACTTCTTCTTGAGTTCGGTCGCGAGCGCGGCGAGATCGTCGGCCGGCAGACCCAGCCCGCTGACGACCGTGACGCCCTTGCCCTTGCGACCCTGCGTCTCGCGGCTGACGCGCACGACGCCGTCGCTGCTCGTCTTGCCTGGCGTGCCTTTCTTGCAGACGCATTCGGCGGCTGCACGCAGGCAATTGGGACAACGCTCGCCCACACCGGTGGAATAGACGATGCCGCCGCCATCGGCGATCCGCGAATCTTTGCGAGGGGCGTTCATGGAGCAAGAGTTTCACACAGAGATCACGGAGAACACAGAGTTCAAGGCGAAGAGAAGAAAGTTTCCACAGGGGACACGGGGACCACGGGGACCAGAAAAGATTTCTGCTCCGAACCCAGTGTTCCCCGTGTTCCCTTTCTTCCCCCGTGGAAATTCTTCTCTCTTGATCTCCGGCTCCGTGGCCTCCGTGCTCTCCGTGTGAAATCGATCTCCGATCTACTCCGCGACCGGTGCCGGCGGCGGGCTGTGGTCTTCCAGCAGTTCGATGCCGACGCGGTCGGGGCCTTCGATGAAGGCATACCGCAGGCGTCCGCCGGCGATTTCCTTCGGTTCGGCGGTGACCGTGACACCGGCCTTGCGCAGCCGATCGAGCGTGGCGTCGAGATCGGTGACGGAGAAGCCGAGGTGGTCGATGACGCGGCCGCGGGTCGGCGCGAACTCCGTACGGCCCTGCCATTGATCGGGCGCGTTCTTCCGGACGTGTTCGACGGGATAGATGATCATGCTCACGTGATCGGCCGTGACGAACGCCGCCGGTCCGATCTGATTGCCGCGAAACTCGCGCTTGTCCTTCTGGGCTACTGCGCGCAAGCCGAAGTGCTTCGCATACCACTCGCCCGCGGCCGGCGGATCGGCGCTGAACAGGTGCACGTGACCGAAATCGTGGTGGCGCGCCGTGTTCAGCTCGATCAGTGCGTGATCGGGACCGTCGACGTAGGCATAGAAGAAAGGACGACTGCCGCCCACCATCTCGCTGATGTCGGTGATCGGCGTAGCGAACTTCGTACCGCTGTCGACCTGCTTCTCGTACGTCGATGGCATGTCTTCGGCGCCCCAGCCGATGTGCCAGAGGCCGGAGATCAGCTCCGACGGCGGCGGCGCGCCGACCTTCGTGAACAGCAGCCAGGCGTCGCCGGTCCACACGGCGTCCATGAGGCCCGCGAACTTCTCCTTGCGTGCCTTGAACTTCGTCGCATAGAAATCGATCGCGGCCGCCGGATCGGTGGAATTCAGATGCACATGATGGAAGTGCGCCTGGGGTTGTTCCTGCGCATGGGCCGCAGCGGACAGCAGGAAAGCGCAAAGGCAGGCCGCAAGAGACCGTGACCGCAAGGGAATCCCACGGGACGAAAAGGAATCACTGGCGGTTTTTTCATGCGGTTTTTTGCGGCTCTCATTCATGTCAGTGTTCTCCATGACAGGTCATGCGAAGGCGGAGTAGATGGCGGTGCGCAGTTCGCGACGCAGCGGATAGGTCGTGGAAGGCATCAGTTGCGTCATGAAAATGACGATCATCTCTTCGCGCGGATCGATCCAGAAGTACGTGCTCGCCAGGCCGCCCCAGGAGTAATCGCCGGCCGTGCCCGGCAGCAGCGTCCGTGCGGGATCCAGCGTCACCGAGAAACCGAGTCCGAAGCCGACACCTGCGTAGGCGGCTTCGCTGAACAGCGATACGGAAAGGTCCGGCAGCTCCTTGCCGTCGGGCAGGTGATTGCTGGTCATCAGTTCGATGGTCTTCGGACTCAGGATGCGTACGCCGTCGAGCGTGCCGCCGGCGAGCAGCATCCGGCAGAACCGCAGGTAGTCGCCGGCGGTCGAGACCAGTCCGCCACCGCCCGAGACGAGCTGCGGCGGCTTCGCGTAGCGACTGGCCCGGGCATCGTCCTGCAGATGCATGCCGCCTTCCGGCGTGACTGCGTAGCAGGTGGAGAGCCGCGACAGCTTCGCGGCGGGCACGTGAAAATCCGTGTCGTGCATGCCGAGGGGATCGAGGATGCGCGTGCGCAGGAACTGCTCGAACGGCTGCCCGGACAGCTTGCCGACCAGGTAACCCAGCACGTCGGTAGCCACGGAATAGTTCCAGGTCGTGCCCGGCGAGAATTCCAGCGGCAGGCCGGCGAGCGTATCGATCATGCCGTCGAGCGTCGTGCCGGCGAAGTCATCGAGCCTGAGACGCCGGTACGCGGCATCGACGTTGGTTCGCTGCTGGAAGCCGTAGGTAAGACCGGACGTGTGGCGGAGCAGATCGACGATCAGCATCGGCCGCTGCGGGCGTCGGGTCCTGAACGTACCGATGAAGCCGCCTTCATAGACGCCGAGATCGCGCCATTGCGGAATGTAGCGGTGCACCGGGTCTTCGAGTGCGACCAGGCCGTCTTCGACCAGCATCATGAAGGCGACGCTCGTGATCGGCTTGGTCATCGAATAGATGCGGAAGATCGTGTCTTCCTGCACTTTCTCGCGGCGCTCCACGTCGCGAAACCCGAGCGTGCTCAGGTGCGCGATTTCGCCGCGCCGCTGGATCAGCGTCAGCGCTCCCGGCAACCGTCCGCTGTCCAGATAGCGAGTCTGTACGAGCCGGTCGATGTGCTGCAGACGGGAGGGGATGAATCCGGCGGCTTCGGGGCGAATCTGCATGTTGGGACTCTCGATTGTCGGGAAGAATGTTTCACACGGAGATCACGGAGCACACGGAGCCGGAGATCAAGAGAGAAGAATTTCCACGGGGGAAGAAGGGGAACGCGGGGAACACGGGGAAAGAAAATTTCTGTTCCGAGACCCTGTGTTCCCCGTGTCCCCCTTCTTCCCCCGTGGAAACTCTTCCTTCTTGATCTCCGTGGCCTCCGTGATCTCCGTGTGAAATTGCTGTGTCTTAGATCTTCGACGTCTTCTGCGTATCGCCCATCGTGGCGTAGACAAGCAGCGAAATGAACACGCAGCCCGTCACATACCAGTAGAACAGCGATTCATGGCCGATCGACTTGAACCAGAGCGCAACGTATTCGGCGGTGCCGCCGAACAGCGAGACGGCGATGGCATAGGGCAGGCCGACGCCGAGGGCGCGGATTTCGACTGGAAACAGTTCCGCCTTCACCACGGCGCTGATGGAACTGTAGAGCGAGGAGATGAACAGGCCCGTCATCACCAGCGCGAACGCGGTCCAGGCATCGTCGGTGCGTTCCAGCGCCGTCAGCAGCGGCAGGGTCGCGAACAGCGCGAGAATGCCGAACGTGACGAGCATCGGACGGCGGCCGACGCGATCGGACAGGGCGCCCATCACGGGTTGCAGCAGCATGAACACGAACAGGCTGCCGGCCGAGACGAGCGTCGATTCGCCCTTGGTCAGGCCCACGGTATTCACCAGGAATTTCTGCATGTAGTTGGTGAATACATAGAAGAACAGCGTGCCGCCCATCGTCAGTCCGATCACCGTCAGGGTCTCGCGCGGGTAGCGCAGCAGCAGGCGCAGATCGCCCGCTTCGCGATTGCCCGACTGCGACTTCGTGAACGATTCGGTTTCCGCGAGATTGCGGCGCAGCCACAGCGCGACGAGCGCCGCCGCCGCGCCGATGAAGAACGGGATGCGCCAGCCCCACGCATCGAGCTGCTCGGCAGTGAGGAAGACGAACTGCAGCAACAGCAGCACGGCGAGCGCCAGCAGCTGGCCCATGACGAGCGTCACGTACAGCACGCCCGAGTAGAAGCCGCGATGTTCCTTCGCCGCGATCTCGCTCATGTACGTGGCGCTCGTTCCGTATTCGCCGCCGACGCTGAAGCCCTGCAGCACGCGTGCGATGACCAGCAGTGTCGGTGCCGCGATGCCGATGGTGGCGTACCCCGGCGTGATGGCGATCAGCAGCGATCCGGCGCACATGAGCACGACCGAGAGCGTCAGCGCCGCCTTGCGACCGCGGCGATCCGCGTAGCGTCCCATGATCCAGCCGCCGATCGGACGCACCAGGAAGCCGACGGCGAAGATGGCGGCGACGTTCAGGAGTTTCGCCGTCTGGTTGCCTTCGGGAAAAAAGGCATGCGCGAAGTAGATGGCGAACGCGGAATAGGTATACCAGTCGTACCACTCGACCAGGTTGCCGACCGAGCCGCCGAAGATCGATCGCAGTCGCTGGCGCTGCGACGTGATTGCAGCCGCTGCCGGTTCCGTCGTTGCGTGGGTCAAGGGAAGCCGCTGTTCTAGTTATCGAGGCGGCGATGGTGGCCCAGGCGCGCGGGCCGAATCAATCCAAAAACGTCAACGGGAATCGGCATGCCCGCCGACCCCGGGTGCTCACTTCCGGGATGCGGATCAGGCGGGCCGCGATCGATTGCGGACTTCTTCCCGGATCGTGTTCGCGGATGTTGTAAGGTGTGCACCCCTTGCTGTCGGTAATCGTCTCAACCATCGCTGCGGGGCGAGGTCTTGCGAATTGCACCTGTGTACTGGTTCCTAGCTGCCATTTTTCTCGTGATTGCGCTCGCCGTGCCCCGGCTCCGGCCGGTCGGCATCGTCGGCAGCGTGATTCTGGTGCTGATGCTCGGCTGGGGCATGCTCGAGCGTCTGCGCGGCAAGGAGTCGGAGGCCATGCCCGAACGAGGTCGGCCCAGTGCGCCGACGTCCGCAGTCCGTTCGTTCCCGCTCACGGATTTCAATACCGAAGAACTGCGCATCGCGGGCAACGGGGCGCCGTATGAATTGCGCGGTCACGTGGCCAATCGATCTTCCGAACTGCGGCTGAGATCGCTCACCGCGGAGATCACGCGTCGCGATTGCTATGAAGGCGCGCTCGATCCGAGCGGCTGCGTGGTGCTGTGGCAAAGCCGTCAGTGGGTCGAAGTCGCCGTCGAGCCGGGCGAGAGCCGCGACTTCGCCAGTCAGTTCTGGACGCGCGGTGAAGTGCCGCGCGCACGCGGCACGATTCGTGACGACATTACGGTCGTGGCGGCGGATGGGGTGCCGGCGACGCGACAGGAATAGTGGTCGCAGGAGGACGCGAAGAAAGCAGCCGCAAAAAGCGCAAAAGGCGCAAAAGTCAGAACAAGGAATTCATCGTTCCGGCTTTGCGCCTTTTGCGCTTTTTTGCGGCCATTCTTTCTGCTCTCAGATCCCGTTCTGCCACGTGCTCTGCAGCCCACCCTCGCCGGGACCAAGCCGCAGAAGTGCCGACGCCGTTGCGGCACCGCAGCGCGGTGCATAAGCTCGACGCCTTTCGTAGTCCCTGGAAGTCCGCGTGCAAGTCGTCCTCCCGTATCTCATCGCCGGCTGGTCCGGTTTCTTCGTGATGGCCGTCGAATTGCTGGGCGGGCGCCTCATGGCGCCGACGTTCGGCAGCAGCATCTACGTGTGGGGCGCCATCATCACGGTGTTCATGCTGGCGCTGTCGCTCGGCTACCTCGCCGGCGGACGCTATTCCATGCGCCAGCCGAGCGTCCGGCGGCTCGGCGTGCTGCTGCTGGTTGCCGCGGCGACGGTGCTGCCGGTGCTGCTGTTCGGCGAACGCATGCTCGACGCCGTGTCGATCGCGATGCCCGATCCGCGCTTCGGTTCGCTGCTGGCGGCGACGATCCTGTTCTTCGTGCCGACGTTCTTTTCCGGAATGATCTCGCCTTATGCGGTGCGCCTGCTGGTGCGCGATCAGGCGAGTTCGGGCCGCCATGCCGGGCAGCTCTACTTCGTGTCGACGTTCGGCAGCGCCGCCGGTACGTTGCTGACGTCCTTCTACCTGGTGCTGCTGCTGGAGGTGAACCACATCCTCCTGAGTCTGCTGGCGGTGTCGGGTGTCATCGGCGTGACGGCAGCGTTCTCGGGCCGGCCGGCCGGGGCGGCGCAGTGAGGGCGGCGGCGATGTGGGGACGAATCACGATCGCGGTGCTGCTGCTTGCCGGCATGGCGTCGCAGGTGCAGGCGCAGAAGCTCGTTCATTCCGAGCGTTCGCTCTATCGCGAAGTGCTGGTCTACGACACGGGCAGCGTGCGCTGCATGTGCTTCACGCGCAATTGTCGCGTGGGTCGTCAGACGTGCATGGATACGCGGCATCCCGACCGCTTCGCACTGAACTACACGCGCATGATGCTCGGAGCGCTGTACCTGAATCCGCAGCCGCGCTCGATCCTGATCGTCGGGCTGGGCGGCGGTACCCTGCCGCGTGCGCTGATGCAGGTGCTGCCGCAGACTGCGATCGACACCGTCGAGATCGATCCCGCGGTCGTCAGGGTGGCGAAACAGTATTTCGATTTCGCACCCGGCAGTCGGGTCAGCGTCGCGGAGCAGGACGGCCGCGTCTTCGTGAAACGGGCGATCCGCGAAGGCCGGCGATACGATCTCATCATGCTCGATGCCTTCGACCACGAATACATTCCCGAGCACCTGCTGACCCAGGAGTTTCTGCGCGAAGTGAAAACCCTGCTGGCGCCGGGCGGCGTGCTGGCGGCGAATACGTTTTCGTCGAGCCGGCTCTACGACTATGAGTCCGTGACGTACGCGTCCGTGTTCGGGACGTTCTTCAATCTCAAGCGGGACAATCGCGTCATCCTGGCGATGAACGGGCCGCTGCCGGACATGGAAAGCATCGAACGCAACAGTGCAGTGCATCGCGACGACTTCGCGAAGTTCGATGTGCACGCGGAATTTCTGTTGCCGCTGTTTTCGACCCGGCCGGACTGGAATGCGAAGACGCGGATACTCACCGACCAGTATTCGCCGGCGAATCTGCTCAATCTGAATTGAGGTTCCGCTCCCCTCTGCCTGTGGGGCCGGCTTCAGCCGGCCTTCCCGCTTGCAGAAGGCCGGCTGAAGCCGGCCCCACAGGGGAAGAAGGCAGAGAGGAGATCAGTTGATCCGTCCGCTCGTCTCTTCCAGCTTCTCCAGCGCAATCGTCACCTGCTGCAGGATCGGCAGCGGATTCTCGCCGCCCGTCATGTTTTCATTCGTTGCCGTGGAAAGCAGCTCCGCGTCCTTCTTCCACGATTCCAGAATGGCGCGCTTCGCATCGACGTCGAGACGCGTGTCGCGCAGCACGTCCATCGGTGTCTCGAACTGGCGCGACGGATCGGCAATGGCGTCTTCGGTACGTTTCTGTTCGGGCATGGCAGTTCCTTACGCTGAGGATCAATCGCGACGTGTCAGCAGTCCGACCAGCAGGGCGACACCTGCGGCGGTGGCGATGATGCCCCAGGAGTGATCACGTACGTAGTCGTCGGTGTTGCGGGCCAGCCGCCGTACGCGGCGACGCATCTTCCGGTCGTACACGCTGTCGAGCATCTGGCCGAGGGATTTCTCCGTGCGGGCGCGGGCTTCCTGTACCCGATCGCCGGTAACCTCGGCAGTGGCTTTCAGCAGCGCCTCGGTATCGCGCGCCACGGCGCGCAGGTCGTTGCGCAGATCTTTCATGGGGGAATGCAAAGCGCCGTTTCTCATGGCGGAGTCTCCTTGCAGGCGACGGGAATTACAGATGCAACGCTCGGCATCCGCGCGGGTTCCGGCGCGGTGCGGATCGAGCTTCCTGGCGAACTGTCTACGACAGCATCTGCCGGGTCGCAATGGTGACTGACCGCTATGCCTGCGGCGCCGTGCCCGCTAGGCTTCGATCAGGCCGGAGCGTCGAGGGAGTTTTCCATGCCCGCAAAGAAGACATCCAGCAAGGCGAAACGCGCGCCCGCGCGTCGCAAGACTCCCAGAAAGGCGGCGCCGCGAACCCGCGGTATCCAGCCGCAGGATTGCGTGATCGACACCTTGCCCGCCGAAGCGAGCGAGGCAGCACAGCGGATCGAGAGCGAAGGCGGCGTCATCGTCGGCCGCTACTTCGAACCGCTGGGCCGCAATCCGCTGCTGCTGGCTGCATTGCCGATCGACAGCGTCGATCCGACCCCGTTCCAGCGCGATCTTTCCGATGCGCATCACAAGAAGCTGTCCGAGGTCATCGACCGCACCGGCCTGTTCCTCGATCCGGTGATCGCGATTACGGCGCCGGAGAAAGGATTCTGGACGCCGAACGGACGCCACCGCCTCGAAGCGCTGCGGCGTCTCGGCGCGAAATCCATCGTTGCGCTGGTGGTGCCCAAGCGCGAGATCGCGTGGCAGATCCTCGCGCTCAATACCGAGAAGGCGCACAACCTGCGCGAGCGGGCGCTCGAAGTGATCCGCATCTACAAGGGACTGATCGAGGAAGATGCGAGCCGGCCCGAAAAGGATTTCTCGTTCTATCTGGAAGACCCGGCGCTGGTGACGCTCGGCCTGTGCTACGAAAGAAAGGGCAACTTCGCGGGCGGTGCGTATCACTCGATCCTGCGGCGGCTGATGGAATTCTCAGCGGAGCCGCTGCGCAAGGCGATCGGCGCACATGAGTCGGCCGCCGAGAAGCTGTTCGAACTCGATACGCTGGTGACCGAAGCGGTCGACAAGTTGAAGGAGCGCGGCCTGGTGAGTCCGTACCTGCGGGCCTTCGTGGTGGCCCGCATCAATCCGTTGCGCTGGATCAAGGACGAACCGCCGCCGCTTGCCGAGGTGCTCAGGACCATGCGCGAGCGCGCGGCGCGGTTCAATGTCGACAAGATCAGGCAGCAGGATCTGGCGAGAAGCGGCGGAGCGCCGGATTCGGAGTAGGCAGCTTTCTTCTTTCCTCCTGTGGGGCCGGCTTGAGCCGGCCTGGGAATGTCAGGCTGAAGCCTGACCTACAGATGCAGTGCCTCAAGAGGGGGTGATCGGAAGAAGCCTCGGTTGCCATTCTTTTATGGCGGTCTTTTGCGGCTCTCCTTGCAGGGGACCGCGCGCCGTTTGCCAGCCGGGCAATCTCCCGCTATGTTCCGCGCTGTTTTCGCAGGGATCACCGCCGTATGGCAATGAATTTTCTGGATTTCGAGCAGCCGATCGCCGAGCTCGAGGCCAAGATCGACGAGCTGAAGTTCGTCTCGAACGACGCCGAAGTGAACATCGGCGAGGAAATCGCGCGCCTGCGGGCCAAGAGCCGCGCCCTCACCACGAGCATTTTCTCGAACCTGACCCAGTGGCAGATCGCCCAGCTCGCCCGCCATCCGCAGCGCCCGTACACGCTGGACTACATCAACACGATTCTCACCGACTTCCAGGAACTGCACGGCGACCGCATGTATGCGGACGATCACGCCATCGTCGGCGGTCCGGCTCGGCTCGACGGTCGTCCCGTCATGGTGATCGGCCAGCAGAAGGGCCGCGATACCAAGGAACGGGTGCGCCGCAATTACGGCATGCCCAAGCCCGAGGGCTATCGCAAGGCGCTGCGCCTGATGCACATGGCCGAGCGCTTCAACATGCCGCTGATCACGCTCATCGATACCTCCGGCGCCTACCCCGGCGTCGGCGCCGAAGAGCGCGGCCAGAGCGAGGCGATCGCGCGCAACCTGTTCGAGATGTCGGCGCTGCGCGTGCCGATCGTCAGCGTCGTGATCGGCGAGGGCGGTTCGGGCGGCGCACTGGCCATCGGCGTGTGCGACCGGTTGCTGATGCTTCAGTACAGCATCTATTCGGTCATTTCTCCCGAAGGCTGCGCGGGCATTCTCTGGCGCAGCGCCGACAAGAAGGATCTCGCGGCCGAAGCGATGGGCGTCAGCGCCGAGCGCATCGCCAAGCTCGGCGGCGTCGTGGATGAGGTGATCAAGGAACCGCTCGGCGGCGCGCATCGCGATCCGCAGGCCATGGCCGACAGCCTCAAGGAGGCGCTGTTGCGTCATCTCGGCGAACTCGAAGCGCTGTCGACAGATGAACTCCTCGCCACGCGCGACAAGCGGCTGCGCAGCTACGGCGTATTCAGCGAAAGCTGATTTGTAGGTCAGGCTTCAGCCTGACTCCGAAAAGGCCGGCGCAGGAACTGTCAGGCTGAAGCCTGACCTACAGTCAGAGGCCGCTGCTGCAAACTGCTGCGCACCCATGATCTTCTCGCCCGCCGCACTGCTGGATTGCATTCATTCGACGCTGCCGGCCGGCGCCAGCGGCACGCTCCGGGTGGCATTCAGCGGCGGGCTCGATTCGACCGTCCTGCTCGCGGCGCTGCAGCGCGCCTGCGCCGCACGCCCCGGCTATCGCTTGCGCGCAATCCATGTCGATCACGGGCTGCATGCCGATTCGGCGCGCTGGACCGTGCATTGCGAGAACGTGGCGCAACGTCTCGGGATCGACTTCGCATCGAAAAAGGTGGCGGTATCGCCGGCCGATGAAGGCCTGGAAGCGGCGGCCCGCCATGCGCGCTATGCAGCGTTGCGCGAATGCCTGCAGCCCGGGGATGCGTTGCTCACCGCGCATCACGCCGACGATCAGTTCGAAACCCTCATGCTGGCCCTGCTGCGCGGCGCCGGTCTGCCGGGGCTTGCGGCCATGCCCGCGTGCCGGGAGTTCGCGCCGGGCTGGCACCTGCGTCCGTTGCTCGAGTTCACGCGCCCGGACCTGGAAGACTGGGCGCGCGCCGAAGGGCTCGCCTGGATCGACGATCCGTCCAACGACCTCGCGCATTTCGATCGCAATTTCCTGCGTCATCAGATCCTGCCCCTGCTGCAGACGCGCTGGCCATCGGCGGTCCGCACCGCCGTGCGTACGGCCAGGCATGCGGGTGAGGGGATGGCGCTGCTGGATGAATTCGCCATTGCCGATCTGGCATCCGCCGCGACAGGCCCGTGCCTGAAGGTCGATGTCCTGGCCGGATTCAGCGATGCCCGCCGGCGCAATCTGCTGCGCTACTGGTCGAAGCTGCGCGGCGCCCGCGCGCCGTCGACGCGCAAGCTCCTCGCGCTGGAACACGACATGCTCGCGGCGCAGGAGGATCGATTGCCGGTGATCGAGTGGGACGGATTCGAGGTGCGGCGATTCCGCGGCCTGCTCTATGGCGATCGGGTCCGCCGCGGCAGTTCGCATGAGGCTGTGTCGTTCGACTGGGAATGGAGCCGGCCGCTGGTCCTTCCTGACAAACTAGGGTCATTGCATGTGCAGCCTGGCCACGGCGCCGGACTTGCGCGTGCGCTGTTGCCGCGCACCTTGCGCGTCGCCTTCCGTCAGGGCGGCGAAGTGCTGCAGCCGGCCGGCGACCCGCATCGCCGCGATCTGAAGAAGTTGCTGCAAGCCGCGGATATCCTGCCGTGGTGGCGCAATCGTCTGCCATTGCTGTGGGTCGACGATCGACTCGCCGCAGTCGGCGATCTGTGGACGGCCGACGAGTTCGCGGCCGACGCGGATGAGGAGGGTGTGCAGGTCGTCTGGCAGGGTAAACCTCGGATACAGGCACAGCGGCAGACCGCGCCTTGACGAGACGCGAAAAAAATTACGCGAAAGCCGCAACCTCATCGCTTTGCTGCTTTCGTCGATCTCCCGATTCCGATAGACTGCGCTCCCGTCGTGAGTTAGGTGCTGTGCGTTCAGTGCAGCGTCCTTTGGCTCCTCCTCCTTCATCGACGGTGCTCCGATGACTCGTTATATCTGTGTGACTGGCGGTGTCGTTTCCTCACTCGGAAAAGGCATCGCCGCCGCCTCATTGGGCGCGATTCTCGAAGCCCGCGGCCTCAAGATCAGCATGGTGAAGCTGGATCCGTACATCAACGTCGATCCGGGCACCATGAGTCCGTTCCAGCACGGCGAAGTGTTCGTCACCAACGACGGCACCGAGACCGACCTGGATCTCGGCCACTACGAACGCTTCGTACGTACGACCACCTCGCGCAACAGCAACTTCACGACGGGCCGCATCTACGAACGCGTCATCGCGAAGGAACGTCGCGGCGACTATCTCGGCGCGACCGTGCAGGTGATCCCGCACATCACCGACGAAATCAAGCATTGCATCCGTCTCGGCGCCGGCGATGCCGATGTCTGCATGGTCGAGATCGGCGGTACGGTCGGCGACATCGAATCGCTGCCGTTCCTCGAGGCGATCCGCCAGCTCGGCGTCGAACTCGGTCGCAACAACGTGCTGTACATGCACCTGACGCTGGTGCCGTACATTCCAAGTTCCGGCGAGATCAAGACCAAGCCGACGCAGCATTCGGTCAAGGAACTGCGTTCGATCGGTATCCAGCCGGACGTGCTGCTGTGCCGTTCGCAGAATGCGATTCCCGATGAGCAGCGCCGCAAGATCGCGCTGTTCACGAATGTCGAAGAGCGCGCCGTCATCTCGGCCGTCGATGCCGACGACATCTACAAGATTCCGATGCTGCTGCACGAGGAGAAGCTGGACGAGATCGTCGTCGACAAGCTGCGCCTCGAAGTGAAGCCGGCGGACCTGAGTGAGTGGCGCCGCGTCGTCACGGCCAAGACGAATCCGGATACCACCGTGACCATTGCGATGGTCGGCAAGTACGTGAACCTGCGCGATGCCTACATCTCCCTGAGCGAGGCGCTGACGCACGCCGGCCTCGGCACGCGCACGCGCGTGAACATCCAGTTCATCGAGGCGACCGACGTCGAGAAGCACGGCACGGGCTGTCTCGAAGGCGTCGATGCGATCCTGGTGCCGGGCGGCTTCGGCGAGCGCGGTATCGAGGGCAAGATCCAGGCGATCCGCTTTGCGCGCGAACGCCAGATTCCGTACCTCGGCATCTGCCTCGGCATGCAGCTCGCGATCATCGAGTACGCACGTGACGTCGCAGGGCTCGAAGGCGCGCATTCCACTGAGTTCAACCGCAGTGCGCCGCATCCGGTCATTGCGCTCATCAGCGAGTGGGCGGACCAGAAGGGCACCACGGAACAGCGCAGCGAGAAATCCGACATGGGCGGCACGATGCGTCTGGGCGCGCAGGAAGTGCGCCTGTCGCACGGCTCGCGTGCTCACCAGATCTACGGCTCGGACGTGATCGCCGAACGCCATCGCCATCGCTACGAGTTCAACAACCGCTACCTCCAGAAACTCATGAACGCGGGCCTGCGTTTCTCGGGCTTCTCACGCGACGGTCTCGTCGAAATGATCGAACTGCCGGCGCATCCGTTCTTCGTGGCCAGCCAGTTCCATCCGGAATTCCGCTCGACGCCGCGCGACGGCCATCCGCTGTTCACCGGCTTCATCAAGGCGGCGCGCGCGTATCGCCAGGGGCAGATGCCGGCGGCGGCGAATGGGTGATCAGCTACTGGCTACTGGTGGCTGGCCAGAACTGAGCTTCGATGCATGTCTGGCCAGCCGCCAGTAGCCAGCCGCCAGAATCCCATGCGTCTCCTCAACTTCACCGTCGGTCCCGACCAGCCCTTCATCTTCAAGTCGTCCTTCGACAAGACAGTCAAATCAACCCCGTTCGAGGAAAGCCTGTTATGAGCAAGATCGTCGACATCCGCGGCCGCGAAATCATCGACTCGCGCGGCAACCCGACCGTGGAGGCCGATGTTCTCCTCGAATCCGGCGCCGTGGGACGCGCCGCGGTGCCGTCTGGCGCGTCGACGGGAACGCGCGAAGCCGTCGAACTGCGCGATGGCGACAAGAGCCGCTATCTCGGCAAGGGCGTGCTGAAGGCGGTCGCCAATGTGAATGGCGAGCTGAAGCAGCTGCTCGTCGGCAAGGACGCGGCGGATCAGCGCGGGCTCGATGAAGCGATGATCAGGCTCGACGGCACTGATTCGAAGTCGCGCCTCGGCGCCAATGCGCTGCTGGCCATTTCGCTTGCGAATGCGCATGCGGTCGCGAAGGACACGAAGCAGTCGCTGTTCCGGCTGCTCGGCGGCCCAGGCCCGAAGACGCTGCCGGTGCCGATGATGAACATCATCAACGGCGGCGCGCATGCGGACAACAGCGTCGACATCCAGGAATTCATGATCCTGCCGGTCGGCGCGCCGTCGCTGTCTGAGGCCGTGCGTTACGGCGCCGAAATCTTCCACACGCTCAAGAAGGTGCTGCACGAGCGCAAGCTCAATACCGCCGTCGGCGACGAAGGCGGTTTCGCGCCCGACCTGCCGTCGAACGAAGCGGCGCTGGAAACCATTCTCGAAGCCATCGAGCGCGCCGGCTACAAGGCCGGCAAGCAGGTGTTCCTCGGTCTCGACGTCGCCAGCTCCGAGTTCTACAAGGGCGGCATCTATGACCTGGAATCGGAAGGCCGCAAGTTCACCTCCGCGCAGTTCGTCGACTACCTCGAAGGCCTCGCGAACCGCTATCCGGTCATCACCATCGAAGACGGCATGGCCGAAGGCGACTGGGACGGCTGGGCGCTGCTGACGCAGCGGCTGGGCAAGAAGGTACAGCTCGTCGGCGACGACCTGTTCGTGACCAACACCAGGATCCTGCAGGAAGGCATCAGCAAGAAGATCGCCAACTCGATCCTCATCAAGCCGAACCAGATCGGCACGCTCACCGAGACGCTCGCGGCCATCGACATGGCCGCAGACGCGGGCTACTCGGCAGTCGTGTCGCATCGCTCCGGCGAGACCGAAGACTCGACGATCGCCGACATCGCCGCGGCGACGCGCGCCACGCAGATCAAGACCGGCTCGCTGTCCCGCTCCGATCGCATCGCCAAGTACAACCAGCTCCTGCGCATCGAAGCCGAACTCGGCAAGGACGCGCGCTACGCGGGTGTCGAGGCGTTCCCGGTTCCGCTGCCAGGAATTTCCTGCTAAGAAGCTGGCTGCATGAAGTTCCTGGCCGTCGGATTGCTCGCCCTGCTGGTGGTACTGCAGTACCGCCTGTGGCTGGGCGACGGCGGCATGCGGGAAGTGACGCGGTTGCGGGCGGAGATCGAGCAGCAGCAGGTCGAGAATGCGACCTTGCGCGAACGCAACCGCACGCTGGCCGCGGAGGTGCAGGATCTGAAGAAGGGCACGGTCGCGATCGAAGAGCGTGCCCGCACCGATCTGGGGATGGTCGGCCAGCGCGAGACCTTCTATCAGGTCGTGACGCCGCGCGAGGCGGTTCCGGCGGCGCAGAAGCAGGAATGAAGAGGGTGGAGCCGCAAAAGACCGTGACCGTAAGGGAATCCCGCGGGGCATAAAAGAAATTGCGGGTCAATGATCTTCATGTCTTCCAGAACGGGTTTCTTTTTTGCGGTCCTTTGCGGCCTCTGATTTCTCTCTTCCGATGCCTTCATCTCTCAAGTTCTGGGCCGTCGTTCCCGCGGCAGGTCGCTCGCGGCGCATGGGCGATTCGACTGTGCCAAAGCAGTACCTGCGACTTGCGGGCAGGGCGGTGATCGAATGGTCGCTTGCGCCACTGCTGGCGAGGCCGGAATGCGCGGGAGTCGTGGTGGCGATTGGCGCCGACGATCAGGAATGGGCGAAGCTCGACGTGTCCCGCGACCCGCGCGTTCGTTCCGTCGTCGGCGGCGCCGAGCGTGCGGATTCCGTTCACGCGGGACTGGGTGCATTGCAGCTCGACGAGGCGGCCTGGGTGCTGGTGCATGACGCCGCGAGACCCTGTCTGAGCGCGGAGGAAGTCGATCTGTTGCTGCGCACGCTGGAAAGCGATCCCGTCGGCGGTCTGCTCGCTGCGCCGGTCGTGGATACGCTGAAGCGCGCCGATGCCACTGGCCGCGTGGCGCAGACGGTCGATCGCGAGGGTCTGTGGCGCGCATTGACGCCGCAGATGTTTCGCTTCGGTCTTCTCGACAGGGCGCTGCGCGAGGCGCGCGCCCGGGGTCTCGTCGTGACCGACGAAGCGCAGGCGATCGAAGGGCTGGGCCTGCAGCCGCGCGTCGTGCCCGGCAGCCCTGACAATCTCAAGATCACGCTCGCCGAGGATCTGCGCCGCGCCGAGCGCTTTCTCGCGGAACGGGGAACCACGCTTTCATGACCACTGCACTACGCATCGGCCAGGGCTTCGACGTGCATGCCTTCGAGGCGGGCGACCATGTCACGCTCGGCGGTGTGCGGATTCCGCATGCGCAGGGCATCAAGGCCCATTCCGATGGCGACGTCGTGCTGCACGCGCTGGTCGATGCCTTGCTGGGCGCCGCGGGGTTGGGCGATATCGGCATCCACTTTCCCGATTCCGATCCGCAATGGCGCGGCGCCGACAGTCGCCAGTTCCTGCGGCATGCGCGCGCGCTGCTGCAGCAGCGGGGATTTGCGATCGTCAATGTCGATGTCACCGTGCTCGCTGAAGCGCCGCGGCTCGGCAAGCATCGCGAAGCCATGCGCGCCAACATCGGTGCAGACCTGGGCCTCGCAGCCGATCGCGTCAACATCAAGGCGACCACGACGGAGACGCTCGGCTTCGTCGGACGCCGTGAAGGCATTGCATGCCAGGCAATCGCCCTGATCGAGCAAACCTGATGGACCTCCTGCAACTGCCCTGTGCTCACGGCGTGCCGCCGGTCCGCGGTCGTCTGCGCGTCGAGCCGGAAGACTTCGTCGTTCGCGAGTGGCTGGGCTTCGCCGCCGACGGCGAGGGCGATCACTGGCTGCTGACGGTGCGCAAGCGCGGCGCGAATACCCACTGGGTGGCGAAGCAGCTCGGCAGGCTGGCGCAGATTCATCCGCGCGATGTGGGCTTTGCGGGTCTCAAGGATCGTCATGCCGTCACGGAGCAGGCGTTCACGCTGCCGGTGCGTTCGGCGATGCAGGACTGGTCCGGCGTCACCGGCGAAGGCTTCGAAGTGATCCGCGCCGAGCGGCACCGCCGCAAGCTGAAGCGCGGCGCTTTGCGCGGCAACGAGTTCGACCTTCTCGTTCGCGATCTGGTCGGCGACACCGCCGCCGTTGGCGATCTGCTAGCCCGCATCGGCGCCGAGGGCGTGCCGAACTACTTCGGTCCGCAGCGCTTCGGCATCGATGGCGCCAATCTCGCTCGCGCGCGCCGCTGGCTGGGCGGCGAAATCGAACTCAACGATCGCTTCGAACGCGGCTTCGCACTCTCCGCCGCACGCTCCGCCCTCTTCAACGATGTACTGACTGCGCGCGTCGCAGCCGGGACCTGGAATCGACTGCAATCCGGCGACGTCGCGAATCTCGACGGCACCAACAGCGTGTTCAAGGTCGATGCGCTCGATGACACGTTGACCGAGCGCTGCCGCATTCAGGACATTCATCCCACTGGTCCCTTGTGGGGCAGGGGAGAGCTGGCTTCGCAGGCAGAAGTCGCGGCGTTGGAGCGCGAGGTCGCGCAGCACGACGCGGTGCTGAGCAACGGCCTCGCCACGATTGATATGGATCAGGAACGGCGCTCCCTGCGCCTGCGTGTCAGCGAGCTGAGCTGGGCGCTGGAGGCGGAGGGACTGCGATTGAAATTCCGTCTGCCTCGGGGTGCCTTCGCCACTGCAGTGCTGCATGAACTGCTGCAGGACGCCTTCGCTCAGGCACTGCTGGAGTCGGACGAAGAGTGAACAGTTCTTCCTGTGGGGCCGGCTTCAGCCGGCCTGAGCACTGTCAGGCTGAAGCCTGACCTACAGAAGATGAAGAGGCAGCGACGCCCTTAGCGTCTGCTCTTCAGCAGCACATACACCGCGCCGCTGCCGCCGTCGACCGCGCGTGCCGACGCGAAGGCCAGCACCGGATCAATGTGCTGCAGCCAGCGATTGACGATGTTCTTGAGCACGGGGCCGCGCGGGCCGGAGCGGCGACCCTTGCCGTGCACGATCCGGATGCATTTGAGTTCGCGCTGGACGGCGTCGGTAACGAACTCGCGCAAGACTTCCTTCGCCTGCGCGCCGCTGAGTCCATGCAGATCAATTTCGGCATCGACCGCGTAGTGGCCGCGCCGCAGTCTGATGAGAACGTCCTCGGGCACGTGCGGACGCCGGAACAGCAATTCATCGCCCGTGCTCAGCAGCAGGTCGTCCGCCGGCGGCAGCAGGCTTTCCCTCAACACTTCGCGTTCGTCCAGGCGCGTGAAGCGTGCCTGCGCAACGGGCTTCGGCGCCTGCGGCGCCTCGTTGCCGGGCGGCAAGGGCTTCACCTCGCGCATCGCTTCGCGAAAGAGATCCTTGTCGGGGTCGTCGGGCGTGTTCATGTCGAGGATTCGTCGCAACATTTCCAGTATAGTTCGCCGCGCGTGTAGCGGGCGCGGTTCGAAGATTCCAGCAGCAGCGTGAAGATCCTCATCAGCAACGACGACGGCTATCGTGCGGAAGGCATCCGCGTGCTGACCGAATCCCTGATGCCTCTCGCCGAAGTCACCGTCGTCGCGCCGGATCGCAATCGCAGCGGCGCAAGCAATTCCCTGACGCTCGATGTGCCGCTGCGCGTTTTTCCCTTCGACCAGGACCGCTATCTCGTGCAGAACGGCACGCCCACGGACTGCGTGCACCTCGCGATCTCCGGATTGTTCGAATACGAGCACGACATGGTCGTTTCGGGCATCAACGACGGGCCGAACCTGGGTGATGACGTGCTGTACTCGGGGACCGTGGCAGCGGCGATCGAAGGCCGGTTTCTCGGTCTGTCCGCGATTGCAGTGTCGCTGGCGATCAAGCCCGGATCGGGGCAGCACTATGCGACTGCGGGCCGCGTGGCGGCGGAACTGGTGATGCGCATCCAGCGATCGCCGCTGCATCACGCCACCATTCTCAACGTCAACGTTCCCGATCTGCCCTATGAACAGTTGAAGGGCTATCAGGCAACGCGTCTGGGCTTTCGTCATCGTTCCGAACCCATCGTGCGTTCGGCGGATCCGCGCGGTCGTCCGGTGTACTGGGTCGGGCCTGCCGGCATCGGCCAGGACGCGGGAGAAGGCACGGACTTCCACGCGGTCGCCAATGGCTATGTTTCCATCACGCCATTGCAGATCGATCTCACGCGGCATTCGATGGTCGAGGACATCGGCAACTGGCTGCAGGGGCGCGAGGCATGAAGCCGCCTTACGGCAAGCCGGCGTCTGCACTCGTGCCCGGCGCGCGGCACAACGGCATCGGCATGACATCGGCGCGCACGCGCGAACGCCTGGTGCAGCGCCTGCGCGATCAGGGCATCGTCAATCCGGAAGTACTCGAACAGATCCGCAATGTGCCGCGACACCTGTTCGTCGACGAAGCGCTGGCGACACGCGCGTACGAAGACACAGCATTGCCGATCGGCCTCGGGCAGACGATTTCCCAGCCTTACGTGGTGGCGCGCATGACCGAGGCGTTGATCGAGGGCACGGCGCCGCGCAAGGTGCTCGAGATCGGTACGGGCTGCGGTTACCAGACTGCGGTGCTATCGCCTTTTGTCAAATTTCTGTACAGCATCGAACGCATCAGCGCCTTGCTGGAGCGTGCACGCATCCGCGTGAAGGAACTCAACCTGCGCAATGTCCATTTGCGTCACGGCGATGGTTTTCAGGGATGGGCTGCGCATGCGCCGTACGATGGCATCCTGATGGCGGCAGCGCCGCTCGCCATTCCGGAAGTCTTGCTGACTCAGCTCGGGCCCGGAGGACGATTGATTGCTCCCGTGGGTCCGGAGGGGCGGCAGCAACTGCTGCGCATCACACGGCGCGGCGATGACTTCCACAAGGAGACCCTGGGCCTGGTGAGCTTCGTGCCGCTGCTCAAAGGATTGGGCTGAGGAGCATCGGTTCTTCAGGCTTTCCCGCGGGGATTTCCTTCGGTCATAGCCTGACGAATCCGGCGGGGGCCGGCTGAAGCCGGCCCCACAGAACGAGAGGTGATGCAGTGACGACAGTGTCGGGGTTCTGAACGTTGGCCTGGCCTGCGTCACGGTTGCCGGTGCGGCTGATTTGCGCGCTCACTCTGTCGTTGCTGGTTGCGTGCTCATCGAATCCCCCGGCGTCGTCGACTTACACGGTCAAGCGCGGCGACACGCTTTACTCGATCGCCTGGCGTCACAAGGTCGACTACCAGGACCTCGCACGCTGGAATGGCATCGGACGCGACTATCTCATTCATCCCGGCCAGGTGCTGCGGCTCGCGCCGCCCGGGCGCGGTGCGACGAGCGTCGCAAAAAAATCTTCGACTGCTCCACGAACATCTCGATCTCCCGCGGCAACGCCGCCCAGGAGCAGCGTGCCGGCAGGTCCGCCGGTCCGATGGTCGTGGCCGGTCGACGGCGGCAACGTGGTGTTGACGACGCGACCCAACGGCGGTCAAGGCCTGACCATCGATGGTCGCGCGGGCCAGGACATCCGCGCTGCAGGTGCAGGACGCGTGGTCTACAGCGGCACGGGGCTGCTCGGTTACGGCCAGCTGGTCATCATTAAGCACAACGAAACGTATCTGAGCGCCTATGGCCACACACAGGCCGTCGTAGTGAAAGAGGGCGATGCAGTCGCGGCAGGACAGCGGATCGCCACGATGGGCAAGGGGCCGCAGGGAACGCCCATGCTGTATTTCGAGATCCGCATCGATGGTTCGCCGCGCAATCCGCTGTCGTTGTTACCGCAACGACGCTAGATATATCAACGTCGGTCTCGTTCAGGGTGTTCAGGAAAATGAGCAAGGGCCGATGCGATGGCGTCTCATCGATCCTCCGGCATTCGCGCTACGTGGCTGGCGCGATCATTGCAATTGCAACTAATTCGAGTGAATAAATTGCGGACGGTAGTTGCAACTCTTATCTACGTATGTCTAACATCCGCCCCCAACGTCGCTGGCGAGAGACAGCGAACGAGCCGCAGGGTGACCGGGTGAAGACGCGGGGGCGGAGGGGGATTCGAGGAAACAGCGCGAAGAAGAACAAAACGAAAAGAACAAGAATACTTCGTCAAGTGAATGTTCCTCGTGAACACGCAACGACGAGTTGGTCGAACGAACTTCAGTCCCTCGCGTCTTCTCCCGGTCGTCCTGACCGGGAGAAGACTGAACCAGATCCCCGCCTTCGCGGCGATGACTCGATATTCCCTAGTCTTGCAGAAACAGCGCCGCGACGACCTTGCGGTCCTCGCTCACCAGCACGTTGTAAGTGCGGCAGGCCGCGCCCGTATCCATGACTTCGCAGCCGATGCCGCGCGAGAGGATGCGTGCGAGCAGCGTCGACGGCGGAAATTTCTGACGCGTCCCCGAACCCAGCACCACGATCTCGGGCTCCAGCGCGAATAGCGGTTCGAGATCTTCGGCCGTGAGTTCGTTCAGGGATTGCGGGCGCCAGTCCGTGATCAGCGTGTCGGCGCGCAGCAGGCAGCTGCGATGCACGATCGTTTCGTTCACGCGAATTTCGCCGGGGGAATAGGCGCGCACCAGTTGAATGCCGCCGACACTGTCGTCTGTGAGTTTCATTCCGCTACGATAGCGCACCTTCGTTTTCCCGCGGCGCCGATGTCGACTTCTCCCTGGCTGACTCTGATTGCTCCCGACATCGGGACGGCTCTGTCGCGCGGGACACCATCAGCGACGCTGGCGCGATTGGCGGGGCGCGGTTCGGTCGCGCAGCGATGGGAACGCAGCGACATCCAGTCGCCGCTGCGTCCGTGGCAGCGCGGCCTCCTGAATACACTCGGAATCGAAGCCGGATCGCTCGCGAGCGCGGCGCTCAGCATGAGCGGTCACGAGGGCTACTGGCTGCACGCCGAACCGGTGCACTTCGTGGCGGGCCTCGATCGTCTGAGTTTTCTCAGTCTGGCTGGCGAATCGAAAGTGACCGATGCGGAGCGGTCCGCATTGTTCGAGCAACTCGCGCCGAGCTTCGCGTCGGGTGACCATGTCCTGCAGGCGATGGGATCTGAATGGTTTCTGCGAAGCAGCCGTGCGCTGCAGGTCACGACGTCGACACCCGATGCAGCCGCAGCCAGCGAATTGCAGACGGTCATGCCGCGCGGACAGGATGCCGCCGAGTTGCGCCGTGTCATGACGGAGCTGCAGATGTTGCTGCATGAACACCCCGTCAACGATGCTCGTGCGCGACGCGGGTTGCCTGCGGTCAATGCGGTGTGGTTGTGGGGAGGTGGCTCGCCAGGCGCCATCGAGGCGGGCGATTTTCCTGCTGCATTCGGCGATCACGCTTTTCTTCGCGGCTTGTACCGGCACGTGGGCAGAGTCATCACTGCATTGCCTGAAAATCCTGAAGCACTGTTGCATTCGATCGCTGGAAAGCCGCGAGCCATCGTTGTGGTGCCTGGAGCGGATCTCGAGGCCATGGATTCAGGATGGTTGGTCCCGCTCTCCGCAGCGCTTGCGGACGGCCGCTTGTCGCGACTGGATCTGATCCTCGATGAATGGCACATCGACGTCCGTCGCGGCGATCTGCGCCGCTTCTGGCGCCGCGCACTGCCGCCGTCGCAATGGGGGCAGCGCATTTGAGCGGTTACTCGATTCGCCGGCGTACGCTGCAGGACGATTCCGCGCTGCCATCGACACTGCATCCGCTGCTGCGGCGACTCTATGGATCGCGAGGCATCGCCTCGGCAGATGCGCTCGATCTCGGCCTCGACAAACTGATTCCGGTCAGTCAGCTCGGCGGCATCGACCGCGCGGTCGACGTGCTGTGCCGGCATTTCACCGCCGGCAGTCGCGTGATGGTTGTCGGCGACTTCGACGCCGATGGCGCGACCAGTACTGCGCTCGTCGTACGTCAGTTGACCCGGCTCGGATTCGCGCACGTCGATTTTCTCGTGCCGAATCGCTTCGAGTACGGCTATGGCCTGACGCCCGAGATCGTGCGACTGGCTGCGACGCGCCAGCCAGCACTCATCGTCACCGTCGACAATGGCATTGCCAGTCACGCCGGCGTGATCGAAGCACGCCATTTCGGAATCGAAGTGCTGGTTACGGATCACCATCTGCCCGCGGCGACCCTGCCGGAGGCCGCAGCCATCGTGAATCCCAACGCGCCCGGCGAGACGTTCCCGAGCAAGGCGCTGGCCGGTGTTGGCGTCGCGTTCTATCTGATGGCGGCGCTGACGCGGCAGATGCAGCAGCGCGGGCTGCACGCGCAGCCGCCGTCGGCGGCGGATCTGCTGGATCTGGTGGCACTCGGCACCGTGGCGGATCTCGTGCCGCTCGATCGCAACAACCGCGTGCTGGTGCAGCAGGGACTGCGGCGCATTCGTGCAGGGCGCTGCGTGCCCGGCATCCGCGCGTTGCTGGAAATGTCGGGCCGCTCGCTGGCTTCGGCATTCGCCGCTGATCTCGGCTATCAGATCGGGCCGCGCCTCAACGCGGCAGGGCGTCTCGACGACATGACGGTCGGCATTCAATGCCTGCTGACCGACGATCCCGACACGGCGCGCGTGCTCGCGGGCCGGCTCACGCAACTGAATCAGGATCGTCGCGAACTCGAACTGCAGATGCAGCAGGAAGCGATGCTCGCCGTCGCCGACATGCGCGACGAAGCGAGCCTGCCGCTCGGTCTGTGCCTGTTCGACGAAACCTGGCATCAGGGCGTCGTCGGCCTGGTGGCCTCGCGCGTGAAGGAGCGCGTGCATCGACCGGTCATTGCGCTGGCGCGCGGCGACGAGCGTCTGCTGAAAGGCTCGGCGCGTTCCGTTCCCGGCGTGCACATCCGCGACGTGCTCGACGCCGTCGCCAGCCGTCGTCCCGGACTGATCGAAAAATTCGGCGGCCACGCCATGGCGGCAGGCGTAACGCTGGCGGCGGCCAACCTGGCGGATTTCAGCGCCGCGTTCGATCAAGAAGTCTCGCGCTGGATGAGCCGCGACGACGCGACGGGTGTCGTTCATTCCGATGGAGAACTGACTCCAGCCGAGTTGACGCTCGACATCGCTCACCTGCTGCGCGAGTCCGGCCCGTGGGGACAGGCATTCCCGGAACCGCTGTTCGACGGACAGTTCTCGGTGCGTACCAGTCGGGTGCTCAGCGAGCGTCATCTCAAGATGGAGCTGGAGCGGGAGGGCGGATTGCCGTACGAGGCCGTCGCCTTTCGGCATTTCGATCACGATGATGCGCCGCAGGTCGCGCCGGGCAATCGGGTCGAACTGGCGTACCGGCTGGACGTGAACCGCTACAACGGCACGGAGAAGCTGCAGCTCGTCGTGGAGCATCTGCGGGTCTTGCGTTAGGACGTCTTCCTGTAGGTCAGGCTTGTAGGTCAGGCTTTAGCCTGACTCCTCAGAGGCCGGCTGAAGCCGGCCCCACAGGCAGGCGGACGGACGTGCCGTGCTACCATCGCGGCCCCGCAAAACTCCCCCTTTCTCGAGCCCATGGAAGTCAACCTGATCCGCCGTACCCTCGATGATCTCTCCGAGCGCAGCGAAGCTCTCCGGAGGTTTCTTTGACTACGACAACAAGCACGAACGCCTGACGGAAGTCAGCCGCGAACTGGAAGATCCGGGAATCTGGAACACGCCCGACAAAGCCCAGGAACTGGGTCGCGAACGGGCCCGCCTCGAAGCCATCGTCGGGACGCTCGACAGCATCCGCAACGGACTCGGCGATGCCGTCGAACTGCTCGACATGGCCGTCGCCGAGAACGACGAGTCCACGGTCGCCGATGTGCAGGGTGACATCGCCGCCATCGAACAGGACGTGAAGAAGCTGGAATTCCAGCGCATGTTCCCGGGCAAGATGGATTCGCACAGTGCCTTCCTCGACATCCAGGCCGGTGCCGGCGGCACCGAGGCGCAGGACTGGGCGCAGATGCTCATGCGCATGTACCTGCGGTGGGGCGAAGCCCACGGGTTCAAGACCGAAGTGGTCGACGTCAGCGACGGCGAAGTCGCCGGTATCAAGGGCACGACGATCAACTTCACGGGCGACTACGCCTACGGCTGGCTGCGCACCGAAACCGGTGTGCATCGCCTCGTGCGCAAGTCGCCGTTCGATTCGAATGCACGGCGTCACACTTCGTTCGCGTCCGTGTTCGTGTCGCCCGAAGTCGATGAGGACATCGAGATCTCGATCAACCCGGCCGACCTCAAGACCGACGTGTACCGTTCGAGCGGCGCCGGCGGCCAGCACGTCAACAAGACCGAATCCGCCGTGCGTATCACGCACATGCCGACCGGTATCGTGGTCGCGTGTCAGGCCGAGCGCAGTCAGCACAAGAATCGCGACAAGGCGATGAAGATGCTGAAGGCCAAGCTGTACGAACTCGAAGTGAACAAGCGCAACGCGGCCGCCAAGGTGCTGGAGGATGCAAAGTCCGACGTGAGCTGGGGCAACCAGATCCGTTCCTACGTGCTCGACCAGTCGCGCATCAAGGATCTGCGCACCAACGTCGAGATCGGCAATACCGTCGCGGTACTCGATGGCGACCTGGATCCTTTCCTGGAAGCCAGCCTCAAACAGGGCCTCTAAGAGGGGAAGCCGCAAAGACCGCATAAAAGAAGATCATGTTTCTTTTATGCGGTCTTTTGCGGCTCCCGATTCTCTTCTCCGATACGATCAACGCCATGACCGACCAGACGCCACCGCCGGATGAGAACAAGCTGATCGCCGAACGGCGCGCCAAGCTCGACAAGCTGCGCGCTTCGGGTGCCATCGCCTTTCCGAACGATTTCCGTCGCGATGCGCTGGCGGATCAGTTGCTGACCGCTTACAGCGATCGGCCGCCGGAATGGTTCGAGCAGAACGAAGTGCCGGTAAAGGTCGGCGGCCGCATGATGGCCAAGCGCGTCATGGGCAAGGCGAGCTTCGCCAAGATCGCGGATCGTTCCGGACAGATCCAGTTGTTCCTGCAGCGCGATTCGCTCGGCGAGGCGTACGAGGCGTTCAAGGGTTGGGATATCGGCGACGTGCTCGGTGCCGAGGGCGTGCTGTTCAAGACCAAGACGGGCGAGCTGTCGGTGCGCGTCGACAAGATCCGCCTGCTGACCAAGTCGCTGCGACCGCTGCCCGACAAGTGGCACGGCCTGTCGGATCAGGAAACGCGCTATCGGCAGCGCTATGTCGACCTGATCATCAGTCCGGAAAGCCGCGCGGTGTTCCAGACGCGCACGCGCATCATCAAGTACCTGCGCGACTTCCTCGATTCGCTCGGCTTCCTGGAAGTCGAGACGCCGATGATGCAGCAGATCGCCGGCGGCGCGGCGGCGAAGCCGTTCGTCACGCATCACAACGCGCTCGACATGGATCTGTACCTGCGCATCGCGCCGGAGCTGTATCTCAAGCGGCTCGTGGTCGGCGGCTTCGAGCGCGTGTACGAGATCAACCGCAACTTCCGCAACGAGGGGGTGTCGACGCGACACAATCCCGAGTTCACGATGCTGGAGCTGTACCAGGCTTACGCGGACTGCGACGACATCATGAATCTGGTCGAGCAGATGTGTCAGGGCATCTGCGACGCGGTCAATGGTTCACGCCAGGTCACGTATCAGGACGAGACTTTCGATTTCAGTCAGCCGTTCCGGCGCGCGACCATCGAAGATCTGATCGTGCAGTTCAATGCCGGGATCGATCGTTCGAAGCTGCGCGATGTCGCGTACCTGCGCGCGTACAGTGATCAACTCGGGGTCGCGTACGAACCCGGCGACGGCGCCGGCAAGCTGCAGATGGGGATTTTCGACAAGACGGTCGAACACCAGCTGCGTGCGCCGACGTTTGCGTGCGCGTATCCGGCCGAGGTGTCGCCGCTGGCGCGTGCCAACGATGCCGATCCGTTCATCACCGACCGCTTCGAGTTTTTCGTCGGCGGGCGCGAACTCGCGAATGGATTCTCCGAGCTGAACGATCCGGAAGATCAGGCCGCCCGTTTCAAGGAACAGCTGGTGCGCAAGTCGGCCGGCGACGAGGAAGCGATGCAGTACGACGCCGACTACATTCGCGCGCTGGAATACGGCCTGCCGCCGACCGGCGGCCTGGGCATCGGTATCGACCGGCTGGTGATGCTGTTCACCAATTCGCCGTCGATCCGCGATGTGTTGCTGTTTCCGTATATGCGGCCGGAGTAGCGCGTCGCTCTGCCTGTGGGGCCGGCTTCAGCCGGCCTTGGAACTGTCAGGCTGAAGCCTGACCTACAGCCAGAGGCCGGCTGAAGCCGGCCCCACAGCAAGACCCGTTCAGGTCACTTCGTAAGGCATCGGCATCCGCTGCAACGCCGTGCCGTCCGCATCGACCAGTCGCAATTCCTTCTGCAGTTCCGTCAGGCTGATCACGGCCAGCAGCTCGCATCCCTGCGGCGTTGCCACCGCATCGACCACATCGCCCGCATGAGCCTCGCCGCTGACGATGCGGGTGGCGGGCGAGGGCGGCGGACACGCGGCCTGGAACGCGATCATCCGGCGCTTCACCGTGCCCCGGAAATGTGTGCGCGCGATGATTTCCTGGCCCGTGTAGCAGCCCTTCTCGAAGCTGATGCCTTCGAGCAGGTCGACGTTCAGCATCTGCGCCACGAACGCCTCGTGGGTCTGCGAATACACCTGCGGCAGGCCGGCGCGGATCTCGGCTCGATGCCAGTCGGCAGCGAACTGAGCCTCGTCGAGCAGTTTCGCGGCGACAGGTGCGACGATCAGCGAGGATGTCGTTGCCACCGGCCAGCGGATGAAGCTGACGCCGCCACGTTCATCGTGTGTCCGCGGTGGGCGCGCGTCGTTGGCTGCGCCGCCGATGACGAAGTGTCCCGCACCGCTCTCTATCTTCGCCTTGGCGCGCATCACGTACTTGCGCAGGCGCATCACGATGGCATCGACGAGTTCGGCGGGGACGATCAGCAGGATTCCATCGCTGCGTTCGACCATCCACACGATCGCCTGCACGCGGCCCTGCGGCGAATTGCAGCTCGCCAGCTCCAGGCGCTGGCGGGTGAGGCGCTGCATGTCGAAACTCAGCTGGCCCTGCAGGAAATCCCGGGCATCGGCGCCGCTCACGAGGATGCTGCCGAAGCGCGGCAGGGCAGCGGTGGGAAAGGGCAGAATCTCGCTCATTCGCTAAATCCGAAACGACCCATCGTGACTTGATATACCGCCCGAGGTTCCTCGGTCTGAGGCCTTCTGGCAGACTACGACGCCATGCCCAGCAGCCGCCAGGAAACCACTTCCGACGTCGCGCAGACGTCCGACGTCGCACCGACGCATGCGTCGGCATCGCCAGTTTCCCACATCGCGGCAGACTCCGTGGGCGCTCAATCATCTCCGCAGATATCGACCCCGGCCATCGAAATCGGCGGTCGCGAAGGCCCCGAACCGACACGCTTCGGCGACTGGGAAAAACGCGGTCGCTGCATCGACTTCTGATCGTTGGCGCATTCGTTTCAGGAACACACATGAGTAGCCCGACCCGATACGTCCGACCGTTGTCGCCGTTCCTTTCGTACCGGTGGCAATACACGATGGCGCTGTCGTTCCTGCATCGCATGACCGGCTGTGCGATGAGTGTGGGATTGCTGCTGCTCACGTACTGGCTCGTCGCGGCCGCGACCGGTGCCGATGCGTACGCCAGGGCCCAGCAGTGTTTCGCCCATCCGCTGGTCCGCGTGCTGCTGATCGCTTTCTCCTTCAGCTTCTTCTACCACCTGTTGAACGGCGTGCGTCACCTGGTGTGGGACGCCGGGCACGGCTTCGAGAAGAAGACCGCGCGCCTGAGCGGCTGGGTCGCATTTCTCGGCGCCGTGATACTGACGGCGTATTTCTGGTTCCTTGTGCTGGGTCGCAGCGCCGGAGGTGTGGCATGAGCCTGCGCAGCCCGATGGGCCGGGTGCTGGGGCTGGGCTCGGCGAAGGAAGGCGTCGGTCACTGGTGGATGCAGCGCGTGAGCGCCGTCGCCCTCGTCGTGCTCGGCTTGTGGTTCGTGAGCGCATTGCTGCGCCTGGGCGATCTCAGTCACGCAGCGGTGCTGGCCTGGATCGCCCTGCCGCTGAACGCGGTGCTGCTGTCGTTGCTGATCGGCACGGCCGTGTATCACTCGCAGCTGGGCGTGCAGGTGGTCGTCGAAGACTACGTGACCAGTCACGGTCTGAAGGTCGTGACGATGCTGCTGCTCACCTTCGTTCACATCGTTCTGGCGGCATTGGGCATCTTCTCCGTGCTGCGTATCGCATTCGGAGCCGTGGCATGAGCGCGTACCAGTTCATCGATCATTACTACGACGTCGTGGTCGTAGGTGCCGGCGGCGCCGGCCTGCGCGCCACGTTCGGCCTCGCGCATTCCGGCCTGTCGACCGCGTGCATCACCAAGGTATTCCCGACCCGCAGCCACACGGTGGCCGCGCAGGGCGGCATCAGCGCCGCGCTCGGCAACATGGGCGAAGACGACTGGCGCTGGCACATGTACGACACCGTCAAGGGATCGGACTGGCTGGGCGACCAGGACGCGATCGAGTTCATGTGCAAAGAGGCGCCCGGTGCCGTCATCGAACTCGAACACTACGGCGTGCCGTTCTCGCGTACCGAAGACGGTCGCATCTATCAGCGTCCGTTCGGCGGCATGACCACGCGTTTCGGTCAGGGCACCGCGCAGCGCACCTGCGCAGCCGCGGACCGCACCGGTCACGCCATGCTGCATACCCTGTATCAGCAGGCGCTGCGCCACGAAGCGCAATTCTTCATCGAATATTTTGCCGTCGACCTGATCATGGAAAACGGCGAATGTCGCGGCGTCGTTGCCATCGACATGGCGGACGGTACGGTGCATCGCTTCCTCGGTCACCAGACCGTGCTGGCGACCGGCGGCTATGGTCGCGCGTACTTCTCCTGCACTTCTGCACACACATGCACGGGCGATGGCGGCGGCATGGTGCTGCGCGCCGGTCTGCCGATGCAGGACATGGAATTCGTGCAGTTCCATCCGACCGGCATCTACGGCGCCGGCTGCCTGATTACCGAAGGCGTCCGCGGCGAAGGCGGCATCCTGCGCAACTCCGCCGGCGAGCGCTTCATGGAACGTTATGCGCCGAACGCGAAGGATCTGGCCTCGCGCGACGTGGTGAGCCGCGCCATGACGATCGAGATCCGCGAAGGCCGCGGCGTCGGCGCGCACAAGGATCACATCTTCCTGCACCTCGAACATCTGGGCGCCGACACGATTCACGAGAAGCTGCCGGGCATCGCCGAGACGGCGAAGATCTTCGCGGGCGTCGACGTCACGAAGCAGCCGATCCCCGTGCTGCCGACCGTTCACTACAACATGGGCGGTGTGCCGGCGAACTATCACGGCGAAGTCGTGACCATGAAGAACGGCAATCCCGACACCGTCGTGCCGGGCCTCATGGCCGTTGGCGAAGCGGCCTGCGTCTCGGTGCACGGCGCGAACCGTCTCGGTTCGAACTCGCTGCTGGACCTGGTCGTGTTCGGCCGCGAAGCAGCGCGTCACTGCGCCGACATCGTCAAGCCGGGCACGAAGCATCGTACGCTTGCGAAGGATGCCGGCGACTTCGCAGTCAGCCGTATCGACAAATTCCGCAACGCCAAGGGCTCCCTGCGCACGGCCGATATCCGCCTCAACATGCAGAAGGTCATGCAGGGGCACGCAGCCGTGTTCCGCACCGGCGAATCGCTGCAGGAAGGCGTGCAGAAGCTGTCGGAAGTCTTCAACTCGTTTGCGGACGTCAACGTGACGGATCGCGGCATGGTCTGGAACACAGACCTGATCGAAACGCTGGAACTCGACAACCTGCTCGGTCAGGCCGTTGCGACCATGCATTCGGCCAGCAATCGTCAGGAAAGCCGCGGCGCCCATGCGCGCGAAGACTTCCCGAATCGCGACGACCAGAACTGGATGAAGCACACGCTGTCCTGGGTCAGCGATCACGGCGATGTGCAACTCGACTATCGGCCCGTGCATACGAATACGTTGACGAGCGACGTCGAGCCGGTTCCGCCGAAGGCAAGGGTGTATTGAGAGGGTGAGAGGGCTACAGGCGACAGGCGACAGGCGACAGCCAGAATGGAAGTTCAGAAGTCCGTAGCCTGTAGCCTGTAGCCTGTAGCCTGTCGCCCGACCCGTAGCCTCTATCGACTAAGCAACTATTCCCCGGACAAGTCCATGGCCCAATTCCGCCTACCCGCGAACTCCAAGATCAAGCCCGGCAAGTCCTTCAAAGCGCCGGCCGGCGCGAAGGACGTGCGGTCGTTCCGCATCTACCGCTTCGATCCGGAGACCGGCGAGAATCCGCGCGTCGATACCTACGAAGTCGACATGGCGGCGTGCGGGCCGATGGTTCTGGACGCACTCATCAAGATCAAGAACGAGATCGATCCGACGCTGACGTTCCGGCGCTCGTGCCGCGAAGGCATCTGCGGTTCCTGCGCCATGAACATCGACGGCGTGAACACGCTGGCCTGCACCCGCGCCTGCGAGGACGTGAAGGGCGACGTCAAGATCTGTCCGCTGCCGCACATGCCGGTGGTGAAGGATCTGGTGCCCGATCTCACCAACTTCTACGCACAGTACGCCTCGGTGAAGCCGTGGCTGCAGACGCGCACGCCGGCGCCGCCGGATCGCGAGCGCCTGCAGTCGAAGGAAGACCAGGAGAAGATCGATCGTCCCTCGGCGTGCATTCTGTGTGCCTGCTGCTCGACCTCCTGCCCGAGCTATTGGTGGAACGGCGACCGCTACCTGGGTCCGGCGGCACTGCTCGCCGCCTATCGCTGGATCATCGATACGCGCGATGAAGCGACGGGCGAACGTCTCGATGCGCTCGAAGATCCGTTCAAGCTGTATCGCTGCCACACGATCATGAACTGCACCGAAGCGTGCCCGAAGGATCTGAACCCGGCGCGCGCGATTGCCGAGATCAAGAAGCTGATCGCCGAACGGCGGCATTGACCGGTTGGCCATGGAAGCGGCACGGCTGTCCCGCCTGCGCTGGCGCTGCCGGCGCGGCATGCGCGAACTGGACGTCGTCTTCCAGCGGTACCTGGAGCAGCACTACGTCGCGGCCTCGCCGGAGGAACAGCAGGCATTCGAAGCGTTGCTGGAGGAGCAGGATCCAGTGCTCCTCGCGTATCTGACGGGCAGGGAACATCCGCAGGATCCGCAGCAGGCCTATGTCATCGCAAGGCTCTCCAACCCTGGTTCTTGAACTGCGGCAGATGCGCGGCCAGCGATGGGCGGCCCTCGGCCTCATGGGGCTGGCGGGGCTGGCGCCGTTGCTGATGCTTGGCAGCGTCCATCCTGTCGTGCTGGGGTTGCTGGTGGTTCTGGGATCGTCCGTTCTGGCGACGGGATTCCACCGGGCAGGCTGGCTGGGGGGAACCCGGTCCGTCATCCGGGCAGTCTGGCGCAGCGACGGGACCTGGCAGCTCACCCGTGGCTCGGGCCGCGAGAGCGAGGCGCGGTTGCTGCCAGCTTCCAGAATGAGTCCAGTTGCGATCTGGCTGCGATGGTCGGTGGAGCCGGGCGGGCCCCGGACCCGGACGATGCTGTTGCTGCCATGCGACCTTCCGGGTCCGGATTTTCGTCGTCTGCTGGTCCGCCTGAGGCTGGATCGGTCAGAATGCGCCGCCCCGACCGCGGCGCAGGCGAATTCATGACCTTGATCGGTAGTCCTTCCTCCCTTGATGCGATGCGCGTTGCATTTCGTAACGAAATGCAATGTTCGGCGAACTTTCCCCAGACCCGTCAGTCTATCGGTGCAGCCTCGGCCGGGTGCTTTGATGATATGGGTTTCGCGCCTGCCGGGGTCGCGGGTCAATGATCGAAGACGACAATGACCAGCAGCTTGTGGAGCGGGTTCAGAAGGGCGACAAGCGCGCCTTCGACCTGCTGGTCCGCAAGTATCAGCACCGCGTGCTGAAGCTGGTGGGACGGTTCGTCAACGATGCCGCGGAGGCAGAGGACGTTGCCCAGGAGGCCTTCCTCAAGGCCTATCGGGCGTTACCTGCCTTCCGGGGCGACAGCGCGTTCTATACCTGGCTGTATCGCATAGCGATCAATACGGCCAAGAACACGCTGGTATCGAATCGGCGCCGGCCGGTGGACTTCGACCTCGACCTGCAGGATCCGGAGCAACACGACCGGCAGGCGAGACTCAAGGAAGGCGATACGCCCGAAGGCGTGCTCCTCACGGACGAGATTCGCGGTGTCGTGGAGCAGGCGCTGGAGCAGTTGCCCGAGGATCTGCGCAAGGCCATCGTCCTGCGCGAACTCGAGGGATTGTCTTACGAGGAGATTGCGGAGGCCATGGACTGCCCTGTCGGGACGGTCCGATCGCGCATCTTCCGGGCGCGCGAGGCCATCGACAAAAAGCTGAAACCGTTGTTGGATTGACGGGTCAGCACTTGAGCGTGGTGTCGAAACTGATGTTCGAGATCGAAAGTGCGGTGATGCGGATATGACCGATCCGGTGAAAGAGCAACTGTCGGCCTGCCTGGATGGCGAGCTTCCCGAGGCTGAACTCAGCCTGTTGCTGAGGCAGGCACAGCGCGACTCGCAGCTGCTGGAAACGATGGGGCGTTATTCGCTCATCAGCGAGGCGATCCGCGGAGCGCAGCCGGTGGCCGCTTCCAGGGGATTTGCCGACCGGATTGCCGCCGCCATCGAAGCCGAACCCGTCGCCGCCGTGCCAGCGGCACGATCGCAGGCCATGCTGCGGTGGATGCGTCCGGCAGCCGGTTTCGCGATTGCCGCGGGCGTTGCGGCGGTTGCCGTCATTTCCCTGCAGCCCGCCGGCCTCGATCCTCAACCGGTCGCGGTGGTGGCCGACAATGCCGCGATTGCCGAATCGCAGCCTGCTCCGAGCTACACCGTTCCCACCAACGTCGGTGCAACGAACACTGCCTACATTCCTGCGGCGCGCCTCACCAATTACGTGGTCGCACACAGCGAATATTCCTCGCCGCTGGGACGCCGCACGGTGCTGAGCGGCGTCCTCTCGGACGATCAGGAACAGGATGAGGACGTCGCCATCAACGTGACGTCGCAGGACTCCGCGGAGCCGCAGCGCTGATGTCGACCCTCCGGTCCTGGTTCGTCGCCCTGTGTTGTGCCGTCGTCCTGCCGGCGCAAGCCGCGGATCCCGAGGCGCGCGAATGGCTCGAGCGCATGTCGCGTGCGCTGTCCACCCAGAACTACGACGGTCGCTTCTTCCATCTGCGCGATTCGCGCTCCGAAGCGATGCGCATCATTCATCGCGTCGACAAGGGCAGGATCACCGAACGTCTGGTCTCCCTGGACGGCAGCGGGCGCGAGATCGTCCGCAATGCTTCCGAAGTGATCTGCTACCTGCCCGACAAGCGCATGGTCTTCGTCGAGAAGCGTACCGACGACAATTCGCTGGTGTCGGCGCTGCCGGTCTACAACGAGACCCTCGAACAGCTGTACCAGATCGAACGTTCCGGCGGCATCGTCAAGGCGCATGGCCGCAAGACCCAGATCATCGAGGTCAAGCCGCGCGACCAGTACCGCTACGGCTACAAGCTCTGGCTGGACCAGGAAACGGCCATGCCGTTGAAGTCCCAGCTCTGCGACCGCGACGGCAAGGTCATCGAGCAGATCCTGTTTTCCGAACTGAACCTGCGCGACCGCATTCCCGCCGATGAACTCAAAGCCTCCATCACCGGTGAGGGGTTCAAGTGGGTGCGCCAGGAGGACACCCTGCCGCCGCGCGTGGCCAATGCCGTCGTGGGCTGGAGCGTGGCGCGGCTGCCTGCCGGGTTCCGCCTGACGACATGGCGCGTCCAGCTCATCGCCGGTTCGCCCACGCCGGTGAGGCATCTGGTGTATTCGGATGGCCTGGCTTCCGTGTCTGTCTTCATCGAGCCGCGCGATTCCCAGGCTCAGCCGATGCACGGCCTGGCAAAAGTCGGTGCGGCGTTCGCCTATTCGCTGGATCTCGACGGTCACCAGGTGACGGCGGTGGGCGAGGTGCCGGCGGCAACGGTCGAGGCGATCGCCGCCGGGGTGATGCGGCAGATCGATGCTCCCCGGAAAGTCCCGCCGCGGGCTGCCGAAGCCAGTCAGCCCGTCACTCGCTGAATCACAAGAAGCCGCCATGACCGCCTGGACGGTCTATACCCGCAGCGGCTGCTCGCTCTGCGAACAGCTGATGATCGAGCTGGCCGAACTGCTCGGCCCCGCGGCCGCCGATGTCGCCGTCATCGATATCGCCGATCACCCCGACCTCGAAGGAAAATACGGTCGCCGGATTCCCGTCCTGCTGGCGGATGGCGACTTCGTCTGCGCCTACCGGCTGGATCACGACAGAGTCAGGGCCTACCTGACCCTCTGAGTTCGCGGCGGCTCACTGTCGCTGTGCGGCATTCCGCTATAATCCGCCGCCCTTTGCCGCCGCCGTCGCAAAAAAGCCCCTTAGATGAAGCTGATCCGCAACTTTTCCATCATCGCGCACGTCGATCACGGCAAATCCACGCTCGCCGACCGCTTCATCCAGCTCTGCGGCGGACTCGAGGCCCGCGAGATGGAAGCCCAGGTGCTCGATTCGATGGATCTCGAACGCGAGCGCGGCATCACCATCAAGGCGCAGAGCGTGTCGCTGCGGTTCCGTTCTCGTGACGGCGAAACCTACCAGCTCAACCTGATCGACACGCCCGGACACGTCGACTTCTCCTACGAGGTCTCGCGTTCGCTGGCCGCCTGTGAAGGCGCATTGCTGGTCGTCGATGCGGCGCAGGGCGTCGAAGCGCAGAGCGTCGCGAACTGCTACACGGCGCTGGAGCAGGGGCTCGAAGTCGTGCCGGTGCTGAACAAGATCGATCTGCCGTCGGCCGAGCCGGATCGCGTCATCAAGGAAATCGAGGAGATCATCGGCATCGAGGCGAGCGATGCGCTGCGCGTGAGCGCCAAGACGGGCGAGGGCGTGCAGGATCTGCTGGAGGAACTGGTCAGGCGCGTGCCGGCGCCGAAGGGCGATCCCGATGGCCCGCTGCAGGCGCTGATCATCGATTCGTGGTTCGACAACTATGTCGGCGTCGTCTCGCTGGTGCGCGTCATGAACGGCTCGCTGCGCACGGGCGCGAAGATCCGCGTGTGGTCGACGGGCCGCGCGCACACCGTCGACAAGCTCGGCCGCTTCACGCCGAAGTCGCTGGCCGCGGAAGCGCTCTACACCGGCGAAGTCGGCTTCGTCATTGCCGGCATCAAGGAGATCAACGGCGCGCCGGTCGGCGACACGATCACGCTCGACAACCGGCCCTGCGAGGCGCCGCTGGCGGGCTTCAAGCAGGTGCAGCCGCGCGTGTTCGCGGGCCTCTTTCCCGTCAACACCGAAGACTACGAATCGTTCCGCGACGCGCTGGCCAAGCTCAAGTTGAACGACTCGGCCCTGCACTACGAACCGGAGGTATCGACGGCGCTGGGCTTCGGCTTCCGCTGCGGCTTCCTCGGGCTGCTGCACATGGACATCGTGCAGGAACGACTGGAACGCGAATACAACCTGGACCTGATCACCAGCGCGCCGACCGTGGTCTACGAAATCCTGCGGACCGACGGCAATGTGGAGTACGTGGACAATCCGGCGAAGCTGCCGCCGAGCAACGAGATCGAAGACCTGCGCGAACCGATCATCACCGCGAATCTGCTGCTGCCGCCGGACTACGTCGGCGCGGTCATGAAGCTGTGCACCGAGAAGCGCGGCAAGCAGACCAAGATGCTCTACGTTGGCAGCCAGGTGTCGATGCAGTACGAAATGCCGCTGGCCGAAGTCGTGCTCGATTTCTTCGACCGGCTGAAATCGGTGAGCCGCGGCTATGCTTCATTCGACTACGAGTTCAACCGCTTCGAGACGGCGCCGCTGGTGCGTCTGGATGTGCTCATCAACGGCGACCGGGTCGATGCGCTCTCCATCATCGTTCATCGCGACAATGCCTATCACCGCGGCCGCGAACTCGTCGACAAGATGCAGGAGCTGATTCCGCGGCAGATGTTCGAAGTGGCGGTGCAGGCGGCCATCGGCAGCCAGATCGTCGCGCGCGCGACGGTCAAGGCGCTGCGCAAGAACGTGCTGGCCAAGTGCTACGGCGGCGACGCTTCGCGCAAGCGCAAGCTGCTGGAGAAGCAGAAGGAAGGCAAGAAGCGCATGAAGCAGCTCGGTTCGGTGGAGATCCCCCAGGAAGCGTTCCTGGCGGTGCTGAAGATCGGCAAGGACAAGTGAGCAGACCATGATCTTTGACTTCTCGTTCATTCTGACGGTCGCGACGTTCGTCACCGGCGTGATCTGGGGGCTGGATGCGTGGCTGTGGAAACCGTCCCGCCTGCAACGGGCCGCCGCGGAGGGAACCGCGCCGGAGAACGTGCGCGAGCCCATCGTCGTCGAGTACGCGCGTTCGTTCTTTCCCGTCATCCTGATCGTCCTGGTGATCCGCTCCTTCCTGTTCGAACCGTTCCGGATCCCGTCCGATTCCATGATGCCGACCCTGCTGGACGGTGATTTCATATTTGTGAACAAGTTCTCCTACGGCCTGCGCCTGCCTGTGCTCAATTCGAAGATCGTGAATATCGGTGAACCGCAGCGCGGCGACGTCATCGTTTTCCGGCTGCCGAGCGACCCGTCGGTGAACTACATCAAGCGGCTCGTCGGACTGCCGGGCGATCATGTTTCGGTGCGGAACCAGCGGGTGTTCATCAACGATCAACCCATGACGGTGACGCTCGATGGGACGTATGCGGGACCGCGCAACACCGGACCGCAGGCGGATGCATTGCAGGGAGTCGAGGATCTCGGCGGAGTGAAACACCGCGTGCTGTTCATTCCCGAGCGCGATTCCCGCGACTACGATCAGGTCGTGCCGGCGGACCATTACTTCTTCATGGGCGACAATCGCGACAACAGCCGCGACAGCCGCTTCCCGGAAGTCGGGTTCGTGCCGGAGAAGAACCTGGTCGGCAAGGCGGTGCGGATCTGGCTGAACTGGGATCTGCCGGATGCGCCGATCTGGAACCGCATCGGCGATGCGATCAAGTAGGCAAGTGCGACAACAACAGGTTCGGACAGGCAGGAGAGTTCCAATGTTCGCTCGTCAGCGCGGCGCAACGTTTCTCGGCATGGTGATCATCCTGGCGATCCTGGGATTTGCGCTCTATGCCGGCATCCGCCTCACGCCGCTGTATTTCGAATACATGGCCGTCGTGCGCGCCCTGGATCAGACCGCCAAGGAGTATTCCGGAGGTCCCACCTCGCCCCAGCAGTTGCGCACGTCGCTGGATCGCCGCTGGACCATCGAGGACATCAAGAGCCTCGATCCCAAGGACATCGAGATCAAGAAGAGTGCCGGCGGCTTCACGATGCGTGCGTACTACCGCGCCGAAGCGCCGTTCGTCGCCAACGTCTCGCTGGTGGTCGACTTCGACAAGTCGGTGGATGTCAAAGGGCCCTGATCGCCTACTGGCGCCGGCAGACCGAGTGGCGCAGAGTGCGGGCCTCGATCCGCCCGTACGGAATCCGCATTGAAGACCGCCGCCGCCTGGCTCCAGCAAGCCCTCGATTACGAATGCCGCGATCCGGCGCTGCTCGAAGCGGCGCTCACGCACCGCAGCGCCGGCGGCCCGCATAACGAGCGGCTGGAATTCCTCGGCGACGCCATCCTGAACTGCGTGGTTGCGCGCCTGGTGTTCCAGGAATTCGCGGCGGCGGACGAGGGCGACCTGTCGCGATTCCGGGCCAGCCTGGTCAGCGGCGAGGCGCTGGCGGTGATTGCCGCCGAACTCGATCTCGGTCACTACGTCCGCCTCGGTTCGGGCGAACTCAAATCGGGTGGTTTCCGTCGCAAGTCCATCCTTGCCGATGCGCTCGAAGCCCTGTTCGGCGCGGTCTATCTCGATGGCGGTTTCGAAGCCGCTGCGCGGGTGATCGAACGCCTTTTCATACCGCGGCTCGACAAGCTGCCGAGCGCCGCCGAACTGAAGGATCCGAAAACCCGCCTGCAGGAAGCCGTCCAGGCCCGCAGCCTGCCGCTGCCGGTCTACGCGGTCGAATCCATCAGCGGCGAGGCGCACAATCAGGTCTTCGAAGTGAGCTGTTCCGTCGAGTCGCTGGCGCTGCGGGCCATCGGCATCGGCCCGAGTCGGCGGCGCGCCGAACAGATTGCAGCTCACGAAGTCCTGAACGCACTGCCGTCGCGACGTTCCAAGCCCGTTCCCGAAAGCACTGCCGGCGATCCGACCCCTTCCAGCCCAGACCAGACATGAGCGATCCTGACATTCCCGCCGCCGAAGCGTCGAATCCCGAATTCCGCTGCGGCTTCGTAGCCATCGTCGGACGGCCCAACGTCGGCAAGTCGACGCTGCTCAATGCGCTGCTGGAGCGCAAGGTCAGCATTGTGAGCCACAAGCCGCAGACGACGCGCCACCGCATCCTGGGCATCCGCAGCAGCGAACAGTCGCAGATCATTTTCGTCGATACGCCCGGTCTGCATTCCGGCGGCAAGCGCGCCATGAACCGCCACATGAATCGCGCCGCGGTCACCTCGCTCAACGATGCGGATGCCAACCTGTTCGTGGTCGAGGCGCTGCGCTGGATCGATGAAGATCAGCGCGTGCTCGAACAGCTCGTCGAGCGCGGACGCCCCATCATCCTGGCCGTCAACAAGGTGGACAAGGTCACCCCGCGCGAACGGCTGCTGCCGTTCATCGAGGAGATTGCCCGCAAGGCGCATTTCGCGGAGATCGTGCCGATGTCGGGCCTCAAGCAGAAGAACGTCGACACGCTGCCGGCGCTGATCGCGAAATACCTGCCGCTGTCGCCGCCGCATTTTCCGCTCGATCAGGTGACCGATCGCAGCCCCGAATTCCAGGCCTCTGAGATCGTGCGCGAGAAGCTGACGCAGCGACTGCACCAGGAACTGCCCTACGGCCTCACGGTGGAGATCGAACGCTTCGCGCAGGAAGAGGGCAGGCTGCTCGTCAACGCCGTGATCTGGGTGGAGCGGGCCGGGCAGAAAGCCATCGTCATCGGCCACGGCGGCGAACAGCTCAAGGAAGTCGGTCGCGCGGCGCGTATCGAGATGTCGGAACTCTTCGGTCGCCCGGTGCACCTGGAACTGTGGGTGAAGGTGAAGGAGAACTGGTCCGACAGCGAAGCCGCGCTGCGGCAGCTCGGGTACGAGTCATGAGGTGACGCGTCGTCCGTCACCGCACCGATGTCAACCCGTCTCATCCAGCTGCAACCCGCTTACGTCCTGCATCATCGGCCCTATCGCGACACGAGCCGGATCCTCGAACTGTTCACGCGCGATCACGGTCGCGTCACGGTGTTTGCCCGCGGCGCGCGGGGGAGCAGCAAGAAGGGCGCGTCTTCCATGTCGATGCTGCAGCCGTTCAACCGGCTGCTGGTGTCGTGGAGCGCGGGCGCGGAGGCCGGCACGCTGACGGCGGTCGAGTTCGATGGCACCTACCGTCTGCTGCAGGCAGACCGGCTGGTCAGCGGCTACTACCTCAACGAACTGCTGCTCAAGCTGTTTGCGCGTCACGATGCCCATGCGGACGTGTTCGCTCTATACGCCCATACCCTCGAGGTGCTGAAGGCATCCGGGAGTCCGCTGGCGCCGCTGCGCGTCTTCGAGAAGCGCCTGCTCGAAGCGCTCGGCTACGGACTCCCGTTGACACACGACGTCGCGGGCGTGCCCATCGATGCCGATCGCGCATACCGCTATCGATTCGAGCAGGGTGCCATTGCGGCGAGTGACGTAGCCGAAGGCCCGTCGATCTATTCGGGCGCAGTGTTGCTGGCGCTGGCTGCGGAGGCCCTCGACGATGCGCAGCTCTGCCAAGCCATTCGTCCGCTGCTGCGCGGTGCGCTGGATCGGGTGCTGGAAGGCCGCGAGCTCAAGAGCCGGCAGGTGATGATGGAGCTGCGGAAGCTCACCTAGGGTCCGTCATGGTCTTCTCTTGTCTTCATCTTCTGTGGGGCCGGCTTTCCCACGGGGATTTCCTTCGGTCACAGCCGGCCTTTTTTTCGAGTCAGGCTGAAGCCTGACCTACAGCCTGACCTGCAGGAAGAATGATCTGGCCTTACCGGGACCGGGGACTTTATGCTCTGGCCCCCGCAAATCCGCGTCGTTTTGAACCCATGACCCTCCACCTCGGCGTCAATGTCGATCACGTCGCCACGCTCCGTCAGGCGCGACGCACGACTTATCCGGACCCCCTGTACGCTGCGTTGATCGCAGAACAGTCGGGCGCCGACAGCATCACGATCCATCTGCGCGAAGACCGTCGTCACATCCAGGACCGCGATGTCCATCTGTGCCAGCAGGCCCTGCAGACGCGCGTGAACTTCGAAATGGCCGCGACCGAAGAAATGGTCCGCATTGCCTGCGAGGTGAAGCCGGCAGATTGCTGCCTCGTGCCCGAGCGCCGTACTGAAGTCACCACCGAAGGCGGCCTCGATGTCGTCGGACAGGAGGCGGCACTCAAGCCGATCTGCGCACAGCTCGCGGCGGCCGGTATTCGCGTGTCGCTGTTCATCGATCCGGAAGTGTCGCAGCTCGATGCGGCGGTACGCGTCGGCGCGCCCGTCGTCGAACTGCATACGGGCGCCTATGCAGAGGCGAAGGGCGAACATCAGGCCCGCGAACTCGCGCGCGTCCAGCATGCGGCGAAACATGCGGCGCGCATCGGCCTGCGCGTGCATGCGGGGCATGGCCTCAACTATCACAACGTCGGTCCGATCGCCGCCATTCCTGAAATCGTCGAACTCAACATCGGCCACGCGATCGTGGCGCGCGCCGTGATCGACGGCATGCGGTTCGCTGTCGCCGAGATGAAGCGCCTGATGCTGCAGGCCCGCGGCGAATGATCTACGGCATCGGCACGGACGTGGTCCAGGTGGAACGCGTCCAGAAGATCTTCGATCGCCACGGCGAGCGCTTCGTCGAGCATCTGCTGATGCCGCAGGAACTGGCGACGTTTCGCGACTATCGGCGTCCCGTGCGCTTTCTGGCGATGCGCTTTGCGGCCAAGGAAGCCATCGTCAAGGCGATGGGGACCGGTTTCTCCGACGGCATGTGGATCCGCGATTGCGGGGTTGCACCGAATGCGCTCGGCAAGCCCGAGATCATCTGGTCCGCACGCGGCCAGGAGCGCTGCGAACAGCTCGGCATCGGCGAAGGGCATGTCACGCTGACGGATGAAGCCGGGCTGGTCGTGGCCGTCGCGGTGCTGATGAAAAAGACGTCGTCGTGACGGCTTGAGCGTCCGACCGATCCCAGGCGGTAAGATGCCGCCGCCGTCCACGTTTCCTCCTCTCATCACTCATCACCTCATCGATCATCCATGGCCGTCTTCGCCTTCGATATTGAAACCATTCCCGACGTCGAACTCGGGCGCCGCGTCTACGACCTGGACGGCCTGACCGACAAGGAAGTCGGCTATGTGATGCAGGCGAAGCGTCGCGAGGCCACCGGCAATGAATTCCTGTCTTACGAGCAGCAGCGCGTCGTTGCCATTTCAGTGGCGCTGCGGACCGGCGACACCTTCAAGGTCTGGTCGCTGGGTGATCCCAATGCCTCGGAGGCCGAAATCATCCAGCGCTTCTTCGACGGCATCGACAAGTACACGCCCAATCTCGTTTCCTGGAACGGCGGCGGCTTCGATCTGCCGGTGCTGCACTACCGCGCGATGCGTCATGGCATCCAGGCGCCGCGCTATTGGGAGTCGGGCGATTCCGACCAGGCCTTTCGCTGGAACAACTACCTGAACCGCTATCACAACCGTCATCTCGACCTGATGGACGTGCTGTCGAGTTTCCAGGCGCGGGCGCGCGTCAGTCTGCAGGCGGCGGCGATGCTGCTCGGCCTGCCGGGCAAGCTGGGCATGAGCGGCGACAAGGTGTGGGATGCGTACCTCGCCGGCCAGATCGACGTCATCCGCAACTATTGCGAGACCGACGTGCTCAACACCTTCCTGGTCTATCTGCGCTTCGAACTGATGCGCGGCATGCTGTCGCGCGAGGAATATCACGCCGAGTGCGAGCGCATTCGCGAGGCGCTCAAGGCGCAATCGAAGCCGCATCTCGATGAGTTCCTGGCAGCCTGGCAGGAGGTGCAGGTTTGAGCGGCCGTTCCCGAGCCCGCGTCCAGTCCGCGCCGGAGATCTCAACGATCGAAGGCCTGTCGCATGAAGGCCGCGGCGTCGCGCATCACGCCGGCAAGGTCGTCTTCATCGAGGACGCATTGCCCGGCGAGCGCGTCGAATGGCTGCGGACGAAGCGCGGCCCGAATTTCGATGAGGCGCGCCTGCTGCAGATCCTGGAGCCATCGCCCGATCGCGTTGCGCCGGGCTGCGTGCATTTCGGCGTGTGCGGCGGCTGCGCGCTGCAGCATCTGTCGCCGCAGCGACAGATCGAATTCAAGCAGCGCCAGCTCACCGATGCGTTCGAGCGCATCGGCAAGGTGAGCCCGCAGCAGCTCCTCGAACCGCTGCAGGCCGATGCCTGGAACTATCGACGTCGCGCGCGGCTCGCGGGACGCTGGGTGCCCAAGAAGGGACGCGTCGTCGTCGGCTTCAAGGAACGCTCCACGAGCTACATCGCCGATCTGCAGCGCTGCGAAATCCTGCGCGCGCCGGTCGACGCCATGATTCCGGCGCTGTCTGCGCTGCTTACGTCGTTGAGCATTCCGAATCGCATTCCGCAGATCGAGATCGCCGTTGCCGACAATGCGGTGGCGCTCGTCATCCGCGTGCTTGAACCGTTGACGGAAGCGGACATGGCGCATCTGCACGCATTCGAGCGCGAACACAACGTGCACATCTATCTGCAGCCTGGCGGCTACGACACCGTCGCGCCGCTGCGCAGCGACGTGCCGGCGCTCGCGTATTCGCTGCCGCAGTTCGATGTCACGCTGCAGTTCCTGCCGACTGATTTCGTGCAGGTCAACGCGGCGCTGAACGAGCGCATGATCGAGCGCGTCGTCGAGCTGCTGCAGCTGTCGGCTGAGGACGAGGTGCTCGACCTGTTCTGCGGTCTCGGCAATTTTTCCCTGCCGCTCGCGCGACGCGCCAGGCACGTCGTCGGTGTCGAAGGCGAGGCCGGGCTGGTCGCGCGGGCGCGCGCCAATGCAGAGCGCAACGGGCTGCAGAACGCAGAGTTCTTCACCGCCAATCTCGCGGCCGAAGATCTGCACATGGCTTCCTGGGCGAAGCGTCGCTACGACAAGGTGCTGCTCGACCCGCCGCGCGCCGGGGCGCAGGAAGTTCTGCCCGTCGTCGCAGCTACGCGAGCCGATCGCATCGTGTACGTGTCGTGCCATCCTGGAACGCTGGCGCGCGATGCCGGCATCCTGGTGAACCAGCACGGCTATCGATTGACCGCCGCGGGCGTGATGGACATGTTCCCGCACACGGCCCATGTCGAGTCGGTGGCGGTGTTCGAGCGTGGCAGGTAGCAGCATCCCTTCTTCCTGTGGGGCCGGCTTCAGCCGGCCTCTTCTCTTCAACCTGCAGCAGGCCGGCTGAAGCCGGCCCCACAGGAAGAAATCCGGTCCCATCATGCCCCTCGAAATCGAACGCAAATTCCTGGTGAAGTCCGACGCCTGGCGCTCGCAGGTCGACAGTCGGGAACTGATGCGGCAGGGCTATCTCAACTCGGGTGCCGCCTGTTCCATCCGCGCCCGAATCGCGGGCGAGCAGGCATGGCTGAACCTCAAGGCGAAGCGTTCCGGCATGACGCGACTGGAGTTCGAATATCCGGTTCCGCGCGCCGATGCCGATCAGATCCTCGATGAACTGTGCACCGGGCCCTTGGTCGAGAAGTACCGCCACCGCATCCCGATGGGCGAGCTGGTCTGGGAAATCGACGAATTCCTCGGCGCCAACGCCGGCCTGATCGTCGCCGAGATCGAACTGCCGTCCGAGGACGCCGTCTTCGCCCGCCCCGACTGGCTGGGCGAGGAAGTCACGGAAGACGAGCGGTACTACAATTTCAACCTGGCGCAGAAGCCGTATCGGGAGTGGAGATGAGACAGGGCGACAGGCGACAGGCGACAGGCGACGGCCGGAACGCCAGAGTCGATCTTTTCTGGCTGTTGCCTGTCGCCCGTCGCCTGTGGTCTCTCCCATGACCCTCGGCCCCCTCATGATCGACGTCGCCGGGACCGAACTCACGGTCGAGGACCGCGACCTGCTGGCCCACCCGCTGGTCGGCGGCTGCATCCTGTTCACGCGCAATTTCGGCAGCATCGAGCAGCTCGAAGCCCTGGTGGCCTCGATCCGGGCGGTGCGGACGCCGCCCTTGCTGGTGGCCGTGGATCACGAAGGTGGCCGGGTCCAGCGTTTCCGCAAGGACTTCACCGTCCTGCCGCCCATGCGGACGATCGGCCGGCAGTACGACATCGACCCGGCGGAGGGCCGCCATCTCGCGCGGCAGTGCGGCTGGCTGCTGGCGGCCGAGCTGCTGGCCGTCGGGATCGACATGAGTTTCGCCCCGGTCGTGGACCTGGACTACGGCGTCAGCTCGGTGATCGGCGACCGGGCCTTCCACCGCGATCCGCGCATCGTTGCGGAGCTGGCGATCGCCTTTGCCAACGGCATGCGGGAGGCCGGTATGTCCGCGACGGCAAAGCATTTTCCGGGGCACGGGGCGGTCGTCCCGGACTCCCACGTGGCCATGCCGGTCGACCGCCGGCCGCTGGTCGACATGGACGACGACATCTATCCCTACCAGCGCCTGATCGACAACGGGCTGGCCTCGATCATGGCCGCGCATGTGGTCTTTGCTGAAGTCGACCCGCTTCCCGCAGGGTTTTCCCGCAGGTGGCTGCAGGATGAGCTGCGTGGCCGGCTGCGTTTCAGCGGCGCCATCTTCTCCGATGACCTCTCAATGGCCGGCGCCGGGGTCGTCGGCGACATGCCCGAGCGTGTCCGGGCCGCGCTGGCGGCGGGCTGCGACATCGTCCCCATCTGCAACAATCGCCAAGGTGTGCTCCAGGTCATCGATTCTTTGCGGGGAAGCGGGGATCCTCTGAGTCATATTCGATTGGCACGCCTGCACGGGAGGCTGGGTACGGACCGCATCGCCTTGCGCGGATCGGCGGACTGGCAAAGCTGCGAGCAGGCGATCAAGGGCAGCATGGAGCGACCGGAATTGCGCCTGGACGCATGAGCGTCCCGCGACCGGATCGCCGGTGATGAGTGGCGATGAGCACGGTAGATCCGAATCTGTTCAGAACGATGGTCGAGTCCTCTCCGGAGGCCGTGGCGCTGTGCGAAGCAGCCTCGGGCCACTGGAACGTGACCTATGTGAATCCGGCCATGGAGCAGCTCACGGGTTACTCGGCCGAATCGATCCTTGGCCGCAACCTGCGCTTCCTGCACGGCGACGATCACGACCAGGAAGGCCTCGCCCGCATCCGCGATGCGCTGCGCGACGGCACCGCCTGTCGCGCCACCGTGCGCAACTATCGCAACGACGGCACCCAGTTCATGAACGAGATCATGCTGGCGCCATTGCGCAACCCGGAAGGCCAGATCACGCACTTCGCGAGCTTCCATCGCGAGAGCGGCGCCCGTCCGGAACTGCGCACCGAACCGCGGGATCCGACCATGAGCACGCAGACGATGCTTGCCTACCTGCGCGACGACAAGCTCACCGGCCTGTTGCGGCGTCCGTACTTCGAAGAGCTGATCAAGCGCGACTGGGGTCTCGCGCAGCGCGAATCGCGCCGGTTGAGCTTCCTGGTATTCGACCTCGATCACTATTCCAACTATCGCGACGTGTTCGGCCGGCAGGGCTCCGACCAGTCGTTCCGCCGCATCGCCCGCGTGGTCGGCGGCTGCTTCCGCCGCGCCAGCGACCTGTGCGGTCGCTTCGATGAAGACCAGATCGCAGCGCTGACGACGGGACTCGATCTCGTGCAGGCCTCGAAGCTGGCCGAAGCCGTGCTGGCACGCGTGCGCGATCTCGCCATTCACCATCCGCGTTCGTCGGTCTCGCGCTATGTGACGATCAGCGCCGGCGTCGTGTCGCTGGTGCCGTCGCACGACGCGCCGCCGGCACGCATCTATGCCGCCGCCTTGCAGGCGCTCAAGGATGCGAAGGAACTCGGAAGGAACCGGGTGGTGAGCAGGGAAGAGTGATCGGTCTTCTTCTCTGACTGTGGGGCCGGCCTTAGCCGGCCTGAGAGTGTCAGGCTGAAGCCTGACCCACAGGAAGAAGGAGCCCTCAGCCCTCGCTCTGCGTAATCAGCGCAATCACGCCGAACTTCGGGTGATCGATGTAATGCCTTTCGTTGCTGCGCATCCGGCGCGTCTGTCGCAGGACATAGCGCTCTTCCGATCCCGGCGGCTGCAATACCAGGTCGAGCGTGAGATGCAGGTAGCGGCCGCGTGACAGTGCGACGCGCCCGGTGAGGCCGCTGCCGGCGCCCACCTTCGAATCGATCGCCATGTAGTGTGCTTCCGTACGCGGGAAGCCCGGCTGGGTCCAGCCGAAGTGGGCAAGGGTCTGGTAGCCGCGGCTGCGCTTGAGCTGGTCGGCGATCGCGCCGAGTTTCATCTTGCCGGCCGGCATATCGGGAAAGGTTTCGGTCGCGGTAGCGACCGGCGCACTCTCCGCGGCCGCGCCGCCCGATTCTTCTTCATCGCCCAGCGCCGTGCTTTGCGAGGTCGATCCAAGCCCCCGCGACCAGTCCTCGTTCGTCGCGTTCGACGACAGATTGCGGAAGATCACCAGCTCGACGTCATACGACTGCAGTCCCGTCTGTGCGCTGGCGGCACCGATGATGAGTGCAAGCGCCGCGGTCGCTGCGGCTTTCACGATGGCGGTTCTGTTCATGCGCGGGAGTGTAGCAAGGCGATCTTTCCTGAGGGCGTCCACTTCCTCCCCTCCTCCGCGAAGCGGGGAGGAGGAGCGCGTAAGCGCGACGGAATCCCCCGGAGAGGGGAGAGGGTTAGGGTGGGGGCTCCGGGGTTTCTCTTCCTGTGGGGCCGGCTTCAGCCGGCCTCCTTTGCAGAGGAAGAGCGCTTAACTCACCGTGAGCGCCGGCTCCGAGCGGCTTTGCTGGAACGCCGTCCCCCGTCGGGGACTTCGAGGCGTCGTAAATACATCCATGTAGGCTCCGGCGCGCGCATCCCTGCGCGCGACGGTCCAGCAAAGCCGCTCGGAGCCGACACTCACTGCGACAGTGGTGTCGTTGAGCGATGGGAGAGAGAAGACAAAGAGGCGCGCTACTTTTTCTTCTTGCTCTCAACCGGTGGCGGCTTCTTTCCCAGTGCCTCCACCAGCTGCTCCGCCGCCTCGAATCGCCGCTCATCCGTTTCCAGCTTCAATGTGAAGCGCAGCTTCACGCCGCCTTCCAGTCGATGCGTGCGCGCATTCTGCTGCACGTACCGAATCAGCGTGCCCGGATCCACGGCGGTGTCTTTTTCAAATGTCACCGAGCCGCCGCCCGGACCGATATCGATCTTGCGCAGGCCGAGGGCCTTGGCAGTGAGCTTGACCTGCGCGAGCCGGAACAGGTTCTTGGCGGGGGGCGGCAGCAGGCCGAAGCGGTCGATCATTTCCACTTGCAGTTCGCGCAGTTCGTCGCTGGTGGGTGCGGCCGCGATGCGCTTGTAGAGCACGAGCCGCAGGTGCACGTCCGGCAGATAGTCGTCGGGCAGCAATGCGGGCAGATGCAGATCGACTTCCGGTCCCTGGTGCATCGTGCCTTCGAGATCGGGAATCTTGCCGGCCTTCAACGCATTCACCGCCCGCTCGAGCATTTCCATGTACAGCGCGTAGCCGATCTCCTGGATCTGGCCGGTCTGTTCCTCGCCCAGCAGTTCGCCGGCGCCGCGGATTTCCAGATCGTGCGTGGCCAGCGTGAAGCCGGCGCCCAGATCTTCGAGCGATTCGATCGCTTCGAGCCGCTTCACCGCATCCGCCGTCATGAGATTGCGCGGCGGCGTCAGCAGGTAGGCATAGGCCTGGTGGTGCGAGCGGCCGACACGGCCGCGTAGCTGATGAAGCTGCGCGAGACCGAGCTTGTCGGCGCGGTCGATGATGATGGTGTTCGCCGACGGCACGTCGATGCCGCTTTCGACGATGGTCGTGCACACCAGCAGGTTGGAGCGCTGGTGATAGAAGTCGAGCATCACCTGTTCCAGGTCGCGCTCGCGCATCTGGCCGTGGCCGACGGCGATGCGCGCTTCGGGTACGAGTTCGGCCAGCGTCTTGGCGGTCTTCTCGATCGTATCGACGCTATTGTGCAGGAAGTACACCTGTCCGCCGCGACGCAGTTCGCGCAAGCAGGCTTCGCGGATGGTCGCCGTGTCCCACTGCGAGACGAACGTCTTGATGGAGAGACGTGAGACCGGCGGCGTCGTGATCAGCGACAGTTCGCGCAGGCCCCCCATCGCCATGTTGAGCGTGCGCGGAATCGGCGTGGCCGTGAGCGTCAGCACGTCGACTTCGGCGCGCAGTTGCTTGAGCCGTTCCTTGTCCTTGACGCCGAAGCGGTGTTCCTCGTCGATGATGAGCAGACCGAGGCGCGCGAACTTGATGCCGGTCTGCAGCAGGCGATGCGTGCCGACGACGATGTCGACCTGGCCGCCCTCCAGTCCCTGCAATACCTGATCGACTTCCCTGGTACTGCGGAAGCGCGACAGCGATTCGATGCGTACCGGCCAGTCGGCGAAGCGGTCGGCGAAGGTCTGGTAGTGCTGTTGCGCGAGCAGCGTCGTTGGCACGAGTACGACGACCTGCTTGCCGGCCTGCACCGCGACGAACGCAGCGCGCAGCGCGACTTCCGTCTTGCCGAAACCAACGTCGCCGCAGACGACGCGATCCATGGGCTTGCCGCTGCCGAGATCGGCGATGACGGCGTCGATCGCCTGTGCCTGGTCCGGCGTTTCCTCGAACTTGAACGCGGCCTCGAAGGCGCGCAGATCATCCTCATTCGCCGCGAGCTGTTCGCCCTGGCGCGCGGCGCGGCGCGAATACAGATCGAGCAATTCCGCCGCGGTATCGCGGATGCGTTGCGCCGCTTTCTTGCGGGCTTTCTGCCATGCATCGGTGCCGAGCTTGTGCAGCGGCGCATGTTCGGGCGCCGAGCCGGTGTAGCGACTGATGAGATCCAGCGCCTGCACGGGCACGTACAGCTTGTCGTTGTCGGCGTATTCGAGGACCAGGAACTCGCTGGTCAGGCCGCCGACATCGAGCGTCTGCAGACCGAGGAAGCGACCGACGCCGTAGTGCTCGTGCACGACGGGCGAGCCGGCGTGCAGGTCGGTGAGATCGCGGATGATCTTTTCCGGATCGCGTTCCGGTCGGCGCCGGCGGCGTTCCTGGCGTGCGCGTTCGCCGAACAGCTGTTCTTCAGCGATCAAGGCCAGATGCGGCTGGTCGAGCACTAGACCGGTGCTGATCGGCGAGACCGTGATCGCGAGCGGCGCATCACCGTCGCGGAAACTGCCCCAGGTGTCGGCCAGTGCAGGCTCGATCTGGCGCTTGCGCAGGATGTCGAGCAGCATTTCGCGGCGACCGGCCGATTCGGCCGCGATGAGCACGCGCCCTTGGAACTCCATCAGGAACGCAGCGAGCCCGCGCGCCGGATCATCGCTGCGCACATCGACGCGCAGATTCGGCGGCGGTTTGGTACCGAAATTCTGGTGCGGCAAGGTTTGTGTGAGTGGATCGAGTTCGACGCGCGACAGATCGATGCGACGGAATGCGGACTGACGTTGCAGCAGTTCATCCGGCGGCATGAACACTTCCGCGGGCGCGAGGATCGGCCGCGAGGCATCGTGACCGCGCTGCTCGTAACGCAGCTGGATTTCCGCGAACGCCTGTCCGGCGGCCGAATCGATGTCGAGATCGGAAGCAACCAGCGTGTTGGCGGGCAGGTAGTCGAACAGCGTCGCGCTCGCGTCGAAGAACAGCGGCAGGTAGTACTCGATGCCCGCGGGCGGCGAACCTTCGGCGATGTCCTGATAGATCGGCATGCGCGTGAGGTCGCCGGGAAAGCGGTTGCGGAAGCGACGCTTGAACGCCTGGATGCCTTCGGCCGTCAGCGGAAATTCGCGCGCCGGCAGCAGGCGCAGCGCCGGCACCTTGTCGCCGGAGCGCTGCGTCTCCGGATCGAACACGCGAATACTTTCGACTTCGTCGTCGAACAGATCGATGCGATAGGGCGTCGCGCTGCCCATGGGAAACAGGTCGATGATCGACCCGCGCACGGCGAACTCGCCCGGCGCGATCACCTGCGAGGCGGCGACGTAACCGGCGCCCGCGAGGCGCGTGCGGAAGGCTTCGATATCGACGGTCTGCTTTGCCGCGAGATCGAACGCATGCGCATCGATGTAGGTGTGCGGCGCCAGCCGCTGCAACAGCGTTTCCAGATCGACGATGACGATGCCCTTCGTGAGCCGCGGCAGCGCGGCCAGCATGCGCAGCCGTTGCGAGACGATGTCGGGATGGGGCGAGAACAGGTCGTAGGGCAGCGTTTCCCAGTCGGGAAAGCTTTCGATGTACAGGCCGGGTTCGCAGAAGAATCGCAGTTCGTCTTCGTAGCGACTCGCCTGACGCGCATCGGCGGCGATGACCAGCAGCGGCGCGGAGGCGCGGCGCGCGGCTTCGGCCAGCCACAGCGAGGTGGCAGAGCCATACAACTGACCCCAGCGGACCTGCATGCGGACCTTGCTGGGAAGAAGGGGTTCGTCGTGCGGGGACATTCGGTACGCCACTGCAATAGAAAACACTCGGGCAGACGCGTCGGCGTCCCCGAAGGGGCGGGCAGGGTAGCACGGGCGGGACTGGGGACTCTTCCTGTGGGGCCGGCTTCAGCCGGCCTTTGTTGGAGTCAGGCTAAAGCCTGACCTACAGGACGACCCAAAGAAAAAGGCCGGCGAGGGCCGGCCTTTTCAGATTCACCAGGAGCCGAACCGATCAGCTCTTGACCACCGTGTGCAGCACGATGTTGTTCTCGAAATAGACGATATACGCCGGGTATTCCCACCGCGTGATCGGCGGCTGACCGACGGCGGCTTCCCGATTGCTCGGGGCGCCAAAGGCGGCTTCGACTTTCTCCATCGTCATGCCGCGGCTCGGCGTGCCGGCACTCGCCGACGTGGACGCGGGCATCTGCAGTTCGTCGGCATTCACCGCGGCGAACGGGGCGAGCGCGACCAGTGCGGCAACAATCCAGGGCGCAGAGCGCATGGGAAACCCTCCAGGTAACAACGGCTTCACTCTATAGCAGGGCTTACATAAGGACCAAGCGCGCGGCGGCGGTTTGGTGTTCCAGTTCACACTTTCCGCTGGCGCCCGGCGCGGAACCCCTATAATCCGCCGCGCATTCTCCGCCGCAGGCGCGCAGCCTGCGCCGACTCACCACAATTCACGGATCGTTCCCAGCGCCGACGCATGTTCCATCCGCTGCCTCTCTTCATCGGTCTGCGCTACGTCCGCAGCCGCAGCCGCGGCTTCTTCGTGTCGTTCATCAGCTGGATCTCGATGCTGGGCATCTGTGTCGGCGTCGCGGCGCTGATCACGATCATTTCCGTGATGAACGGGCTCGAGTCCGAACTGCGCACGCGGCTGCTCAGTCCCGCATCGCACGCGACGCTCGCGGCCTCGCCCGAACGGATGGCGGACTGGCGCACCATGGCCGACAAGGTCCGGCGCGAGCCGGGCGTGACGGGCGTGGCTCCCTATCTCGATCTGCAAGGCATGCTCGGGCGCGGCCAGGAATTGCGTCCGGCGCTGATTCGCGGTGTCGATCCGGCGGTCGATGCGCAGGTGTCGGACATCGCCTCGCACATGACGGCCGGGTCGCTCGATCTGCTCATTGCGGGTGAGCAGCGCATCGTTCTCGGTTCCGGACTCGCGTGGGCGCTGGAAGCGCGCGTGGGCGATGAGATCACGGCGCTCGTGCCGACGCGGTCTGCTGAAGGCGAGGGCATGGTGGTCGGCATCGATCTCACGCCGCGCATCCAGACCTTCAAGGTCGCGGGCATTTTCGAAGTTGGACTGCAGGAACACGACACCTCGCTGGCGCTCGTCAGTCTCGACGATGCGGCTGCGTTCGCGGGAACGGGTGGTTCGCCGGCCGGCCTGCGCCTGAAGTTCGCAGATGTGTTCGCAGCGCCCGCGGCAGCGCGTCGCATCGCACAGGATCTGGGCGGCGGTTTCGAGATCAGCGACTGGACCATCGAGAACGCCAGCTACTTCCGCGCCGTCGGCATCGAGAAAAAGATGATGTCGCTGATCCTGATGCTGGTCGTTGCCGTCGCGGCCTTCAACACAGTGTCGGCGCTGGTGATGGTCGTGAACGAGAAACGCACCGACATCGCGATCCTGCGCACGCTGGGCATCACGCCGCGCGCCGTCGTCACGGTCTTCATCACGCTCGGTGTCGTGATCGGCTGGTTCGGCGCATTGCTGGGCTGCGCGCTGGGGCTGCTGCTGGCGTTCAATGTCGAGAACATCGTGCCCGTGCTCGAACGCGTACTCGGCATCCACATCTTCGATCCGACCGTGTACTACATCACCGAAGTGCCGTCGGAAGTGCACTGGCCGCAGGTCATTGCCATCACCGGCACGGCGCTGGTGCTGACGGTGCTGGCGACCATCTATCCTGCGTTGCGCGGCGCGGATACCGAGCCGGCGGAGGCGCTGCGTTATGAGTAGGTATGAACTGCTCATCGGCCGGCGTTATCTGCGCGCGGGACGCGGCAATCGCTTCATCTCGTTCATTTCCGTGATCTCGATGCTCGGCGTCGCGATCGGTGTGGCGGTGCTGATCGTCGTGCTCTCGGTGATGAACGGCTTCGAGCAGGAATTGCGCGGTCGCATTCTCAGCCTCACATCGCATGCATCGATCAGCGGCTTCGGCGCGGGACTGCCGGACTGGCATGCCGTCGCCGACAAGGCGCGCGAGAACCCGGAAATCCTCGACGTCGCGCCGTATGTCGAGGATCAGGTGCTGCTGGTGGCGAAGGACAGGAGCAGCGGCGCCGCTGTGACCGGCGTGCTGCCCGAGCAGGAACACAAGGTCGCGGCGATCGCGGACAAGGTCGTCGAGGGTTCGTTCGACGATCTCGCCGCCGGCAAGTACGGCATCGTGCTCGGCGCGGAACTGGCGAAGGCGCTGGGGGTGAAGCTGGGTGATCGCATCGTCATCGCCACGCCGCAGCCGGTGATCACGCCGATCGGCATCATGGCGCGCACGCGCGGCTTCAAGGTCGTGGGACTGTTTTCGTCCGGCATGTACGAGTTCGATCGCAACCTGGCCTACGTGCACCTGGCGGATGCAGCGAAGCTGTATCGCATGGGCGATACGGTGACCGGGCTGCGACTGAAGCTGGTGGACATGTTCGTCGCGCCGCGGGTCGTGCGCGATCTGGCGCTGTCGCTCGGCGGCGGTTATTACGTCGACGACTGGACGCGCAAGCACGCGAACTTCTTTCGCGCGATCCAGCTCACCAAGTCGGTGATGTTCGTGATCCTGCTGCTGGTCGTGGCGGTCGCGGCATTCAACATCATCTCGACGCTGGTGATGGTGGTGAAGGACAAGCAGTCCGACATCGCCATCCTGCGCACGATCGGCGCCTCGCCGCGCAGCATCATGGGCATCTTCATGACGCAGGGAACGGCGATCGGCCTGATCGGCACGCTGGCAGGCGTGGCGCTCGGCGTGCTGATTTCAGTCAATCTCGAAACGCTGGTGCACGGGCTCGAGTCGCTGACCGGCATCCAGTTCATGGATGCGAAGGTCTACTACATGAGCGATCTGCCGGCGGCCGTGCAGTGGGCCGACGTCGTGAAGATCAGCCTGGTGTCGTTCGGATTGTGCTGCCTGTCGACGATCTATCCATCGTGGCGCGCGGCGCGGACGCAGCCGGCGCAGGCGTTGAGACATGAGTGAGAAGGTTCCAGCAATGTCGGTTTCACCCGTTCTTTCCTGTGCCGCGCTCGCCAAGCATTTCCAGCAGGGCGACACCCGCGTCGACGTGCTGAAGGGTGTCGAGCTGACGGTGGCGGCGGGCGAGCGTCTCGCGATCGTCGGCGCGTCGGGGTCGGGCAAGACGACGCTGCTGCAGTTGCTGGGCGGTCTCGATCTGCCCAGTTCGGGTGAAGTGCGGATCATGGGGCAGGCGGTCAATGAACTCAGCGATGCAGCGCGCGGCGAGCTGCGCAACCGGTCGCTGGGGTTCGTGTATCAGTTTCATCATCTGCTGCCGGAGTTCACGGCGCTGGAGAATGTCGCGATGCCGCTCTTGATCCGGCGCACGCCGATCGATGAAGCGCGCTCGCGGGCGCGGGAGCTGTTGCGCCGGGTGGGGCTGGAATCGCGGGTCGAACATCGTCCGGCGCAGATGTCGGGCGGCGAACGTCAGCGTACCGCGGTGGCTCGCGCGCTCGTGACGCGGCCGAACGTGGTGCTCGCCGATGAGCCCACCGGCAACCTGGACGGCAACAACGCAAAGCAGGTTTTCGATCTGATGCTGGAACTGAATCGCGAACTCGGCACGGCGCTGATCATTGTCACGCATGCGCCGGAACTGGCGGCCAAGCTGCAGCGGACGCTGACGCTGCAGGAGGGCAGGCTGGTGTGAAGGTGCGCGAAGGCTGCTTTCGCAGCCCTCGCGCCCACCTGTCTGCGCCGCCGGAAATCAGTAGAGCTGCGACATGAGCGTGTGGATGTCAGCACGCAGCCCGCTTTTCTCCGGAACGTATTGGCCAATTCTCAGAATGAATTGCTTGTGGTCGGTGAACCAGGTGAACTCGGTATAGCCGTTGCCGCTTGGAGCTCTGTACGAGTCAGTGATCATCGGCTTTCCGTTCACGTCGCCATCGATCATCTCCCGAGGCACGGTGATCTGCGTTCCTGCTGCAGCATAGTCGAATTCTTCCAGCACGACCCTGCCGAACTTCGGCACAGTGAATGCACGCACGAGGCCCGTCCATCCGCCAGCAGCGAATGCGCCCGAGGGGGATGCGCCCAGGAACTCCGCATTTGCCAGCGCCGTGCCGCTCAGGGCCGCGGGCATGACGCGCAGATCATTGACGATCTCATGCAAAGCCCGCAGCCGGTTTCGCGATTCGGGTCGGTCGAAGTACGAATCCACTCGTTTCGCCTGAGCTTCGGTCACCTCATTCCAGCCGCGTTTCTTCGCGGCTTGTCTGGCAGCTGCCATTTCCGCTCTTTTGTCTGATGTGAACGGTGATGCGGCACTGTCGATTTCCGAACTGGGAAGTATTCGAACACTTCCCGGATCCGTGAGTACGGGCATTCCGGGAGGTGTGAAGATCTGGGTGGTGTTTCCCTGAGCGCTGGCGGTACCCACGGTGGAAGCCGCGAGTACGAACAGCAGGGATTCCATCCAGCCATGAAGAAACTGTTTCGACATTGTCTTTGACCTCTATCCTTGGATCCGATAATGCATGTGTAGGTCGCATTCACCATTCGGTGATGTTGCAGGTCGTTGCAAACGTGTACGTCAAATATGTCAGCCCGTTTCCCGGGTTCACATAGTAGTGAACGCCATGCACGTACCATGTGGGAAGAGGCCATGAGTGCCACAAATCGCCAGTCCATTGGCGCCAAGTGTGTTCCCATGTCTTTGCGTCGTGGTGCATGTTGTTCCAGTTGGATCCGTCTTGCACCGCATAGCCGCCGAGATTGTGAACGCTAGCTGTCTGGAACCAGTAGTCGTTTCCGTCGAATTTGTTGTACGAGATGCTTTCGTTGAAATTTAGACCGGTTATGCCTGGGAAAGGCGTGACGTTGCAATTGGCGCGGCTGACAAGGCTGATCGCGCCAAATGCGAGTTGAGATGATGCACCACTGATCGTTGGCGCGGGCGTTGAGAAAGAATTCAACTGCAAAAGCATAAGCGACAGATGGTCGGAGTTACCCTCACGAAGATCGTAGGTACTTTCGCGGGTGCCAATCCGGCAAGAGCCGATCGGCGAGGCGCGTGTGGGGGCGGCAACTTGGATGGCAACAATGCGCAGCAGGTGTTTCAAGCTGCTGCTCAAACTGAATCGCGAACTCGGGACGATGCTGATCAGTGTCACGCGCAGAGCCGACTGCGAGCCGCAGTGGACGCTGACGTTGCAGGATAGAAAGCTCGTCGAGTGTTAGGCAGTCTCGGTCGCCTTTCGACAAGCTCCCTTCGACAGACGAACGAAGTAAAGCTAGGAATCGACTTTGTTCTTCGCCTTCCGCCCGTGGTACTTGAACACCAGGTCGAAGTGCCAGAACGTGGCGAGCAGCACGTAGCCCACCGTCGCCGCCAGGCAGCCCATGAAGAAACAGCCGAGCAGGAAGGGCTTCCAGATCGGCTTCAGATCGGTCGACAGCCATTTCCAGGTGAGTTCGAAATGCATCGGTTCGGGATGGATGCCCAGCACGATGCAGCCGATCCAGTAGGCGAACACGTACAGCGGCACGATGGTCAGCGGATTCGTCAGCAGCGTGCCGAGCACCGCCGCCGGGATGTTGAGGCGCAAGGCGAGCGCCAGTCCCGCCGCCAGCAGGATGTGGATCGGTAGCGGTACGAACGCCAGGAACAGGCCGAGCGCGAAGGCGCGCGTGACGTTGCGCCGGTTCAGCGACCAGTACACGGGATGATCGAGCAGCAGCCGGAACGGACGCATGAACCAGCGTTCCTTCCAGCGGTGGCGTTGTCGACTGAGCGGTTTGAAAAAGCGTCGGGGCATGCGGGCCGCAGCGGCGGTTGGACTCATGGGGAGCTTCAGGCAAAGTAGCGCGGCGTCTGCACGCGCCGGCCGTGGCCGAAGACGGGCGCAAGTATCGCAGGTCGGCGCGCTGGCATCAGCAGGGGCGAGTCCCGATCCGCAGGGAGGCGGACATGCTGCGATTCGCTATCGCATTTCTACTGGGTCTGTGTTGCATCCATTCCTTGCCGGCCCTGCCGGCGTGCTGGCCATGGGCATGGATTGCCGCGTCGCTGTTGTGTACTGCGCTGCTGCTGCGGTCTCGCATCCTCGCCGCACTGGTCATCGGTGCGGCGTGGGCCTGGTTCGGAGCAGCATCGCGACTGCACGAAGATCTGCCTGCGGAACTGGAGGGCGTGGACCTGCTGGTCCGCGGCGCCATTGCCTCGCTGCCCGATGCCAGCGGCACCGATCCGCAGTTCGAATTCGCAGTCGCGCAGGCGCCGCAGGGAGTGCCGTCGCGCATCCGGCTTTCGTGGTACGACGCGGCTGCTCATCCCGCTGCGGGCGAGACGTGGCAGTTCGTCGTGCGCCTGAAGCGTCGCAACGGATTTGCGAATCCGGGTGGCTACGACTACGAGGCGCAGCTGTTCCGGCAGGGCATCGGCGCCACCGGTTACGTCCGCGACGATTCGCGCAATCAGCGCCTGACGCCGCCGCAGGCTCGCTACGCGGTACTGCGCATGCGATCGTGGCTGGCGCAGCGGATGCGCGAGGCGGTCGGCGAGACGCCGATGCTCGGCATTCTGCAGGGACTCGCTGTCGGGGAAACGCAGGCCATTCCGGCCGCGCAGTGGCGCGTGTTCACGGCGACGGGCATGACGCACCTCATGGCCATCTCCGGGCTGCACATCACGATGGTGGCCGCGCTGGCGGCGTGGGCGGGCGGCCACCTGGTGCGCTGGCGTCGCGCCCAGCGACTGCGCCTGACGGCGATACACGGGCAGGTGATCTGCGGCGTGCTGGCAGCGCTCGGCTATTCGTTGCTGGCCGGCATGTCGATTCCGACCCAGCGCACGCTGGCGATGCTGTGCGTGGCCTTCGCGGCACGGACACTGCGGCGCGAGTGGGGCGTCGATCGCACGATCGCGCTCGCACTGCTGGCGATCCTGCTCGTCGATCCGTTCGCGCCCCTGTCGCCCGGCGCATGGCTGTCGTTCGGTGCCGTCGCCGTCATTCTGCTGGCGACGGCCGGGCGCCGGACCACAGAGGGCGTGCTGCTGAATTTCACGCGCGTGCAATTCGCCGTCACGGTCGGATTGCTGCCGGCGATCATCGCCGCGTTCGGCAGCCTGTCGCTGCTTTCGCCGCTGACCAATGCACTGGCAGTGCCGCTGTTCACCTTGTTGATCGTGCCGCTGGTGCTGGCGGGCACATTGCTGGCGACGTTCTCGCTGCCCGCAGGCGGTCTGGTTCTTGGCGTCGTCGCGAAACTGCTCGAATGGATCTGGCCGGCTTTCGAGCACGCGGCATCGCTGCCGCTGGCCCTGTGGCACTTCCCTGCATTGCCGGCGATCGTGCAGGCGGCGCTGGTCATCGGTGCGCTGGCATTCGTTCTGCCGGGGATTGCGCCGACGCGGATTGCGGCGGCGCTGCTGTGCCTGCCCGCGCTGGTCTGGCAACCGGCGGCGCCACGGGAAGGAGGATTCAGTCTGGCGGTGCTCGACGTGGGCCAGGGCCTGGCGACCGTCGTGCGCACGCGCTCCCATGTGCTGGTGTTCGACGGTGGTCCGGCCTTTCGCAGCGGGCGCGATACCGGAGAGATGGTCGTGCTGCCCTATCTTCGCAGCCAGGGTGTGCGGGCACTCGATGCGCTGGTGATCAGTCACGGCGATCTCGATCACCAGGGCGGCATGGCGTCGATCGTCGGGGGCGTGCCGGTGAAGCGGCTGCTGGTGGGGCCGTCCGTCACGCAGTCGTCGATGCCTGCCGAGGTGTGCGCGGCGGGACAGGCCTGGCAGTGGGATGGAATCGACATCGAGATCCTGCATCCCGATACGGGATTTCATGCGTCCGACAACGAAACCTCCTGCGTGCTGCGAGTGTCCGGGCGCGGCGGCAGCGCGCTCCTGACCGGCGATATCCAGCGCGAGAGCGAAGCGGCACTGGTGTCGGCAGGACTCGGGCACAGCGACATCGTCGTCGCTCCTCATCACGGCAGCCGCACGTCGTCGACGCAGGCCTTCGTCGATGCGACCGTGCCGCAATGGGTGCTGTTCGCCGCGGGCTACCGCAACCGCTGGGGCTTTCCGAAACCGGATGTGGTCGAACGCTGGCAGGGCAGCGGCGCACGCGTGCTGTCCACGCAGACCAGCGGTGCGATCGAGATCGATGTCGGTGTCGACGGCCTGCGGCCGCCCCGGGAATTCCGTCAGGAACATCCACGTTACTGGCGTGCGCGATAGCCTGACGCCGGTAGCTGGTAGAGGCCGTCATCAGGCGTCGATCGACCGCTGTATTCAAGGGTGACAGTTGTTAGACTGCGCGCCGACAACAAAGGCCTGACAACCGAAGACCCGCATGTTCGAAATCGTCAAAGCCGGCGGCATCGTGATGGTGCCGATCATCCTGGCCTCCATCGTCGCCGCCGCAATTTTCCTGGAACGCCTCTGGACACTGCAGGCGCGACGCGTCGTTCCGGCCGAACTCACGGACAAGGTCTGGAAATGGGTGGAAACCGGCCAGATCAGCGACAAACACGTCTACGCCCTGCAGCAGAATTCGCCGCTCGGCAAGATTCTGGCGGCCGGCCTCGCCAATCGGCATCGTGACCGCGCCATCATCAAGGAAAGCATCGAGGACGCCGGGCGCCATGTCGTGCATGAGCTCGACCGATTCATTCCGATGCTGGGGACCATTGCCTCACTTTCGCCACTGCTGGGATTGCTCGGTACCGTGACCGGCATGATCCGCACGTTCAACGCCCTGGCAACGGCCGGCGCGGGCAACCCGATGGCGCTGGCCAGCGGCATCTCCGAGGCCCTGATCACGACGGCGGCGGGTCTCACGATTGCGATTCCCTCGCTGCTGGCACACCGATACCTGAAGGGGCGCGTGAACGATCTGGTCGTGCAGATGGAAAAGGAAGCCATGAAGCTGGTGCAGGCCATCGAACAGACCGACGGCCGCTCGGTGTGACCCCATCATGAAGCTGCGTCCCTCGGAGACCGAAGAGCCCGAACTGAACATGACGCCGCTGATCGACGTCGTGCTGCTGCTGCTGATCTTCTTCATGGTGTCCACGACTTTCGTGAAGGAATCGCACATCGATCTGCAGCTGCCGCAGGCCAGCACGGAAGCGCCGCCGGAAACGAAGGGCGCCCCCATCGAGATCACGATCACGGCGTCGGGCGAATACCGCGTGAACGGGCAGACGCTGCTCAATAACAGTCCTGCGACCTTGTCGGCCGCGGTGTCGAAAGTGGCGGGCAGCGGACGCGACAGTTCCGTGACCATCCGCGCCGATGCACGCACGACGCACCAGTCGGTCGTCACGGCGATGGACGTCGTTGGCCGGCTCGGTTTCAAGAGCATCAACATGGCGACCGTGAACGAGGCGGTCGGCACGCCGGCGACGTAGTCGACATGACACCGAACCAGCAGGGCCGCGCACCCGGGACGGTCACTCCGTGGGAAACGTATCGCAGGCTGCTGGGCTACTTGCGTCCGCATCGAGGCATGTTCGCGCTGGGTATCCTCGGCGCAATGTTGTTTTCGGCCACGATGGTGAGCTTCACCGGCTTCGCCAAGATTTTCGGCGACGACATTTTCGAGAACCCGAGCCCGCGCATGGTCGTGCTGCTGCCGTTCGGACTCGTTGTGCTGTTCGTGCTGCGCGGCATTGCCGATTTCACCCAGACGTACTGTATGGGATATGTGGGGCGCCACATCGTCAAGCGCCTGCGCGCGCAGATCTTCGACCGGCTGATGCTGTTGCCGCTTACGTACTCGGATCGCCATTCCAGTGCGGCGTTGCAGTCGACGCTCACCTTCAATACCGAACAGGTCGGACAGGCCGCCACGGACTCGGTGGTGGTGTTCGTACGCGAGGCGCTGACCATCGTCGGCCTGATCGCTTCGCTGTTCTATTACAACGCGCGGCTGGCGATGATCGCCCTGACCATGGGCCCGCTGCTGGCCTGGCTGGTGACGCTGATCAACCGGAAGTTCCGGCGCTACGGCCGCCGCATCCAGGATTCCGTCGGCGACATCACGCGCGTCGCCAAGGAAACGCTCGACGCGCCCCGCATCATCAAGATCTACAACGCCCAGGATTACCAGGGCCGGCAGTTCGAAGCGGTGAACGAGCGCAATCGCCGCTCGGTCATGCGCATGGTGCTGACCAAGGGCCTGTCGAATCCCATCGTGCAGATGGTGATGGCCGTCGGTTCGGCGTTCGTCCTGTCGATCGCCCTGTCCGATCGGGTCGAGGGACGCATGACCGGCGGCGACCTGCTGGCGTTTCTCACCTCGCTCGCGATGATCACGCAGCCGCTGCGCAGCCTCGTCGGCGTGGCGGGGCCGATCCAGCAAGGCATCGCGGCGGGCCAGAGCATTTTCGAGATCATCGACGAGCCCGCGGAGCCTGCCGGCGGAACGCTCAAACCCGAACGCGTGCGCGGCGAGATCGATTTCGATGCGGTGTCGTTCTCCTACTTCGGCGGTCAGGGCGCTGCGCTGCGCGATGTCGATCTGCACATCGCTGCCGGCGAGATGGTCGCCATCGTCGGCCGCTCGGGCAGCGGCAAATCGACGCTGGTCAGCCTGCTGCCGCGTTTCTATGACGTCGACTCCGGCGCCATCCGCGTCGATGGTCGGGACACCCGCGAGTACGACCTCGCTGGGCTGCGCGAGCAGATCGCGCTCGTCAGCCAGGACGTGGTGCTGTTCAACGACACGATTCGCGCCAACATCGCCTTCGGCCGCGAGGTGTCGGGCGAAGCGATCGAGGGCGCAGCAACTGCCGCCCACGTGATGGAGTTCGTGAACCAGTTGCCGGTGGGGCTCGATACGGTCGTCGGCGATCGCGGCGTGCTGCTGTCCGGCGGCCAGCGCCAGCGCATTTCCATTGCGCGCGCGCTGCTCAAGAACGCGCCGATCCTGATCCTGGACGAAGCCACGTCGGCGCTCGATACCGAATCCGAACGCATCATCCAGGGCGCGCTGGAACGCCTGATGGAAAACCGCACGACGCTCGTCATCGCGCATCGTCTGTCGACGGTGGAGAAGGCCGATCGCATCATCGTCATGGACGGCGGGCGCATCGTCGAATCGGGGACGCACGGCGAACTGATCGCACGCAACGGCCAGTACGCTGCGCTACACCGCATGCAGTTCAGCGCCTGACGCGCGTGAAGGCCGACACGTTCCTGCAGCAGCTGTGGTACCGGGGGCGGGCCCCCTGGCTGCGGATCCTGCTGCTGCCGTTGTCGGCGCTGTTCTGGCTGCTGGTCACGCTGCGTCGTGCCGGTTACCACGTCGGGATTCTGCGCAGTCGCAGCGTCGGCAAGCCTGTCGTCGTCATCGGCAACATCACGGTCGGCGGCACCGGCAAGACACCGTTCGTGATCTGGCTGGCCGAACTGCTGCAGGGCAGGGGCATCAAGGTCGGGATCGTGCTGCGCGGCTATGGCGGCAGTTCGGCGCACTGGCCTCGCGATGTCCGTCCGGACACACCTGCCGATGAAGTGGGCGATGAAGCCGTGCTGCATGCATCGCGCACCGGCGCGATCGTCGTGGCTGGCCCGGATCGTGTGGCTGCCGCGATGCGGGCCGTCGCACTCGGTGCGGATATCGTCCTGTGCGACGACGGACTCCAGCATTACCAGCTGGCACGCGATGCCGAGATTGCCGTCGTCGATGCGCAGCGCGGGCTCGGCAATCGGCTGCTGCTGCCGGCGGGCCCGTTGCGTGAGCCGCCATCGCGACTGAAGACGGTGGATCTTCTCGTCTCCACGCAGCGTTCCGGCGCGAGCGCGGTTCAGGCGTCTTCGATCGTTACCACGGCACGCCTCGGCGATGCCATTTCACTGCTCGGCGGCGAACGACGCGCGCTTGCCTCTTTTTCCGGTGCCTCTGTGCATGCTGTCGCCGGCATCGGTAATCCCCAGGCCTTTTTTGATGGTCTGCAGGCGGTGGGGTTGAAGGTGGACGGACGACCATTGCCTGATCACGCGGCGTTGAGCCCTGCGGACATCGAGTTCGGAGATCGGGCGCCCGTGTTGATGACGGAAAAGGATGCGGTGAAGTGCCGCAGTCTCGCCGATGAACGTCATTGGGCGGTGCGCCTCGACATCGACGTGAGCGAGTCGGATAGGTCGCGCGTTCTGACGCTGATCGACCGCGTCCTGTAGGTCAGGCTTCAGCCTGACTCCTCAGAAGGCCGGCTCAAGCCGGCCCCACAGGAAAGACGAACGCGCTAAGCTCCAGGCCCATGGACACCAAGCTACTCGACATCCTCGCGTGCCCGGTCTGCAAGGGCCCGCTGCAATACGCCAAGCCCCAGCAGCTGCTGATCTGTCGCGCCGATCGGCTCGCCTATCCGATCCGCGATGGCATTCCCGTGATGCTCGAAGACGACGCGAAGCGGCTGGAACCGACCGACCCGCTGCTGCAGAACTGATGTCCTTCAAGGTCGTCATCCCGGCGCGCTACGCCTCGACGCGTCTTCCTGCCAAAGCGCTGGCAGACATCGCCGGTCGGCCGATGGTGCAATGGGTCGTGGCCGCGGCCGAGCAGAGTCGCGCCGACGAAGTGCTCGTCGCCACCGACGATGCGCGCGTTGCCGCCGCGGCGCTGGGACGATCGGGCCGCAATGTCGGCGTGATGACGAGCGCGGATCATCAATCAGGCACCGACCGCATCGCCGAGGTCGCCGCCCAGCGGCAGTGGAGCGACGACACCATCGTCGTGAACGTGCAGGGCGACGAGCCGCGCCTGCCGGCCGTGCTGATCGACCAGGTCGCCGACCTGCTCGCAAGAACGCCGGATGCCGATCTCGCGACGCTCTGCACGCCGATCACCAGCATCCGCGAATTCCTCGATCCCAATGTCGTCAAGGTCGTCACGGCGCGCGGCAGTCTCGCGCTGTATTTCAGTCGCGCCCCGATTCCATGGCATCGCGACGCGGCACCCGCCGGACTCACCAGCCAGACCAGCATCCTCGGCGCGCAGCGACATCTGGGAATCTACGCCTACCGCGTCGCGGCCCTGCGTGCGCTGACCGCCATGGCTCCCAGCGATCTCGAAGTGACGGAAAAGCTGGAGCAGCTGCGCGCGCTGCAGGCGGGGATGAAGATTGCAGTCGGCATCGCCAGTGAAGTGCCGGGCGTCGGCGTCGACACGCCGGAAGATCTCGAACGGGTGCGGGCGCAGTTCGCCGGTATGGCGATCTGATCGCTACCGAGGCTTTTGCGGGTTGCATTCGTGCCTGCGCGGATGAATCCTCACGGCATGCGCATCCTCTTCGTCTGCATGGGCAACATCTGCCGCTCGCCCACGGCCGAAGGCGTGTTCCGACGCCTGCTGATCGAGCGGCAACTCGAGCAGCGTTTCGAAGTCGACTCGGCGGGAACGCACGACTATCACGTCGGTGAGCCGCCGGATTCGCGTTCGATCGCGGCGGCGCGGCGTCGGGGGATCGATCTGACGGCGTTGCGTGCTCGTGTCGTCGAGCCGCGTGATGCGGAGCGGTTCGATCTGATCCTGGCGATGGATGAAGAGAATCTGCGGGAGCTGCGTCGACGATTCGACGTTACGCAGCATCATCGGCTGGCGCTGATGATGAGCTATGTCCCCGATGCGAGGACCACGGCCGTACCCGATCCGTACTACGGCGGCGAACGCGGCTTCGAAGAGGTGCTGGACCTGCTGGAGCAGGCGGCCGACGGTTTGTTGCGTGACCTGTTGAGTCGCTGAACGATGAGGGGCCATTGCTGGCCCCTCACGACATCACTCATTCGTCGCGGCGGCTCGAGCCCGACGAACTACCCCATGAACTGCTGCCGCTGCTCGGTGCCGACGACCAGACGGTGTATTGCGCGCTCTCGTTGCGAGGAGCGGGCGGATTGCCGGCCGGCGGTTCCGACGATTCGCGCGGCGCTGCAGGCGGCGGTGGTGCTGCATCGGAGCGCGGTTCGTGGTGCACGGCCGGAGGGGAGTCGAAGCCCTGGGACGGTTCGTGACGTGGCGCCTCGTTGCGCGCCCCCGAAGACTCGCCGCCATGGCTCTCGAACGAAGCTGCATGGGATTCTCCATGCTCGCCCCCGACGGTCGGACCGCCGCTCGCGCCGGCTTCCTCGCCGCGACCGCGTCCACCGCGCCGACGACGGCCACGGCGACCGCGACCGCCGCGTTCTCCGCGTCCCTCGCCGCCTGCGCCTTCCGGACGATCGCCGGCCGGCCGGTTGGCGACCTGCTCGGTTCGTTGTTCGGGCTTCTGTTCCGGTTTCTGTTCCTGCTTCTGCTCGGGACGCTGTTCCGGTCGGGTGTGCTGTTGCTGCCGGCGTTGCTGGCCGTCCGCCCGATGATCGCCGCCCTCGCGGGGTTTACGATCGTGACGGGGCTGCGAATCACGGCGGGCTTCCTGCTGGCCCGCGCGTTCCTTGTGGTCGCCGCTCTTGTGTTCCTGGCGCGGACGGTCGCGGTCTCGATCTCGATCACGGCCGTGACGGTCGCGATTGCGGTCGCGATCACGTCCCTCGTGCCGGTCGCGGCGCTGGCTGTCGCGGCGTTGCGGTTCGGGCTTGGCCGGCGGGGTTGCCTGGCCGGCGCCGCCGAACAGGAATCGCCACAGCTTCACGAAGATGCCGATCTGTTCCTGGGGTGCCGGGGCGGCCGGCGGCGCCGTCTCGTTTGCGATGCTGGCAGGCGCAGGGATGCTCGGCAGCGCAGCGGTAACGACAGCGGGTGCTGCAATGGCGGCTGGTTTCTCGGCGACGGCATTCTCCTGCACCGTCGGCGTCGGCACGACGGGGATCTGGTGACTGACGGCGCTGTTCTCCGGCAGTCCGGCTTCGTCATCGCGCACGCGGCGAATGTCGTACGCCGGCGTTTCCATGTACTTGTTCGGCACCAGGATGACTTCGGCGCTGCTCTTGGTCTCGATGTTGTTGAGCCATTCGCGCTTTTCGTTCATCAGGTAGGTCGCGACTTCGACCGGCAGCTGCGCGATCACCTTCACGGTGCGGTCCTTGCGTGCTTCTTCGCCGATCAGGCGGAGCAGGGCGAGCGCCAGAGACTCGACGCCGCGGATCGTGCCCATGCCGTTGCAGCGCGGGCAGTTGATGTGCGCGGCTTCTCCGATGGACGGGCGCAGGCGCTGGCGTGACAGCTCCAGCAGGCCGAAGCGCGAGATGCGACCGATCTGGATGCGGGCGCGATCCTGCTTCACGGCGTCGCGCAGGCGATCCTCGACGGCGCGCTGGTTCTTCTGCGACTCCATGTCGATGAAGTCGATGACGATCAGACCGCCCAGATCGCGCAGGCGCAGCTGACGGGCGATTTCGTCGGCGGCTTCGAGATTGGTGTTGAGGGCGGTCGTTTCGATATCCGTACCGCGCGTGGCGCGGGCGGAGTTGATGTCGATGGACACCAGTGCTTCGGTCGGGTCGATGACGATCGAGCCGCCGGAAGGGAGGTTCACCTTGTGCGAGTGCGCCGACTCGATCTGGTTCTCGATCTGGAAGCGCGTGAACAGCGGCACCGCGTCTTCGTACAGCTTCAGCTTGCGCAGCGTCGCCGGCATGAAGCGCTGCATGTACTGCTGTGCTTCGTTGAAGACTTCCTGGTTGTCGACGAGGATTTCGCCGATGTCGTCGGCGAGGTAGTCGCGCAGCGCACGCAGGATGGCCTTGGATTCCTGGTAGATCAGGAACGGGGCAGGGCGGCTTTCGTTGGCCTGCGCAATGGCGTTCCAGACTTCCTTGAGGTTATCCAGATCCCACTGCAGTTCTTCGGCCGAGCGGCCGACGCCGGCAGTGCGGACGATGGCGCCCATGCCGTCGGGGATCTGGACCTGATCGAGCGCTTCGCGCAGTTGCTCGCGATCTTCGCCTTCGATGCGGCGCGAGACGCCGCCGGCGCGGGCGTTGTTCGGCATCAGCACCAGGAAGCGGCCGGCGAGGCTGATGAACGTGGTGAGGGCTGCGCCCTTGTTGCCGCGTTCTTCCTTCTCGACCTGGACCAGGATTTCCTGGCCCTCGTTCAGCAGTTCGCGGATGTTGCGATTGCCGGGCGAACCGCCGTCTTTGAAATATTCCTTGGAGACTTCCTTCAGCGGCAGGAAGCCATGGCGATCCGCGCCGTAATCGACGAAGCAGGCTTCGAGGCTGGGTTCGACGCGGGTGATGCGTCCTTTGTAGACGTTGGATTTTTTCTGTTCTTTGGACGGTACTTCGATGTCGAGATCGTAGATTTTCTGTCCATCAACCAGTGCGACTCGCAACTCTTCTTCCTGAGTTGCATTGACGAGCATTCGCTTCATGAGACCCTTCTGAATGACCAGGGGCCACGAGATCACGCCAGGCGGACGCCAGCGAAGGAGCAAAGGATCGATCGGAAAGGGAGGTCATCCGATTGTTACCGGCGCAGGTGTTGGTCCTGCACGTTGTTGTAATGCTGCCTCTATGGGTCGCCCATGGACGCTTTCGTCGACCCGGATCCCGAGTTGCGGGTCCGGCATCGCCGTTCGCGCGGCCGAGCGATGGTCCTTCAGGAGAAGCTTGCGAGCCGGGGACCAGGAGGATGGAGGGGTGCAGCGTCGGTTACACCGAACGTGCCGTCACGAACCTGCAGTGCGCCGCCGGAAACTGTTTTCAACGAGCGGTGCGGACATCGTCCATGGATCTCGGGAAGCAGATCCCATCAGGACCAACTAAGATGCAGCGCCTCGTGTGACTGCCCCGGTGGCATGGTTGCCGCGGGTGTGGCCTGGAAACGCTGCGTTGGTGCTTGAGTCTGCGAGGTCAGTGCTTAGTTGATCGCGCAGACGCCAGCGGGAAATCGCGGCGGAATATAACAGGCCATCTTTTTTCAATCAATGGCTTACGAATACTTTGTCGGCCGCAGAGCGAATGCCCAGATCGACCCGTCCAATCGCTGACCCGGCCCCGATTTCCGCGGATTCCCCGGCAGGAACGAGCGTTGCCGCCAAGGTGACTCACGTCGAGGCCGGGCCGGGCGACGACGGACAGCGCATCGACAACTTCCTGCTGCGCATCCTCAAGGATGCGCCTCGCAGCCTGATCTATCGCATCCTGCGCAGCGGCGAAGTGCGCGTGAACAGCAAGCGCATTGGACCTGACTATCGACTGTCGGCGGGCGATCGCATTCGCGTGCCTCCGGTAAAACTGAAACCCCGCGAACAGACGGATTCGCCTTCGCGGTCTCTGCGTGACTTCATCGCGTCGGCGGTGATCTACGACGATCGCGACCTCATGGTCGTGAACAAGCCTGCAGGCGTTGCGGTGCATGGAGGCAGCGGGCTGAGCTTCGGCGTCATCGAAACGCTGCGTGCCCTGCATCCGGAACTGAAGGAACTGGAGCTGGTGCATCGTCTGGACCGGGAGACGAGCGGCTGTCTGCTGATCGCCAAACGTCGCGCGGTTCTGCGCGAACTGCACGCGATGCTGCGCGAACGGCAAATGGAGAAGCACTATCTGACGCTGGTCTGTGGCAAGTGGCCGTTCGGTACCAAGACCATCGATCTGCCTCTGAAGACCAATCTGAAACAGGGCGGCGAGCGGGTCGTGCGCGTGCACGCGGAAGGGCAGGAGGCCGTGACCACGTTCAAGCCGGTCAGGCATTTCGGCAAGCTCGCGACGCTGCTCGACGTGGATCTCGGCACGGGTCGCACGCATCAGATCCGGGTGCATGCGTCGCATGCCGGCTATCCGGTCGCGGGCGACGAGAAGTACGGTGATCGCGAGCGCGATGCGCTGCTGAAGCCCTTCGGCCTGAATCGCATGTTCCTGCATGCGCACTCGTTGAGCTTCGAGCGCGCGGGCAAGCCTTTCACGGTGTCGGCGGAACTGCCGCCGGAGCTGCAGTCCGTGCTGGATGCGCTCGTGGCGAAGGCATGACTACAGACTCTTCCGGTGGGTCAGGCTTTAGCCCGACGGTTCGCAGGCCGGCCAAAGCCGGCCCCACAGTTGAGAGAAGGCCGCTCAGGGCAACTGAAAACCCGCGCGCCGTAGCGCTCCTGACAGCCAGATCAGCGGCAGTCCGATCAGCGCCGTGGGATCTTCCGATTCCACCCGATCGAACAGCGTGATGCCCAGGGCCTCGACCTTGAAGCCGCCTGCGGAATTCACGGGGCGGTCGCGGGCCACGTAGCGGTCGATTTCCTCGTGCGACAACTTGCGGAAATGCACGGTCGTCACATCGAAATGACCTTCGTTTGCGCCCGTATCGGAATGCACGACGTGCACGGCCGTATGGAACGTCAGGCGCTGACCGCTGAACGCGCGAAGCTGTTCGACGCAGCGTTCCGGATTGCCTGGCTTGCCGATGATCTCCTTGCCGAATACAGCCAGCTGGTCCGATCCGACGATCAGGCTGCCCCGATGCCGGTGTGCAATCGCTTCGGCCTTGGCCCGGGCGAGGCGACTGACCAGGTCGATCGGGGTTTCCCCGGGTAGCGGGGATTCGTCGACATCCGGCGCGGCGACCGTAAAACGGATTCCGAAGCGCTCCAGGAGCTGACGGCGGTATTGGGAGGTCGAGGCAAGAACCAGTCTTGGCGCGGTCGATGCGGCGGCAGGTGGAGTCATGTGCTCACTTTCCGGATGAGGCTGTTTTCCAGGGAATCGGACGCCAGTCGATCTCCTAGAAAAACAAGCATTTATCAGGCTTTTTCTTTTGACAGCCCGGGGGGTCGCCGCTAGTATACGCGCCCCATGTCGCGACCCCAGGGCGTCCAACCCGGCGTTTTGGCCGGAAATTCAGTCGACGCTTCGATCTGCGCGCGCTCGGGAACCACGATCGAGAGACGCTTCACGGCTGCGGATCTGCCGCGACTGCGCGACGCAGGCGCACTGAACGGTTCGCAGCTCACCGCGCGCTTTGCTTTTTCGCAGTTCGACGGGCACGTCGCGATCGATGGTGAACTGGACGGAACGCTGGTGCTGCCGTGCCAGCGTTGCATGAAGTCTTTCGAGTTGCCGGTCAGCGAGCAATTCCGATTGATCATCGTGCGCGAAGCAGAAGAGCTCGAGCAGGAGTTCGGCGGCTATGAGGCGGTTCTCGCGGACCCCGCGCGGCTGGATCTGCAACCGCTCGCCGAGGATCAGTCGTTGCTGGCGCTGCCGCTGGTACCGAAGCACGAGGCTGAGGATTGCGACGTTCGCGTAGTCGAGGCCGAGCCCGAGGCGGACGAGCCTGAGCCGACGCAGCGGCCGTTTGGAAATCTGCGCGACCTGATGCGCAAGCGCTGAAGAGCGCGGCGAGTGATACAGATTTGAGTTTGGTTACGGAGTGATTCAGTCATGCCAGTCCAGAAAAGCCGAAAGACCCCGTCGACCCGCGGCATGCGCCGCGCTCACGACAAGCTGAGCCGTCCTGCCGTTTCCGTCGATGCGACGTCGGGCGAAAGCCATACGCGCCATCGCATCACGCCGGACGGTTTCTATCGCGGCAAGAAAGTCATCGCCAGCCGCACCAAGTCCGACAACGAATAACCCTGCCGTGCCGCGGCCCTCGCGGCACTCCTGATCCCGTACCTACCTTGGGTACACGACGGCCGGTCACGATCGCAGTGGACGCAATGGGAGGCGATCACGGCCCTGTCGTGACCGTCCCTGCGTCGCTGGAGGCGCTTGCCCGCGCGGATGATCTGCGAATCGTCCTGGTCGGTCGCGGCGATGCGGTGGCTCCTTATCTCGCCAGTGAGGCTGCCAAGCGCCTCGGCGACCGGATTCGCCTGCAGGAGGCTTCCCAGGTCGTCACCATGGACGAGAAGCCGCAGGACGCATTGCGCAAGAAGAAGGATTCTTCGATGCGTGTGGCCATCGATCTGGTCAAGGCCGGCGAAGCCGATGCCTGCGTGAGCGCAGGAAATACCGGCGCGCTGATGGCGACGGGGCGGTTCGTCCTCAAGACCGTCGAAGGGATCGATCGACCGGCCATCATTTCCCGCATCCGCGCGCGCCATGGGCACACCCAGATGCTCGACCTCGGTGCGAATTCGCAATGCACGGCGGAACACCTGTTCCAGTTCGCGGTGATGGGCGCCGTCGTGGCTTCCGACATGCACGGCATCACGAATCCGCGCATCGGCCTGCTGAACATCGGCGAGGAAGAGACCAAGGGCGACAGCGTCGTCCAGGAAGCCTCGCAGCTGCTGGGCGCCAGCAAGCTGAACTACATCGGCTTCGTCGAAGGCAACGACATCTTTTCGGGTGAAGTCGACGTCGTCGTCACTGACGGCTTCACGGGCAACGTCGCGCTGAAGTCGATGGAAGGGCTGGTCAACATGCTGGTGGGCGCGCTGAAGACCGAGTACACGCGCAACCCGCTGCGCTATCTCGGCGCATTGGCGTCGTGGCCCGTCATCCGGTCGTTGCGACGCGAGTTCGATCCGCGCACCTACAACGGCGCGAGCATGGTCGGTCTCGCCGGTGTGGTGATCAAAAGCCACGGCAGCGCCGACGCCGTGTCCTTCGGCAACGCGATCCGCGTGGCGCTGATCGAAGCCCAGAAGGGTGTGCCGACCCAGATTTCCGACCTGCTGAGAGCGCAGTCGCAATAAGACTCTGCGGCGCGCCGCGGCCCTGAACTTGCGGTGCTCGCTGCGGTCAGGTCGGGTAGACAGACCAACCATCGCTTCCTAGACTCAAGTCATGCCAATTCGCGCCTGTTTGTTGCCTTTCTCCGTGCTGCTTCTGGGGCAGTTGTCGTCCGCGGTCGCTGCTACTTACACGATCCCTGAAACCGGCTCGGTGCTGGGTCAGGTGCAGATCGTGGTCGCGAAGCACGAAGACACGCTGCTCGACCTGGGGCGTCGTTACAGCGTCGGCTATGAAGAGATCGTTGCCGCGAATCCTGGCGTCGATCCGTGGCTGCCGGGGGAGGGGACGCAGGTCACCATTCCCTCGCGTTACATCCTTCCCGATGCGCCCCGCCAGGGCATCGTGGTCAGCCTTGCCGAACACCGTCTTTATTACTTTCCGGCGCCGAAGCCCAATGAGGCGCCGGTCGTCGTCACGTATCCGATCAGCGTCGGCAAGATGGACTGGAAGACCCCGCTGGGGCTCACCCGCATCACGGACAAGCGCACCAGGCCGATCTGGTATCCGCCCGAATCCGTTCGCAAGGAACATGCAGCCGATGGCCGTCCGTTGCCGAAAGCCGTGCCGGCCGGTCCCGACAATCCGCTGGGCGACTACGCAATGCGGCTCGACATTCCGGGCGGCGCCTATCTGATTCACGGCACCAACAACCCGCGCGGCGTGGGCATGCAGGTGACGCACGGCTGCATTCGCATGTACCCCGAGGACATCGAGCGGTTCTTCAAGATGGTCGCCGTGAACACGCCGGTCCGCATCATCCATCAGCCGTACAAGATGGGTTGGGACGGCAATGAGCTCTACATGGAAGTGCACGCGCCGCTCGAAGGCAGCCAGGAGCAGGACATTCACAGCCTGACGCAGATCACGCGACTGCTCGTGACGGCGACGCAGGATCGCCCGAGCGGTGTGATCGATTGGGCGAAGGCGGAGCAGACATTCAGTCGTGCCACCGGAATCCCGGAACCCGTGATGCTCGATGCGCCGACGTCGCAGCTGGTCGATACACCCTGATCGATTGACGATTGCTGGAAGGTCGTCGCCGCGCGACTGCTAGAATCTCGCCGCGGACCCTGCGGTACGAGGCTATCCTTTCCACCGAGTTAGTCCATGGCTGAGGCTGTGGGGTCCGCCCTTCCTTCTTTGTGGGTTCGACTTCAGTCGAACTTCTGTTCTTCTGTTCTCCGACCCTGAAATGGAAAACGCCGCGCAGGTGCGCGGCGCCAGTTCTTCGCCTTCAAAATGGAAAACGCCGCGCAATGCGCGGCGTTTTCGTATCGACCAGAAGTTCTTGCCGAATTACTTCGACACGGACTTCTTGAAGGCGCGATCGATCTTCTCGTTGGTCGCGTCACAGCAAGCCTGGCTGGCCTGAGCGGCCTGCAGAGCCTGGTTGGCGGCGCTCTGCGCGCTGTCAGCCGACGACTTTGCGGCCTGAGCGGCGCTGGCGGCGGAGTCAGCAGCAGCCTTCGCTGCGGCCGCATCCTGCAGGGCCTTGTCAGCGGTCGCCTTGATCTCGTCGACATACTTCTGCGATACGCAGCCGCTTGCCGCAACGAGGACGAGAGCCGCAACACCTGCCTTCAGCGTGGTGGAGATGACGTTCTTCATGATTTCTTTCCCCTTCTTCTGGGTCGGACAAAGTAAGGACCGGAGCGAAATTTCACGCCTCTTAATCCGCGAAACTCATGCGCAGTTCCCGCGAATATCGCCTCGGAAGCTCCCATTTGTAAAAGCTGCCAGGCCGAGTCGAGCGGCGGAGGATACAAGATTGGGGGACAGCGATAAAGGTATGTGGCCTGGGGCGTCGTCGGGTGCAGACAGCTTCGTCCCGCTCACGCACGCAGCCGACGAGTCACCGCGCAGCGACCGAACGCTCGAGATCGCGTGCCTGTGTGGGCATCGATGGACGAGAGGAATGTACGTATGAATGTGGTCAGGCCGTTACCGTCGCCAGCACGCAGCGGAACTGTCTACGGCAGTGGCCGTAAATGCAGTCTTGAGATTGACGTTGGTCAACACGAACGTGCGGCATTCGGTGTCCGACAGTTGTCCCCCGACGGCGGTTGCCGTCAGCGAAAACGAGTTCGTCGTTCCATTGAACGCAATCGAGTAATAACCGCTCTCGGAGGCAGTGACGGCACTCGCACAGCCCACGTAGGTTTTGGGCACGGCGTTCGTATAGCACCGCTCCGCACTCTGTGCGAGTCGCTCGAGCGCTACCTTGGCATCCGAGCGATGCGATCGCATGACCTGCGCCCTGTAGCTGGGATAGGCGATGGCAGTCAGGATCGCAACCACGACCACGACGATCATCAGCTCGATGAGTGTTACGCCTTTCTGGGTGCTCATGTCGATGCGTTCTCCCCGGCTCATCGGATCTGCCGCCACGACTGACGGCCCACATTTCCGCTACCCGGATTCTCGCCGATCATCTGAATATTGCCGCTGGTGCCCGGGGTGTACTTGTATTCGATGCCTTTCGACGGGTCCGTCAGCACACCGGGTTCGGGCGTGATGCCCACGGTCGACTTGATGCCACTCGCAGGCCACTTTGTCGTGCCATCGGCCAGCAGGGCGAGGTCGGCATCGTCGAATTTGCCATCACGGTTGAGATCGAACGGCGATTCGCTCAGGCGCTTGCCCGTCAATGCATCCATTTCCATCAGCCAGCTCGAACCGCCGGGTTTGCAGGGATCGATATCCGGGATCAGCGTGGTGAACACGATGCGATCGTTGCGCAGGATTGGATTCGAGACAACGCGTTCCCCCTGGAAGTCGGAGGGCGAAACGAGATCCATGAACCAGCCACGCAGGCCAGCCGGATTGGCCGAGGTGATACGTACAGTCGCGCTCGCAGTCTCGCCGTCGGGGCCGGTGTAGCTGAACGTGGGCTCCTCATCGATCGTCTGTGCGGCAAGGTTGGTACGTCCACTGGTGGCATCAGCCGCCGCGCAGCCCGTTGCCGTGCAGGTATTCGGATCGTAGATGCCGTAGAACGATTGATCGCGTCTTGCGACGTCCGGGGGCAGTTGCTTGTCCGTGGGATCTTCCAGGAACTTGCCGGTGCCGAACAGGAGGACCATGCCGTTGCCATTGGGGCCGCGGCCGACCTCGGGCACCACGGTAATGGGTTGCCGGTTTCCGTCAGCGTCCAGGGCTACATAGAAGGGCGCCGGTGAAGTGGCTGTGCCGAATGCGACTTTCCAATCATCCTTGTCGGAACTCGTCAGGTTGAACTTCCACAGGTTACCGCGCAGGTCACCCGCGTAGACGTAGTCAACGTCTGAATCGCCGTCAAAGTCCACAGCGGCGGGAGTTGCAAGGCCATTGGGAGCCGCCAGTGACCCGGCTCCAGTCGAAATCTTCTTGATCCGTGCGCCAGTCTTGATGTCCACGATGTAGAGAGCTGCTTCGCCAGTGGTGCTGGCGCTGCCGTCGGCGTCGGTGTTGTTGTAGCCATTGCCGAAGATCGCCGCCCACTGGCCATTGTTCAGCTTGACGATTGCCGGTCGGCTATAGGTGTAGCCCAGATCCGCATCGCCCTTGAGGCCATTCACATCGTTGAACTCCCAGAGCACGTTACCGGCGCCGAAGGAGTCGGGGTTGGTGATGTCGAGGGCGTAGATGCCCTGGCCGCCCTTGTTGAGGCCGCCGACCAGCACGGTGTGCCAGGCGCCGTCATAGAACACGTCGCCCATGTTCGGCGAACCATCGACGTAATAGCGATGGCTGTAGGACGGATTGGTCAGCAATGACAGATTCTTGAAGACCGCTCCTGGAACGTATCCGAACAACTCGGCACCTTCATTGTCGTTGCTGCTGACGGTATCGTCGTCCACGTTGTCCGCCTTGAAGGCGTGCAACATGCCATCGTTCGCGCCCACGTAGACAACCTTGGTGCGATCGGCGTTGCTGGTGCGAAACGTCGAATACGGAGCGGTTTCCAGCGTATCGCGATAGCGAAAGGCCGGGCCACCTACGAAGAGCGGAGCAGACGAGACGATGTCACCCAGCTTGGATGACCGCTTGCGGAAGTCACCGTTCGGCTGTTCATTCGACTGATCGCCACGCAGGTAATCGAGTATCTTTTGCGCCTCTGCATTGTCCGTGGGGTGCAGTTGCTGCCGGCGAATGGTGTCGTTCTGAATGGCTGTCCAATTGAACGCCATACCGGTCCCGCTGGATCCCAGCGTGAACAAGGATCGGGCATCGGCAGCCGGCATTTTCGTCGCGGCATTCCATTCGGGGGTGGCGATCAACTCTCCGTTGTTCGGATTGACCTGGAAGGAGAGCAGTTCACCGCTCCAGTCGCGGCTCAGGAAACGCGCCTGGTAGATGCGCGATTCGGTGCTGATGGAACCGCTGTTGACGGAGGCCGAGGATGCAGAAGACACCTGGTCGATGATCGCATCGAACACCTGCGACAACTGCGTCTCCAGGTTCAGCGCATTCGTCACGAGGAAATAGTTGTCTGGCTTGCCTGGGACTTTCGAATCCCATTCGCCGGCATCCGGCAGACCATCCTTGTCCTTGTCGTCGAAGCCGCCATATTTGGCTGCGTACCACAGCGGATCGTTCAATTGCGTTGCCGCGGGGGCATTGCCTGGTGTGAACAATCGTTCGGGGCCGACATTTCCTCCGCCGCTTGCGCCGTTTGCCAGGCCCGGCAGGGTGTAGGTCGTTCCGCAGGCTCCTGCAGCACATCCGCCGGCCCAGACGTTGGCCGGTGTGTCTAGAGGATGGCGTGCGTCCCGTCCGCCGCCGCCAGCCACTTCCAGATAGATGCCATCGTGACCATCGGTGCCGGAGATGACGTATCCCAGATGTGATTCCCAGCCCGCTCTTGCATATTCAGTTTTCACTTGCACGCTGAGTTCGCCGTCGGCGGTCACCTTCACCGTGTATTGCGCGATCACGTCCATGTCGTAGTCGTTGCCTTGCTCAGCATCTTCGAAGTTGATTCGGAACACGGCATACGCACGGCCACCGTTGACTGCAGCATCCTGCGGCTGGCCCGGCATGTTCACCATGGACTCGATGTAGAACGCGGCAATCTGGTTGGTGGGTTGCCACGTGGTCGTGATGCCGCCAGGGCCTTTGACCACCTTGCCGAAGGGCACGAGGCTGATGCGGCCAGAGCCTACCGGCATCTCGATCCTGGGTAGCGGCGAAGACAGCGCTACGGCGAATGTCTTCAGTCTCTGTTCGACCGCCAACTCGTTTACTTCGGTCGTATTGCCGAAGAATGCAACGGCGGATGAATAGTACGAACCCTTCTTGGTCGGCTCCTCAGGGCTGAGGCCGCGGATGTTTCCGAAGCTGGTCGCCGATTTCGGCGTCGGCGCCGCATCGGCATTGTTGGCGGATTCCCCGATGTAGATCGACCTTGCGCCGGCGAATTCATGGGTCCACATGGTCTGACCCAGCGTGCCGGCGCTGAAGCTGCTGATCGAGGTTGGCAGGGCCGCCGTCGGCGCACCACCCCAGTAGCCGCCCGGCAGTTCGGTGTCGTACGACGGATTGACATCGCTGATGACTGTCTGGAACGGCTTGGAGCAGGTGGGATAGCCGAGGCCGCTGCTGCCTTTTGCAGCATAGGGATTCTTCCAGGTAGTCACCTGGGGCAATCCAAGGTACGCGTCGTCAGAGCCGGTGTCGGTATATGTGTACGCCGATGTCGCCCCGGCAGCGCCGGAAAAATAACGCAAGGTCTCGAACATCATTTCGCCGAGAGGGTTGCCCCACACACGGCAACGGCCGTCGGGCTGAGATTCCTGCCAGCCTGCTTCACACGCGTGGTTGTGGTTGTAGTTGCCGTTCCCGTCGTAGTCCTGGATCTTGAGACCGTCCAGACTGGCGACGATGCCTTTCTTGGGCGAAGCGAAACGTCCGTCGGTCTGGACCTCGTCGCCGAACAGGGCGAGTTCCTTGCGGACGACTCCGCCTTCCTTGTTGTGCATGTAGGAGCCGGTCAGAAGGCCGAAAGCCATGCGGGCGTCATAGTTGTGGAGCAGGCCGGTGGGTTTGGGCTTGCAATTCGGTTCTGTCATCCCCGACTTGCAGACTTCCACGCGCACGGTGTAGTCGGTGAGCGTTCCGCTGCAGGCTGTTGTATGGTCGCCGCCGGTGGCGCACTGGTCACCAGCCACGGGTGCGTCCTTCGCGACCCACTCCCAGATGCGGTGCGTGGCGTTTTCTCGGACACGCAGCAGTGGCGGACCATCGGGATTACGGTAGTTCGTCGCGGTAAGCGTGCTCGACAACGTGGTATTTGCGAAAAGAATGTACTGACCGCTCGGCGGCGCGGAGAAGGGCGTGTATTGGCGGATGTCATACCCGTCATAGTCGACACTTCGATACTCCTTGCCCCAGCTATGCGCATCCTGCGGGATGTAGGCGCGTTCCAGTACGGTTTGTGCGGTCGTATCAGTGGACCGATAGCCGCCGTAGAGCACTTTGCGCAATGCGTCGATACGAGAGGTGGTGAGATAGTTCAGGAAGTCGCCACTCCACTGATCTGTGCCTCCACACGTCTTGAAATTACCCGTCGCTCCTACGGGGGAAAACAATCCGGAGGCGTAGGTGTAGCACTTGCGTGAATCGAAATATCCGTAGTAGTCGAAGCTGCCATCACCCGTCAGATGTCCTTTGTAGCCGATATCGAGCTGACCATCGCCGTTCAGATCGGAGGCGTCGTTGTAGGCGGCCGTGAAAAGCTTGTGATCCCGACCCACCGTGAGCATGTTGAGAGCCGGTGCGCCAGGTGTCAGAAACAACGGGCGATCACTCAGATTCAATGCTCCGGCTGGCGGTGCAGCGAGCACGATGCCAAGGGCGAGACCTGTGGACGTGGTGATCCGCTTCAGGTGGCGTCTGATGTTCATGCTGAATTTTCCTTGAGGCTCGCTACTCTCGAGCAAACACGCTCTCCACGACGGCTACCGATGTATTCGTGCCGCCGGGAGATCTGGCTGTGCTCTTGTAGTAGGTCTTGCCCGGTGGCGGGCCGTGTCCGACTTTCAGGCTGAATGGAATGGTTTCGAGTTCTTCGATGACGAATCGCGGCTCTTCGGTGACGTCGGAAATTTCCTGCGCCGAGGCATCGCCGTAGGGCCGGGCGTTGCTCGTCCACCAGCTCGAGTTTTCGCGAGTCAGATCGATATCGGTGAAATATCCCTGTTCGAGCACGAAGCAATTCTCATCGGCTGGGTTCGAGCAAGGATTGAGTGCTGTCAGGGAAGGCGGGGTCGCCAGGAATTTTTCGGCTGCCCGCAACCCTGCTTCTGCTCCCTGGAATGCCAGATCGACGTCTCGCATGTTCCACGCCATGCGTTCCTGAAGGCGCGTCGTCTGGCTTGCGGCCACGGCCAGGATTGTCAAAACCAGCAGCAGCAGCAGGCTGACGACCAGCACAGCGCCTCCTTGTCGCGAGGCTCTCTTGGTCTGTGCGAATGCAATGACGTTCATAGTGCGCGGTTTCGTAGAGTTGCCGTCGTGACGAACACCTGGCGGAGGAAACGGTCTCCGGGTGCCACGTAGGTGTTGTTCAACAAAGTGTAGGTGCGCGTATCCCTCTGGGTTCCATATTCCTCGGGAGCCCGAACCAGCAGGGCGACGTTTACGCTGATGACATTGTCCCAATTGGTCACGGCATCCGCGCCCACGTAGACATCGGCCACGCGGTCACTGCCACTGGTATCGATGCCGAAGGTCACTTCCATGCGTTCGACACCTTCGATCAACTCTTGCGGCGTGCCGCCGCCCACGACGCGCCATAGCCCGGTGCGTCCGTCCGAGGAGCCGACGTAGTAGGCGACGGTTTGCATCGGCACCACCACGGCGTTGACGCCGAATGCATGCTGTAGATCGTCCGTTGCGTTTCCCGGCGTTGTCGTGGTGGCACTGGAGACGGCATGTTGGATCTCGCCCGTCGCCTGCGTGTAGCTCGTAACTTCAAACACCGCGCGTGCCTGACAGTCCGCGACCATGAGAATCTGCTGGTTCTGCTTGATGGGGCTGGTTGTCCCGCTGGTGATCGGCGCCACTTCGAGCGCGGCCGTGGACGATGCCATTTTCTCGACCAATCGCAGACCGCCCCGACTGTCGTGTGTAGGCACCCGCAGGACCAATGCGTCGCTCGCGCTGAGCCCAGTAGTGACCATGTTGGTCATCGCAGTATCCCTGGTCGGCGACCACTCGCTGCTGCCTTGATAGTCGTAGCCGATGATGGCCTGGGCGAAATTCCATTGCAGCTGCGTTTGACTTCTCAGTGTGTTCTCGAAGCCCGAGGGGCGAGAGCATCCGACATAGCCTGCCGACCGTATGTCGCGTGTTATTGCGTCCAGCGCAAAACGACCGTTTTCCTGGACGCGCGACAGGCGCTCCACGGTTTCGTAGGTGGTCTTCGAACTGCTGAATATCGAAACGACACCTACCAGCAGCAGCAAGCTGATCGCCATCGAGACCATCAGCTCCACGACGGTGAAGCCCTGCGCGTGTTGGAAGGATGGAGTAGGAGCTGTGTTCATATCTGGGTTCGCGTAACGAACGTGACGTTGCCACTGTTTTCGCCCTGTCGAGCGCGTTCTCCCCATTGGATGGTTATGACGAAAACATCGCCCTCGCGGGCTACGGAACCATCGCCATTGGGCAGTACCTGAGACAGCAGCTGCTTCCACTCGTACAGATCGCGTGCCGCCATCGGCGAACTTTCGCTAGGAGCGGCGACCGTGGCGCCGATTGCTATGGTGTACGCGCCTGTCCCCGTCAAGGCGGCAGTTCTGTTGCCGCGCATTCGGTCGGCGATATCCGCAGCGAGGGCGCTGGCCTGTGAGCGCAGCGCCGAGTCGAGGTTGTTTCGCAAACTCGCCGTGTGCAGGGCGGCAACGCCGAGCAGGCCAACGGACATGATCACCAGCGTCACGAGGACTTCCACCAGCGTGAAGCCGCTGATGGCCCTAGGGCCGGGCTTTGCCGGAGGCGCAGCGATCAACGCATTGCCAGGAGATTGAAAGATGGTCACGAGCAGTTCGCCTTGGTCAGATCGATTCTTCCAGTGGCCATTATCGAGATACGGCGTTTGTTCTGGCCGTCGCAGCCGCTGTAGTAGACATCGATGGTGCCTGCTGCATCGACGCCCGAGCGCGTAAAGCGAACTGCCGTCGGGCCGCTCGCAACCAGGTTGTTCTCGTAAGCCGACCATCGCTGCAGGATTTCATCGCTTCCGTCGGGGGTTCCGACCGATCCTTGGTCGTCGGTGAACACCAGGATGCCGGTGTTCCAATCGGTGCCTGCACAAGCGTTGCCGCTGGCAGGGCAGACGCTCACCGGAATGCTGCGCTTCAGAGCCTCGCTGCGCGCGAAGTTCAAGGCGCTGACCACGTCATTCGCCTGCGACGCGATGCGATTGTTGCGAATCATCTGAGTGAACGATGGCACACCGATACCCAGCAAAACACCGAGCACCGTGATGCCGACCATCAGCTCCAGAAGATTGAAGCCGCGGTTCGCCTTGATGGCTGAGGACATGGAACGACTGCTGCGCATGGCCTGAATACTAGGAGGAAGGCCTTTGCAGGTAGTGACAACCCGATTAGCGGCCAGCTGGCCAGGACAGGCGGTGACAACGCCCCGGTTCTGTTAACTGTCGATCGGGCAGCCTCGAAAGCAAGATGTGACGCAGTTCTCTCTGCGTGAGCCGAAGACACGGCGGGGCGACTGCCGTGCGCTACCGCGCGGGAATGGTTCTTCTAGGTATCCATGTTGCGCGCGCTCAGGATTCTGTATATAAATACAGGTGCTGGCCATTTATACAGGTTTGATCATGAGTGATTTGACGCCCCGTCAACGCGAAATTCTCAAACTGATACAGGAAGCGGTGGCCGACTCCGGCATGCCGCCAACCCGTGCCGAGATCGCTGAAGCATTCGGGTTCAAGTCGCCGAATGCCGCCGAGGAGCATCTGCGCGCCCTGCAGCGCAAGGGCGTCATCGACCTGATCCCCGGCGCCTCGCGCGGCATCCAGCTGAAAGACTCTCTTCGCGAGCAAATGGGCCTGCCCCTGATTGGTCGAGTTGCAGCGGGCAGGCCCATCCTCGCGGAGGAGCACATCGAGAGTCACCTGCAGATCGATCCGAAGATTTTTTCGCCCCGCGCGCACTACCTGTTGAAAGTGCGTGGCATGAGCATGAAGGACATCGGTATCCTTGATGGCGATCTGGTGGCAGTGCATCGCACGCCGGATGTGCGCAGCAGGCAGGTGGTGGTGGCGCGGCTGGACAATGAAGTCACGGTCAAGCGCTATAAGCAGGAAGGAAAGATCGTCTGGCTGCTGCCGGAGAACGATGAGTTCGAGCCGATCAAGGTCGATCTGAAGGAGCAGTCGCTGACTATCGAAGGAGTCGTGGTTGGCGTGCTGCGGCAGGGTAAATCGAAGGGAATGTTCCAGTAATCAGCAACGGAAGGTGAGTCATGCGTTCACGCAGACAAAGGAATGTCTGTTCGCTCCGCACTGCCGCGCGAGCGGCAGTGCGGAGACAGGGATGTGGAATCAGGCGACGTCGCGAACGTAAGTGCGGGCACGGCCGACGTACTCCGAATCCCGAATAGCAGTTTCCAGTGACGATAGGCGTGGTGCCTCGCACGGACGTAGTGCGAGCCCGTACTCTCGGATGAATGCGGTTCGCCGGTACGAATCTGCCTGGAATTTTCGGGGCCCTGAGCGGGCCCCGAAAGGATGGAGTGGTGGAGGCGGCGGGAATCGAACCCGCGTCCGTAAGCACTACGCTACAAGATCTACATGCTTAGCTCATTCTTTGTATCTCGCCACTCGCTACCCGAAGAGCAGGGAAGACGCGCGGCCAGCTTCAGAGCGTTTTAGCGTTCCAGCCTGGAGCACACTGGAGTCGCGAGCTTGTGAGCGCGTCCCTCGATTCTGGATGCACAAGCACATACCAGGCGAGGGTTAGGCGGGATTAAGCCGCCAGAGCGTAGTTGTCTTCGTTTGCAACTATAAGTTTGTAAGCAGTTTTACGAGTTACTTACAACTCGGCATGCACCTGGAGTTTCGCCACCCACGTCGAAGCCGGTCGCCCCCAAGAGCCCGAGTAGTGTAGGGGCGGCGCGCGGAATAACAAGTCGCAGTGCAAACATCTTGTGTGCGGACGTCTTCGGTTCAGTGTGCAGTCTGAGCGGCGACGGCTTCATCCCGCTCGTCGTTCGCCCGATCAATCACATACACACGAACGTTCTCGGCCTCGGCCGCTGACATCACTGGCATGAAGCTCACCATGCCGCGGTCCTTGCGGTTCCCGTCGATCACGATGGCCTTCCATGCATCGGCGCTCTGGATGATCGGCGAATGACGCAGATCCGGCGTGACGCCGGATCCGATCGCGGCATCGCCATGGCATACGGCGCAGAAGCGCAGATAGGTGTTCTTGCCCGCGGCGACGCTGGCGGCTTCTTTCATTCTCGGCGGCGGCGCGCCGATGTTTCCTGGCGCCGGGAGTGCCGGCAGTTCGCTGCTTCCGCCAATCTTGAATGCGAGAACGCGGCTGCGGTTCTCGTTGATCGCGCCTTTGCGGGCAGCGTCGCCGCCCGTCAGCGGCATGGCGCCGCCCCATCCGGCGACTACGGCGATGTATTGCTCGCCATTCACTTCATAGCTCATGGGCGGTGCGACCACGCCGGTCTGCGCCGGAAAGCTCCAGAGTTTCTCGCCATTCCGTGCATCGTAGGCGACCAGTTCACCCATCGCGTTGCCCTGGAAAACCAGGTCGCCGGCCGTGGAGAGCACGCCGCCATTCCACGAGCTCTCGTGTGCGACCGACCAGATCACTTTCTGCGTGACCGGATCCCGCGCCTGCAGATAACCGCGCACGCCTGCAAGCATGGCCGACTTCGTCGGCGCATCCTGCGGCATCGTCGCGACCGTCATGTCGGTGCCGACATTGAAACCGAGCGCGCGAGGTTCGTACTTCGCGGCATCCATGTATGCGTACCCCGTTTCCTGCGCCGGGATGTAGACCAGTCCTGTCAGCGGACTGAACGACATCGGATGCCAGTTGTGCGCCCCGAGCGGGCCGGGCATCACGAGCGACGGTTGTGCCGGGTCCGGGTAACGCGCTTCGGGATTCTCGATCGGCCGGCCCGTCGCGAGATCGACACTGCTCGCCCAGTTGATCGTCGCGTAGGGTTGCGCCGAGATCAGTTTGCCGTCGGTGCGGTCCAGTACGTAGAAGAAGCCATTCTTGGGCGCCTGCATCAGCACCTTGCGCTTCCGCCCATCGAGCGTCAGGTCGGCAAGGATGATGTGTTGCGTGGCCGTGTAATCCCACGTTTCGCCGGGTGTGGTCTGGTAGTGCCACACGTATTCGCCCGTGTCGGGTCTGAGGGCGACGATGGAACTCAGGAACAGGTTGTCGCCGCCGCCCGGGCTGCGGATCTTCTGATTCCACGGCGAGCCATTGCCCGTACCGATATAGAGAAGATCGAGTTCGGGGTCGTACGCCATCGCATCCCACACGGTGCCGCCGCCGCCCGATTTCCACCATTCGCCTTTCCAGGTTTTCGCCGCTGCTTCGAGTTCCTTCGATTCGAAGGGCAGGGATGGATCGCCGGGGACGGTGTAGAAGCGCCAGAGTTGCTTGCCGGTCTCGGTGTCGTAGGCCGAGATGTATCCGCGCACGCCGAACTCGGCTCCGCCGTTGCCAATCAGAACCTTGTCTTTGATGACGCGCGGGGCGCCGGTGATCGTGTACGGCTTCGACTGGTCGACCGTCACGACCGACCAGATTTCTTTGCCGGTAACGGCATCAATCGCAATCAACCTGCCATCGAGCGTGCCGAGAAAAAGCTTGCCGCGATTCGCTGCAACACCGCGATTGACGGTATCGCAGCAGGCCTTCACGCCTGTTTCGCCCGGAACTTTCGGATCGAATTGCCAGAGCAGTTTGCCGGTGGCCGCATCCAGCGCCTGAATCTTGCTCCAGGCGCTCGTGGAATACATGACGCCGTCGATCACCAGCGGCGTCGCTTCCTGTCCGCGATGCGTGTCGAGATCGAGAAACCACGCGAGGCCCAGGTCCTTGATGCTGGTCTTGTCGATTTTCGCCAGCGGCGAGAATCGCTGTTCCGAGTAAGTGCGTCCGTAGCTGAGCCAGTTGCGCGAATCGGAGTCCGCAGCGACGAGGCGCGCAGAGTCCACCTGCGCGGATCCGGCGGGTGCGTCATCGGGAGCAGATGATTTGGGCTGACAGCCACAGACGGCGACAGCCGCCGCCGCAATCGCGATCGATCTGGCGAACACGAAAACCCCCTCTGTGTCGGGCTGAAAGGCCCGTACCGGTTCTTCTATTGAGCCGACGATACCGCCGGCCCGTGCCTCGCGGCAACGTCAGCGTCGGGAGTGTTTCATCAGGCGGGACTTCTCGCGCTGCCAGTCGCGTTCCTTGGAAGTGTCGCGCTTGTCGTGTTCCTTCTTGCCTTTCGCGAGTCCCAGTTTGAGTTTGACGCGACCGTTCTTCCAATACAGGTCGAGCGGTATCAGCGTATAGCCGCGGCGCTCGACCGCACCGATGAGCCGATTCAGTTCAGCACGATTGAGCAGCAGCTTGCGGGTCCGGATCGGATCGGGAATGACATGAGTGGAAGCGGTCGGCAGCGCCGAGATATGCGCGCCGAACAGATAGGCCTCGGTGTCCTTCAGAAACACATAGGACTCTTTGAGCTGTGCGCGACCGGCGCGCAGGCTCTTCACTTCCCAGCCCATCAGCGCCAGGCCCGCTTCGTACGTCTCTTCGATGAAGTAGTCGTGACGCGCGCGACGATTGTCGGCGATCAGCGGATTGTCCTTGGCCGACGACTTCTTGGCGGATTTGGCGGGCGTTTTGGCAGTCATCTGGGCGATCTTGCGGGGCGGCGGATTGTAGCGGAGATGACGGCGGAAGGATGGATCGATGCGGCGATGGGCAGTAGCATCCCTGCGATGCGCAAGGTCGAACGCAGTGCCCTCGTTCCTTACACACCCGCCCAGATGTTTGCCCTCGTGGAAGACATCGAGCGGTATCCGCAGTTCGTTCCCTGGGTGTCCGATGCCAAGCTGGTCGGGCGCACAGCCACCGAAGTGACGGGCCAGCTCGAAATGGAGCGTTCCGGGTTCAAGGAGAAATTCACGACCCGCAATATTCTCGAACCCCCGCATCGCATGGATCTGCGACTGGTCGACGGTCCGTTCAAGGTGTTGGAAGGGCGTTGGACGTTCGATCCCATCGGCGATCGCGGCACGAAGATCGGTCTGACCATCCGGTTCGAGTTCTCGAATCCGGTGCTCTCGATGATGCTGTCCAAGACTTTCGAGAAGAGTTGCGCGCAACTCGTCGATGCCTTCGTGGCCCGGGCGCGGGCGGTATATGGCGCCACCGACTGAGAAGGTCCGCGTGCGGGTCGTCTATGCGCTGCCGGAGCGGCAATCGACGGTGGACCTGCGGCTGCCGAGCGGTGCGAGCGTCGAGGAAGCCGTGATGAAGTCGGGACTCGCGGCGGAGTTTCCCGCCATCGCGACACTGCCGCTGCAATGCGCGATCTTCGGTCGGGTCGTGCCGCTGACGCAGCCCGTGGGCGAGGGTGATCGAGTCGAGATCCTGCGCCCGTTGATCGCCGATCCCAAGCAGTCGCGCCGTCAGGCCGCCGCGCGCAATCCCGTCGGCCGATATCGTAAGTAAGTCCGTCGTCAGGTCTGCGTCGCGGCGGAGGCCGTCGCGCTTTCGGCTTTCTGTTCGGGCGACTTGTCGGAGCGGTCGATGCGAACGACCTTGTCCTCTTCGAAGTACACCGTGAACTGGCGGTACTGAGGCTTCTTCAGCCGCCCCTTCTTGAGATAGTAGACGTAGTCCCAACGCCAGGTTTCGAACGGGTCGGCGACCATCGGCGTACCGAGCAGCGCCCGGACCTGGATGCGGGTCATGCCGACGGCGACGCGGTCGAGATCCTTGGCTTCGAGGAAATTGCCCTGCTGGATGTCGATGCGATGCACGCAACCGCCCAGAAAGACGAGGATCAGCACGCCGGCGAGCAGCCGTTTCGCGCGGGAAAATGCTGTCGCAGCGGATGCGGAAGGGATCATTCAACGACCTCGGCGTAAGCGATCGCCGACGCATCCCCTTCGAAGGGTGGAGCGAGTCTGGCGAGTGCGTGATAATGCGGCCGGCATGATACTCAAAAGGCTCCGGCAACGCTGCAGTGGCCCGAGTATGCAGCGAGAAGCCGGCAACGCCTGAGTCCGTGCCGGGAAACTGCCTGAGACGCTCGGTCGCAGGGCGCGGGAAACTTGAGGAGCAGGAACGTGGAAACCAATGATTTGCGCCGGGCCGGACTCAAGGTCACGCTCCCCCGCATCAAGATTCTGGAAATTCTCGGCACCGCGAAACCGCGGCACATGAGTGCCGAAGACATCTACAAGCATCTGCTGGAGTCTCACGAAGACATCGGCCTTGCCACGGTGTATCGCGTGCTCACCCAGTTCGAAGCTGCGGGGCTGGTCACGCGCCATCATTTCGAAGGGACGACGGCGGTGTTCGAACTCAACGAGGGCGAGCACCACGATCACATCGTCTGTCTGGACTGCGGCCGCGTCGAAGAGTTCATGGATGCCGGCATCGAGACGCGTCAGAAGGAAGTGGCCGCGAAGCTGGGGTACCAGCTCGTCGATCACTCGATGATCCTCTATGGCCGTTGCGGCCGGCCGGGTTGTCCGTCGCACACGGGTGGCGGGCGCAGCGGCAAGGCGAGCTAGGCTTCTTCCTGTAGGTCAGGCTTCAGCCTGACTCCTTACAGGCCGGCTGAAGCCGGCCCACAGCACCGTCAGCCCTTCGAGCGTCGCGAAGCCCGCGACGCTTTCGGCTTTTCTTCCGGAGCCCGCGCCGCCTGCAACATTTCTGCGGCATGCGCGCGCGCCTGGGCCGTGATGTCGACGCCGCCCAGCATCCGGGCAATTTCCTCGGTTCGTTCCGCATCGGTGAGTGGATGCAATGACGTCCGCGTCGTCTTGCCATCGGTGAGTTTGGCGACGCGTACATGGGCGTGCGCCTGACTGGCTACCTGCGGCAGATGCGTGACGCAGAGAACCTGGGTGCGTGAGCCCAGCGTACGCAACTGGCGTCCCACGATTTCCGCGACGCCGCCGCCGACACCGGCATCGACTTCATCGAAGACCAGGCAGGGCAGGGTGTCGGTCTGTGCGGCGGCAACCTGGACCGCCAGGCTGATACGGGACAACTCACCGCCAGAGGCGACTTTCGCCAGCGCCCGCGGCGGCTGGCCGGGATTGGCGCTCACCAGGAATTCGATGTCGTCGGCGCCATGTTGTCCCGCGGAGTCGGCCGGCAATGGCGATACCGAAACCTGGAACTTGCCGCCCGGCATGCCGAGGCTCTGCATCAGCGCGGTCACACGGTCGCTCAGTTCCGCTGCCGCGGATTTGCGTGCGCTCGACAGCTTGCTGCAGGCCGCGCGAAAGGTTTTCTCGGCTTCGATGAGTTTCGCTTCGATGGCTTCGAGCGACGCATCGAGCGACTCCAGTCGGCTCAGTTCCGCCTCGAGATGTTCGCGAGTCGTAATCAACCCGGCCGGTTCGACGCGATGCTTGCGTGCGAGTCCTTCGGCCGCTGCGAGCCGCTGTTCGACCCATTCCTGCCGGCCCGGATCGGCATCGAGCGAGGACTCGTAGCGTTCGACCGATTCGACGCCTTCGCGCAGCGCGATCAGCGATTCATCGATGAGCCGCGCCATCGGGGCAAATTGAGTGTCGAGATCGGCCAGCGTGCGGGCAATCGACAATGCGCGGGAGACGGTTTGTTCCGCGCTCGAGTCTTCCGCTTCGCGCAGCAGTTGCACGATTGCACGGGCACCTTCGGCGAGCCGGCCGCGCTGCGACAGACGCGTGCGTTCGATCGCCAGTTCCTCGATTTCACCGGGCTTCAGGTCGAGGCCTGCGAGTTCGCCGAGATGAAATCGCAGCATTTCCAGCCGCGTCGTGCGATCCCGGGCCGTCGCCTGCGCCTCGTCGCGTTCCGCTCGCAGCGAGGCGAGCGTCTGCCATTGAGCGGCGACAGCGGCGACGAGCGGGGAGTGATCGCCATTCCGATCCAGCAATTCGCGCTGCGGCGCACGACGCATCAGCGACTGATATTCCATCTGGCCGTGAACGTCGACCAGCGTTTCGCCGAGCTGACGCAGCGACTGCACCGACATGGCCTGGCCGTTCACGTAGGCGCGCGAGCGCCCGTCGGCGGCGACGACGCGGCGCAGGACGCATTCGCCTTCATGCTCGATGGCCTGTTCGTTGAGCCATTCGATGGCCGCGTTGTTGCCGGCAATACTGAAGGTGGCGGAAACCTCGGCACGATCGGTGCCGTGCCGAACCACCTCCGCACCCGCGCGCCCGCCGGCGGCGAGCAGCAGGGCATCCACCAGAATGGATTTGCCGGCGCCCGTTTCACCGGTCAGCACGGTGAGGCCGCGGCCCAGTTCGAGTTCCACGGCGTCGATGATCGCGAAATCGCGAATCTGTATATGAGTGAGCACGGAATTCCTGGAAATCAGTCCGTCGAACTGCCCGGCAGCATGCGATCACCGCGGCCCCAGCGCAGCTTGGAGCGCAGGATGCGGTAGTAATCGTGATCCGGCGGATGCAGCAGCGTCACGCTGGTGGCGGCGCGGGTGACGAGCAGACGATCGCCGACCTCCAGTTCTCCCAGCGATACGCCGTCGCAGGTGATGTGGGCATTGGCCTCGGGGCGGTCGACCAGCCGTACTTCGATGGTGGCGGAACTTCGGATGACGATGGGCCGGTCCGACAGCGTATGCGGACAGATCGGCGCGAGCACGGTGGCGTCGAGTTCCGGATACAGGATCGGACCGCCGCACGAGAGCGCATAGGCCGTCGAGCCGGTCGCGGTGGCGATCACGAGGCCATCGCCGCCGTGACTGTTCACGTAGCGGCCGTCGATCCAGGTTTCGAAATCCAGCATCCGGCCGGTCTGCCATTTTTGCACGACGACGTCGTTCAGCGCCTGGCCCTGACAGGTTTCCAGATTGGCGCGAATCAGGGTGGCCTGCAGCATGGCGCGCTGATCCTTCACATAGCGGCCGCCCAGCACGTCGTCCAGCCGCTCGCGGATGTCGCTCGGGGTGATGTCGGCCAGGAAGCCGAGCCGGCCGCGATTCACGCCCAGCACCGGAACGCCAAAAGGTGCTGCCAGACGCGCCGCGCTCAGCATCGTGCCGTCGCCGCCGACGGCGACGATCAGGTCCACGTTACTGCCGAGATTTTTTTCGGGATGACGTTCGATGGGCAGGGAGCCGACGTCGAGTTCCGCGTCCGACGCAAGCAGGATGCGGCAGCCGCGGCCGTGCAGGTAGGTGGCCAGAATCAGCATGGATTCGCCGACCCGCGAATCGTGATGGTTGCCGACCAGGGCGATGGATTTGAATGATTCTGCGGTGGGCGACATGGGCCGCTGTTTTAGCATGCGCCGATGAAGGACGTGGAGCCGGATGGCATCCGGTGTGTCGCCAAGCCTGTCGCTTGACACCGTCAGGCGCCGTGCTAGTTTCGCCGGCGTCCTTCAGGATGCAGGCAAAATGCCTTCTGTCACATGGGTTTGAGTGACGTCAGTACCGCGTAACCCGCAAGACACTGCTTACGATCGACGATGAGTCCAGAGACCGGCGAGGACCTGCTCAACGAACGAGCCCAGCAACTGCTGAAGCGGCTCGTCGAAAACTACATTCGCGACGGTCAGCCGGTGGGCTCGCGCACGTTGTCACGCGATGTCGGCCTCACGCTCAGCGCGGCGACGATCCGCAATGTCATGGCGGATCTGGAGACGCTGGGCTTCGTTACCTCTCCGCATACGTCCGCCGGGCGCATTCCCACCGACAAGGGCTACCGCTTCTTCGTCGATACGCTGCTCAGGTACGAACCGCTGGAAGACGCCAAGGTGGCACAGATCCAGACGCATCTCGGCGAGCACGTCGACAATCCGAAGGCGCTCGTTGCCGCGGCGTCGCGAATGCTGTCCAGCGTGACGCGGATGGCGGGTGTCGTGACGCTGCCGCGCCAGAGTCACGCGTCCCTGAGCCAGATCGAATTCATTCCGCTGTCCGACAACCGCGTGCTGGCGGTGATGATCGTGAACGGTAGGGAAGTGCAGAACCGCATCCTGCAACTCGAGCGCCGTTACACCGCCGACGAACTGCGCCGTGCCTCGAACTATCTGAACCAGGAACTCGCCGGCCGGGAGCTGTCGACCATCCGCGAGCGGCTGGTGGCCCAGCTCAAGGAGACGCGCGAGACCCTGAACCAGCTGATGCTCGATGCGATCATGCTGGCGCAGCAGGTAGTCGACACCCCCGTCGCCGGCAAGATGGAATACGTGATGGCGGGCGAGACCAACCTGATGGATTTCGCCGAACTCTCCAACGTCGAGAAGCTGCGCCGGCTGTTCGACGCCTTCACCCAGCAGCGCGACATCCTCAACCTGCTCGACCACAGTCTGAAGGCCGAAGGCGTACAGATCTTCATTGGCCACGAATCCGGTCACACGATCCTGGACGATTGCAGTATCGTCACCGCCCCGTACACGCTGGACCAGGAAGTGGTGGGCGTGCTGGGCGTGATCGGTCCGACGCGGATGGCGTACGAACGTGTCATCCCCATCGTCGATATCACCGCGAAACTGCTGGGTTCGGCGCTGAACCAGCGGTCTTGAATTCACGGCACCCAGCCGCAGATTCCCGAAATCGATTGCCCGGCCTTCCGGCCGCGGCCGCCTATTGCACCGATGGAGACGACATGACTGCAGACCACCAGTTCCAACCTTCCGACAATCCGGCCGCAGGTGAGGAGCCCGTCGATGTGGCTGCGCTGAAAGCGGCGCTCGAGGCGGCGGAAGTGCGCGCGCTGGAGAACAAGGACCTGTACATGCGGGCGCTGGCCGAACTGGAGAATGTCCGCAAGCGTTCGGCCCGCGAGGTCGAGCAGGCGCACAAGTACGCCGTCGACCGGTTCGCCAATGACCTGATCGGCGTGAAGGACAGTCTGGAACTGGGCGTGGATGCCTCGGGCAACATCGAGACGCTGCGCGCCGGCACCGAGGCGACGCTGAAGCTGCTGTCGAAGGCCTTCGAAAAGGCCGGGCTGGTGGAAATCCAGCCGCAGGGCGAGACGTTCAATCCCGAACTGCACGAGGCGATGGTGGCCCAGCCGTCCGCCGAGCATGTGTCCAACACGGTTCTGCAGGTGGTGCAGAAGGGGTATCAGCTCAATGGTCGCCTGCTGCGCCCGGCACGCGTCATCGTCGCCCGGGAGCCGTAAAAAATTACTTCTGTAGCAATGAGTTGGATATGAGGTTTCCGGTTGTGGGGCCGGCTTCAGCCGGCCTGCGGACGTGTCAGGCTAAAGCCTGACCTACAGAAGAGGAATCGCCTTGAAAGCCCCGCAAGGGTCCGCATCTAGTCCGCCAGTTGCACCTGATTTGCACCGTTTTCAAAACACGTTTCGCGTAGGAGTTGAGGCACATGGGTAAGGTCATCGGCATCGATCTCGGCACGACCAATTCGTGCGTGGCGATCATGGAAGGCGGCAAGCCGCGCGTGATCGAAAACAGCGAAGGTGATCGCACCACGCCTTCGATCGTCGCGTTCACCAAGGACGATGAAGTCCTGGTCGGTCAGTCGGCCAAGCGCCAGGCCGTCACCAATCCGCACAACACCCTGTTCGCCATCAAGCGCCTCATCGGTCGCCGTTTCGAGGACGACGTGGTGCAGAAGGATGTGGGCATGGTGCCCTACAAGATCGTCAAGGCCGACAACGGCGACGCCTGGGTCGATGCCCAGGGCAAGAAGATGGCGCCGCCCGAGATCTCGGCGCGCGTGCTCATGAAGATGAAGAAGACCGCCGAGGATTTCCTGGGCGAGCCGGTGACCGAAGCCGTCGTCACCGTTCCGGCGTATTTCAACGACTCGCAGCGCCAGGCGACCAAGGACGCCGGCCGCATCGCGGGCCTGAACGTCAAGCGCATCATCAACGAGCCGACCGCGGCGGCCCTTGCCTATGGCATGGACAAGCAGGGCGGTGATCGCAAGATCGCCGTGTACGACCTGGGCGGCGGCACGTTCGATATTTCCATCATCGAAGTGGCCGATGTCGACGGTGAGCGTCAGTTCGAAGTGCTCGCGACCAACGGCGACACGTTCCTCGGCGGCGAGGACTTCGACAAGGTCATCATCGATTACCTCGGCGACGAGTTTAAGAAGGAGAGCGGCGTCGACGTGCGTCGCGATCCGCTCGCGCTGCAGCGCCTGAAGGAAGCGGCGGAGAAGGCGAAGATCGAGCTGTCGTCCAGTCAGCAGACCGAGATCAACCTGCCGTACATCACGGCGGATGCCTCCGGCCCCAAGCACCTGAACATCAAGCTCACGCGCGCCAAGCTGGAATCGCTGGTCGAAGCGCTGGTCCAGCGCACGATCGAGCCGTGCCGCATCGCCGTGAAGGACGCGGGTCTGTCGCTCAAGGACATCTCCGAAGTCATCCTCGTCGGCGGCCAGACGCGCATGCCGCTGGTGCAGAAGGCCGTGAAGGACTTCTTCGGCCAGGAGCCGCGCAAGGACGTGAACCCGGATGAGGCCGTGGCCGTCGGCGCCGCGATCCAGGGCGGCGTGCTGTCCGGCGAAGTGAAGGACGTGCTGCTGCTCGACGTCACGCCGCTGTCGCTGGGTATCGAAACCCTCGGCGGCGTCATGACCAAGCTGATCGAGAAGAACACCACGATTCCGACCAAGGCGAATCAGACCTTCTCGACCGCCGACGACAACCAGGGCGCCGTGACCATTCACGTGCTGCAGGGCGAGCGTCAGCGCGCGGGCGACAACAAGTCGCTGGGCCAGTTCAATCTCGAAGGCATTCCGCCGGCGCCGCGCGGCATGCCGCAGATCGAAGTCACGTTCGACATCGACGCCAACGGCATCCTGAACGTGTCGGCGAAGGACAAGGCCACGGGCAAGGAACAGAAGATCGTCATCAAGGCCTCGAGCGGCCTGTCGGAAGATGACATCAAGCGCATGGTCTCGGATGCCGAGTCGCATGCAGAAGAGGACAAGCGCTTCCGCGAGCTGGTCGAGTCGCGCAACAAGGCCGATGCGCTGATCCATCAGAGCGAGAAGGCGCTGAAGGATCTGGGCGACAAGGTCCAGGGGGCGGATCGCGCCAGGATCGAGTCGGCCGTGTCGGATCTGAAGAAGGCCATCGCCGGCGACGACAAGGACATCATCGACAAGAAGGCGGCGGCGCTCGCCGAGGCTTCCGGCGCGCTGGCGCAGCAGGCCTACGCCCAGTCCGAAGCGGGTGCCCAGCCTGAAGGCGGCGCGGGTCCGAGCGGCGCCAAGCAGGACGACGTGCTCGACGCCGAGTTCGAAGAGGTCAAGGACAAGAAGACCGGGAACTGAGTGGATTCGGGCAAAGTGCGCCCGAATCGATGGGAATGCCGCGATGAGCGCGGCATCATAGGCAGCACAGTGGCCGCCGCGGGACTCGTTCTCGCGGCGGCCAGCTTGTGTCAGCGGCGCGGGTTTCACCGCGACCGAACGATTACGAAGACTGGCAGCCGATAGCTACGACATGTCCAAGCGCGATTACTACGTGGTGCTGGAAGTCTCCCGCACAGCCACCGAAGCCGAACTGAAGAAGTCGTATCGGCGTCTGGCCATGAAATATCACCCGGACCGCAATCCGGACGATCACGAGGCCGAAGAGAAATTCAAGGAGGCCAAGGAGGCCTACGAAGTGCTGACGGATGAGCAGAAGCGCGCCATCTACGATCAGCACGGTCATGAAGGATTGGCGGCACGCGGCGGCGGTGGCGGGTTCGGCGGCGGCGATGCCTTCAGCGATATTTTCGGCGATGTGTTCGGCGACATCTTCGGCGGCGGCCGGCGTGGCGGGCGCCAGCAGGTGTTCCGCGGCGCCGATCTGCGCTACGACCTCGAACTCGATCTCGAACAGGCCGTCTTCGGCCACGAAGCCAGTGTGGAATTCACGACGCTGGGCGAATGCGAGCCCTGCAAGGGCAGCGGCGCCGCGCCCGGCTCCAAGACGACGAATTGCGAAACCTGTCATGGCGCCGGCCAGGTGCGGATACAGCAGGGCTTCTTCGCCGTGCAGCAGACGTGTCCGCGCTGCAAAGGCCGCGGCCAGGTCATCAGCCAGCCGTGCGACAGCTGTCTCGGCCAGGGTCGCATCCGTCGCAAGAAGACGCTGACGGTCAAGGTCCCCGCGGGCGTCGACAACGGTGATCGCATCCGGCTGACGGGCGAGGGCGAAGCAGGGCGCAATGGCGGCCCCGCAGGCGATCTCTATGTCGAGATCCGGGTGCGCGAGCATCCGATTTTCGAACGCGACGGCAGCCATCTTTCGTGCGAAGTACCCGTGAGTTTCGCGACGGCGGCGCTCGGTGGCACGGTCGAGGTGCCGACGCTGGACGGCAATGTCGAGCTGAAAGTGCCGAACGAGACGCAATCCGGTCGCGTGTTCCGTCTGCGGGAAAAGGGCGTCAAGCCCGTGCGCGGTGGGGCGACTGGAGATCTGTTCTGTCGCATCGTGGTCGAAACGCCCGTCAACCTGACCGACGAACAGCGCGATCTGCTGAAACAGTTCGACGCGACCATGCGCACCAGCACGCACAATCACAGTCCGCGCGAACGCAGCTGGCTCGACGGCGTGAAGCGCTTCTTCGAAACCATCCGAAGCTGAGTCATGACGAACCCGGCACTGCGTGTGGCGATTTTCGGTGTCACCGGGCGCATGGGGCGTGCATTGCTCAGCGCGCTCGATGAAATCCCCGGCGCGCGGTTGGCGGGCGCGGGCGCTTCACCGCAGAGCAGTTGGAACGGCAAGGATGTGGGTGAGCCGTCCGGCACTGCGAAGCGCGGTGTGCTCATCAGCGGCGATCCGGCGCAGGCGCTGCGCGATGCGAATGTCGCGATCGACTTTGCCTTGCCGGAGGGCACGTCGGCCAATCTGCGGGCCTGTGTCGCTGCCGGATGTTCGCTGGTGATCGGTACGACCGGCCATGATGCAGCGACTCGTGCAGAGATCGAGAACGCGGCAAAGCAGATCGCGATCGTCAGTGCGCCGAACATGAGTCTGGGTGTGAACCTGCTGCTGAAGCTGGTCGAACTCGCAGCCGCGAAGCTCGACGAGGGCTACGACATCGAAGTGTTCGAAGCGCATCACCGCAACAAGAAGGATGCCCCATCGGGCACGGCGCTCGCATTGGGCCGGTCAGCGGCGGCGGGGCGCAAAATTTCGTTGGATGCCGCGGCCGAGTACGCCCGACACGGCAACACCGGAGTCCGGCCTCGCGGCACGATCGGCTTCTCCGTGTTCCGCGGCGGCGATGTCGTCGGCGATCACACGGTCACCTTTGCCGGCATCGGCGAACGGATCGAATTGACGCATCGCGCCAGCGACCGGATGGCCTTCGCAAGGGGTGCCGTCGCCGCTGCGCGCTGGGTCTGCGGTCGCGAGCCGGGTCTGTATTCGATGCAGGATGTCCTGGGACTTTCCTGAAGTCGCGGCAGTCTGCGGGCGCGGGAAATTTTCCGCGCTCGTCGTGGTTTTCCTCAGGCACATTCCGGAAGTTTCTGCTTCCCTCACTCTGGTCACTCGCGTAGACTGCCGCCTTCAGCACGTGGCGATATTTCTTGTGCGCGGGATCGGCTACCAGCCCCTCCCGCTATTCGTGCGCGCGCCTGAAATGATTGACAGGAGCTGAAGTGACCCAAGGCGACAGAACGACGGCTGTACTCGCGCTTGAAGACGGTACGGTTTTTTCTGGCCGCTCGATCGGCGCAAAGGGCAATACGACGGGCGAAGTGGTGTTCAACACCGCCATGACGGGCTACCAGGAAATCCTGACTGACCCGTCCTACTGCCGTCAGATCGTCACCCTCACGTATCCCCACATCGGCAATACCGGCGCGAACCCGGAAGATCTGGAATCCGCCTCCGTCTATGCGGCGGGCCTGATCATTCGCGACCTGCCGGCGACGTACGCCAACTGGCGCGCCTCGGAGTCGCTGGAAAGCTTCCTCGAACGCGGCAAGGTGGTGGCGATCGCCGATATCGATACGCGCAAGCTGACGCGCATCCTGCGCGAGAAGGGCGCACTCGCCGGCTGCATCATGACCGGCGAGAAGGCGACCCCGATCGCTGCGGTACACGCCGCGCGCAAGTTCCCCGGCCTGAAGGGTATGGACCTCGCGAAGGTCGTCTCGACCAAGCGCACGTATCAGTGGAACGAAGGCACGAACTGGGCGCTGTCGCAGGGTCCGAAGCAGCGGCCGGGTCAACGCGTGCATGTCGTGGCGTACGACTTCGGCATCAAGCGCAACATCCTGCGCCTGCTCGCGGATCATGGCTGTCGCATCACCGTCGTTCCCGCGCAGACGCCCGCGGACAAAGTGCTGGCGATGAACCCGGACGGCATCTTCCTGTCGAACGGCCCGGGCGATCCGGAGCCGTGCACGTACGCGATCGATGCGATCCGCAGATTCCTCGAGACCGACATTCCGATCTTCGGCATCTGCCTCGGTCACCAGTTGCTGGGCCTCGCGAGCGATGCGAAGACGGTGAAGATGAAGTTCGGTCATCACGGCGCGAACCATCCGGTGCAGGACATCGGCAGCGGGCGCGTTCTGATCACCAGCCAGAATCACGGCTTCGCGGTCGACGAAAACACGCTCGGAGCGAACGTGAAAGTGACGCACAAGTCGCTGTTCGACGGTTCGCTGCAGGGCATCGAACGCACCGACCGCCCCGCTTTCAGTTTCCAGGGTCATCCGGAAGCGAGTCCTGGTCCGCACGACGTGCGCGAACTGTTCGGCCGCTTCGTGGGCCTCATCAATGAACGCCTCAATGCGCAGACTGCGGCCAAAGAAGGTACGCGGCGTGTGGCAGAGCGCTAAGACGAACGTTACAGACAAGAGTCGAGATGCCAAAACGTACCGATCTTCAGAGCATCCTCATCATTGGCGCCGGGCCCATCGTCATCGGGCAGGCGTGCGAATTCGACTATTCAGGCGCGCAAGCCTGCAAGGCGCTCAAGGAAGAGGGCTATCGCGTCATCCTGGTGAACTCCAATCCGGCGACGATCATGACGGACCCGGAAACCGCCGATGTCATCTACATCGAGCCGGTCAACTGGCGCGCCGTCGAGCGCATCATCGAGAAGGAAAAGCCGAGTGCATTGCTGCCCACCATGGGCGGCCAGACGGCGCTGAACTGCGCGCTCGATCTGGTGCGCGAAGGCGTGCTGGAGAAGCACGGCGTCGAGCTCATCGCCGCTTCGCGCGAAGCCATCGACATGGCCGAAGACCGCGAACGTTTCCGCAATGCCATGCGCGAGATCGGTCTCGAATCGCCGCGCTCGAAAATCGCCCACAGCATGGATGAGGCGCTGGCCGTGCAGGCGGAAATCGGCTTTCCGACCGTCATCCGTCCGTCGTTCACGATGGGCGGTTCGGGCGGCGGCATCGCCTACAACCGCGAAGAATTCGTGGCGATCGTCGAGCGCGGTCTGGACGCCTCGCCGACCAGCGAAGTCCTGCTCGAAGAGTCCGTCATCGGCTGGAAAGAGTTCGAGATGGAAGTCGTCCGCGACCGCAAGGACAACTGCATCATCATCTGCTCGATCGAGAATTTCGATCCGATGGGCGTGCACACGGGCGACTCGATCACCGTCGCGCCGGCGCAGACGCTGACTGACAAGGAATACCAGGTCATGCGCAACGCTTCGATTGCAGTGCTGCGCAAGATCGGCGTCGAGTGCGGCGGCTCGAACGTGCAGTTCGCCGTGAATCCCGACGACGGCCGCCTGCTGGTCATCGAAATGAATCCGCGTGTGTCGCGTTCGTCGGCGCTGGCCTCGAAGGCGACGGGATTCCCGATCGCCAAAGTCGCCGCCAAGCTGGCGGTCGGCTACACGCTCGACGAACTCAAGAACGACATCACCGGCGGTGCCACGCCGGCATCGTTCGAACCGACGATCGACTACGTCGTCACCAAGGTGCCGCGTTTCACGTTCGAGAAATTCCCCGGCGCCAATGATCGCCTGACGACGCAGATGAAGTCGGTGGGCGAGGCGATGGCCATGGGCCGTACCTTCCAGGAGTCGCTGCAGAAGGCGCTGCGCAGCATGGAGACGGGCGCGGATGGCCTGGATCCGATCGTGAAGCTGCCGCTCAGCGATGAAGATGCGCAGCGCGTGCGCGAAGAGCTGCGCATGCCGGGGCCGAATCGCATCCGCTATGCCGCCGACGCGCTGCGCGCCGGCTGGACGCTCGAAGACGTTTACGCGCTGTCGAAGATCGACCGCTGGTTCCTGGCGCAGATCGCCGACCTGATTGCTGAAGAACAGGCCGTACAGGCGCAGGGCCTGGAAGCCTTCGATCGCGATCGCGTGCGCGTGCTCAAGCGCAAGGGCTTCTCCGATCGCCGTCTCGCCACGCTGCTGGGCCTGGATGAGGCCAGCGTGCGCCGGCGTCGCACGACCATGGGTATCCGTCCCGTCTACAAGCGAGTCGATACCTGCGCCGCCGAGTTCGCGACTTCCACGGCCTACATGTATTCCACGTACGACGAGGAATGCGAATCGGAGCCGTCGGACCGCAAGAAGATCATGATTCTGGGCGGCGGACCGAACCGCATCGGGCAGGGCATTGAATTCGATTACTGCTGTGTGCACGCCGCGCTGGCGCTGCGCGAAGCCGGATTCGAGACCATCATGGTCAACTGCAATCCGGAAACCGTCTCCACCGACTACGACACCTCCGATCGGCTCTACTTCGAGCCGCTGACGTTCGAAGACGTCATGGAGATCATCGACAAGGAGAAGCCCGCGGGCGTGATCGTGCAGTACGGCGGACAGACGCCGTTGAAACTGTGTCGCGCGCTCGAAGCGGCCGGTGCGCCGATCATCGGTACGACGCCGGATGCCATCGACGTGGCCGAAGACCGCGAGCGCTTCCAGCAGCTCGTGCAGCAGCTCAATCTGAAGCAGCCGCCGAACTGCACCGCCCGCACCGAAGACCAGGCGATTGCGATGTCGAAGACGATTGGCTTCCCGCTGGTCGTGCGTCCGTCGTACGTGCTGGGCGGTCGCGCAATGGAAGTGGTCTTCAACGAAGACGACCTGCGTACGTACATGACCGACGCCGTCAAGGTTTCCAACGACAGCCCCGTGCTCCTCGATCGCTTCCTCGATCTCGCAGTCGAAGTCGATGTCGATGCGATCTGCGACGGCGAGGACGTGTACATCGGCGGCATCATGGAACACGTCGAACAGGCGGGCGTCCATTCCGGCGACTCGGCGTGCTCGCTGCCGCCGAACAGCCTGAGTCAGGAATTGCAGGCCGAACTGCGCGAACAGACGCGCAAGCTGGCGCGCGGCCTGAACGTCGTCGGACTGATGAACATCCAGTTCGCGATCCAGAACGGCATCATCTACATCCTCGAAGTGAATCCGCGCGCGTCGCGCACGATTCCGTTCGTGTCGAAGGCGACGGGTGTGCCCATCGCCAAGATGGCGGCCCGCGTCATGACGGGCAGCAAACTCAAGGATCTCGGACTCACCGCCGAGCGCATTCCGAAGTTCTACTCGGTGAAGGAAGCCGTTTTCCCGTTCGCCAAGTTCCCGGAATCCGACCCGATCCTGGGGCCGGAGATGAAGTCGACCGGCGAAGTCATGGGTACCGGCCGTTCGTTCGGCGAAGCCTATGCCAAGGCGCAGCTCGCCTCGGGCGTCACGCTGCCGACCCGCGGCGTCTGCCTGATCAGCGTTCGCGAGCGCGACAAGCCCTCCGCAGTGACGCTGGCGCGGCGGCTCGTGGCGCAGGGATTCGAGATTGTCGCGACCGAGGGGACGGCCAAGGCCATCACGGACGCGGGCATTGCCTGCCGGCGCGCCAACAAGGTGCGCGAAGGTCGTCCGCATATCGTCGACATGATCAAGAACGACGAGATCTCGCTCATCGTGAATACGACTGAAGGCAAGCAGGCCATTTTCGAATCGCGCTCGATTCGGCGCGAAGCGGTCCACAAGCGCGTGACGTACTACACGACCGTCACCGCGGGTCTGGCGACCTGCGATGCCATTGCCCACATCAACGAGACTGACGTGAATCGTCTGCAGGATCTGCATCAGGAGGTCGCATCGTGAAGCGCCTGCCATTGACTCTGAAAGGCGCGGAGCGTTTGCGAGCCGAACTGAAGCGCCTGAAGACCGAAGATCGTCCGCGCGTGATTCAGGCCATTGCCGAGGCGCGCAGCCATGGCGATCTGAGCGAGAACGCCGAATATCACGCCGCCCGCGAGCAGCAGAGTTTCATCGAGGGCCGCATCAAGGATCTCGAAGCGCATCTGTCGAACTCGGAAATCATCGACGTCTCGCGCCTGGCCGCCGGCGGCAAGGTCGTCTTCGGCGCCACCGTGAATCTCGAAGATCAGGATGATGGCAACAAGGTCATCTACCAGATCGTCGGCGACGCGGAGGCGGACATCCGCAACGGCTGGATCTCGGTGTCGTCACCGATCGCGCGGGCGCTGGTCGGCAAGCAGGAGGGCGATGTCGTCGATGTGGTGGCGCCGAACGGTACCCGCTCGTACGAGATCGTTTCGGTCAAGTACGTCTGAGCGGCGCGCATGGCGCGCGTTGCTTCGATCCTGATCGCGTTCTGGGCCGGCAGTCTGTGGACCGTCTGCGGCATCGTCGCTCCCTCCCTGTTCGCCGTGCTCGATGATCGCCGGCTGGCCGGTCAGCTCGCTGCCAGATTCTTTCTCATCGAAACCTGGATCGGTGTGGCGGTCGGCGCCTTGCTGCTGGGGCTCAGCTTCAGCGGCAAGCTGGTATTGCCCGCTCGTGCCTTCGTCCTGATGGCGGCGCTGCTGCCGCTGGCCAGCCATCTGCTGCTGGGGCCGTTGATGGAGCGAGCGCGGCTCGCCGGCGACATGACCCGCTTCGGCGTCCTGCACGGCATCGCCGGCGCCTGCTTCCTGGTCGCCTGTCTCTCGATGATCGTGGTCGTGTGGAAGTTCAGTCGGCCGGCAGGATGATCTTCGGCTTTTCCTTGTGCCGTCGATAGAACAGGCCGACATTGCCGATGCGCTGCACCAGCGCGCTCGACGTCTGTTTCGTCAGTTCCTCGAAGATCAGGTCGCGCTCATCCCGATCGCCGACGCGGGCACGCACTTTCACCAGTTCGTGGGCGTCCAGCGCCAGATCGAGTTCCTTGGTGACCCCCGCCGACAGTCCTGACTGCCCGATCAGTACGATCGGATCGCGTCCGTGTCCCAGTCCTCGCAGGTATTTGCGTTGCTTCTCGGAAAGTGTCGCCGTGGTCATGTCGGTGTCGCTGCTCATGCGGGGGCGCAAACCTACCAAATCGAGCCGGTCCCGGCTCGATTGGCTGCGGAATGACTTGCTGCCGATCCGTGGCACTGCCGTCTCCTTGCAATGTCGGGGTCAGCCCCCACCTTGACCGGGAATCCCGCGGTCCGTCGGTGAATCGAGCTATGCGGTTGAACCGGTAGAGGATTTGCGGGATTGAACACTCGGGTTGCCGGGAGTCGGGTTGGCGATCGAATCAGGAATGGCATCGACAACTGGAGCAGCGAATTGCCCGCTCTCCGGACTATCGACGGGTTCTGGCAATGGCTGAGCCGGATGGTGTAGTGTCAAACGCATACGCCTTTCTTTTACGGATGCTTTCTGCGTTCGGCCCGACCTCCAGGTCAGGCAGCCCCGGCGAGAAGTCGCCCGCTGCAACCATGCCCCGGCAGATGTATTGAGCAGGTATGTGGACAGGCACCGGTAAGGGCTTCTTGAGGATTCGACCTTGAACGATCTCGCAAAGAACATCGTCCTGTGGATTGTCATCGCCGTGGTCGTCGCGACGGTGGTGAGCAACTTCAGCACGAGAGCCGGCGCCGAACCTGAAATTCCGTACTCGACCTTCCTCGATGAGGTGCGCTCCGGCACGGTCGACGAGGTCGTTTTCAAGGGCGACCAGCTCAAGGGCCAGCGCAAGAACGGCGACCGCTTCGTCGTCAACAATCCCGAAACCGATTACTCCGAACTGATCGGCGCCCTGGTCAAAGCCAACATCAAGTTCAGCAAGGCGCCCGCCGAGCGCCAGTCGCTGCTGACGCAACTCCTCATTTCGTCGTTCCCCATCCTGCTGCTCATCGCGGTCTGGGTGTACTTCATGCGCCAGATGCAGGGCGGAGCGGGCGGACGAGGCGCCATGTCGTTCGGCAAGAGTCGAGCGCGATTGCTGGGCGAGGACCAGGTCCAGGTCACATTTGCCGACGTGGCGGGTGTCGACGAGGCGAAGGAAGAGGTCGTCGAGATCGTCGAGTTCCTCAAGGATCCGGCCAAGTTCCAGCGTCTCGGCGGCAAGATTCCGCGCGGCGTGCTGATGGTCGGCTCGCCCGGTACCGGCAAGACACTGCTCGCCCGCGCCATCGCCGGCGAAGCGAAAGTGCCGTTCTTCACGATTTCCGGTTCGGACTTCGTCGAAATGTTCGTCGGCGTCGGTGCGTCGCGCGTGCGTGACATGTTCGAGCAGGCGAAAAAGCACGCGCCCTGCATCATTTTCATCGACGAAATCGATGCGGTCGGCCGTCATCGCGGCGCCGGTCTCGGCGGCGGTCACGACGAACGCGAGCAGACGCTGAACCAGTTGCTGGTGGAGATGGACGGCTTCGAAGGCACTGAAGGCGTGATCGTCATCGCGGCGACCAACCGTCCGGACGTTCTCGATCCCGCGCTGCTGCGTCCGGGCCGTTTCGACCGCCAGGTGGTCGTGCCGCTGCCGGACGTGCGCGGTCGCGAGCAGATCCTCAAGGTCCACATGCGCAAGCTGCCGCTCGCCGAGGATGTGCGTCCGCAGATCATCGCGCGCGGCACGCCGGGCTTTTCGGGCGCCGATCTCGCCAACCTCGTGAACGAGGCCGCGCTGTTCGCCGCTCGCGCCAACCGCCGCACCGTTTCGATGGACGAATTCGAGCGCGCCAAGGACAAGATCATGATGGGCGCGGAACGCCGCTCCATGGTGATGGACGATCAGGAGAAGAAGCTCACGGCTTATCACGAGGCGGGACACGCCATCGTCGGCTTGTCGGTGCCCGAGCACGATCCGGTCTACAAGGTGACGATCATTCCGCGCGGTCGTGCGCTGGGTGTGACGATGTTCCTGCCCGAGCAGGATCGTTACAGCATCAGCAAGCGTCGTCTCGAGAGCAAGATCGCCACGCTGTTCGGCGGCCGGCTGGCCGAAGAAATGATCTTCGGACCGGAGTCGGTGACGACGGGCGCGTCCAACGACATCGAGCGCGCGACCGACATCGCCCGCAACATGGTGACCCGCTGGGGCCTGTCGGATCGTCTCGGTCCGCTGACCTACAGCGAAGAATCCGGCGAAGTATTCCTGGGTCGCTCCGTGACGCAGCACAAACAGGTGTCCGATGTGACCGCACATGCCATCGACGAGGAAGTGCGCAAGCTCATCGACTCGAATTACAACCGCGCCAAGAACGTCCTGGACACGCACATGGACAAGCTCCACAAGATGGCTGAGGCGCTGATCAAGTACGAGACCATCGACGAAACCCAGATCAAGGACATCATGCAGGGTCGCGATCCGCAGCCGCCCACGGGCTGGGACGACAATGCGCCGCCGATGGGTGGCAGCAAGAACCGCGACCGCGGTGAGACGCCGGAAGCGCCGATCGGCAAACCGGCGAGCCAGCACTGACCCGGTTCACCCGTTCAGTCGAGCAAGATCCGATGCCGGCCCCGTGCCGGCATCGCTTTTTCTGACCGTCGTACCCTGTACCCTTCGCGCATGTTTCTTCAGTGCGGCAAGCATCGGCTGGACCTGTCCCGACCCGTGGTCATGGGCATTCTCAATGTCACGCCCGACTCGTTTTCGGATGGCGGTCGCTTCGTGAATCCCGCCGCAGCCATTGCGCACGGCCTGGCGATGGTGGAGGCGGGGGCCGGCATCATCGACATCGGCGGCGAATCCACCCGTCCGGGTGCGCAGGCGGTGTCGGAAGAGCAGGAGATCCGGCGCGTCGTCCCGCTGGTCGAAGCGCTGGCGTCGACCGTCGATGTGCCGCTATCGGTCGACACCAGCAAGGCGGGCGTCATCCGTGCCGCGATCAAGGCGGGCGCAACCTTCATCAATGATGTTCGCGCGCTTCGCGAAGCGGGCGCGCTCGAGGCCGCGGCGGACAGCGATGCCGGCCTCTGCCTGATGCACATGCAGGGCGAGCCTCGAACGATGCAGATGGAGCCGGTTTACGACGACGTCGTATCCGAGGTGCGAGAGTTCCTGCAATCCCGCCTCGATGCCTGCGCAGCCGCCGGGATTGCCCGCGACCGGCTCGTCGTAGACCCGGGCATCGGTTTCGGCAAACGGATCGAACACAATATGAAGCTGCTGGCGGCGTTGCCGGAACTGCTGAAGCTGGGACGCCCGCTCTTGATCGGCGTGTCCAGAAAGTCGATGTTCGGCACCTTGCTCGGTCGGGCGGTCGGCGAGCGATTGGCGGGGGCTCTCGCCGTCGCGGTGTCTTCGGTGCTGGCGGGAGCAGGCATCGTGCGTACCCATGACGTCGCCGAAACTGTCGATGCGTTGAAGGTTGCCGCGGCACTCAGGATGTCCGGCTATTGGACTGCAGAAGTGAACCCGGGAGAACGATTGTGAGCCGCAAGTATTTCGGCACCGATGGCGTACGTGGCCACGTCGGTCAGCATCCGATGACCGTCGACTTCGCGTTGCGTCTGGCCAGCGCGGCAGCGCGGGTGCTGGCGCCCGGCGGCGGAAAAGTGCTGGTCGGCAAGGACACGCGCCTGTCGGGTTACATGTTCGAAGCCGCGCTCGAAGCCGGATTCGTCGCGGCCGGCGTCGATGTCATTCTGATGGGCCCGCTGCCGACACCGGGCGTTGCCTATCTGACGAAGCATTTCGAATGCGATTTCGGCGTGGTCATCAGCGCGTCGCACAATCCCTACGAAGACAACGGCATCAAGTTCTTCGATGCCAGCGGCGGCAAGCTGACGGATGAGATCGAGGCGGAAATCGAAAAACACCTGGAAGAGGCGCCGGTGACGCGTCCCTCGGGCGAATTGGGTCGCGCGAGCCGCATGGACAAGCAGCGTGTGCGCTACCAGGAGTTCTGCGCCTCGACGGTTCCCGGTCTGAATCTCGGTGATTTCAAGATCGTCATCGATTGTGCCAACGGCGCGGGCTACAAGGTCGCGCCCCGCATCCTGACGGATCTCGGTGCCGAAATCGTGCCCGTCGGCTGTTCGCCCAACGGTCGCAACATCAATCTCAATTGCGGCTCCACCTCGCCGGAGTTGCTGCAGCTGACCGTGCCAGGTGTTCGCGCACAGGTAGGTATCGCGCTCGATGGCGACGGCGACCGGCTGGTCATGGTCGATCATCTCGGCCGTACCGTGGACGGTGACCAGCTCCTGTACATCATCGCCAGGGCGCGGCACGAGCAGAAGCAGCTCAATGGACCGGTGGTCGGTACCGTCATGAGCAACCTCGGGCTCGAACACGCATTGACCAGGATCGGCATCGAATTCCGTCGCGCCAAGGTCGGTGACAGATATGTAATGGAGCTGCTCAAGGAAACGGGCGGCACGCTGGGCGGCGAAACCTCCGGGCACCTGCTGTGCCTCGATCGTACGACCACGGGAGACGCCATGATCAGCGCACTGCAGGTGCTCGCCATCATGAAGCAGACGGGCCGCAGCCTGGCCGAACTCGCGGCGCCGATGCCCAAATACCCCCAGGTTCTGCAGAACGTGCGCATGGCACGCAAGATCGACGTCGTCGCCTCGCCGCTGGTGCAGGAAGCGGTGTCCCACGCCGAGCGCCGTCTCGGGGAAAACGGCCGGATCGTGCTGCGGCCTTCCGGTACGGAGCCGGTCATCCGGGTCATGGTCGAAGGCAGCGACGAGAAGCTGGTGCGCGAACTGGCAGGCAGCATCGCTGCATCGGTTGCTGCGGCTGCCCAGGTGGCCTGAAAAACGGCGTTGCAGTGGTTTGATTTCCCGGCGGACGACCGTTAAGCTGCCGCGCCTTTTTTGGGCAGGCCGCTCGCTTGAGAGCGTTTTCTACCTCGGACTCAAGGACTAACGATGCGTCGGCCCTTTGTTGCCGGGAACTGGAAAATGCACGGATCGCGCGCTGAAAACGCCGATCTGATCGATGCGTTGCTGCAGGGGCTGCCGGCACAGCCGGCCTGCGATATCGCGGTGTGTCCGCCGGTCGTTTACTTGTGGGAAACAGGACGGCTGCTGAAGGAATCGAGCGTCGCCCTGGGCGCGCAGTCGGTCTGCGCTGAACCCATCGGTGCCTTCACTGGCGAAGTGTCGGCGGCGATGCTCAAGGACGTCGGTTGCAGGTACGTGATCGTCGGGCACTCGGAACGTCGTCATCACTACAAGGAAGACGATGCGCTGGTCGCTCGCAAGTTTCTCGCCGCACAGTCTCACGGGCTGATTCCGATCCTGTGCGTCGGTGAGTTTCTCGAAGAGCGCGAACGGGGCCAGACCATGGCCGTGATTTCGCGACAGCTGGCGGCGGTGCTCGATCTGGCAGGTGTCGATGCGATGCGCAATGCAGTGCTCGCCTACGAGCCTGTCTGGGCGATCGGCACGGGGAAGAATGCGACCCCGGCACAGGCGCAGGAAGTACACGCGCACATCCGGGCGACCGTGGCCGCACGAGAGAGTGCCAGTGGTGGTAAGATCGCGGCCGCTTTGCGGGTCCTGTACGGCGGCAGCGTCAAGGCCGGCAATGCGGCCGAGATTTTTTCGATGCCCGATGTCGATGGCGGATTGATCGGCGGGGCATCGTTGAAGGCAGATGAATTTCTGAAAATTTGCGCAGCGACCCAGGCTCACTGAGCCGGTGGCGCAGACATTTCAAGCGAGCGCGTAAGCGACATGAACTGGTTACACACAGCGGCAATCGTGGTGCACGTCCTCATCGCAACGGGGATCGTGGGACTCGTGCTGCTTCAGCGCGGCAAGGGTGCCGATGCAGGCGCGGGCTTCGGGGCCGGTGCATCGGGCACCGTGTTCGGTGCACGAGGATCTGCTTCGTTCCTGTCGCGTACGACGGCCACGCTGGCCGCCTTGTTTTTTGCGACGAGTCTGGCGCTGGCCTACATGAGCGGCAAGCAACCGGACACGGCAACGAGCGTCGTCGATCGCGCGCAGTCGACCGAAGCGGCACCGGCGCTGCCTGATGCGCCGCCGTCGCTCGAAGCGACTCAGCAGCCGGTCGAAACGCCTGCGACGCAGGAACAGAACAAACAATAGCGAGACCGCCTGCAGGCGGCTGGCACCGAGTCGATTTCACCTCGGTGCGGATGTGGTGGAACTGGTAGACACGCTACTTTGAGGTGGTAGTGGAGCAATCCGTGGAGGTTCGAGTCCTCTCATCCGCACCAATTTCCTTCTCTTTTGCTGCTTTTCTCTCGGGATCCGGAAGAGACAAAGCAGATCAATTTCACCCTGCCTTCACCGATATTTTTTCTCTGCCGTCATTCGACGCACTGCGCATCGCGAACCGTTCGCATGTGCACGCGCGATGCGCATAGGTGTTTCTCCCGGTGATCCAATTGCGCATGAACGCGGGGTTACTGCGCCGCAGCGTCCCTGATACAATCCGCGCCCGGTGCCGGGCCCGGCACCGAGAGTCCGTGTGATGCTGCAAAATTACGTACCCATTCTGATCTTTCTGGGCGTCGCCGCTGCGCTTGGCTCAGTGCTCATCGGACTCGGTTTCCTCTTCGGGCCGCGTCGTCCCGACAGCGAAAAGCTTTCTGCGTATGAGTGTGGCTTCGAGCCGTTCGCCGATGCGCGCGCGAAGTTCGACGTGCGCTACTACCTCGTCGCAATCCTGTTCATCGTTTTTGATCTGGAAATTGCCTTCCTGTTTCCGTGGGCCGTATCGCTCGGTTCCATCGGCACAGTGGGTCTCGTTGCGATGGGATTCTTCCTGCTGATCCTGGTCGTGGGCTTCGTGTACGAGTGGAAGAAGGGCGCGCTCGAATGGGATTGACTGCTCCAACCGCCGAAACGCCGGATGCCGTACCGCCGCAGCGCGGATTCGTCACGACGTCGGTCGACAAGCTCGTCAACTGGGCACGCACCGGTTCCATGTGGCCGATGACGTTCGGCCTCGCCTGCTGCGCCGTCGAAATGATGCACGCGGGTGCAGCCCGCTATGACCTGGATCGCTTCGGTGTCGTGTTCCGCCCCAGCCCGCGTCAGTCGGATGTGATGATCGTGGCCGGTACGCTGGTCAACAAGATGGCGCCGGCGCTGCGCAAGGTCTACGACCAGATGCCCGAACCGCGCTGGGTCATCTCCATGGGATCGTGCGCCAACGGCGGCGGCTACTATCACTATTCCTATGCTGTCGTGCGCGGCTGCGATCGCATCGTTCCCGTCGACGTCTATGTGCCTGGATGTCCGCCCACGGCGGAAGCACTGCTGTACGGCATCCTGCAGCTCCAGAACAAGATCCGTCGCACCAGCACCATCGCCCGCTAACTCATCATGCCTTCACGCAGCGAGACACTGGCCTCGACCCTGACTGCGCGATTCGGCGAGCGCCTGCGCTTCATCCCTGCCGTGGCAGGCGATGTCGCTGCGGAAGTCGCCGCCGATCAGCTTCTGAACGTCTGCCGCGAACTGCGCGATCATGCCGATCTGCGCTTCGAGCAGCTCATCGATCTGAGCGGCGTCGACTATCTCGAATTCGGCAAGGAGGAATGGAGCACGTACGGTTCGACTGCGACCGGTTTCAGCCGCGGCGTGAATCGCGTGCGTCCTGTCGTCGGCGAGCCGCGCAGCGGCCGCTTCGCCGTCACGTACCAGCTCCTCTCGGTGACGCACAACTGGCGTCTGCGTCTGCGCTGTTTCGCGATCGACGGCGAGCCGCCGCTGATCGATTCCGTCAACGATATCTGGGCGTCGGCCAACTGGTACGAACGTGAGGCCTTCGATCTGTACGGCCTGATGTTCCAGGGACATCCGGATCTGCGCCGCATCCTCACGGACTACGGTTTCATCGGTCATCCGTTCCGCAAGGATTTCCCGCTGATCGGCAATGTCGAAGTGAAGTACGACACGGCGAAAGGCCGCGTCGTCTATCAGCCGGTGAGCATCGAACCGCGCACGCTGGTGCCGCGCGTGATTCGCGAAGACAACCGCTACGACCAGTCGTTGCACGACGTGCCGGTCGGTGCGCAGGTGGAGTCCGGTTCCCGTGGCTGAGATTCGCAATTTCACATTGAACTTCGGTCCGCAGCATCCGGCGGCGCACGGCGTGCTGCGCCTGGTGCTGGAGATGGATGGCGAAGTCATCCAGAAGGCCGATCCGCACGTCGGCCTGTTGCATCGGGGCACCGAGAAGCTGGCCGAGTCGAAGCCGTTCAACCAGTCGATCGGTTACATGGACCGTCTCGACTACGTCTCGATGATGTGCAACGAGCACGCCTACGTGATGGCGATCGAGAAACTGCTCGGCATCACGCCGCCGCTGCGCGCGCAGTACATCCGCGTGATGTTCGACGAGATCACCCGCATCCTGAACCACCTCATGTGGCTCGGCGCGCACGGTCTCGATATCGGCGCGATGACGGTCTTTCTCTATGCATTCCGCGAGCGCGAAGACCTGATGGATTGCTACGAAGCAGTCTCCGGCACGCGCATGCATGCGACTTACTATCGTCCGGGCGGCGTCTATCGTGATCTGCCCGATTCGATGCCGAAGTACCAGCCGTCGAAGTGGCGCACTCAGAAGGACGTCGACCGTCTCAATGAGAACCGCTCGGGCAGCATGCTCGACTTCATTCAGAATTTCACCGAGCGCTTTCCGGCCTGCGTCGATGAATACGAGGCGCTGCTCACCGACAACCGCATCTGGAAGCAACGCACGGTCAACATCGGCGTAGTGACTCCGGAGCGCGCACTGCAGCTCGGCTTCACCGGCCCGATGATCCGCGGTTCGGGCATCGCCTGGGATCTGCGCAAGAAGCAGCCGTATGAAGTGTACGACCGCATGGATTTCGACATCCCTGTCGGTGTGAACGGTGACTGCTACGACCGCTACCTGGTGCGCGTCGAAGAGATGCGTCAGTCGAATCGCATCGTCCGTCAGTGCGTCGACTGGCTGAAGCAGAATCCCGGTCCGGTCATGACGTCCGATCACAAGATCTCGGCGCCGAAGCGCGAAGAGATGAAGGACGACATGGAATCGTTGATCCATCACTTCAAGCTGTTCACCGAAGGCTATTGCGTTCCTGAAGGTGAGACCTACGCCGCCGTGGAAGCGCCGAAAGGCGAGTTCGGCATCTATCTCGTTTCGGACGGCGCCAACAAGCCGTATCGCTTGAAGTGCCGCGCGCCCGGCTTCCCGCACCTGGCTTCGCTCGAAGAAATGGTGAAGGGACATCTGCTGGCCGACGTGGTGGCCGTCATCGGTACGCAGGACATCGTATTCGGGGAAATCGACCGTTGAGCGACTCCACTCACAACCCACCGGCCGGCGGCGGACTCTCCGAACATGCTCGCCATGAAATCGATCACTGGCTGAGCAAGTTTCCGCCGGATCGCAAGCGTTCCGCCGTCATCGCCGCGCTGCGCACGGTGCAGCACGAGAACAACGGCTACCTGACGAAGGATTCGATGGACGCAGTTGCCGAGTATCTCGGCCTGCCGCCCATCCAGGTGTACGAGGTCGCCACCTTCTATTCGATGTTCGAAACGAAGCCCGTCGGCCGCCACAGCATTTCCGTCTGCACCAACATCTCCTGCATGTTGTGCGGCGGCGATGACATCCTCGCGCATGTCGAGAAGCGTCTCGGCATCCGGGTCGGCGAGAGCACCGTCGATGGCCGCTTCTATCTCAAGAAGGAAGAAGAGTGCCTGGCGGCGTGCAACAACGCGCCGATGATGATGGTGGACCACGTCTACTACGAAAACCTGACACCCGAGAAGGTCGACGAGATCCTGGATCGTCACAAGTAAGCATCATGACGTCGAAGTACGCAGCCAATCAGGTGTGCTTTGAGACGCTGAACCTGCCTCGGTCGTGGGAACTCGCGACCTACCGCAGCATCGGCGGCTACGAAGTCTGGGAACGCATCCTGCGCGAGCGTCCCACGCCCGAATCCATCATCGATCAGGTGAAGGCGTCCGGTCTGCGCGGCCGCGGCGGCGCCGGCTTTCCGACCGGCATGAAATGGAGCTTCATGCTGCCGAGCAAGGCGCCGCAGAAGTACGTCGTCTGCAACTCCGATGAAAGCGAGCCGGGTACCTGCCACGATCGCGACATCCTGCGCTACAACCCGCACGCGCTGATCGAAGGCATGGCCATCGGCGGTTACGCCATGGGTGCGACGGTTGGTTACAACTATATTCGCGGCGAATTCCTCGAAGAGCCCGTGCCGCGTTTCGAAGCGGCGCTCAAGGAAGCCTACGCCGCCGGCCTGCTGGGCAAGAACCTGCTCGGCTCCGGCGTCGACTTCGATCTGCACGCCTACGTGGGCGCCGGCGCCTATATCTGCGGCGAAGAAACCGCGCTGCTCGAATCGCTCGAAGGCAAGCAGGGCCGGCCGCGTTTCAAGCCGCCGTTCCCCGCGAACTTCGGTCTCTACGGCAAGCCCACGACCATCAACAACACCCAGAGCTATGCGTCGGTCCCGACCATCCTGCGCAAGGGTCCGCAATGGTTCGTCGATCTGGGCGTCGCGAATTCCGCCGGCACCATGATCTTTTCGGTTTCGGGCCACGTGAACAAGCCGCAGAACATCGAGTTGCCGCTCGGCATCCCGTTCAAGGAGCTGCTGGAGATCTGTGGCGGCGTGCGCGGCGGTCGCAAGCTCAAGGCCGTCATTCCCGGCGGCGTCTCGGTGCCCGTCGTGCCCGGCGACATCATGATGAACGCCAACATGGACTACGACTCGGTGAAGAAGGCCGGCTCGGCGCTCGGCACCGGTTCGCTGATCGTGATGGACGAGACGACCTGCATGGTCAAGGCGCTCGAGCGCATCTCGCGTTTCTACTACGCCGAGTCGTGCGGCCAGTGCACGCCGTGCCGCGAAGGCACCGGCTGGATGAATCGCGTCGTCAAGCGAATCCTGGCGGGGCAGGGCAAGCAGGCCGACCTCGACATGCTGGTCGACGTGGCGAACAAGATCGAAGGCCACACCATCTGCGCCTTCGGCGACGCCTCCGCCTGGCCCGTGCAGAGCTTCATCAAGCACTACCGGCACGAATTCGAATACATGATCGAACACGGTCACAGCATCGTCGAGCGCGACAAGCGCCGCGCCGCCTGACGAGCACAGATGACATGAGTACTCCTGCACCAACCGACGAAGTCAACATCGAGGTCAATGGCGTGCCGATGAAGGCGCGCAAGGGCCAGATGCTGATCCAGGTGACCGACGCGAACGAAGTCTACGTTCCGCGGTTCTGTTATCACGAGAAGCTGCCCATCGCGGCGAACTGCCGCATGTGCCTGGTCGAAGTGGAGAAGGCGCCGAAGCCGATGCCCGCCTGCGCAACGCCCGTTGCCGAAGGCATGAAGGTCTTCACGAAGTCGCCGAAAGCCATCGCTGCGCAGAAGTCGGTGATGGAGTTCCTGCTGATCAATCATCCGCTCGACTGCCCGATCTGCGATCAGGGCGGCGAATGCGAGCTGCAGGATCTCGCCATGGGTTTCGGCCGCGACATCTCGCGCTACAACGAGCGCAAGCGCGTCGTGAAGGACAAGAATCTGGGGCCGCTCGTGTCGACCGACATGACGCGCTGCATTCACTGCACGCGCTGCGTGCGCTTCACCCAGGACATCCAGGGCTTCCAGGAACTCGGCACGGTCGGTCGCGGCGAGAGCACCGAGATTGGCACCTTCATCGAGAAGAGCGTCGATCACGAGCTGTCGGCCAACATCATCGATCTGTGCCCGGTCGGTGCGCTCAACAACAAGCCGTATCGCTATCGTGCGCGTGCCTGGGAAATGACGCAGCATCCGCTGATCTCTCCGCACGACAGCGTCGGCACGAACATCTACGCGCACGTGCTGCGCGGCAAGGTCATGCGCGTCGTGCCGCGTCCCAATGAGGAAGTGAATGAAACCTGGATCGCCGATCGCGACCGTTTCAGCTTCCAGGGCGTGTACAGCGAGGATCGCCTGCAGAAGCCGCTGATCCGCGAAAACGGCATGTGGCAGGAGACGGATTGGGAAACCGCACTGGCGATTACTGCCGATCGTCTCGGCCGGATTGCGAAGCAGCACGGTGGCGCCCAGATCGGCGCGCTGGCTTCGCCGGGCTCGACGCTCGAAGAACTGTACCTGCTCGCCAAGGTGGCGCGCGGTCTGGGCTCGTCGAATATCGATCACCGCCTGCGTCGCACGGATTTCCGCGACGAAGCCAGCGATCCGGTGATCCCGTCGCTGAACTGTTCCATTGCCGAACTCGAGCAGGCGAATGCCGTGCTGATCGTGGGTTCGAACCTGCGCAAGGACGTGCCACTGATCGCGCATCGCCTTCGCAAGGCGGCCATTCGCAGCGGTGCGAAGGTCTCCTTCGTCAACCCGCAGCGTTACGAATACCTGTTCCCGGTCGCGAACTATTTCGCGTCGAACGGCCTGCACCTGTTCGATCACCTGGTTGCCATTGCGGCCGCGGCCGCCGGCAATGCAGGCAGGAGCGTGCCGGAATCGATTGCCGCCGTGGCGGCGAGCGCGCAGCCCACCGATGCTCATCGCGCCGTTGCCCAGCAGCTCGCTGATGGATCGCGTCGTCTGATCCTGCTGGGGGCCATCGCACAGCGCGATCCGGCATTTGCGGATCTGAAACTGGCGGCCGCCGCGATTGCTGAACTGACGGGCGCCACGCTGGGTTTCCTGCCCGAGGGCGGGAACGCAGTGGGTGCTCATCTCGCCGGCGTGCTGCCCGGTCGCACCGTGGGTGGTCGCGCGGTGCAGTCGCCCGGGCTCAATGTGGCGGACATGTTTGCCGCGCGGCTCAAGTCCTACGTCGTCCTCGGCGGTATCGAGCCGCAGCACGACATCGCTTCGCCCGCAGCGGTCGAAGCATTGAAAGCAGCCGAATTCGTCGTGGCGCTGTCGCCGTATGCGACCGCGAAGGAATACGCGCACGTCGTTCTGCCGATCGGCACGTTCGCCGAAACGTCGGGCACGTACGTGAATCTGGAAGGCCGCTGGCAGAGCGTTCCCGGCGCCGCCAGGCCCGTCGGCGAATCGCGTCCGGCGTGGAAGGTGCTGCGCGTGCTCGGCAATCTTCTGAATCTGCCCGGCTTCGATCATGTGAGCAGCGATCAGGTCGCCGACGAAGTGCGCAAGCAGGTCGCCGAGGCGGGAACCGCAACGCCGAAAGCAGCGTCGCGAACCCTGCAGGGCAAGCTCGCATTGGCGCCGCCGTCTGCCGTCAGCGATGTGCCGCTGTATCAGATCGATGCCGTCGTGCGTCGTTCGCCGGCGCTGCAGGAGACCACGGAAGCGCAGCGCGCACGGGATGAAGCATGATTCCTGAAATCGCTGCCGATCTGCTGTCGTTCCTGCCGCAATGGATCCAGGCCATCGTGTGGTATGGCGTGGTCGCGGTGATCCTGTTCATCAGCGTGATCCTGATCATGGCGTTCCTGACGCTCGCCGAGCGCCGCGTCATCGGTTCGATCCAGGCGCGCATCGGTCCGAACCGGGTCGGGCCCTTCGGCATCCTGCAGCCGTTCGCGGACGTGCTGAAGCTGCTGGTCAAGGAAATCGTCATCCCGGAGAAGTCGAACAAGTTCCTGTTCCTGCTCGCGCCGCTGCTGGCGTTGATTCCCGCGCTGTGCACGTGGGCAGTGGTGCCGTTGTGGCCGGGGTTCACCGTTTCCAGCATCGATGCGGGCCTGCTGTACATCCTTGCGCTGACATCGGCGGGCGTCTACGGCGTGATTCTCGCGGGCTGGGCCGCGAACTCGAAGTACGCGTTCCTCGGCGCGATGCGCGCGGCGGCGCAGATGGTGGCTTATGAAATCGCCATGGGATTCGCGCTCGTCGGCGTCGTGATGGCGGCCGGTTCGCTGAATCTCAGTGCGATCATCGAAGCCCAGCGCGGCGTGGGCGGTTTCTTCTTCTGGTGGATGATTCCGCTGTTCGTCGTCTACTTCATTTCCGGACTGGCTGAAACGAACCGCGCGCCGTTCGACGTCGTCGAAGGCGAATCGGAAATCGTCGCCGGCTTCCACGTCGAGTACTCGGGCATGGCCTTCGCCGTGTTCTTCGTCGCCGAGTACGTGAACATGATCCTGATCTCGGCGCTGACCGCGGTCTTCTTCTTCGGCGGCTGGCTGTCGCCGTTCGAAGGCTGGAACCTGCCGGGCTGGCTGGCGTGGATCAACACGCCGCATCCGCTGGTCGGCTTCCTGTGGCTGTTCAGCAAAATCGCATTCTTTCTGTTCTGCTTCCTGTGGTTCCGCGCGACGTTCCCGCGCTATCGCTACGATCAGATCATGCGCTTGGGCTGGAAGGTCTTCATTCCGGTCACGCTGGTGTGGATCGCGGTGCTGATGGTGCTCGCGTACTGCAAGATCGGACCGTGGGCAGGGTAGGAGCCAGCCAGTGAAATCACCCGCCAGTTTCCTGAAGACGTTCTTCCTGACCGAGCTGGTCGTCGGCCTCGGCGTGACGATCCGGCAGTTCGTCTTCCGCCCCAACGTGACGGTGCAGTATCCGGAAGAGAAGACGCCGCAGTCGCCGCGTTTCCGCGGATTGCATGCGCAGCGCCGCTACCCGAACGGGCAGGAGCGCTGCATCGCCTGCAAGCTGTGCGAGGCGGTCTGTCCGGCGCTGGCCATCACGATCGAATCGGATGTGGCAGCCGACGGCACCCGTCGCACGACGCGCTATGACATCGACCTGTTCAAGTGCATCTACTGCGGCTTCTGCGAAGAGGCCTGCCCGGTCGATGCCATCGTCGAGACCCGCATCCATGAGTACCACATGGAGAATCGCGGCGAGAACATCATGACCAAGGACAAACTGCTCGCCATCGGCGAGCGCTACGAAGCCATGATCGCCGCAGACAAGGCGGCCGATGCGCGCTATCGCTGAAGCGTCTGCCCTATGACCATTACCGAGATCCTTTTCTACGCCTTCTCCGCCGTGCTGGTGGTTGCGGCGCTTGGCGTCATCACCGCGCGCAACCCGGTGCATGCGGCGCTGTTCCTGGTGTTCGCGTTCTTCAACAGCGCCGTGATCTGGCTGTTGCTGGAGGCGGAGTTCCTGGCCATCGTGCTGGTGCTGGTGTACGTCGGCGCGGTGATGGTGCTGTTCCTGTTCGTGGTGATGATGCTCGACGTCGACCTCGCGCAGATGAAGGAAGGTTTCACGCGCTATGCGCCGCTGGGAATCATCATCGCCGTGCTGGTGGTGGTCGAGATCGGCAGCGTCGTGTGGGTGAAGCACCTGGGCGTCGGCCAGCAGAGTGCCGCCGTCGCCGTCGTCGAGGGTTACAGCAATACGCGTGCCCTGGGCGAACTGCTGTACACGAAGTACCTGTATCCGTTCGAACTCGCCGCGATGGTGCTGCTGCTGGCCATCGTTGCCGCCATCGTGCTGACCATGCGGCACCGTGCCGGGCTCAAGGCGCAGGATATTGCGGCGCAGGTGGCCGTTCGCGCCAAAGACCGCATCCGCATCGTCAAGATGGATGCCGAGAAGCCGTCCGAGACCTCTTCGCCGGAGAAGCAGCCGTGATTCCGCTCGAAAGCGTATTGATGCTGGCGGGTATGCTGTTCGCGCTCAGCGTGGCCGGCATCTTCCTCAACCGGAAGAACGTGATCCTGCTGCTCATGTGCATCGAGCTGATGCTGCTCGCCGTGAACTTCAACTTCGTGGCGTTCGCGCGTCACCTGGGCGATCTGAACGGTCAGGTGTTCGTGTTCTTCATCATGACGGTGGCCGCCGCGGAGGCCGCGATCGGTCTCGCCATCCTGGTGGTCCTGTTCCGTGAGCGCAGGAACATCAACATCGAACAGCTCGACACGATGAAGGGCTGACCCGCACCATGATTTCTGAATCCACATTGCTGACGATCGTTCTGGCTCCGCTGTTCGCGGCGATCGCGGCCGGCCTGGCAGGGCGCGTCATCGGACGCGTCGGGGCGCACTGCGTCACGATCGCGGGCGTCGCGCTGTCGTGCGGACTCTCGATCTACGTATTGAAGCTGCTGCTGGACGGAGCGCCGATCTTCAACGAGTCCGTGTACACCTGGCTCGTCAGCGATGGCGTGCGAATGGAAGTCGGCTTCCTGGTCGACAAGCTCTCGGCCCTGATGATGGTCGTCGTGACGTTCGTGTCGCTCTGCGTGCACGTCTACACCATCGGCTACATGCATGAAGATCCCGGCTACCAGCGTTTCTTCTCGTACATCTCGCTGTTCACGTTCTCGATGCTGATGCTGGTGATGTCGAACAACTTCCTGCAGCTGTTCTTCGGCTGGGAAGCGGTCGGCGTCGTTTCCTATCTGCTGATCGGTTTCTGGTACACGCGCCCGTCGGCCATCTTCGCGAACATGAAGGCGTTCCTGGTGAACCGCGTCGGCGACTTCGGGTTCGTACTGGGCATCGCCGGCATCGTTTATTACACCGGCTCGCTGGACTACGCGACGGTGTTCGGCATGCGCGATGCCATTGCCGCGAACACGATGGAGATCATTCCGAACACCGAATGGCAGGCCATCACCGTGGTCTGCATCTGCCTGTTCATCGGCGCGATGGGCAAGTCAGCGCAGGTGCCGCTGCACGTCTGGCTGCCGGATTCGATGGAAGGCCCGACGCCGATCTCGGCCCTGATCCACGCGGCAACGATGGTGACGGCCGGCATCTTCATGGTGGCCCGCATGTCGCCGCTGTTCGAGCTGTCGGAAACCGCGCTCTCGACGGTCCTGATCATCGGTGCGACGACCGCGTTCTTCATGGGACTGCTGGGCCTGGTGAACAACGACATCAAGCGGGTGGTCGCCTACTCGACGCTCTCGCAGCTGGGCTACATGACGGTGGCGCTGGGTGTCTCGGCCTATGCGGGCGCGATCTTCCATCTCATGACGCACGCTTTCTTCAAGGCGCTGCTGTTCCTGGCGGCCGGCTCGGTGATCATCGCGATGCATCATGAGCAGGACATGCGGAAGATGGGCGGCCTCAAGAAGTACCTGCCGATCACCTACTGGACCTCGCTCATCGGTTCGCTCGCGCTGATCGGCTTCCCCGGCACATCCGGCTTCTTCTCCAAGGACGCGTTGATCGAAGCGGTGCATGCATCGCACATCACGGGCGCAACCTATGCCTACTGGTGCGTGTTCCTCGGCGTCTTCGTCACGGCGTTCTACAGCTTCCGTCTCGTGTTCATGACGTTCCACGGTCCCGAGCGGTTCGGGCATCACGATGCGCACGCGGATCATGGGCACGATGCTCACGGCCACGACGATCATAGGCACGGCGATCACAAGCCGCATGAAAGTCCCTGGGTGGTCACGGTGCCGCTGATCCTGCTCGCGATCCCATCGCTGTTCATCGGCTGGTTCACGATCGGGCCGGTGCTGTTCGGCGGCTATTTCGGCGATGCGATCTTCGTGTCGGAAGAACGCAATGTCCTGGGTCACCTCGGCGAGGAGTTCCATGGTCCGCTGGCCTTCATGCTGCACGGACTGACCCAGCCGCCCGTCTATCTGGCGCTGCTCGGCGTGCTGGCTGCCTGGTATCTGTACATCAAGCGTCCCGACCTGCCCGGGGTGATCGCCACTAAGTTTTCGGCGCTCTACACACTGCTCGCCAACAAGTTCTATTTCGACGAGATCTATCAGGCGGTGTTCGCGAAGGGCAGCCGCAATCTCGGCACGGCGCTATGGCGTGTCGGTGACGTCGCGATCATCGATGGTGCGTTCGTGAATGGTTCGGCACGGGTCGTCGGCTGGATGTCGGGCATCTTCCGCCGGCTGCAGACCGGCTATCTGTACCACTATGCGTTCGCCATGATCATCGGCCTGTCGGCACTGCTCGCCTGGTACGTGCTGCGCTGACCTGCAAGTAACAAGAACTGACATGCAACTGACCTGGCCCATTCTTAGCGTTCTGATCTGGCTGCCCATCGCCGCCGGCGTGGCGCTGCTGATTCTCGGTGATCGCGGCATTGCATTCGGCCGCTGGCTGGCGCTGGGCGCGACGGTCCTGACGTTCGCCATTTCGACGCAGCTCTATACGCACTTCGACATGACGACGGCGGACATGCAGTTCGTCGAGAAGCTGCCCTGGATCACCGCGTTCAATTCCTGGTACGGACTCGGTGTCGACGGCATTGCGATGCCGCTGATCATCCTCACGACGTTCATCACGCCGCTGGTCGTCATTGCGGCATGGACGGTGATCGAGAAGCGGCCGGCCCAGTACTACGCCTCGTTCCTGATTCTCGAAGGCCTCATGGTCGGCGTATTCGCCGCCACGGATGCGCTGCTGTTCTACGTGCTGTGGGAGGCGATGCTGATTCCGATGTTCATCATCATCGGCGTCTGGGGCGGTGCGCGGCGCGTATATGCGACGCTGAAGTTCTTCCTCTACACCTTCCTCGGCTCCGTCCTGATGCTGGTGTCGCTGATCTACATGTACATGCAGACCTGCGATGCGGGGCAGTGCAGCTATGCCATTGCCGATTTCCAGGAACTGCCGCTGGCGCTGAATGCGCAGCTGCTGATCTTCATGTCGTTCATGCTGGCCTTCGCGGTAAAGGTACCGATGTGGCCGGTGCACACGTGGTTGCCGGATGCACACGTCGAGGCGCCGACCGGCGGATCGGTGATTCTGGCGGCGATCATGCTGAAGATGGGCGGCTACGGCTTCCTGCGGTTCTCGCTGCCGATCACGCCCGATGCGAGCGCGCAGCTCGACTGGCTGGTGATTTCACTCTCGCTGATCGCGGTCGTATACATCGGCTTCGTCGCGCTGGTCCAGCAGGACATGAAGAAGCTGATCGCTTATTCGTCGATCGCCCACATGGGCTTCGTGACCCTCGGCTCCTTCCTCGCTTTCGACCTGTTGCAGGTCAACGGCGACGTGCGCGGCGCGGCGATGGGAATCGACGGCGCGATGGTGCAGATGATTTCCCATGGCCTGATTTCCGGCGCCATGTTCTTCTGCGTCGGCGTGCTGTACGACCGCGTGCACAGCCGCGAGATCAGCGCTTACGGCGGCGTCGTCAACACGATGCCGGTCTTCGCTGCGTTTGCCGTGCTGTTCGCACTGGCGAACTCCGGCCTGCCCGCGACGTCGGGGTTCGTCGGCGAGTTCCTGGTCATCATCGCCAGCTTCCGTGCCGACTTCTGGTATGCGTTCCTGGCTGCAGTGACGCTGATCCTCGGCGCCGCCTACACCCTGTGGCTGGTCAAGCGCGTGGTCTTCGGCGCAGTGGCCAACGACGATGTTGCTGCGTTGAAGGATCTCAACGGCCGCGAATTCGTCGTCCTGGGAATCCTGGCTGCGGCCGTCCTGCTGCTGGGACTGTGGCCGGCGCCGCTGCTGGACGTGATGCGTCCGACCGTCGAGCACCTGGTGCAGCAGATCACCGAGTCGAAACTCTAATCGCGATCAGCCAGCCATGTCGGAACCCTTGCTTTCCAGTCTCAATCTCTCGGTCGCCTCGGCCGAGATCTTCATGGTCTGCGCGATCTGCGTGGTGCTGCTGGTCGATGTGTTCCTCAGCGACCGTTCCCGCTGGGTGACCTATGCGCTCTCGCTGCTGTCGCTGGTCGGCGCGGCGATCGTCACGGTGAAGACCGGCGTCTCTGCTCGCGAGACCGCGCTCGAAGGCGCGTACGTGGCGGACCCGATGGGAGACGTGCTGAAGCTCTTCGCCTACGGAACGGTGGCCGTCGCGTTCATGTATTCGCACGACTACCTGCGGCGGCGCGGCCTGTTCAAGGGCGAGTACTTCCTGCTCGGACTGACGGCGCTGCTGGGCATCATGGTCATGATTTCGGCGGGCAGCCTGCTGACGGTGTACCTGGGCGTCGAGCTGCTGTCGCTGTCGCTCTATGCGATGGTGGCATTCGACCGGGATTCCGGTGTCGCCGCCGAGTCCGCCATGAAGTACTTCGTGCTCGGCGCCATTGCGTCCGGCACGCTGCTCTACGGCTTCTCCATCGTCTACGGCCTGACCGGTACGCTGCAGCTCGATGAACTGGTGCTGGCCGTGCGCGAAGTCGGTCCGGACAGGATCGGGCTGATCTTCGGGCTCGCCTTCATCATCGCCGGCATTGCTTTCAAGTTCGGCGCCGTGCCGTTCCATATGTGGGTGCCGGACGTCTATCACGGTGCGCCGACGCCGGTGACGCTGTTCATCGGCACTGCGCCGAAGATCGCTTCCTACGTTCTGGCAATTCGAGTGCTGGCGGAAGGACTGGACGCCATGGTGGCCAGCTGGCAGAGCATGCTCATTGCGCTGGCGGTCCTGTCGATGATCATCGGCAACGTCGTCGCCATCGCTCAGACCAACCTGAAGCGCATGCTGGCGTACTCGACGATTTCGCACGTCGGCTTCATCCTGCTGGGCATTCTCGCCGGCACGGGCGATGGCTATCGCGCGGCCATGTTCTACACGCTCGCGTACGTGATCATGGCGATCGGTTCGTTCGGCATGATCCTGCTGCTGTCGCGCGAGGGTTTCGAGGCGGATCGCATCGAGGATTTCCGCGGCCTGAATCGCAAGAGCCCGTGGTTCGCTGCTGTGATGATGATGCTGATGTTCAGCACGGCCGGCGTGCCGCCGTTCGTCGGTTTCTGGGCAAAGCTCGCCGTGCTCGGCGCCGTCGTTGACGTGGGCCTCGTGTGGCTGGCGGCCGTCGCGGTGCTGCTGTCGGTGGTTGCGGCGTTCTACTACCTGCGCGTCATCAAGGTCATGTATTTCGATGAACCCGCCGATTCGCTGGCGGTGGAGGGGGGCGGTGTCGTCCGTGCACTGCTGACAGTCAACGGACTGGCGGTGCTGATCCTTGGAATTTTTCCCGGGGCCCTCATTGACCTGTGTGCGCGGGTTCTGCCCTGACGGATCCAGGTCGCTGACCGGTCGCAAGCTTTCCGCGTAGAAACGCGGAATCCTCGCGGAAATCCGGAAGCATCCGGATTCCGCCTTGTAATACCCAATTGAGGCCCTTACAATCCGCGCCCTCTGTTGCGGGGTGGAGCAGTCTGGCAGCTCGTCGGGCTCATAACCCGAAGGTCGCAGGTTCAAATCCTGCCCCCGCTACCAACCTTCCGAGCAGGTTGGTACAGAGGGTCCCGCAAGGGATCAGGACGCCAGGGTGAGCCCCATTGGGGTTCGCCAGCGAGGAAAGGATGATCACGAGAATGGGCCTTGGGCCCATTTTTCGTTTCTGGGATTGAAGAAACGGGCCATTGACCGACGGAGGTGAGCGGATGCTGCGAGACCAGCTGATCGAGCTGTTGCAGCCCGTCGTCGTCCAGCTCGGTTACGAGTTGTGGGAACTCGAATACGCGGCCCGTTCGGGCGGCGGTTTGCTGCGGTTGTACATCGATGCCCCGCAGGGAATCACGCTCGAGGATTGCGAGCGCGTCAGCCGGGCCGTGAGCGAAGCGATGGATGCCAGCGATCCGATTCCGGGTCACTACACCCTCGAGGTTTCGTCGCCGGGGCTCGACCGCGTGCTGCGGACGGCCGAGCACTTCGCCCGTTTCAGCGGCGAAAGAGTGAAGGTCGAGACGTCGGCGCCGGTGAATGGCCGCAAGCGTTTCGCGGGCCGGCTCACGGGCGTGAGCAACGGCGAGATTGCACTGGATGTGGATGGCAGCGTCGTGAAGCTGCCGATCGATGGAATACACAAGGCGCGGATTGCGCCGGAAACCTGACCGGACAAGCCGGAGTCGCACGATGAATAAAGAAATCCTGATGGTGGTGGACGCCGTTTCCAACGAGAAGGGCGTCGACAAGGAGATCATTTTCGAAGCGCTCGAAGCCGCGCTCGCGTCCGCGACGCGTCGTCGGCACGGCGAAGGCATCGACGTGCGCGTGTCCATCAACCGCAAGACGGGCGACTACGACACCTGGCGTCGCTGGAAAGTGTTCGCCGACGATTCCACCGAACTCGAAGTGCCCGACAGCGAACTGCGGCTCGAGGACGCGATCGACATTTCCAAGGACGCCGAAGTCGGCGGTTACGTCGAAGTGCCGATGGAGTCCGTCGCCTTCGGTCGCATCGCTGCGCAGACGGCCAAACAGGTCATCGTGCAGAAGGTTCGCGAAGCCGAGCGTGCGCAGGTCGTCGACGAATATCAGAGCCGCGCCGGGACGCTGGTGTCGGGCATCGTCAAGCGCGTCGATCGCAACGGCGTGTTCGTCGATCTGGGCGCCAATGCCGAAGGCTTCATTCCGCGCGATCAGATGATTCCGCGCGAGCCGATCCGCGCACAGGATCGCGTCAAGGCCTTCCTCAAGGAGGTGCGTTCCGAGCCGCGGGGTCCGCAGCTGTTCCTGTCGCGTACGGCCCCCGAATTCCTGATCGAGCTGTTCAAGCTCGAAGTGCCGGAAGTCGGGCAGGGCATGATCAACATTCTCGGCGCCGCCCGCGATGCGGGTGTACGCGCCAAGATCGCGGTGAAGAGCAACGACAGCCGCATCGATCCGGTCGGCGCCTGCGTCGGCATGCGCGGTTCGCGCGTCCAGGCGGTGTCGAATGAAATCGCCGGCGAGCGCGTCGACATCATTCCGTTCGACGAGAATCCCGCGCAGTTCGTCATCAATGCGATGGCGCCGGCGGAAGTCGTGTCGATCGTCGTCGACGAGGACTCGCATTCGATGGACATCGCGGTGACGGAAGAGAAACTGTCGCAGGCCATCGGCCGCGGCGGCCAGAACATCCGTCTCGCCAGCGAGCTGACGGGCTGGGAACTGAATGTGATGACGGAACAGGCCGCCGTCGAGAAGAGCGAAGGCGAGTCGCGCAAGCTGGTCGAGATGTTCCAGAAGCAGCTCGCGGTCGACGAGGAAGTGGCGCAGATCCTGGTCAGCGAAGGGTTCTCCACCGTCGAAGAAATCGCATACGTGCCGGCGTCCGAACTGGCAGGCATCGAAGAATTCGACGAAGAGATCATCAAGGAACTGCGCAATCGCGCGCGCGACGTGCTGCTCACGCAGGCGATCGCCAGCGAAGAAGAAATCGACAGCGCCGAGCCGTCGCAGGATCTGCTCGAAGTCGACGGCATGGACAAGGAGCTGGCACTGGTGCTGGCAAGCAGGGGCATCGTGACGCGCGAAGATCTGGCGGAGCAGGCGATCGACGATCTGCTCGAGATCGACGGTATCGATTCCGACCGCGCGGGTGCCCTGATCATGGCGGCGCGCAAGCATTGGTTCGACTCCACCGGACAGCAGGCCTGAGGTCGCAGCCGGATATGTCGACGGTCCTGATGTCACAGCATGGCGAGGTCCGCAGCAGCGCAGCCGCGGCCGTGCATTGCGGACGCGGACACGTCACTGGGAGCTTGAAGCGGGAGGGTGGTTCATGGCGGATGTAACGGTTACCCAGTTTGCCGAGGTACTGAAAGTACCGGTCGAGCGGCTGCTGACGCAGCTGGGCGAAGCGGGCATTCACGTGTCCGGCGCCGAGGCGACCATCAGCGATGAAGCAAAGATGGAATTGCTGACGTTCCTGCGTCGTTCGCATGGCCGCACGTCTCCGGGCGCATCGCCGCCGAAGATCACGCTGCAGCGCAAGTCGCAGGGGGAGATCAAGGTCGCGTCGGCGCAGGGCCGGGCGCGGACGGTGAATGTCGAAGTCCGCACGAAGAAGACCTATCTCAACCGCAACGCCCTGCAGCAGCAGGTGCGGACCCAGAACGACGAAGTCGATCGGCAGAAGCAGCAGGTGGAAGCAGCCGAAGAGGCTCGCCTGACGCAGGAGCAGATCGACGCGCGGGAAGCGAAGCGTCGCGAGGAACAGCAACGCGAAGCAGAGCAGCGCGAGGCCGCGCTGCGCCAGCAGGTCGAAGACGAGGCCCGCAATCGCGCCGAGGAGGAGGCCCGGCTGCTGGCGGAAGAAGAGGCGCGCCGACAGATCGAAGCGCGCGTGGCTGAGGAGCGCAAGCAGGCACAGGCCGCGCGCCAGGCAACCGAGGCGCCCAAGCCTTCGCGCGATGAACGCGAATCGAAAGGCTTCCAGCGCACCGAACTGCACGTATCGAGCGACGCCAGCGCGCGCTTCAAGAAAAAGAAGCAGCATCAGCAGCAGTCGAAGTCGCGCCGTCCGGTGCAGGTCAACGTCGGCAGTCAGCACGGCTTCGAGCGTCCGGCGGCGCCGGTCAAGCGCGACGTGCAGATCGGCGAAACCGTCACGGTCGCCGAACTGGCGCAGCGCATGGCCGTGAAGGCCAACGAAGTCATCAAGGTCATGATGAACATGGGCGTGATGGCCACCATCAACCAGCCCATCGACCAGGACACCGCGGTGCTCGTCGTCGAGGAACTCGGACACACGGCTGTCGTGGTCAAGGAAAGTGCAATCGAAGACGAACTGGTGGTCACGGACGCTTCGCACGAGCTGGAGCCGCGTCCGCCGGTCGTCACCGTCATGGGCCACGTCGACCACGGCAAGACTTCGCTGCTCGACTACATCCGTCGCACGAAAGTGGCCTCGGGCGAGGCCGGCGGCATTACCCAGCACATCGGCGCCTATCACGTCGAGACGCCGAAGGGCGTCATCACGTTCCTGGATACGCCGGGTCACGCTGCGTTCACCGCGATGCGTGCGCGTGGCGCACAGGTGACGGACATCGTGATCCTGGTGGTCGCGGCCGATGACGGCGTCATGCCGCAGACGATCGAAGCCATCCAGCACGCGAAGGCGGCGGAAGTGCCCATCGTCGTTGCCGTGAACAAGATGGACAAGCACGAGAAGGACATCGACCGGGTCAAGAACGAGCTCGCCAAGCACGGCGTCATTCCGGAAGACTGGGGCGGCGACACGCAGTTCGCCTACGTGTCGGCACGCACCGGCGATGGCATCGACGATCTGCTCGAGAAAGTGCTGCTGCAGGCTGCCGTGCTCGAACTCAAGGCAACTCGCGAAGGTCTGGCGGCGGGCGTGGTCATCGAGTCCACGATGGAAAAGGGTCGCGGCGCCGTGGCCACGGTGCTCGTGAAGCGCGGCGTACTGAAGCCGGGCGATCCGATCATCGCCGGTCAGGAATTCGGTCGCGTTCGCGCGATGTTCGACGAGACGGGCAAGGCGGTCGACGAAGCCGGACCGTCGTTGCCGGTCGTCGTGCTCGGCCTGTCGGGCGCGCCGAATGCCGGCGACGATCTGCTCGTGGTCGAAAGCGAACGCAAGGCGCGCGAAGTGGCGCTGTATCGCCAGGGCAAGTTCCGCGATACCAAGCTGGCGAAGCAGGGACCGGCCAAGTTCGAAGACATGATGTCGCAGATGGGCGATGGCAAGACAGCCACCGTGCAGATCGTGCTGAAGGCGGACGTGCAGGGCAGCGCAGAAGCGCTGCGCGACGCACTGTCGAAGCTGAGCACGGACGAAGTGGCGGTCAAGGTCGTGTCGAGCGGCATCGGCGGCATCAGCGAGTCCGACGTCACGCTGGCGCAGGCGTCGAATGCGCGCATCATCGGCTTCAATGTTCGTGCCGACAGCGCGGCGCGCAACATGATCAAGGAATCGGGCATCGACGTGCGCTACTACAGCGTGATCTACGAGGCGATCGACGATGTGCGTCAGGCGCTCTCGGGCATGTTGGCGCCGGAAATCAAAGAGCAGATCGTCGGTCTCGCCGAAGTGCGCGACGTGTTCCGTTCGAGCAAGTTCGGCACGGTGGCGGGCTGCATCGTGGTCGACGGCTACGTGCGTCGCAACAATCCGATCCGCGTGCTGCGCGACAACGTCGTCATCTTCGAAGGCGCGCTCGAATCGCTGCGTCGCTTCAAGGATGACGTCAACGAAGTGCGCGCCGGTACGGAGTGCGGTATCGCCGTCCAGAACTACAACGACGTGCGGGTCGGCGATCAGATCGAATGCTTCTCGCGGATCGAGGTGGCGCGCTCGGTCTGAGCGCGTGCACCGTGTGACGACGCATGGCTAGCCGATCACGAGGCAACAAGGCTTTTCCCAGGAGCCGCCGCGTTGCGCAGCAGATCCAGCGGGCCCTGAGCGATCTGATTCGTCGCGAGATCCGCGATCCGCGGCTCGGCATGGTGACGCTGACGGAAGTGCGCGTCTCCAGCGATCTGAGCTACGCCACCATCTACTACTCGGTGCTGAACGCGAAGCCCGAAGAAGCGCACGAAGTGCTGATATCCGCGGCGGACATCCTGCGCGGACCGCTGGGACGTGCGTTGCAGTTGCGGCATGCGCCGGAGTTGCGGTTCGTGCCCGACGAGCTGATCGAGAGCGGTGCGCGTCTGTCGGCACTCATCAACAGCGCCGTGAATGACGACGTCGCACGGCACGTCGACGATTCCGACAACGAAAACGACGACGAGTCCGGCCGCGACTCGACGCACTGAAGTCATGTCGAAGCCGCGACGTTTCTATCGAGATGTCGACGGCATCCTGCTGCTCGACAAACCGCTCGGCCTCTCTTCCAACGCTGCCTTGCAGCAGGCGCGCACACTGTTTTCGGCGAGCAAGGCCGGACATGCAGGCAGTCTCGACCCGCTCGCGTCCGGATTGCTGCCGATTTGTTTCGGACAGGCCACCAAGGTGTGCGGTCGTCTGCTGGATGCAGGCAAGACGTATCTCGTCGACGTGCATCTCGGCGCACGGACCGAATCGCTGGATGGCGAAACCGAAGTCATCGAGACCGCACCGGTTCCACCGCTCGACGAAACCACGGTCGACGCGACGCTCGCCACCTTTCTCGGCGAACAGGATCAGGTGCCGCCCATGCACTCGGCGCTCAAGCATCAGGGCAAGCGTCTGTACGAACTCGCCCGCCGCGGGGAGTCGGTCGAGAGGCCGCCGCGTCGCATCCGGATCGACCGGATTCAGCGTCGCCGGCTGGCCGCCGACCGGCTGGAATTCGAGGTCGCCTGCTCGAAAGGAACTTACATCCGCTCGCTGGCGGCGGACATCGCGGCACGGCTGGGCACGCTCGGTTATCTGGTAGGACTCAGGCGCCTGTCGGTGGAGCCGTTCGAGTCCTTTCCGATGTATCGGATCGACGAGTTGCAGGCACGTCAGGATCAGGCGGGTCAGGCTGGATTGGACGAATTGCTGCTCAGTGCCGACGTCGCTTTCGGCGAACTCGGTGCGGTGCGACTGGGCGACCCCGAGACCCGCATCCTGTTGCTGGGGCAGCCGGTTCCGGTCGACGGACCCGTCCAGCCCGGGGCTTCCCTGCGAGCCTACGATCCCGGCGGCCGCTTTCTCGCGCTCGTTGAGGGAGCGCCTGACGGCCGGGTCAGGCCCGTCCGCCTGTTTGTGCCGGTACAAGAGGGCGATGCGCCGCAAACCGGCCCGGGCGACGCAAATTGACCTCGCGTAGGCCTCGGATTTCACGGAGTTTTGCTTGAGATCGGCTGGGGGGCGCGAGTAGAATGCGCGGCTCTCAAAACGGCCCCAATTTACGTAATTTCAGGATTGAGCAAGATGTCACTGTCGACCGAGCAGAAAGGCGGAATCGTCCAGCAGTACCGACGCAACGCGAACGACACGGGTTCGCCGGAAGTGCAGATCGCACTGCTGTCAGCGCGCATCAACGAGCTCGGCGAACACTTCGGCACGCACAAGCGCGATCATGCCTCGCGTCGCGGCCTGCTGAAGATGGTGAATCAGCGCCGCAAGCTTCTCGATTACCTCAAGAACAACGCTCCCGATCGCTATCAGTCGATCGTTGCCAGCCTCGGTCTGCGTCGCTGATAGAGCGTGCGGATGACGCGCATGAAGCGTACGTCCGACTCCCTGCATCATCCGTATTAATCATTCCGCCAAACCGGTAGGAAGCATCGTGAGCGCCATCAAGAAAACTTTTTCCTACGGTCAGCACCAGGTCACCATCGAAACGGGCGAAATGGCCCGTCAGGCCGACGGTGCCGTCCTCGTCTCCATGGGTGATTCCGTCGTGCTGGTCACGGCCGTCGCCCGCAAGAAAGCCGATCCCAACAAGGATTTCTTTCCTCTCACCGTCAACTATCAAGAGAAGACCTATGCCGCGGGCCGCATTCCCGGCGGCTTCTTCAAGCGCGAAGGTCGTCCTTCCGAAAAGGAAACGCTGACCTCGCGTCTGATCGATCGCCCGATCCGCCCGCTGTTCCCGGAAGGCTTCTTCAATGAAGTGCAGGTGGTTGCGACGGTCGTGTCCGTCAATCCGGAAATCGATACCGATATTCCTGCGATGCTGGGCGCCTCTGCCGCGCTCGCGCTGTCGGGCGTGCCGTTCCAGGGTCCGATCGGCGCAGCTCGCGTCGGCTACATCGACGGCCAGTACGTGCTGAATCCCACCGCGACGCAGCTCAAGACCTCGAAGCTCGACCTCGTGGTCGCCGGTACGTCGGAAGCCGTGCTGATGGTCGAGTCCGAAGCCCATCAGCTTTCTGAAGAAGTCATGCTCGGCGCCGTCGTGTTCGGTCACGAACAGCAGCAGGCCGCCATCAAGGTCATCAACGAGCTGAAGGCCGAAGCCGGCAAGCCCGCCTGGAACTGGGAGGCCGCTCCGGCCAATTCCGCGCTCGAAGCCGCTGTCGCAGCGCAGGCTCAGGCCAGCCTGTCTGACGCCTACAAGGTGATCGAGAAGCAGGCCCGTCAGACGCGCGTGGGCGAAGCCAAGCTCGCCGCACTGACCGCGCTCACCGCTGGCGACACTCCGGCGTACGCGGCCGATGAAGTCAGCAAGGAACTCGGCAATCTCGAATACCGCATCGTGCGCAACCGCGTCATCGCCGGCGAGCCGCGCATCGACGGCCGCGACATGAAGACGGTACGTCCGATTTCCATCCGCACGGGCGTCCTGCCGCGCACGCATGGCTCCGCGCTGTTCACGCGCGGCGAGACGCAGGCGCTGGTCGTGACGACGCTCGGCACCGGCCGCGATGCACAGATCATCGATGCGCTGGCCGGCGAGCGCAAAGAGCCGTTCATGCTGCACTACAACTTCCCGCCGTTCAGCGTCGGCGAGACGGGCATGATCGGTTCGCCGAAGCGCCGCGAAATCGGCCACGGCAACCTCGCGCGTCGCGGCATCTGGGCCGTGATGCCGGACATGACGACGTTCCCGTACGTCCTGCGCGTCGTCTCCGAAATTCTCGAATCGAACGGCTCCAGCTCCATGGCCAGCGTCTGCGGCACCAGCCTCGCGCTGATGGATGCGGGTGTGCCGATCAAGGCAGCCGTCGCCGGCGTGGCGATGGGCCTGGTGAAGGAAGGCGACAAGTTCCAGGTGCTCACCGACATCCTCGGCGACGAAGATCACCTCGGCGACATGGACTTCAAGGTGGCCGGCAGCCGCACGGGCGTCACCGCGCTGCAGATGGACATCAAGATCAACGGCATCACCAAGGAAATCATGCAGGTCGCGCTGGAACAGGCGAAGGCCGGCCGTCTGCACATCCTCGACGAGATGGACAAGGTCATCTCGGCACCGCGCGCCAAGATGTCCGAATGGGCGCCGTCGATCATCACCATCAAGATCGATCCGGAGAAGATCCGCGAAGTCATCGGCAAGGGCGGCGCCGTCATCCGCGCCATCACCGAAGAAACCGGCACCTCGATCGACATCGAGAACGACGGCACGGTCAAGATCGCCTCCGTCGACGGTGCCTCGGGCCGCGAAGCCCAGCGCCGCATCGAGCTGATCACGGCGGAAGTCGAAGTCGGCCGCATCTATGAAGGCCGCGTCGCGCGCCTGATGGACTTCGGCGCCTTCGTCACGATCCTGCCGGGCAAGGACGGCCTCGTGCACATTTCGCAGATCTCCAACGAGCGCGTCGAGCGCGTCAGCGACAAGCTGAAGGAAGGCGACGTGGTGCGCGTGAAGGTGCTGGAAGTCGACCGCCAGGGCCGCGTGCGCCTGAGCATGCGCGACGTCGACGCGGCCTGATCCGCGTCCTGCCGTAGAAGCAAAAAGGCGCCGTCAGCGATGACGGCGCCTTTTTCGTTTCGGGATACGGAGTTTCACACGGAGATCACGGAGGCCACGGAGGTCGGAAGAAGAGAATTTTCCACGGGGGACACGGGGAACACGGGATCTCGGAACAGAAATTTTCTTTCCCCGTGCTCTCCGTGTTCCCATTCTTCCCCCCGTGCAAATTCTTCTTCTCTACCTCCGTGGGCTCCGTGATCTCCGTGTGAAACTTCTTCTACACCCGCTTCTCGCGCGACTCGTCCGGCAGATCCTCGTCGCGCTCCTTCGGGCGCGAACCCGGCGACACGGAGCCGCCGCTCATGGCGCGGAAAATGTCTTCCTGGATCGCCCGCCAGCGTTCGAGATTCTTCTGGGTGAGCGCCGTGATGGAGTCGAATGCGTCGCCGCTGCCGGTCGCCCGGAAGCTGTCGCGAAACTGCTGTTGCTGGCTGGCAAGGAGCTTGAGGCTCTGTTCCAGGTAGCTGCCGACGAAAGTCTGCATGGCGCCGCCGTAGGAACGGATCACCTGCGACAGGAAGTCCTGGCTCATCAGCGGCTCGCCCTGGTGTTCCTGTTCGGCGATGACCTGCAGCAGGATCGAGCGGGTGATGTCTTCCTGCGATTTCTTGTCGATGACGACGAAATCGACCTTGTCCATCACCAGCCGCCGGATGTCGGCCAAGGTGATGTACCGGCTCTCCACCGTGTCGTAGAGACGACGGTTCGGGTATTTCTTGATGACTCTCGGCTCGGACATGAATGCTCCCAGAACCGGTCTATCTCAAGGGCCCGGCCATACTAACTCCATCCCCGGCACCTGCACAGCAAAGCTCGATCAGACAGGCGCCACGGCGTGGCCGAAACTCAGCGGTTCGAGTCGCCAGTGCCCGGTCGCCCAATCCCACAACATGGCCGGGTGATCGCGACGTAATTCCGGCGGCGGGTCCTGCCGCAGGAACTGCAGCGCACGCCAGAGTTCCTCTCCCGGCCGGTTCAGGTCGACGGCTGCCGCGCCCGCCGACTTCGACAGTTTGATCCCGCTGGAGTCTGTGGCTACCGGCACATGTGCGTACTCGGGTGTCGGCAGTCCGAGGCATCGCTGCAGGAGTATCTGGCGCGGTGTGCTGCGGAGGAGGTCGGCGCCGCGGACCACATGCGTGATCCCCTGGGAGGCGTCGTCGACGACGACGGCGAGCTGATAGGCGAACAGTCCGTCCCGGCGTCGAATGACGAAATCGCCGATTTCGGCGGCCACGTCCACGGCGATCCGGCCCTGGATGCGATCGTCAAAGGCGATTTCCCCGTCGGGAACGCGCAACCGGATAGCGTATGGGCGATCTCGATGGCGGAGCTGCGTGCGGCACCAGCCCGGATAGCGCAGTTCCTCGCCTTCGGGATGATCCGGAGAGGCGACCTGCTGGATCTCGCTTCGGCTGCACGAGCAGGGGTAGGCCAGGTCGTTTGAGAGCAAACGATCCAGCGCCGCCTGGTACAGATCGGAGCGTTCGCTCTGGCGGACGATGGACTCGGTCCAGGTGAATCCGAGGATCTCCAGTGCACGCAGGATGGCGTCCGCGCTGCCGGGCACTTCGCGCGGTCGATCCAGATCTTCCATGCGGATCAGCCATTCGCCGCCGGCATGCCGCGCGTCGAGCCGGCTCGCGACGGCCGCAACCAATGAACCGAAATGCAACAGGCCGGTCGGGGAAGGGGCGAAGCGGCCGCGATAGGCGGACCTCTCAGCGATAACGATCGTCCCGATCGCCGTACTGCTTCTCGCGCCGCTCGCGGCGTTCCTGCGCTTCGATCGAGAGCGTTGCGACCGGGCGGGCTTCGAGGCGCTTGACGCCGATTTCCTCGCCCGTTTCGTTGCAGTAGCCGTAGCTGCCGTCTTCGATGCGCTTGAGGGCCTCGTCGATCTTGCGGATGAGCTTGCGCTCGCGATCGCGGGTGCGCAGTTCGAGACTGAACTCGGATTCCTGCGTTGCCCGGTCGTTGGGATCGGGGAAGTTCGCTGCTTCGTCCTTCATGTGCAGCACGGTCCGGTCGACTTCCTGCATCAGGTCCCGTTTCCAGGTTTCCAGGATGTTGCGGAAGTGATCGAGCTGTTCCTTGTTCATGTACTGCTCGCCGCGGCGAGCAACGTACGGTTTTACATTGCGCGGGCCGGCCAGCAGGCTGGTGCTGCTCGGCTCCTGGACTTCGCCTTCTTCATCGCCGCCCGTGGCGACATCGGCATGGTCGAGCGAACGGTTGGAAACGGATTTCAGCGGCATCGGGTCTTTGGGTCTCGGATCGGTGGCGGGCTTCGCGGCGGACTTGATCGTCGCGGTCGCGGGCGGCGGCGCTGCCTTCACGGGCTTGGCGACGGGTTGAGCTTTCGCGGGAGCGGCTTTGGCGGCTGGCCTGGCTGCAGGCGCAGCCTTGGCCGGAGCAGCCTTGCGTGCAGGCGGCGCGGGCTTCTTCGCTGGAGCCGATTTCTTCACCGGGGCAGCTTTCCTGGCGACCGGTTTCTTGGCCTTGGTCGCCTTGGCAGCTGGTTTCTTCGCGGCCATTCAGAGCCTCCACTTGCCGTGCCGCACACGCTGCGGAACGGTTCCGTTGCGAAAGTCGATTCCAAACAAGGGCCGCGATTATACAGACGCGGACCCCGCCGTACAGGGGCACGAAAACGCTGATTTTTCCGGCTTCCGACTGCCTCGCGACCGCTCGCGCTTCGTCCCGATTCCCGAGCCGGAAATCAAGTCCCGCTGTCGATGCGCGGCGACAATTCCGGGTAGTTCGCCGGACGATTTTTGGGGCTGCGGGCGCCGGACCGATTCCGTACACTACGGCGCCAATCGTTCCGACCGAATTCATTCCAACCGATCGGGGTTCCGTCATCGATGCGCGTCATTCGTCGCCAGTCAGTTCCGGACGCGAGGCGATGTTGACGTAGCCGCAGGCGCGCGCGCCTGTCGATGCCTTCCCTGACGACCATGCCGACTCAGGAGCGCGATGCGTCTCAACAAGATCAAACTGGCCGGGTTCAAATCCTTCGTCGACCCGACCTCCGTCAATCTGCCCGGCAACCTGATCGGCGTCGTCGGTCCGAACGGTTGCGGCAAGTCCAACATCATCGATGCCGTGCGCTGGGTCATGGGCGAGATCTCCGCCAAGCACCTGCGCGGCGGTTCGATGGCTGACGTCGTGTTCAACGGCTCGAGTTCGCGCAAGCCGGTGGGTACCGCCTCGGTCGAACTGGTGTTCGACAATTCCGACGGCACGCTCGGCGGCCAGTACGCGGGCTACAGCGAGGTCTCGCTGAAGCGCGTCGTTTCTCGCGATGGCACCTCGGCCTACTTCCTCAACGGCATCCGTTGCCGTCGCAAGGACATCACGCAGCTGTTCCTCGGCACCGGCCTCGGCGCGCGCAGCTACGCCATCATCGAGCAGGGCATGATCTCGCGCGTCATCGAGGCGCGGCCGGAAGAACTGCGCGGCTTCATCGAAGAGGCGGCGGGCATCTCCAAATACAAGGAACGCCGCCGCGAGACCGAGAACCGCATTTCCCACACCAAGGAAAACCTCGAACGTCTGAGCGACGTCCGCGAGGAAGTCGACAAGCAGCTGCGCCATCTGCAGCGCCAGGCCGCCACGGCGCGCCGTTATCAGACATTGAAGCAGGACGAACGCAAGCTGACCGCCGAACTGCTGGCGTTGCGGCTCAAGGTGATCGACCAGGATTCGCAGTCCAAGGAAGGCATCCTGCGCGAGCGCGACACCGAAATGCAGGCCGCGATCGCCGAACTGCGTTCCATCGAATCGGCGATCGAGACGGCACGCGAGGAGTTCACCGAGAAATCCGAATCGCTGAACGTTGTGCAGGGCCGCTACTACCAGATCGGCGCCGAGATCTCGCGCGCCGAGCAGTCGATCCAGCACGGCCGCGAACTGCGCCAGCGCCAAAAGACCGACCTGGAACAGGCCGAGCAGGGCGCAGCCGAGGCGGCGCTGCACCTGACCCGCGACCAGTCGCAGATCGATGAACTGCGCCGCGAACTCGAACAGCTCGAACCCGGCCTCACGGCGGCGCGCGAACGCGAACGCGCCTCTGCGGAGGCCCTGTCGCTGGTCGAGGAATCGATGCAGGACTGGCAGGAACGCTGGGAGGATTTCAATCGCGAATCCCGCGCCGCCAGCGAAAAGACCCAGGTCGAAAAAGCCCGTATCGAACAGCTCGAACACCAGCTCGAACGCCTGCGTACGCAGCGCGAACGACTTGCCCGTGAAATGGAGACGCTGGGCACGGCCGACATGGAGCTGCGCATCGAAGCGCTGCTGGAACAGGAAGCACAGGCACTCAATGCCGGCGAATCGGCGGCCAGCCAGCTGCAGTCGGTCAGCGAGGAACTGCAGCAGACGCGCGATCGTCAGCGGCAGCTGGCCGCGACTGCCGAAAGCAGTCGCAAGGAACTGCAGGAAACCCAGGGCCGGTTCATGTCATTGCAGGCGCTGCAGCAGGCAGCGCTCGGACTCGCGCAGGGCAAGGTGGGCGAATGGCTGTCGGCGAATTCGCTGACCTCGCGCCCGCGCCTGGCGCAACAGCTCAGCGTCGAGCAGGGCTGGGAGCGCGCGGTCGAGACCGTGCTCGGGTCGTACCTCGAATCGGTGTCGGTCGATGCGATCGACGCCATCGCGACCCGGCTCGATTCGCTGCAGGTCGGTTCGGTCAGCTTCTTTGCCGATGGCGGCGTGACTTCGACGTCGGTCGATCCCGGCCGGCTGCTGGCAAAAGTGCAGGGGCCGTCGGCCATTTCGGCGCTGCTCACCGGGATCATCGCGGTCGACACGCTGCCCGAAGCCCTGTCGCTGCGTCATACGCTGCTGAACGGCGAATCCGTCATCACGCGCGACGGCATCTGGATCGGCCGCGACTGGCTGCGCGTCAGCCGCGACAAGGATGTACATGCCGGCGTCATCGGCCGCGAAAAGGAAATGCGCGAACTGCGTGAAGCGGTCAGCGCCGCCGAGGAACGCCAGGAAAGCCTGCAGGCGGAAGCCGACACGCTGCGCGAACGCCTGGTCGAACTCGAACAGCGTCGCGACAGCCTGCAGGCCGACGTCAACCGTCTGCACCGTTCGCACAGCGAACTGAGTTCGCAGGCGTCGGCGCTGCGCAGCAAGGCGGAACAGACGGCGGAACGTGCCCGCAAGATCGAAGCCGAAACGGCCGAACTGCAGACCGATCACGAACGCGCGGACGAGGCGGCGACCACGGCCCGCGGACGGCTGGAGGAAGGTCTCGAACAGATGGCGCAGTTCGAGTCGACCCGGCTCGAACTCGAACAGGAACGCGACTCGCTGCGTCAGAACCTGAACTTCAAACGCTCGCAGGCGCAGACCGATCGCGACGGCGCGCAGGAAGTGGCGATCAAGGTCGAGTCGAAGCGCGCAGCGCTGACGTCCATCTCGGCGGGCCTCGAACGCCTGCGGCATCAGCTCGAACAGTCGCAGCAACGCAAGGACGAACTCACGCGGCAGATCGCCGACGGCGAGGCGCCGCTGGAGGAACTGGCGGCCAAGCTCGAAGAATTCCTGCAGCAGCGCCTCGGTGTCGAAGCCGAACTCACGGCGGCCCGCGAAACGCTCGAAGGCGCCGAAAGCCGCATGCGCACGCTGGATCAGCGTCGCATGGACACCGAAGGCCAGGTCGAAGAGGCCCGCACACGGCTCGAAGACGTGCGCATGGCCGCGCAGGAACTCAAGGTCCGGCGCGAGACCCTGATGGAGCAGTTCAAGGCGACGCACTTCGAACTGGAAACCATCTACCAGGAAATGGCGCCCGAGGCCGATGTGGCGGCGTGGGAGCAGACGCTGGTCGATCTGACCCAGAAGATCGATCGCCTGGGCCAGGTGAATCTCGCCGCCATCGACGAGTTCAAGGAGCAGTCGGAGCGCAAGGAATACCTCGACCGCCAGTTCAAGGACCTCACCGATGCGCTCGAGACGCTCGAAACCGCGATCCGCAAGATCGATCGCGAGACGCGTTCGCGCTTCCAGGACACGTTCGATCGCGTCAATGCCGGCCTGAAGGAACGCTTCCCGCGCCTCTTCGGCGGCGGTCACGCGTATCTCGAACTCGCGGGTGAAGACATTCTCAGCGCCGGTGTGTCGATCATGGCGCGTCCGCCGGGCAAGCGGAACGTCACCATCAATCAGCTGTCCGGCGGCGAGAAGGCGCTGACCGCGGTGGCGCTGGTGTTCTCGATCTTCGAACTCAATCCGGCGCCGTTCTGTCTGCTGGACGAAGTGGACGCGCCGCTCGACGACAACAACGTCGGCCGTTTCTGCGACACGGTGAAGGAGATGTCGAGCCGCGTGCAGTTCATTTTCATCACCCACAACAAGTCGACGATGGAACTGGCGTCGCAACTGATCGGCGTCACCATGCACGAGCCCGGCGTATCGCGACTCGTCGCCGTCGACGTCGATGAAGCGGTGCGCATGGCGGCGATGTGATGACGCGAGGGGAACTGTGCTCCTGCTGTGGGGCCGGCTTCAGCCGGCCTTACTGCACTTGCAGAGGCCGGCTGAAGCCGGCCCCACAGCAGGAAGAAGAAGGGCATTGGTTTGAGAGAGTGCGCGCATGAACGATCTGCGCTGGATCCTGATTGCCGGCGGGGCGCTGCTGCTGATCGGTATCTATCTGTGGGGTCGGCGCAGCGACCGTCGCGCCGATGCGGCCAGCGAAGGCGCAGTCCACGTTCGCCCCGAACCACTGGTCGAACCGGCGTTCGAATCGCCGTCGCATGATCTGGAAGATGACGATTCGCTGGCTCGCGATGAGCCGGCGTACGAGCCGCTGGACGAACCGGAGCCGGTCATTCGCGCCGCCGCGCGCAGCGAAGCAGCAGAGCGATCACCGGTGCGCGAGCAGGGCGCGTCTCGTACGGATGCCTCGTTGCGTCCGGCCCGCGGCATCCGTGTGGAGCCGACTCTCGGCGAGAACGATGCCGCGCCTGCCGATATCCGGCCGCCTGCCGATCCCGATCTCACCGCCGAACTGCCCGCGCGCGAGCCCGTTGATGCGCCCACGCTCGGAATGAGCAGCACGCCGGCCCCGCGTCGCATCGAGCGGCGCAAGATCATCGCCCTGCGTCTCGCGGCGCCGGGACAGCGATTTCCCGGCGAAGCGCTGCGCACTGCGCTGGAGGGCGAGTCGCTGCAGTTCGGCCGCTATGACGTCTTTCATCGACTGCATGACGACGGCACGAGCATTTTCAGCGTGGCGAGCATGATGGAGCCCGGCACGTTCGAACTCGAACGCATGCCGGGCCAGCAGTATTCTGGCGTCACCCTGTTTGCGCAGTTGCCGGGCCCGGTTCCGGGCGTACAGGCGCTGCAGGACCTGGTGGCCTGCGGCAAGCAGTTGCAGGAAGGGCTGGGCGGCACGCTGCAGGACGAGCGTGGCGTGCCGTTGACGGTCCATCGCATCGACCGGCTGCGCCAGGAGATCGTCGATTTCGAGCGCGGCCAGGCGCGCGACCAGCGATCCATTCCCACTTCCTACTGATCCTCGATGTCGCCTCTGCGCAATCCCGCCACGCGCGCCCGCGAGTTGCGCGAATTGCTGGAGCGCTACAACTACCGCTATCACGTCCTCGACGATCCCGAGGTTTCCGACGCCGAATACGACCGGCTGATGCGGGAGCTGACGCAGATCGAGACTGACAATCCCGATCTCATCACGCCGGATTCGCCGACGCAGCGTGTCGGTGCGACGCCCGTCGGCGAGTTGCGCGAAGTCGTGCACACGACGCCGATGCTCTCGCTGGACAACGCATTCACCGAAGAGGACCTGCTCAATTTCGATCGCCGCGTGCGCGAGCGGCTGGACGACATCGAGACGGTGGAATACGCGGCGGAGCCGAAGCTCGATGGCCTCGCCATGAGCTTTCGTTACGAAGCCGGCCGGTTCGTGCGTGCGGCGACACGCGGCGACGGCACGCGCGGTGAGGACGTGACGCACAACGTGCGCACCATCAAGGCCGTGCCGATGCGATTGCGCGGCAAGGTGCCCGAACTGCTCGAAGTGCGCGGCGAAGTGTTCATGACGATCGCCGGTTTCAAGGCGATGAACGAGAAGGCGCTGGCGGCCGGCGAAAAAGTGTTCGTCAATCCGCGCAATGCAGCTGCAGGCAGCATCCGGCAGCTCGATCCGCGCCTGACCGCCAGCCGGCCGCTGGATGTCTTTTTCTACAGCGTCGGCGAAGCGCAGGGCTGGAAGCTTCCCGCAAAGCACTCGGAATCCCTCGAACAGTTGCGCGAATGGGGGCTCAAGATCTCGCCGTTGCTCAAAGTCGTGCAGGGAGCGCAGGGTTGTCTGGAGTACTACCGCGACGTCGGTACGAAGCGCGCGAAGCTGCCGTACGAGATCGATGGCGTGGTCTACAAGGTCAATCGCCTGCAGCAGCAGCGCGACCTCGGCTTCGTCGCGCGCGCGCCGCGCTGGGCGATTGCGCACAAGTTTCCGGCGCATGAAGAGAACACCGTCGTTCGCGGCGTCGAGTTCCAGGTGGGTCGCACGGGCGCATTGACGCCGGTGGCGCGACTGGAGCCCGTGTTCGTCGGCGGCGTCACCGTGAGCAACGCGACGCTGCACAACATGGATGAAGTCCGTCGCAAGGATGTCCGCATCGGCGACACCGTCGTGATCCGCCGTGCCGGCGATGTGATCCCGGAAATCGTGAAGGTGATGCTGGAGAAGCGTCCGGCATCCGCACTCGAAGTCCAGCTGCCGGCGAAATGTCCGGTGTGCGGTTCGGACGTCGAGCGCGTGGAAGGCGAGGCAGTGGCACGCTGCACCGGCGGGCTGGTGTGTCCCGCGCAACGCAAGGAATCGTTGCGGCATTTCGCCTCGCGTCGCGCGCTCGATATCGAAGGCCTCGGCAGCAAGCTGATCGATCAACTGGTCGATGGCGGCCAGGTCGAGACGCCCGCCGATCTGTATCGACTGACGCTCGAACAGCTGGGCGAACTGGAACGGATGGGCGAGAAATCCGCGGCGAATCTGCTGGCCGCGCTCGAACACAGCAAGAAGACGACCTTCAGCCGATTCCTGTACGCGCTCGGCATTCGCGATGTCGGCGAGGCCACGGCCGCCGCGCTGGCAGCGCACTTCGGCACCATCGAAGCGCTGCAGGAGGCGACCGAGGAACAGATCCAGGAAGTGCCGGACGTCGGCCCGATCGTTGCCGCGCACGTGCATCACTTCCTGCAGCAGCCGCAGAACCGCCAGGTGATCGTCGACCTGCGCGAACGTGGCGTGCATTGGCCGGTGCACGCCCGTCGTACCGGACCTGCGGAAGGCGCATTGAGCGGCAAGACCTTCGTCCTGACGGGCACGCTCGACAGCATGAGCCGCGATCAGGCCAGCGATCGCATCACGGCGCTGGGCGGCAAGGTGTCAGGGAGTGTGTCGAAGAAGACCAGCTACGTGGTGGCCGGCGCCGAAGCGGGCTCGAAGCTGCAGAAGGCCCAGGAGCTGGGCGTCGAAATACTGGACGAGGCGGGATTTCTGAAGCTGCTGGCGCAGCAGTGACGATAGTCACGACGGTGACGCAAGTGACGAAGGTCAGAACGCGCTCGTTCCGACCTTCGTCACTGTCGTGACTTACGTCACTTTCGTCACTAGATCTTCTTCTCGATCTTCGCGTTCTTGCGCAGTTCGTCCAGATACGACTGCAGGCGCTTGCGCTGCACGAGCTGCTTCACGCGATCCTTCACTTCCTCGAAGGCCGGCGGGGCCGGCGCGCGCGATTCTTCGAGCTTGATGATGTGCCAGCCGAACTGGCTCTGCACCGGCTGATCCGTCATCTGGCCGGGCTGCAGCGCGGAGACCGCATCGCCGAACGGCTTCACCATGGTGTCGAGCGTGAACCAGCCGAGATCGCCGCCGTTCTGGTTGGAGGAGTCCTTCGACTTCTCCTTGGCGAGCTTGGCGAAATCGCCGCCGCCCTTGAGCTGCGCCGTCAGCGCATCCGCGGTCGCCTTGTCATCGACGAGGATGTGGCGCGCGTGATATTCGCGCGGCATCGCGGCCACCTGGGCATCGTATTCGGGCTTGAGTTCCTCGTCCGTCACGGGATGCTCATCGAGATACTTCTTGAGGCCGGCATCGACGATGACATTCAGCTTCGCCAGTGCGAGCTGGTCCGCGACCTGGGAGTCCTTGGCGATCCCCGCTTTCTCGGCCGCATCGGCGGCCAGTTCCATGCCGATGAACTGATCCAGCAGCTGCGACTTCTGATCGGCAGGAATCTCACGACCGGCCTGACGCTCGATGTTGGCGACGTAGAGGTCGAACTGCGACTTGCTGATGGCCTTGCCGTTCACGGTGGCGACGGACTCGGCCGGCGGCGTGGGTGCGGCCGCCTTGCCGCAGGCGGCCAGCAGCAGCAGCGGGGCAAGAAAGGCGAAGGGAGACAGACGGCGGTTCATGAGAATCCTTTGCGTGGGTTCAATCGGAAGTACGGGCTTCGGCGGGAGTGAGCGCGGCGATGCCGAGTGCATGGATGTCGGTCTGCATCAGGTCGCCGAGCGATCGGTACACGAGTTGATGGCGTTGCACGGTCCGCAGCCCTTCGAAATCGGGCGAGACGATGCGGACCCGGAAATGACCTCTGCCGTCGCGCGCGCCGGCGTGACCGGCGTGCAGGTGGCTGTCGTCGATGAGATCCACCGCATCGGCGTGCAGCGCGCTGCGCAGCCGGGCGCAGATTTTTTCGGCGCGGGTCACTGGAGAATTTCCTGTGTTCAGCCGGTCTTCGGCTCGTCGGCCGGCAGCTTCGTCGCCAGCCAGATGCCCTGCAGCACCGTGAACACCAGCGTCAGGCCGATCACGCCGAAGACCTTGAATTTGGCCCAGGCGTCGGTGCTGAAGTGGTGCATCACGTAGATGTTGAGGGCGCCGAGCGCCAGGAAGAACAGCGCCCACACGGTGTTGAGCCGCAGCCACAGCGGCCGCTCCAGCGTGACGTTGCCGTCGAGCATGCGCTGGATGATCGGACGCTCGCCGACGAACTGGCTGACGAGGAAGCCCGCGGCGAACAGCCAGTACACGACGGTCACCTTCCACTTGATGAAGGCTTCGTCGTGGATCCAGAGCGTGAGCCCGCCGAACACCAGCACCAGCGCCGCGGAGATCAGCGACATCGTGCTGACCTTGCGATGACGGAACCACTGCACCGCCGTCTGCACGATGACGGCAGCGATGATGACGCCGGTCGCGACGAAAATGCCCGCGAACTTGTAGGCGACGAAGAAGGCGATCAGCGGGAAGAAGTCGAACAGCAGCTGCATGTCGTGGCGGCGGGCCCGGCGAAGGGGCGGGTATGATACCCGGATGGTTGCCGGTTGACAGTTGGCCGTCGACCGCCTGAATCGGCGCGCGGGATTTCCCCGATGCGCTGTCAACCGATCCGCCCAGATGCCGGTCCAGCACGAGCAATGACGAGCCGTTTCTTCGAAATCCACCCGAAAGACCCGCAACCGCGCCTCATCCGGCAGGTCGCGGAAATCATGCGGGCCGGCGGCATCGTGGTTTACCCGACGGATTCCTGCTACGCGCTGGGCTGCCATATCGGGGACAAGGCGGCGATGGAACGCATCTCGCGCATCCGCCAGACCGACAAGCACCATCACTTCACGCTGGTCTGCCGGGATCTCTCCGAGATCGCCAGGTACGCCCGCGTGAACAATCAGCAGTACCGCACGCTCAAGGCCTTCACGCCCGGGCCTTACACCTTCATCCTCGATGCCACGAAGGAAACGCCGCGGCGTCTGCAGAATCCCAAGCGCAGCACGATCGGCATCCGCGTACCCGATCATGTCGTGCCGCTCCTGCTGCTGGCCGAACTGGGCGAGCCCATCATGAGTTCGACCCTGCTGCTGCCCGGCGAGGATCTGCCCATGACGGATGCCCGCGAGATCCAGGACCGGCTGCTGCACGCGGTGGATGCCGTCGTCGATGGCGGCAACTGCGGCCTGGAGCCGACCAGCGTGATCGACCTGGCGGGTCCGGCGCCGGTGATCGCCCGTCGCGGCAAGGGCGATGTCAGCACCTTCGAGTAGCGGGTGCGGATCAACGGAGCTGTCAAGCTGCGTATAATGCCGCGGCCGTCAAAACTGCTTTGTTCTCGTTCAAGAAGACGGCGTAAGACTCTGATAAACCAACCCTAGAACGTCATGCATCCGAGCCGCGCGCGAGCGCCCGGATGTCTGCAGGGATCTGTTTTGAGCGCGACCCATACCAGCAACCGACGCGTCCTGTCCGGCATGCGCCCCACCGGCGCGCTGCATCTCGGCAACTACCTCGGTGCCCTCAAGAACTGGACGCAGCTGCAGTACCAGTACGAGTGCTATTTCTTCGTCGCCGACATCCATGCGCTGACCACGGGCTACGACGACACCTCGAACATCGAATCGAACACCTGGGAGATGGTGATCGACTGGCTGGCCGCCGGCCTGAACCCCGCGAACTCGACCATGTTCATCCAGTCGCGCGTGCCGGAGCATTCGGAGCTGCACCTGCTGCTGTCGATGATCACGCCGCTCGGCTGGCTCGAGCGCGTGCCCACCTACAAGGATCAGCAGGAGCAACTGCGTGATCGCGATCTGGCGACGTACGGCTTCCTCGGCTACCCGCTGCTGCAGAGCGCCGACATCCTGCTCTACAAGGCGGCCTACGTGCCCGTGGGCGAGGACCAGATCGCCCATGTCGAAATCACCCGCGAGGTGGCGCGCCGTTTCAATCATGTCTACGGACGCGAGCGTGACTTCGAAGCGAAAGTGGAGAAGGCGATCAAGGGTCTCGGCAGTCGCAACGGCACCCAGTACAAGGAGTTGCGCAAGCTTTATCAGGAGCAGGGTGATGCGCAGGCGCTGGAAAAAGCGCAGGCCATGCTCGCCGGCAATGCCCGCCTGACGCTGGCGGATCGCGAGCGGCTGCAGGGCTATCTCGAAGGGACGGGCCGCAGCATCCTGATCGAGCCGGAAGCGCTGCTCACGGCCACGCCCAAGGTGCCCGGCCTCGACGGCCGCAAGATGTCGAAGTCCTACGGCAATACCATCGGCCTGCGCGAAGATCCCGATTCGGTGGCCAGGAAGCTCCGGGCGATGCAGACCGATCCGGCGCGCGTGCGGCGCACCGATCCGGGCGATCCCGACAAGTGCCCGGTGTGGGACCTTCACAAGATCTACTCCGACGCCGAGACTCAGGCCTGGGTGCAGCAGGGTTGCCGCAGCGCCGGCATCGGCTGTCTGGACTGCAAGAAGCGCGTGTCCGACGTACTCGTCGCCGAGATCACCGTCATCCGTGGACGCGCACAGGAATTCGAGGAGAATCGCGACCTGGTCAAGGCGATCATCGCCGAGGGCTGCGAGAAGGCGCGCGACGTGGCGCGCCAGACACTGGAAGAAGTCCATCAGGCGATGGGCATGAATTACCGATGAAACCAGAACTGAAATTGGTCGAAGACACCGGCTCGCAGCTCGAAGCCGATGGCTTCGAATTCGATCCGCCGCCGCAGCAGCAGGAAATGCCGTTCGCCGTCGTCGACGGCGAACCGATGACCCAGCTGCCGCGCGATCTGTACATCCCGCCCGATGCGCTGCAGGTCTTTCTCGAAGCCTTCGAAGGTCCGCTCGACCTGCTGCTGTACCTGATCCGGCGCCAGAACCTCGACGTCCTCGACATTCCGATCGCCGAGATCACGCGTCAGTACATGTCGTACATCGAAGTGATGTCGGAGCTGCAGCTCGAACTGGCCGGCGAATACCTGCTCATGGCTGCGATGCTTGCCGAGATCAAGTCGCGCATGCTGCTGCCGCGGCCGCCGTCGGCCGACGGCACCGACGAAGAAGATCCGCGCGCCGAACTCGTCCGCCGCCTGCAGGAATACGAGCGTTTCAAGAAGGCCGCCGAGGACATCGATCGTCTGCCGCGCATGGAGCGCGACACGATGCCGACCTCGGTGGAGCTGGTCGAACGCAAGGTCGTGAAGATCCAGCCGCAGGTGTCGCTGCAGGAGATGCTGCTGGCGCTGAAGGACGTGATGGTTCGCGCCGACATGTTTGCGCACCATCACGTGCAGCGCGAACGCCTGTCGGTGCGCCAGCGCATGTCGGACATCCTGAGCCGCATGCGCGAGGCGGCGTTCGTCGAGTTCACGACCTTGTTCCGTGCCGAAGAAGGTCGCATGGGCGTGACGGTGACGTTCAGCGCCATCCTCGAACTCATGAAGGAAGGCTTGATCGAGATCGTGCAGGCGGAGCCGTATGCGCCGCTGCACGTGCGTCCGGCGTCCGGTTCACGCCGCCTGGCCGTCGTCGCCGACGAGTCGGCGGAGTCGGCTGCCGATGCGGAAAACGAAGCGGCGCTGGCGCAGCCCGAACTGCCCGACGAAAACGTCATCGACGATGAAGAGCCCGACATCGCCGAACAGTCGGACGAAGCGCCGGCGGCAGAAGTCGTCGCAGCGACCGGGATCGTCGACGCCGCTGTCGGCGATTCTCCGGTCCTTCCGGAGGAAGGGTCGCCGGAGAGTGACAGGATGACGGACGAAGCCGTCGATACCGACAATCGCGACGCTGCGGTCGCGGATTCTGAATCGGAGCCGAAGTAATCCATGTCTGCGAATGCTGAAGAAGTGACTGGTGCCGCGACCGAAACCGCGCCGGAGGCATCATCAATGAACGACATCGATCTCAAGCACACCATCGAGGCCACGCTGCTGGCCGCGGGCCGTCCCGTGACGACGCAGCAGTTGCTGGATCTGTTCGAAGAGCGCGAGCGCCCGACGCCGGAACAGCTCCAGGCAGCGCTCGATCTGCTGGCGGCCGACTACGAGAGCCGCGGCATCGAACTGCTGCAGGTGGCGAGCGGCTGGCGTATCCAGGTGCGCGCGCGCTGTGTCGATGTCGTGTCGCGGCTGTGGCAGGAGCGTCCTTCGCGCTATTCGCGCGCGCTGCTGGAAACGCTCGCGCTGGTTGCCTATCGCCAGCCCATCACGCGCAGCGAGATCGAAGAGATCCGCGGCGTTGCGATCAGCTCGACCATCATGCGCACGCTGCAGGAGCGCAACTGGATTCGTGTCGTCGGCCATCGCGAAGTGCCCGGACGTCCGGAACTGCTCGGGACCACCCGCGAGTTCCTCGATTACTTCGGCCTCAAGAGCCTCGACCAGCTGCCGACGCTGGCCGATCTGCGCGATGTTGAGAACATCGGCGTGCAGCTCGAACTGCCGGCGGGCGACGTGCCGCAGACGGAACCGGCCGAGGGTGAGGGCGGCGAGACGGAAGCAGCCGCCGACACCGAGACGACGGCAGAAGCCGAAGGCGAACTGTCGGCCGACGGCGATGAAGGCGAGGAGATCACCGAAGAGGACGATGGCGACGATGCCGACGACTCCACGCTGGTCGCGTCCGCCGAATCCGATCCCGACGACAGCAGTCACGCGGTGCGCGAACCGCCGTCCGAGTGACGTTGACGCACTCGATGCGCAACGAATCCGAACGCCTGCACAAACTCCTGGCACACCACGGCCTCGGTTCGCGTCGCGAAGTCGAGAAGTGGATGCTGGCCGGACGCGTGCTGCTGAACGGCCGCCCCGCCCAGCCCGGTGATCGCTACAAGGACGGCGATCGGGTCAGTGTCGATGGCCAGGACGTCACGGCCCGATTGAAGACGTCCGGCAAGGCCGCCGTGCTGCTGTATCACAAGCCGCAGGGCCAGCCGGTGCAGGCTCAAACGGATGCACCCGCCGATTCCGCTGCCGAAGAGCCCGTCATGGAACGGCTGCCGGTCGTGCGCGGTTCGCGCTGGCTCGCGATCAACACCATGCAGCCGGGCGACAGCGGCCTGCTGGTACTGACGAGCGATGGCCGGCTGGCGGATGCATTGCGTCGGCGCTCCGAACAGATTCCTTCCGCCTATGTCGCGCGGGTCCTGGTGCCGTCGCCGGATTTCGATCCCGACACGCTGCCGCGCATCACGCAGTTCAACGATCAGCCGGTTTCGTTCGAGAGCATCGAACCGGCGGGCGGCGAGGGCACCAATCGCTGGTTCCGGGTCGAGGCCGCGCACTCGCACCGCAGGGCCGCCGTGCGTGCGCTGTTCGAGACGCAGGGCCTCAAGGTCAGCCGCGTGATGCAGGTGAAATACGCGGACCTGGAAATGCCGCGCGATCTGCCGCGAGGCAAGCACCAGGCGCTTCCCGAACATCTCGTGGATCGACTCTACGAACTCGCCGGACTCGTGAAGCCGGTGCCCGAGACACGTCGGGTTCGCGCCCCGCGCGTCGCGGCGGACCGTCAGCGCAAACCGGCCAAGCGTTCGGTGCGCGCCGCAGAGCCGCGGAATTCGCGCGAACGCAAAGGCCCGCGCGACACGGGTTCATCGCCCAGCCGGCGCAAACCTGCCGGCGGTCGACGGTCCGGTCGCTGACGCTCTTGCCGTCGGTCGGCGGGACAGAAGCTGTTCACGTTGCAGACCCCTGCCGGCAAGGCCGGAGACGGACGATCATCGCTGCGCTGCCACTGCGGGCGGATTCTCATTGCACGCCGTGCCGCCACCGCGGACGCACCTGACCCGATTTCATGGGGTGTTCGCCCCGCACAGCAAACTGCGTGCGCTGGTGACGCCGGCGCATCGGGGGATGGGAGCCAAGCCACAGGACGACCCTTCGACACCGCGTCATGTGGCGATGAGCTGGGCGTAGTGCCTCAAGCGCGTATTCGGTATCGAGATCGACGCCTGCGCCGGCTGCGGCGGGAAGCTGAAGATCATCGCCAGCATCGAAGAGCCCGAGATTATCGCGTGTGCGCGCCTCGCTGGGAATCGCCCTGATGACGGCGCGCCGCAGCGACGAAGCCGTGGCCAATCTCGCGACAGCGCTGGCCGACATGAAGCGCCTCGACACCTCGGGCGGGCCTTGGATCGCCAACGCAACGTCGTCCCATGGCAATGCACTGGTGCTGGCCGGACGGCTCGATGAAGCGAAGGCAGAGTTTGATCGGACTCTCGCCGCTGCCTCGACCGGACCTGCGGCCGTGGATTCTCATGCGGGGCTGGGCATGATCGCGCTGGCGCGAAAGGATCTCGAACTTGCCAGGACCCACTTCGACAAGTCAGTCGAACTCGCCGCAGCCGGACCGCCCACGCGTTCGCTGGTCGCAGCACTCGCGGGCCTGGGCGAAGTTCATCTCGCTGCAGGCGATCTCGCCTCGGCCGAGTCGTCGCTGCAGAAGGCGGAGGAAACCCAGCGTACGCTTGCGGTCCGCATGACGCCGGTGCTAGCGGAAATTCTCGCGGAGCGCGGCCGGCTGGCGCTGGCACAGGGAAATGCCGAACAGGCTGCCGCGCTGTTCGGTTCGGCGGATGAGTTCTGGCGCGCCTTCGCACCGCAAAGCGCCCGCGCGCGGGAAGCAGCGAGATGGCGCGAACAGGTGGCTGCGAAGGATTGAGCGGAGGGCTGGTTTGGTTTCTTTCTGTAGGTCAGGCTTCAGCCTGACTGTTTTCAGGCCGGCTGAAGCCGGCCCCACAGGCAGAGCAAATCCTTGAGCCAATGCCATTGGCTTCAGCCGGCCCCACAGCGAAGCTTCAGAACGACTGCTTGAAGCTCACCCAGAACTTGCGCGGCTCGCCATAGAAATTGGCGTAGCCGGGATAGCCGATGGTGTCGTAGTACTTCTCGTCGAAAAGATTGTCGATCTGCAGGCTGAGTTCGGATTTCTCGGTGAAGTTGTAGCCGGCCGTGAGGCCGACGATGCTCACCGCGTCCTGCTGCGTTCTGAAAGTGTCGCCCTCGTTGTAGATCTTGCTCTGCACGCGGACATTGCCGCCCACGCTCCAGTGGTCGCCCGGCAATCGGTACAGCGTCGACACCCGCAGAATGTGCTCGGGCTGATCGGTGCCGTAGGCCCTGCCGTCGGATGCGCCGCTGCCGTACTCGCGATGCACATAGGTGTAGCCGGCCATGAGCTGCCAGTCGTTGAGCACTTCGCCGTTCACGCTCAGGTCGACGCCCTGGCTGAAGACCAGGTCGGACGCCAGGTAGCAGTAGCCGCCGCAGATGTTGTCCGGATCGAAAGGAACGGACGGATCCTCCTTCGCCAGATTGGTCTGTTCGAGACGGAACAGGGCGAGCGCGGCATTGAGCCGGCCGTCGTGGAATTCGCCCTTGATGCCGATCTCGTAGTTGTTGCCGACCACCGGATCGATGGTGCTGCCATCTTTTTTCAACGCCGTCTGCGGCATGAAGATGTCGGAGTAGCTGGCGTATATCGAAGACCAGGCGTTCAGATCGAACACCACGCCCGCGTAGGGTGAGATGACACCCGATTCCTTGCCGCCATAGTTGTCTTCGTACCAGGACACGCGACCGCCGAGGATCACTTTCAGCGGATCGGACAGACTGAAGCGGCCGGCGGTGTAGAAGCCGTATTGCCGCATGTAGTCGTCGGCGTCCCAGTCGCTGAGCGGCAGGTCGGGTTGCGGAATACTGTCGTAGCGGTAGGTGTAGATGTTGATGAGCGAATAGTCGTAAGCGCTGCGATAGTCGCCGTCCATGCGCGTGCCGTTGAGGCCGAATACCAGTTCATGAGTACGGCCGAACAGCCGTATCGGCCCGGTGGCGTAGACATCCGCGGAGTCATTGTCGAATCGGCGCACGATGTCGCTGTAGTTCAGGTCCAGTCCGTCGCCCGTTTCCACGTCGAGCGGTTCGGTGTCCCAGGTGTAGACCTGCCAGCCGTCGACGTGCGTCTCGCCGTGCATGTAGGCGGCGCGCAGCGTCCATTCCGACCCCAGTTCCTGGTCCAGCCGCAGCGTATAGAGTCCGTTCTCCTTCTCCTGAGTGCCCCATTTCGCGCCGAAGAAAGTCGAGCGCGGCAGGTTCAGATCGCTGCCGTCCGGCGCCGCAGGCATGCCGTAGTGAGTCCGCGATTCGTTGCGCTGGAACTGCGCCATGGCCGTCAGCATCGTGCGTTCGCCGAGATCTGCTTCGAGCACGCCGTAGTAGAGGTTCACGCGATCGTAGCCGTGGTCGGCGAATGCATCGCGATCGTCCAGCGCAACGACGGCGCGTGCGCGCAGCGCGCCGGAGGAATTCAGCGGTCCGGCGATGTCGCCGACGAGACGCTTGCCATCCCAGGAACCGAGCCCGAGTTCGACGGACGCCTGGAAATCGGCGGTGGGACGTTTGCGCACCATGTTCACCGTGCCGCCCGGATCGCCGGCGCCGCTCAGCAGGCCGGACGCGCCCTGCAGCACTTCCACGCGATCGAACAGGGCGCTGTCGGGCGGCGGATTGCGGTTCCATTCGCTCAGCCCGTTGGTCACGGGAATGCCGTCGTATTGCGATTGCATGAAGAAACCGCGGCTGTAATAGAACGAGCCGTTGCTGCCGCGGGTGAAGACATACACGCCACTGGTGCTGGACAGCACGTCGTTGATGCTGTCGAGATTGAAGTCGTCCATGGTCTGGCGAGTGACGACGGTGATCGTCTGCGGCGTCTGCCGCAGCGATAGATCGAGCCTGGTGGCTGATGACGTCGAGTCGGTGGTGTAGGAACCGGTTCCTTCGGTGGTTCCGTCGGACACGGTGTCCTGCACCTTCACGGTCGGCAGTACCGATGTCGTCGCGCCGGACGAGGTCGTCGCGGCGCGCAGCACGTAGCCCGATGCCGTTTGCGCGGCTGCGTAACCGCTGCCGCGCAACAGGATCGCGAAACCCTCATCGATACCGTAACGGCCTTGCAGGCCCGGAGCGCGCAGACCCTGCAGGCGGCTGGAATCGAGCACGATGGCCACGCCCGATTGCTGCGCAAAGCGGTTCAGGGCGTCGGCCAGCGGGCCGGCAGGAATGTCGTAGTCGATGCTCCGCGCTGCGGACTGGGCGACCGCCGGCGCGGATGCGCTCATGACCAGCGGGACGGCCATGGCCATATGGATGGCGAGCGTCAGCGGCGTCAGGCGCGGCCGGGCGATACCGACGGGAATTTGGGTCGACAGCAGGGGCATGTGCGGCGGATCCTCGGGTTCGTTGCTCTCTCGTGTTGACGAGCGAGAAACGAAAAGCGGAACTGCCGCCGCATCAGTCCGCCGGCTGATTCACCCACAGGAGATACGGAGTGAGCCTGCGCACGCGCAGCGTCGGGAAGTTGTCCTGCAACAGCTGCAGCGCGCGATCCGTGTCGTCGAGCGGCAGCACGGCGCTGACGCGGATGCCTTCGAGTTCGGCGGAATCGTAGAGAATCCGGCCGGGACGATGCCGGCCGAGTTCGTCCAGTACTGCGGCGAGCGGACGGTCGCTGATCACGAGCTGGCGGTACTGCCAGGCATCAGCGAGGGCACGGGCGTCGATGCTTTCGGCGGAGCTGACGTCCTTGGCGGTGATGCGGACGCGCTGACCGGCGCCGACTTCCTTCACTTCATTGCTGCGCGTGTCGCGTTGCACGGCCGTCTGCACCGCAACGCGCGACTCCATCATGCTGAGGATAGTGACTGCTTTGCGTCGCTCGACCGTGAAACGCGTGCCGAGTGCGCGGATGTTGCCTTCCGTCGTCGTCACGATGAAGGGACGCGCAGTGTCATGAGCCACCTCGACCAGGATCGCGCCCTGAACCAGTTCGACCGTTCGCTGGCGCTCGTCGTAGCGCAGATTCACAGCCCCCTCGCTGCCGACGGTGAGGTGCGTGCCATCCGACAACGTGCGTGTTTCCCATTGGCCGCGCGCCGTCCGCAAGTCAGCAGTCAGATACGCGGGCGGCCACGCGCGCAGCGTCAGCCACGTCGTTGCGACGAGCGTCAGCAGGACGGCGAGTGTCGTGCCGGTCCGTTTCGTGCGACGGCGGTTGCGTGCGCGGCCGAAAACGGCGTCGAGCGCTGCGCGCGCCGGACGGCTGCTGCCAGCTGTCTGTTGGCGTACGACCTGAACACGTCCGAGGAAATGTTCCATCTCGGTCGCGGCGGCCGCATGTCGTGGATCAGCCTGCTTCCAGTCTTCGAACCCCAGGCGCGCGCGTTCGCGCTCGGCCGCGCTGTCGCTCGTCAGCAGCACGATCCACTGTGCGGCCTGTTCGATGATCGGATCGGCGGCAGCGTCCGTGGTCATGCGTGGCGAGATCCGGCGCCGTGCTCGACCATTGCCGGACAGCGCACACGACACTGCAGCAGTGCCTGAACCAGATACTTCTGCACCATCCGCGTCGAAACGCCGAGGGCGGCAGCAATGGTGGAGTGCGTCTGTTCATCGAGATAGTGGCGAAGGAACGCCTCGCGCACCCGATGCGGAACGCCGTCCAGTGCAGCGCCGATCTGTTCCAGCGCCTGTACCGCCATCAGGATTTCATGGGGCGACGGCTGTGCAGGCATGCGTTCGGCAAGCAGCTGCATCTCCGCCACGTAAGCTTGCTCGAGCATGCGACGACGCGATTGATCGATCAGCAACCGGTTCGCCGTGGTCGTGAGATACGCGCGCGGCTCCTGCATGGTCTGCAGCGCGTCGCGGCAGGTCAGGAGGCGCAGAAAGGTATCGTGTGCGACGTCGGCGGCGCGGTGAGCACACCCGAGTCGGCGACGCAGCCAGTTCTTGAGCCAGCCGTGATGGTCGGCGTAGAGCGTTTCGACGCTGGGAAGAACCGGGACGTGCATGGGGAAGTAGAGCGGCCAGATTGCAAATGAGAACTGTTCTTATTGGAGGAGTATCGGACGCGATGCATTGCTTGGCAATACCGGCGCGGCGTTGCCGGCAAAAGCACCGCCTACATAGCCGTGTATTGACGTTGTCATTACGCAAGCTCAAGCTCCGTCTGTCGCATTCGAGGACTTCCCATGACTTCCAGTGCTGCTCGCAAAGATGAGCTGATCCAGATCCGCGCTTCGGCATCGACGAAGGAAATACTCAATCGCGCAGCCTCGCTGCGTGGCCAGAAGCTCTCGGAGTTCATGCTCGAGAGTGCACGCGCGCGTGCCGAAGAGACCATTCTCGATCAGCGTCTTTTCTTCCTGGAAGCCGATGCATACAGCAAGTTCCTGCGGATGCTGGACGCCCCGGCAAAGCCTGCCAAAGCCGTTCGTGCGCTGCTGCGGCGCAAGCCTGCCTGGGAGAAGTGATGCCCGGAGGGAAGGCTCCTCCGAAGCCAGTGTCGGCGCCAGAGAAGCTGGCAGGGCATCACGACGTTTCCCGATTCAGGAACGGCAAGCATGCTTCGCTGGATGAGTGGCTGAAAGACCGGGCGCATACCAGCGAGGGGCTTTCGGCGAGAACGTATGTGATCTGCGACGCGGCGGAGCGAACGCGTGTCGTCGGTTACTACGCGATCTCAACGGCGATGGTCCGTCGCCAGGGCCTGCCTTCCGCGAAGTTGCGCAAAGGCATGCCGGAGGAAGTTCCGCTTCTGCTGATCGGGCGCCTGGCGCTCGACGCTGGTTTCCAGGGCCAGGGACTCGGAACCGACCTGCTGGCGGATGCGCTGCGCCGGTGTTTCGCTGCAGCCGAAATTGCAGGTGCGCGCGGCGTCTTCGCTCATGCTATCGACGATGAGGCGAAGCACTTCTACGAACGACACGGTTTCCTTGAGTCCCCCATCGATGAACGGACGATGTTGATGCCGATCGAAGCGGTGGCATCACTATTCGGAGGCTGACGATCGCGACGCGCCCGGTTTTGAGTCACTACAATCCCCCTCCAAACTCACCAGGCTGGCTATCACGAGCACCGACCAGCGGAAGAGTCTCCGTCATTCGTCCCGGAACATCCGATCATGCCGCTGAGAAAGAAATCGCGTTCGCCGGCCACGGCCCGCCGTGCACACAAGAAGAAGGCGCAGCGCGTCTCCAGACTGTCGTACCTGCGTCGGCCGGGCCATCTCGACGTCAAGGAATGGCAAACGCAGTTGCGCCGCCAGTTCGGCCGTGACCAGTCGTTCACGCTCGAGAACATCGGTTCGGAGCCCGTGTTCTCCGAGTTCCAGGTCGGCAATCCGCACAGCGGCAATACCTATCGCGTCGCGATTCGTGGCGCGAATGTCGGCGACAACTTCTGCGCCTGCGCAGACTTCGCGACCAACGACCTCGGCACCTGCAAGCACATCGAGTTTGTCCTGGGCCGGCTGGAAGGCAGGCGCGGCGCCGCGAAGGCGTTGAAGCAGGGATTCCATCCAGCGTACAGCGAGATCCATCTGCAGTACGCCGGTGAACGACAGGTGAGATTTCGCGCCGGGTCGCAGTGTCCGCCAGCGCTGGCGCGGCATGCCGCCCGCGTGTTCAACGGTTCGAACGGGGCGTTACCCCTCGATCGCATTGCCGAGATCGACGGGCTGCTCATGCGGGCCGGCAAGGCAGATCACGAGATCCGCTGCTATGAGGACGCGCTCGGATTCATTGCGCAAGTCCGCGATGCGCAGGTACGACGGCGCATTCTCGACGAGGCCTATCCGAAGGGCGCCGCCAGCCGCTCGCTCGGCACGCTGGTCAAGGCCAGGCTGTATCCGTATCAGGCGGAGGGGGCATTGTTCGCCGCGCGTGCGGGGCGCTGCCTCATCGGCGATGAAATGGGACTGGGCAAGACGATCCAGGCCATCGCGGCCGTTGAACTGTTTGCACGGCACTTCGGCGCGCAGCGCGTGCTGATCGTCTGCCCGACGTCGCTGAAACATCAATGGCAGCGCGAGATCGCACGATTCACCGACCGGCATGCGCAGGTGATCGGCGGATTGCGCACGATGCGCGAATCGCAGTACGCGCAACCCGGGTTCTGCAAGATCACGAACTATGACGTCCTGTCGCGGGATCTGGACCTGATCACGGCCTGGTCGCCGGATGTCGTCATCGTCGATGAAGCGCAGCGGGTCAAGAACTGGAACACCGTGGCAGCGCGCGCCCTGAAACGCATCGAGAGCCCGTACGCCATCGTGCTGACCGGCACACCGCTCGAGAATCGCCTGGAAGAGCTGGTCTCCATCGTGCAGTTCGTCGACCGGCACCGACTGGGACCCACCTGGCGCCTGCGCCACACGCACCAGGTGCTGGACGAGTCCGGTCGCGTCGTCGGCTATCGGGATCTCGACCGGATCGGCCGGACGCTCGATCCCATCCTGCTGCGCCGGCGCAAGTCCGAGGTGCTGAGCCAGCTCCCGCCGCGCGTCGACAACACCGTGTTCGTTCCGATGACGCCCGAGCAGACGGTACACCACGATGAGAATCGCGAGATCGTCGATCGCATCGTGCATCGCTGGCGCAAGACCGGTTACCTGTCGGATGCCGACCAGCGTCGGCTCACCTGCGCGCTGCAGAACATGCGCATGTCGTGCAACAGCACGTACCTGCTCGATCAGCAGACGGATCACGGCTCCAAGGTGGACGAACTGGCGACACTCCTCGGTGAACTGTTCGAGCAGCCCGATGCGAAGGCCGTGATCTTCAGCCAGTGGGTGCGCACGCACGAGCTGATCGTTCGCCGTTTGCAGCAGAAGGGCTGGGGCCACGTGCTGTTTCACGGTGGGGTGCCCAGCGAGCGGCGCGGGGCGCTCGTCGATCGTTTTCGCACCGATCCAGCCTGCCGGGTTTTTCTTTCGACCGATGCCGGCGGCGTCGGGCTCAATCTTCAGGATGCCGCGGCGGTCGTCATCAACATGGACATGCCGTGGAACCCGGCCGTGCTCGAGCAGCGCATCGGTCGCGTCTATCGCCTCGGACAGTCTCGCAGCGTGCAGGTGGTCAACTTCGTTGCCGAGGGCACCATCGAGGAGCGCATGCTTTCCGTGCTGGCGTTCAAGAAGTCGCTGTTCGCCGGTGTGTTGGACGGCGGCGCGAGCGAGGTCTTCCTCGGCGGATCGAAGCTGGAGAAGTTCATGGAGAGCGTGAGCGCCATGACCGTGCCGGCGCAGGAACTGGAGACCGGCTCGGAGGAGGAGCGTGTCGTCGCCACGACGGTTGCCGAAGCCAGCGGCGAGCCGCCGGCGGCTGGTGAAGACAGGAATGCTCCCCGACAATCGATGGCGGCCGCGCAAAATCCATGGGAACCCCTCCTGGCTGCGGGTCTGAAACTGATCGAGACACTTGCAGACGCTTCGTCGAATGGAGGAGGCGGGGATACGCAGGCAGCCGCCACTCGCGAAGCTTCGATGCCGCGTGTGGAGATCGATGCAAGCACGGGACGCAAATACCTGAAGCTGCCGATGCCCGAACCGCAGGCCATCGAGCAACTTGGCGCTGCCTTGTCCAGGCTGATCTCTGTGATACGGAAATGATTGAGCCGTCCGCCATCCATCGCCGCTACGCTGGATGCGCGGGCGTGCCGGCAGTGTGAGATAGATTCAGAACTCAAGGCCAATGCGACCCGGGTGCTGGCGGCATGCGGCCTCGAGCCGAGCGATGCCATCCGCCTCTTCCTGCAACAAGTCGTGTATGAAGGCCGATGGATTGCTCTGGGCTGAGGCACCATTCGTCACCGAAGCGCTCGCTCAAATAGGCTGCGCTGAAGTCCCAGAACGACGCATACCAGGACGTGCTCTCGCCGTCAGGGTCATCCGGACGGCTGGGAACGTACCAGCCTTTCATGACTTCCCGAATGAACCCGCCGGCGAGCAGGCGTTCGCGATGGGTGCGCGTGAGCTTCTCGGAGCGGATCGCAATCTGCCCGTGGTCTTGAAGCGTCTTCAATGCGGCAAGGGAATCGGCGAGTTTGTCGGAGGGACTGGCCATGGCGCGTCCGGTTTCCAGGGTCTCAGGTCATCCAATGTCAAGGTTGTTGTGTTATTCGATCTATAGGTTTTTGTGCCAACCAGTTTTTAGGTTTTGGTGCATGTATGTTGCCGGACACACTCCACGCTCTCGCCAGCTGAGCGAGCCAGACTACGGAGTCTTCGGGCAGTGTCACGTTTTGCGACTCCTTTGGATTGAACACTGCGAACCGCAGTTCGTGACGGGTTGAGGAACGCAGCGGGTCAGTACAAATAGCAGTCAGCAGGATTTGCGACGTGACTTCTGGTCTCTGCAGGCGGACAAGTGTCACGTTCTGACACTCGCGATTGTTTGAATGCATCCCCAGGCCGGCGGAGAGCGGAAACAACAAGGAACGGCGGAGCAACACTCATGATTCGGTTCGGGGAGACACTTCAGCTCAGCGCCAGCGACCTCGTCGGGCATCTCAATTGTCGGCACCTCACGAACCTGGATGTCGAGGTGGCCGATGGAAGACTGGAGAAGCCCAAGGTCTGGGATCCGTTTCTGGAGATTCTCACGGAGCGCGGCGCTGCGCATGAGCGGGGTTACGTTGAACATCTGAGATCGCTCGGATGGGCCGTGACGGAAATCGAGGCGACTCGTGGCATCACGCCCGCACAAGTTGAACAGACACTGGCGGCGATGCGGGCGGGCGCGCCGGTCATTGTTCAAGGCGCATTCATCGACGGCCGATGGAGCGGACGCACGGACATTCTTCGCCGTGTGGAATCGCCAAGCGTACTGGGCACCTGGTCTTACGAGGTGATCGACACCAAGCTGTCCCGCGAGACTAAAGGCGGCACGGTCCTGCAGCTGAGTCTGTATTCGGATCTGTTGCAGAAGGCGCAAGGTCGATTGCCGGAATACATGTACGTAGTGACGCCGGGCTCGGGATTCGAACCCCAACAGTTTCGAACAGCCGCCTTCGGCGCCTACTACCGCTCCGTCAAGCGGGCCATGGAGCGGGCGCTCACGGAAAGGCAGGGCATCAACACGTACCCGGAACCCAGGGAACATTGCGACATCTGTCGCTGGCGAAGCAGTTGCGAAGCGCGACGTCGTTCTGACGACCACCTGTGCCTGGTTGCGGGGATCTCCCGAATACAGATCGCCGAGCTTCGACGCAACAACGTCCAGACGGTTGCATCGCTGGCGGAAGTCCCGATGCCCTGGCCATGGAAACCGGAACGCGGCGCGCGGGAATCGTACGAGCGCACGCGCGAACAGGCGAGGCTGCAGGTCATGGGACGTGTCGAGTCTCGCCCTGTCTATGAAACGATCGCGCCGGAACCCAAGCTGGGGCTGGCCCGGTTGCCGCAACCTTCCATCGGCGACGTATTCTTCGACATCGAAGGCGATCCTTTCGTAGGTGAAGGTGGTCTCGAATATCTATTCGGGTACGTCTTTGCCGGCGACGATGGCAAAGAGAACTATGTGGGAGCGTGGGCCGTCGATCGCGACGAGGAAAAGAAAGTCTTCGAGCAGTTCATCGACTTCATCATGGACCGATGGCAGCGGTATCCGGACCTCCATATCTATCACTACGCGCCCTACGAGCCGAGCACGTTGAAGCGGCTGATGGGGCGATACGCCACGCGAGAGAACGAGGTTGACCGCATCCTTCGCGGTGAACTGTTCGTGGATCTTTACGCAGTTGCCCGGCGCGCGATTCGCGCCAGTGTGGAACGCTACTCAATCAAGGATCTGGAGGTCTTCTACGGATTTTCGCGCGTCACGCTGCTGGCCGACGCACGCCGTGCACTGTTCGCCATGCAGGCGGCATTGGAGCTGAACGACCCATCGGGTATCACGCTGGCGGCCAGGGAAACGATAGCCGGCTACAACCGGGAGGATTGTCTTTCGGCAGCGAGACTTCGCGATTGGCTGGAGAAGATTCGCAACGAACTCATTGCAAAGGGTGCCGCGATCGAACGACCTCTGCCACCGATCATCGAGGTCAACGAAGTCCTGGACGAACGCCAGCGTGTCGTGGCGGAACTCATCGCCCGGTTGACGGCCGACGTCCCTTCCGACGCTGCGAAGCGATCGGACGAGCAGCAGGCCCGATGGATTCTCGCCAATACGCTCGACTGGCATCGGCGCGAGTTGAAGTCCGTGTGGTGGGAGTATTTCCGCCTGCGGGATCTGTCGATCGATGATCTGGTCGATGAGCGTGCCGCCGTGGCGGGCCTGGAGTTCGTTGACAATGTGGGCGGGACGAAACAGGCGCCTGTTCATCGGTATCGATTCCCGCAGCAGGACACGGATCTCAGAAGCGGCGACTCTCTCTACAGCGTGGGCGGTGAGAAGTTCGGCAAGGTGGAAAGCATCTCGCAGCAGGACCGCACGATCGACATCAAGAAGCGCAAGGACACGGCGGCACTGCATGCAGCAGGTGTTTTCGCACACGATGTCGTCGGCACCGAAGAGCTTGCGGCGGCGCTGCTCAGGATCGGCTCGCATGCCGCAGATGCGGGGCTTACAGGTGCTGGTGCATATCAGGCTGCGCGAGATCTGTTGCAGAGAAGCGCGCCGCGGATCGCAGGTGAGCTACTGCATCGTGAAGGCGAAACGACAGTCGAGGCGGCAACCCGGATCGCCCGAAATCTGGAACCTGGCGTGCTGGCCATTCAGGGACCGCCGGGTGCCGGCAAGACGTTCACGGCGGCACGCATGATCTGCGCACTTGTGGGCGCGGGTAAGACGGTGGGCGTCACTGCGAACAGTCACAAGGTCATCCGCAATCTCCTGGATGCCGTGGTGGAGGCTGCCGACGATTGCGGAATGGAGCTGTCGTGCCTGCAGAAGGCAGCGGACAGGGAAGAGGACGTGCATCGCATTCGATTTGCGAAAAACAACGAAGAGGTTTACGCCGCGGTGGGTGCAACGTGCCATGTCGCTGCGGGAACGCCGTGGTTGTGGGCTCGCAAGGAAGCATTCGAGATCGTCGATGTCCTGTTCGTGGACGAGGCCGGGCAGATGTCACTCGCGAATGCGATGGCGGTGTCGCAGGCCTGCAAGACGCTCATTCTTCTGGGTGACCCGCAGCAGCTCGAACAGCCAACGCAGGGAAGCCATCCGGATGGCACGGGTGTGTCGGCGTTGGAACACCTTCTGGCGGGGCACGCGACCATCGCGGCGGACAAGGGCCTGTTCCTTGAGGAAACGTGGCGCCTGCATCCGGATATCTGCGCGCTCACTTCCGAGCTTTTCTACGAGGGCCGGTTGAGTCCTCACGCTGGGCTCGAGCAGCAAACCGTAAAGTCGGCAGGCCGCGTCTCGGGGACGGGATTGAGATTCGTGCCGGTATCTCACGAAGGCAACCAGAACGCTTCGGCGGAAGAAGCGGATCTGATCCAGCAGCTGGTTGCCGAGATTCTGGAGTCAGGCGCGATCTGGACCAACCAGAAGGGTGAGGAAAAGGCCATTGGCCTCGACGACATTCTGATCGTCGCGCCATACAACGCTCAGGTATTCGAACTGCAGCAGCGCTTGCCCGGGGCGAGGGTAGGGACCGTCGATAAATTCCAGGGACAGGAGGCGCCCGTCGTTTTCTATTCCATGACTACGTCGTCACACGCGGATGCGCCGCGGGGAATGGAATTCCTGTACAGCCTCAATCGGCTGAACGTTGCAACGTCGCGGGCTCGCTGCGTCTGCGTGCTGGTGGGTTCGCCACTGTTGTTCGAGCCGGAATGCCGGACGCCGCGGCAGATGGAGATGGCCAACGCGTTCTGCAGATATCGGGAGTTGGCGTCGGAACTGCGGATCTAATACCGACTACCCCGAATCCCAGTGCAACGACAATGACGGCGATTGAGCCGTCGGGAGCCGAGCAAGTGATGCCACAGGATCGCGATTTTTCCCGTCGATTCGGCACCGCGCTGCAGTTCGCGAATGAGCTGCACGCGGCGCAGACGCGGAAGAGCACCACTATCCCCTACATTTCTCACCTGATGGGCGTCGCCAGTCTCGTGCTCGAACACGGCGGCTCAGCGGATGAGGCGATTGCCGCCTTGCTGCACGATTCCGTCGAGGATCAGGCCGAGGAATATCCCGGTGGTGCTACGTCGCTGCGAGCTTACATCCAGGAAGCATTCGGACCGGCCGTGCTCGAGATTGTCAATGGCTGCACCGATGCCGATACGCATCCGAAGCCGCCCTGGCGTGAGCGCAAGGAGCGGTACGTCGCGCACCTGGCGACTGCTTCCGCCTCGATTCGCCTTGTGTCGTGCGCCGACAAACTGCACAACGCGCGCGCAATCCTGAGTGACCTGCGGTACATCGGCATTGCTGTCTTTGACCGCTTCACGGCAGGTAAGGAAGGAACGCTGTGGTATTACCGTCAGCTTGCCGACACGTTCACTGCGCTCGGGCCGACCCTGCTTGCCGCCGAACTCGACAGGACGGTTCGGGAGATCGAGGCGCTCGAAGTCATTGCGGCGTCGTAGCCGTATTTTCCGCGTCGCGGCCGTTCGACGATGACCTTGTACATATCCTCACGCATAGCTACTCCGATGATTGTTTGTGAATGTGATACCTCTCTTTGAAGAAAGCCCGGCCACCATTGACCGGGCTCCCGTTCGACACTCAGACGCGATCAGTTCGCCGGCACCTGAATCCGCACGACGTCCTTGAGCACGCCGTCGAGGCCGCCGAAGACGGTGAGCTTGTCCACCTTCTCCGTGACCTTCTCCAGCGTCTCCAGCTCCTTGAGACGCAGCAGCGTCGGGTTCTCGTCCATGAGACGTGCCGTGTTCAGAAGCGAACGCGTTGCCGCGGTCTCTTCACGACGCTTGATCAGGTTCGCCTGTGCGACTTTCTCGGCTTCCACGACGCGGTTGAGAATCTCCTTCATCTCACCCGGCAGGATCACGTCCTTGATGCCGACGCTGGCCAGCTTGATGCCGTGCTGCTCGATCTTGCCGCGCGTCGAGGCCTGGATCTCGCGATCCAGGTCGCCCTTGGCGCCCAGCAGTTCATCGAGCGTACGGCTGCCGATCGCCTCACGCAGCGCGAACTGCAGTTCCTTGTAGATGTACTCCACGAAGTTCTGCAGGGATGCACGCGCCGTGATGACGTCTTCCACCTGCCACAGGGCAGTGAGGTTGACGCGCAGGCTGACCTTGTCCTTGGTCAGGATGTCCTGACCCGAGACTTCCATGGTCTGCACACGGCGATCGACGAGTTCGAACTTGACCGTGCGCTGGAACTTCCAGAACACGTGCAGACCCGGCTCGAGCAGCTTCACGAACTTGCCGTCCACGATCAGAAACGCAACTGAAGTGTCCGGCACTTCGATCGAGCTGACCGCATCGGTCGCCTGCGCCAACAGCGGCTGCTTCGCGCGGGCAAGCAGCTTGGCCAGCGGCGCTGCGACTTCCAGGTCGCCAGCGAGATTGATCTTCTCGATCTTCACCTCGATCGGACCCTTCCAGTACAGCTGACGCTTGCCCGGCGCGAGCACGCCCGCCAGCTTGCCGTTCTTGTAGACAAGGCCGGCTTCGCCGTCCGTGAGTTCAACGATGTCGAAATACTTCTCCATCGTCTCCCGCGCTTCCTTCACCAGGAAGTCCACGCGTGCGTGGTCGAACTCCGGGACCGTGAGGTCGTAGAGCTGCGCCTGGATGTCGCTCATCGGCGCGATGAGCCAGTGCTTGCCCGGCTCCAGCACACCTGCAAAGGTCTTGTTCTTCCAGACCAAGGCACGTTCATGCTGGGCGACAGTGATTCGCTTCATCGTCATGTCATTCTCCTTCTTTGTTTCATCGCCCAATGCCGCCGCTGGCCCATCCAGCGGCAGCAGTTCTTGAATAAGTCCGAAGCCGCCCCGCGCCTACCGCACGGGGATCGCGTTCTTCGTGGCCGTCGCCGGCGCGAGTGCGGTCGTCATCATTCGCGCCTGCCTGGCACGAACGCTTCTTCGACCGCCTTCGCGCCGGACCGGGCGCACGTCGAGCATCGACGCACAGGCGTGGTACGCGCTGCGATATGACGGCTCCTCACTTGCGTGATTCACCTTCAGGGATCGCTGGGGAGCTTCGGATGCAAGGCTTGCGCCTCGCGGTGAGGATGCAACTGGCATCCACAGGGGGACTCGAACCCCGGCCTTTCGGCTACCTAGTAACGACTTATCAGGTCGTTGCAATAGAGGGAGTCGAACCCTCGACACGGCAGTTATGAGCTGCTTGCTCTCCCAACTGAGCTACATTGCAGTGGAGGACATGATCCCGTCGGACGCGGGTACACCCGAGCAGCAGTGCTGCCGCGTGCCAGTGTGGTCCGAACCACAGCCGCTGGCGTCAAACGTTGATCAGGACCGCGGTGACGATGAGCGCGTAGCAATTGCGCACACATCGAAATTCGTGTGGAGGCGGGCGGCATGAGCGCCGCCCGCCGATTTCATCTCTCATAGTGATCATCCGCCCTCATCAGGCTGCCGCATGCATTCGCGAGTTCTTCGGCACGCCCTGGAGCAGGAACTCCATCTGGTCGGCCAGGATCCTGCGATTGCTCAGGATGAACGCCTCGTACCGGTTCGGCACGTACGGCACGTAGTGCAGCTTCATGCCGGCGGCCTCCGGCGTACGGTCGGCCTTGCGGTTGTTGCACGCCTTGCAGGCCGTGACGAGGTTCATCCAGGAGTCCTCGCCGCCCTTCGAACTCGGCACGATGTGCTCCATGTCGAGCTGATCGAACCGGAACCGCTGCGCGCAGTACGCGCAGGTGTAGCGGTCACGGGCGATCAGCATCTCCTTGGTCAGTGTCGGCACCTGGTCGAAATGGCGAACGATGAACTGCCGTCCCTTGATCGCGATGATCGAGTTCGTGCAGATCATCGACTGCAGTCCGGTCGAACGCTGCATGCCACCGCGAAGCACGAACTCATTCGTGCCGGTGGCCCAGGCGATCATGTCGGTTGCGTAGTAATGCGCTGCAATGCGCATGTTGATCCACCGGTGCGGAGCGCCGGCGACGTCGAGCGCGAGAATGTGCGGACTCATGGTGCTCCTCCTTTGGTGGTGTGACGTGCGGGACTCGAACCCGCAACCTCCGAGTTCACAGCCCGGGGCTCTAACCGATTGAGCTACCGTCACCATTGAACAAATTGGTTGGGAAGGTAGGGGTCGAACCTACGTTGGCGGAGCCAGAGTCCGCAGTCCTGCCTTTAGACGACTTCCCATCCGAGATCGATGCGCGCCCGCGTCGGGCGTTGGTTGGTGCACCCAAGGAGATTCGAACTCCTGTTCTCGCCGTGAAGGGGCGGTGTCCTGGGCCAGCTAGACGATGGGTGCATGAGTGGCGCGTCGTGAAGGAGTTGAACCTTCGACCTCCGGCTTCGCAAACCAGTGCTCTGTTCCAACTGAGCTAACGACGCATTGAATACGTGTATTGAATCTGGCTGGCCAGGCAGGACTCGAACCTGCGGCGTCTCCGGTAACAGCGGAGTGCTCTGCCAACTGAGCTACTGGCCAACATGAAGATGGTGCACAGGGCAGGAGTTGAACTTGCAACGCCTGCCTCTTCAGGCCATCTGAATCGTCGTAACAGGGTTACCCATGCCGAGAGTCAAGAGATCGCTTCAGCTCTATCCACCACGACGCCGGGTCGAGTACATCGAAGGTGTCGATGCAAGACTCGGTCGGAGTTGCGGTAGTGCTGTCGTTCTAGGAGAACCGACAGATGTCAGCTGCAACAGAGCCAGGGGCCGGGTGCACCCGCGCGCAGTGCGGGTAACGATGGACATCGTCCCTGCGCCTTGCGCATTTCTAATCAGAAGATCTGCAATTCAAGTTATAGCTACCGGAGCCACGAACAATGTTTTGAAGTACGGCGACTTCTTGAGTCTGACCCGGTGCCACTGGAACATTTGTGGGCGCCACTCTGGGTACTCCCGCGCCCGATGCCTGGCCTTGAACCAACCCGCCACATCGGATGTGAACTGTGCCGGTGTTCTGCACATAAACGGCATAGTTCATATTTTGACCGCTCATCGTCTGCATGTATCGCTCCGAGTGTTTCCACTCGAACCTGCCGGCCTGCGCTGGACTCAATGGATGGTTTTGCGGAGATGGCGCAGATCCTGCGCTACGAGTTCGTTCGGCTAATGCTGCTCGATATGCCTGCTGCCGCTCAAGTTCTTCGCGTTGGCGGCGACTCTCGGCGTCTAGTCGAGCACGTTCTTGCTCAAGCTGTTGTTGCTGCGCTTGAAGATGAATCTCATTACGTTGCTGCTGCAGTGACAGTGATGCCTGAGCGGCGACAGCATCGAAGTCTGGACAGCGCAGACCTGCTTGTACGATGAGTTGACGCGCGCCCTCGCATTGAGAGGGTGTTTGCCGGCAGATCTGGGTCGCACTTGTACAACCATTGTCGTTCACGAGTTGCTGACCAGCTCGATCCTGTGCGAGTCGTTGCTGTTCCTGAATTTGTTGTTGAGCTTGAAGTTCTTGCAATCCCTGCGTCAACATTGCGGTCGGTGACGCCGCATCTCCTCCGTCACAGCCCATGCTTTGATACAGCGCTCGCTGGGAGGCGCACAGCGACCCACCAGTAGGACCGGACATGACAGCGGGCGAACAGGCTTGTTCAACTGTAGATCGAGCCAGTTCGCAACGCTGCTGAGAATTCGCTGACTCTTGCTGTCTCTGCACGCGGGCTACTGATATCGCGGCCTCACCAGGCTTCGGGAACAGCTGAAATACAGATCCTTTGAACTCAGGTTTGGTCATTACGAAGGCAATGTCGCAACTGCCGTCGGCCTGACTGCGAAGTCCAAATATAGCCAATCCATCTGCACTGAGTTGCCCACGCAACAAGTCGCCTCTTCGATTGACGAGTTCGATCATTCCTTCCGCAACTACGGTACCTGTTGCGCGAAATGTTACTGGGATCAGGAAAGATGGCTTGTCTGCTCCTTACAAGCGATGCGCCGCTCTGAGTAATCTCGAGCTTCCAGTCCCTTTTCTGCATATTGCATTGATCGCGCTCGAACACCTTCCAGGCGCCTGATATGTCGGGGATCGAGTTTTGTGCTTCGATTCGTTGAGCCAATCCGGCAGCCACCACGAAAGTCATGAAAACTGCGGTGCGCATGAATGTCCTCGACGAGCGTACGTTTAAGTTCTTCGAGAGAGATCTTGCAGGATGAGGATCTCTCACTTCAATACTCCAAGAAGCCAACCACTTCCTAACTGGGTGTCGAGTATTTTTACAAGGCGCGCTGAACTACCCAAGTCATATCGCAGAGTTGCGTACGCATTTCGGCGGCAGTGTTGGTTCTATCGCCGGATTTGAGCGACCGACCCAGAATTAATCGCTCTTTGAATATCGAGTTCTCTGCGCAGCGATTCGTTTTCGGATGCCATGTCTCGCAAGTCGCGCAACAACGCATCTACGTAACGGCCTCGAGAAACAAGAAAGGGCACCAGCAGGAGAGGGAAGCCCACGAGAGCGCGTCCCTGAACAACCAATTTCTCTGTGGCCAGCACAAGTCTCATCAAGTCGTCGCCTCAGTAGCCGGGTTCTCTCACTTACTCCAGACCTGGATTAGCAGGGATTAGCGGCATTTCGGAACTCTACCAACCGCGGCCACTGGAGTAACGATTAGGACATATAAGATCAGGGCAGCGCTCTACCGGTTTGAGCTACCTGTGCAAAGTGGTGGCGCCACGTAGGGGATTCGAACTCCTGGCTTCTCCTGGACAGGGGAGCACTCTGGCCGATGAGTTAACGTTGCGTATTTCACGCCATGCCGGTCGCTCGTTTCGCGGCATGCCGGTCGCCGATTTCACGCCATGCCGGTCGGTCATT
>CALMII010000057.1 GCA_937864115.1 uncultured Steroidobacter sp. | reverse complement strand
CTGCCCGTTACGAGCGCGCAGCAGAAAGCGGGGACGAACTTTCATCAGCTCTCCAGGAATCCCAATCCCAAAGGGGAGGCTGCAGGGCGGATCGCCTATGTCGTCTGCGACCATCTCTACACGGTCAACATCAACCGCCTCCGCCCATTGGTCCACAATGGGAAGGCTGTCTTTCCCAAGGTAGAGCCGCACGATCTGACCGCGATCTTCGCGGTAGTGCAAAAGGTTCTGGGCGCTGCGTTCGGACCTGCGCAGACCGCTGTAGCGGCGGGGGGCGCGCCCGCTCGCCCGTTTGGGCTCGGCCCGCCACACGGCTGCGCTGCGCATCGAGCTCCAGCTGAATCTGCCGGATCTGTTGCGACGCCGGATCGTCCGTCGCCTGTGCCGTCGCGCTGGCTTCGCTGCTGATCAGCTCCGCATTGGCGCGGGCGATCTCGAAAGCCAGCGCCATCACCTTGTCGGCCGTCTGGCGATTGGCATAGAGAATCAGCAGATCGCTCGGCTGCGTCGAAGCCTGTTGCTGCGTACCGAGCGTGCGATACCAGTCGACGGTTTCGTCGAGCAATTGCACCACCTGCTCGACCGTCATGATGGCGCGCGAGGGCGGCGCGTCGGAAGGCGGTGATTCCGGTTGTTCCGCGGCATGCAGGAAGAACGGAGCCAGCAGCAGGACGGCGGCGGTTCGGCAACGCATTGCGGATCTCATCGAGCGGGGACCGCTATTCTGGCGCAAGCCCTGGCCAAAAGGTGGGCGTCGTTTCGGAGCGTCGCGGCCGGGCGACGCCGGTCGATCGCTTACGGCTTCGGGTAACGCATCAATCGATGCAGCCGGTCGCGATGGTTCGCAGCGAATGCGCGTGCCTCGACTTCGAAGACATTGTTCCAGTAACCGCGCCGCCACCACTCCAGGAGGTAGCGCCAGATCGTCAGGCGCCGCGGCTGCCACTGGCGCAGCACATGAAAGTACTCGTGCAGCACGAGTTCCGGGTCCGCCCAGAAGTCGGCCGCCGACTCGCGCAACAGGATGCGATTGCGACGGGTCGTGGCGCGAGCGCCGATGTGCATGCGCGCGTAGAGCGAGTGTTCGATCACGCGTACGTGATCGATGCGTTCGCCGAAGATTTCGCGCAACGCCTGTTGTATCGGCAGCGGCGCTGCCCGGCGTTGGCCCAGCATGACGTTACTTTCCGATACAGAACGTCGCAAAGATCCGCCCCAGCAGATCATCCGAACTGAATTCGCCGGTGATTTCGCCGAGCGCCTGCTGCGCCAGGCGCAGTTCTTCGGCCATCAGTTCGCCGGCGCGGCGTTCGGTGAGCTGGCGGTCGGCTTCCTGCAAGTGGCGCTGGGCGCGGTTGAGGGCGTCGAGGTGGCGGCGGCGGGCGGAGATCGTCCCGGTCTCGGCAGATTGATAGCCGACGCAGTCCTTCAGATGATCGCGCAGCAGATCGATGCCCGCGCCGGTGGTGGCGGACACATATATATGTACTGGCTGACTCTGTTGCAGCCGGGCAGTGCCGCCGGCGGCGTCGATCTTGTTGAAGATCCAGGTGATGGGCACGTCGGGTGGTAGCGCTGCGGTTTCGCTGCGGACCTGTTCGTCATCGAGTCCGCGCGTGGCGTCGATCACGTAAAGAATGCGGTCGGCGCGGCGCATCTCCGCGTGTGCGCGACGGATGCCTTCGGCTTCGACGACGTCGGCTTCGTCGCGCAGGCCGGCGGTGTCGGCGATGTGCAGCGGGAGTCCATCGATGTCGATGCGTTCGCGCAGCACGTCGCGCGTGGTGCCGGGAATGTCAGTGACGATGGCAGCGTCGTAGCCGGCGAGACGATTCAGCAGGCTCGACTTGCCGGCGTTCGGTCGGCCGGCGATCACGACCGTCATGCCTTCGCGCAGCAATGCACCCTGTCGTGCGGCGGCGATGATCTGTGCGCACAGTTCGATGGTGCGATCGAGTCGTTCGCGCAGCGCGGTGTCGGCGAGGAAGTCGATTTCCTCTTCGGGGAAATCGATGGTGGCTTCGACATGCATGCGCGCTTCTGTCACCGCTTCAGTCAGTGCGTGAACTTCCGCGGAGAATTCACCCTGCAGAGAGCGCAATGCGGCGCGCGCGGCCTGGGCCGAACCGCTGTCGATGAGATCGGCAATGGCCTCGGCCTGGGTGAGATCGATCTTGTCGTTGAGAAAGGCGCGACGGCTGAATTCGCCCGGCTCGGCAAGCCGCGCGCCGAGCTGCACGATGCGTGCGAGCAGCATGTCGAGCACGACCGCGCCGCCGTGGCCCTGCAGTTCGAGAACGTCTTCGCCGGTGAATGACGCGGGCGCCGGGAAATACAGCGCGATGCCGCCGTCCAGCATTTCGCCGCTGGCGTCACGAAAAATGCGCAGGGCCGCGTGACGCGGCGGCGGAACATCGCCCAGCACGCCTTGTGCGATTTCGGCAACTTTCGTTCCTGAGATGCGGACGACGCCGATGCCACCGCGACCGGTCGCGGTGGCGATGGCGGCGATGGTGTCGGTGTCGGCGCTCCGGTTCATTGCGATAACCGTGGGGAACCCCCCATCCCAACCTTCCCCCGCAAGCGGGGGAAGGAGCTGAGGACCCAGGCTAGTCCTTCTTCTTCGCCTCTTCCGCCGCGACCAGCTTGTTGATGCGCCACTGCTGCGCGATCGACAACAGCGTGTTGGTCAGCCAGTAGAGCACCAGGCCCGCCGGGAACCAGGCCATCGTGCCCGCCATGATCACGGGCATGAAGGCGAAGATCTTGGCCTGCATGGGATCGGCGCTCGGCATCGGCTGCAGCTTGAACTGCGCGAACATCGCGCCGCCCATCAGCACCGGCAGGATGAAGAAGGGATCGCGCGTCGACAGGTCCGTGATCCAGCCGAAGAACGGCGCCTGGCGCATTTCGACGCTTTCCAGCAGCACCCAGTAGAACGCGAGGAAGAACGGAATCTGGATCAGGATCGGCAGACAGCCGGCGAGCGGATTGATCTTTTCGCGCTTGTAGATCTCCATCATCTGGCGACCGAGCTGTTCGCGATCGTCCTTGTAGCGTTCCTGGATCGCCTTGATGCGCGGCGCGACGTTGCGCATCTTCGCCATCGAGCGGCCGCTCGCCGCGGTGAGCTTGTAGAACACCAGCTTGATGAGGAACGTGACGATGATGATCGCGAGGCCCCAGTTGCCGACGAAGTTGTGGACCTTGCTGAGCAGCCAGAACAGCGGCTGCGAAATGATGGTGAGCTTGCCGTAGTCGGCGGTGCGCTGCAGTTCGGGGCCGGTCGCAGCGAGCTGATCCTGCAGTTTCGGGCCGACGAACAGTGCTTCTTCGAAGGTGTGCGTGCCGCCGGCGGGAACCGTCTGCAGCGGTCCGCGGTACGACAGGATGAAGTCGTTCTCGGCGTCCACGCTCAACTGATAGTCATAGGCGGAGGCGACCGGCGGCACCGCGGCCGCGACGAAGTGATGCTGCAGCGCTGCGATCCAGCCGCCGGTGATGGTGTTCTTGTAGTGGCTCTCTTCCTTGTCTTCGACGTTGAGTTTGCGATAGCCCTTGCCGTCGTAGATCGCCGGCCCGCGATACGCGTAGGTCTCGACGTTGAAGTAGGAGCGTTCGACGTGCTCGTAGTGGCGCACGATCTGCACGTAGGACGCGGCCTTCCAGTCGCTGCCCGACTGGTTGTCGACGTCGTACTTGAGACCGATGCGATAGTTGCCGGGCGTGAACGTATAGGTCTTGGTGACGGTGAGGCCCTGACCATCGGTCCACGTCAGCGGCACTTCGAGCTGCGACTGTCCGGGTTGCAGACGATATTCGGTGGACGCCGACTGAAAGATGACCTGATGCGTCGGTTCGGCGCGCTGGTCGGCGGCACGCAGGCCGGAGCGTGCCACGAACAGGGCGTTGCCCTTCGTGTCGAACAGGCGCACGGGCACGTCGGGTTGGTTCTTCACTTTCGGATACTTGAGCAGGTCGGCGCGCTGCAGCTCGCCGCCGCGCGTGCTGATCTCCATGTCGAGCACGTCGGTCACGACGCGAATGACAGGAGCACTTGCGGCTGCGCCCTCGGACGAAGGCTGCGTGGTTGCCGCAGCGGGAACCGCGGGCGCGCCGTCCGCCGACGGCAGCTCCGGCAATGCTTCGGCGGGTGAATTGGCTGCCGGCGCCGTGACTGTCGTCGCCGCGGCGGGCGGCGGGGTCGGGGCGTAGTCGCGCTGCCAGGTGATGTAGTTCAGCCACAGCACCAGGCCCAGCGCCGCCCAGACAAAGAGTCGTTGGTTTTCCATGAGTGAAGTGATTCCAGCCTAGCGCGTGGGGTCCGCAACCGCGGTTGCGGTTTCGTCGGAACGTGATTCGATTCGTGACGACGGTGTTGCCAGATCAACCGTCGCGAGCGGCACCGGGTCGTAGCCGCCCGGATGCCAGGGATGACAGCGCAGCAGGCGCTGGGCCGCAAGATAACTTCCCTTCATCGGACCGTGCAGGCCGATCGCTTCCTCGGCATAGCACGAGCAGCTCGGATGGAAACGACAGTTGGGACCGAGCAGCGGGCTGATCAGGTAACGGTAGCCGCGGATGAGGGACTTCAGGATGACGCGCATGACTTGCTCACCGCGCGCCAGTGTTTTTCGAGGCTGCGCACGATGGCGGGATTGTCGGCATCACGGGCGCCGTGGCGTGCGTTGACGACGATGTCGACCGCGGGCAGCTCATGTTGATGCAGTCGAAACGATTCCCTGACCAGACGCTTGATGCGGTTGCGGCGCACCGCTCCGCCGATGATTTTCGCAGCGACCGACAGGCCGAGGCGGGCCGCGGGTCCGCCATTGGGGCGGATGAAGATCGCAAACATGGCATCGGCAAAACGTCGCGCATCTTTGTAGACGCGATCGAAGTCCGATTTGTTATGGAGACGTTGCGCCGGAGTAAAAGGCCGGGCGGGTGTGTGCAAGAACGGTATCGAACAAAGGGAAGGCGCCGAGGCGGCGACTTCAGACCGTCAGACGCTTGCGACCCTTGGCACGACGGCGAGACAGCACGAGGCGGCCTGCACGGGTGGCCATGCGCGCACGAAAGCCGTGGGTACGGGCACGATGAATCTTGCTGGGGTTGTAAGTGCGCTTCATGCTGCAATCTCGTGGCGCGAAAGTCGCGCTAAAACAAACACATGGCGGGTCAAAAAGAAGGGCGGCAAGGGTACGCACGCCCTTCAGGGGTGTCAAGCGCGCGACGGCTGAATTTCGCGGGAAATCACGCTTCCGTGCTGTGGATAACTCCGCGGGCTTGGGGTTAGACTCGCCCTCCTCTCGCGCCCCGGCTGGGAACGACCGGCGCAGAACAATTTCATTGACCGTTGTTATCGAGCCGGAGCTTGCATGGCGAGCGTCGGCGGGGGCGAAACCGTGGCGGCTTCGTTGTGGCATCACTGTCTGGAGCAACTGGAAGCCGAGTTGCCCGAGCAGCAGTTCAATACCTGGATCCGGCCGCTGCAGGCGGTGGAGGATGGCCGGGTGTTGCGCCTGCTCGCGCCCAACCGATTCGTCGTGGACTGGGTGAACGACAATGTCCATCGACGTATTTCCGAGCTGGTCGAGGCATTGTCGCCGGCGCCGGGCCTCTCGGTCGTCCTCGAGGTGGGGTCCCGGGCGGCAGCCAACGTTCCGGCACCTGCACCAGCAGGCAATTCAAGGATGCCGGTGCGCGAGCCACCCGCCGTCCTGGGCAGCCGGCTGAATCCGGATTTCACGTTCGAAAACTACGTCGAGGGCAAGAGCAACCAGCTGGCCCGCGCGGCGGCGCACCAGGTGGCCCAGAACCCCGGTCGGGCCTACAACCCGCTGTTCATCTACGGCGGCGTCGGCCTGGGAAAAACGCATCTGATGCACGCGGTCGGCAATGCCATCAAGGGTCGCAGCGATCAGGCCCGTGTGGCGTACGTGCACTCGGAGCGCTTCGTCAGCGACATGGTCAAGGCGCTGCAACACAACACCATCAATGACTTCAAGGCGGCTTACCGCTCGCTCGATGCGCTGTTGATCGACGACATCCAGTTCTTCGCCAACAAGGACCGTTCGCAGGAAGAGTTCTTCCACACGTTCAATGCCCTGTTCGAAGGGCAGCAGCAGATCATCCTGACCTGCGACCGCTATCCGAAGGAGGTCGAGGGCCTGGAGGAACGTTTGAAGTCCCGTTTCGGCTGGGGCCTGACCGTGGCGATCGAACCGCCCGAACTGGAAACCTGCGTCGCAATCCTGATGAGCAAGGCGGCGGTGATGGGCGTCGAGCTCTCCGAGGAAGTGGCCTTTTTCATTGCCAAACGAATTCGCTCGAATGTTCGCGAACTAGAAGGCGCCCTGCGCCGGGTGGTGGCGAACTCGCAGTTCACGGGCCGCGCCATCACGCTGGAGTTCACCAAGGAATCGCTGCGGGACCTGCTGGCGTTGCAGGACCGCCTGGTCACGATCGAGAACATCCAGAAAACGGTGGCGGAGTACTACAAGATCCGCATGGCTGACCTGCTGTCGAAGCGTCGCAGCCGATCGATCGCGCGACCGCGACAGCTGGCCATGGCGCTGGCCAAGGAACTCACGAGTCACAGCCTGCCGGAGATCGGTGATGCGTTCGGCGGCCGGGACCATACAACCGTGATGCATGCTTGCCGGGTAATCAAGGACTTGCGCGAATCGCAGATCCGTATCAGCGAGGACTATCAAAACCTGTTGAGAACCCTGGCTGGTTAGCTGTGGATACTTTGTGGGTGGCGTGAGGATCAAATTAATCCACAGGTCGCACACACGTTGGGTACAACCTCACCAGCTCGTCGTCAGGTAAGTTACCGACAGGACAATAGATTGATTCTGAAAGGATAAAGTGAGTTTTCCACAGATTTCGATCTGCTCAGTAATCATCATAAATTCTTAAATATCCAATTCATTAAATCTTTAAGACAACACAGGTGAAGCGATGAAGTTCAGTGCCGGACGCGAAGCAATCCTCGCACCACTGCAGGCCGTGATCGGGGTGGTGGAGCGGCGCCAGACCATGCCCATCCTCGCCAATGTGCTCATCGCGGGACGCGGCGATGAGCTGTCCATCACTGCGACCGATCTCGAGGTGGAGCTGGTGGCCAAAGCCAAGGTGTCTCTCCAGCAGGGCGGAGAGATCACGGTTCCGGGCCGGAAGCTGCTCGATATCGTGAGAGCACTCCCGGAACAGGCGAACGTGACTGTCTCGGTGGAAGGCGAGAAGGCGGTGGTCAAATCCGGCAAAAGCCGTTTCACCCTGACGACGCTCCCGGCCAGCGATTTCCCGACGATCGAAGACATCCGTGCACAGCAGTCGTTGTCCGTTTCTCAGGCGGCGTTGAAACGCCTGCTCGACAAGACGCATTTTTCGATGGCCCAGCAGGACGTTCGCTATTACCTGAACGGGATGTTGGTGGAAATTGCCGAGAAAGTGCTGCGAACTGTCGCGACTGACGGCCATCGCCTCGCCTATTGCGAAACCGAGCTGGAGGACGGCAGCGGTGGCGCACAGCAGGTTATCGTGCCGCGTAAGGGTGTGCTCGAACTGCAGCGTCTGCTTGGAACAGAAGGATCTGTCGAACTTGCGATCGGAACCAACCACGTTCGCGCTCATATCGGCGATATTCGCTTCACTTCGAAGCTGATCGACGGTCGATTCCCGGAGTACGGACGCGTCATTCCTGCCAATCCGCCCCGTCAGGTCCGTGCCGATCGGGATGTTCTGCGCTCAGCCTTGCAGCGGGCGGCCATTCTTTCCAACGAGAAGTACCGCGGCATTCGCTTGGCAGTGAAAGCCAACGCGTTAGTACTGCAATCCCATAACCCGGAGCAGGAAGAGGCCGAAGAAGAGCTGGAAGTGGCCTACGACGGTGAGGAAGTCGAGATCGGATTCAATGTGAATTACCTGCTCGATGCACTGGCCGCGGTAGACGGGAACGAAGTTCAGCTGGGGCTGACGGATGCCAACAACAGTTGCCTGGTTACGGCGCCGTCGGTGGCCTCGTCGAAGTACGTCGTCATGCCCATGCGGCTGTAACGCTCGATTTTCGTTCTGGTTGATGCGTGCTGTCGTCGATCGATATCGAGAATTTTCGATGCATCGAGCGCGCACGCCTGGAGTTTGATCCCCGCGGCACCGGCATTCTGGGCAGGAATGCCTCGGGGAAGACGAGCCTTCTGGAGGCAATCTTCTTTCTGGGTCACGCCCGTTCGCTGCGGGCGAATACACGCGAGAAGCTGGTTCGAAGAGGGGAATCGTTCTTCCGGATCGTCGCGGAAATCGACGCGCCGCGGGGAATTCTGACGGCCGGCACAGAGTTCGTGGGGGGACGCTCACAGACCCGTCTTGCCGGGCACGGCATTTCGAGCATCTCCGAAATTGCCGAGATCCTGCCCATCCAGCTCATCGATCCCAGCGTGCACCGGCTGATCGAAGAAGGCTCAGCCCGTCGCCGCCGGCTGATGGATTGGGGCGTGTTCCACGTGGAACACAACTTTCTGGCGGTCTGGCGTCGCTACCAGCGGGCGCTCCTCCAGCGCAACGCAGCCTTCCGAGCCGGTCAGACCCTTGCCGTCGTCAGTGCGTGGGAAGGGGAGATGGCGGAGTGCGGTGAGGCCGTGGATCGATACCGCGGCCACTACGTCGCGATGTTGCGTCCCGTGTTTGAACAGATTGCCGGGAAGCTGCTGGGCGAAGCCGCGACTTTTGAGTACCGCCGCGGATGGGCTGCCGATCAATCGCTGAGCGATGAGTTCGCGGCCAAGCGTCCCAGGGATCAACAACTCCGAACGACGACCGTCGGGCCGCATCGCTCCGACCTGACTTTCCGGGTCGACGGTACTCTGGCTCGCGACCGTATCTCCCGTGGGCAACAGAAGCTCCTCGCCTGTGCCCTGATCCTGGCTCAGGTGCAACTCCGTTCGGTAACCGCTCAGGTGCCAACCACGTTGCTGCTGGACGATCCAGCCGCCGAGCTGGATGTGGATAATTTGGGGAAACTTCTCGAAGCGATCGATTCGGTGCCTTCGCAATTGATCGTCACGTCCGTCAGCGAGGCGGGGCTGAAAGGGGTCAATGTGCGGCGAACGTTCCACGTGGAACAAGGCAGATTCACCCCAATGCTATAATTTCGCGCTCGTCAATCCAGGTTGCACCATGACTGACTCCGACGTCTACGACTCAAGCAAAATCAAGGTTTTGAAGGGCCTGGATGCCGTGCGGAAACGGCCCGGAATGTACATCGGCGACACCGATGACGGTACCGGTTTGCACCACATGGTGTTCGAGGTCGTCGACAACTCCATCGACGAAGCGCTCGCCGGCCACTGCTCGCAAATCACCGTCACCATCCATGCCGACCAGTCGGTCACGGTGGCCGACGACGGCCGTGGAATACCTGTGGATATCCATCCGGAGGAGGGCAGGTCGGCCGCCGAGGTCATCATGACCATCCTGCATGCTGGCGGTAAGTTCGACGATTCTTCCTACAAGGTTTCCGGTGGCCTGCACGGCGTCGGCGTCTCGGTGGTCAACGCGCTTTCCGAATACCTGCAGCTGACCATTCATCGCAGCGGCAAGCTCTACAACCAGGAATACCGGTTGGGCGATCCTCAGGCGCCCTTGGCGGAAACCGGGGTGACCGAGAAGCGCGGCACCATCATCCGCTTCAAGCCCAGCGCCCAGATCTTCACCAACATCGAATTCGACTATGACGTGCTGGCCAAGCGGCTGCGAGAGCTGTCCTTCCTGAACTCGGGCGTGCGGATCGAACTGGTCGACGAGCGCGACGAGAAGCGGGAAGTGTTCGAATACGAGGGCGGCATCAGCGAGTTCGTCCGCTACCTCAACCGCAATCAGACCCCGGTCCATGAATCGATCATCTGGTTCCGTACCCAGCAGGACGCGATCACCGTCGAACTCGGTCTGCAATGGAATGACTCCTACCAGGAGAGCATGTACTGCTACACCAACAACATTCCGCAGAAGGACGGCGGTACGCACTTGGCCGGATTTCGCAGTGCGCTGACCCGCACGCTCAATCACTACGTCGAGGAGCAATACGCGGCCAAGGACAAGACGGCGACGACCGGCGACGACGCCCGCGAAGGGCTGACCGCGATTCTCTCGGTCAAGATGCCGGATCCGAAGTTCTCGTCCCAGACCAAGGACAAGCTGGTTTCCTCGGAGATCAAGGGCATCGTCGAAGCCACCGTCGGTGCGAAGCTTGAGGAATTCCTGCTCGAACACCCTGCTCAAGCCAAGGCCATCGCCTCGAAGATCGTCGAAGCCGCGCGTGCACGCGAAGCCGCCCGCAAGGCGCGAGAAATGACTCGCCGCAAAGGCGCGCTGGATCTGGCGGGTCTGCCGGGAAAACTGGCGGACTGTCAGGAGAAGGATCCCGCGCTCTCGGAGATCTTTCTGGTCGAGGGTGACTCGGCAGGTGGCTCGGCCAAGCAGGGCCGCGATCGCCGCACACAGGCCATCCTGCCGCTCAAGGGCAAGATCCTGAACGTGGAAAAGGCGCGCTTCGACAAGATGCTGTCGTCCGCGGAAGTCGGCACCCTCATCACCGCGCTGGGCTGCGGCATCGGCGCCGATGATTTCAATCCCGACAAGCTGCGCTATCACCGCATCATCGTGATGACCGACGCCGACGTGGACGGCTCGCACATCCGCACGCTGCTGCTGACGTTCTTCTACCGGCAGATGCCGCAACTGATCGAACGCGGCCACATCTACATTGCCCAGCCGCCGCTGTACAAGCTCAAGAAAGGCAAGGCCGAACACTACGTCAAGGACGACAACGAGCTGAGCGCGATGCTCCTGAACCAGGCGCTCGAAGAGGCGCGCCTGCACACCGGTGGCAACCAGGCGCCACTCATGGGCACCGCCCTCGAATCGCTGGCTCGCCGCTGGATGGAGGTTGCCGCCATCGTGCGTCGCTCATCACGTCGCTACGACCAGCGCGTCCTCGAGCAGCTCATCTACTCGCCCGAGGTCACGCTCGCGGATCACGACAGCCTGGAATGGCTGACCGCCTGGGGCCGCGGATTCGAGACCCAGCTCAACGGTCATGACGATGCTGGCCGCAAGTATCGTGTCCGGGTGCTGCCCGGCACGGACGGTGGCGCCCCCAAATTGCTCGTGGCGCGCACGGAGCATGGCAGCACCAGCGAGAAGCACATCCACCGTGAGTTCTTCGAGTCTGCTGAATATCGCGGCATTGCGGAGCTCGGCAAGACGCTGTCGGGGTTACTGCAACCCGATGCCTACATCGCCAAGGGCGAACAGCGCCAGGACATCGGCAGCTTCAAGCAGGCCATCGAGTGGCTGATGGACCAGGCCCGCAAGGGACAGACCTTGCAGCGTTACAAAGGTCTGGGAGAGATGAATCCGGATCAGCTCTGGGAGACCACGATCGACCCGGCATCGCGGCGCCTGATTCAAGTACGCATCGAAGACGCACTCGCGGCCAACGATATTTTTGCGACGTTGATGGGCGATCAGGTGGAGCCGCGGCGCGAGTTCATCGAGCGGAACGCGCTGGCCGTCGCCAATCTTGATGTTTAGAAAAATTGCCTGATAAGGCGCTACTCCATTGGAATAGCGCCACTTCAGTTAAATTATTTTCCCTGAGGAGCAGGCATCGACCGCACCTGCTCATCGATCCAGTTCCGTACCTGTTCCGCCAGTTCACGGGGATCTCGCCCGGCCGCGTCGATCGCCGGCCCGATGACGACCCGGATCCTGCCCGGCTTTTTGACCCAGCCGCGCCGCGGCCAGTAGTACCCGGCGTTGTGTGCGACCGGCACGATCTTGCAGCCGGCCCGCGAAGCCAGCAGAAAACCGCTGACGCCGTACTTCTTGGATTCTCCCGGCGCCGTGCGCGTGCCCTCGGGAAAGATGAGGATCCACAGTCCCTGCGCCAGTCGCTGCTTGCCCTGGTCGACCACCTGATTCACCGCCGACGCGCCGGCGCCCCGATTGATGGCAATGGGCTTCAGGAAATGCAGCGCCCAGCCCACCAGCGGAATCCACATCAACTCGCGCTTCAGTACCCAGGACTGCGCCGGAAAAATGCCCGCCTGCGCGATGGTTTCCCACGCCGAGGAATGCTTCCACATCGAGATGTGCGCGCCCTCGATGATGTTCTCCTGACCCTCGATCGTGTGGCTGAGACCGCAGGTGATCTTGAGCACCCAGAGCTGGACCCGCGACCAGCTGCGCGCCACCGCATACAGCTGATGGCTCGGCAGCCAGGACAACGCCAGAACGACGACAGCGTAGAGCGCCGTGCCGACGAACAGCCAGGTGGTGTAGAGCAACGAACGCAGCAGCTGCACTCAGCGGACTCCGCCGTGAAAGATCGATATCAGCCGGGCAGTCGCGACAGATCCGCGATCTGCAGAAACACGCCGCGCAGACGCACCAGCAGCGCCAGACGGTTCAGGCGTACCTCCGCATCCTCCGCCATGACCATGACGCTGTCGAAGAACTTGTCCACGTCCTCGCGCAGGCTCGCCAGCTGCGTCAGCGCCGCACCGTACTCGCGTCGGGCCAGCAACGGATTCACCGCGCGCTCCGTCGCGATCACATGCTCGAAGAGCGCGCGCTCGGCCGGATCCTGCAGCCGGTTCGCATCGACCGCGCCGGAAATATCGTCGGGCGCCTTGCGCAGGATGTTCGCGATGCGTTTGTTGGCGCCCGACAGACTCTGCGCCTCTGGCAGCGCCAGGAACGTGACCAAGGCCTGCAGGCGGCGATGAATGTCGAGCGGCGACTGCGAGCGGCTCGCGATCACGGCGTCGAACATTTCAGTGGTGATGCGTAGCGGCGAATCGTCTTCGAGATAGGAGCTGCGCAGCCGCTCCGTCAGGTAGTCCCAGATCTCTGCGACGGTCTCCGCCGGCGCCGCGACGGGTTGCTGCGCTACGGCACTCTGCACCAGCTGCATCAGATCCAGGTCGAGTTCGCGCTCGAAACAGATGCGCAGCACGCCGAGTGCGGCACGCCGCAGGCCGAACGGATCGCGCGTGCCCGAGGGCTTCTGTCCGATGCTGAAAATACCGGCGATGGTGTCGAGCTTGTCGGCCATGGACACGGCGATGCCGACGCGACCGACCGGCAACTGATCGCCGGAGAAACGCGGCCAGTACTGTTCTTCGAGCGCCGCGGCGACTTCGGACGATTCGCCGTCGTGCTGCGCATAGTAGCGGCCCATGAGACCTTGCAGCTCCGGAAACTCCCCGACCATCGCCGACAGCAGATCGCATTTGCTCAGTTGCGCGGCACGACGCGTCAGCGCTGTGTCGGCGCCGATGATCTCGGCAATCTGCGCCGCAAGCGTCGCGACGCGCTCGCTCTTGTCGTACAGCGAGCCGAGCTTGCCCTGGAAGGTGACCGCCTTCAGCGCTTCGCGCCGCGAGGCCAGCGATTGCTTGCGATCCGTTTCCCAGAAGAACGCGGCATCGGCAAGACGCGGACGCACCACCCGCTCATTGCCGTCGCGCACCTTGGTGGGATCCTTGCTCTCGATGTTCGCCACGGTGATGAATGAATTCATCAACCGGCCATCGGCGCCCTTCACCGGGAAATAACGCTGATGATCCTGCATGGTCGCGATCAGCACTTCCGGCGGCAGATCGAGGAAGCGCGCGTCGAAGCGACCGGCGAGCGGCACCGGCCACTCGACCAGCGCAGTCACTTCATCGAGCAGCGCCGGCTCGATCACCGCCGCGCCGCCCAGCGATTCGGCGATGGCTGTGACGCCGGCGCGGATCGATTCGCGTCGCTGTGCGACATCCGCGACCACCCGCCCCTTCTCTTTCAGCAGGTCGGGATATCTGGCCGGACTGGAAATCGCGATGGCCTGCGGTGCGTGGAACCGATGACCGTGCGACTGCTTGCCCGCCGGCTTGCCCAGCACGTCCGCCTCGACGACCGTCGAACCGAACAGCATCACCACCCAGTGCACCGGACGCACGAATTCCTGATCGCCGCTGCCCCAGCGCATGCGCTTGGCGATCGGCAGCTCACCCAGCGCGGCGGAGACGATGCCCGGCAGCAATGAGCCGACTGCTTCACCGGCTTTCACGCCGACGAACTGCAGCACCTTGCCCTTGGGCCCATCGACCTGCTGCAGCTCTTCGAGCTTCACGCCGCAGGAAGCGGCAAATCCCAGCGCCGCACGCGTCGGCTGCCCGTTCGCATCGTAGGCGTTCGCTATCGCCGGACCCTGGCGCCGGATTTCCTGATCCGGCTGATGATCGGCCACTGCGGCAACGCGGACCGCGAGGCGGCGCGGCGTGGCGAACCAGTCGACGTCGCCATGCTTCACATTGGCGTTGTCGAGACCACGTGTCACGCCGGCAGCGAATGCCTGCGCCAGCGTGAACAGCGACTTCGGCGGCAGCTCTTCCGTGCCGATCTCGACCAGGAAATCGCGCTTGCTCATGGCTTCGATGCTCCGGCCGCAGCGCGCGCAAGCATCGGAAAGCCGAGCGCCTCCCGAGACTTGAAATAGGTTTCGGCGACGCTCTTCGCCAGGGCGCGCACTCGCAGGATGTAGCCCTGCCGCTCCGTCACGGAGATGGCCTTGCGCGCATCGAGCAGGTTGAAGGTATGGGAGGTCTTGAGCATCTGTTCATAGGCCGGCAACGCCAGGCCGTTCTCCAGCAGCGTGCGGCACGCAGTTTCGTGTTCCTGGAAGTGACGGAACAGCATCGCGGTGTCGGCGAACTCGAAGTTGTACTTCGACTGCTCGACCTCGTTCTGGTGATACACATCGCCGTACGTCACGCGACCGAACGGGCCGTCGGACCAGACGATGTCGAAGATGCTCTCCACGCCCTGCAGGTACATCGCCAGGCGCTCGAGCCCGTAAGTGATCTCGCCCATCACCGGCCGACAGTCGAGACCGCCGACCTGCTGGAAGTAGGTGAACTGCGTGACTTCCATGCCGTTCAGCCAGATCTCCCAACCGAGGCCCCAGGCGCCGAGCGTCGGAGATTCCCAGTTGTCTTCGACCAGGCGGATGTCATGGGTCAGCGGATCGAAACCGAGATTCGCGAGCGACCCGAGATACAGATCGATGATGTTGTCGGGCGACGGCTTGAGGACGACCTGGAACTGATAGTAGTGCTGCAGCCGGAAGGGATTGTCGCCATAGCGGCCATCGGTCGGCCGGCGCGAGGGCTGCACATAGGCCGCACTCCACGGCTCCGGCCCGACGGCGCGCAGCAACGTGGCCGTGTGGAACGTCCCCGCGCCCATTTCCATGTCGTACGGCTGCAGGATCACGCAGCCCTGCCGTGCCCAGTAGGACTGCAGGGCGAAGATCAGATCCTGAAAGGTTCGTGGCGCGTCGGCTTTTGGGGCGGCCATGCGGTTTCCTGAAACTGCCGGAAAGATCGCCGAAAACAGTGCCCGGAGGGCATCCCGCGGCGAAAAGCGCGCGAGTATAGCCGTTGCGATGCCTTTCCCTCACTGGCCCGTCACGTTGCCCTATTGCGGCGCTCAACATCAGAGATGCATCATCCCGGTGCGATAGTGGCCCGTTTTCGCACCGATATGGTGCTCATGAAGGCCAGCGGCGCCTGCCAACCCCGTCAAATCCAACGACTTGCGCCATGACGGTGCGATGGCATGGTTCCTGCAATTTCGCGGGTCCAGATCGAATTAAAACCTGCGGCGTCGTAACAGCGAGCGAGCCGGGGTCAACCATCTCGCTGTCTACCGGAGGAGAACTCATGACGACCGCCGCTGAAGTCCTCAGCATGTTGAAGGATAAGGAAGTCACCTTTGTGGATCTGCGCTTCACGGATACGCGCGGCAAGGAACAGCACGTTACCGTTCCCGCGCACACCATCGATGCCGGATTCTTCGAAGACGGCAAGATGTTCGACGGCTCGTCCATTGCGGGCTGGAAGGGCATCAACGAGTCCGACATGGTGCTGATGCCCGATCCCAGCACGGCCGTGCTCGATCCCTTCTTCGAAGAGAAGACGCTGATCATCCGCTGCGACGTTCTCGAGCCCTCCACCATGCAGGGCTACGAGCGCGATCCGCGTTCCATCGCGAAGCGTGCCGAGGCGTACCTCAAGTCGACCGGCATCGGCGAGAAGGCGCTGTTCGGTCCCGAAAACGAATTCTTCATTTTCGACAACGTGCGTTACGGCACGAACATGCAGGGCTCGTTCTTCGACATCGAATCCGTCGAAGCCGCCTGGAGCTCGGGCAAGCACTACGAAGACGGCAACAAGGCGCACCGCCCCGGCGTGAAGGGCGGCTACTTCCCCGTGCCGCCGGTCGATTCGTTCCAGGATCTGCGTTCGGCCATGTGCCTGGCGCTCGAAGAACTGGGCATGAAGGTCGAAGTGCATCACCACGAAGTCGCCACCGCCGGCCAGTGCGAAATCGGCGTGAACGCCAACACGCTGGTCCGCAAGGCCGACGAAGTGCAGATGCTCAAGTACGCCATTCACAACGTCGCGCACGCCTACGGCAAGACCGTGACGTTCATGCCGAAGCCGCTGGTCGGCGACAACGGCAGCGGCATGCACGTGCACCAGTCGATCTCGAAGGACGGCAAGCCGCTGTTCGCAGGCGACAAGTACGCCGGCCTGTCGGATCTGGCGCTGTACTACATCGGCGGCATCATCAAGCACGCCAAGGCCATCAACGCGTTCACCAACGCCAGCACCAACAGCTACAAGCGCCTGGTGCCGGGCTTCGAAGCGCCCGTGATGCTGGCGTACTCGGCTCGTAACCGTTCGGCCTCCATCCGTATTCCGTGGGTGGCGAATCCGAAGGGCCGTCGCATCGAAGTGCGCTTCCCGGATTCGACGGCGAATCCGTACCTCGCCTTCGCCGCGATGCTCATGGCCGGTCTCGACGGCATCCAGAACAAGATCCACCCGGGCGAAGCCGCGGACAAGGATCTGTACGACCTGCCACCGGAAGAAGCCAAGAACATTCCGGAAGTCTGCTACTCGCTGGAGCAGGCGCTCGAGTCGCTCGACAAGGATCGCGGCTTCCTCAAGGCAGGCGGCGTCTTCACCGACGACGTCATCGATGCCTACATCGGCCTGAAGATGCAGGAAGTGACCAAGGTGCGCATGTCCACGCACCCGCTGGAGTTCGAGCTGTACTACAGCGTGTAACTCACACGGACGCCGGATCGGCAACGATCCGGCGTCCGCTCTGTTTCAAGGAGGCGGTGACGCCGTTCACACAATGTCGTTGCCGCTTTTGTCAGGTCGGAGCGAAGCGGATATGCTCGATCCCCATGCGCACTACCCTGTTGCTGCTCGCATTTCTCGCGGGTCCTGCCCTTGCAGGGCAGACAGTGTGGAAGTGGGTGGACTCCGACGGGGTGACTCACTACGCCGATCGCCCCGTGCCGGGGGCGACGCGGATGGAGCTGAGCACGGGCTCTTCGCTGCCGAGCGCGAATACTCCTTCATACGGTTCTTCTTCCAGCAGTTCGACGCCCGCCGACAGTGGGCCGGCGTATCGCAACTTCGAAATCTGGAAGCCCTCGCCAGAAGAAACCATCGCCAACACTGGCGGCCAGGTCACCGTGAACATACGGACGGAACCGGGGCTGGCGCCCGGCCACACCTTGAACCTGTATCTGGATGGCCGGCTGGTCGAAGGCTTTCCGGGCAACACGACTTCCTTCGACCTGACCGGTGTAGCCCGGGGCGAACACACCGTGATCGCCACCGTGACCGATTCGGGTGGCAACAGGATCCAGGAAACCGAACGGGTGGTGTTCTACGTGCGGCAGGAATCCGCAGCGCAGCCGCCGACGGGTCCTGCCCTCCGTCCGCCGCCGAAGCCGCAACCGCGTGCCGGCAACAAGATGCCTGCGTCGCAGCCGACTTACGCTGCGCTGAATCCCGCGGTGTCTGCCGCAAAGATCGATCCGGCGACCAATCGACCGGTCGTGCAGAAACCGGCGGTCAAACCGTCGACGCCCAAGCCGGGCAAGTAACCCGTCCTTCTCTCCGCCGACTTCGCGCGCGCGCTGTCGCGTGCACGGTCCGTCGTCACACCTGCCAGGTGGCGGGGTGACGGGCGCCATGGTTGCACACGCAACGAGCATCGGCCGGCGCGCCATGGCAGATCCCGATCGCATTCTCGACAGTCTCAGTACGAGCATCCTGATCGTCGACGATGCGCAGACCCTTCTCTATTTGAATGTCGCCGCCGAAACACTGTTCGGCGTGAGTCGCAATCAGGTACGTGGCCGGCCGGTCGCCGAACTGCTGGTCGACGCGACGGCGCTGACTCTCGTCGTCGAACGCGCGATGGAAACCTGGCGACCGATCTCGCGCCGCGAACTGGCATTGCGACCGGTCAACGGCGACGGCGAGTTGATCGTCGACTGCAATGTCGCGCCGTATGAAGAGCCCGGAACGCCCGGCGCGGCGCTGATCGAAATCAGCGACGGCACGCAGCACCAGCGCATCACCCGCGAGAATGCATTGCTGACCCAGATCGGCGGCAGCCGCGCCATGATCCGGCAGCTCGCGCACGAGATCAAAAATCCGCTCGGCGGCCTGCGCGGCGCGGCGCAGCTGCTCGAACGCCAGCTCGGCGATGCGGCGATGCGCGAGTACACCTCCGTCATCATCAGCGAAGCGGATCGTCTCGCGACGCTGGTCGATACGCTCCTGGGTCCGGGTCATCACCCGCGCAAGGAGTCGGTCAACATCCACGAACTGCTGCAGCACGTCGGTCACCTGCTGGCTGCCGATGCGCCGCCGAACGTGTCGGTGGAGCGCGATTACGATCCGAGCCTGCCGCCGCTGCTGCTCGACCGGCACCAGATCATCCAGGCGATGCTCAATCTCGGGCGCAACGCCGTGCAGGCGCTCTCGCAGAACGGCGGCCGGATCATCCTGCGCACGCGGGCGCTGACGAATCAGAACATCGGCACGAAACGCTATCGCCTGGTCGCGTGCATCCAGTTCGAAGACACCGGCCCGGGCGTTCCCGAACAGCTGCGCGACACGCTCTTCTATCCGCTCGTGACGGGACGCCCCGACGGCACCGGCCTCGGCCTCGCCGTCGCCCAGGATCTCGCCAGTCGCCACGATGGCCTGATCGAGTTCGAAAGCCGCCCCGGTCTGACCACCTTCACCATCCTGCTGCCATTCCATGCTCCAGATGCCCGTCAAGCCTCTTAATGTCTGGCTCGTCGACGACGATGCCTCCATCCGCTGGGTGCTCGAGCGCGCGCTGCGCCAGGGAGGCATGGCGCCGACCGCGTTCGATCACGCCGACTCGGCGCTCGCGGCGTTGCGACGCGATCGACCCGATGTGTTGATCACCGACATTCGCATGCCCGGCCGCAGCGGCCTCGAACTGCTGACCGAGATTCACGACAGCCAGCCGCAACTGCCGGTGATCGTGATGACGGCGCACTCGGATCTCGACAGCGCCGTCGCCGCGTACCAGGGCGGCGCCTTCGAATACCTGCCGAAGCCGTTCGACATCGATCAGGCCGTCGACCTGGTGCGTCGCGCAGCCCAGCAGAAGGAACGCGTCGAAGAAGTCAGCACCGAATCGCGCCGCATTCCCGAAATGCTGGGACAGGCGCCGGCGATGCAGGAAGTGTTTCGCGCCATCGGCCGGTTGTCGCGCTCCAGCATGACCGTGCTGATCACCGGCGAATCCGGCACGGGCAAGGAACTGGTCGCCCGCGCCTTGCATCGTCACAGCCCGCGCGCCAGCAAGGCCTTCATCGCGCTGAACACGTCCGCATTCACTGCGGATCTGCTCGAGTCCGAACTGTTCGGTCACGAAAAAGGTTCGTTCACCGGCGCCGATGCACTGCGTCGCGGCCGCTTCGAACAGGCCGACGGCGGCACGCTGTTCCTCGATGAAATCGGCGACATGTCGCCGCAGCTGCAGACCCGCCTGCTGCGCGTACTGGCCGAAGGCGAGTTCTATCGCGTCGGCGGCCAGGTGCCCGTGCGCGTCGATGTGCGCGTGATCGCAGCCACGCACCAGGCGCTGGAAGAACGCGTGAAACAGAACATGTTCCGCGAGGATCTGCTGCACCGCCTGAACGTGATCCGCATCGAAGTACCGCCGCTGCGCCAGCGTCGCGAAGACATTCCGGAACTGATCCTTCACTATCTCGACGCGGCCGCCATCGAACTCGGTGTCGAATCGAAGACGCTGTCGCCGGAAGCGATGGCCGTACTGTCGAGCTTCGACTGGCCCGGCAACGTCCGCCAGCTCGTCAACACCTGTCGCCGACTCACCGTGACTGCGCCCGGCCGCGAGATCAAGGCCGAAGACATTCCCACCGATCTCGGCGGTGCTCCCGGCCCCGCACGACTGCAGGACGAGTGGACGCGCCAGCTCACGAGCTGGGCGGACAAACGTCTCGCTGCCGGCGAAACGCCGCTGCTCGACGATGCGATGCCGGAGTTCGAACGCACGCTGATCCGCGCCGCACTACGCAAGGCCGAAGGCGGACGTCAGGAAGCTGCGCGTCTACTTGGCTGGGGACGAAATACACTCACGCGCAAGTTGAAGGAACTTGCGATGGATGATGAGTAGGGAAGAGATAAGAAAGGATTGGCCGCAAAAAGGCGCAAAGATCTCAAAGTCAGAGCATGAATCGGATTCCGACCTTGTGATCTTTGCGCCTTTTTGCGGCCATTCTCTTATCCCGTCTTGCTCAACCCCGCCGCCGGCGGATGAGCCGATGAGGTACCGACAAGCTCGGTGACCGAACGCAGGTTGTGGCGAGCGAGGTAGTCCGCAATGCCGCGATTGATCTTCGGGCACACCAGCGGATCGTAGAACAGCGCAGTGCCGACGCCGACGGCCGTCGCGCCGGCAATCAGGAATTCGAGCGCATCGTTGGCCGAGCAGATGCCACCTTGACCGATGATCGGCACGTTGTGCTTGCGCGCAACTTCGTACACTTGATGCACCTTCAATAGTGCGATCGGCTTGATCGCAGGGCCCGAGAGACCGCCCTGGACGTTGCCGATCACCGGCCGGCGCGTGTTCACGTCGATCGCCATGCCCATCACGGTGTTGATCACCGCGAGCGCATCGGTGCCTGCCTCGATGCAGTGACGCGCGTTCTCGCGGATGTCGGTCTGGTTCGGCGAGAGTTTGGTGATCAGCGGCTTCTTCGTCACGGCGCGGCACGCCGCGACCACGCGTGCCGACATTTCCGGATAGTTGCCGAACTGCACGCCGCCTTCCTTGATGTTCGGACAGGAGATGTTGATTTCGATCGCATCGATCGGCGAATCGTCGAAACGGCGCGCCACTTCGACGTAGTCCTCGATCGTCGAACCGCAGACGTTGGCGATGAAGCGTGTCTCGGTGAAATCGAGCGCCGGCAGGATTGTCGTCACGACATGATCGACGCCGGGATTCTGCAAGCCGATCGCGTTCAGCATGCCCATCGGCGTTTCGTAGACGCGATGCGGCGGATTGCCCAGGCGCGGCTCGCGCGTCGTGCCCTTGAGCACGATGCCGCCGGCATCGCGGTTGGAGAAGCCCTCGACGCGGGTGTATTCCTCGCCGAAGCCGACGCATCCCGACAACAGCACGATCGGCGAGGCGAACTTCAGGCCGCAGAAATCCAGCGCGAGCGATGCGGCCGTATTGCTTGAGTCACTCATAGATCGCATTCTGCTCTGGCCCGTAGCCTGTAGCCAGTAGCCCGTCACCGCATGTTCCACCTGATCCTGTTCCAGCCGGAAATTCCGCCCAACACCGGCAACGTCATCCGCATGAGCGCCAATGCGGGCGCGCATCTGCATCTCATCCGGCCGATCGCCTTCGATCTCGACGAGAAGGCCGTGCGCCGCGCCGGCATGGACTACGCCGAGCTGGCGCACGTGCGGCAATGGGATTCGCTGGACCAGTGCCTCACTGCGATCGGCGCGCCCCGCTGGTTCGCGATTTCGACGCGCGGCACGGTTCGTTACGACACGCCGCGCTTCGCCGCCGGCGACGCATTCGTCTTCGGCCCGGAAACCCGCGGTCTGCCGCAGGACGTGCTGGAGCGGTGTCCGCCGGAGCAGCGCCTGCGCATTCCCATGCGACCGGGCAACCGCAGCCTGAACCTGTCGAACGCCGTCGCCGTCGTTACCTATGAGGCGTGGCGGCAGCAGGATTTCGGATGAAGAAGGGTTTCACACGGAGTTCACGGAGAACACGGAGAAGAAGAATTCTCCACGGGGGACACGGGGAGCACGGGGAAAAGGAAATTCATTCTGTTCCGAGCCCCGTGTTCCCCGTGTCCCCCGTGGAGACTTTCTTCTCTTCTTCCGAATCTCCGTGTTCTCCGTGAACTCCGTGTGAAACTTCAGGAATGCTCAGGCTTGAGCGCCCGGCTCATGAGTTCCTTGACGGCGTCCTTGGGTGGAATGCCTTCATGGACGACGCGATAAATCTGCTCGCTGATCGGCATTTCGACGTTGGCGCGTGTAGCGACTTCGCGAACGGCGCGCGCGGCGAGTACGCCTTCGACGACCTGGCCGATGGCCTTCTGTGCGCTGTCGATGCGTTCGCCCGCGGCAAGCGCGAGGCCGAAGCGGCGATTGCGCGATTGATTGTCAGTACACGTGAGCACGAGATCGCCCAGGCCGGCGAGTCCCATGAACGTGTCCTTGTGTGCGCCGAGCGCCACGCCGAGCCGCGTCATCTCGACCAGCCCGCGCGTGATCAGCGCGATGCGCGTATTCGCGCCGAAGCCGAGCCCGTCGGACAGCCCCGCGCCGATGGCGAGTACATTCTTGATCGCGCCGCCGATTTCCACGCCGATGATGTCGGTGGAGGTGTAGGCGCGGAAATTCAGGCCCGAAATGCGCTTGGCGAGTTCGCTTGCGAATTCGGCATCGGCCGAGGCGACTGTCATCGCCGTCGGCAACCCCGCGCCGACTTCTTTCGCGAACGTCGGACCGGAGATGACTGCGGTCGGCACATCCGAGCCCAGCACCTGCCCCGCTACTTCGTGCGGCAAGAGACCGGTCGAAAGTTCGAAACCCTTGGTCGCCCAGGCCAGGCGCATGGAGGCGGGACGATGCTGCGCAAGCTCGACCAGCATGCCGCGCAGCGCGTGACTCGGTACCGACACGACGATGTCGCGATGCGCCGCGAGCACGCGCGCGAGATCGGCATCGACCGTCAGTGATTCGGGAAAGGGAGCGTCAGGCAGGTAACGCGCATTGCGCCGGTCGCGCGCCAGTTCGGCCATGTGGTGCGGATCGCGTCCCCACAGCGTGGTGACGCAACCCGCGCGGGCGAACTGGATCGCCAGCGCCGTTCCCCAGGAACCGGCGCCGACGATCGCGATCCTGGCAGGCGCCGGTGTCGCTCCTGTCTCCGGCGTGCTGCTCATGTGAAACGTTGCGGCGCGATGCCGATCAGTTCACGGCGTTGCCGGCCGGCGCAGCGCCCGCCTGCTGTTGTGCGGCCTGTGCGGCGGCCTGATTGAACAGCACTTCGAAATTGACCGGCGGCAGCAGGAACGGCGGGAAGCCGCCCTTGGTGAGCAGGTCGGAAATCACGTGACGCGCATAGGGCAGCAGGTAGTTCGGGCAGAAGATGCCGAGCAGACGCTGCGCGTCGGCCGCGGGCACATTGCGCATGCCGAAAGCACCGGCCTGCTGCGCCTCGACCAGCCACACGGTCTTTTCCGCGGCCTTGGCTTCGACGCGCACCGTGAGCACGACTTCCTTCATGTCGCCGCCGAGATCGTTCACGGAGGTGTTGAGGTTCAGGCTGATGGTCGGGTTGGCCGAGTTCGGCGCCACGCGCGGACCGATCGGCGCCTCGAACGACACATCCTTCAGATACACCGCCTGCGGGGCGAACTGCGGCGCATTCGGATCGACCTGCCCGTTGGTCGCCTGGGGGGGAACTTCGTCAACCATGATCGTTAATCCTCAGTCGTGGAATTTTATGAATGGCCGTTTCGCCGCAGCGAAAGGCGTTTCAGGTCTTGCTCATCAGCAATTGATCGAGTTCGCCCGAACGATCCAGCGCCGCCAGATCATCGTATCCCCCAACGTGCCGCTCGCCGATGAAAATCTGCGGCACCGTGCGGCGTCCGCCGCTTCTTCGCATCATCGTCTCGCGCTCGCGCGCATCTTCATCGACCTTGATTTCCTGCACCGCGACGCCCTTGCGTTCGAGCAGGCTGCGCGCGCGCTGGCAGTAGCCGCAGTACGCGGTGGAATACATGACGACGGGTGCGGCGCTCATGCCTGCTTCCCGTCCTTCTTGCCGCTGCCCTTCACCAGCGGCAGATTTTCCTGGCGCCAGGTGCGCAGTCCGCCGCGCAGCGTCGCCACCTTGTTGAAACCCGCGGCCTTGAGTGCTTTCGCGGCGGTGGCCGATGCGAAGCCGTTTTCGCAGCACACCACCACGGGCTTGTCCTTGTACTTCTTGAGCGTCTCGGCGCGCTCGCCGATTTCCTTCGCCGGGATGTTGCGCGCATCGATGATGTGGCCGGCGTCGTATTCACCCGCGTCGCGCACGTCGAGTACCAGCGCGCCCGAGTTCGTGAGCCGCACGGCATCGCCGGTGCCCAGCATCGAGGAACCCTTGGCGCGCTCGCGGATCTCGATCACGATCGCCAGAACGGCCAGAATCGCCGCGGCCGCGATCAGGAAGGGATGGTTGGTGATGTATTCCAGAAATCGACTCATTGCTGCAGATCATCCGTCCGGTTGGGTCAGACGCGACTATGGGGCTCAATCGGGGAGTTGGAAGGCGTGCGGCTCGTGCCGCCGCTTCCTGCCGGCCCCGAGGCCCACCCAAAAAAGGGCGCAAAGTATAGCAGCCGGTCCCGGGCTCACAGCCCCGGCGCGCGGTTTTGCAGAATGCGGCGGGAGGTTCGTATAGCGATGCGGCGGGCAGGGATTGGATTGGGCCTCGCCATCGCCGCGATCGGCCTGTGGCTGGGCAACGGCCTGCCTGTCCACGCGGCGGCCGATCCGGCGGCCAAAGAAGGCGAACTCAAGCAGGTCCGCAGCCGGATCGAGTCCATTCGCCGGTCGATCCATGCCGAAGCGGAAAAACGCGATTCGCTCAGCAAGGAAGTGCGCCAGGCGGATCTCGCCGTCCAGTCCGCCCGCGAGCGGCTGTCGGGCGTGCGCGAACGCCGCGAGGCCGCCGAGGCCCGCCTGAAGTCGCTGCAGGCGGAACGTGCCGACACCCAGAAGAAAATCGATGCGGAGCGCGATGCGCTGGCCGGCGAATTGCGTACGGCCTACATGAACGGGCGTCAGGAACAGCTCAAGCTGCTGCTGAACCAGGGCGATCCGGCGCAACTCGGCCGCACCATGGCCTGGTACGGCTATTTCGGCCGCGCCCGCGCCGAGCGCATCACCGCCATCACCGAACACCTGTCGCACCTGGAATTGCTGAGCGAAAACATCAGCGCCGAAGCGGCACGGCTGAAGGCCCTCGAAACCGAGCAGGCCAGTGAAGTGAAATCGCTGGCCGGCGCGCGCGACCAGCGCAAGCTCACGCTGGCGAAGGTGCAGGCGACGATCAAGACGCGCAACGACGAACTGGCCAAGGCGCGGCGCGAGGCGCAGGCGCTGGAAAAACTCGTCGAACAGCTGCGCCGCGCGATCCAGGAATTTCCCGACTACGGCGATCAGCCCTTTGCGCGCGCCCGCGGCAAGCTGCCCTGGCCGGTGAAAGGCAATGCCCTCGCCCGTTTCGGACAGACCCGCGCGGGCGGCCCGTTGAAATGGCAGGGCATGGTCATCGGCGCCGATCGGGGCACGCAGGTGCGCGCGCCCTTTCCCGGTCGCGTCGTATACGCCGACTGGCTGCCCGGTCTCGGCCTGCTGCTGGTGCTGGATCACGGCGGCGGCTTCATGAGCCTGTACGGCTACAACGAGCAGCTCTATCGCAAGGTCGGCGAGCGGGTCGCCGCGGGCGATGCGCTCGGCGCCGTCGGCGACGCCGCGGGCTTCGGCAAACCGGGTCTCTACCTCGAAATCCGCCAGGGCCGGCAGGCCCTGGATCCCGCCCCCTGGCTGCGAAAACCGTGAGCGATTCGCCGACGCTGCAGTGACGCGCTGCACTGGAAAAACAAGGAGGAAATCAGGGAAAGCGTGACTGCGGTCACGGGGGTTTCGCCGACATCGCGCCGACGATATGTTATTACCGTACCGGCCGCTCGAAAGTGCGGTCGACTTCAAGGAACCCCTGCATCCCCGGATGGATGATCCATTCCCAGAACGCGAACGACATGCCCTGGCGCACGGGGTGGGAAGCAGTAGCGGATGGCGACGATTCTCGACGACGAAGACACGGTGGAAGCGCAGTCGCTGTCGACCTCGCTCGACCCCTACGGCCAGCTGATGAAAATGCTGATGCCGCGGGCGCTGTGCATCGGCATCTACGATCACCTCGCCACCCCGCTGTGGCTTTCCGACGGCTGCGAAGGCCCCGACCTGCCGCAGGTCGTCGAAGAAGCGCTCAACGCGGCGCGCAGCCCCGATCCCGATCCATCCGAACGCGACGGCTTCGCCCGTTCCTGGGACGGCGAAACCGCCTACGTCTTCATCCTGCGCGAAGGTGCTCACCTGCTGGGTGCGGTCGCGCTGTCCTGTCGCGACGGCAGCGGCGGCGCGCGTCCGTTCTCGCTGATGGTCGGCCTGCTGCGTCCGGCGCTGCAGGTGCTGACGCGCGAACTCGTCAATCAGAACCCCGTCGAGGAGACGCCGCAGAGCGCGCCGCTGCGCGACGGCGATCTCGCCCTGCTGCTCGATTCGAACGGCGCCGCCGAAGAAGGCGAGAGCGATGATTTCACCCAGCTCGTGCGCAGCTGTGTCGATCACCTCGACTGCGCCGCGGGCGCGCTGTTCGTGCCGGAGAAAAAAATCGCCGCCACGGTCTTCGCCACGGCGCAGCGTCGCGCCGATGCGGAGTTGCTCGATCGCACGCAGCGCCATCTGTTCGCCTGGGCGCAGGTGCAGCGCCGCACGCTGACGCTCAACAAGGCGCCGCCGAACAGTCCGCTCGGCACGCTGCCGTACAAGATCCTCGCCTGTCCGATCCGTCACGGCGCGGAACCGGTGTCGGGCATCCTCTTGCTGTTCCGTCCGCATTCGGCGCCCGATTTCGAGCTGCGCCAGGTGCGCATCGTCGAAATGCTGGCGCGCCGCATCGCGTACGTGCTGCAGAATTCCTACGACCCGGCGACCGGCCTGCTCACGCGCCCTGCGTTCGAACGCCGCGCGCTCGCCACGCTCGCGCAGGGACCGAAAGACCGGCACTGCGTGGGCTATGCCGACGTCGATCGCCTGCACGTCATCAACGACAACCACGGCATGCACGTCGGCGATCAGGTGCTGGCGCGCATCGCCGAAACCATCCGCGTCAATCTGCCGCGCAGCGTGATTGCCTCGCGCATCTCGGGCGATCGCTTCGCGCTGTTCCTGCCGGATACGCCGCAGCAGGCGGCGGAGGAATTTTTCAGCAGCCTGGTCGAGAGCATCGAACAGCTCGATTTCCGTCACGAAGGCCAACGCATCGCGCTGTCCATGAGTTTCGGCCTCGCCGTCGTGCCGGAAACGCGCCTGCCGCTGTCGCACGCACTCGCCACGGCCGAAGTCGCCTGCAAGTCGGCCAAGCAGCGCGGTCGCGGACGAGTCGAGCTGTATCAGGAACCGGTGCCGCCAGCGGCAGCGATCGAAACGCCGCCGGTCGCGGTGCCGATACTGGAAACCGTCGCCGCAGTTGCGCCGGTTCTCGAAGGACCGCGTTTCGAGGATGCAACGCCGGCCGGCGATCTGCGCGAGGCGATTGCCAACGATCGCTTCCGCATGGAAGCGCAGTCGATCGTCAGACTGAATTCGCAGGAGCCGGCGCGCCGCTTCGAACTGCTGCTGCGCATGATCGACGCCTCCGGCGAAAGCGTCTCGCCCGACAAGTTCATCCTCTCGGCCGAGCGCCACGGCATCGCCTCCGACATCGATCGCTGGGTCATTCAATACGCGCTGGAAATCCTCTCGTCGGCCGCGCCGGCGCTGCAGGGCCTCGGCGCGCATTTCGCCATCAACCTGTCGAGCCAGTCCGTCAGCGACGAGAATTTCCCGGACTTCCTCGAAGCCAAGCTGCGCGAGTACGAACTGCCGCCGGGCCTGCTGTCGTTCGAGATCACCGAAACCGCCGCGGTGGCCAACATCGTGCGCGCCGAGACGCTGATCCGCCGCGTGCAGGGCCTGGGTCACGGCATCGCGCTCGATGATTTCGGGCGCGGCCTGTCCTCGCTCACCTATCTCAAGTCGCTGCCGGTGTCCGATCTGAAGATCGACGGCGCGCTCATCCGCGATCTCGCCACGGGCTCGCGCTCGCAGGCCACCGTGACGGCGATCGTGCAGCTCGCGCAGTCGATGAATCTCAGGACGACCGCCGAGAGCATCGAAAGCGAAGCGATCCTCGCTGCCGTCGGCCGGCTCGGCGTCGACTATGCGCAGGGCTTTGCGATCGGCCGGCCGCGGGCGCTGGAAGCGGTGCTGCAGGAAATCCTGCGCGGCGCGCCCGGCGTGACGCGCGTGTCCGGCTCGCCGCTCATGGCGCGGCTCGCCGGCTGACTTTTCTTCTTCCTGTGGGGCCGGCTTCAGCCGGCCTGAAAACAGTCAGGCTAAAGCCTGACCTACAGGAAGAAACAGACCGAGCCGGTGGCATACGGGATTCAGGGAATGCCTGCGCCGTTTAGTGGCGTTAAGCCGCCGACGCCGGCTGTATATTGATGGCGGCCTTCGATCCATAAGTGCAGTGACCGTGAACCGATTTCCCCGACCCTTTCGCGTGTTGTTGCTGGTGATGCTCGGCGTCGTGCTGGGTGCCGGCCTCTCCGTCGGCCCGAGCGTCCAGGCCGAACGACGCATCGCACCGGAACAGCCGGTCGCCGCCACCGACAAACCCATGCGCTGGCAGGACGCGCGACTGCTCGCCGAAGTCCTCGAACTCGTCCGCAAGGACTACGTCGACGATGTCTCCGACGAAGAACTCATCGAAGCCGCCATCCGCGGACTCGTCGGCGATCTCGATCCGCACTCCTCCTTCCTCAATGCCGAAGAGCTGAACGAAATCCGCATCAGCACCGCGGGCGAATACTCCGGCGTCGGCATCGAAGTGGCGCTGGAGAACGGCGCCGTGAATGTCGTCTCGCCGATCGAAGGCGGCCCGGCAGCGCTCGCCGGCGTGCTCGCCGGCGACACCATCGTCGCCGTCGACGAAGTGCCGGTCAGCGTCGAGAATCTCGACGACACCATCGATCGCATGCGCGGCAAGCCGGGCTCGATGGTCAAGATCACCATCGCCCGTCGCGAGACGCCGCAGCCGCTGCAGTTCACGCTGGCGCGCGCCAACGTGCAGGTGCACAGCGTCAAAGAAAAATTGCTCGAACCGGGCATCGGCTATGTGCAGATTTCGCATTTCAGCGAGACCACCACACCCGATCTGGAAAAGGCCATTGCACAGCTGAAGCGCCGCAACGGCAGCGAGCTGCACGGACTGGTGCTGGACCTGCGCGACAATCCCGGCGGCCTGCTCGAAGCAGCGATCGGCGTCTCCGACGTCTTCCTCGAAGACGGCATCATCGTCACGGCGAACGGCCGCGCCGCCGATGCGAAGTTCGAAATGGATGCGCAACCCGGCGATGCGCTGAACGGCGCGCCGCTGGTAGTGCTGGTCAACGGCGGTTCGGCGTCGGCGTCGGAAATCGTGGCCGGCGCACTCAAGGATCATCATCGCGCGACCATCCTCGGTCAGCAGACCTACGGCAAAGGTTCGGTGCAGACCGTGATGCCGCTGTCGGATGGTCATGCCGTCAAGCTCACCACCTCGCGTTACTACACGCCGTCGGGCGTGTCGATCCACAAGGTCGGCATCACGCCGGACGTGGTGATCGATGCGAAGCAGGCGGCCGACGCGCCGAAGGTGGCGGGCATCGACTATGAAACCGGGCTCGCGCTCGGCCTGCTCAAGGATGACTCGACCCGCGATACGGATCGTCCGATCCGGCAAAGCAGCCTGAAGTAATCGCGCGCATGCGTGCTGCGCCGGCAGGGAGCGCTATCCAGGGCTTCGCCACGAAGGCATTGCTCGGCCTGGAGCTGCTGGCGCTCGCCAGCGGTGTTCTGCAGTTTGCCTTCGCGCCGGCCACCGTCGGCAACCCGGTGCTGGCTGGTGCCGCGCTCGCGCTGCTGAGTTTCAGCATTGTGCTGGTGCGCCTGATTCCGGCGCTGCAGCGACCGGTGGCGCGCCAGCACTGGATCGCCGTCGTCGCCACGATCCTCTATGTCACGCTGATCGCCATTGCGACCGGCGCTGCGCAAAGCGCGCTGCTGGCGCTCTATCTCATTCCGCTCGCGGCCGTGGCGCTGGCGTTCGGACGCTGGTGGCTCGTCGCGCTCACCGCCTTCGTCATCGCCTTGCTCGGGCTGCTGCTGGGCGCGCTGACGCCGGACGTCGATGTGGCCAGCGCGCAGTTCGCCGTGCTCATGCTCAGCAAGCTCCTGCCCGGACTCGCCATCGCACTGATTCTCAGCGCCCTCATCGAACAGATGCAGAGCGCGGTGCAGCGCATCTCGGATCTCGCCGCCAGCGATCAGCTCACGGGCCTGCTCAATCTGCGCGCCTTCGAAGAAGTACTGCAGCAGGAGCATCGCAAGGCCGAGCGCTTCGGCCGGCCGTACACGCTCGCCATGATCGACGTCGACAATCTCGGCTACGTGAACGACACGCTGGGGCACGAGGCCGGCAGCGAAGTGCTGCGATCGGTGGCGGCGGCCATCGGCCGCTCCATCCGCGCCTCCGACGTGGCGGCGCGGGTCGGCGGCGATGATTTCGTCGTGCTGCTGACGGAAGCCGACGAAGCGATGGGCGCCGCCATCGCCCAGCGCATCCGCAACAACATCTATGCCAGCACGGTCTCGGTCGCAAATCGCCTGATCCGCGCCAATGCCAGCGTGGGCACGTCCAGCTTTCCGCGCGATCACCTGTACCCGAAGGAACTCATGATCCTCGCGGACCGGCGCATGCAGCAGGATCGCGAACTGCGCAAGCAGGCGGGTTGAGGGGTAGACCCGAATGATGCGTCCCTTCCTCCGCGCAGCGGGGAGGAGGCGCGCGAAAGCGCGTCGGAGATCCCCCAGCGAGGGAGAAGGACAGGATGGGGGCTACTTGATAAGCAGCACAGATTGCGTTGTGCCCCCACCCTGACCCTCCCCCGCTGCGCGGAGGAGGGAACAAACGACGGCGATCTGAGCAGATTCGTTCTACTGCTCCGCCATCAGCGCGCGAACCGCCTGCACCAGAATGCCGACGATCATGATCAGCGTCGGCAACGCCGTCAGCACGAATCCCAGCGAACGGCTTTTCGGATCGCGCACGTAGGAACGACAATAGATGGCGCGCCCGATGATGAAAACGGCGCCCAGGCCGGCGGCCCAGGTCGCGCTTGCGTAGTGCGCGAAGATCCACAGCGACGGCAGAAACAGCACGAGCTGTTCCAGCGTGTTCATCTGCACGCGGAAGTAGCGTTCGAATACTTCATTGCCGGAGACCGCCGGTGCGGCGATGCCGTGCCGGGCGCGGGCGCGTCCGACCAGCGCGCCGAAGAACAGGAATTCGATCAGGGCGAGAACGGTAACGATCGCGACGTAATGCATATGCGGAGCCTTGTAGTTGTTCGTCCCGTCGCAAGCGTACCGCATCGCCGCCGCCCTGCCGACGTTGCTATATCATCGCCCCGCCACCAGCGACTGCGCAGGCACTCATGAATACCGCGTCAGCACTCGCCTACCAGAGCGGCTTCGCCAATCACTTCGCCACCGAGGCGCGCAGCGGTGCCCTGCCGACCGGACGCAATTCGCCGCAGCGTGCGCCGCTCGGATTGTATGCAGAGCAACTGTCGGGCACGGCCTTCACCTCGCCGCGACACGCCAACCGCCGGTCGTGGCTGTATCGCATCCGCCCGGCCGCGATGCATGGCCGGTTCGAACGCCGCGAGGATGGATTGATCACGAACCAGTTCGATGCCGCAGCGACGTCGCCGAATCAATTGCGCTGGGACCCGTTGCCGATTCCGGAGCGGCCCACCGATTTCGTGCAGGGTCTCACGACGGCCGCGGGCAACGGCTCGCCCGAAGCGCAGAGCGGTTGCGGCATCTACTGGTATGTCGCGAACCAGTCCATGCGCGACCGGTTCTTCTACAGCGCCGACGGCGAACTGCTGATCGTGCCGCAGCTCGGTGCATTACGGCTCGCGACCGAACTCGGGCTCATCGAGATCGAGCCGCAGGAAGTCGCGGTCATTCCGCGCGGCGTGCGCTTTCGCGTCGAGTTGCTGGAAGCGCAGGCGCGCGGCTATGTCTGCGAAAACTTCGGTGCGCCGTTTCGATTGCCGGATCTCGGACCGATCGGTTCGAACGGCCTCGCCAATCCGCGCGACTTCCAGACGCCGGTCGCGTGGTTCGAAGACCGCGAAGGCGACTTCGAACTCATCGCCAAGTTTCTCGGCCATCTGTGGTCGGCGCCGATCGATCACTCGCCGCTCGACGTCGTCGCCTGGCACGGCAACGACGCGCCGTACAAGTACGATCTGCGCCGCTTCAACACCATCGGCTCGATCAGCTACGACCATCCCGATCCGTCGATCTTCCTGGTGCTGCAATCGCCCAGCGATACGCCGGGCGTCGACACGATCGACTTCGTGATCTTTCCGCCGCGCTGGCTGGCGATGGAGGACACGTTCCGTCCGCCCTGGTTTCACCGCAATGTCGCGAGCGAGTTCATGGGCCTGATCCACGGCGTCTACGATGCGAAAGCCGGCGGCTTCGCGCCCGGCGGCGCCTCGCTGCACAACTGCATGAGCGGTCACGGCCCCGACGCGACGACCTTTGAACGTGCGAGCGTTGCGGATACGACCGCGCCGCAACGGATCAGCGACACGATGGCGTTCATGTTCGAAACGCGCAACGTCATCCGCCCGACCTCCTACGCTCTCGCCCTGCCGCAATTGCAGTCCGACTATGCCGACTGCTGGTCGGGGTTGCGCAGGCAGTTCAAGAGTTAGGAGGTTTCACACGGAGATCACGGAGACCACGGAGTTCGGAGAAGAGAAGAAAAATTTCCACGGGGGACACGGGGAACACGGGGTCTCGGAACAGAAATTTTCTTTCCCCGTGCTCCCCGTGTTCCCACTCCTTCCCCGTGGAAATTCTTTTCTCTTCCGACCTCCGTGGTCTCCGTGATCTCCGTGTGAAAACCGCTTCTTGAATTTCGCAGCAAAGGCCGGATTCATGCTTTCATGTCCGCTCGTCCCGTTGCACAGGGGGTCTCGCCAGTGACCGGTTTCTTTCTGCGTTGTGCGATCGTCGCGCTCGGGCTGTGGCTTGCCACCAAGGTGCTGCCGGGATTGCAGTTCGATACTGCGGGCACGCTGCTCGCCGCGGCCTTGCTGCTGGGGATCGTGAATGCGGTCATCCGGCCGATCGCCGTCGTGCTGACCTTGCCGCTGACGCTCGTGACGCTGGGACTGTTCCTGATCGTCATCAATGCCGGGATGCTGGGACTGGTCGCGGCGCTGCTCGGCGGTTTTGCGATCAGCAGCTTCTGGACCGCCATCGGCGCGTCGCTGATCGTCAGCCTGACTTCGTGGGTCGCGTCCGGCCTGATCGGCAACAACGGCCGGATCGAAGTGATTTCCGGGAAACGATAACGTTCCTCTGCCTGTGGGGCCGGCTTTAGCCGGCCTCTGAGAAGTCAGGCTAAAGCCTGACCTACAGTCAGAAGCGCAAAGCTAGCCGGCCTTCTCCGCACCCATCCCGCGCACCGACGCCCGATACAGCAGCCAGCCGACGACCGCCAGCACTACCAGACCGACGAACTGGCCGAAATGGAACTGCGCCGGCAGCGCCAGCACATCGGCGCGCTCGCTCACGACGATCGGGATGGCAATCGCGATACCCATCAGCGCCTCGCCAGTGATCAGGCCGGCGGAGAACAGCACGCCGGGACGATGCACGCGGTCGCGCAGCGACTCGTCATGCGTGCCAACGACGCCGTGGCGCCTCTCGACGAAGTAAGCCAGCAGGCCGCCGAGGAAGATCGGCACCATCAGTTCCAGCGGTAGATAGATGCCGATGGCTGCGGCCAGCACCGGCACGCGGAAACTGGAATTGCGCGATTTCAGCCAGCTGTCGAGAGCGATCACCAGCGCGCCGATGACGCCGCCGGCGATGATCATGTCCCACGGCAATTTGCCGCCGAACAGACCCTGCGCCACCGAGGCCATCAGCGTGGCCTGCGGTGCCTGCAATGAACCCGGGCGGGTCGGATCGCCGATGCCATAGGCCTGCGCCAGCAGGTTCAGCACCGGTGCCATGATCAGCGCGCAGGAAAATGCGCCGATGCCCAGCATGAGCTGCTGCTTCCAGGGCGTGGCGCCGACGAGATAGCCGGCTTTGAGATCCTGCAAATTGTCGCCGCCGACGGCCGCGGCACAGCACACCACCGCGCCGATCATGATCGCGGCCACCGCGCCGATCTTGGAATCGCTGCCCAGCAGCAGCATCAACACGACGGACGCGAACAGGATGGTGGCGATGGTGATGCCGGATACAGGATTGTTCGACGAACCAACCAGTCCGGCGAGATAGGCCGACACCGACACGAACAGGAAGCCGGCGACGATCATGATGATCGTCATCGGGATGCTCACGCCCCAGTTCTGCACGATCGCCTGGTACAGGCCCGCGAGCGGCAGCACGAACAGCAGCAGCGCGACCAGCATCCACTTCATCGGCAGATCGCGTTCGGTCTCGGCGAGATTGGCGCCTGCACCCTTGCGCGCTGCCGCGATGCCGCTCTTGATGCCGGACAGCAGCGACTTGCGCAGCGAGAACAGCGTCCAGACGCCGCCGACCAGCATCGTGCCAACGCCGAGGTAGCGGATGCGATCACCGCGAATGATCGCCGCGGCTTCTGCTGCCGTCGCACCGACGACCTTGGCCGCGACTTCCGGATCGCCGCTCAGCAGGAACGCGTGATAGAACGGGATCGCGATGTTGTAGGCGAGCACGCTGCCGGAGACGACGACGATGCCGATGTTGAGCCCGACGATGTAGCCCACGCCCAGCAGCGCCGGCGACAGGCCGGTGCCCATGTAGCCGAGATACTTGCCGAAGAAGCCGGCGCCCGCTGCCTGGTCAGGGATCATGCGCAACCCGCTTTCCGCAGCCAGCTTGACCAGCGCACCGAGGCCGGCGGAGAGACCGAGGATCTTCAGACCCGGGCCCGGATTCTCGCCGGCCTTGAGCACTTCCGCCGCGGCCTTGCCTTCGGGAAACGGCAGCGGCTGCTCCACGATCATCGAGCGTCGCAGCGGCACCGAGAACAGCACGCCGAGCAGGCCGCCGAGTCCGGCAATCGCCAGCACCCAGGAATATCTGAAGTCCTGCCAGTAGCCCAGAATGATCAGCGCGGGAATGGTGAAGATCACGCCGGCGGCGATGGACGAACCGGCCGACGCGCCGGTCTGCACGATGTTGTTCTCGAGGATGGTGCCGCCACCCAGCAGGCGCAGCACGCCCATCGACAGCACCGCCGCCGGAATCGCCGTGGCGATGGTGAGGCCGGCGAACAGGCCGAGATAGGTGTTCGCTGCGGCCAGAATCACCGCCAGCACCACCGACAGAACGATGGCGCGCGGCGTGAGCTGGGCAGTGGATGAGGTCGATGACATGGACGATCCTCGCGATTGCGATCAAACGATTTTTAGTAATGAGGGTCAGTCAGGACGATGTGCGATGACGCAGGCACGATCATTCCCAGCCGCACTGCTGCCCCTCGTTCTCCACGGTCAGCCACGCTGACAGCGGCGCGAAGTAATCCATGATCGCCGAGGCGTCCATGTCGCGTGTGCCGGTGAGTTTCTCGAGCGTGTCCTGCCACGGCTGGCTCTGGCCCAGCGCCAGCATTTCGCGGAAGCGTCGCCCGGCTTCTTCGTTGCCGTAGACGGAACATTCGCTCAAGGGACCCTTGAAGCCCGCTGCGTCGCACAGCGCCTTGTGGAACTGGAACTGCAGGATGAAGGACAGGAAATAACGCGTGTACGGCGTGTTGGCGGGAATGTGGTACTTCGCGCCCGGATCGAAATCCTCTTCGCTGCGCGGCACCGGCGCCGCGACGCCCTGGTACTGCTCGCGCAGCTGCCACCAGGCGGCGTTGTAGTTCTCGGGTTTCACTTCGCCGGAAAACACTTTCCAGCGCCATTCGTCGATCAGCTTGCCGAACGGCAGGAAGGCGATCTTGTCGAGCGCCATTTTCATCTGCTGATTGATCGTCGCTTCGCGGCTGCGTTTCACGGGGCCGGCGAGACCGATGGTGTGCAGGTACGCCGGCGTCATCGACAGATTCACCGTATCGCCGATCGCTTCGTGGAAGCCGTCGTTGGCGCCGCTCTGGAACAGGTACGGCTGATCCTTGTAGGAGAGGTAATAGAATACGTGACCGAGCTCGTGATAGACGGTCATGAGGTGTTCCTGCGTCGGCTCGATGCACTGCTTGATGCGCACGTCCTCGTAGCCGTCCATCTGCCAGGCGCTGGCGTGGCATTGCACGTCGCGGTCGGCGGGCTGCTTCAGCAGCGAGCGTTCCCAGAAGGTCTGCGGCAGTTTCGGAAAGCCGAGCGACACGTAGAAGGCTTCGGCCGACTGCGTGATCTTCACCGGGTCGTACTTCTGCTTCACCAGCGCGCTGGTGACATCGAGATCCGACACGCCCTTGTACGGTTCGACCAGCGGATAGATCTCGCCCCACTGCTGCGCCCACATGTTGCCCAGCAGTTGCGCCGGGATGGGCTTGTTCTCGGGCACGCGTTCCTCGCCGTAGGTTTCGCGCAATTTGCCGCGCACGTAGCAATGCAGCTGGTTGTAAAGCGGCGAGACCTGCTGCCACAGACGTGTCGCTTCCCGGGTGAAGTCGTCGGCCGGCATGTCGTAACCGGAACGCCACATCGCGCCGAGATCGGCGAAGCCTAGTTCGCGCGCGCCTTCGTTGGCGAGTTCGACGAAGCGCACGTATTCCTTGCGGATCGGACGCGCGGTGGAATGCCAGCCGGTCCAGGCGTCGGTCAGTGCATCGTAGTTGCGGCTGGTGGCGAGGATGTCGGTGAGTTCGCCCTGGTCCTTGCAGGATTCCGGCCCGCTCGGGCAGTACTTCGCGGCGCCGTACATGCCTTCCATTTTCGAAGTGATGCCGCTCAGCTCGGCGCGCTTCGCCGGATCCTTCGGTGCTGGCGCCGCCACACCCAGCTTCAGGAGTTCGATGGCGCGTGCGGATGAGGGACTGAGCTGCTGTCCTTCATAGGCCTTCGATTCCTCGACGGCCTTGCCGAAGGCTTCGAGATAGCGCTCGTTCGCCTTGGCGTTGAGGAATTCCGTATCGACATTGATGAAGGTCGCATAGGCGAAACCGGCGGTGGCCAGCTCCTTGCCTGCCGCCTTCATCTCGTCGTTGACCCGTGTGACGAATTCGTCCGCCGTTTCCTTCGGTTTTGCAGCATCGACGGGCGTCTTGGTGCAGCCCGCGGACAGCAATGCTGCGCAGACCGCAGCGCCGATCAGCCAGTTCGATTTCATGCGTCGCCTTCCGTTACTTCACGCCGACCATCAGCTTCTTCACCGGCTTCGACAGCAGCAACAGCACGATGCCGGCAGCGCAGATGAACCAGACGAAGTTCATGAACTGACCCGGCATCGCCTGCACATTGGTGGTTTCGAACATGCCTGCCAGCAGGCCGGCGGAGAGATTGCCGAGCGAGGTCGCGAGGAACCACACGCCCATCATCTGCGAGACGAAGCGCTTCGGCGCGAGCTTGGTGACGTAGCTCAGGCCCACCGGACTCAGGCACAGCTCGCCGTAGGTGTGCAGCAGGTAGGTAAGGATCAGCAGATACGGCATCGCCTTGCCGCCATCCGAGACGATGTTCGCGGCCCACACCATGAACAGGAAGCCGAGGCCCAGCATGATGAGACCGAGGCCGAACTTCGCCGGCGCCGACGGATCGAGATTGCGCTTGGCGAGCGCGACCCACAGCATCGAAAACGGTACGGCGAAGATCAGGATGAACAGAGAGTTGAAGGACTGGAACCAGGCGGTGGGGATTTCCCAGTTGCCGAGCCAGCCGATGGTGCGATCGACATAGCGCTCGGCGAACAGGTTGAGCGACGCGCCCGTCTGTTCGAAGCCGGCCCAGAACAGCATGCAGCCGACGAACAGGAACAGGATCACCGCCATGCGCTTGCGTTCGGTCGAATCGAGTCCCGCGAGCAGGAAGATGTAGGCGAAGTAGGCGATGGCGATGCCGAACAGGATGCCGCCGGTCGTCTGCGCGACCGTCAGCGGATTGATCGTCACCACACCTGTGAGCACCAGCAGGTAGGCAGCCACGATCACGCCGACCAGCGCGCCGACGATCAACCAGCTGCGATGACGACCGGTGCTGCTTTCGCTCTGCGCATCCACCACGCGCACGCCCGCGTCGCCGAGGTGTCGCTGAAACAGCTTGTATTGCACCAGGCCGAAGATCATCAGCACCGAACCGGCCGCGAAGGCGACGTGCCAGCCGTAGTTCACCGCGAGCCAGCCCGTCACGATCGGACCGAGGAAGCCGCCGATGTTGATGCCCATGTAGAAGATGGTGAACCCGGCATCGCGCCGGCCGCCGCCTTCCGGATAGAGATCGGCCACCATCGCGCTGACATTGGGCTTGAGCAGCCCCACGCCGCACACGATGACGATCAGGCCGCCGTAGAACGTGGCAGGTGCGGAGCCGAAGGCCAGCAGCGCATTGCCGGCCGCGATCAGGATGCCGCCGTACCACACGGCGAGTCGCGAACCGATCAGCCGGTCGGCGATCCAGCCGCCCGGCAGGCACAGGATGTAGGAGGCGGAGATGTACAGACCGTAGATCGCATTGGCGGTCCTGTCATCGAGCCCGAAACCGCCGCGGACCGAGTCCGCGAGAAACAGCACCAGCAGCGCCCGCATCCCGTAATAAGTGAAGCGCTCCCACATCTCGGTGAAGAACAGGGTCGCGAGACCGCGGGGATGACCGAAGATCTGCGGCCCGCTGGTGGAATCCGTGGGCGCTGTGCGCTCGATCGGCTGGTTCATTCTTGGGCTCGCTCCGCGGTGCGGGTTGGGACGCTCGGGCGTGGCGCCGGCGCCGGTTCAGAATTCTTGCCAGAGATATGACGACCGGGGACTCAAGTCTCACCGATCTTCTGCGGCAGCGGCAAGAAGGCGAAACCAGCGGATTCCGCAGCGGCGTATGTATACATGCGCGCTGCGTGCCATGATTTGCGGCGCAAGCCTTCAAACTCACAAGGAACAGTGACATGGCAGGAAAGAAGCTCGGCAAGCAACAGCGAGCCACGTTCGATGGCATCCTCAGTCCCGGCGATTTCTCCGATATTGCCCAGCTCATCGCCAGCGCCCGACAACGCGCGGTGCAGGCGGTCAACACCACACTGATCGAGCTGTACTGGCAGATCGGCGAGCGCATCAGCCGCAGGATCGCCGCTGCCGAATGGGGAGAGGGTGTGGTGGCAGAGCTTGCCCGCTATCTGGCTCGGACCCAGCCGGGGTTGCGTGGCTTCACCCGCGCCAACCTGTTCAGGATGCGGCAGTTCTATGAAGCCTATCCTGACCCTGAAATTGTCTCGGCACTGCTGAGACAATTGCCGTGGACTCACCACCTCATCATTCTGGGTCAGAGCAAGCGCCCGGAGGAGCGGGAGTTCTATCTGAAACTGGCCGTGCAGGAGCAGTGGAGCAGCCGCCAGCTGGAGCGCCAGTTCAAGGCCGCCCTGTTCGAGCGCACCGTGCTGGCTCCGCCAAAAATCTCACCCGTCGTGCGACAAAGCCACCCGGATGCGGCCAGTGTCTTCCGCGACAGTTATCTGGTCGAGTTTCTCGACTTGCCGCCAGGCCATGTCGAGGCAGACTTGCACAAGGGTCTGCTGCGGCAGTTGCGCGACTTCCTCATCGAACTGGGTCGGGATTTCTGCTTCGTCGGCAGTGAGTATCCGGTGCAGGTGGGCCGGCGCGATTTCACGTTGGACTTGCTCTTCTTCCATCGTGGCCTGAACTGCCTCGTGGCGATTGAGCTGAAAGTCGGCCGCTTCGAACCGGAATACCTGGGCAAGCTGAACTTCTATCTCGAAACCCTCGACCGCGATGCGAAGAAGCCGCACGAAAACCCGGCCATCGGCGTGCTGTTGTGCGCCAGCAAGGATGATGAAGTGGTGGAGTACGCGCTGAACCGCAGCACGTCACCGGCGCTGATCGCGGAATATCCAGACGCAACTGCCGGACAAGACCTTGCTGCGGGCAAAGCTGCATGAGTTCTATCTGCAAAACGCAATGGAACAGAACAACGAGACGACATGAACATTGCCCGCCAGATGGCGCTGGCTGTCGGCGTCCCTGTCAATCGGTGCGCTGCTCCTGCTCGCGCTGCCGCGCGGCGCGGTTCTTGAGGAGCACGCGCGCCATGATGATCCCACCTTCGTAGAGCAGGTACATCGGTACCGCCATGAAGCACTGCGACAGCGCATCCGGCGGCGTGAGGAAGGCGGCGACGATGAAGATGCCGAGAATCACGTAGCCGCGATTCTTGGTCATGGTCTCGACCTTCACCATGCCCGTGGCGGCAAGCAGCACGGTGGCGATCGGAATTTCGAACGCGACGCCGAAGGCGAAAAACAGCAGCAGCACGAAGTCGAGATAGTTCGACATGTCCGTCATCACCTGCACGCCATGCGGCGCGGCGCTGGTGAGGAACGCGAACATCAGCGGGAACACGACGAAATACGCGAAGGCGACGCCGGCGTAGAACAGCACGATGCTGGAGATCACCAACGGCACCGCGAAGCGTTTTTCGTGGCGATACAGCCCAGGCGCGACGAAGGCCCACGCCTGATACAGCACATAGGGCATCGCCAGGAACAGGCCCGCCAGCAGCGCGAGTTTCAGCGGCGCCATGAACGGCGCGACGATGCTGGTTGCGATCATCGAGGTGCCCTGCGGCATCTTCTCGATCAGCGGCGTCGCGACCAGCGTGAACAGTTCATCGGAAAAGAACGCGCAGGGAATGAACAGGATGAACACCGCGATCACCGCCCGCAGCAGGCGATCGCGCAGCTCCACCAGGTGAGAAATCAGCGAGCCTTCGGCGAGTGTCTCGCGTTCATGATCGGCCGCGCTCATGAAGCGTTCTTGGTATCGGACGAGGCGGGCGGAGCAGGCTCGGGTTCGATGCCCGACACCGTCTGGTCGAGATCGATTTCCGGTCCCCGATGGGGCGCAGTCTCCGGAGGTTCAGGCGCCGCCGGAGTGTGAATCGAAGGTTCGGCTGGGGAGGAAGACTGCGCCGCGCCCGGACGCGACTTCGCCAGTTCCTCGATCGTGACTTCCTGCTCCAGCTGCGTGCGCAACTGGCGTGCCATGGAACGCGCGCGGCCGGTCCAGCGACCGATTTTCTGCGCCAGGCCGGGCAGCTTCTCCGGCCCGAGTACAAGGAGTGCGAGACCGAGGATCAGGACGATCTCGGTGAAACCGACTTCGAACATGGAAGTGCTGGTGGAAGGTCAGAGGTCGCGGCGGCGCGACCGCTCAGGCATTCGTGGACTTGCTGCCGGACTTGGAAGCGGGCGTCGAATCGAAATCCGCGTCCTTTTCCGCCGGCGCCGACAACTGCTTGTTGTCCTCGTCCTCGCCTTCGGCCATCGCCTTCTTGAAGCCCTTCACCGCACCGCCCAGATCCGAGCCAATGGTCTTCAGACGCTTGGCGCCGAAGATCACGAGCGCGATCACGAGAATGATCAGAAGCTCACGAAACCCAATACCCATTGCAGCTCTCCGGGGGAAAACGCCGGCGATCATACGCCAATACACCGGCCCGGACAGTGAGCCGGCTCCGACGATTTCTTAAGGACTTTCGCCGGGCTCGACCCGTAACCAGAACGTTACGGGACCGTCGTTGACCAGCGCGACCGCCATGTCGGCACCGAACACGCCCGTTTGGACCGCGGGATGAATGGATCGTGCCCGCGACACCAGGTAGTCGAACAACCGCTCGCCTTCCTGCGGCGCTGCGGCAGGACTGAATCCGGGTCGCGTGCCCTTGCGCGTATCGGCGGCCAGCGTGAATTGCGGCACCAGCAGCAGCCCGCCGCCGATCTCCTGCAGGCTGCGGTTCATGCGGCCCTGGTCGTCGGGAAACACCCGGTAGGTCAGCAGCCGCTCCAGCAGCCGGTCCGCCTGGGCTTCCTGATCGCCGCGCTCGACACCGATCAGTACCAGCAGGCCACGGTCGATCCGGCCGTGTTCCTGGCCGCCGACGCTGACATCTGCCCGGCTTACGCGCTGAAGGAGTCCGATCATGCGGCGAGGATGGCATGGTTCGAATCGGGGCGGTAAATTGCACATTCGCGCCTCCGATTTGCCACAGGTGCAGAAGAGGTGGCATTCATCGCGCCTGTCCATTCCACTTTCAGGGTAGAAATGACGAGTCTCCAGCGACTGGTCATGCCTGATCAGAGTAGTCGGACGAGTTGACGCCGACTTCCAGCTACCCGGGTGAAATCTTCGCCCACCCTCCTCATGGGTCGTGCTGCATTACCGTCGCAGAGATGCCGAAGTGGGAAATCCATACTCAAATAGCTCCGTACGGCTTCGAACCTCGGCATCCGATCTCACCTAAGAAACCCCGCCCAACCCGCTGACCTGTCAACCAAAATTACCGGGACTGTCATCGGTCCGTCATTCCCGGACGCCACTGTGCGCGCCAGCCCGGTCCTGCACAGGTGACGTATGAGCCCGAATCCGGCCCGGCCGGTATTTCGATTCCGCAGCGTCTTCATTTCCGACGTGCATCTGGGGTTTCGCGGCTGTAGTGCCCGCTACCTGCTCGATTTCCTGCATTCGATCGAGACCGAGACCCTCTACCTCGTCGGCGACATCGTCGACCTGTGGAGCCTGAAGAAATCGTTCTACTGGCCGCAGGAACACAACGACGTCATCCGCACCATTCTTGGCAAGGCCAAGCGCGGCACGCGCGTCGTCTACATCCCCGGCAACCACGACCGCGTGTTTCGCGACTACGACGGCATGGTGTTCGGCAATGTCGAGATCCGGCGCGAGGCGCTGCACGAAACGGCCGACGGGCGCCGCTTCGTGGTGCTGCATGGCGATGAGTTCGACGCTGTCATCAAGGCGAGTCCGCTGCTTGAGGCGCTCGGCAATCGCGCCTATGCGTTCGTGCTGCAGCTCAACCGGCTGGTGAATTTTTTCCGCCGTCGTTTCGGCTTTCCTTACTGGTCCGTCGCCGCGTACCTGAAACACAAGGTCAAGAACGCGGTGAAGTACATCGCGAACTACGAACAGGCGCTGGCGGACGAGGCGAAGCGTCGCGGCGTCGACGGCATGATCTGCGGTCACATCCACCGTGCCGAAATCACGAACATCGACGGCGTGCTCTATTGCAACGACGGCGACTGGGTCGAAAGCTGCACGACGCTCACCGAGGATTTCAACGGCCGGCTCGCGCTCCTGCGCTGGACCGAGACGCGCGAAGTCCTGACCCACCAGGAGCTCTTGATCGCCGCGGCGCGCGTGCGCGTCGCGTGAAAATCGCCATCGTTACCGACGCCTGGCTGCCGCAGACCAACGGCGTCGTCAAAACGCTCATGACGACGACGCAGCATCTGCGTGCGCTGGGTCACGACGTGTGCGTGATCGAGCCGACGCAGTTCCGCACGTTTCCCTGTCCGACCTATCCGGAGATCCGTCTCGCCTGGTTTCCGTACCGGCAGCTGGACGGAATGCTGCGCGAGGTTGCGCCGGAGGCGATTCACATCGCCACCGAAGCCACGCTCGGCACGGCCGCGCGCCAGTGGTGCCGCCGGCGTCGTTTCGCCTTCACGACCTCGTATCACACGCAATTTCCCGAGTACGTCGCCTCGCGCTTTCCGATTCCGCTGTCGCTGAGTTATGCGCATCTGCGCCGCTTTCACGGGGCTGCGACACGCACGATGGTCGCGACGCCGACGCTGCAGCGGCAGCTCGAGGCCCGCGGCTTCGGCAACCTGGTGCGCTGGACCCGCGGCGTCGATGTCGATCTGTTCCGGCCGCACGACAAGACGTTCCTGACTCTGCCGCGGCCGATCGCGGTGTATGTCGGGCGCGTTGCGGTGGAGAAAAACATCGATGCCTTTCTGGCGATGCCGTGGCAGGGCACGAAGCTCGTCGTCGGTGATGGTCCAGCACGTGCAGGACTCGAATCACGCTTTCCCGAGGCTGTCTTCGTCGGCTACAAGTTCGGCGAAGAGCTCGCGCGCCACATCGCCGCGTCGGATGTGTTCGTCTTTCCCAGTCGCACCGACACCTTCGGTCTCGTACTGCTGGAGGCGATGGCCTGCGGCATTCCCGTCGCCGCGTTCCCCGTCACCGGTCCCATCGATGTCGTGCAGCAGGGTGTGACGGGTGTACTGGCCGAAGATCTCGGCAATGCGGCGCTCGCGGCGCTCATGCTCGATCCGGCGCAGTGTCGCGACTACGCGCTGCGACACACATGGGGAGCGGCAACGCGGCAGTTTCTGGGGAATCTGGTGTGGCAGGAAGAAGAGGAGTTGCACACGGAGATCACGGAGGACACGGAGTTCGGAACAGATAGATGATCCTCTTCCTCTTCCTGTGGGGCCGGCTTCAGCCGGCCTTTGCACTTGAAGAAGCCGGCTGAAGCCGGCCCCACAGGAAGAGCCATTCTTTTCTCCTCAGCGCAACTGATCCGCCCGCGCCTGCGCCTCCTGCGCCTGCGGATTCTTGCCGCGCGCACGATACGACTCCGCGATGAGGCTCCACGCCGCGGACTGTGCCTTCGGCGCATTCGTCGACATCGACACGGCCTTGCGGCCCATGTTCTCGGCCTGCACGTAGTTGCCCTCGGCCTGGCGCACCTTGCCGAGTTCGATCCAGAGCAACGGATTGTCGGGCTCGATGCGCAGCGCACGCTCGAGCGACGACGCAGCCACCGCGAAATTCTTCGATTCGAGCTGCGTCTGCGCCTGGCCGACCAGCGCGCGCGATGCCGGGCTCAGCACGGGTTCGCGAATCACCGGTGTCGGCAGCGGCTGCGGGACTTCGATCGCTGGCGGTGTCTCGGCGGGCTGGGTTTCCACGACAGGCGGCGAGCCGGGCTGCTGCGGAGGCACCGAAGGTGCCGGCGCCGTGGGTCGATACGGTTGCGGCACGGAGCACGCGCTCAGCAGCGCGAGAACCAGCAGGGAAACATATCTTTTCATTGCAGCTCTGGTAGGAAGTCCGTGGGCGAAGGCGAGTGTGCCAGCCACCCGCTCACGCCCGCCAGTTCGTCAATTGACGATGCCCTGCCACCAGGCCCGCGCCCGCGCACCGATCTCGCCGAGCGTGCCCGAGGCGCAGTTCGGATCGACGGGCAGTGGCGTTCCTTGCGGCACCGCAACGATGACGGCTTCCTGGACGCAGCCCGATTGCGCGGCGTATCCGGTGAGATAGTCGATCGACGTTTCCTGCAGGCCTTCCGGCAGGGGCATGCTGAGCGGCGTGGTCGGAATCGAGCCCATCAGCTTCGACCATACGGCGAGCGAGCCCGACGATCCGGTGAGACCCGTCGGCGTGTTGTCGTCGTAACCGATCCAGACCACCGCGAGATGACTGCCGGAGAAGCCGGCGAACCAGCTGTCGCGATAGTCCGATGACGTGCCGCTCTTGCCGGCGACGACGAGCCCCGACGGCAGATTCGCGCGCGCCGCGGCGCCGGTGCCGCGCTCCATCACCTGCACCATCATCTGATTCACTTCATACACCGCCTGTGGCGAAGCGACCTGCGTCACTTCGAGCGCAAACGATTTGAGTGGCGTGCCCTCGGCATCGAGCACCGCACGCACCGCGCGCAGCGGTGTGTTGAAGCCGCCGCTCGCGAAGGCGTTGTAGAGCTGCGCGACTTCGAGCGGCGACACATCGAGCGCGCCGAGCAGCACCGACGGCAGTTCCGGCGGTTCGTTCTCGAGTCCGAGCACCTTGAACTCCTTCGTTACCTTCGGCAGTCCGACATCGAGACCGAGCCGCACGGTGGCGAGATTCATCGACTGCGCCAGCGCGCGCACCAGCGGCACGGGGCCGTAGAACTCCTGCGAATAATTCTGCGGCTGCCAGGTCTTGCCGTTCGCGAGCTTCACTTCGACCGGTCCGTCCTCGACGATCGAGGCGGACGTGAAACGATCGGTCTCCATCGCGGCGAGATAGATCACCGGTTTCACCAGCGAGCCGATCGAGCGCTTGGCATCGAGTGCGCGGTTGAAGCCTTCGAACGTCGCCTGACGGCCGCCGACCATCGCGATCACTTCACCGCTCGAGGGCGAGGTGACGACGACCACGCCTTCCAGCGGTTCGGGCTTCTTTTTCTTGCGCGCCTTTTCGAGTCGATCCAGTTCCTGCGCCAGCGTGGTCTCGGCGCGGGTCTGCACCAGCGGATTCAGGGTCGAGAAAATGCGCAGGCCGGCTTCGGTCAGATCCTCTTCGCGATAGTCGCGACGCAGCGTGCGGCGCACCAGATCCAGGAAGGCCGGGTAATAGCTGCCCGCCTGCGTGCCGGCGCGCACGACGCCGAGCGGTCGCTGCATGGCCTGGGTCGCCGCCTTCTCCTCGATGACCTTGTGTTCGGCCATGAGCTTGAGCACCAGGTCGCGACGCGTCTTGGCACGCTCGGGATGACGGCGCGGATCGTAGTACGACGGTCCGCGCACGACGGCGACCAGCAGCGCCACCTCGGGCAACTGCAGTTCGGCGAGCGGCTTGCCGAAATAGAACTGGCTCGCGAGGCCGAAGCCGTGAATGGCGCGGCGCCCGTCCTGGCCGAGATAGATTTCGTTGATGTAGGCGTTGAGCAGGTCCTGCTTCTCGAAGTGGACTTCGAGCAGCATCGCCATCATCGCCTCTTCGATCTTGCGGCCGAAGGTGCGGCGATTGTCGAGGAAGTAGCTCTTCACGAGCTGCTGGGTCAGCGTTGAACCGCCCTGCTCGATCTGCCCGGCACGCACGTTGATCCACGCGGCGCGAATGATCGCGCCGACGTTCACGCCATGATGCGTATCGAACTTGCGGTCCTCGACGACCTTGAGCGCTGCCGGCAGCATCGGCGGCACTTCTTCCGGCGTGACCACGACGCGGTCTTCGCCATGGATCGGAAAGATGCTGCCGATGAGCAGCGGATCGAGCCGGAAGATCGGCACGTCCTCGCCGCCGCTGGTGAGCGAGACGATGGAGTTCGCATCGGTCGTGATCGTGAGCGCCTGCGCTTCCTGCACGGCATCCGAAAACTGGAAACGCCGGCTGACGAAATCGATGCGCGCGCCGCGACGCCGATAGCTGCCCGAATCCTTCGGCGCATCGACGCGGTGATAGCCGAGGCGGCGCAGTTCCTGTTCCATCGCATCGGCGCCGAAATTCTGGCCGACATACAGCTCGGTCGCTTCCGCATAGACCTGCGCCGGCAAGGTCCAGCGACGTCCTTCGAATTGCTGCGTGACGATGCGATCGAGATAGACGATCCACACCAGCAGCGCAATCAGGCACACGCCCACGACCAGCGCACCGCCGACGAGGATCTGGCGGCGGAATTTCCTGAACGCGGAACGCAGTTTGTTCTGTTTGGGCATGAGGCGGATGACGGTGGAAAGCCAAGCGGCTTCCGGTGCAAAAGGTTCCCGGTCCTGTCGGGCCGAACTGTGCCGGGCGATTCTGGCAAAGCGGTGGCGAATTCTGGTTAGAGCGCCATGCCCTGACAAGTTTCCTGTGCGCTTCAGGGTCGTCGAAAGCAGACAGCGCCGACGATCAGCCCGATGACGGCCGCATACGTCGATGCGAGCAGCACCGACAGCTTCGCTGCCGACAGCAGCGCCGGATCGCCGAAGGCCAGCGTCGCTATGAAGATCGACATGGTGAAGCCGATGCCTGCGAGACAGCCGGCGGTCAACACGCCGCGCCAGGTCAGGCCTTGCGGCAGCCGGCAGAGTCCGAGTTTCACCATCGTCATGCTCACGAGCAGGATGCCCAGCGGTTTGCCCAGCACCAGGCCCAGGGTGATGCCCGCGATCACCGTCAGGCTGGTGGACTGCTCGGCTGCATCGATCCCGAGGCCGCTCAGATTCACGCCGGCATTGGCGAGCGCGAACAGCGGCATCACACCGTAAGCCACCCACGGATGCAGCACCGCCTGCACGCGCACCACCGGCGGCAACATTTCGAGCTGCGCCCGCTGCAGTTCCTTCAGCGGATGCATGAGTTCGTGCGCGTCCTGGCTGCGCCGATCGTTGCGCGCCCGGAATTCATTCAGCGCGCGGCTTGCGCGTGTCAACGGGTTTTCCCGGCCCTGCAGTGGACGCACCGGCGTCAGCAGTCCGAGTACGACGCCCGCCAGTGTCGGATGCAATCCCGCGTACAACAGACCGCACCAGACCACGAGGGCCGGCGGCAGATAGGCGAGCGCCGAGCGAATGCCGAGCCGATGCCACAGCCAGACCAGCAGCACGCCCGCGGCGACCACGGCAAAGCCCGCGGGCTCGATGCCGCTGGAATAGAACAGCGCAATGATCGCAATGGCCGCGATGTCGTCGATGATCGCAATGGCCAGCAGCAGCACACGCACCGTCGAGGGAATGCGTTTGCCGAGCAACGCCAGCACGCCGAGGGCGAAGGCGATATCGGTGGCCGTCGGTACCGCCCAGCCCTGCCGCGCGGCCGGATCGGCGTTGAGCGCAAGGAAGATCAGCGCAGGCACCAGTACACCACCGAGCGCCGCCGCAACCGGCAGCGTGGCCTGCGGCAGATTCGCCAGCGCGCCTTCGTGCATCTCGCGGCGGATCTCCAATCCCACCACCAGAAAGAAGATGGCCATGAGGCCATCGTTGATCCAGAAATGCAGCGGCTGCGAAATCAGCCACGGCCCGGCGCCGAACGTCAGCGGCATATGCCAGAAATGTTCGTAGGACGCGGCCCAGGGAGAATTCGCCCAGCCGAGTGCCACACACGCGGCTGCGAGCAGCACGATGCCGCTGAGGGCCTCGATGTGCAGGAAGCGGTCCAGTGCAGCGGAAACTTTGTCGGATAGCGCGACGGTCGGCGCCGGGTGTCGGTTCATGGAAATGCCACCGCGATTGGCGGCCCGACCAATCCTTACCTGTCTCGTCGCGGGACGCGACGTCGACACCCGCGGGCATTAGACACGCAGGCCTGTGGGTCGGGCAACAGCCGAGTTCTTCTCTCATCCTGTGGGGCCGGCTTCAGCCGGCCATCTTAGGAGTCAGGCTAAAGCCTGACCTACAAGCCTGACCTACAGGAAGCGCATCACCGCCGCCAGAACGTCGGCGAGATCAGCACCAGCAGCGGAAACACTTCGAGACGGCCCAGCAGCATGGCGAGCACGCAGATCCATTTGCCGCCGTCGGTGAGGCTCGTGAAATTGCGTGCCACTTCGCCGAGGCCGGTGCCGGTATTGGTCATGCAGGCGGCGATGGCCGAGAACGCGGTGACCTGATCTTCGCCGGTCGCGAGCAGTGCGATCATCAGAATGCCGAACGCGATCACGTAGACGGCGAAGAAGCCCCACACCGCGTCGATGACGCGCATGTCCATCGGCTTGCGGCCGAGCTTCACCGGCAGCTCCGCGCTCGGATGCACGAGCTGGTTCACTTCGCGCTGACCCTGCTTGAGGATCAGCAGCCAGCGCACGATCTTCATGCCGCCCGACGTCGATCCGGCGCAACCGCCGATGAACGCCGACAGCACGATGATCACCGGCAGCGCGCCCGGCCAGTGCGTGAAGTCGTCGGTGACGAAGCCCGACGTCGTCTGCATGGATACCGCATGGAACAGCGCGAGCCGGAAGGCCTCGCCGGGTTCGTGCGCGAAGCGCGTGATCCACAGCACCAGCGTGTACAGCGCGATGCTCACGCCGAGGATGCGGATGAAGGCGCCGAATTCCGGATCGCGAAAGTAGTCGCTCAGGCGACGATGCCGCCACGCCAGGAAGTGCAGCGAGAAGTTGATGCCGCCGATGAACATGAAAATGACGCAGATGCCTTCGATCACGGCATTGTCGAAGTACGCGATGCTGGCATCGTGCGTCGAATTGCCGCCGGTCGAGACCGTCGTGAACGCATGCGCCACGGCGTCGAAGGGCCGCATGCCGGCGGCCCAGTACGCCAGCGCGCAGGCGACCGTGATGCCGAGATAGATGATCCACAGCGCCTTCGCCGTCTCGGTGATGCGCGGTGTCAGCTTCGAGTCCTTCACCGGTCCCGGCGTTTCCGCGCGCAGCAACTGCATGCCGCCGACGCCCAGCATGGGCAGCAGTGCGACAGCGAGCACGACGATACCGATGCCGCCCAGCCATTCGACCTGGCTGCGGTAGTACAGGACCGACTCCGGCAGGTTGTCGAGCGACGGAAAAATGATCGCGCCCGTCGTCGTGAAACCCGACATGGCTTCAAAGACTGCATCAGTGAGCGTCAGTCCGAGTTCGGCCGACAGATACAAGGGCACCGAGCCTGCAATGCCGAGCACGACCCAGAACAGCGCCACGACGAGAAAGCCGTCGCGCAATCGCAGTTCGCGCACCTTCCTGCGCACCGGCCACCATGCGATGAACCCGACCACCAGCAATGCGACAAACGCATCGAAGAACGGCTGCCAGTTGCCGTCATTGAAGTGCAGCGACACCCCGATCGGCGGCAGCATGGTCAGGCTGAACAGCATCAGCAGCAGACCGAGGATTCGCTGGACGACGAGGAAGTTCATGGAGGCGACAGGCGACGGGCGACAGGCGACAGGCGAGATTGGACAAGGAACAGTGCGGTGTCGCGTGCCGCTTCAGCCTGTCGCCTGTCGCCTGTCGCCTGTCGCCCCTCCCTCATCTCCCCGCCCTCTTCGGCACATCGAACAGCCGTTCCACCGCCTCGATGTGTCTCCGGTCCGTCAGGAACATGATCACGTGATCGTCGCGATGGATCATGGTGTCGTGGTGCGCGATCAGCACTTCGTCGCCGCGCACGATGGCGCCGATGGTGGTGCCGTCGGGCAGCGGGATGTCTTCGATGCGCCGGCCGATGACGCGGCCTTCGCCCTGCGTGCCGTGGGCGACGGCTTCGATGGCTTCGGCGGCGCCGCGCCGCAAGGAATGCACGCGCACGACATCGCCGCGTCGCACGTGCGCGAGCAGCGAACCGATCGTCACCTGTTGCGGTGAGAGCGCGACGTCGATCGTGCCGCTTTCCACCAGTTCGGCGTAGGCCGGGCGATTGATCAGCGCCATCACCTTGTGACAGCCGAGGCGCTTCGCCAGCATCGCCGAGAGGATGTTGGCTTCTTCCGCATTCGTCACGGCGACGAAGACATCGGCGCTGTCGATGTTCTCTTCCAGCAGCAGATCCTCGTCGGCGGCGTCGCCGTTCAGCACGATGGTATTGCTGAGCTGTTCGGAAATGCGCCGCGCGCGACGCTGGTCGCGCTCGATGAGCTTCACCTGGTGTTCGGCTTCCAGCACCTGCGCCAGGCGGAAGCCGATGTTGCCGCCGCCGGCAATGACGACGCGGCGCACCGGATCTTCCAGGCGCTGCATTTCGTTCATGACGAGACGGATGTCTTCGCGCGCGGCGATGAAGAAGACTTCGTCGCCGTGCTCGACGACGGTATCGCCCTCGGGCTTGATGCTGCGGCCGTCGCGATAGATGGCGGCAACACGCGCATCGCGACCCGGGATGTGCGTCTGCAGCTGTTTCAGCTGCTGGCCGACGAGCGCCCCGCCCTTCAACGCCTTAACGCCGACCAGCCGCACGCGGCCATCGGCGAAGTCGAGCACCTGGAATGCACCGGGAAACTGGATCAGTCGCACGACATGGTCGGTGACGAGCTGTTCCGGACTGATGGTGACGTCGACGGCGAAGGCACGATCCTCGTCCTCGAACAGCTCCGAGTGCCGTGTGTAGTCGCTGGAACGGATGCGCGCGATGCGCGTGGCGTCGCGATTGAACAGCGTGCGCACGATCTGGCAGGCCACCATGTTCACTTCGTCGCTGTTGGTCAGCGCGACGAATACATCGGCATCTTTCGCGCCTGCAGCCTCCAGCGTACCGGGATACGCGCCGTTGCCGGACAGCGTGCGGATGTCGAGTCGATCCTGCAAATCGCGCAGCAGTTCGTCGTTGGTGTCGACGACCGTGACTTCGTTGGCCTCTTCGCGCGCCAGATGCGTGGCGGCAGTACGGCCGACCTGGCCGGCACCGAGGATGATGATCTTCATCGCGGCGGCGCCATGATGAAGAGGGCTACGGGCGACAGGCGACAGGCAACAGTCGGAAAAGAAAATGAGCGTCCCGGTTTACCATTCCGCCTGTCGCCTGTCGCCTGTCGCCTGTTGCCCCTTTTTCTCATACCGGCTCCAGGTTCGCATACGCCAGCATCAGCCACTTCGGCGGACCCTGGCGTTCGAAGTTGACCTGCACGCGCGCGTGGCTGCCCTGGCCTTCGATGTCGAGGATGACGCCTTCGCCGAACTTGCCGTGACGCACGCGCTGGCCGAGGCGGATGCCGGTGGCCGGTGCTTCTTCCTGGAGACGGCCGCTGCCGCTGCTGGGACGCGGCGTATAGAGCGGTCGCGATACCTGGATGCGCGGACGGATTTCCTCGATCAGCTCCGGCGGAATTTCCTTGATGAAGCGCGACGGCGTGCCGTACGTGTCGGTGCCATGCAGGCGGCGTTGCTCCGCGTAAGTCAGATACAGGTGCTTCATCGCACGCGTCGTGCCGACGTAGCACAGACGTCGTTCTTCTTCGAGGCCGCCGACGTCGCCGATGGAACGCTGACTCGGGAACAGGCCGTCTTCCATGCCGCTCAGGAACACGACCGGAAATTCCAGGCCCTTCGCCGAGTGCAGCGTCATCATCTGCACGCCGTCTTCCCATTCGTCGGCCTGATCTTCGCCGGATTCCAGCACCGCGTGCGCGAGAAAATTCGCCAGCGCGGACATCTGTGTCGCTTCGTCGGGTTCGTAGCCGCGCGCGGCGGTGACGAGTTCTTCCAGGTTCTCGACCTTCGCCTCGCCGCGATCGCCCTTGTCCTGCTTGTAGTGGGCGACGAGTCCGCTGGCATTGATGATGTGATCGACCTGCTCGTGCAACGACAGGTTGCGGGTGTCGCGATCGAGCTGTTCGATCAGCTGCAGGAAGGCATGCAGGTTCTGGCCGAGGCGACTGCCGAGTTCGCCGACGCAGGCGCCGGCGGCCTGCCACATCGAACAGGCATTGGCACGTGCGTAGTTGCGCACCGTGTCGAGCGTCTTGTTGCCGATGCCGCGCGTCGGCAGGTTCACGATGCGCTCGAACGAAGCATCGTCGGCGCGATTGAAGATGAGTCGCAGGTAGGCGAGCGCGTCCTTGATTTCGGCGCGTTCGAAGAACCGCAGGCCTCCGTACACGCGGTACGGAATGCGCGCCGAGAGCAGCGCCTCTTCGAACGTTCGCGACTGTGCGTTGGAGCGATACAGGATGGCGCATTCGGAACGCCGTCCGCCCTTCAATACCCAGTCGCGCACGCGGTTGACGACGAAGTCGGCCTCGTCGCGCTCGTTGAATGCTGAATACAGCCGCACCGGATCGCCGCGCTCGCCGCTGGTCCACAGGTTCTTGCCCAGCCGGCCCGTGTTGTTGCTGATGAGCGCGTTGGCGGCTTCGAGAATGCTGCCCGTCGAGCGGTAATTCTGTTCGAGTCGGAACATCTGCACGCCGGGGAAATCGCGCCGGTACTGATGCAGGTTCTCGACCTTGGCGCCGCGCCAGCGATAGATCGAATTGTGGGTGACGATGCCGTTCGCCATGAAGTTGTGGGTGTGTGCGACGTTCAGGTCATGAACCGTCCCGGTGAACGCTTCATGTTCGATCCGTTCGACGACGTCGAACTCGCCTGCCTCCGTGGCCACCACCATGCCGCAGCGGATGCTGCCCGCCGTGACGAAGGGCAGCGAGCGGTTCAGTATCCTTCCCTGCAACACGTAACGCGCGTCATCCAGTTGCTCGCGAATGCGCCGGGCAATGGTCATGAGATCGGCAAAGTCGCGGCGCACGGTTTCGAAGCGCCAGCTGGGACCGTCCTTCTTGGCCGCGCGCACACTCAGGCCCAGGGCTTCCAGAATGCCGCGATCTTTCGGGCTGGTGCCGATCAGGCTGATGCAATGCATGGGGTTCGTGCCGCGTCGGTCGCCGCACAGCGTGATCACGATATTGCGGCGCTTCGAATTGCGACCGCGCGGCACGTGATGCGGCCGGTCCGGATCGAGGCCCACGTCCTCCAGCAACCGCTCGGCCGCAGCGACGGTATCGAGCGATGCGAAGACTTCGCCGATGTAGCGCGGATCGTGGACCAGCCCGTTGACGGTTTTCTTGCCCTTGCGCGGCGTGAACGGCAACGTCGGCAGTCCGTAGCGCAGCGATGTCACGATCTCATCGAGCCGCGCATCGTTTTCATTGCCATGCGTGCGAATGATCCAGGCGGCATCCGCGTGCTCCTGGATGGCGCGCTGCTTGAATCCGACGACGCGCCTGACCTGGCCGTTGGTGTAGGTCTGCGACGTTCCCAGGCGATAGCCGACGCCTTCCTTGTGCATCAGGTACAGGAAGTTCGTCTGCGGCGTCTCGCCGTGCAGGTAGCCGGCGAAATGCGTGTGTTCCGGAGTACTCCTGAGCACCCGTCCGGATCTCAGATGCAATTTGAGGAGGCGACCGGTGCGCTGCCGGCAGAACGTCTCGGTGATAGGCGCAGGTCGAAAGTCACCGCTGCCGTACGCCGATCGGACCGTATCGCCAGCGACGAGTTGTTCGATGGACTTCACTGACCCATCGCCCATCGTGATCTGCGTGCCGGCCGCGAGGCATTGATCGTCATCGCCGACAGCAAACGGCACGCCGCTCGGCCCCACCAGCAGCTTCAGCCAGTCGTATTGAATGGTGTTCGTGTCCTGGAACTCGTCGACCAGCACGTGACGGAAGCGGTTGCGATAGTGCTGCAACACATCGGGTCGATCGCGCAGCAATTCATAGGCGCGCAGCAACAGCTCGGCGAAGTCGACGCTGCCGCTGCGATCGCACTGTTCCTGGTACAACTCGTAGAGCTTGATGAACTGGCGGCGGTTCGGATCGCCTTCGTCCTTGATGTCCTTCGCGCGCAGTCCTTCGTCCTTGCGTGCGTTGATGAACCACATGATCTCTTTCGGCACCCAGCGCGCCTCGTCGAGGTTCTGTGCCTTGACGATGCGGCGGATGGCGCGCAGCTGGTCTTCGGAATCGATGATCTGGAACGCCTGCGGCAGGTTCGTCTCGCGCCAGTGCAGACGCAGCAGGCGATGAGCGATGCCGTGAAAGGTGCCGATCCACAGCGGCGCACTCGGCACGTCCAGCAGCGATTCGATGCGGTTGCGCATCTCGCCCGCGGCCTTGTTGGTGAACGTGACGGCGAGGATGCCGTGCGGCGAGACGTGTTCGACCTGCACCAGCCACGCGACCCGGTGTGTCAGCACGCGCGTCTTGCCGCTGCCGGCGCCGGCGAGCACGAGCGTCGGCGCCAGCGGTGCCGTCACCGCGGCGCGCTGCTCGTCGTTCAAACCGGACAGAATGTGGGAAACGTCCATGCTCTAAACGCGCGGTACGAACCGGGAAAACAGGCGGCGACAGTCGATCGGAGGATTCATTGCACGCAGATGGAGTGGGCGTCCGGAGGGCGGCGATTGTAGCCCGCCCGACGGGTCAATCACGAGTCGGGTACTGCCTCATGCAATCGCGCCGCATTGGCGGCAGCGCGGTGCTGCGCGTTATTCTGGCGCCGCCATCGGCGACGGCCGGTGGACACATTCAGTTGCGCCTGGGGAGAGCTCGCAATGTTTCGGTGTCGCATCCTCGTGGGTCTGTCGATCGCGGGATTTGTCTTGCTGGCCGGATGTGGCCGGCCGAGCGAACCACCCGTTTCCGCGACACCACCGCCGGCCACTCCGGCACCGACTTCCGAACTGTCGTCGGGACCGGTCGAAGAGGCGCCGGCGGAATCCAGCCTGGCGATCAAGCGCGGCATCGTCACGGGCGAAGGCGACCATGCGACCTTTCGCGGCTGCGACGATCCGACTGACTTGTGGCTGATCGATGGCGAAGGCGCGCTGACACAGCTGCTGACCGAAGACACCACCTCGCTGTACGTCGAAACCTACGGCGAGCGCGGCCCGGTGCCGGACGATGTGCCCGCCGCGAAGGGACAGGCTGGCGCCTTCATGCTGGAACAGTTGCTGTACGCAGCGTCGACGGCTGAGAGCCGCGGTTGCGAACGGCCTGTTCCCGACAACGTGGTGTCGGCGCGCGGCAACGAGCCGTTCTGGGCGGTCGAGGTCACGCAGACCGGCATGGTCTGGAAGCAACCCGACGATCCGAAGGAGATCACGCTCGGCGAACTGCAGGCGGAAGATGCCGAAGGCACGGTCGGCTATCGCGCCAGCGATGCCCGGCACAAACTCGAACTGCAGATCGAAGCGCAGGCCTGTCGCGATTCGATGTCGGGAGAGTATTTCGCCTTTGCGGCGCGCGCCGTGCTCGACGGCCGGGAAGTCAAAGGTTGTGCTCGCGTCGGGACACAGGACGCCCCGTGAACATGCGGCGCTGCCGCCGCTGCGTGTAGCGAAACGCCAGCACCACGACGAGTGCAATCGCCGGATCGGTGATCGAACCGCCGCGTTCCGGCAGCCACAGCTGCAGGAATTCGGTGGCGCACACCAGCGCCAGCATGATGCCCGCCGCCAGCCGGAACGAGGTGCCCGCATAGCGCAGGATCCACAGCAGCGCGGCGAACAGAAACACCGTGCCGAACAGTTCGCCCAGGTCGAGCGGAAAACCCGCTGCAGCCCAGCCCAGAAACGGCCAGAAATCGAAGGCCGGCGCCGGACCGGTGAACGCGAACGGCGTCAGGCGTTCGAACGTGAAGACCGCGAGCATGGCCGCGAGCAACAACAGACGTTTCGGCCCCGGTGTCATGCGATACATCAGCACGACGATCGGCACGAGTGCGACCAGCGCCACCAGTTCCGATGCGACGAACGTCTGATTGGCGACCACCAGACGCCCGACCAGCACCGCCGCGATCATGATCAGCAGCGCTTCCAGCGTGTGCGTGCGACTGACGAGCGTAGCGAGCGCCTGCGAAATCACCAGCCAGCAGGTCAGCCAGATCAGCGTGCTGGACAGATCGATCTGCGGCCGGAACAGCGGCTGCAGCGCCGCCTTCAGCTTGCCCAGATCGAAATGCGGCACGAACGGCGCGAGCCGCCACAGCAGCCACGTCGCGATCAACAGCGCAGAGGCGGGATCGCGATGCGGCTTCTCCGCCCGTCGCGGCAGATGCATCAGGCCGCCCATCTTGTCCCACACCATGCCGGCGGTAGCGCCGATCAGGGTGCCGAGCGCGTTGAGCGTGAGATCGGTGAGGCTCGGCACGCGACTCGAGATGTAGACCTGCGCCACCTCGATCGCGCACGACAGCAGCGAACCGAGCGCGACCGTTACGACGATGGCCGCACTGCGTCGCACGCGGGAGGACAGCCACAGGAACAGACAGAACCCCAGCGGCAGGTACAACAGGACGTTCGCGATGCGATCGCCGCGACCGGCGCGCGCCCATGACAGTTCGCGCAGCGCATCGATCACGCTGCGATCGAACGCATCCGGTTTCAGGTTGAACGGATAGAGCGAGCCGTACGCGATCAGCGCGACGACGGCGATCAGTAGCCAGGGAACGAAACTGCGGCTGCGGGTGGGCACGACCCGAGGAGAATAGCCGCAAAAAGGCGCAAAAGTCGCAGACAAAAAGGAGACGGAGCGTCCTCTTTATCTGCGTCCTTTGCGCCTTTTTGCGGCCATTTCCCCTCTTACACCCGGATGCGGACGTAGTGATCCAGCAACAAAGCCGCGAACAGCAGCGCCAGATAGGTGATCGAGAAGCTGAACGTCTGCATCGGCAGGCGCGCATCGACGTCGCGCTTGAGCTGCGTGGCGCGATACAGAAAGAAACCGCCGAGGATGAGCGCGGCGGCGAGATAGATGAGTCCGCTCATGCCGGTGAGATACGGCAGCAGGGTCACGATCACCAGCAGGATGGTGTAGAGCAGGATGTGCAGGCGCGTGAAGTCGATGCTGTACGCGACGGGCAGCATGGGAATGCCGGCCTTTGCATATTCATCGCGCCGCGCGATGGCGAGTGCCCAGAAATGCGGCGGGGTCCAGGTGAAGATGATCAGGAACAGCAGCAGCGAATACGGATCGACATGGGCGGTCACCGCGGTCCAGCCAAGCACGGGCGGCGCGGCGCCGGCGGCTCCGCCGATCACGATGTTCTGCGGCGTCGCATGTTTCAGCCACACGGTGTAGACCACGGCGTAACCGATCAGCGAACAGAACGTCAGCACCGCGGTGAGCGGATTCACCAGCAGCCACAGGATCGCCATCGACAGCACCGCGAGAATCAGTGCATAGGTGAGCGCTTGGCGTTCGGTGACGTGTCCCGTCGGCAGCGGACGGTTGCGCGTGCGCGCCATCTGCTCATCGAAACGCCGGTCGAGCACGTGATTGATTGCGGCGGCGGATGAGGCGGCGAGCGCGATGCCGAGTGTCCCGAACAGCAACGCACTGCCCGGCGGCAACCCCGGCGCCGCGAGGAACATGCCCACGACCGCAGTGAACACGATCAGCATCACCACGCGCGGCTTGCCGAGTTCGTAGTAGTCGCGCCAGGTGGCGGACGACGATGCTGGGGGCGCGGTCACGGCAGTCTCACAGACGCGAGGGCAGCGGTCGCAACAGTCGATTGAGTCGCACGACGCTCAGCAGCAGCAGCGCTGCCACACCGTTGTGCGCGGTCGCGAGCGACAGCGGCAGGCCGCGCACGACCATGAGCGGCCCGAGGATCAGTTGCATCAGCAGGACGGCGCCGAGCACGGCGCCGGCGACTTTCACCGAGGTATTGCGTCCCTTGCGCCAGGCCTGGATCGCGAGCCAGCCGAGGATCAGTGCGGTCGCGAGCGCACCGAGGCGATGGATGAAATGGATCGCGACGCGCGCCGGATGATCGAGCACGCCGCCTTCGTAATCGATGCCGAGGCCGCGCCACAGGACGAACGCGTCCTTGATGTCCATGTGCGGCCAGGCGACGTTCTGGCAGGTCGGAAAATCGGGGCAGGCGAGTGCGGCGTAGTTGCTGCTGGTCCAGCCGCCGAGCGCGATCTGGACGCCGAGCACGATCAATCCGATGAACGCCAGCCGGCGGATGCCCGTCTCTTCCTTCACCCGCGTGCGACGCTCCGGATCGATGGCGAGCCACGCCAGCAGCGATAGCGTCGCCAGGCCTCCCAACAAGTGCAACACCACGATCAGCGGCTTCAGCAGCAGCGTCACGGTCCACATGCCGAGCAGGCCCTGGAAGATCACCAGCGCGACCAGGGCGATCGGCAGGCCGACCGGCTGATTCGGATCCTTGCGATTGGCGATCGCAAGACCCGCGAGCACCAGGATCAGCAAGCCCAGGCCGCTCGCGAAGTAGCGGTGGACCATTTCCTTGATGGCCTTGTGATACTCGAACGGCCGATGCGGGAAGGCCTCATTGATCGCATCGACGTTCTGCGCCGCCTGATCCACGGTGAGATGCCCATAGCAGCCTGGCCAGTCGGGGCAGCCGAGACCGGCGGCGCTCAGACGCACCCAGGCGCCCAGCACGACCACGACGAGGGCAAGCAGGACGCCGGCGAGCGCCAAGCGACGAAACAGAACCAGTCGGGAAGTCATGAGGTGGGGGAGCTCCCCACGAGTTCAGGGCCCGGCAGAGCCCGCGGCGAGGCAGGGGATGAAAAAGCCATGATGGAGCGCAGTCGGGAAAAGCCGCATGCGGCCGGGACTCGGCCGGGGAGTCTTATAGCGGGATGACGCCGTCATGAAAAGCTTTCTGTGGGATCTCTCCGGCCAGCTCGGGCCCGGCCGGTCTGCGGGTTTGCTGAGCCGTCTCGTGAACAGGAGTCGGCATGACGAGCGACTTCACGGCGGGCGCGGCCATTGCGACGACGATGCAGATCGGCACGAGCGCCCAGAGTGTTTCGGCGATGGCATTGCGGGCCGGCGTGGCGCGATGAAATGTCGCGATGGAATGCAGCATGGTCGCGAAGACGACGATCGCGATCGGCATGCAGGCCCAGAAGATCAGCGAATGAATGTCGTCAGTCATGGTGCACGGGTGCGGGCGCCGCCGCTTCCTGTCCGAAGGACGCCAGCCGCGTCAGAAACGTGTAGTCGCCTTCGATCGCCATGAGTCCGATCAGCACCAGCAGGGCGAGCGGCGGCATGAGGATGGCGAGTTTCAGGCCGAGCCGTTCCCACTTCATGTGCATGAAGATCGCGATGATGAAGCCGGCCTTCAGCAGCATGAAGATGATGATCAGCGTCCAGCGCAGATAACCCTGCACGCGGAAGTAGTCGACCATGTACGAGAACGCGCTGAGGACGAACAGCAGTCCCCAGATCCACAGATAGAGCTTGATCGGATGCTGCTGGCCCTGATCGTGGGCGGCGGGTGCATGTGCGGCGTGATCCATAAGCACTCCTACCAGAGATAGAAGAACGCGAAGATGAAGACCCACACCAGATCGACGAAGTGCCAGTACAGGCCGGCGACCTCAACCGTTTCGTAGGTGCCCTTGCGATCATAAAAGCCGTTCAGCACGCGGATCGCGACGACGGTCAGGTAGATCACGCCGCCGCTCACGTGCAGTCCGTGAAAGCCCGTGATCATGAAGAACGCCGAACCGAACTGCGCCGCGCCCATGGGATTGGCCCAGGGCCGCACGCCTTCATCGACGATGAGCTTGGTCCATTCGAACGCCTGCATGCCGACGAAACACAGTCCGAGCGCGGCCGTGGCGAACATGAGCAGCGCGGTGCGTTTGCGATCGCGCCGGTAGCCGAAGTTCACGGCCATCGCCATCGTGCCGCTGCTCGTGATCAGCACCATGGTCATGATGGCGATCAGCAGCAGCGGAATGCTCTCGCCAGCCACGGTGAGCGCGAACACTTCGCTCGGATTCGGCCACGGCACCGTGGTCGACATGCGCACATTCATGTAGCCCGTGAGGAAGCACGAGAACACGAAGGTGTCGCTCAGCAGGAAGATCCACATCATGGCCTTCCCCCACGGCACGGGGAACGCCTGCTTGTCGGCGGACCAGTCGGCGGTAACGCCGCTCAGTCCGTCGGGGATGGTTGGATCATGGGCGGACATCATTGAACTCCATTGGGGATGCGAGTCACAAAAGTCACGAAGGTGACGATCCGGAGGCCCTTGTCACTTTCGTGACCCCCGTGACTTTCGTCACTCACACTCAACACAACCTGTCGAACACGAACTCGCTGTCGATCGAATGCGTAAGCAGCAATGCGAACACCACCAGCCATACGAACAGCAGGTAGTGCCAGTACACGGTGCAGAGTTCGACGCTGAGCCGGAAGCGGCGGCGCACGTCGACGGCTTCAGTCGCGGGCGGCGCGGCGTTCACGGCGCGCATGCGCAGCAGCATCCGCACCCACACAACCATTCCGCCGATCACATGCAGCGCGTGCAGCAGCGTCAATAGATAGAAGAAGGCGACCGCCGGGTTGTACGGCTGGAAATAGCCCGACATGATCATCAGCCGCCAGGCCAGCACCTGACCGACCAGGAAGGCGAGCGTCATTACACCGGCGACGATGAGGGCGCGACGCGTCGAGACGGCATCGCCCTTCGCGACCGAAGAACGCGCCCATTGCATGGCGACGCTGCCGATGATCAGTGCTGCCGTGTTGATCCACAGGATCATCGGCTCCGGAAACGGCTTCCAGTCCGGCGCGACGACGTCGTGGCCCATGCGCATGAAGAAGGCGGCGATGAACAGTCCGAACAGCGACGTCACGACCGCCAGGAAGACCCACAGGCCGACGCGTTGCGGCGGGAAACGTTGACCGTCGATTTCTGCGGTGACGCCGAGCGGCTCCCAGGATTTCGTGCGGAAGCGCGTGACCAGCACCAGCCAGACCAGGATGCCGGTGATCAGCGCGCTGTAGGCAACCGTCAGGCTCACGTCTTTGCTCCGTGTCCGTGATCGTGACCGGCCGGCGTGTCGCTGCTGGGCGGCACGTTCTGTGGGATGAAGTCTTCCTTTGCGCCGGGCACGCTGTAGTCATAGGCCCAGCGATACACCACCGGCAGGTCCTTGCCCCAGTTGCCGTGCTTCGGCGGCGTGTCCGGCGTCTGCCATTCGAGCGTGGTGGCGCGCCAGGGATTCGGATCGGCCTTCGCGCCGCGGAAGTACGACCAGATCAGGTTGTAGAGGAACACGAGCTGGATGGCGGCGACGATCACCGCCGAGATCGTGATCCACTCATTCGCGAGGTGTACCGATTCCGGAATGAAGCTGATGCTGTCGCCATACGCGTAGTAGCGACGCGGCACGCCGAGAATGCCGAGATAGTGCATCGGCAGGTAGATCGCATACGTGCCGAGGAAGGTCGCCCAGAAATGCACCTTGCCGAGCGTCTCGTCGAACATGCGGCCGGTGATCTTCGGATACCAGTGATAGATCGCGCCGAACACCACCATGATCGGCGACACACCCATCACCATGTGGAAGTGTGCAACGACGAAGTAAGTGCCGGACAACGGCACGTCGACCGTCACATTGCCGAGGAACAGGCCGGTGAGGCCGCCGTTCACGAACGTGAAAATGAAGCCGATCGCAAACAGCATCGGCACCGTGAGGTGCACGTCGCCTTTCCAGATGGTGAGCACCCAGTTGTAGACCTTGATCGCGGTCGGCACCGCGATGATCAGCGTCGTCGTCGCGAAGAAGAATCCGAAATAGGGATTCATGCCGCTGATGTACATGTGGTGCGCCCACACGACGAAGCTCAGCACGCCGATCGCGAGGATCGCCCACACCATCATGCGATAGCCGAAGATGTTGCGACGTGCGTGCGTGCTGAGCAGGTCCGAGACGATGCCGAAGGCCGGCAGCGCGACGATGTAGACCTCGGGGTGGCCGAAGAACCAGAACAGGTGCTGGAACAGCAGCGGACTGCCGCCGCTGTACTTGAGGTTCTCGCCCATCGAGTTCACGGCCGGCAGGAAGAAGCTCGTGCCGATGGTGCTGTCGAGCGCCATCATGATCGCGGACACGAACAGCGCCGGGAAGGCGAGCAGGCCGAGGATGGAGGCGGTGAAGATGCCCCACACCGACAGCGGCATGCGCATGAACGTCATGCCGCGGCAGCGCGCCTGCAGCACCGTCGTCACGTAGTTCAGGCCGCCCATCGTGAACGCGATGATGAACACCGCGAGCGAGGCGAGCATGCACAGAATGCCCCACGTCACGCCGGGCGTGCCGGGCAGGATGGCCTGCGGCGGATACAGCGTCCAGCCTGCGCCCGTCGGTCCGCCCGGCACGAACATGCCGGCGACCAGGATCAGCACCGCGAGCAGGTAGAACCAGAAGCTCAGCATGTTCATGTACGGGAACACCATGTCCCGCGAACCGAGCATGAGCGGAATGAGGTAGTTGCCGAAGCCGCCGAGGAACAGCGCGGTCAGCAGGTAGATCACCATGATCATTCCGTGCATGGTGATGAACTGGTAGTAGTGCTCCGGCGCGATGAGCTTGAACGTGTCGGGAAAGCCGAGCTGCAGCCGCATCAGCACCGACATCACCAGCGCGACCAGCCCGATCGCCGTCGCCACCACGGCGTACTGGATCGCGATGACCTTGTGATCCTGGCTCCACACGTACTTGCGGATCCACGAGTGCGGATCGTGCAGCTCGTGTTCGTGATCGCGATCGGCGATTGCCACGTAGGCCATGGTCGAATTTCCTCTTGAGCCGCTGCTCGCCAGCGCTCAGCGGCTTCTTCTAGAGTGTGTGTATGTAATCCAGCACGTCGTTGATCGCCCGTTCGTCGGCGAGCACGCGTGCCATCGATGCCATCTGCGCGCCATTGAAATCCTGCGGATGCTTGCCGCGAATGCCTTCGCGGAAGTTGTGCATCTGACGCTGCAGGTACCAGTCGCTCATGTTCGACAGACGCGGGGCGTTCGTGGCCCAGATGCCCTGGCCGTCGGTGCCGTGGCAGGCCGAGCACGTCGTGTAGAGCGACTTGCCGCGTTCGGGATCGCCGAGCACCGTCGGTGCGGGCCGCGTTTCCGGGAGTGAGGCGATGTACGCCACGACATCGCGCACCGCTTTGTCGTCAGCGAGCAGGGTCGCAAACGGCGCCATCTGCTGGCCGTAAGTGTCGGACTGGTGAGTACCGCGCACGCCCTTGCGGAAATCCTGCAGCTGGCGCACGAGATACCACTTGCCCTGCCCTGCCAGCTTCGGCGCATTCAGTTCGCGATTGCCTTCGGCCTGTGTTCCATGACACGCGGTGCAGGTGGCGAACAGCGTCTGTCCGGCCTGCGCATCGCCTGCCGTTTCCGCCTGCGTCGCGGCGTACGTCGGTTGTGCGTCGAGCCAGCTGTCGAACGCCGTCTGTTCATCGACCACGACGCGGCCGCGCATCGCGAAGTGGGCGATGCCGCAGAGCTGTTCGCACAGCGCGTCGAATTCGCCGGTGCGGGTCGGCGTGAGCCAGAAATAGGTGACCATGCCCGGCACCATGTCCATCTTCACGCGGAACTGCGGTACCGCGAACTGATGGTTCACATCCTTCGAGCGCAGGAGGACCTTGACGGGTCTGTCGAGCGGCAGGTGCAGCTGCGGGCTGGCGACCAGCACGTCATCCTGTCCGGCGGGATCCTGCGGATCCATGCCGAACGGATTGTCGATGCTGACCAGGCGGATGTCGGTCTTGCCGAGATTCTCGTCCTTGCCGGGGAAGCGATAGCTCCAGGTCCATTGCTGTCCGAGCACTTCGACGACCGAGGCGTCGTCGGGCACGGTGACGAACTTCGCCCACACCGCCAGTCCCGGCGCGAGCATCGCGGCGATGCCGACCGAGGTAATGCCGGTCAGCCACCACTCGAGCTTCTTGTTCTCAGGCTCGTAGTGCGCCTTGTCGCCGCCCTTGCGATGCCGGTAACGCACCACGCACCAGGCGAGGAACAGGTTCACCGCGACGAAGACGATACCCGTCACCCAGAAGGTGACGTTCACGGTCTCGTCCATCATCTGCCAGTTGGAGGCGATGGGCGTGAACCACCAGGGACTCAGGAAATGGAACAGGACGGTGCCGACGACCAGCAGGATCAACGCAATCGCAATCGCCATGTTCGGATCCTTCTTTCGTGCCAGTCCCTGGAGCGGCCTGATGGGATCTCGGGGGGATCTCGGTGGAGTTCAGACCGGAGTGCTCTTGACCTCCGGGTGTTGCGGCTGCGGCGGATTGGTCATGCGCGCCACGTTGCTGAACGGATTGATGAAGTGCGAGTCGACCGCGGCCAGTTCGGCGTCGGGGTGACGCTCCTTCATCATGCGGCGCACGGCGTCTTCCTGATGTTTGCGCACGTACACCAGGATCAGGTACTTGCCTGACTCGATGTCTTCATGGAAGCGCGCCAGTTTCTTGTTCTCGCTGGCGATGCCGGTGAGGCCGCCCTCCCACGCACCGAAGAGCGTGGCGGCGCCGACCAGGATCACATAGACGAACGTCGGTACGACGACGTCGGCCCCGAACGGCTTGAAGTACATCAGCGCGAGGATGCCCAGCACGCCGATGAGGAAGCCAAGGGCCGCACCGATGAAGCCGTCGCGAACCACGTCCAGCGTTTCCAGGTAGTTGCTCGAGTGGATGTGCTGCTTCCTCAGGCCCGATTCGTCGCGACTGATGACGTGCAGGTAGAAATCCTTGATACCTACCTCGTGCAGGTCATCGGACACGTCGTGAGTGCAGGTCAGGCTGGGCGACAGAAAGTACAGACACTTCATGGCTTCCCCCGGGTTCGCAACAGGTCAGATTAAGTTCGGCAAATACCTCGGCAATCGTTCTCTTTGTTCAGCATCGAACGACGAGATCACCACGACATCACCTGGGCTCGCGCTTTCCCGGAAGTCTCCTGCCGGAAACTGACCATCTATCGGGCGGACCGATCGGAATGCGTCATTGCATCGCTGCGGTCAATTCATCAGGAGCGTTTCCCGGCCGGAAAAGCCCGGTCGAGCGGTCTCTCGTTGACTTCGCCACGTTGAGTCGTCCACGGGTGAGGTCGCGGCGAGTGTCGCACACGAAGTTTGCGCTTGGGAAGGGAAGCGGCAAAAACCCCTATCGCAGCGCCGAAAACCGAATGCGCGCGCCCGGGTTCTTCTGTAGGTCAGGCTTGTAGGTCAGGCTTTAGCCTGACTCCTTAGAGAGGCCGGCTAAAGCCGGCCCCACAGGGGGGAGAATCAACCGATATGCGAAAGCTTGAGCAGCTTCTTGAGGTCTTCGAGCAGGCCCTTCTGCGGTGCATCAGGGCCGTAGCTCATCATCAGATTACCGAGAGGATCGACGATGTAGATGCGTCCCTGCCCGACGTCGGGAAACATCGCGAGCAGCGGCTGATTGGTGTCGTCGAGCGCGGCGACCATCAGGCCATCGTGCTCCGTCGCCAGGTAATCCCGATCGCAGCAGTCGCGGGTGACGAGGAATACGCGCTGCACTCGCGTCATGTCGTCGTTGAGCGCGAGCCGCGTCTGACGCATCAGCACCAGCGCTTCGCGACAGCGCGCATCGCATTGGCCGTCGCCGATGAAGACGACATTCCATTTGCCGTGCAGGCCCGCGAGATCGAGTTTCGTGCCGGCCGTCGTCGTCAGCTCGAACGCCGGCAACGGCCGCGCCGGATGAATCAGATCGCCCTTGTTCGTGCTGCCGGCCGGTCGCCACGCGCCGCTGCCGAAATGCGAGCCGCCGTAGTACAGCAGGAAAGCCAGTGCCAATGGCGCAAAGAAGGCCACGACCAGGATCCACGCCTGACGGCGCGAGCGGGGAGCGGTCTGCTCCGGCAAGTCATTCATCGATGCTGTTCCCGTCGAAAACTCACGATCAGATAAATCACGATGGCGGCGGTGGCGAGGCCGAACCATTGCACCGCATACGCCAGATGTCGTTCCGGCCCGAACTGGAAACGCGCCTGCCACGCGCGCTCGTAGCCGTCGGGGCGCTCCGCATCCAGCAGCAGCACACCGGGCAGCACCGGTCGCCCCAGAGCCGTTTCGACCTGCTGTTGCTGCGGATAATTCAGCACTCGCGGCCAGGCGCTGTCGGTGGAATCCTTCGCTGACATCGCGATGCCGGGACGCGGCAGCGAATCGTAGCGCCCGGCGATGTCGCGCGACTGCGTGTCGACCGCGACGGAAGGCAGATCCTGTCGCGTCCTGCCCATCGGCACCCAGCCGCGATCCACCAGCAACGTGCCGCCTGCGGCGAGTTCGAACGGCGTCACGACGCGATAACCGGGCTGACCGTGCTGCGAAGGCATGTTGTCGAGCAGGATCTGGTGCGTCGTGTCGTAGTGCCCCGCAGCGCGAACGTGCTGATACTGCGGCAATGAACCGGCAGTCGCGGCGGTCAGCTCGAGGGTGGTTTCCCCGCCGCTGCCGTAGCGCTCGATCAACGCTTCCTTTTCCGCGGCCCGGTGCAGTTGCCACAGACCGAGGCGGATGAACGCGGCGACGCCCAGGACCACGAGCACCGTGGCGAAAATCGAGGGAGAAAAGCGGCGGCCGGCGATGGACATGCCCACGTTATAATCGCCGCCCTTTCCTGCTGTCGCCGCTCATCATGCCCATCATCAAGATCTTCATCCTCGCTTGCCTGGCCGGCATCGTGTTCAGCCTCGGCTCGGCGCTGTATCAGATGATGAACGACAAGGGAGACTCGAAGAAGATGGTCAAGGCATTGACCGTACGAGTCGCGCTGTCCGTGGGCCTGTTCATCCTGCTGCTGATCGCCTGGTCGCAGGGGCTGATTCAGCCGCACGGAATCGGTCGCTAGACCGATCCTGCTGTGGGACGGGCTTCAGCCGGCCCAGGGCGGGCTGAAGCCCGCCCCCACAGCGAAGATCAGAGCCAGTACACGAACACGAACAGGATCAGCCACACCACGTCGACGAAGTGCCAGTACCAGGCGACGCCTTCGAACGCGAAGTGATGCGTCGGCGTGAAGTGGCCCTTCAGACAACGGAACCAGATGACGGTCAGCATGATGGCGCCGACGGTCACGTGGAAGCCGTGGAAGCCCGTCAGCAGGAAGAACGTGGAGCCGTACACGCCGCTGTGCAGGGTCAGGTTCAGCTCGTGGTAGGCATGCATGTATTCCTCGGCCTGCAGGAACACGAACAGGAAGCCGAGCAGGAAGGTCGCCGCCAGGAAGATGTTCAGCACCTTGCGGTTGCCGGCCTTCAGCGCGTGATGCGCAATCGTGATCGTCACGCCGGACGTCAGCAGCAGCGCGGTGTTGATCGCCGGCAGGCCCAGCGCGGGGATGACTTCGAAATCGCCGCCGACGGCTTCAGGACCGTTGGTGGGCCAGGCGTTCTCGTAGTTGTTCCACAGCAGCAGATTGGTGAAGACCTTCACGCCTTCGCCGCCCAGCCACGGAATCGAGAACTGCCGTGCATAGAACAGCGCGCCGAAGAACGCGGCGAAGAACATCACTTCCGAGAAGATGAACCACATCATTCCCATGCGGAACGAGCGGTCGACGGCTTCGTTGTAGAAGCGGTTCTCGCTTTCGGTGATCACGTTGCCGAACCAGCCGGCGAACATCACGATCAGCAGAATCAGGCCGAGCGTCGTGATCCACGGACCGGCGGCCACATGGTTGAGCCACAGCGCCGCGCCGCTCATGAGCGTGAACAGCGAGACCGAGCCGAAGATCGGCCAGTGGCTGCTGTGGGGAACGTAGTACTTGTCCGCCGGCGCGTGCGAAGTGTGTGCGTGAGCCATAGTCGTTGCAGTTCTCGGTTTTCGAAAGCCCCTGGCAGCCAGCGATCAGCTACCAGCCAGATCCAGTTCCATGCCGAAGCCTAACTTGCGGGGTTCGGCGCCCCATCCTGCGCGGCCACCTTCGGCGGCGCGTCGTACATCGAATACGCCAGCGTGACGCGATCGATGTTGCCCGGCAGCTTCGGATCGACGATGAAACGCACGCTCATGTCGCGTCCCTCGTCGCCGTCGAAGTGCTGCGGCGTGAAGCAGAAGCATTCGGTCTTGCGGAAGTACTGCGTCGCCTGCAGCGGCGCCACGCTCGGTATCGCGAGCGCGGTGACCTCGCGCGAGCGCAGATTCTTCGCGTAGAACTTCGCCTCGTAGAGCCGGCCCGGCTGCACCTTCATGCTGCCCGCTTCCGGCCGGAACTCCCAGTCGCCGTAAGTCGGCGCGGCCGAGACGAATTCCACGGTCACTTCACGATCCAGCACCGGCGCCTCGGTGACCTCGGCGGCACGTTCGAGCTGCGAACGATCGCCGTAACCCGTCACGTCGCAGAGCACGCGATACAGCGGCACCAGCGCAAAGCCGAACGCGAAGCTGCCTGCGGCAAAGATCCACAGACTGCGTGCCAGCGAACGGTTTTGCTTCCGGGTGCTCAATGCCTCATCTCGAATTCAGAACGCCCAGCAGAATGAATCCGACGTAGAACGCGAGCGCCAGCAGCGACGTCCACAGGGCTGTCCTGCGGATGCCGCGCTTGCGATCGGCTTCGTTGATCTCGGCTGCCATGGCTGCGAATCCGGAATTACTTCACTTCAGGCGCGACTTCGAAGCTGTGATACGGCGGCGGCGAGCTCAGCGTCCATTCCAGGCCGTGCGGCGCTGCCGTGTCCCATACCTTGTCGGAAGCCTTCGCGCCGCTGCGCGCAGTGCTCCACACCAGGTAGGCGAACAGCAGCTGCGACAGGCCGAAGCCGAAGGCGCCGATCGACGAAATCATGTTCCAGTCGGCGAACTGCGTCGAGTAGTCCGGAATACGCCGCGGCATGCCGGCGAGACCGAGGAAGTGCTGCGGGAAGAACAGCACGTTCACGAAGATGGTCGACAGCCAGAAGTGCCACTTGGCGAGCTTCATGCTGTACATGTGGCCGGTCCACTTCGGCAGCCAGTAGTACACCGCGGCCATGATGCCGAACACGGCGCCCGGCACCAGCACGTAGTGGAAGTGCGCCACCACGAAGTACGTGTCGTGATACTGGAAGTCGGCCGGCACGATCGCGAGCATCAGGCCGGAGAAACCGCCGATCGTGAACAGGAACAGGAACGACAGCGCGAACAGCATCGGCGGTTCGAAACTGATCGAGCCCTTGAACATGGTCGCAGTCCAGTTGAACACCTTCACGCCCGTCGGCACGGCGATCAGCATCGTCGCCAGCATGAAGAACAGCTGGCCGGCGAGCGGCATGCCGACGGTGAACATGTGGTGCGCCCACACGATGAACGAGAGGAAGGCGATCGACGCCGTCGCGTACACCATCGCGTCATAGCCGAACAGTGGCTTGCGCGAGAACGTCGGGATGATCTCCGAGACCACGCCGAACGCCGGCAGGATCATGATGTAGACCTCGGGATGCCCGAAGAACCAGAAGATGTGCTGGAACATCACCGGGTCGCCGCCGCCGGCCGCCTGGAAGAAGGTCGTGCCGAGGTAGTGATCGGTCAGCAGCATCGTCACGGCGCCCGCGAGCACCGGCATCACGGCGACCAGCAGGTACGCGGTGATCAGCCAGCTCCACACGAACAGCGGCATCTTCAGCAGCGACATGCCGGGAGCGCGCATGTTCATGATGGTCACGACGACGTTGATCGCGCCCATGATCGACGACGCACCCATCAGGTGGACGGCGAAGATCAGCATCGGGAACGACGTGCCGTTCTGCAGCACCAGCGGCGGATACATCGTCCAGCCGCCGGCCGGCGCACCGCCCGGCACGAACAGCGTGGCGAGCAGCAGCGCGAACGCGAACGGCATGATCCAGAAGCTGAAGTTGTTCATGCGCGGCAGCGCCATGTCGGGCGCGCCGATCTGCAGCGGCACCATCCAGTTGGCGAGACCGACGAACGCCGGCATGACGGCACCGAAGATCATGACCAGCGCGTGCATGGTGGTCATCGAGTTGAAGAACATCGGATCGACCAGCTGCAGGCCCGGCTGGAACAGCTCGGCGCGGATGACCATCGCCATGGCGCCGCCGATGAAGAACATCGTCAGGCTGAACACCAGGTACATCGTGCCGATGTCCTTGTGATTGGTCGCGTACAGCCAGCGACGCCAGCCCTTGGCCGGGCCGTGATCGTCGTGCGCGCCATCGTGACTGTGGCCGTGGCCGTGGTGACCAGCCGCTTCGTGAGTGTGTGCCGTGCTCATGAACTCTTACTCCGCCTGGGCAATGGCCGTGGCCATTGCGCTCTCGTTCGTCTGTGCCGCTGCAGGGGCCGCTTCGCCGCCCTGCTGTGCCGCAAGCCACGCTGCGTAGTCTTCCTTGGACTTCACGTCGACCACGACCGGCATGAAGCCGTGATCGCGGCCGCACAGCTCGGCGCACTGGCCGCGATACACGCCGGTCTCTTCCGCCTTGAACCATATTTCATTGACGAAGCCCGGGATCGCATCCTTCTTCATGCCGAACGCCGGCACCCACCAGGCGTGGATGACGTCGGCGGAGGTCAGCAGCAGGCGGACCTTGGTGTCGACCGGCACGACCAGCGGCTTGTCGACGTTGAGCAGGTAGTGTTCGACGGTGTCGGGATCGATGCCCGAGTGCAGCTGGCGGGCAGCGTCGCTGTCGCGGGACAGCGTGGAGAAGAAGCCGACCTTCTGCTCGAGGTATTCGTACTGCCACTTCCACTGATAGCCGGTGACCTTGATCGACAGCTCCGAATTGCGGGTGTCTTCGATGCGGATCAGGGTCTCGGCGGCCGGGATGGCCATGCCGACCAGGATGGCGACGGGAATGATGGTCCAGATGATTTCGGCGCGCGTGCTGTGATCGAACTTGGCGGGCACGGCGCCCTGCGAATGACGGAACTTGATGATCGAGTAGATCATCACGCCGAAGACCGCCACCGCGATGACGACGCAGATCCAGAAGATCAGCATGTGCAGCGCGTGGATGTCCCGGCTCAGCTCCGTCACGCCGACGGGCATGTTCAGTTCCCAGGCGGCCAGCGCGGCCCCGGTGGGCAGACACGCTGCGGCGCCGGCGGCGGCGTATTTCAGAATCTTCGACATTGTCGCCAATGCTCCCGTTACTTCTTTCTATGCATTGCCAGTCCGCACAAGGCGGTACCGCAAAGTCCGCAGTCGCGAATGAACTTCCGGAGTCCGCCCGCGATTACGCCCCACGACCCAGTTTCATCTGAGCGCGGGTGACTCATTCACATTCCCCACCAGTTGCTTGAGGCGCACCGCGAGTCCGCGGCGCTCGTCTTCTGTGAGAAACCTGCCCACTTCGCAGGCGCGGCCGGACGACTCGAGAATGAGCCGGCTGGGATGCAGCGCCGTCAGCGGGGCGTGGAGTTTAACCTTCACCCAATGACGAGGAAATACCGAACGCCGCTCGTTCTGCGCCGTGCGGCTGTGGATGGACACCGTTTCATCAGTGATTGCGATCGTTTCCCGCTCCTGGCCTTTCCGCATCGACGCGCGCACGGCCCACGTCAGGAGTGCGATTTCCGCACCCGCGAAAGGCAGGATCGGCCAGAACCCCTGCAGTGCGAAGAAACCGGCGACAGTGAACGACCCGGCGGCCATGCTGGCGATGAACAGTCGTGCGGTTCGCGGCGTGAGGGAACAGCGAGGGCGCAGCTCGAACCGGCGCACCCCATCCGCGCCGAGGATCGGGGCGGGCGGAGCCAGCGAAGGCTCCATGGCGATCCCTTGGGCGATGCCTGGATTCATCGGATTGGCGGGCAGTGGCTGGCTAGACGCGGGCGCCCGGAACGGGGCCGCTATGCTAGCGGCCAAGTACCCGCCGTGCAACGCACAAATCACGGATGGGAAAGGAGTTTTCGGCAGTTCGCGGAGGCCGCGAGTGACCGAAGGAGCGTCCTTCGCAGACGTGTCGGATTCCGGCTCCGCCAGTTCCTGGCGTAACGCTTCACCGGTGGTTTGAATGTTCAGTTAAAGCTGGTGAAGGTCCAGGCAGATGCCGGAAGTATGCGACTCTGATTCAGTTTTACTGAATCACGAGCGTCGGCCGATGGCCTCGACACCGACCCTGAATTCCCCGCGATCGCGCGCCTTGTGGCTCGTTCCCGCCCAGGCGTGGCCATAGACGACTTCGAGGGTGACCGGGAACACGCCGTCGACGCGGGCCGCCTCGATGTTCTGCGCGAATCGCTCTCTGGCCGCCCTGCCGCTCAAGCCCCGCGGGCGTCCCGTGGCATGGTTTGCCGAGCCGCTGTCCTGCAACTCGCGATGGAGTGCATCCACCGTCGGATAAGTGATCGTCAGCCGTTCCGTGTCCATCACCGGTTCTGCAAATCCCGCCCGCATCAAGGCGTCGCCCAGATCGTGCATGTCGATGAACCGGTGCACATGGACGTGCGCATCGGTTGCCGCCCACGCGCGGCGCAGTTCGCGCAACGAGTCCGGACCGAGGCTGGCAAACGTCAGCAATGCGCCCGGCCGCAGCACGCGACGGGTTTCCCTGAAAATCGCATCGGGGTCATTGCACCACTGCAGCATCAGGTTGCTGAAGACCATGTCCACGCCGGCGTCGCGCAGCGGCAGCCGCGCGGCATCGGCGGCGGTGCGCCGGAAACGTCGCAGCCAGCGCTGCTGGCGCCGCGCTTCGACGAGCATCCGCGTCGACAGATCGATGGCCAGCACCTGCGAGCGCGGATAGCGATCCTGCAAGGCCCGGCTGCCGTGCCCGGTGCCCGCGCCGAGATCGACGATCAGCGACGGATCGAGACGAACGACATCGAGCCGTTCGAGCAGGCGCGTGCGGATCTCTGCATGAACGACGGCCGCCGAGTCGAATGTCGCTGCCGCCGCATCGAAGGCGCGGCGGATGAGACGAGGGTCCAGAAAGTATTCGTCGACGGAACGCGGGGCCGGCATGGCCGGCACGATACAGGATCAGAGTTTCCGCCTGTGGGGCCGGCTTTCCCGCGGGATTTCCTTCGGTCACAGCCGGCCTGAAAACACTCAGGCTAAAGCCTGACCTACAGGAAGATTCCGATGGTCTGCGCGGCGCTCGCAGCGTGCCGGTGCGGACGCCACCTCTTCCCGGCGGATGCCGAGTTTTTCGAACAGCCCCAGATCGTGGTTTTCGTCCGGATTTTCCGTGGTCAGCAGCTTGTCGCCGTAGAAGATCGAGTTCGCACCGGCGAGAAAACACAGCGCCTGCGTTTCGTCGCTCATGTCGGAGCGGCCGGCCGACAGGCGCACATGCGAGCGCGGCATCAGCAGGCGCGCAACGGCGATGGTGCGGACGAATTCGAGCGGCTCGACCTTCTTCGAACCGTGCAGCGGCGTGCCCGCGACCTGCATGAGCTGGTTGACCGGCACGCTTTCCGGATGCTGCGGCAGCGTGGCCAGCGTGTGCAGCAGCTGCGCGCGATCCAGCTCCGATTCGCCCATGCCGAGAATGCCGCCGCAGCACACCTTGATGCCGGCATCGCGCACGGCCTGCAGCGTGTCAAGACGATCCTGGTAGGTGCGGGTCGTGATGATCTCCTTGTAATAGGACTCGGACGTGTCGAGGTTGTGGTTGTAGTAGTCGAGGCCCGCGTCCTTCAGGTCCTGCGCCTGCTGCGCGTTCAGCATGCCGAGCGTCACGCAGGTTTCCATGCCGAGTTCGCGCACGCCCTTCACCATCTCGATGATCTGCGCGAGCTGCTTCGGTTTCGGGCTGCGATAGGCCGCGCCCATGCAGAAGCGCGTGGCGCCGTTGGCGCGGGCCGTGCGCGCCTTCTGCATCACCTCGTCGAGATTCAGCAGCGGCTCGGACTTGAGTCCGGTCTCGAAACGGATGCTCTGCGAGCAGTAGGCGCAATCCTCGGGACAGGCACCCGTCTTGATCGACAGCAGCGTGCTGATCTGCACCTCGTTCGGATCGAAGTTGTCGCGATGCACGCGCTGCGCATGAAACAGCAGATCCGCAAACGGCAGTGCGAACAGGGCGCGCACGTCCTCCAGCCGCCAGTCCGTGCGCACTTCGCCGAGTCGCATGGCTTTCAGATCGGCTGCGGTGGTCATGAGGAATCCTTGGGTTTCCGGCAGAAGTGAACAGAAATGCGGCGCCCGAGGCCGATGACTCACAGGCAGAGTGCGGCTGGGGCGGCAAGTATTTCCAGCCGTCCGAGTCGCTGTCAACCAACGGATTGGAAAATGGTAGACGTCATACGGAAGCTGTCGCGGCGCATCGTCCGCCTTGCGGGCGAATGGAATGCGGCGACCTGTGTCCTGTGCAGCGCGCGCGGCGCCAGCCCCGCGCTGGATCTGTGCGCGGACTGCCGGGCCGATCTGCCGGTCAACGACGACGCTTGCGCGCGCTGTGCCGAACCGCTCGCACGACGGATATCCAGGAGTCCGCTGATCTGCGGCGCGTGCCTGCGCCATCCGCCGCGTTTCGATGCGACGCTGTGCGCACTGCGTTATGCATATCCAGTCGACCAGATGGTCCAGCGGCTCAAATACGGCGGCGCCGTGGCCTACGGTCGCGTACTGGGAGAACTGCTGGCCGATCGCGTGCGTACCCGGCGCGCTGCGCTTCCCGACTGCATCGTCCCCATGCCGCTGGCGCAGTCGCGATTCCGTGCGCGCGGCTACAACCAGGCGATCGAGGTCGCCGCCGTGCTGGAGCGTCGCCTGTCAGTGCCCGTGCGCACCGACCTCGTCGAACGCATCCGTCACACGCGCGAACAGGCGGAGCTCGATCGCACGCAGCGTCGCCGGAACGTGCGCGGTGCGTTTGCGCTGCGCGAGAAACTTCCAGGCCAGCACATCGCCATCATCGACGACGTGGTCACGACCGGCAGCACGGTCAACGAGCTGGCGCGAGTGCTGAAGCGCGCAGGCGCGCGACGGGTGGACGTGTGGGCGGTGGCGAGAGCGGGACGGATGAAGTGACGGCTTCTTCTCTTCCTGTGGGGCCGGCTTCAGCCGGCCTCGCCAAGGAGTCAGGCTGAAGCCTGACCTACAGAAGAAAACGGCGCCGCTACCGGAATACATACTCCAGCGCGATCCCGATGAAGATCGCCATGCCGTAGTAATTGTTGTTGATGAATGCCTTGAAGCATTCCTCCGGCCTGCGGTCGCGGATCAGGTACTGCTGGTAGAGCGAGAAGATCGCAGCGGTGATGAGTCCGAGACCGAACCACAGGCCCAGTTCGAGTTCGCGCCCGGCGAGCCACAGCGCGTAGAGCGACATGAGCTGCATGATGCCGATGATGAAACGGTCGGCGTCGCCGAACAGGATGGCGCTGGAGCGGATGCCGAGCTTCCTGTCGTCCTCGCGATCCACCATCGCGTACATGGTGTCGTAGGCCATGGTCCACAGCAGGCCGGCGATGAACAGCAGCCAGGCCATGCGCGGCGGATATTCGCCCGTATGAGCCGCGTAGGCCATCGGCACCGACCAGGTGAAGGCCGCGCCGAGATAGAACTGCGGCAGCGGAAAGAAGCGCTTCATGAACGGATAGGTCAGCAGCAGCACCGCGCCGCCGATCGCCATGAGTTGCGTCAGATGATTCATGGTCAGCACCAGGCCGATCGCCACCAGCCCGAGGCTGATGCACAGCGCCAGCGCTTCGATGGGATCGAGTTCGCCCGTGGCGAGCGGCCGGTCGCGCGTCCGTTTCACATGCGCGTCGAAATCGCGGTCGGCGAAATCGTTCATGGCGCAGCCGGCCGAGCGCGTCAGCACCGTGCCGAGCACGAACACGATGAAGACGTGCGGATCGGGCTTGCCGCCGGACGACAGCCACAGCGCCCACAACACCGGCCACAACAGCAGCCAGATACCGATCGGCTTGTCGAGTCGCAGCAGCCGCGCGTAGGCATTCGCGCGCTTCGCCGCCGCCGGCAGGATCTCGGCGACGAAGGGGGTGGAGCCGATGCGATGGCCGAGCCAGCGCAGGCGAGAGGCGAAGTCGGGGGGGGAGGAGGACATGGGGACGGCGGCTGGCTACTGGCTGCTGGCGGCTGGCCAGAACAGAGAGCTGGAGTGTGCGGGCGTCGCCGGATGTTCGACAGTCGATTCCATACCCTCTCTGCTCATCTTGCCTTCTGGCCAGTCGCCAGTAGCCAGTCGCCCCCTCATACCTTGCCGAACTGCTCGCCGCGTCCGGTCCAGCGGCGCAGCAGCGGCGCTATGTTGGCCTCATTCTCCGCCAGCATCAATTCGGCAGTCTGCTGGACGCGCGGCAACAGATCGGCATCGCGCATGAGATCGGCCACGCGCATCTGCATGAGGCCGGTCTGTTTCGTGCCCAGCAATTCGCCGGGACCGCGCAGTTCGAGATCGCGCCGCGAGATCTCGAATCCATCGTTGGTCGCGCGCATGACGCCGAGACGTTCGCGCGCGACCTCAGTGAGCGGCGGGCGATACAGCAGCACGCAGTTGCTCTCCGCCGACCCGCGACCGACCCGGCCGCGCAACTGATGCAGCTGTGCGAGACCCATGCGTTCGGAATTCTCGATCACCATCAGGCTTGCGTTCGGCACGTCGACACCGACTTCAATGACCGTTGTGGCAACAAGCAGATCGATACTACCGGCCTTGAACTCGCTCATGACGGCATCCTTGTCGCGCGGCGTCATCCGGCCGTGCACCAGGCCCACGCGCAGCTCCGACAGCGCCTCGGCCAGCACGCGCGCGGTTTCTTCGGCGGCCTGCGCTTCCAGCTGCTCGGATTCCTCGACCAGCGGGCACACCCAGTACGCCTGTCGTTTCTGCCGGCAGGCATCGCGAATGCGCAGGACGATCTCGTCGCGGCGGCTCTCGGTCAGCGCCACGGTCTTCACTGGCGTGCGACCCGGAGGCAGTTCGTCGATGATCGACACGTCGAGGTCCGCATAGGCCGTCATCGCCAGCGTCCGCGGAATCGGCGTCGCCGTCATGATGAGCTGGTGCGGATAGCGGCCGGACGAGGCGCCTTTCTCGCGCAACAGCAGGCGCTGATGCACGCCGAAGCGATGCTGCTCGTCGACGATCACCAGACCGAGGCGGTGAAACTCGACCTGCTCCTGAAACAGCGCGTGCGTGCCGATCACGATCTGCGCCGAGCCCGACGCGATGTCCGCCAGTGCGCGCGTGCGTGCCGCGCTGGAACGTTTGCCGGTCAGCAATGCGATCTCGAGATCCAGCGGCGCGAGCCACGCTGCGAAGTTGCGGCCATGCTGTTCCGCCAGCAGTTCGGTCGGCGCCATGACGGCGGCCTGAAATCCTGCTTCGACCGCGCGTACGGCCGCCATCGCGGCTACCAGCGTCTTGCCGCTGCCCACGTCGCCCTGCACCAGCCGCAGCATCGGGCTCGGCTGCGCGAGATCGCGTTCGATGTCGGCCCAGGCGCGCTGCTGCGCACCGGTGGGTTTGAAAGGCAGCGAGCGCAGAAAGCCCTTCATGAGCGCGCGCTGCGGTTGAAAAGCCCAGCCCGGATCGCGCTGCACTTCGCGTCGCAGCAGTCGCAGGCTGAGGTGATGCGCCAGCATTTCCTCGAACGCCAGTCGTCGCTGCGCCGGATGCATGTACGCGGAGAGCTGTTCCAGACTCGCATCGGGCGGCGGCCGATGCACGTAGTCGAGCGCTTCGCGCAACGACGGCAGGTTCAGTTCGCGCAACGCCGACGCCGGCAGCCAGTCGCGAATCGTTTCATTGGCCACCTCGCGCAGCGCCATCGAGGTGAGCTGCCGCAATCGACCCTGCTGCACGCCTTCGGTCAGCGGATAGATCGGCGTGAGCGCCGGCTCGACGTCGCCGGGCGCATCGCTCGCCACGCGCCGATACTCCGGGTGCACGATCTCGAAGCCGCCGGGTCCGCGACGGATCTCGCCGTAACAGCGGATGCGGACGCCGCGCGCGAGCGACTGCTGCTGACTGGCATTGAAGTAGAAGAATCGCAGCGTCAGCGAACCGGAACCGTCGCTGAGCCGGCACAGCAACTGTCGCCGGCCGCGGAAGGCGACCTCGGTGAGCTGTACTTCGCCTTCGATGACGGCGCGCTCGCCGGCCTGCAGCGAACCGATCGCGGCGACTCGTGTGCGGTCTTCATAACGCAACGGCAACAGGAACAGCAGGTCCTGCACGGTCTCGATGCCGAGCTTCTGCAGTTTCTGCGCCAGTGCATCGCCGACGCCGCGCAACGCAGTGACGGGGCGCAATTCGGCGGAGGCGACCTGCGGCGGTCGTTGTGGGGAAGTGGAAGTGTTCATGGGTCGCCGTCCGTGGCGAGTGTAGCAAGGGAGTTGCGGGCGACAGGCGGCAGGAAACGGGCGACAGGCGACAGGCGACAGGCGACAGCAGGAGACCAAGCATCTTTCTGGCTGTCGCCTGTAGCCTGTCGCCCGTAGCCTTCCTTACTCCAGCTCCAGCACGCAATCCATCTCCACCGCCGCGCCCTTCGGCAACCCCGCGACCTGAATCGCCGCGCGCGCCGGATAGGGCTGCTGGAAATATTCCGCCATGATCTGGTTCAGCAGCGCGAAGTGCGACAGATCGGTGAGGAACACGTTGAGCTTGGTGACGTTCGCGAACGTGCCGCCCGAGGCCACGATGATGGCCTTGAGGTTGTCAAAGACGCGACGGATCTGCGCGTCCATTGAATCCGTCACCAGCTGCCCGGATCTCGGATCGAGCGGAATCTGGCCGGAGACGTAGACGGTGCTGCCGACCTTGACGGCCTGCGAGTAGGTGCCGACCGCGGCAGGTGCGTCGGGCGTGGAGATGATGGTGCGGGGCATGAGGAACCTCGAAGAAGGGGACTGGCTGACGTTACGCCAGCACTCGCGTAACGCGCATCACTTCCGGCATCTTGCGCAGATTCTTGATGACGCTCGCCAGGTGCTTGCGGTTCTTGACCTGCAGGTCGAACACCAGCGTCGAGGCATCGCCATCGCGCTCATCGACGGCGACGTGTTCGATGTTGGTGTCGGTCGAGGCGATGTTGGACGCAATGGCGGCGAGCGCGCCCATGCGATTGCTGACATCGATGCGGATCTCGACGTTGAACAGGCGATCGAGATTCGGCTGCCACGACACGGACAGCCACTTGTCGGGCTGCTTGCGGTAGTTGCGCAGGTTGCCGCAGACCTCGCGGTGGATCACGACGCCGCGGCCGCTGGACAGATACGCCATGATCGGATCGTTCGGGATCGGGAAGCAGCAGCGCGCGTAGCTGACGACCATGCCTTCGGTGCCGGCGATCGCCAGCGGCCCGGACTGCGGCACGGGTTCGGCGGGCGCGGCGGTGTCTGCGGGCAGCAGACGTCGCGCGACCAGCGGCGCGAGGCGTTCGCCGAGTCCGATGCGTTCGAACAGTTCTTCGGCGCTCTTGAGATTGAGTTCGGTGGCCGCGGACTGCACGCGCTCGTCCGGGATCTTCTTGAGCGCGAGACCGAGATCGCTGAGCGCCTGGTTGAGCAGGCGCTTGCCGAGTTCGACGGCTTCGGAGTGCTTGAGACTCTTGAGATAGTGACGAATGGCCGCGCGCGCCTTGGCGGTGACGACGAAGTTCACCCAGGCCGGATTCGGCGTCGCGCCCTTCGCGGTGATGATTTCCACGGTCTGGCCGTTGCGCAGCGGCGTGCGCAGCGGTACGAGCCGTCGATCCACCTTCGCCGCGACGCAGTGATTGCCGATGTCGGTGTGCACGCTGTACGCGAAATCCACGGCGGTGGCGTTGCGCGGCAGGCGGCGGATTTCGCCGCGCGGCGTGAACACGTAGACCTTGTCCGGGAACAGGTCGACCTTCACGCTCTCCATGAATTCTTCGGAATTGCCGCCGTGCTGGATTTCCATCAGCTGCTGCAGCCATTCGCTGGCGCGGTCGCGATAGGCGCGTCCCTGGTCTTCGCTGTTCTTGTATTGCCAGTGCGCGGCGATGCCCGATTCGGCAACGCGGTTCATTTCTTCGGTGCGGATCTGCACTTCGATCGGCATGCCGTTCGGGCCGAACAGCGTCGTGTGCAATGACTGATAGCCGTTGACGCGCGGAATCGCGATGTAGTCCTTGAAGCGTCCGGGCATCGGGCGATACAGCCCGTGCACCAGCCCGAGCGCGCGATAGCAGGTGTCGACGCTGTCGACGACGATGCGGAAACCGAACACGTCGACGATGGAAGTCAGCGGCGCGCGCTTGCGGCGCATTTTCTGATAGACGCTGTAGAGATGCTTTTCGCGTCCTTCGACGCGACCCTTGATGCCGGCCTTCTCCAGGCCGCTGCGCAGGTTGTCGGCGATCTTGCCGACGAACTGCTTCTGGTTGCCGCGCGCCTTTTTCAGTGCGCGCTCGATGATGCGGTAGCGGCCCGGATACAGGGATTTGAACCCGAGATCTTCCAGTTCCGACTTCACCGAATGAATGCCGAGGCGATTGGCGATCGGCGCGTAGATCTCCAGCGTCTCGCGCGCGATGGTGCGGCGCTTCGCCGGCGGCATGGCGCCGAGCGTGCGCATGTTGTGCGTGCGATCGGCCAGCTTGACCATGACGACGCGGATGTCGCGCACCATGGCCAGCAGCATCTTGCGGAAGGATTCGGCCTGCGCCTCGGCGCGGCTGCGGAACTGGATCTGGTCGAGTTTGGAAACGCCGTCGACCAGTTCGGCCACTTCGGCGCCGAAGCGCTCGGCGATCTCTTCCTTCGAGCTCGCCGTGTCCTCGATGACGTCGTGCAGGATGGCGGCGACGATGGTCTGCGCGTCGAGGTGCAGGTCGGCCAGGATGTCGGCGACCGCCACCGGGTGGGCGATGTACGGTTCGCCGCTCAGGCGCTTCTGACCCTGGTGGGCCTCGGCGCCGAATTCATACGCATCGCGGACCCGGTCGACCTGGGCCGGCGGCAGGTAGGTTTCGAGCTTGTTGAGAAGCTGCGTGACGCCTATCGAGCGTCTTCCGGTCGGCAGCAGACTCAGAATGGAAGACGCATAGTCCATGACGGGCGAGGAGGATCCGCTGCGGGTTTAGTCCCCCAGCCCGAGGTGCGGTGCGCGCAGCTCGCCGGACATCATCATGTCCGCGTCCGGCATCATTTCCGGAACCGGTCGCTGTTCGACCTCTTCCAGAATTTCCGGACCAATATGACCGGCGGCGATTTCGCGCAGGGCCACGACCGTCATCTTGTCGTTCTCCGCATCCACGGTCGGCTCGGCGCCATTGGCCAGTTTGCGCGAGCGTTTCGCCGCAACCATGACCAGCTGGAACAGATTCGGGACGTGTTGCAGACAGTCTTCGACAGTGATGCGAGCCATGGAAACCTCAAAGCGGGCGGGGAGTGGCGCCGGGGCGGAGCCTCGGGGCGCGAAAAGTATAGCCGAGCCACCCCGCGGATGTGAGCCGCAACCTGCAGGATTCATGGGAAACCTGACCCAAACCCGTGAATTGGCGCTATTCATCAACAATAGCGCGGGCTACCATTGCGCCCCCCCGCTGACCGGCACCCCTCTGGCCTCGAGCCGGCAGCGTACGAATTTGCCAAGAACGTGCGGAGACGAGGAATGAAGTTTCGACCGACCCTGCTGGCGCTCGGCCTGGGTGCAATCGCCATCGCCACGAGCACCGGTGCCGCTGCCGAGGGCAATGCCGAGAATGGCAAGAAGCTCGCCTACACCTGCCACGGCTGCCACGGGGTTCCCAACTACAAGAACGTCTGGCCCGAGTACAACGTCCCGCGCCTCGGCAACCAGAACCTGAAGTACCTGACGGTGGCCCTGGCGGAATACGCCTCCGGCGAACGTCCGCATCCGACCATGCACGCGCAAGCCAGCTCGCTCAACGCCCAGGATCGCGAAGACATCGCGGCCTTCCTGCATGCCGAAGGCGTCAACCCGGACGCCGAAGTCGTCGGCACGCCGCCCGCGGCGACCCAGACCTGCGTGCAGTGCCATGGCGCCAACGGTGCCAAGGCCCTGTCGGACGACTACCCCGCACTGGCGGGCCAGTACGCGGACTACATCGTGCACGCGCTCAAGGACTACAAGAGCGGCAAGCGCAAGAACGCGATCATGGCCGGCATCATCGCGGGCGTGGATGAAAAGGACTTCGAAGCCATCGCGCATTTCTTCTCGCAGCAGACGGGGCTGTGCGATACCCGGCACATACGTCTCGAAGGCAAGTGCGCGAAGAAGTGACTCATCCTTCTTCCTGTGGGGCCGGCTTCAGCCGGCCTGCGGCAGTGTCAGGCTAAAGCCTGACCTACAGGGGGATGAGAGTTCGCTCTCCCTGCCTCTCTAATGAGTCCCACTCTCGTCGAAAGCGCGGCAAAGCTCGGCATCGCACTGAGCGCTGATCAAGCAGCGAAGCTGCTGCGCGTGCTGGACGAACTCGACGACTGGAATCAGCGCATGAACCTCACGGCGATCCGTGAGCGATCGGCGCAGATCACCAAGCATCTGCTCGACAGCCTGTCGATCCAGTCCTTCCTGCGCGGATCGCGCGTGTGCGACATCGGCACCGGTGCGGGATTTCCCGGCATTCCGCTCGCCATCGTGAATCCGGAGCGGCAGTTCACGCTGGTCGATTCCACGGCGAAGAAACTCAAGTTCATCGATCACGTGGCGCAGCTGCTCGAACTGCGCAACATCGTCACCGTTCACACGCGTGCCGAAGCTTTTCGTCCCGACGAACGCTTCGACATCGTCGTTTCGCGCGCCGTGGGGCCCGTCGAGCAGTTCGTCAAATGGGCCGGGCATCTCGCTGTCGGCGGCGGGCGACTGCTCGCCATGAAAGGGAAATTCCCCGAAGACGAAGTCAAGAAACTTCCCAACGGCTGGAAACTCGCGGCGATCCATCGACTTGACGTTCCCGGTCTGGACGAAGAGCGCCATCTTGTGGAAATCTGCCGGTCGCACGATCGCGTCTAGCGATCATGCGGGCCGCTGGCAAACTGGCTACTGGTCTCTGGCCAGAGAAGAGTCCAGTATCGATCAGATTCACGTCCTTGGATTCTCCGGCCAATCGAGGGCCAGTTGCATGACTTGCATCGCCATTCCGCTCTGGCCAGTGGCCAGTCGCCAGTAGACCAGTCGGCCTCTTCTCATGCACCGCATTCTCGCCATCACCAATCAGAAAGGCGGCGTCGGCAAGACGACGACGAGCGTGAATCTCGCCGCGTCGCTGGCGGCGACGAAGCGGCGCGTGCTGCTGATCGATTGCGATCCGCAGGGCAATGCGACGATGGGCTGCGGCGTCGACAAGCGCACGGTGCAGCGCACGACCACCGACGTGCTGCTGGGCGATTGCGATCTCGCCTCGGCGCTGCTGTCGGTCGACTATTCCGATTTCAAACTGCTGCCGGCCAATCAGGACCTGGTGGCCGCCGAAGTGGAGCTGATGGGCAAGCCGGGCTGCGAATCGCGCCTGCGCAATGCATTGCAGCCGGTGCTGGACCAGTTCGACATCGTGCTGATCGACTGCCCGCCTTCGCTCAACATGCTGACGGTCAATGCGCTGGTCGCGGCCGACGGCGTGCTGATCCCGATGCAGTGCGAGTACTACGCGCTCGAAGGTCTCACCGCGCTCGTCGGCACCATCGACCAGATCAAGGCCGGCCCGAATCCGCAGCTGGAGATCCACGGCATCCTGCGCACCATGTTCGATCCGCGAAACAACCTCGCCAACGAAGTCTCGGCGCAGCTCATGGAGCATTTCCCCGGTCGCGTCTTCCGCACCATCATTCCGCGCAACGTGCGTCTCGCCGAGGCCCCGAGCTTTGGCAAGCCCGCGCTGTATTTCGATCGCGAGTCCCGCGGCGCGCTGGCCTACCTCGCGCTCGCCGGCGAAATGATCCGCCGCGCCGAAGGCGAGCCGATGGCGCCGACGGCGGATGCGGTGGGAACGTGAGAGTGGCTGCTGGCCGGAAGGCCCACGTGTTCCCGTCCGGGATCTGTTCTGGCCAGTTGCCAGGTGCCCGTTGCCAGTCGGCCTTTTAAACGAATGTCCACCAAACGCCCCAGCCTCGGACGCGGACTCGGCGCATTGCTCGGTCAACCGGCGCCCGTCGATAGCGGCACTTCCGCCGTAGCGCAGCTGCGTCCCGATGAAGAGTTGCTCAAGCTGCCGGTCGATCTGCTTCAGCGCGGCAAATATCAGCCGCGCATCGACATGCACACCGACACGCTGCAGGAGCTGGCGGATTCGATCAAGGCACAGGGACTGATCCAGCCGATTCTCGTGCGACCGCTGGGCGATGCGCCGGCGGGCCAGCCGCGACGCTACGAAATCATCGCCGGCGAACGCCGCTGGCGTGCGGCGCAGCTCGCCGGCCTTCACGAAATTCCCGCGATCGTGCGCCGCGTTGCGGATGAGGCCGCGGTGGCGATGGCGCTCATCGAGAACATCCAGCGCGAGAACCTGAATCCGCTGGAAGAGGCGCGGGCGCTGCAGCGGCTGATTTCCGAATTCGAGATGACGCATGCCACCGCCGCCGAAGCGGTGGGCCGCTCGCGCGCCACTGTATCGAATCTGCTGCGGCTGCTCGATCTGTGCGATGAAGCAAAGGGCTTCGTCGAACGCGGCGAACTGGAAATGGGCCATGCGCGCGCGTTGCTGGGCCTGGAGAACCAGCGCCAGCAGGCGGAAGTCGCGGCGCAGGTGGCGAAGAAAAAGCTCTCGGTGCGCGAAACCGAGGCGCTCGTGCGCCGCATGCTCGCCGGTCCGCAGGAATCGACGCCGGCACCGAAGGCCGATCCGAATGTCCGCAAGCTCGAAAGCGATCTGTCGGAAAAGCTCGGCGCCAGGGTGCAGGTGCAGCATTCCGGCTCAGGCAAGGGAAAGCTGGTGATCACCTATCACTCGCTCGATGAACTCGACGGTATCATCGGCCACATTCGCTGACGCCGAGGACGCACGGATGAGCAACGCCTGCATGGAAGCATTCCCGCAATGCCGCCCGCGCGGTTGAACGACATCGCGCCTCCCCGTACGACAATACGAAAGACTTCTTGCGCCGCCGCAGCACTGTATACAGTGCTGCTCCTGCCGGTGATCGCGCGAGGTGCCATCGACGTCGATGGCCGGTTCGACGAACCCGAATGGCAGCAGGCCGTCGATTGCGGCCAGTGGTATCGCATCGAGCCGTTCGCGCGCGACATACCGCGCTATCGCAGTGACGTACGGATCGTCGCGACGCCCGAGGGGCTTGCGGCCGCATTCACCCTGGATCAGCCGGCCGGCGCGCGACGCGTCAAGCCGCGCACGCCGCGCGATGCCGAAACGTTCCCCGGCGATTCGGTCCGCCTGCTGATCGACTTCGATGCGACCGGGCAGGTCGGATACGAATTCTCCGTCGGCCTCGGCGGCGGCGTGCGCGACGGCACGCTCACGAACGAGAACAAGTTCAGCCGCGACTGGGACGGCGAGTGGCGCAGCCAGGTTCGCGAAACGCCGGACCAGTGGTTCGTGGAAATCCTCGTGCCGTGGCACGCCGTGAACATGCGGCCCACCAGCAAGCCGATGCGCGAAATCGGCGTGTATGCGTCGCGCTATCTGTTCGATCGCAACGAGCGCTTCGCCTGTCCCGGGATTTCCGACGATTCGCCGGCGTTTCTCGCGGACTTCCGCCGCATCGAGGTGGCGCAGTTCAGCGCGGCGCCGGCACTCGACGTCGTGCCGTATGCGAGCGTCATCAGGAACAACCTGGAGCCCACGCTCGAAGGCAAGGTGGGCGTCGACGTGAGCTGGAAGCCGACGCCGAATTTCTGGCTTACCGCCACGTTGAATCCCGATTTCGGCCAGGTCGAAAGCGACGAACTGGTGGTCGACTTCTCGGCGATCGAAACCGTGTTCACGGACAAGCGTCCCTTCTTCACCGAAAACCAGAACTTGTTCGCGCTCGCCACGCCGGCCAACGGCCAGCTCATCTATACACGCCGGGTGGGCGCGGCGCCGGACGACGGCAGTGCCGGCTCCAGCGATATCGACGCGGCGCTGAAGATCTCGGGCAGTGCCGGCTCGTTCGACTACGGCGCCTTCGTTGCGCAGGAGGACGAATACGACGAAGACCTGGGGCGTCTGTTCGGCGCCGCGCGCCTGCGATTCACGCTGCCGACGGGCCGCGTCGGCTATCTCGGCAGCTGGACCGATCGTCCGTTCCTCGATCGTCACGCCGCGGTCAATGCGCTCGACTTCGATCTCACGCCCAACGACTGGTGGCGCTTCGCCGGACAGCTGATCCGCAGCGACATCGACACGGGCGCAGCGCGCGCAGCGGGATACGAAGCGTGGCTGCGGGCGGACTTCAATCGTTCCGCACCGCTGTCGCATTCGCTGACGCTGCTGACCATCGACGACGACTTCGATCTCAACGACCTGGGCTACATGGAGCGCAACTCGCTGCGCCAGGTCGAATGGACGACGCTGCGGCGGATCGGCAAGGACGGCGGTCGCGTCAGCGGCGAAAGCCAGCAACTGACCCTGCAGTACCGCGAGAACGACGCGGGCGAGCGCCTGCAATCCAACATCGAGCTGCTGCGGCAGGTGAACTACCGCAGCGGCTGGCTCGCCTACGAACGGCTGCGCCTGATTCCAAACGGCGTCGACGATCTGATTTCGCGCGGCAACGGACCGGTGCGGTTCGACACGCGGTACAGCGCCTACGCCGATTTCACCTCGCCGCGCTTCGGCGACTGGCAGTTCATCTTCAGCGGCTACCTGTTCCCGCAGGGCATCGAGGATTACTCGGGCTGGCTGCAGTTCACGGGGCTGTGGTACCCGGTCGAACAGCTCACGCTGCGGCTCGATCTGCGGCCGCAGTACGCAGACGAGTGGCTGCTGTGGCAACAGGACAATGATTTCGGCACCTACCGGGCACCGCGCCTCGATCTCGATTTCCGGCTCGACTGGATTCCCGCGCCGCGCCACGAATTGCGGCTGCGCTGGCAGTGGATCGGCATTTCCGCCGAGCCGCGGCAGGCCTGGCAGAACGATGTCGATGGCCGTTTGCATCCCGTTCCGGTCGCGCTCGAACCGTTCACGGTGAACAATCTCGGCATTCAATTGCGCTATCGCTATTCGCTTGCGCCGCAGTCCGATCTTTATGTGGTGTATGCCCGCGGCGGATTCGATCTGTTGAACGATGACGACCGCGAAGTGGCGCAGCTCTTCAAAGACATGGGCGAGGTCCGCGACGCAGACCAGTTTCTGATCAAGCTCAGCTACCGCCTGTAGCCGCTGTCGATTCGTCGCTGCTGTTTTTCCTTACGCGTCTGGTAGTTACGCGCTTTGCCGAAATCGCACAGCGGACGACAGCAGCGCCGCGTCTTTGTCGCGAAAAGCACCTTACGATTTCTTGAAGCACTGCAAAACGCTGCGTATAATCCGCCGCCTTTTCCGGCCGGGCAGAAATGCGGTCGGGGTGGGTTTGTCGTAATGCCACACGTCGCCGACTGGTCGGTCAACGCAGTGGCATTTTTGTTGTCCGTCGATCGGATGGGCGTACTGGCCGAGGCGGTGTCCGTAGAGATGCTCAGGGCAAGGTCGTGAGCAGCAACTCGCTGGGCAATGCAGCCCGCCAGTCCGTGAAGATCCTGCAGTGGCAGTTGATCTGGATCGTCGTGATGGCAGCCATCGGCGGCATGGCGTTCGGCGGGCGAGCCGGATGGTCAGTGCTGGTGGGCGGCGGTATCGGATCGCTGTGGACGGCCTACATGGCCTTCACGCTGTTCCGGCACAGCCTGAATCACGGTGCCGGTCTGAGCGCCGCGAGTTTCGTGGTGGCCTGGCTGGTGAAGCTGGTTCTCACGCTGGGATTGCTGGTGATCGCCTTTCGCTCGAAAGCGATGGCGCCGCTGGGATTGATCGCAGGATTGTTCGGAGCGCTGTTGGCGTACTGGGCCTCGCTGGCCTTCGCCAAATCGCAGCGCAAGTCGGCCGCTGGCACGGCCGGCAACGGATCGGGGAAAGGGTAAATCATGCAGAGATTCTTGATGGCAAGTGAGGGCGGGCACGAATCCGGCGGAATGTCCGGCTATATCTCCCATCACCTGACCTATCTCGCTAACAAGGTCCAGCACGGCCTCTTCGACATCAACGTCCTGCATCTCGATACGATTTTCTTTTCGATTCTCTGCGGCTTGCTCTTCCTGATCCCGTTCTATTTCGCGGCGCGTCGTTCAACGGCGGGTGTGCCGGGCCGCTTCCAGGCATTCGTTGAAATGCTGGTCGAGTTCGTCGAAGAACAGGCCAAGGGGATGGTTCACGGCAAGCTGACCTACATCGCGCCGCTGGCTCTTTCCGTGTTCGTCTGGGTTGCCCTGATGAATGCCATCGACCTGCTTCCGGTCGATCTGCTGCCCTGGATCGCCCACAACATATTCCATATCGATTACCTGCGGCCCCTGCCGACGGCTGACTTGAATGGCACGTTCGGAATGGCTATCGCGGTGCTGCTGCTGGTGGTCTTCTACAACATCAAGGTCAAGGGCATCGGCGGTTGGCTGCATCAGTGGGTCACGGCGCCGTTCGGCATGGTCAAGATCACGGCGAATCCACTCACGTGGCTCGGCGCGATCGTGCTGGCCGTGGTCAACGCCCTGTTCACCGCGATCGAGTACGTTGGCCAGACGCTCTCTCACGGCATGCGTCTCTTCGGCAACATGTACGCCGGCGAGCTTATCTTCTTCCTCATTGCCGGACTCGGTGGCACGGCCACCGTGCTGGGTATGGCCGGGCACCTGATCATGGGTTCCGTGTGGGCGATCTTCCACATCCTGATCGTGCTGCTGCAGGCGTTCATTTTCATGATGCTTACGCTGGCCTATGTCGGCCAGGCGCACGAGCATCACTAAGGTTTCGTTTCTTCACTGATCGTTTAGTTGGTTTGGTTTTTTCCGGAGAACTCTCATGACAGACGTAGCATTTGTCGCCCTGGCTTGCGGTTTGATCATCGGCATCGGCGCGCTGGGCGCGTGCATCGGCGTCGGCATCATGGCTGCCAAGTACATCGAGTCGTCGGCTCGCCAGCCTGAACTCATGAACGTGCTGCAGACCAAGGTCTTCCTGCTCCTCGGCCTCATCGACGCGTCGTTCATCATCGGCGTCGGTATCGCGCTGTGGTTCGCGACTGCCAATCCGTTCGCGGGTTGAAGTCACTTGGGCGCGCCGCGCAAGCGAGCGCGCTTGAACGCAGGTCGATTGCAGTTTAGGCAGTTACTTCCATGAATCTGAACGCAACACTGTTCGTGCAGCTGGCGGTGTTCTTCGTCCTGTCCTGGGTGACGATGAAGTTCATCTGGCCGCCGCTGATCGCAGCCATCGACGAACGCCGCAAGAAAATCGCCGAAGGTCTCGCGTCCGCAGAAAAAGCGGACAAGAGCCTCGCCGAAGCCAAGGCGAGCGCCACGGTCGTGCTGAAGGAAGCGCATGCCCAGGCGAGCAAGATCATCGAGCAGGCGAACCGCCGCTCGAATGAACTCGTCGAGGAAGCGCGCGGTACGGCGATCGCGGAAGGCCAGCGTCTGATCGGCGCTGCCCGCGAGCAGGTCGAACTCGATTCGAACCGCGCCCGTGCCGAGCTCAGCCAGCAGGTGGCGGCCATCGCGGTGAGCGGCGCCAGCAAGCTGCTGGGTCGCGAGATCGACGCGAAGACCCACGCGGACCTGCTCGACAAGCTGGCGCTCGAAATCGAGCGCGGTTGACGCACCGGAGCATCGATGGCTGAGAAAATCACAATCGCCCGGCCCTATGCCCGCGCCGCGTTCGCGTATGCGCAGGAGCACAAGGCCTTTGCGAAGTGGTCGGAGCTGCTGGGCAACGGCTCAACGGTCGTTGCGGATGAGCGCGTCGCGCGGTTGCTGTCGAGCCCGCGCCTCACGCCCTCGCAGCTGGTCGATCTGGTCGGCGAAGCGAGCGGAGTGACGCTCGACGAGCACGGCAAGAACTTCCTCGACACGCTGGCGCAGAACCGCCGTCTGGGCCTGCTGCCCGAGATCGCGGCGATCTACGAAACCCTGCGTGCGGAAGTCGAGAACATCGCCGATGTGCAGATCACGTCGGCCGTGGCACTGAGCGATGCACAGCGCGAGCGTCTGTCGGCTGCGCTGCGCAAGCGCATGAAGCGTGAGATTCGTCTGCATTGCGACGTCGATGCCTCGTTGCTCGGTGGCGCCATCGTGCGCTCGGGCGACCTGGTCATCGACGGGTCGCTGAAGTCGGGTCTCGATCGGCTGGCCAGCGAACTGGCGCACTAGACAACGGGCTACGGGCTGCAGGCCACGGCCAGAAGGTTTTTGAATCACAATTTGGTTGGTCAGGCACATCGTGTTGGGTTCCGGCTGTCGCCCGTAGCCCGTCGCCTGTAGCCGAGGTAACGGTAATGTCCATCAAGGCATCTGAAATCAGCGATCTGATCAAGTCGCGCATCGAGAAGTTCGCGAGTGCGACCGAAGAGCGCAACGTCGGCACGGTCGTGACCGTGACGGACGGCATCGTGCGCATCCACGGTCTCGCCGACGTGAAGTACGGCGAAATGCTCGAATTCCCCGGCGGCAGCACGGGCCTCGCGCTGAACCTGGAACAGGATTCGGTCGGCGCCGTCGTGCTCGGCGAGTACAAGCACATCGCCGAAGGCGCCACGGTCAAGACCACCGGCCGCATTCTCGAAGTGCCGGTCGGCGAAGCGCTGCTCGGCCGCGTCGTCGACGCGCTCGGCAATCCGATCGACGGCAAGGGCCCGATCGCGACGACCCAGAAGGCGCCGATCGAGCGCGTTGCGCCGGGCGTCGTGTTCCGCAAGTCGGTCAACCAGCCGGTGCAGACGGGCTACAAGGCCGTCGACTCGATGGTCCCGGTCGGCCGCGGCCAGCGCGAACTGATCATCGGCGACCGCCAGACCGGCAAGACCGCGCTCGCCATCGACACGATCATCAACCAGAAGAACTCCGGCATTAAGTGCATTTACGTCGCCATCGGCCAGAAGCAGTCGTCGATCGCCAACGTCGTGCGCAAGCTCGAAGAGCACGATGCGATGAAGCACACGATCATCGTGGCCGCTTCCGCTTCGACGCCCGCCTCGCTGCAGTACCTCGCTCCCTATGCGGGCTGCACGATGGGCGAGTACTTCATGGATCAGGGCGAAGACGCGCTCATCATCTATGACGACCTGACCAAGCAGGCGTGGGCCTATCGCCAGATCTCGCTGCTGCTGCGCCGTCCGCCGGGCCGCGAAGCCTATCCGGGCGACGTCTTCTACCTGCACTCGCGCCTGCTCGAGCGTTCGGCTCGCGTCAACGAAGAGTACGTGGAGAAGAAGACCAACGGCCGCGTGAAGGGCAAGACCGGCTCGCTCACGGGCCTGCCGATCATCGAAACCCAGGCGGGTGACGTGACGGCCTTCGTGCCGACCAACGTGATCTCGATCACCGACGGTCAGATCTTCCTCGAAGGCGATCTGTTCAACGCCGGAATCCGTCCCGCCATGAACGCCGGCATCTCGGTGTCGCGCGTCGGCGGTTCGGCGCAGACGGGCATCATCAAGAAGCTCGGCGGCGGTATCCGTCTGGCGCTCGCGCAGTACCGCGAACTCGCGGCCTTCTCACAGTTCGCCTCCGACCTCGACCAGGCGACCCGCAGCCAGCTCGAGCGCGGCCAGCGCACCACCGAGCTGATGAAGCAGAAGCAGTACTCGCCGATGTCGGTCGCGGAAATGGCCCTGTCGCTCTACGCCGTGAACAACGGCTTCCTCGACAAGGTCGAGCTGAAGAAGGTCGGCGCCTTCGAAGCGGCCCTGCAGGCTTTCGCCAAGACCAACTACAAGCAGTTGATCGACGGCATCGATGCGAAGCCGGAACTGACGAAGGATGTCGAGGCGGGCCTGAAGAAGCTCTGCGAAGAGTTCGTGGCGACGGGAACGTATTGAAGATGGCGATCGGCAACTGGCTGCTGGCGACTGGCCGGCACGAAGACAGATCCTGCTCTGGCCAGCCGCCAGTAGCCAGCCGCCAGTAGCCCTGAGAGCGAAGCTCAATGCCCAGCATCAAAGAAATCCGCATCAAGATCGCGAGCTTCAAGAGCACGCAGAAGATCACCAAGGCCATGAAGATGGTCGCGGCGAGCAAGATGCGTCGTGCGCAGGAGCGCATGAGTGCGACGCGTCCGTATTCGGAAAAGATCCGTCGCGTGATCGGCCACCTGCGCCACGCCAATCCGGATTACAAGCATCCGTTCATGGTGGAACGGCCGGCGAAGGCGGTTGGCTTCATCATCATCAGTACGGATCGCGGCCTGTGCGGCGGCCTCAACGTCAACCTGTTCAAGACGACGCTGGCGGCCATTCGCGACTGGCAGAAGCAGGGCGCCGAGGTGTCGACGTGTCTCATCGGTGCGAAGGGCGTGAACTTCTTCAAGCGCCTGAGCAACGTGAAGACGCTGGCAACCGTGACGCATCTCGGCGATCGCCCGCATGTCGCCGATCTGATCGGCACCGTGAAAGTCATGCTCGATCTGTATCGCGACGGCAAGCTCGATCGCCTGTACGTCGTGAACAACGTGCTCGTCAACACCATGACCCAGAAGCCGACGGTGCGTCAGCTGCTGCCGGTGGCTGCGGACGAGTCGGACGAGAGCAAGCTGCAGAAGCTGTGGGATTACATCTACGAGCCGTCGGCGGCCGAACTGCTGGACGGCGTGCTGATGCGCTACATCGAGTCGCAGGTCTACCAGGGCGCCGTCGAAAACGTCGCCTGCGAAATGGCTGCGCGCATGGTCGCCATGCAGAGCGCGACCGACAACGCCGGCAAGCTGATCGAAGAACTTCAGTTGATCTACAACAAGGCCCGTCAGGCCGCGATCACGAAGGAAATCAGCGAAATCGTGGGCGGCGCGGCGGCGGTGTGAGATCGAGCGGCGAGCAGCGGGCAATGAGCTGCTGGCCAGATGAAGAATTCTGGAATCGTTATCGGGCAATTGATAAGTGCAGTGATTGGCGCGGAAGCGCTCTGGCTCACGGCTAGCAGCTTCCCAGCTTCCCTGCGAGGAACGAGCAAATGTCTACCGGCAAGATTGTGCAGATCATCGGTGCTGTCATCGACGTGGAGTTCCCACGCGAGCACATCCCGAAAGTGTATGAAGCGCTGAAGCTCGAAGAGGGCAATCTCACGCTCGAAGTGCAGCAGCAGCTCGGCGACGGCGTCGTGCGCACGATCGCCATGGGCGTATCGGAAGGCTTGCAGCGCGGCCTCAAGGTCAAGGCCACGGGCGCGCCGATTTCCGTGCCGGTCGGCAAGGCGACGCTCGGTCGCATCATGGACGTGCTCGGCGATCCGCAGGATGAACGCGGTCCGGTCAAGGCCGACACCTACTGGCCGATTCACCGCGCCGCGCCGTCGTATGACGAACAGGCCGGCGGCCAGGATCTGCTCGAAACCGGCATCAAGGTCATCGATCTGCTCGTGCCGTTCGCCAAGGGCGGCAAGATCGGCCTGTTCGGCGGCGCCGGCGTGGGCAAGACCGTCACGATGCTCGAACTGATCAACAACATCGCGAAGGCGCACTCGGGTCTGTCCGTGTTCGCCGGCGTCGGTGAACGTACCCGCGAAGGCAACGACTTCTATCACGAGATGTCGGAAGCCGGCGTCATCAACCTGCAGAACCTGCCGGAATCGAAGGTGGCGATGGTGTACGGCCAGATGAACGAGCCGCCGGGCAACCGCCTGCGCGTCGCGCTCACGGGCCTCACCATGGCCGAATACTTCCGCGACGAAAAGAACGAGCAGGGCAAGGGCCGCGACGTGCTGCTGTTCATCGACAACATCTACCGCTACACGCTGGCCGGCACCGAAGTGTCCGCGCTGCTCGGCCGTATGCCGTCGGCCGTGGGTTACCAGCCGACGCTGGCTGAAGAAATGGGCGTGCTGCAGGAGCGCATCACCTCGACCAAGACCGGTTCGATCACCTCGATCCAGGCCGTGTACGTTCCGGCCGACGACTTGACCGACCCGTCGCCGGCCACGACCTTCGCCCACCTCGACGCGACCGTCGTGCTCGATCGTCAGATCGCCGCGCTGGGTATCTTCCCGGCCGTGAACCCGCTCGATTCCACCAGCCGTCAGCTCGATCCGCTGGTCATCGGCGAGGAACACTACAACGTCGCTCGCGGCGTGCAGGCCGTGCTGCAGCGTTACAAGGAACTGCAGGACATCATCGCGATCCTGGGCATGGACGAACTGTCGGAAGAGGACAAGCTGACCGTGTCCCGCGCCCGCAAGATCCAGCGCTTCCTGTCGCAGCCGTTCCACGTCGCCGAAGTGTTCACCGGCAACCCCGGCAAGCTGGTCCCGCTGAAGGAAACGATCCGCAGCTTCAAGGCCATCCTCGCCGGCGAATACGACGCGCTGCCGGAGCAGGCGTTCTACATGGTCGGCACGATCGAAGAAGCGGTCGAGAAGGCGAAGACGCTGCAGTAATGCAGCGGCTCGCTGTCAGTCGCTAGCCAGGAAGAGATATGGCCACAATTCATGTCGACATCGTCAGCGCCGAAGGCGAGATCTTCTCCGGCGAGGCCTCGATGGTGTTCGCGCCGGCCGTGATGGGCGAGATCGGTATCGCGCCCCGTCACGCGCCGCTGCTGACGACGCTCAAGCCGGGCGAAGTTCGCGTGCAGACTGCTGCCGGCGATGAGCAGTTCTTCTATGTGTCGGGTGGCGCGATCGAAATTCAGCCGCACGTCGTGACGGTTCTCGCCGACACGGCACTGCGCGCGAAGGATCTGGACGAAGCAGCTGCGCTGAGCGCCAAGCAGGCGGCCGAAGAAGCGCTGCGGAATCGCGGCGATACCATCGACAGCGCCAAGGCGCAGGCTGAACTGCTGCGTGCGGCTGCGCAGCTCAAGATGCTGGAGAAGCTGCGGAAGATAAAGCAGTAGCCGGCGGCGGGCCGCAGGCTTGGAAAAGATTGCAGAATGCGCCCTTCGGGGCGCATTTTGTTTCATGCACCGCCGATACTGATATGTCCTGACCCGAGTCCCGGACCTCGCATATGTCTTCACCACTCTCCGTCGTCATCCTCGCCGCCGGCCAGGGAAAGCGAATGAAGTCCGACCTGCCGAAGGTGCTGCAACCTTTGGCGGGTCATGCATTGCTGTCGCATGTCCTCGATACGGCGAAGTCGCTCGGCGCCGATGCCATTCACGTGGTTTACGGCCATGGCGGCGACCTGGTCCGCGAACGGCTCTCGAAGGAACCGGTCAACTGGGTGCTGCAAGCCGAGCAGCTCGGCACCGGCCATGCCGTTGCCCAGGCGATGCCGCACATCCCTGACGATCATCGCGTGCTGATTCTCTACGGCGATGTGCCGTTGATCCGCAAAACATCGCTGGAACAGCTGCTCGAACGTTGCGACCAGAAGTCGCTCGGCCTGCTGACCGTCATGCTGTCGGATCCCACCGGCTACGGCCGCGTCGTGCGCGACGGCGCAGGCAACGTCGTGCGCATCGTCGAACAGAAGGATGCGAACACCAAGGAACGCGCCATCAACGAAGGCAACACCGGCCTCATGGCGATGCCCGCCGCCTCGTTGCGCAAATGGCTCGCGGCATTGAAGAACGACAATGCCCAGGGCGAGTACTACCTGACCGATGTCATCGTCATGGCAGTGCGCGACGGCATGAAGATCGGCGCGGTCGTGGCGGGCACGGAAACGGAAGTGCTGGGCGTCAACGACAAGGTGCAGCTCGCGCAGCTCGAGGCCGCACTGCGCGCAGAACGCGCCACGCAGCTCATGCTGCAGGGTGTGACGCTCGCTGATCCGGCGCGCATCGACATCCGCGGCAACGTCACCGTCGGGCGGGACGTATTCATCGACGTGAATGCGGTGCTGGTCGGCAACGTCCATCTCGGCGACCGTGTCCGCATCGGGCCGAACAACTATCTCAAGGATTGCCGCATCGATGCGGACACGGAAATCCATCCGAACTGCGTCATCGACCGGGCGAACATCGGCCCGCGCAATTCCATCGGACCGTTCGCCCGCCTGCGCCCGGACGCCGTGCTGCACGAGGACGTCCACATCGGCAATTTCGTGGAAGTGAAGAAGAGCGAGCTCGGCGCCGGCAGCAAGGCCAATCACCTGACCTATCTCGGCGATGCGACGGTCGGCCGGAAGGTCAATGTCGGTGCTGGCACTGTGACCGTAAATTACGACGGCGTGAACAAGCATCGCACCGAGATCGGCGACGGTGCATTCATCGGCTCAGGCTCGATGCTGGTGGCCCCGGTGAAGATCGGCGCCAACGCCAATACAGGCGCCGGTTCGACCATTACCCGCGATGCTCCGGACAGCAAGCTCACGCTCGCGCGGGCACGCCAGGTGACCATCGAAGGCTGGAAGCGGCCCGAGAAGAAGACCTAGGTCCCGGTTCGGGTCAAGTGGAGGCCTTCCAAGTCGTGCGATACCTCCCATTTGACGAGTAGTTTGCCGAGTAGAATCCGGGTTCGGAGCGGCGCACGAACGCTCGATCACGGCCAACAGCCCAACGTCCAGGAATCCTGATCCATGTGCGGAATCGTCGGCGCCATCGCTGATCGCAACATCGTCCCGATCCTCATCGAAGGCCTGCGGCGGCTCGAATATCGCGGCTACGATTCTGCCGGCGTCGCCGTGCTGAACGCAGAAGGACATCTGCGTCGTCTGCGCACGGTCGGCAAGGTGAAGATGCTGCAGGATGCGATCACGGAAACGCCGACGGAAGGCCGCCTCGGCATTGCACACACCCGCTGGGCAACCCACGGCGTGCCGTCCGAGCGCAATGCACACCCGCACATCTCCCGCGACGGCATTGCCATCGTTCACAACGGCATCATCGAGAATCACGAAGAGCTGCGCGACGAACTGACGAAGCTCGGCTACGCGTTCACCTCGGAGACCGATACCGAAGTCATCGCGCACCGCATTCATCATCACAAGCAGAAGCTCGGCGATATCTTCCGCGCCGTCCGCGCGACGGTCGCCGAACTCGAAGGCGCCTACGCGCTGGCCGTCGTTTCGGAAGATGCGCCGGACAAGATCATCCTCGCGCGCGCCGGTTGTCCCGTGGTGATCGGGGTCGGCAAGAACGAAAACTTCGTGGCCTCGGACGTCTCGGCGCTGCTGCCCGTCACGCGCAATTTCATCTTCCTCGAAGAAGGCGATGTCGCCGAGATCGGCCGGCAGGGCGTTCGTGTGCTCGACAGCGAAGGCAACACGGCACAGCGGCCGGTTCGCGAAAGCGCGCTGTCGGCGGACGCCGCGGAGAAGGGCGACTATCCGCACTTCATGCTGAAGGAAATCTTCGAGCAGCCGCGCGCCATCGCGCAGACGCTCGAAGAACGGGTCGCCGGCGGCAAGCTGCTCGAAGCCGCGTTCGGTCCGCTGGCCTCGGAAATATTCCGTCGCACCGAGGCGGTCCAGATCGTCGCCTGCGGCACGAGCTATCACGCCGGCGCCGTGGCCAAGTACTACATCGAACAGATCGCCCGCCTGCCCTGCTGGGTCGAGATCGCGAGCGAGTATCGCTATCGCAATCCCGTCGTGCCGAAGAACACGTTGTTCGTCACGATCTCGCAGTCCGGCGAAACGGCCGACACGCTCGCCGCGCTGCGCATGGCCAAGCAGTCGGGCTATCTCTCATCGCTGTCGATCTGCAACGTGCCGGAAAGCTCGCTGGTACGCGAATCCGAACTCGTGTTGCTGACGCGCGCGGGCCCGGAGATCGGCGTGGCGTCCACCAAAGCCTTCACCACGCAGCTCGCCGCGCTCGGCATGCTGGTAGTGGCGCTTGCCAAGTTCAACGGCGCCGATCCGGAACGCGAACGCGGCCTCGTGCAGCGCCTCATCGAAATTCCGGGGCTGATCGAAAAGACGCTGCATCTCGAACCGACCATCAAGGAACTCGCCAAGCGCTTCGCCGACAAGCACCACGCCCTGTTCCTGGGCCGCGGCCAGATGCATCCGATCGCGATGGAAGGTGCACTGAAGCTTAAAGAGATCTCGTACATCCACGCCGAGGCCTACGCGGCGGGCGAGTTGAAACACGGCCCGCTCGCGCTGGTCGACGACGACATGCCCGTCATCGTCGTGGCGCCGAACAATGATCTGCTGGAAAAGCTCAAGTCCAATCTGCAGGAAGTTCGCGCGCGCGGCGGCGAGCTGTATGTCTTTGCCGATCCCGACTCCGGCATGCAGTCTTCCGAGGGCGTGACGGTGATCACGATGCCCAAGCACGTGAGCCACTTCCAGGCAGCGGCCGTGTACAGCATCCCCCTGCAACTGCTCTCGTATCACTGCGCCATCCTGCGTGGCACGGATGTTGATCAGCCGCGCAACCTGGCGAAATCGGTGACCGTGGAATAGCGGTGCTCGCGGGAGCAAGAATCGTCGAAATCGCCGGCATCGGCCCCGGGCCGTTCTGTGCCATGCACCTGGCGGACCTTGGCGCCGACGTGATCGCAGTCGAGCGCGATGAGTCGACGATCAAGGGGCTGAGTTCCAACCGCAGCATCATCAATCGCGGCAAGCGTTCGATCATCGTCGACATTCGCACGCCCGCGGGCCGCGACACGGTGCTGCGCCTGATCGAGAATGCCGATGCGATGATCGAAGGCATGCGGCCCGGCGTGATGGAGCGCCTCGGTCTCGGGCCCGATGAGTGCCAGGCGCGCAATCCGCGCCTCGTCTACGGGCGCATGACCGGCTGGGGTCAGCGCGGACCGCTGTCGCAGGCCGCCGGACACGACAACAACTACCTCTCGCTCGCCGGCGCCATGTACTACAACGGCGGCCCGAACGATCCACCCTCGACGCTGATCACGCAGGTCGGCGACATCGGTGGCGGGGCGTTGTATCTCACGGTGGGCATCCTTTGCGGCATCCTGAATGCGCGTTCGAGCGGACGCGGCACGATCGTCGATGCGGCGATCGTCGACGGTGCGGCGCACATGCTGCAGCTCGCGCTGTCGACCCGATGGGCCGGCCTGGTCGGCAACCCGCGTGGCCACAACATCCACGACAGCTCGCACTTCTACGCCACCTATCGCTGCGCCGACGGCGAGTTCGTCACGCTCGGCTCGATCGAACCGCAGTTCCATGCGCTGCTGCTGCAGAAGCTCGGCCTGCAGGATGATCCGCGCTTCGCGAATCAGTGGGACCGCAAGCGCTGGCCGGAACTGCACGCGCAGTTCACGCAGCTGTTTGCAACGAAGACGCGCGCCGAATGGTGCGCGTTGCTGGAGAACACCGACGCGTGCTTCGGACCGGTGCTGAGTCCCGACGAAGCGGCGCACCATCCGCACAATGTCGCGCGCGAGATCTACTTCGAGCGCGACGGTGAGCTGGAGGTCAGCCCCGCGCCGCGGTTCGACGGTCGACGCGTGCAACCCGGACCGGTGCCGGTGCGCGGCCAGCACACGCAGGAAATCCTCGCGGCGCTGGCGGCCGGTACCTTGTGGAAGACGACGGGTTCGACGTAGCCGCGGGCCCGTGGCCGTCGGAAATTCCCGCGGCAGCCAGCAGCAAATGGGGCCATAATCGCGCCCTTTCTCAGGACAGTCCGCCCATCCCATGCAAGTCGCCCAGAACGCCGTCGTTTCCATCCACTACACCCTCACCAACGACAAGGGCGAGACGCTCGATTCGTCGGCGGGCGGCGATCCGCTGACCTACCTGCATGGCAACGGCAATCTGATCCCGGGCCTGGAAAGCCAGCTCGAGGGCAAGCAGGCCGGCGACAAGCTCCAGGCGAAGGTCGCCGCTGCCGATGCCTACGGCGTGTACGACAAGGCGCTCATCCAGAAAGTACCGCGTCGTTCCTTCCGCGGCGTGGCCGACGTGCAGGTGGGCATGCAGTTCCAGGTGCAGTCGAACGCCGGTCCGCGCATGGTCACCGTCACCCAGATCCAGGGGGACATGGTGACGGTGGACGGCAATCATGCGCTCGCGGGTCAGGACCTGACCTTCGACGTCGAGATCACCGACGTGCGCGAGGCGACGGAAGAAGAAATCTCGCACGGCCACGTGCACGGCCCGGGCGGCCACCACCACTGATCGGCTCGCACCGTCGACGTGCGCCGATCCGCAGCGGCGCACTCGCGGGGTTCATGACGAGCGGCGTCGCGCCGTCCTGGCAAGTCGACGCTTTCCGACATTTGCGTGTCATCCGGCCTGCATAGAATCGCGGGACGCCACTGGCACAGTCCGTGCTTGTCGTGGCTGTCCCCCCTCGATTGCCGGAGGCAACTCATGCAAGTGTCCCCTGCCACCCAATCCAGCACCGCGAAAGCCAAACGTTCGAAGGCCACGGCAGTGTCGGCCGATGCGACGGGCGCCACGAAGCCCGCTCGCACGCGCAAGAAAGCCGCGTCAGCCGAGCCGGCATCGCCGCCCGTCGAAGTCGTGGCGCTGCACCCGAGCCCCGAGGACATGACGGGCATGATTGCCACCGCGGCCTACTTCATTGCTGCGGAGCGCCATTTCGCAGGCGGGCATGAACTGGACGACTGGCTGGAAGCCGAGCGGCGCGTGCGGGCGCAGTTTCCGTCGAGCTGATCGAGCTGCCGTCTGCGGGATGCCGAAATTGAACTCGGCACCTGATCCGGTCGATGCTTCCGCGAGGAGGGTCGCCGATGCTGCGCATTACCTACTTGCTGGCGTTGAAGGGGAAGAACGTCTGGTTCATCGACCCGGATGCGCCGGTTCTCGAGGCCATACAGACCATGGCGGATCGCGGCATCGGTGCGCTGCCCGTCATACGCGACGGCCAGCTGCTGGGGATCGTGTCGGAGCGGGATTACGCCCGCAAAGTCATCCTGAAGGAGCGATCCAGCGCCGACACTCCCGTGCGCGACATCATGACCAGTCCCGTGACGACCATTTCGCCCGATGAAGCCGTGCACAACTGCATGGAGATCATGACCCAGAAGCGCATCCGGCACCTGCCGGTGGTGGAGCGCGGGGCGGTCGTCGGCATGATTTCGATCGGCGATCTGGTCAAAGCTGTCATCGAAGAACAGCAGCAGACGATCGATCACCTCGAGCGCTACATCGCCAGCTGATTCCCGCGAAGGGCGGCAAAGAGGTCGAGGATCATTCCGCGACCTCTTCGCAGCCGAAGGCCGGATCAGCCGCCGGCCGAAGCCACCGGCATCGAATCATCGAGCAGATTGCGGCGCAGCGCGCGATTGACCGCGCTCAGCACGGCGAGCAGCGACGCCGTCACGATGTTCTCGTGAATGCCGACGCCGAACAGCGTCGTGCGCGCCGGCGTCGTGATTTCGACGCACGACATCGCGCGCGCATTGCTGCCCGTGCCGATCGAGTGCTCCTCGAACGACAGCACGTCGATGCGGAAACCCAGCGCGTCGACGAGCGCATCGATCGGTCCGTTGCCTTCGCCGTTGAGCAGTGCGCCCTGGCCGTCGCAACGCAGCCGCATGGTCAGCTTCTGGATCTCGGGATGATCCTTGGCGGTCGTGAGCTGGTGCGAGAGGTAGCTGTACGTGCCGGCCTGTTCGAGGAACTCGCGATTGAACAGCTCCCAGATCTGTTCGGAGCTGAGTTCCTTGCCCGTCGCATCCGTCACCGACTGCACCACCTGGCTGAACTCGATCTGCAGACGACGCGGCATCGCCACGCCGTAATCGCGCTCCAGCAGGTAGGCAATGCCACCCTTGCCGGACTGGCTGTTGACGCGGATGACGGACTCGTACGTGCGGCCGAGGTCGCGCGGATCGATGGGCAGATAAGGTACTTCCCAGATGTCGGCTTCCTGGCGCGCGGCAAAGCCTTTCTTGATCGCGTCCTGGTGCGAGCCCGAGAACGCGGTGAACACCAGATCGCCGACGTACGGATGCCGCGGATGAATCGGCAGCTGATTGCACTGCTCGACGCAGCGCGCCGCTTCGTTGATGTTGGAGAAGTCGAGGTTCGGATGAACGCCCTGCGTGTAGAGGTTCATCGCCAGCGTCACGACGTCGACATTGCCCGTGCGTTCGCCATTGCCGAAGAGCGTGCCTTCGACGCGATCGGCGCCGGCCATCACGGCGAGTTCCGCCGCGGCGACCGCCGTGCCGCGATCATTGTGGGGATGCACGGACAGCACGATCGAATCGCGACGGGCGATGTGCCGGCCGATCCACTCGATCTGGTCGGCGTAGACATTCGGCGTTGCCATTTCCACCGTGGCCGGCAGATTGATGATCACCTTGTGATCCGGCGTCGGTTGCCAGATGCCGGTCACCGCATCGCAGATTTCCACTGCGAAATCGAGTTCGGTGCCGGTGAAGCTTTCGGGGCTGTATTCGAAGTACCAGTCGGTATCCGGCTGCTTGAGCGCTTGGTCGCGCACGCACTTCGCGCCGGCCACCGCGATGGCGACGATGCCGGGGCGATCCAGTCCGAAGACCACGCGACGCTGCACGGTCGAGGTGGAGTTGTAGAGATGCACGATCGCCCGCTTCGCGCCCCGCAGCGATTCGAACGTGCGTTCGATCAGTTCGGGCCGGGACTGCGTGAGCACCTGGATCGTGACGTCGTCCGGAATCAGGTTGCGCTCGATCAGCTCGCGTACGAAATCGAAGTCCGTCTGCGATGCCGCCGGGAAACCGACTTCGATTTCCTTGAAACCCGTCTTGATCAGCAGATCGAACATGCGCCGCTTGCGCGCGGCGTCCATCGGTTCGATCAGCGCCTGATTGCCGTCGCGCAGATCGACGCTGCACCACAAGGGCGCGGCTGCGATGACTTTGTCGGGCCAGGTACGGTCCTTGATATCGATCGGGGCGAACGAGCGATATTTGGCGGAAGGGTCCTTCAACATGCTTGCGATTCCTGTGGCTGGGTCGCCGGCGGCATGACTGCGGGGCCGCGGGACAACCGGAACGAAAACTCTATTTTTTGGCAGCGCCATGAGGCGGGCGCCGATGCGAGGAGTTTTGCGTCTAGCGACGCAGGTGCAGGCGCGCACGCAGCAGCAGGCCGCCGCGAAGGGGCGAAGCCGGAAATTGCTGGTGGTTGCGCATGGCCCGGAATCTAGCAGCAGTTCTGCGGCCATTGCAAGGCGCCGGGTTGCAGGAATCCCGGGAAATGCCGCAGTTTTACGTGACCGCGAGCGGAACCCGTGGCGCTCCGGTGGTATTGGGTTTCGTCGGTGTGATCGTCAGGAGTCCTCATGAGGCTGCCAGCCTGCCGTGTCGTTCATGCACATGCCCTGTGGCTGACGGGCATCGCCTTACTGCTGACCGCCGGACCGTCACAAACGCAGATCGCCGATTTCCAGATCGTCTGGGTGGTCATCGGCGACGTTGCCACCTCGGCGGGCGACCAGCCGGTCCAGGCCGGCAGACATCTGTTCATGGCCAGCGACCTGGCCGATCTTTCCCTGAAGCAGGTCCGGGTGTCGCGCATCGAAGTCGATCCGACCGTTACCGCACTGCATGCCGGCGACCGGCTCTGTCTGTCCTCACTGAAGATCCGGGCGACGGCCCCGGACGGATCGCTGGTGAAGCGCGCGCCGCTGTCGGTCAGCGTCCGGCAGGATCATCGCGACAGCCTGCAACTGGAGCGCACGCGCCGGGACATCTGCATGCAGCCCGATGCCGCCGGCGAATATCCCGTGCGGTTTACCAGTCTGTTGCCGGCCGCCGACGGCTCGACGCGCGGTGCGCAGATATTCGTGCGGGTGACCGGGCGAGATACGCCCGCACCCGCGCAACCGTGATTCAGCCGGCCGATTCGAGCGCGCCGATCCAGTCGCGATTGTGATCGCCGAACACCAGGAAGTGCGGATTCAGCAGACTGTCCCTGGTGTTGTAGCGCAGCGGCTGACCTTGCAGGTCCACCACGGCACCGCCGGCCGCTGCCACGACCGCATGCGCGGCAGCCGTGTCCCACTCGCTCGTCGGGCCGAAGCGCGGATAGAAATCGGCGCTGCCCTCGGCGACGAAACAGAACTTGAGCGAGCTGCCGACGCTCAGCAGCGAATGCGCGCCCAGCCTGTCGAGATAGGCATCGAGCGATCCTGCGCCGGCATGCGAGCGGCTGCCGACGACACGCAGCGGCGACGCCGCCGGCGTCTGCACCCGGATACGCACAGTTGCCTCGCTGCCTGATTGGCGGAACGCGCCCTCGCCGTGCACGCCGGAATACGTGGTGTCCTTGACCGGCACGTGCACGACGCCGAGCGTCGGCACATGGTTCTCGATCAGTGCGATGTTCACCGTGAACTCGCCATTGCGCGAAACGAATTCCCTGGTGCCGTCGAGCGGATCCACCAGCCAGTAACGCCACCACTGGCTGCGCACGTCGAAGCCGATCTCGCTCGCTTCTTCCGACAGCACTGGCGTATCGGGCGTCAGTGCTTCGAGCCCTTTCACGATCGCGGCGTGGGCGCGCAGGTCGGCCTGGGTCAGCGGCGAGGCATCCTTCTTGCGCTCGACATCGAAGGGCTGACGATAGACGTCGAGGATCTCCTCGCCCGCGCGGCGCGCCAGGCGCGAGATGTCGGCAAGCAGCGTTGCAGCAAACGTGCTCATAGGCCTGAAAGATTGTCGGCCGGATACAGCATGCCGGCATCGCGCAGCGTGGTGAGGATTTCTTCCGCTGCCTGCTCGGGCGAGAACAATGCGGTACGCAGATGGATTTCCGCATGTTCGGGCGGTTCGTACGGCGAGTCGATGCCGGTGAAATTGGCGAGCTCGCCGCGCCGCGCCTTTTTGTACAGGCCTTTCGGATCGCGACGCTCCGCCTCTTCGATCGGCGTGTCGACGAAGACTTCGAAGAACTCGCCCGACTGCAGCATTTCCCGCGCCAAGCGCCGCTCCGAACGGAACGGCGAAATGAACGAGACCAGCACGATGAGGCCCGCATCGACCATCAGCTTCGACACCTCCGCCACCCGGCGGATGTTCTCGACGCGATCGGCATCGGTGAAGCCGAGATCCTTGTTCAGCCCGTGGCGCACGTTGTCGCCATCGAGCGTGTAGGTGTGGCGGCCGAGCGCGTGCAGCCGCTTTTCCACCAGGTTCGCCACCGTGGATTTGCCCGCGCCGGACAGCCCCGTGAACCACAGCACGCAGGCACGCTGACCCTTGATCGAGGCGCGCGCCGTCTTGTTCACGTCGAGCGCCTGCCAGTGGATGTTCTCGGCGCGCCGCAGCGCGAAGCTCAGCAGGCCGGCACCGACGGTGTCGTTCGTCAGCTTGTCGATGAGGATGAAGCCGCCCATCTCGCGGTTGTCGGCATAGGCGTCGAAGGCGACGGGACGATCGAGACTGAGATTGCACACGCCGATCTCGTTCATCTCCAGCTGCTTGGCCGCGAGATGCTCCAGCGTGTTCACGTTCACCTTGTACTTCGGCGTCGTGATGCTGCCGGTCACGCTGCGCGAGCCGAGTTTGATGACATACGGCCGCCCCGGCAGCATCGGTTCCTCGTGCATCCAGATGATGGTGGCCTGGAACTGGTCGGCCACGCCGGCGGGCGCATCGGCCGCCGACAGCACGTCGCCGCGACTGACGTCGATCTCGTCGGTCAGCGTGAGCGTGACCGACTGACCCGCGACCGCCTGCTCCAGATCGCCATCATGAGTGACGATGCGCGCGACACGACTGGTGCGACCGGAGGGCAGGGCGCGCAGCGTGTCGCCGCGGCGCACGACGCCGGTGGCGATCGTGCCGGCAAAGCCGCGGAAATCCTGGTTCGGACGATTCACCCACTGCACCGGCAGCCGGAACGGCTTCTGCTGCAGGTCATCCTCGATCTCGACCGTTTCCAGAAAGTTCATCAGCGTCGGCCCGCGATACCAGGGCATACGCGCGCTCGGGTCGATGATGTTGTCGCCTTTCAGAGCCGACAGCGGAATCGCGGTGATGTCCTCGAGCCCGATCTGCTGCGCGAAGTCGCGATACTCGCCGAGGATGGTGTCGAACACGTCCTGCGAATACTCCATCAGATCCATCTTGTTGATGGCCAGCACGACGTGACGGATGCCGAGCAGCGACACGATGTAGCTGTGCCGCCGCGTCTGGGTCAGCACGCCGCGGCGCGCATCGATCAGGATCACCGCGACATCGGCCGTCGATGCGCCGGTCACCATGTTGCGCGTGTACTGCTCGTGCCCCGGCGTGTCGGCGACGATGAACTTGCGGCGGTCGGTGGAAAAGAACCGGTACGCGACGTCGATGGTGATGCCCTGCTCGCGCTCCGCGGCGAGGCCGTCGACCAGTAGCGCGAAGTCGAGATCGCCGCCTTGCGTGCCGACCTTTTTCGAATCCGCCTCCAGCGCCGCGAGCTGATCCTCGAAGATCATTTTCGATTCGTACAGCAGCCGCCCGATGAGCGTCGACTTGCCGTCGTCGACGCTGCCGCAGGTGATGAACCGCAACAGGCTCTTGTGCTCGTGCGCCTTGAGATAGGCCTGGATGTCGGTGGCGATGAGATCGGATTTGTGGGACATGGGATCGGGGAATTAGCCGCAAAAGGCGCAAAAAGCGCAAAAAAGATTCGGAGTCAGATTCTGACCTTTGCGCTTTTTGCGCCTTTTGCGGCCATTCATCTTCAGAAATACCCTTCCTGCTTCTTCTTCTCCATCGACGCCGCGCTGTCGTGATCGATCACGCGGCCCTGCCGCTCGGAGCTGGTGGTGAGCAGCATTTCCTGGATGATGTCGGGCAGGGTGGCGGCGCGGCTTTCGACGGCGCCGGTGAGCGGATAGCAGCCGAGCGTGCGGAAGCGCACCCACTTCATCTCGGGTTTTTCGCCGGGCGCGAGCGGCATGCGCTCGTCGTCGACCATGATCAGCGCGCCGTCGCGCTTCACCACCGGTCGCGGCTGCGAGAAGTACAGCGGCACGATCGGGATGTTTTCGAGATGGATGTACTGCCAGATGTCGAGCTCGGTCCAGTTCGACAGCGGAAACACGCGCAGGCTTTCGCCCTGGTTCTTGCGCGCGTTGTACTGGCGCCAGAGTTCGGGACGCTGGCGTTTCGGATCCCAGCGATGCTGGGCCGAGCGGAAGGAGAACACGCGTTCCTTGGCGCGGGATTTTTCCTCATCGCGCCGGGCGCCGCCGAAGGCGGCATCGAAGCCGTACTTGTCGAGCGCCTGCTTCAGGCCCTGCGTCTTCATCACGTCCGTATGCACCGCCGAGCCGTGCGTGAACGGTCCGATGCCGCGGGCGATGCCTTCCGGGTTGATGTGCACCAGCAGTTCCAGGCCGAGCTTGCGCACCGTCTCGTCGCGGAAGGCGATCATTTCCCGGAACTTCCAGGTCGTGTCGACGTGCAGCAGCGGGAAGGGCGGCCTGGCCGGGTAGAAGGCCTTCATGGCGAGGTGCAGCATCACCGAGCTGTCCTTGCCGATGGAATAGAGCATCACCGGCCGTTCGCACTCGGCGACCACCTCGCGGAGGATGTGGATGCTCTCGGCTTCCAGCCGTTGCAGGTGGGTGAGGCGGGTCGTCGCAGTCGCGGTCATGGAGTCGAACTTGGGGCCGGCCGCAGTGGTCACAGTCCTGCGGTAACGGCGTGGTAACAGGGGCAGCGATTGTGCGGGAACGATCTGCCCGGCACATAGGCCAGTCGCGACGTTGCACAGCACCGGACGTTATAAGCGCCGCGCTTCCTGACCGAGCTGTAATCCATGAAATTTCAGAGACCTGCGCTTTACGATCGGTAACACTTCTTCGCAACCGGCGCGGGATGACTTGGTCATCATGCCGCGGCGTCGAACGGGGCCCGCCGTCACCGGCGCGCCCTCGCAAGGACAATCGCTGGTGGATTTTCTGAACTCAAAAGTCGGCCGAAATATAGGGTGCCTGTCCCTGGCCTGCCTGCTCACGGCCTGCGCGGTCGGGCCGGACTATCGTGCGCCGGACGTGCCGGTGCCGGATGCCTGGCATTCGCAGCCGCAGGCCGGTGTGAAGCCGGACAGCGCCGAGACCCCGGTGCTCGCGAGCTGGTGGACGGTACTGAACGACCCGACGCTGAATCAGCTCATCGATCAGGCGCTGGCGAACAACCTGACCCTCAGGCAGGCCAAGGCCAGCGTGGTGGAGGCCCGCGCCCGGCGCGCCATCACGGGCGCCTCGTTCTGGCCCTGGCTCGACGCCTCCGCCGGTGGCAGCCGCTCGGACTCCGACATCAACGGCAAGCAGGAAACCTGGGACGGCGGCGTCGATGCGAGCTGGGAAATCGACCTGTTCGGCGGCCAGCGCCGCGCCTTCGAGTCTTCGACGGCACAGCTCGCCGCCGCGGATGCCGAGCTGCGCGACGTTCTCGTCTCGCTGCTCGGTGAAGTTGCGTTGGCGTACGTCGACGTCCGCACCTCGCAGTCGCGCCTCAGCTATGCCGAGCGCAATCTGGAGTCGCAGCGCGAAGTGGTGGACATCACCACCTGGCGTGGCGAGGCCGGCCTCGCCACGGTGCTCGATGTCGAGCAGGCGAAGAGCAGCTACTCGACCACGCTTGCCGCGCTGCCATCGCTGGAATCGGCGCTCGAGGCTGGCAAGAACCGGCTCGCCGTGCTGACCGGCCAGACGCCCGGCTCGCTGGAGCAGCAGCTCGGCGAACGCAAACCGATTCCGGTCGCACCGGTGGACGTGGTGTCGAGCGTGCCCGCCGACGTGATGCGCCGTCGACCGGACATCCGCGCGGCCGAGCGCCGCCTGGCGGCGCAGACGGCGCAGGTCGGCGTCGCGACCGCCGAACTGTATCCGCGACTCTCGCTCGGCGGCTCGATCGGCGTGACGGCCGGTTCCGCGGGCGACCTGTTTTCGGACAACGTGCAATCGAACCGCTATGGCGTGTCGCTGAGCATGCCGATCTTCCGCGCCGGCGCGATCCGCCAGAACATCAAGGCGACCAATGCGCAGGTCGACCAGGCGCTGGCCGTGTACGAGGCGACCGTGCTGGCGGCCTACGAGGAAGTGGAAAACTCCCTGACCCAATGGGTCAACGAACAGCGCCGTCATGCCGCGCTGATCGATTCCGCCGGCAGTGCGCGACTCGCCAGCGAGCTGGCGCTGATGCAGTACAACTCCGGCCTCGTCGATTTCCAGACCGTGCTGACGGCCGATCGTCAGCTGATCTCCGCCGAAGATGCGCTGGCGGTCAGCGACGGCGAAATGACCTCCAATCTGATCCGGCTCTACAAGGCCCTGGGCGGCGGCTGGTCCGTCTTCCCGCCGGCCGCGACGGCCTCCAACGAACTACCCTGATGGACATGACAACCAACACCGTCACCGACGACGTCGCGCAGACGCTGGACTACGGCACGCGCGCGCCGCAATCCTGGAAGCCCTGGATCAAATGGATCGTGGCCGCGCTCGTCCTCGCGCTCATCGTCTATTTCGTCTTCCTGCGCGGCGGTTCGGGCGAGGTGCGCTACGTGACCCAGGAAGTCACCAAGGGCGATCTCACGGTGACCGTCACTGCGACCGGCAATCTCGAGCCGCGCAATCAGGTCGACATCGGCGTCGAACTCTCCGGCACCGTGCGTGCCGTCAATGTCGACGTGAACGACGTGGTGAAGAAGGGCGATCTGCTGGCGATGCTCGACACGACGCGTCTGAACGCGCAGGTCCTGCAGGCGCGCAGCTCGCTCGCTTCGGCCGAAGCGCGGGTGCTGCAGGCCGATGCCGGCGAAAAGGAATCGAACGCGAACTACCAGCGCCTGCTCAAGGTGCGCGAACTGAGCAACAACAAGATCCCCTCGCAGCAGGATCTCGACGTCGCCGAAGCCGCCGTCGCGCAATCCAGGGGCGAAGCCGCCGCGGCACGCGCTTCGGTCGCGCAGGCGAAAGCCAGTCTCGAAACCGTCCTCACCGATCTGTCGAAAGCGGAGATCCGCTCGCCCATCAACGGCGTCGTGCTGGTGAGGTCGGTCGAACCCGGCCAGACCGTGGCCTCGTCGCTGCAGGCGCCGGTGCTGTTCACGCTCGCCGAAGACCTGAAGAAGATGGAACTGCACGTCGCCGTCGATGAAGCCGACGTCGGCTCGGTGGAAACCGGCCAGACCGCGACCTTCACCGTCGATGCCTTCCCGAACCGGCATTTCTCGGCGCACATCACCCAGGTGCACTTCGCGTCGAACAACACGCAGAAGAGTTCGTCCTCGACCAGCAGCGGCGCATCGAGTGCCACCTCGACCGGCGTCGTCACCTACGAAACCGTGCTCGAAGTGGACAACTCCGAACTGCTGCTGCGTCCGGGCATGACGGCCACGGCGGAAATCGTCACGACCAACATCCAGGATACGGTGCTGATTCCCAACGCCGCACTGCGCTTCACGCCGGAAGGCGTCGACGTGCCCGGTGCGCCGTCCAGCACCCAGCAGCGCAGCAGCGCCTTGACGGCGATCATGCCGATGCCGCGCCGCTGGGGCGGCGGTCAGCAGCAGCAGAACGGCAATCGCCGCATGGGCCGCGCGTGGATCATCGAGAACGGCGAACCCGCGATGGTGATGTTCCGCACCGGCGCCACGGACGGACGCAACACGCAGGTGCTGCCGCTGCCGGAAGCGCCGGACGATGCGCAGCGCATGAACAACATGCCGCCGGAAGTCGCCGAACGCATCAAGCAGGCGCGGGCGCGCAAGCTCGAGCCCGGCAGCGCCGTGATCGTCGACGCCGAACAGCCGACGAAGAAGTCATGACCGGCATGCCCGAATCGCCGCAACCCATCATCGATCTGTCGCAGGTCACGAAGGTCTACGGACACGGCGAAGGCGAAGTGCGTGCATTGCGCGGCATCGACCTGCGCATTTTTCCCGGCGAATTCGTGGCGGTGATGGGCCCCAGCGGCGGCGGCAAGTCGACGTGCATGAACATCCTCGGCTGCCTCGATACGCCGACCAGCGGCAGCTACCGGTTCCTCGGCGTGCCGGTCGGCAACATGAGCCCCGATCAGCGCGCGCTGCTGCGGCGCAATTACCTGGGCTTCGTCTTCCAGGGGTTCAATCTGCTGAGCCGCACCAGCGCGCTGGAGAATGTCGAGCTGCCGCTCGTGTATCGCCACGTACCGAAGGAAGAGCGCCACCAGCGCGCCCGCAAGGCGCTGCAGGAAGTGGGTCTCACCGGCCGCGAAACCCACGTGCCGAGCGAACTGTCCGGCGGCCAGCAGCAGCGCGTCGCCATCGCGCGCGCGATCGTTTCCGAACCGCGCGTGCTGTTCGCCGACGAACCCACCGGCAATCTCGATACCGCCACCAGCATCGAGATCATGAAGGTGCTGACCCGGCTCAACGAGGAACGCGGCATCACCATTGCCATGGTCACGCACGAACCGGACATCGCTGCGTGGACGCGCCGCATCGTGCGGTTCCGCGACGGCACCATCGAAAGCGATGAGGCGAATGTGCCGGTACGGGCGGAGACCCACTGATGTTCCTGAACGCCGTCATCCTCGCCCTGCGCGAAATCCGCCGCAACGTGCTGCGCTCGTCGCTGACGATCCTCGGCATCGTGATCGGCGTGGCCGCCGTCATCACGATGGTCACGATTGGCGAGGGCGCCACGGCGCAGGTGCAGGCCGACATCAGCAAGCTCGGCACCAACCTGCTGCAGGTGTTTCGCGGCCAGGGATTCGCGCCGGGCGGCGCGCGCGTGGCCGCACCGCCGTTCGAACTGGCGGACGTCCAGGCGATCGAGAACCAGATTTCGGGCGTGGCGGCGGTGGCGCCGTCCTCCAACAGCAGCGCGCAGGCGATCTACGGCAACAGCAACTGGCAGACCCAGATCACGGGCACGAGCGACAAGTTCCTGGAGGTGCGCGACTGGGCGCTGGCCTCCGGCCGCAATTTCTCCGACTCGGAACTGCGTGCGGGCGCCGCGGTGTGCATCATCGGCAGCACGGTGCGCCGCGAACTGTTCGAGAGCGAGGATCCCATCGGCGCCACGATCCGTCTCGGCAAGCTGTCCTGCAATGTCATCGGACTGCTGGAATCCAAGGGCCAGTCCGGCTTCGGCCAGGACCAGGACGACCTGGTCGTGATTCCGTTGCGCACGCTGCAGCGACGCATGGCCGGCAACTCGGATGTCGGCGCCATCCTGGTCTCCGCGCGCGACGGCGTGTCGACCGAGAAGGTGCAGAAGGACCTCGAAAATCTCCTGCGCGAGCGCCGCAAGGTCCGCGCCGGCACCGCCGACAATTTCATCGTGCGCGATCTGAAGGAAGTCGCCAGCACCTTCACCAGCTCGACGCGCGTGCTCACCGCGCTGCTCGGCGCGGTCGCCGCCGTGAGCCTGATCGTCGGCGGCGTCGGCATCATGAACATCATGCTGGTGTCGGTCACCGAGCGCACGCGCGAGATCGGTACGCGGCTCGCCGTCGGCGCGATGGCGCGCGACGTATTGCTGCAGTTTCTCGTCGAGGCCGTGGTGCTCGCCGCACTGGGCGGCATCATCGGCATCCTGCTCGGACTGACGGCCGGTGCGCTCGCGACCAATGCATTCCACGTGCCGTTCGTGCTGAACCCGTCGATCATCATTCTGTCATTCACGTTCTCCGCGGCGGTCGGCATCGTGTTCGGGTATTTCCCGGCACAGCGGGCCGCGCAGCTCGACCCGATCGAGGCGCTGCGGCACGAGTGAGTGTTCGTGCGGATTTCCGGCACGCGCGCGACGGCCACACTCGCGATTGATTTCCTGATTGCGTGCGTCTGACGCAATGCCGCCGGCCCGGCGGCTCCATGGAAAGCCGCATGAACATGTCGACGCAGATCACCGTGCTCTTGTTCGCATTCGCAACGCTCGTCCTGAGCGGCTGCACGACGCTGCCCAACGGGCGCAGCTGGGGTGAAGACGCGACGGTCGCGCCGGGCTGGGAGCGCGTGCGCGAATCGGCGGTGAACGCGGCGAAAGATCCGTGGGTCTGGGCGCCGTTGCTCGGCGCCGCGGCCTTCCAGATCGACGACTGGGATCGACGCACGTCCGACTGGGCACGCGAACACACGCCCGTCTTCGGCTCGCAGCGCAGCGCCGAAGACTGGAGCGACGATCTGCGCAATGCCTCGGTGCTGGCGCACTACGTGACCATCGCCGCGACACCGAGCGGCCCCGATGCCGGCGACTGGATCGTCAACAAGGCCAAAGGCACGCTGGTCGGCATCGCGGCCGTCAGCAGCACGGTAGCGATCACCAACGGGCTCAAGAGCGCGACCGGTCGCGAACGTCCGAACGGTGACGACAGTGCCAGCTTTCCTTCCGGCCACACGTCATCCTCGGCCGTGCACACCCGTCTGGCTTCGCGCAACCTGCGCTCGATCGACATGAGCGACGGCTGGCGCTGCGCCGCCGACGTCGGTCTTACGGCGATGACGCTCGGGACGTCATGGGCGCGCATCGAGGCGGGCTGGCACTATCCTTCCGACACGCTGGTCGGCATGGCGATCGGCAACTTTCTCGCCTCGTTCTTCAACGACGCCTTTCTCGGGCTCGAGGAAAACAGCAATGCATCGCTGGCGATGCACATGGCGGAAGGCGGTGCGACATTGCAGTGGACGTGGCGGTTCTGATCTGGTTTCTTTCCTGCGGTGGGGCCGGCTTTCCCGCGGGACGACCGAAGGAAGTGGTTTATCCATTTCCTTAGGTCACAGCCGGCCGGAAGACAGTCAGGCTGAAGCCTGACCTACAGAAGAAGCTCCGTGCCTTGGGTTGCATGCAAGAGGGACCGACCATGACGTTCAGGATTCTCGCTCTCGTTCCCGCCTTCGTGCTGCTGTCATTTGCAGCATCGACGCAGGCGGCCGTCGAACAGCTGATCGCGGTCAGCACTCCGACCGGTGAGCTGCACGGCTCACTGATGCTGCCGGACGCAGGCAAGTCGCAGACGGTGGCGTTGATCATCGCCGGTTCCGGGCCGACGGACCGGGACGGCAACAATCCGATGACCAGGAATGACAGTCTCAAACTGCTGGCGACCGCGCTGGCGCAGGACGGCATCGCGACCGTGCGCTATGACAAGCGCGGCGTCGGCGCCAGCGCCGCAGCGCTGACCGACGAATCGAAGCTGGTATTCCACGACCTGGTCGCCGATGCGCAGGCGTGGGTGAAGCTTCTGCTGGGGGACCCACGCTTCCCGAACGTCGTGATCATCGGGCACAGCGAAGGCGCGACGATCGGCTTGCTCGTCGCGCGCGCCGGAGAAGCTCGCGCCTACGTCTCCATTGCCGGCCCCGCGCAGAGCGCGCCGCAGATTCTGCGGTCGCAGCTCAGGGGAAGACTGCCGCCAGAACTCGCGCAGACGAACGAGAAGATCCTGACTACGCTCGAAAGCGGCCAGTCGGTCCAGGATGTGCCGCCGGCGCTGATGACGCTCTATCGCCCGAGCGTGCAGCCCTATCTGATCGACTGGTTCAGGATCGTTCCGACCGAAGCGATCAGGGATCTGCGCGTGCCATGCCTGCTCGTTCAGGGCGACACCGACATCCAGCTGCCGGTACAGGCCGCGCAATCGTTGCACGCGGCGAATCCGGCAACCGAACTGGTGATCGTCGAGGGAATGAATCACGTCCTGAAACTCGTGCCGAACGAGCAGTCGAAGCAGCTCGCCTCGTATCGCGATCCGTCGCTGCCGCTTGCGCCGGCGCTCAGCGTCAGCATCGTCCGGTTCATCCGGGCACAGACGGGCGGTACCGCAGGGAGCTGATGCGTTGCGATCGAAGCGGATTCGATTGCCGCTTCGGTCGTCCTCGGTCGATGTCACTTCCCGAACAGCCGATCCGCCACGAACGGATTCGTCTGTCGTTCATTGCCGAAGGTGGACGTCGGTCCGTGACCGGGCACGAACGTCACGTCATCGCCGAGCGGAAACAGGCGTTCGCGGATCGAACTGAGCAACGTGGCGTGATCGCCGCCCGGAAAATCCGAGCGGCCGATGGAGCCGGCGAACAGCACATCGCCCACCCACGCGACACGCACGCCGCGATGAAAGAACACGACGTGCCCCGGCGTGTGGCCGGGGCAGTGAAAGACTTCCAGCGTTTCGCCGCCGACCGTGACGGTGTCGCCCTGATTCAGCCAGCGATCCGGCTCGAACGATTCTGCGGGCGGAAAGCCGTATTTGCGCGTGGCTTCGGGCAGGCCGTCGATCCAGAAGCGGTCGCCTTCGTGGGGCCCTTCGATGGGCACGCCCTTGAGCTTCGCGAGTTCGGCCGTGCCCGCCGCGTGATCGAGATGCGCGTGCGTCAGCAGGATCTTCTCGAGCGTGAGTCCTTCCTTGTCGAGTTGCGCCAGCACGCGGTCCAGATCGCCGCCCGGATCGACCACGGCGGCGCGACGGTTTTGTTCGTTCCAGACGATCGAGCAGTTCTGCTGAAACGGCGTGACGGGGAGAATGATGGCGCGCATGGGTCAGGCCGTGACGTAGCCACCGTCCACCGGCAGCGCGATGCCGGTGCGCAGCATTGAAATGATTCCGTACTTCATGTCGTAGAAGACGCCTCTCGGATTTACGGCAGCTACGATATCGGAATTCTCATCGGTCTGTTCGTGCAGCGGCAGTGTCGCGCAAAAAGCCCGGGCCGCGTATCTTCTGGCAGATTCGAACGATCCTTGCTGGCCGGTTCGGGAGATCCGTTTGGGCACGCTCACAGGCAAAGTCGCGGTGGTCACGGGCGCCAGCCGCGGGATCGGCAAGGGCATTGCGCTCGCGCTCGCGAGCGAAGGCGCCACGGTGTACGTCACCGGACGCACCGTGACGCCGGGGTCCTGTCCGCTGCCCGGTACGGTCGGCGAAACCGCCGCGGCAGCGACGCAACGCGGCGGCAGGGGCATCGCGGTCCAGGTCGATCACGCCAACGACGAACAGGTCGCCGCACTGTTCGAGCAGGTACGGCGCGAACAGGGCCGGCTCGACCTCCTCGTCAACAATGCGTTCGCCCTTCCCGAAGACCTGACCGAACCGCGGCCTTTCTGGGACAAGCCGCTTTCCAACTGGGAGATGGTCGACGTCGGCGTGCGCTCGAACTTCGTCGCCGCCTGGCATGCGGCGCACATCATGGTGCCGCAGCAGTCGGGATTGATCGTCGCGATCTCGGGCTACGTCGGCGTCACCTATACGTACGGCGTCGTCTTCGGCACCTGCAAGTCGGCGGTCGATCGCATGTCGCGCGACATGGCGATCGAACTCAAGCCGCACAACGTTGCCTCGCTGTCGTTGTGGCAGGGACTCACGTTCACCGAACGCGCCGAACGCAACCTGGCGCGCAATCCGGCGATGAAGCAGCAGGTCGTCACCCATCCGTCCATCGGCTGTTCGCCGGAATTTCCCGGCCGCGTGATCGCGGCGCTGCTGAACGATCCGAATCTCATGAAACGCTCGGGCGGCACGTTCATTACTGCCGAGGTGGCCCAAGACTATGGCGTGACCGACATCGACGGCAAAGTGATTCCGTCGCTGCGGGCGCAGCGCGGGGCGCCGATCTGGTCGCCGGTGTGAGCGAAGTGAATGGCCGCAAAAAAGGCGCAAAGGGGGCGCAAAATTCAGAGAAGAAATTTCTTCTCTCATTTGAGTCTTTTGCGCCTTTTTGCGGCCATTCTCCTGATTCAAGTTCCAGAAAGATCATGAGTACCCAGCAAACGCGTCTCGCCGTACTTCTCGACCGCCAGGACATCCTCGACTGCCTGATCCGGTTCAGTCGCGGCATGGACCGGTTCGATCGCGAGGTGTTCCTGTCGGCCTTTCATCATGACGCGGTGATCGCGGCGGGGCCGTTCGTCGGCGGGCCGAGGGAACTGTATGACTGGGCGTCGCAGCTGCACGAGCAGGGCCAGCACGCGACGCATCACAACCTGCTGAATCACACCTGCGACATCGACGGCGATGTCGCGCACACGGAAACCTACTATCTCTTCGTCGGACGCAATCGCGACGATTCCAACTGGATCGCCGGCGGGCGCTACATCGACCGGCTCGAACGTCGCGACGGCACATGGAAGATCGCCTTGCGCACCAACGCCATCGAATGGTCCGGCATGGTGCCGACGATGCCGATTCCCTTCAGCGACATTCCGGACATCGCCGGCAACGGCACGCCTGCGCGCAGCCCGGACGATCCGTCGTATCGGCGACCGCTCACGAACCTGCGCAAGCCGAACGTGCTCTGATCCTCGCTTGCGGGGCAGGGCGGCGTGGGGGAGTGCATCGAGCGACCCGCATTGCCAACGCTGCCATGAGCTGTCTTGTTCTGCTGCTAAGGTTCGCGGCCTGCCCAGTCATCGACGAAGGGAGCCGCCATGTCCGACGCCAATCCGAGCATCCTCTCGCACGTATCCATCGGCACGAATGATTTCGAACGCTCGTGCGCGTTCTACGATCGCGTGCTCGCGTCCCTCGGCTGCAAGCGACTCATGCAGCATCCAGGAGCGGTGGCGTACGGCCGGCAGTACCCGGAGTTCTGGGTCGGCTCGCCGTACGACGGCAGGCCCGCGGCGGTCGGCAACGGCACGCATTTCGGATTCGTCGCGGCCAGCAAGCAGCAGGTACATGCGTTCTATGACGCCGCGATCGCCGGAGGTGCGACACCCGATGGCGCTCCGGGCCCGCGCGAGGAATACGGCGCGCCGTACTACGGCTGCTTCGTGCGCGATCCGGATGGGCACAAGATCGAAGCGGCGTTCTGGGACCTGTCGCTGGCGTGAGTGACGGAAGTCACGGGGCGAAAGTCACGAGGGTACGGAAGTCACGGGTGCGTCTGACCTCGTGACTTTCGTCACTCCGCTCCTTAGAACATCACGTCCCGCACCCGATCCGGCGGCGGCATCTCTTCATACGTCGGCAGACCGTCGGTCAGCTCGAACCACGGCGCACGCGAACCGACCCAGATGTTGATTCCCGCCTTGATGGGCAGCGGCGTATCGAGGCCGCCGGCGGGCACGATGTAACGCTTGATCGGCGCGAACGCCGAAGGCAGCGTGCTGCCGCAGTCGGCGCAGAAACTGGTGGAGAAAAGCTGCGCCTCCGGCACCTTGTAGGTCCGGACCTTGTCCGCGCCGCGCGTCCAGCGCAGCTTGTCGAGTCGCGTGAAGAAGTTCACGCCGTGCGCCGTGCCGCGGCTCTGGCGGCAGCGCGAACAGTGACAGTTCACGACGTTGCGCGGGGATTCGTCGATCTCGAACGCCACGGCGCCGCACAGGCAACTGCCGTGAATCGTGTCGCCGCTGTCCGCCGCGGCGGGATTCTGCGGCGCCGGCACTGCCGTGCCGTAGCCCGGCGGATATTCCTCGAACTGTCGCAGATCGTCGGTGAGTTCGTGCATCGGCGATTTCGACGCCACGAAAATGTGCGCCTGCGGCTTTGCGTCCAGATCGTCGGCGAGGCCGCCGGCAGGACAGATCGCCATGCCGCCCGCGATGTCGGGCACGGGCGATCCGCATTCGCGACAGAAGGGTCGCTGGAAAGAGGGCGACGACCGGTAGTGAACGATCGCATCCTCGCCCTGCAACCAGCGGAAATTCTGTTCCGGCACGCCCAGCGTCGTACCGAACAACGAGCCGGAATGCTTGCGGCACATCGAGCAGTGGCAATGCGTCATCCACTGGCAGGGACCCGTCACCTCGTAACGAACCGTGCCGCACAGACAGGTACCGGTGGTCATGATTCGCCTCGCATTTCGGTGACGGCTGATGCAGGGCTGCGATGATGCCCCATCCCGCCGTGTTTGGAACGGGCAGTCCGCGCAAGCTGTGTCAGGAAGACAGACTGTGTACTCTGTGCGCTGTCGTTCTCCGCCTTCGTCTCATGACCCTCGACTCCCGATCCCATCGCATTCCCGGCTGGCTGCTGCTCGTCGGCGCCATGAGCGGCGTCGGTCCGTTCTCGATCGACATGTACCTGCCGGGCTTTCCCATGATCGAGCGCGAATTCGCCGAACAGGGCGTCGAGCGCACCATGGCCGCGTATCTCGTCGGCATCACGATCGGACAATTGCTGTACGGGCCGATCAGCGACCGCTTCGGCCGCAAACCGCCGCTGTACGTCGGCTTCACGCTGTACGTTCTCGGCGCGATGGGCTGTGCGTTCGCCAGCGACATGACCATGCTCACGCTCATGCGCGTGGTGCAGGCGCTCGGCGCCTGCGGCGGCCTGGTCATCGGGCGCGCGATCATCCGCGATCGTTGCCAGCCGCACGAGGCGGCGCGCGCCTTCGCCATCCTGATGTCGATCGTCTCGCTCGGGCCGATCGTGGCGCCGACGCTCGGCGGCTGGGTCATCACGCTGGTCGGCTGGCGCGGTACGTTCGTGTTCCAGGCGGCGCTGGGGGTGGCCTTGCTGATCGCGATGCACAGCCTGCTGCGCGAATCGCGCGATGCACTGAACATCGTGCCGTTCAGTACCCCGCATGTCGTGCGCACCTACGCGCGGTTGCTGCTCGATCCGGCGCTGGTGGCCTATTCGCTGCTGGGCGGCTTCGCCATCGGCGCGCTGTTCTGCTATGTCACCGGCTCGGCCACGGTGATGCAGGAACTCTATGCGCTGACGCCGCAGCAGTACGGCTGGCTGCTCGGCCTCAATGGCATCGCATTCCTGACCGCGAGTCGCCTGAACGTGCGCGCCCTGCGCAGCATGGGCCCGGCCGAATCCCTGTCGCGCGCGATCTGGTGGCCGCCGGTCGTGGGTGTGCTGCTGGTCGCATCGGCTGCGTTCGTGTCGCTGCCGCTGTGGTTCGCGATCATCCTGCAGTTCGCGTTCTTCCTGTGCACCGCGCGCGTCACGCCGAACGTGACCGCGCTTGGCCTCGCACCGCACGGAAAAACCGCCGGCGCCGCCGCGGCGCTGATGGGCTCGCTGCAATCGCTGGTGTCGACGCTGGCCGGCATGGCCGTCGCCGTCTTCAACGACGGCACGCTGGCAACGCTGGCGCTGCTGATGACGGCAGGCGTGGTGCTCGCCGTGGTCTGCTATTTCTGGGCGCGCAGATATGCATCTGGAACGCCGGGTCATCCGGACGATGGGATGGAAACATAGGAACTGCTTTTCTTTCTCTTACTGTGGGGCCGGCTTCAGCCGGCCTTTTTCAGAGCCGGCTAAAGCCGGCCCCACAGGAGGAAAGAAGAGTCTCAGGTCCATCCCGCCAGCCGCGTCTCCATCGTGATCTCGGCTTTGAGCAGGCGCGATACCGGGCAGCCCGCCTTGGCCGCTTCGGCAAACTTCTGAAACTCCGGCGGCGTCATGTTCGGAATCTTGGCGCGCACTTTCAGATGCACGGCCGTGATCGTGAATCCCGCCTCCGTCTTGAGCAGCGTCACCGCCGCTTCCGTCTCGATCGATTCCGGCGTCTTGCCTTCACCGCCGAGCTGCGCCGACAGCGCCATCGAGAAGCAGCCGGCATGTGCGGCCGCGATCAGCTCCTCGGGATTCGTGCCCTTGCCCTCCTCGAAGCGCGTGTTGAACGAATACTGCGTGCTGCTCAGCACGCCGCTCTCCGTCGAGATCGTCCCCTTGCCGTCTTTCAGGCCACCGTTCCAGACTGCCGTTGCTGTGCGTTTCATCGTGGGTTCCTCGGTTGTCGAAGAAGATCAGGAGTTTCACATGGAGATCACGGAGACCACGGAGGTCGGAAGGGAGAAGAGAATTTCCACGGGGGAAAGAATGGGAACACGGGGAGCACGGGGAAAGAAAATTTCTGTTCCGAGACCCCGTGCTCCCCGTGTCCCCCGTGGAAATTTCTTCTTTGTCTTCTCCGTGGCCTCCGTGATCTCCGTGTGAACTCCGCTCTTACGCCTCTCGAATCTCGATCGTATGCGTCAGCGTCGCGGTCTTGCCGAACATTGCCGACGCCGAACAATACTTTTCTTCCGACAGTTTCACGGCGCGTTCGACCTTCTTCGCATCGAGGTTGCGGCCCGTGATGATGTAGTGCATCCGCACGCGGGTGAAGACTTTCGGGTCGGTCTCGGCGCGCTCGCCGTCGACGTCGACGACGCAGTCGGTGATGTCCTCGCGGCTGCGCTTGAGTATCAGTACGACGTCGAAGGCCGAGCAGCCGGCGAGGCCCATCAGCATCATTTCCATCGGCCGGAAGCCGACGTTGCGCCCGCCCGCATCGGGCGCGCCGTCCATCACGACGCTGTGGCCGGAACCCGATTCGCCCAGGAACATCACGTCCTGGACCCATTTCACTTTTGCTTTCATGTTCTGATCTTCAGAAAAGAGAATGGCCGCAAAAAGGCGCAAAACACTCAAATGAGAAGAGAAATTTCTTCTCTGAACTTTGCGTCTCTTTGCGCCTTTTTGCGGCCATTCTCTTCATTGATGCCGCGGCACCAGCGCCGCCACGTGATCCGCAATCGCCAGCGACGCCGTGATGCCCGGCGATTCGATGCCGAACAGATTGATGACAGTGCTCACACCGTGCGACTGCGGGCCGTCGATGCGGAAGTCCGCCGCCGGTTCGCCCGGGCCGCTGATCTTCGGCCGGATGCCCGCGTACGCCGGTACCAGCTTGCCGTCTTCGAGTGCCGGCCAGAAGCGGCGGATGGCGCTGTAGAAACGTTCGGCGCGTTCCAGGCTCACGGTGTAGTCGAGCTGGTCGATCCATTCGACGTCGGGACCGAAGCGCGCTTGCCCCGCGAGGTCGAGCGTGAGATGCACGCCGAGGCCGCCGGGTTCCGGCACCGGATAGATGAGATGCCGGAAGGGAGCGCGGCTCGCGGTCGAGAAGTAGTGACCGCGGGCGTAGTACGCGCGCGGGATGTGCTCCGCCGGAAAACCTTCGATGCTGCTCGCCACCTGCGTCGCATGCAGGCCGGCGCAATTCACGACGAGGTTGGCGCGCAGATCGGGGCGCTCGTTCTGGTTCACGGCGAGCAGGATCGTCGACGTCTCCAGCCACAGGCGCTGCACGCTGTTGCGTACCGCGAGGATCGCGCCGGCATTCTCGGCTTCGCCGAGCAGCGCCTGCATGTAGCCGTGCGTATCGATGATGCCGGTCAGCGGCGAGAACAGCGCGGCGCGACAGTGCAGTTCCGGTTCGAGTTCGCGCGCCGCCGCCTCGCTCAGCCATTCGAGCCGCACGCCGTTGCCGAGGGCGGCGGCGTGAATCAGCCGCAGGTCTTCGACCTGCTCATCCGATGTCGCGACGATCAGCTTGCCGCAGCAGCGATGTTCGACGCCGGTACGCGCACAGAACGGATACAGCAGTTCGCGGCCGGCGACGCACAGCTGCGCCTTGAGCGAGCCGCGTGGATAGTAGATGCCGGCGTGGATGACTTCGCTGCTGCGCGAACTGACGCCGGTGCCGAAGGCATCGGCGGCTTCGAGAATGATGACTTCGCGACCGGCGAGCGCCAGCGCGCGCGCGACCGCCAGGCCGATGACACCGGCGCCGATGACTACGCAGTCGACGGAATCCATCGGCGCGGGTGCTCCTTAGATCAGATGCCGCCGAAGCAGAGGTACTTGATCTCCATGTAGTCCTCCAGCCCGTATTTCGAGCCTTCGCGGCCGATGCCGCTTTCCTTCACGCCGCCGAACGGTGCGACCTCGGTGGAGATGATGCCTTCGTTGATGCCGACGATGCCGCACTCGAGCGCTTCGGCGACGCGCCAGATGCGGCCGATGTCGCGGCTGTAGAAGTAGCTCGCCAGGCCGAACTCGGTGTCGTTGGCGAGACGGATCACTTCTTCTTCGGTGTCGAACTTCACCAGCGGCGCCAGCGGACCGAAGGTTTCCTCGCGCATCACCAGCATGTCGGCCGTCACGCCGGTCAGCACGGTCGGCGTGTAGAAGCTGCCGGCGGCATCGCCGCGCTTGCCGCCGTAGAGCACTGTCGCGCCCTTGCTCACCGCGTCCTGCACGTGTTCTTCGACCTTGTTCACGGCCTTGTCGTCGATCAGCGGACCGATCTTGGTGTCCTGCTCCAGGCCGTCGCCGACCTTCATCGCCTTCACGGCGTCGGCCAGCTTTGCCGCGAAGCGATCGTAGATGCCGCTCTGCACGAACAGGCGGTTGGCGCAGACGCAGGTCTGGCCGGCGTTGCGATACTTCGAGGCGAGCGCGCCGGCGACGGCGGCATCGAGATCGGCATCGTCGAACACGATGAAGGGCGCATTGCCGCCGAGTTCCAGCGACACTTTGGTCACGTTGGTCGCGCACTGCGACATGAGCACCTTGCCCACCGCCGTCGAGCCGGTGAAGCTCAGCTTGCGCACGAGGGGATTGCTGGTGAACTCCGCACCGATCGGGCGCGAGTCGCCGGTGATGACGGAAATGACGCCAGGCGGCATGCCGGCCTTCTCCGCCAGCACGCACATGGCGAGCGCGGAATAGGGCGTGAGTTCCGCCGGCTTGATCACCATCGTGCAACCGGCCGCGAGTGCCGGACCAGCCTTGCGCGTGATCATCGCGGCAGGAAAATTCCACGGCGTGATCGCGGCCGTGACGCCGATCGGCTGCTTCAGCACGACGATGCGCTTGTCGCGGCCGTGCGAGGGAATCACATCGCCGTAGGCGCGCTTGCCTTCTTCGGCAAACCATTCGATGAAGGAAGCGGCATACGCGATTTCGCCGCGGCTCTCGGCAAGCGGCTTGCCCTGTTCGACCGTCATCAGGATGGCGAGGTCTTCCTGGTTCGCCATCATCAGGTCGAACCATTTGCGCAGGATCTGCGCGCGTTCCTTCGCCGTGCGCGCGCGCCAGTCGGGCAGCGCTTGGTTTGCGGCGTCGATGGCGCGCTTCGCCGCGTCCGCGCCGAGATTGGGAATGGTGCCGATGAGCTTGCCATTCGCCGGATTGAACACCTGCTTGACCTTGCCGTCCGGCGCGTCTTCCCAGCGTCCGCCGATGAAGGCCTGCTGACGGAAGAGGGACATGTCGCGCAACAGCGGCTGCTGCGCTTGCGGGACGGCGGCCATGACGATTCTCCGCGAAACGAAATACGAAGGGGACGAGAGTCTAGGAAGCGGCACCGGGCGCGTCCAGCCGTCTTGCTGCAGGTCAGGCTTCAGCCCAATGGCACTGACTTAAGCGCAAGTGCGTTTTGTTCTTCCCCTCCTCCGCGCAGCGGGGGAGGGCAGGGAGGGG
>CALMII010000056.1 GCA_937864115.1 uncultured Steroidobacter sp. | reverse complement strand
AGGACGGCGGCCGGGGGGGGGGGGGGGGGCGCGGGGGGGGGGGGGGGGGGGGGGGGGCCGGGGGGGGGGGGGGGGGGGGTTTTTGGGCCCGGGGGGGGCCCCCGCGGGGGGCGGGGTTCCCGCCGCAGGCGCAGCGGCATCGAAATCCGCAGCGACCGCTTTCCACAACATTCGCAGCATCGATCCCGCGAGCGGCTCGCGGATCGACACTTCACCGCCGCGCTCGCTGGTCTGCACGCTGCCCAGCAGGTGCAATTCGTGTTTCGCGCGGGTCGCGGCGACGTACAACAGGCGGGCGCGCTCGCGAAGAATGCGCTGGCGCTCGAGCAGTTCGATCCAGCGATAGATGGGATCGCCGTTGGCACCCTCGGCCTTGACCGGCGCCAGCACCATGCCGCCATCGGCACCGGCGATGCGCGTCCAGCGCAGCAGTTCGCGATCTTCGTGACGCGGCTTGCGCTGCAGCCCCGGCAGGATGACGGTTTCGAATTCGAGACCCTTCGCGGCGTGGATGGTCATGATTTCCACGCGCGGCTCGCCTTCGACCTTGCCGCTCGCGAACAGGCGCGCGAGCTGTTCTTCGAGACGGGCGACGTCGTCGAGATCACCGGCGACTTCGATGTCGTCGAGTCGTGCGAAGAACGACTGGGCATCGTCGAGATCGTCGGCGCGCAGCAGGGTTGCCGGTCCGCCGAGCGCATTCCACGTACGTTCCACCCAGATGCGCAGCGGCCAGCGGCCGCGCTCGCCGAGCGCGGCGTTGAGTACCGGGTAGGTTCGCGACAAACGAGCGCGACCGTCGGTGCTCAGGCCTGCGGCATCGATATCGAGAGCGGCACGAACCGCTGCTTCCACGATGTATGCCGGATGGGCTGCCAGCGCATGCAGATCGGCCAGCGTCAGTCCGCACCACGGCGCGCGCAGCACCGCGAACCACGCGGTGCGGTCGGCGAGATGCACCAGGGCACGCGTCAGTGCGATCAGGTCCTGCACCACCGGGCGGTCGCGCAACTGTTCGATCTCGACGGCGCGGAACTCGATGCCGGCCGTCGTGAGGCTCTGGGCGATTGCATCGACGTGCGTGCGCGCGGTCACCAGAATCGCGACACGCCCGGAGTCGTCGCGCTGCAGGGCCTCGCGCACCAGCCGCGTGACGCACTCGGCCTCACCTGAATCATCATTGACGAAGGGATGGACTCGCACGCCGCCGCCTTCGCCCGTCAGCGCAGCGGTACTCGCGCTGTAGCGCACGGCGCCCTGCTCCGCGTCATTGGCAGGCGCCAGCACGTCGGGGAAGACGCGGTTCACCCAGTTCACGATCGCGGGCAGCGAACGGAAGTTCGCTTCCAGCCGCAGCGGTTCGAGCGGCAGGTGGCGCAGGCCCTGCGTCTGCATTTCGATGAACAGGCCGACCTCGGCCTGGCGGAAACGATAGATCGACTGCATCGGATCGCCGACGCAGAACAGCGTGCGGCCATCATCTTGCGACCAGCCGGCGGTCAGCCGCTCCAGCAGATCGAGCTGCGCGAACGAGGTGTCCTGGAATTCATCGACCAGGATGTGCTGCAGGCGGTAGTCGAATGCCAGCGCCAGATCCGTCGGCTCCTCTGCCGGCCCGAGTGCACGCAGCGCGCGCAACGCGACTTCGACATAGTCGGCCTTGCCCTGCGCCTGGAATTCGAGCTGCAGTTCGGCAACGGCCTGCGGCAGCAGATCGAGCAGTGCCTGCAGCGTCTGCCACTGAGGCTCGCCGTAAAGCGGGTCCGGCAGCGTCTGCAGTTCGAAGAGCTGTTCGCACAGGGTGCGATGCCCGCCGAGCCAGCGCAGCATGGCGAGCATGCGGTCCTTCATCGGCCGGTCGGTGGTCGGAAAGCCGTGCACCTTAGTGATCGATTCGTAGAGTTCGCCCTTGTTGTTCTTCTTGAACAGCATCGCGACGATGGCCCGCCACACGGGCAGATCCTCGCTGCTGTCGCCGGGAACGGCATCGTGCGTCAGACATCGTTCCAGCAATGCCCGCCGCGTCGCATCGAGCGCGCCCGACAGCAGGTTGTTCGCCGAGAACTGCAGCAGTGCGAACAGTTCGCGCCGGTTGTCCGGCCCCAGTCCGTCGCACAGTACGGCCAGATGTCGTTGCACGACTCGCTGCAACGTCGCTTCGAGCGTTCCGCGCAGATCGCTGCTGCCGCGGGCGCGCACGATCGGGTGCAGCCACTGGTCGCGCTTCGCCAGCAGTTCGCCGAGCATGTCGATGAGCCGGTCGACCCGATTGCCCAGATGCACGATCAGCACTTCGAGCTGCGCCGACACCGCAGAACCGTCGCCCAGTCGTTCGATCAATCGTCGCCCCGCGGCTTCATACAGCGGTCCGGGATCGCTGGTCGGTTCGATCGCCGAGCCGGTCGCCGCCAGCAGCGGCAATCGTCGGGCGAGCGAGGCATTGAGGGCATCGATGGTCTGCAGACGCAGGCGCGCGGGATGTTCGATGAGATGCCACTGCTGGCGCGCATCGACTTCGCGTACGGCGCGTGCCAGTTCCCAGGTCGAACGTTTGTGGGCGGAGTCCGGCGCGGGACCATCGGCCGCTTCCAGCGCGCGCAGGATTCGCGCACGCATCTCGGCGGCGGCCTTGCGCGTGAACGTGATCGCGAGAATCTGTTCGGGATAGTCGACGGTGGCGAGCAGGCGCAGGTAGCGCTGCGTCAGTAGTTCGGTCTTGCCGGAGCCGGCCGGCGCCTGGACGATGAAAGAACGCCGCGGATCGAGTGCCGCAGCGCGTGCTGCCGCATCACTCGTCATGGGGACTGCCCTCCTCGTCGGATTCCAGCGCGAGTTCGTTGACGCGACAGAACGTGCTCAGGTGACAGTACGTGCACTCCTGCGGCAGCGGATCGACTTCCGCATGGCCGGCCACGTAGTGTTCGGCGAGTCGGGTCAGCGTGAACTGCCAGTGATGCAGCAACGCGCTCCAGTCGGCGGGATCGCCGAGGTCGGTACGAATGCCGGCGGGATATGGCAGTACGCCGCTGGCGATTGGCGTGCCGTCGCTCCAGCCGCGATACTCGACGGCGCCGGGCGCGAGGATCACGTACGACAGTCCGCGCAGCCGCTCGGCGTGCGCGAGGCCATATAGCGGCAACTGCGGCTGGCGCGGCCGACCCGGCAGCGTGTCGAACCAGCCGCGCTGCGTGTGACTCGCACCAAGTTTGTAATCGATCAGCAGTTCACCGCCGGCATCGAGCTGATCGATGCGATCCGGTCGCAGCGTGATCGACAGACCGCCGATCTCGTAGGCTTCCTTCGCTTCCGCGAGATGCACGGAGAAACCGGGACGCAGCTTCTCCTGCTGCAGCAGTTGCACGATCTGGCGCGTGACGCTGTCGATCTCCAGCATCGCCAGCCGATGGCGCGAGGGCGTATCGACCGACAGCGCCTGCAGGGCATGACGTTGCGCCGACTCGCGCACGCGGTGTTCGATCTGCGCATCGTCGAGTTCGAGCAGGCGTTGCTGCGTGCGCAGGCCGCCCCACAGATCTTCGAGCACCCGATGCAGGATGGCGCCGCGGTCGACCGGCTCGATGCCGACCCGGACTCTCGGCAGCACCTCGGCGCGCAGCCGAATTTCGGCCTGGGCACGGAACGGACAGCGCGACTGCAGCTCGATGGTTCGCGCGCCGCCGCGCGTCGCCTGGCGTGGCAGTGCGGGAGCCCGGTCGTCGCGCAGGGTGTCGAGCGGCGGCCGCTCCCGGAACAGCAGTTCGCGCAGTGCGATCGTCGGCGTTGCGTGCGCCAGCAGCGTGTCATCGACGTGCAAGCGCGCCAGCAACGGACTGCGATTGAGTTCGATGTCGCCATCGCGTGCCGCCCAGCTCAGCACGACGCGACCCGCGCTGCGCTGCCAGCGATCGAGCTGCGTGGTCGCCTGTTGCAGCATGCCGGCAGCCGTGGCCTCCGGGATGCCGAACGCGCGCTGCAGTTCGAGCGGGATCAGCGCATCCGGACTCGCGGGTCCCGGCCAGCGGTCCGCATCGAGGCCCGTGACCCAGAGCGCGTCGAAATGCATGCCGGCGCTGGTCGAGGGATCGATGACGGTGATCGCGGCGCTGACGGTTTCCGGTTCGAACGACGTATCGCGCAGCACATCGCCGAGACGGCCGACGGCGCGACGCAGGTTCATGCGGCCCGTGACCGGATCGAGCGAGCCGAATTCCGCCAGCGTCTCCTGGAATTTCTGCAGCGTCTGATATTCGGTGCTGCTCGGCGCGCGGTCGCCGGGCCAGCCGACGCCGCGCAGGATCTGATGGAAGCGTTCGGCCCATTCGCTGGCGAGCGCGCTCGACGGCAATGCGCGGAAGAGCACGAGCACTTCGCGCGAGCGCAGCAGCAATTGCTCGCACTCGGTGAGCGCGGCCCAGCGTTCGAGCGTCTGCCAGTTCCAGCCTTCGCGCTGCTCCTCGCGCAACCGGCGGTCCGCCATCGCTCGCGCGCCCCGCTCCGCTTCACCACCGCCGATGAATACCGAGCGCAACAGTCGGCCTGCCTGCGTACTCGGTGCATCGCCGACCAGCAACTGCAGTACGAGCATGGCCGCATCGACCAGTGGATACGACGACAACGGCGCAGGTGCCGCGATCACGGCGGGCAACGGCCCGGACGGCGCATGCGTATGACGCGCGCCCGGAGCGAGTACATCCTCGAAGACGCGGCGGATCTCGTCGCGGCGCGATTGCAGGTCCGCCACGATGATGCCGATCGACTGCGTTCCCTGCGCCAGTTCGTCGCGCGCCCACTGCGCGGCGACGGCGAGTTCGTCGTCGTGATCGTCGGCTTCGAATGTCGATACGTTGCCGGGAATGCTGGATTCAACTGCATCGGCGACCTGGCCGGCGCTACGCCAGCGATCGAGCAACCGCGTCATGGCCGGCGGCATCGTGTCGAAGCCCGCGAAGGCCAGCCGCTCCGAAGGCGTCAACGCGGTATCGAATGCCCAGTGCGACAGCAGCGCTTCATCGATCGCCCCGAGCGCGGCGCACCGTCGCGAGAATTCATGGCACCAGGCCAGCAGGGCCTGCGCTTCCGGTGCGTCGAATGAGCTCAGGCGATCGAGGGGAATCAGATAGTCGTGCAGCAGGCGCCAGCTGCGCGCCGCAAGCCGTGCAGCGCTGGAAGGATTGAGCAGTTCGCTCGCGGCGCGACTGCCGCTGACGACGTCATCCCACAGCGCCCGCGCCTGGGCGGGACTGAGGACGCGCCACTGCGCCGTCGCCTTCGTCCGGGCATCGAGATGCTGCTGCCGCAGCCAGGCACTCCACGGCAGGACGCGCGGCGTCTGCCAGATCGTGGCGCCGCGCGCCTGCGCCTCGCGCGCGAACTGCTGCTTCACCGCGTGCGCCAGGCGGCGGCTCGCAGTGAGAACAGTGACGCCTTCGGTGAGGAGTGATTGCAGCGACAAGGGCGGAAGCGACGAGGAAACCCGCGGCCGATGATAGTGAACTGCGGGCGCCGACTCACGCCCGGTTCACGTCGCGAGCGCTTCTCTCGTCTACTTCAGCGGAACGACTTTCGCGTCGGGCTTGACGCCTGCGGAGCGACTGACCGGTTCGGCGCCGGAGGCGTAGCTGTCCAGGACTTCTTCCATCCGCAGGAACACGTCCGCCAGCACTTCCGGCGTCGGCAGATTGGTGATGCGGAAGTGCGTCTTGTAAGGCGCGTTGAAGCTGGTGCCCGGCGCGAGCAGCACGTGCTTGTGCTGCAGCAGGTCCATGGCGAACTGCTGATCGGTGAAATCAGGCAGCACGCCCTCCTTGATGCCGATGAAGGCATAGATGGCGCCGCGCGGCGCGTGCACCTGCAGGTATTTGCTGTTCGCCACGCCGTCGAGAATGGCCTGGCGCGACTGATACAGACGGCCGCCCGGACGGGTCAGCTCGTTGATGCTCTGGTAGCCGCCGAGTGCCGTCTGCACGGCCCACTGCCCCGGGACGTTGCTGCACAGACGCAGCGACGACAGCTTGTCGAGTGCGCTCAGGTACTCGCGCGCCGGTTCGACATCGCCCGAGAACGACACCCAGCCGACGCGATAGCCGCAGGCGCGATAGACCTTCGACAGGCCCGAGAGCGTCGCACACAGCGTGCCCTGGACCAGCGTCGCCATCGGAACGAACCTGGCATCGTCGTAGAGGATCTGGTCGTAGATCTCGTCGCAGAACACGACCAGGTGATGCTTCTCGGCGATGCGGGCGATGGCTTCGAGCGTCGCGCGCGAATACACCGCACCGGTCGGATTGTTCGGATTGATCACCACGATGGCGCGCGTGCGGCTGGTGATCAGTGCCTCGATGTCGGCCGGATCGGGCTCGAAACCATTCTCGGGCCGACAGGGATAGTGAACGGCGCGACCGCGATTCAGCGTGACGGCTGCGGTCCACAACGGATAGTCGGGACTCGGCACCAGCACTTCATCGTCGGTCGACAGCAGCGCGCGCAGCACGAGATCAATCAGTTCGCTGACCCCGTTGCCCATGTAGACCTCATCGGCCGTCACGCCGCGAACGCCGCGGCTCTGCTGCTGCATCACCACCGCTTCGCGGGCCGGGAAGATGCCCTTCTGATGACAATAGGCTTCGCTCGCGCGCAGGTTTTCGATCATCGCCAGCCGCATGGTCTCCGGCGTGCGAAAACCGAACAGCCCCGGATTGCCGATATTGAGCGCGATGATGTCGTGTCCCATGCGCTCCATTTCATGGGCTCGCCGCGCCAGGTCACCACGGATTTCGTAGCGGACGTTGGCGAGGCCGGAGCTGGGGCGGATGGTGCGCATGGGAAAGCCTGGAAGCGGAGCAGTGAACGACTGGCTGGAAGATAACAGAAGCCGACATTCATACGCTCCGCACAGGTGGCTTCTGCCGAAACGATCACAGTCGTTCTCTGCCTGTGGCGGCCGGCTTCAGCCGGCCTCGGATCGCCGGCTGAAGCCGGCTGCTACAGGCAGAGCAGAATCCCGGGACGAGCTTCAATGCTCCATCAGCAGCGACCCGAACCCCTCGACCTTGTCCTCGATTCCGTTGGCTCGCAGCGCCTGCCAGTACGTGCAGGTATTCACCGCCAGCACCGGCTTGCCGAGCCAGCGTTCGGCTTCGGCGGCGACGCGGGCGAAAGCCAGGTTGGTGCCGACCTGCAGGATCAGTTCGACGCTGGGATCGTCGACTTCGCGGACCGCCCGGCGCAGGCGTTCCGGGGATTCATGGGCCATCAGCAGCGGGCTGTTGCTCTTCAGGCCCAGCAGGTTGACGACTTCGAGGCCGGTGTCCGTCAGGGAACGCCGTATCTGTGCATCGCCGGCCGGCATGTAGGGCGTGATGACGCTGATGCGGCGGATGCCGCCGTAGCGCTGGATCGCGGCCTGACAGGCCTGGGCGCCGAGAATGACTTTCACGTGTGCGCGCGACTCCAGGTGGCTCTGCAGTCCGGCGGCGTCGAGGGTGCCTTCCCAGAACGTTTCGGCCGTCATGGCCATGATGACGGTCGCCGGTGCACAGGCCATCACCGCATCGATGGCCGTTTCGACCGACGTCCTGACGGTGCTCATCATCTGCGCGAACTCTTCTTCCGTGCCGACCGGGGTATCCGGAATGAGCACGCGGGTCAGCTGGTTCGAAATGCCCGGCGGACGCATGGCGTCGAACTCGGGTTGCACGATGGTGTTCGTGGCGGGCGTGATGACGCCGATTTTCAGGCGCGGGCCGAGGGAGTCGGGCATGAGTTCTCGTCGTGTCTGGATTCAGCGGGGCGGCAGTTTAGCGGTACCTCGCGCCACCGTGCCTTCCGAGTCATCCCGGGGTGCCTTCGGAGTCATCTTGCGGTGCATTCCGACACTCGGAATTTCCCCGCCGATCAATGAGTAACGGTCGCCGCAACGCGCCGGATCCTGTTTGACTCCGCAAGCGTGTTCCGTTAGCGTGCCCCGCCGCTGCCCGGCGGGCGGCGACCTTCGTTTTCCCATCATCTGGAGCGCGGCGTGAGCAAGATTCTGGTTGGCCTCAAGCGCGTCGTGGACTACAACGTCCGCGTCCGCGTGAAACCCGACGGCACGGGAGTCGTGACCGAAGGCGTGAAGATGAGCATCAATCCCTTCGACGAGATTGCGCTCGAAGAAGCGCTGCGCATCAAGGAGAAAGGCGGCGCGACGGAAGTGATCGTTGCCAGCATCGGCCCCGCCGACACCCAGCAGCAGCTGCGCACCGGCCTCGCCATGGGCGCCGATCGCGCCATCCTCGTGCAGAGCGACGCCGCCGTGGAGCCGCTCGCCGCCGCGAAGATCTTCCTCAAGCTGATCGAGAAGGAAGGCCCGCAGATCGTGCTGCTCGGCAAGCAGGGCATCGACGACGACAACAACCAGACCGGCCAGATGCTGGCGGCGCTCTGGAACCGCCCGCAGGCGACGTTCGCCTCCAAGGTCGAACTCGACAGCGGCAAGGCCAGGGTGACGCGCGAAGTCGACGCCGGCCTCGAAACCATCGAAGTCGATCTGCCGGCCGTCATCACCACCGACCTGCGCCTCAACGAGCCACGCTACGTGAAGCTGCCGGACATCATGAAGGCCAAGAAGAAGCCGCTCGACACCCTCGCCATCGCCGATCTCGGCGTCGACACGGGCAGCCAGTTCAAGACGCTCAAGTACGAAGCACCGGCCGCCCGCTCGAAGGGCGTGATGGTGAAGGACGTCAATGAACTCGTCGCGGCGCTGAAGCAGAAGGGGCTCGTCTAATGACCAGGATTCTCATCGTCGCCGAACATGCCGGCGGCAAACTCAATCCCGCGACCGCCAAGTGCGTCGCCTGCGCCAGCAAGATCGAAGGCGCGGAAGTCGACGTCGTCGTGCTCGCTGCCGATGCGTCCGCCGTTGCGGCCGAAGCCGCGACGCTGCAGGGCGTGAAGAAGGTGCTGAAAGTCGAGAACGCCGCGAATGCCGAACCGCTCGCCGCCGTGCTCGCACCGCAGGTTGCAGCGGTGGCTGCGAACTACACGCACGTGTTCGGTCCGTCGACCACCTTCGGCAAGGATCTGATGCCGCGCGTCGCCGCCCTCCTCGGCGTCGGCCAGCTGAGCGACATCATGGCTGCGGAGTCGGCGTACAGGTTCCGTCGTCCGGTTTACGCGGGCAACGCGATCATCACGGTCGAAGCAGCATCGGACAAGAAAGTTGTTGCGACGGTTCGCGTCGCTTCGTTCCAGGCCGTGGCCGGCGGCGGCAGCGCTGCGGTCGAAGCTGCGAACGTCAACGCCGAACTGCCGAGCCACACGCGCTTCATCACGCGCTCGGCCGCGAAGACCGGCCGCCCGGATCTGCAGACTGCAGCGAAGGTAGTGTCGGGCGGCCGTGCCGTGGGCAGCGCCGACAACTTCAAGGTGATCTACGGACTCGCCGACAAGCTCGGCGCCGGTGTCGGCGCTTCGCGCGCCGCCGTCGACGCGGGCTACGCGCCGAACGACCTGCAGGTCGGCCAGACCGGCAAGATCATCGCGCCGGAACTGTATGTCGCCGTCGGCATCTCGGGCGCCATCCAGCATCTGACGGGCATCAAGGACGCCCGCACGATCGTCGCCATCAACAAGGATCCCGAAGCGCCCATCTTCGAAGTGGCGGACATCGGACTGGTCGGCGATCTGTTTACGGTGGTGCCGGAGCTGGAAAAGGCACTCGGCTGACGCTCAAGCACTGCTGCCTTATCTTCCTGTGGGGCCGGCTTCAGCCGGCCGGAGATCTGTCAGGCTGAAGCCTGACCCACAGGAAGAGACAGCAGCAGTCCGCTCAAAGCTGGCTCAGCACGCTCTCCGCGCTCGACACCTTGAACTCCCCTTTCGCCTCGACGTTCAGCTTCTTCACCACGCCATCGTCCACGACGATCGCGAAACGTTGACCGCGGGTACCCATCCCGAAGCCTGACGCATCCATTTCCAGGCCCAGCGCCTTGGTGTAGTCGGCGTTGCCGTCGGCCAGCATGTCGACCTTGTCTTCGGTGTTCTGGGACTTGCCCCAGGCCTTCATGACGAAGGCATCGTTGACGGCCATGCAGGCAATCCTGTCGACACCCTTGCCTCTAAGTGCGCCGGCCTGCTCGACGAAGCCAGGCAGATGCTTGGCATCGCAGGTCGGCGTGAATGCGCCGGGCACGGAGAACAGGACGACCTTCCTGCCCTTGAAGTATTCATCCGTGCTGACTTTCTGCGGACCGTCCTTCGTCGCCAGCGTGAGCGTTCCGGACGGCATCTTGTCGCCAACTTTGATGGTCATGTGCTGATCCTCCGTTCGATGATTGCGAGCGAAGAGTCTCACACAGAAGATTCCGGAAAAAGAAGGTTTCCACGGGGGAAGAATGGGGACACGGGGAACACGGGGGAAAGAAATTTTCTGTTCCGAGACCCCGTGTTCCCCGTGCCCCCCCGTGGAAAATTCTCTTCTTCTGACCTCCGTGGCCTCCGTGATCTCCGTGTGAAACCTCTTCTTACAGCAACCGCAACGCCCCACGCGCGCCGAGGATGTGCGACCGCATCAACGACGCCGCCCAGTCCGCATCGCGTGCTTCGAGGGCACGCACGATTTCCAGGTGATGCGAGGCGCTGCGGATCAGGTCTTCGTCCTGATACGTCTCGAATGTTTTCATCATGAGCTGCGCTTCGATCAGCGACGACAGCGCATTCACCAGGCGCGAGCTGCCGGCGCATTCCTGGATGCGGCGATGGAACTGGCTGTTGAGTTCGCCGACGCGTTCCAGATAGCCCCCACGCTTGCTGAGCGTCTCGTGATACTGATCCTCGGCGAGCTGACGCAGTTCGGCGATCTTGTCCGGCGTCATGCGACGCGCGGCGCGCGCGGCGCCGTACGCTTCGAGCAATGCGCGCAGTTCGAACACATCGTCGCGCTCTTCGCTGGTCCACTCGGTGACGATCGCGCCCTGATGCGGAATGAATTCGAGCAGTCCTTCCGCGTGCAGCTTGCGCAATGCTTCGCGAACCGGCGTACGACTCACGCCGGCGGCGGCCGCGACTTCCTGCTCGGTAATACGTGCTGCAGCCGGATACACCCCGCGAACGATGCGCTCGCGTACCGTCTGATAAGCCTTGTCCACTGCCTTAGCCATGTTTTTCCTTCGCAAATACTGGAGAGCCCGCGAGGGGCCCGATGGCGTCGAGTGTATACGCGCGGAATACGGCGATGACAGCGTTGCACACAGCACCGCACGACTCTGCGCGATCTGCGTGGGCGGATGCGGGTTTACCCTGATGCGGCCGTGGGCTGCGCGGCGGCGTCGCGATTCGCGCCTTATCTAGCTGATATTTCTGGGGAAAGGGCCGGCTTTCGAGACCATGGAAGGAACCGGCCTGCCCCGTTGCTCCTGCAACCAGTGTCCAGCGCGGATCAGATTGTTCAAATCGATACCGGTCGGGAATCCGCTGCGTTCGAGCATGTACACGAGGTCTTCCGTTGCGACATTGCCGGTGGCATTGGGCGCAAAGGGACATCCGCCGATCCCGCCGACACTCGAGTCGAGCGTCGCAACGCCGGCCATGACTGCCGCATACGCATTGGCGATCGCCGTGTTGCGCGTATTGTGGAAATGACAACGCAACGGCGCCGACGTGACATCGCGCAGGCGTCCGACGAGATCGGTCACCTGGGTCGGCACTGCGACGCCGATCGTGTCGGCCAGCGCGATCTCCAGCGGTTGCGATTCGGTGAGTCGCTTGACGAGTTCGATCACGCGCGAGGCAGGCACCTCGCCTTCGAATGGGCAGCCGAACGAAACCGTCACCGTGATCTGCGCGCGAATGCCGGCGTCGCGCGCCAGCGGCGCGATTTCTTCCCACGCACGCACCGTGTCCTCGACGCTCGCACCCTGGTTGCGCTGCGAGAAGCTCTCGGTCGCCGACGTCACCATGCCGATCTCGGTACAGCCGGCAGCCAGCGCGCGATCGAAGCCTTTGCGATTCAGCACCAGCCCGACGTATTGCACTCCGGGAACACGCGGCAGGCCTGCCAGCACCGCTTCGGCATCTGCCATCTGCGGCACGCGCTTCGGATGAACGAAGCTCGCGACCTCGATACGACGCAGCCCTGCGGCGATGAGCCGCTCGATGAGCTGCAGCTTGATGTGCGTCGGCACGACTTCGGATTCGCTCTGCAATCCGTCGCGCGGACCGACTTCGACCAGTTCGATGGTGCGACGGGAATTCATTGCAGGAAATCGAACCGGCGCAGTTCCTGACCGGACGCCGTCACCTTGCGATACACATGCGCCGCGCAGGCCAGATCCTGCAGCGCGAGGCCGGTGGAATCGAAGACCGTGACGTCGCCCGCGTTCGATCGCCCGGCTTTGGCGCCGGCGGCGATGTGGCCCAGTTCGGCGTAGATGTCACTCTCCTGCAGTACGCCTTCGGTCAGTGGCACATTGACTTCGCCGCTGTGCGTTGCCTGTTCCATTTCGTCGACCACGACCCGCGCGGACGCCAGGAGCTGCGACTGCAGTTCCTGCTTGCCGGCTGCGTCCGCGCCGATGGCGTTGATGTGGGTTCCGGGCCGCACCCAGTCGGCTGCGACGATGGGCGCGCGCGCCGGCGTGATGGTCGTCAGGACATCGGCGGCGCGGACGGCTTCTTCCACTGAAGCGGCGATCTGCACCACCACACGAAAACGATCGGTCGCCGCCCGCGCCAGGCGCGTCGCACGTTCGGTATCGAGATCGTAGACCATGACCCGGTTGATGCGCGGACGCACGGCGAGCACGGCTTCGATCTGGGTCATGGCCTGGTTGCCGGCGCCGATCAGGGACAGCACCGTCGAATCCGCGCGTGCGAGCAGGCGGGTTGCGACACCGGCCGCCGCGCCCGTGCGCAATCGCGTGATCGCGGTGGCATCCATGATGGCCAGCGGCATGCCGGTCGGCGGATCGAACAGCGTCAGCGTGCCGACGATGGACGGTACATCGCGATTGCCCGGGTGCATGTTGATGTTCTTGATCGAGGCGTAGCCGAGCGGCGCCGCATACGCCGGCATCGCCCGTACATCGCCGCCCGGAAGATCCAGGTACACCTTGGACGGCATCTGCACCTGGCGCCGGCCGTGCAGACGGAAGATTTCCTCGACCGCGGCCAGCGCCTCGCGCATGTCGATCGCCGCGAGGACTTCCGATTGATTCAGCAGGATCGTCCCGGTCATCGGTTACTCGGCATCAGTGATCGCGCCCTGCGAGGCGCTGCTGACGCTGCGCGCGTACTTCGCCAGCACGCCGCGACGCGCGTAAGGCGCCGGCGCTTTCCAGACCTTGCGTCGTTCGGCGAACTCCGCGTTGCTCACGTTGGAACGGATTTCGCGACTCACGGCATCGATGGTGATCTCGTCGCCATCGCGGATCAGGCCGATCGGACCGCCGACCGCGGCTTCCGGCGCAATGTGACCGACGACGAAACCGCGGCTGCCGCCGGAGAAGCGACCGTCAGTGATCAACGCGACCTTGCCGGCGAGTCCGCGACCGGCGATGGCGCTCGTCGGGCTCAGCATCTCGCGCATGCCCGGGCCGCCCTTCGGGCCTTCCTGGCGAATGACGACGACATCGCCCTCGCCCACCACGCCGTCGAGAATCGCCTGCAGCGCGTTTTCCTCGCCTTCGAACACGCGCGCCCGGCCGGTGAACGACAGTCCTTCCTTGCCGGTGATCTTCGCCACCGCGCCTTCGGGCGCGAGGTTGCCGTAGAGGATCACGAGATGACTGTCGGGCTTGATCGGATTGCTGAAGGCGCGAACGATGTCCTGGTTCTTGGGATACGGCTTCACGGACTTCAGGTTCTGCGCCAGCGTCTTGCCGCTCACGGTGAGACAGTCGCCGTGCAGCAGTCCTTCGTTCAGCAGCATCTTCATCAGCGGCTGGATGCCGCCGATCTTGATCAGCTCCGACATCGCGTACTTGCCGCTCGGCCGCAGATCGGCCAGCACGGGCACGCGCTTGCCGATGCGCGTGAAGTCATCGAGTTCCAGCGGCACGCCGACCGTGTGCGCGATCGCCAGCAGATGCAGCACGACGTTGGTCGAACCGCCGAGCGCGATAGCCACGGTGATCGCATTCTCGAAGGCATTGCGGGTGAGGATCTGCGACGGGCGCAGATCGGCCTTCACCAGTTGCAGCACGGCCTTCGCAGCATCGCGGCAGTCCTGCAGCTTGTGGCCCGACACGGCTTCCTGCGCGGAACTGTTGGGCAGGCTCATGCCGAGCGCCTCGATGGCGGAGGCCATCGTGTTCGCCGTGTACATGCCGCCGCAGCTGCCCGGGCCCGGAATGGCGGTGCGCTCGATCTCCGACAGATCCTTGTCGCTGATCGTGCCGGCCGCGCGTGCGCCGACGGCTTCGAACACCGAGATGATGTCGCGACGCTGCTTGCCCGGCTTGATCGTGCCGCCATAGACGAACACGGCCGGACGATCCAGCCGCGCCAGCGCCATCATGCAGCCGGGGATGTTCTTGTCGCAGCCACCGATGGCGACGACGCCGTCGAAGCCCTGCGCACCCGAGACGGTTTCGATCGAATCGGCGATGACTTCGCGCGACACCAGCGAATAGCGCATGCCGGGCGTGCCGTTGGAAATGCCGTCGGAGACCGTGATCGTGCCGAACGTCGTGCTCTTGCCGCCGGCCTTGTCGACTGCTGCGGCAGCCGCCTTCGCCAGCTTGTCGATGTGCATGTTGCACGGAGTCAGATTGCTCCAGGTGGACGCAATGCCGATCGCGGGCTTCTTGAAGTCGGCGTCCTTGTAGCCGACGGCGCGCAGCATGGCGCGGCTCGGTGCCTGCGCGTAGCCGTCGACGACGACGCTCGAATAACGACGTGCGGAATCCTTGTTGCGGGGGTTGCGATGGCGAGTGGTCTTGCGGGCTGGCATGGAAGTGGCTTGCTTTCACAGGAAAAACGCGGGCCGCCATCCTCCGCGACACACTCGCCGCTTGCAAGCGTCGGTTGCGGATCACGTCCCCGTATCGGCGATCCGGTGTTCGCGCAGCAGGACGATCAGCACGCCGACCAGCGTCACCGCGCCGCCCAGCAGCATCTTCGCGGTCAACTGGTCGTGCAGCAGGGTGACGCCGAAGAACACGCCGAACAGCGGCGACAGCAGCGTCAGCGGCGCCAGGCTCGTCACCGGATAGCGGCTCACGAGGTAATACCAGCCCGTATGCGCGATCAGGCTGGACATGACCGTCGTGAACGCCAGCGCTGCCCAGCCGCTGAGATCGGCGTTGACGATCGCATTCCACTGACCTCTCTCCATCAGCAGGCTCAGCGCCAGCAGCACCGGACCGCCAGCCACGGCAATCCATGCCTGCAGTTCGAGCGCGCGAATGTCCTTCATGCGCTTGACGAAGATGAGTCCCAGCGAACCGACCAGGCAGGACAGCACGACCAGCATCAGGCCTTCCCAGTAGTCGAAGGCGCGCGGATCGAAGCCGATGATGGCGATGCCGGCGAAGGCGAGCAGGATGCCGAGGCGGCGGCGCCAGCGGATCGTTTCGCCCAGCAGCCACACCGAGAGCAGCGTGGAGAACGGCACGCCCATCTGGCTGGCGATGGCGACCATCGACGCATCCTTGACGAGATACACGCCGACGAACAGCAGCGCGAAGGCCGCCGGCCCCGTGAGCAGCGCCGCGCATGCCAGCGTGCGCATCTGGCCGGGATGAATCCGCAGGAAAGGCAGCAGCAGCAACGCGACGGAACCGAAACGCAGCGCCGTGAAAAAAATAGGCGGAAACTGGCCGACGCCGATCTTGGAAGCGATCAGGTTCAGGCCCCAGATCAGGTTGATGCCGATCAGGAACGCCAGATCCCGCCCGCTGAGCCAGGCCGGCTCCGCCGGCGCGATCGATGATGAAGGTTCGCTCAAGCAGTCAGTTCGCGTAACGCGCCTTCAGGAAGGTATAGAGCGCGCGGATGCACTGCGCTTCGGCGCCGACGGGACGGCCGGGACGATCCTTGCTGTTCCACGAATACAGATCGATGTGCAGCCACGTGCGCGCCTCGTTCACGAAACGTTTGAGGAACAATGCGGCGGTGATCGCACCGGAGAAGCCGGAGCTGGACACATTGTTCATATCCGCGATCTTGCTCGACAGTTCATCGTCATAACCCGCCCACAGCGGCATGTGCCACAACGGATCGGATTCGGCGAGGCCGATGCGTACCAGTTCCGCCGCCGCAGCATCGTCATTCGAGAACAGCGCCGGCAGTTCCGGCCCCAGCGCGACACGCGCGGCGCCGGTGAGCGTCGCCATGTCGATCAGCAGATCCGGCTTTTCTTCGTCGGCGAGTGCGAGTCCGTCGCAGAGGATCAGCCGTCCTTCGGCATCGGTGTTGCCGATCTCCACCGACAATCCCTTGCGCGTGGCGATCACATCGCCCGGACGGAAGGCATTGCCGGAGATCGCATTCTCCACCGCCGGTACGATCACACGCAGGCGGATCGGCAGCTTCGCTTCCATGATGGCCTGCGCGAGTCCCAGCACGGCGGCGGCGCCGCCCATGTCCTTCTTCATCAGCAGCATCGAGGCGCCCGGCTTGATGTCGAGCCCGCCCGAATCGAAGCACACGCCCTTACCGAGCAGCGTGACTTTCGGCTGCGAGGCATCGCCCCATTCGAAGTCCACCAACCGCGGCGCAACGGCACTTGCGCGGCCGACCGCGTGAACGGCGGGAAATTTCTCCGCCAGCAGTTCATCGCCCACCACGACCCGATGCCGGCAGCCGAATTTCTGCGCGATGCCCGACGCCGCATCGGCCAGCGCCTGCGGTGTCATGTCATTGGCGGGCGTATTGATCAGATCGCGCGCAAGGAAAGCGGCGGCGCACAGGCGCTGCACCTCGGCGAGGTCGACACCTTCCGGCACCTGCAGCACGAGCGATTTCGCCGGTACCGGCCGGCGGTAGCGTTCGAAACGGTACTGGCCGTACAGCCAGCCGAAAGCAAACTGCGTCGCTGCCGGAACGGCCAGCGATTGCGCGAGATGGTAATGGCCTTCCGGCAGACGGTCCGGCAGGCCCGTCGCCAGCCAGCAACTGAACGACTCGGGCATGCCCCGCCGACCGAGGCCGAGCGCGACCGCCGACACGTCGCCATTGGTCGCCGGAATCAGCACGACCCTGGAACGCTCGCCCTTGAACCCGTTCGCCATCAGCCACGAACGCACCGGCCCGCTCAACGAGCCCCGCCAGTCCTCGAAGCCCTCTTCGTAGACCAGGTGGACGGGAATGGAGCCGATACGCGAATCGGTCGTCAGCATCGATGAGCCATGCAGTGCAGCAGACGGAGGCGGCAAGGATATCGGAATGTATTTGCGGTGATCCCGGAAAAACCCTGCTGTCCTGCCGGGCGCGGCCAGGGCGACGGGGAAATCGCCCGCGGAGTCACCCCCGGCAAGCGAAGGAAGATCCCCTTGCGATTGTGTACAAGGTGTTGACAAGCTCGGCGGCCATATGATGCTATCCCGCCGATTTTTCAGACCGTCTCGTTCCCTGTTTTCGCAATGCCAGCCTGATCTTGTGTAGCCCTTTTTCTGCATGGGCTCATGACATCGACCAACGGCTGACCGGCGGCGGACCGGCGGCTGACGGCGCCGAACGAGACACCGGATACAGCCAGGACATTCGTACAACGAACCCCGCACCGGCCAGTCCGAGGCGGGGGTCTTCATTTTGATTCAGTTCGAACACGCTTCAGGAGCGCACATGCAGATCTATTCGCAGAAGGACGTCAACAAGAAAGCCCTCAAGGGCGCGCGCATCGCCATCCTCGGCTACGGCAGCCAGGGTCGCGCGCACGCACTGAACCTCAAGGACAGCGGCTTCGACGTCGTCGTAGGCGTGCGCAAGAGCGGCGCCAGCTGGGGCAATGCGAAGAAGGACGGCCTCGCCGTCGCCGAACCGGCGGAAGCCGTGAAGGGCGCTGCGCTCATCGCGTTCCTGACGCCTGACCTGACCCAGAAGGATCTGTACAAGGAAGTCATCGGCAACGTCACCAAGGGCGCGACCATCCTGTTCGCCCATGGGTTCAACGTGCACTTCGGCCTCATCAAGCCGCGCAAGGATCTCGACGTGGTGCTGATCGCACCGAAAGGTCCGGGCGGCCTGGTGCGTCGCCAGTATGAACAGGGTCGCGGCGTGCCGTGCCTGCTCGCCGTCTACCAGGATGCGACGCGCAAGGCGAAGGACAATGCCCTCGCCTACGCGCACGGCATCGGCGGCACCCGCGGCGGCGTGCTCAAGACCACGTTCGCGGAAGAAACTGAAACCGATCTGTTCGGCGAGCAGGTCGTGCTGTGCGGCGGCACCACGGAACTCGTGGTGAAGGGTTTCGAAACGCTGGTGGAAGCCGGCTACCAGCCCGAAGTCGCCTACTACGAAGTGCTGCACGAACTGAAGCTGATCGTCGACCTGCTGCACGAAGGCGGCCTGGCGAAGATGCACAAGTTCATCTCGGAAACGGCGAAGTACGGCGATCTCACCCGCGGCCCGCGCATCGTCAACAAGGGCACGAAGCGTGAAATGAAGAAGGTCCTGCAGGAGATCCAGCAGGGCAAGTTCGCGCGCCAGTGGATGAGCGAGAACAAGAGCGGCCGCAAGAAGTACAACAAGCTCATGAAGGCGGACATGAACCACAAGATCGAAAAGGTGGGCGTGAAGCTGCGTGAGCGCATGCCCTGGCTGCAGGAGAACGCGTAAGTCGAATTGCGAGGCCCGATCGGATGACCGGTCGGGCCTTCTGCATTCAACAGCACGAGTCAGGAGCCCGCCATGCCCATCCATGCCGCCAAACACATCTGGTACAACGGCAAACTCGTGCCCTGGGAGAAAGCCACGGTCCATGTGCTGGCCCATGCGCTGCACTACGGCTCGACGGTATTCGAAGGCGTGCGTTCCTACGCCACCGCCAATGGCCCGATCATTTTCCGTCTGAAGGATCACACGCGCCGGCTGTTCGATTCGGCGAAGATCCATCGCATCGAGATCCCCTACACGCCCGATGACATCAACGCGGCGTGCAAGGAAATCATCGTCAGCAATGAATTGAACAAGGGCGCGTACATGCGTCCGTTCGCCTTCCGCGGCTACGGCGAAATCGGCGTCGCGCCGAAGAATCCGCCGCCGGTGGATACGGTCGTCGCTGCGTTCGAGTGGGGCGCGTATCTCGGCGCCGAAGGCTTGCAGAACGGTATCGACGTCTGCGTGTCGTCCTGGCAGCGCCTCGCGCCGAACACGATTCCGGCCATGGGCAAGGCGGCCGGCAATTACCTGTCAAGCCAGCTCATCAGCATGGAAGCCAAGCGTCTGGGCTTCGCCGAAGGCATCGGTCTCAGCACCGATGGCATGGTCAGCGAAGGCGCCGGCGAGAACCTGTTCCTGATCCGCGATGGGCTGATCTACACGCCGGCTCTGTCGAATTCGATCCTGCAGGGCATCACGCGCGACACCGTCGTGACGCTGGCCCGCGCGCATGGTTTCGAAGTGCGCGAACAGGCCATTCCGCGCGAACTGCTGTACGTGGCGGACGAGATCTTCCTCACCGGCACGGCCGCCGAAATCACGCCCGTGCGCTCGGTCGATCACATCACCATCGGTGCCGGCAAGCGCGGCCCGGTGACCGAGGCATTGCAGTCTGCCTTCTTCGGCCTGTTCAACGGCAAGACCCCGGACAAGTGGGGCTGGCTGGAATCCTGCACCGACGGCAAGAAGAACGTGGCGGTGGGCGCCTGATCCGTGACCCATCGCGTGCCGCGATGCTGCACTGACGATTCATCAAACACGAACCAGCGTCGACCCGGCACTCTGCCGGCGTCGCCCGAGGATCCGTCCATTCATTCATGAACGCCAAGACACTCTTCGAGAAAGTCTGGGAACAGCACCAGGTCGTTCCGGAAACGGCCGACACGCCGGCGGTGCTGTACATCGACCTGCACCTGGTGCACGAAGTCACCTCGCCGCAAGCCTTCTCGCTGCTGCGCTCGCTGGGGCTCAAGGTCCGCCGCACGGACCGCACGCTCGCGACGATGGATCACTCCACGCCGACCGATCCCGATGAAGTCTTCGGTCGCGTGCCGATCAAGGTGGAGTCCGCCGCGAAGCAGGTGAAGGAACTCGAAAAGAACGCCCGCGAGTTCGGCGTCGAACTGCTCGGCCTCGGCAGCGACCAGCGCGGCATCGTGCACGTCATCGGTCCGGAACAGGGCGCGACCCAGCCCGGCAAGACCATCGTCTGCGGCGACAGCCACACGGCCACGCACGGCGCCTTCGGCGCCCTCGCCTTCGGCATCGGCACCACTGAAGTGGGACACGTGCTCGCAACGCAGTGCCTGCTGCAGCGACGTCCCAAGACACTCGCCATCGAAGTGAAAGGCCGCCTCGCGCCCGGCGTCACGGCGAAGGATCTGATTCTCGCCATCATCGGCAAGATCGGCGTCTCCGGCGGCACCGGTCACGTCATCGAATATCGCGGCGAAGCCATCGAAGCGATGTCGATGGACGAGCGCATGACCATCTGCAACATGTCGATCGAGGCCGGTGCGCGCGCCGGCATGATCGCCCCGGACGAAACGACATTCGCATATCTGAAAGGCCGGCGCTTCGCGCCGCAGGGCGCTGACTGGGACAAGGCAGTCGCCGAATGGCGCAAGCTCAAGACCGATCCCGGCGCGCGGTTCGATCGTGTCGTGGAGTTCGATGCCAGCATGCTCGAGCCGATGATCACGTACGGCACTCATCCCGGCATGGTCGTGCCGATCAACGGCTCCGTGCCGACGCGCGTCAACGATCCGGTGCACGACAAATCGCTGGCCTACATGGGCCTCACGGGCGGCGAAAAACTCGCCGGCAAACCGATTCAGGTCGTGTTCGTCGGCAGCTGCACGAATGCACGTCTTTCCGATCTCGAACTCGCCGCCAGCGTCATGAAGGGTCGCAAGGTCGCGAAGGGGGTACGCGCCCTGATCGTCCCCGGCTCGCAGCAGATCAAGCGCGAGGCTGAGGCACGCGGCCTCGACAAGATCTTCACTGACGCCGGCGCGGAATGGCGCGAATCGGGCTGCTCGATGTGCCTGGGCATGAACGGCGATCTCGTCGACAAGGGTCAGTACGCCGTCAGCACCAGCAATCGCAACTTCGAAGGACGCCAGGGCATCGGCGCACGCACGCTGCTTGCGAGCCCGGCAACCGCCGCCGCCGCCGCCATCGCCGGCCGCATCACCGATCCGCGCGAATACCTGCAATCGGTCGCACACTAACCATGCAACCCATCCGCACCATCGAATCGAAAACCGTCGTCCTCCCTTCGACGAACATCGACACCGACCAGATCATCCCGGCGCGCTTCCTGACGACGACCACCAAGGAAGGACTCGGCAAGCAGCTGTTCGCTGACTGGCGCTACGACAGCGCCGGCGCGACGAAGCCTGACTTCGTTCTGAATCGCCCCGAAGCGACCGGATGCTCGGTGCTGGTCGCAGGGCGCAACTTCGGTTGCGGCTCTTCGCGTGAACATGCGCCGTGGGCGCTGGTGGACTTCGGTTTCCGCGTCGTCATCAGCACCGAGATCGCCGATATCTTCCGCAGCAATTCGCTCAAGAACGGCCTGCTGCCGGTCGTCGTCGACGAGACGACGCACCAGTGGCTGCTCGCGAATCCCGGCGCGCAGGTGAAGGTCGATCTGGAAACCAATATGCTGACGCTGCCCAACGGCACGTCCGTGACATTTCCCATCGAGAGCTTTGCTCGCTATTGCCTGCTGAACGGCACGGACGAACTCGGCTTCCTGCAGCAGCAGGCGGATGCCATCACAAGATTCGAACAGGGACGCGCATGAGCATCCAGGCAAAGATCGTCATTCTTGGCGGCGACGGCATCGGCCCCGAAGTCACGCATGAAGGCACGCGCGTTCTCGAAGCGGTCGCCAGCCGTTTCGGCCATGACTTCAGGTTCGAAGCCCACCTGATCGGCGGTGCGGCGATCGACGCGACGCAATCCGCCCTGCCGGCTTCGACGTTGTCCGCGTGCGGCACTGCAGATGCAGTACTGCTCGGCGCCGTGGGCGGCCCGAAGTGGTCGGATCCGAACGCCAAGGTGCGACCCGAACAGGGATTGCTGGCGCTGCGCAAAGGCCTCGGCCTGTTTGCGAACCTGCGTCCCGTCAGCCTGCATACAACGCTGCTCGACGCTTCGCCGCTCAAGCCGGAAGTCCTGCAAGGCACGGACATCATGGTCGTGCGCGAACTGACGGGCGGCATTTATTTCGGCGAGAAAACCCGCACGGCGGACTCCGCGAGCGACCTGTGCACCTACACCGTCGAAGAGATCGAACGTGTCACGCGCGTGGCCGGCCGGCTCGCGATGTCGCGACGTAAATCGATTGCCTCGGTCGACAAGGCCAACGTGCTGGAAACCTCGCGCCTGTGGCGCAGCACGGTCGAACGCGTGCTGGGCAAGGAATTCCCCGAAGTGAAACTGGAACACATGCTGGTCGACTCCGCGGCCATGCATCTCATCCGCAAGCCAGCGAGCTTCGATGTGATCGTCACCGAGAACATGTTCGGCGACATCCTCACCGACGAGGCCTCCATGCTGGCAGGCTCGCTGGGGTTGCTGCCCTCCGCCTCCCTTGGCGCAGGCCGCCTGGGCCTTTATGAGCCCATCCACGGCTCTGCCCCGGACATTGCCGGCCAGGGCATCGCCAACCCCATCGGCACGATCCTGAGCGTCGCCATGCTGCTGCGGCACTCCCTGGAGCTGCCGGCCGAGGCGCAAGTGGTTGAAAAAGCTGTGGCGGACGCCATCGCCGCCGGCCTCCGGACCGCCGATATTGCTGCCGGCAAGGCCGCCCGAACCACCCGCGAAGCGGGCGACGAAGTGGTCAAGCGAATCCTGCAGTAAATCATGTAACTACATGATTTTACAGGCGCCAAAGGGAGTGGCGCCGAGGGGAAAATTTTCTTGCCACAAACCGCGGTGAGGCGGTTATGATCTCCCCGGCTCCGGTGATTCGATCTCTGGCCGGGGCTTCCGCCTTCGGGCAAATCTCCATGTCTCGACCACTACGGTCGAGGTGTCTTTGGTGGAAACAGGGCTCGTGTCGGGTTAGTCCCCAAGGTCGATGACGGCTCCGCCGATATCGCCACGACCGCGCTTCTAGGTTGCCACATCAAGGCCGGCGAAGAGCCGGCCTATTTTTTTGTCCGACGTTCTCAGCGCGGTTCGCGCGTCCACTCTGCGTAGAACGGCGGCAGATCGCGCGGCAGCATCGCCTCGAACCGGGGCGATCGCTTCTCCATGAACGACTGCACGCCCTCCTTGCCGTCGCGCAGGCTCGTGTAGAACACGGCCAGCGAGTCGACGCGATGCGCTTCCAGCGGATGCGCCTGCGCCGAATTGCGATACAGCATCTGGCGTGCGAGCGCGATCGCCACCGGCGAGCGGCTGTCGATGATCCTGCGTGCCAGCTTCTTCGCTTCATCCAGCAGTTGCCCGGGCGGTACGACCGCTTTCACCAGTCTGCCGCGCTGCGCTTCCTGCGCATCGAAGATATCCGCGGTGTAGACCCACTCCAGCGCCTGCGACAGTCCCACGACGCGCGGCAGGAACCAGGACGAACACGCTTCCGGCACGATGCCGATCTTGCCGAAGACGAAGCCGAACTTGGCACTCTCCGACGCCAGGCGAATATCCATCGCCAGCGTCATGGTCGCGCCGATGCCGACGGCAACGCCGTTCACGGCCGCGATGACCGGTTTGGTGCACTCGAAAATGGCCAGCGTCACGCGCCCGCCGGTATCGCGCACACCCTGTTCGATCACCCGGTCGTGAAGCCGGTCGTGCATGTCGTCGAGCGTCGGTCGCTGCGATTCATCCAGTCCGAACACGTTGCCGGACACCGACAGGTCCATGCCGACACAGAAAGCCTTGCCGGCACCAGTGACGATGACGGCGCGGACGTTTTCATCGTCATTGACGCGCCGGAATGCGTGAACCAGTTCGTCCGCCATCTGCGTCGTGAACGCATTCATGCGCTCGGGACGGTTCAGCGTCAGGATCAGCAGGCCGTCGGCCACTTCGTATCGCAGCGTCGCGTAGTCCATCGGATTCTCCGCGCGATCAGGCAGTCGCCATGCGCAGTGCACGCTGCAGCTGTTCGCGGCACTCTGCAACCATCCGCTCGAGCAGTTCGGCACACGTCGGCACGTCGTCGATCAGTCCGATCACCATGCCCGCACTGACGACGCCGCCGTTCACATCGCCTTCGCGCAGCGCGACCTTGCCGCGGGCGCCGGAGACCAGCGGCCTGACTTCCTCGAACTTCGCGCCGCGCTTCTCCATCGCCACGACTTCGTCCGAGATCGCATTCTTGAAGACGCGCGCCGTGTTGTGCATGGTGCGGAACATCAGGTTGGTGTCGCGCTCGGTGGCTTTCACCAGCGCCTGTTTGATGTTGTCGTGCACCGGCGCTTCCTTCGTACACATGAAGCGCGTGCCCATGTTGACGCCCTCCGCGCCGAAGGCGAATGCCGCCGCCATGCTGCGGCCGTCGGCGATACCACCCGAGGCCACGACGGGAATCTTCAACGCCCTCACGGCAGCGGGAATCAGGATCAGGTTGGTGACGTCGTCCTCACCCGGATGGCCTGCGCATTCGAAACCATCGATGCTGACGATGTCGACGCCGTGACGCTCGGCAGACAGCGCATGCCGTACCGACGTGCACTTGTGCACGACCTTGACGCCGTGCTGCTTGAACAGGCCGATGAAATCCTTGGGACTGTTGCCCGCAGTTTCGACGATCTTGATGCCGCTCTCGATGATCGCGCGCATGTACTCGGCATACGGCGGCGGCGTGATCGCGGGCAGGATGGTGAGATTCACGCCGAAGGGCTTGTCCGTCATGCCGCGACAGCGTTCGATTTCGCGGCGCAGGTCATCCGGCGTCGGCTGCGTCAGCGCCGTGAGAATGCCGAGGCCGCCGGCATTGGAAACGGCCGATGCAAGCTCTGCGGTGCCGACCCATTGCATGCCGCCCTGGATGATCGGATATCGAATCCCCAGCAGTTCGCTGACTCGCGTTCTCATTGGCGCCCTGTCGATGTGAAGTACGGGCGCGCAGAGTACTAGAGAGCGATGCAGGCGGGCACTGCCCGCGGCGATTCAGGCAGCGGCGGCGCGATCGAGTCCACCCTGCAGATCGTTGATCAGATCCTCGACGTTCTCGATGCCGACCGACAGGCGCAACAGCGAATCGGAAATGCCGGCACGCAGACGCGCATCGGCCGCCATGCCGGCGTGCGTCATGCTGGCCGGATGCGCGACGAGACTTTCCACACCACCGAGCGATTCGGCGAGCGAGAAGCAACGCAATCCCGTGAGGAACGCGCGCACCTGGGGAATGGCACCTTTGAGTTCGAAACTCACCATCGCACCGAAGCCGCCTTGCTGACGTTTCGCCAGTTCGTGCTGGGGATGCTGCGGCAGCCCCGGATAGAACACCGTACTCACGGCGGGATGGCGATCGAGCAATTCAGCGATTCGCAGCGCATTGCCGCCATGCACGGCGAGCCGGGCGTGCAACGTACGCAGGCCGCGCAGCGTCAGATAGCTGTCGAACGGCGAACCGGTCACGCCGATGCAGTTGGCCCACCACACGAGCTTTTCGTACAGCTCGGTGGTGGCTGCCGCCACGGCGCCGCCGACCACATCGCTGTGACCATTCAGGTACTTCGTCGTCGAATGCAGCACCAGATCGGCGCCGAGCGCGATGGGCTGCTGCCAGGCTGGCGACAGGAAGGTATTGTCGACCAGCACGAGCGCGCCGGCTGCGTGCGCGGACGCCGCGATCTGCCGGATATCGACGATTCGCAGCAATGGATTGCTGGGCGTTTCGATCCAGACGAGTCGCGGGTTCTTCGCCATCGCGGCTGCCAGCGCCGCCGGATCGGTCTGATCGACGAACTCGACCCGCAACACGCCCCGCTTCGACAGCGAATCGAAGAGCCGATACGTTCCGCCATAGCAGTCATGCGGAGCGATCAGCAGCTCATCGCCGTTCAGCAACTGACAGACGAGCGTGACAGCCGCAAGGCCCGATGCCGTAATCACGGCACCTGCCGCGCCTTCGAGCGCCGCAATGGCCTCTCCCAGCGCATCGCGGGTCGGATTGCCCGAGCGCGTGTAGTCGTAAGCGCCCTTCTCGCCGAATGCCTTGAACGCATAGGTCGACGTGAGATGAATCGGCGGCACGACCGCCTTGTGCTGGGTATCGGACTCCAGTGCGGCGCGGACGGCGCGGGTAGCGGAACCGAAGCTGTCGCTCATCGGGCGGTCCCCAGTACATGATCGAAGGCACGACGCAGTTCCTCACGTTCCTTGAGAAAGGCATCGTGGCCATACAGGGAGGAAATCTCGATCAGCTCGGCCGGGCCGCCGAGCTTCGACTGCAATGCGCGCATATCGCTCAACGGCACCAGCTGATCTTCATGAACGCCGATCAGCGTCGTCGGCACCTTGATGCGCGTGGCATCGACGCGGTGCAGGTCGATGGACTCCGACAGGCACAGGAAGGCCTCCGGCAGATACGAAGCCGCATACGCGTCGCCCCGCGCCAGCAGGTAGGTTTCGACCGGAAACTGGAAGCGCCCGTCGATTCGTTCCGGCTCCGCATCGAAGCGCGTGGCGAATTCCTGCGGACTGCGATACGTGGCCATCGCCAATGCTCGTGCCAGGCGCAGGCCTTCGGGACCGTCGTCCTTCTTCAGGGCGTAGCGAACGGTGGCACGCTGCACGCTGCGCCACGCAGTCGCCATCGGATGAGCGCGATCGGCGGCGCTGATCACGACGACATGTGCTACCCGCTCGGGAAACCGTTCGGCAAAAGCCAGAGCGACCATGCCGCCATATGACGCGCCGATCACGGCACGCAACGACTCGATGTTCAGGTGATCGATCAGGTGATGCAGCACGACCGCCTGGTCGTAGGCACTGATCGAGGGAAAATTCGTCTGGCCGCGACCCGGTCCGGTCGTCTCGCCGCTGCCGCCGAGGAAATCGAATCCCAGAACCCGGTGACGTTGGAGATCGAGCGGCGCGCCCGCCCCGACGATGTCGCTCCACCAGCCGCGCGGCGCGTTGCCGGTGACGTAGCGGCCCGCAGAAATTCCGCCCAATGCAGCGACGACCGGACCGGCATCGCCGGCGAGTCGCCACGCAATGCGAACGTTGTTGAGCTGACCGCCGAAATGCAGCTTGAAGGCGCCGGCAAGCTCCAGCACGCCTTCCTGGGCGGACGCTTCGCCGGGCGCATCAATGGCCACAGCTGGGCGCACATCAGGCTCTGACAGGGCAACCATCGAAAAGTACTCCAGCACTTCTCTGCCCGGCGGGCAGGAATAGAGGTTTCGCGCATCGCAGAAACCCTACGGAGTACCGTAGCGGCGGGTCGCTGTGAGCCATCTGCAGCCCTTGCGGACATGCAGCTTCACAGCAACTCATCTGTCGGGACCTGACGGTCGCCGCAGGAGTTGGCACCTTTTCGAGGTGGTTAGCCTCGCCGGTTGCCCCGGCATCCAAGGGCCTTACCCTCCGCCGGTCTCGATGAGCGGCCGGCAGTCTAGGGGGACGGCGGGCGAAGCGTCAAGGAAATCAACCGCATGGGCAACGTCAAGGGGTGGTCTTCCTGTGCTGCCGGCTTCAGCCGGCCTGAAAACAGTCAGGCTAAAGCCTGACCCACAGGGAGAAGGCAGCAGCAATCAGCTTGATGCAGTGCCGGCACCATCGATTTCCAGGTTGACAGCTCCGGGAATCATGTAATAGCGTGCTATCACATTATTACGCTCATACGCCTCCGGCTCCTCGATCTCCCATGAAAGAACATCGACTGGTCACGCCGCGCCAGGAAGCGCTGGCGGAGCGCTCGCTTTTCGCCGCTGTTCTGACGTTGAAGAACATCGACGAGTGCAAGTCGTTCTTCCGCGACCTGTGTACGCCGGCAGAACTGCAGGCGCTCGCGGATCGCTGGGCCGTCGTTGGCCTGTTGCAGGACGGCGTGCCCTATCGCGAGATCCACAGGCAGACCGGCGTGAGCGTGACCACCATCGGCCGCGTCGCACGCTATCTCACCAACGGCAACGGCGGTTACTCGCTGGCCGCGGAACGTCTCAAGGAACCTCGGGTCGGCTGAGGCCGGAAAATCATGATCGACAAATCTTCGCGCCTCAAAGTCGCCCTGCAGAAGTCGGGACGCCTCACCGAAAACTCGCTGGACCTGCTGGTCCGCTGCGGCCTGAAATACAGCCGCGGCAAGGATCAGCTCATGTGCTACGGCGAGAACATGCCGCTCGATGTGCTGTTCGTGCGCGACGACGACATTCCGGACCTGGTACAGCAAGACGTCTGCGATCTCGGCATCGTCGGCCTCAATGTCATCGAAGAGAAACGCCTCGCCTTCCAGGCGCGCGGCGTGACGCCGCTGTTCGACCAGGTGATGGTGCTCGACTACGGCAAGTGCCGCCTGTCCATCGCCGTGCCCGATGGCACCGAATACAAGGATGCGAATTCGCTGCGCGGCAAGCGCATCGCGACGACCTATCCGAACATCCTCGGCCGCTTCCTGCGCGAGCGCGACATCAAAGCCGATGTCGTCACGATGTCGGGCGCCGTGGAAATCGCGCCGCGACTGGGCCGTGCCGACTTCATCTGCGACCTCGTCTCCACCGGCTCGACGCTCATCGCCAATCACCTGACCGAAGCGGAAACGGTGATGGAAAGCCAGGCGGCCATCATCAGCACGCCGGTACCCGTGAGCCAGGAAAAACAGGAATGGATTCACCGTCTCACGGTACGCATCGACGGCGTGCAGCAGGTGAAGGAGAGCAAGTACATCATGCTGCACGCGCCGCGCGACCGGCTCACGGAAATCCGCAAGCTGCTGCCCGGCAGCGAGTCGCCGACGATCGTGCCGCTCGATGGCTCGGGCGACAAAGTCGCCGTCCACGCGGTGTGTCGCGAGAACGTGTTCTGGGAAACGCTCGAAAGCCTGAAGGCTGCGGGCGCCAGCGCGATCCTCGTGCTGCCGGTCGAGAAGATGCTGGCATGAGCGCGCTGCCGATCCTGCAATGGTCTTCGATGTCGGCGGACGCGCGACGCGCGGCGTTGCGGCGTCCGGCACAGAGCGACGCCGAACAGCTCACCGCCAGCGTGAAGCGCATCGTGGATGACGTGCGCGCGCGCGGCGACGAAGCCGTGCTCGACTACACGCGCCGTTTCGACTGCCCGACCATCGACACGCTCGACGTGCCGCCGGAAGAATTCGCCTGGGCCGAGTCGCAACTGAACGAAACCCAGAGGGCCGCCCTGCATCGTGCCATCGCGAACGTCAGCCGCTTCCATGTCGCACAGCTCGCCGATCCGATCCGCATCGAGACCTCGCCGGGCGTAGTCTGCGAGCGCCACTTCCGCGCCATCGACGCCGTCGGCCTGTACGTGCCGGCCGGCGTCGCTCCCCTGCCCTCTGCGGCCATCATGCTCGCGGTACCGGCACGCATCGCCGGCTGCACGACGCGCATTCTCTGCACGCCGCCGCGCAAGGACGGGAAAGCCGATCCCGCGGTGCTGGTCGCTGCACGCCTGTGCGGCGTCGATCGCGTGTTCAAGGTCGGCGGCGCACAGGCCATCGCTGCAATGGCCTATGGCACGCAGACGATTCCGAAAGTCGACAAGGTGTTCGGGCCGGGCAATTCCTGGGTGACCGCCGCAAAGCTGCTGGTATCGAACGATCCCGATGGCGCCGCACTCGATCTGCCCGCTGGACCGTCGGAAGTGCTGGTGATCGCCGACGAATCGGCGCGCGCGACCTTCGTAGCGGCGGATCTGCTGGCGCAGGCCGAACACAGCGCCGATGCACAGGTCGTGCTCGTCACCACTTCGACCCGGCTCGCACAGGACACCATCGAAGAACTGGAGCGGCAGATGCAGCGCCTCGGCCGCGAAAGCACGCTGCGTGAGTCGATCCAGCACAGTCGCATCATCGCGGTGGAGTCGCTGGAACAGGCATTCGAAGTCAGCAACGACTACGCGCCCGAACACTTGATCGTCCAGGTCGGGAATGCGCGCGCCTGGCTACCGAAGATCCGCAACGCCGGCTCGGTGTTCCTCGGCGCCTGGACGCCGGAATCCATGGGCGACTACTGCAGCGGCACCAATCACGTCCTGCCGACTTACGGGTTCGCGCGTGCCTACAGCGGCCTGTCGATGACGGACTTCATGCGTCGCATGACGGTACAGGAACTGACCGACGACGGACTGCGCGATCTCGGCCCCACGGCGATCACCATCGCCGAGCTCGAAGGCCTCGATGCGCACGCCAACGCCGTGCAGGTTCGTCTCGATCATCTCGACGGAGCGGACCGCGCATGATCCGCATCCTCGAACGTGCCCGCCCCGACATTCTCACGCTGCGTCCGTACGAACACGCCGCCTGGGAGCCGTCGCTCGAACGCATGCACGCGAACGAGATGCCCTGGCGCGCGACGGAAGATGCGACACACGCCGGGCTCAATCGCTATCCGGAACCGCAGCCGGAGGAACTGATCCAGCATCTCGCCGAACTCTACGGTGTCGAACCCCGCAATGTGCTCGCAGGCCGCGGCAGCGACGAAGGCATCGATCTGCTGGTACGTGCATTCTGTCGCGCCGGTCGGGACAGTGTCGTGATCTGTCCGCCGACCTTCGGCATGTACAAGGTGTCGGCGCGCATCCAGGGCGCGGACGTCATCGAAGTGCCGTTGTTGAAGGAACGCGGCTATGCACTCGATGTCGAGCGGGTACTCGCAGCCTGGAACGAGAACGTCAAGATCGTCTTCGTGTGCTCGCCGAACAACCCGACCGGCAATCTCATGGATCGCCGCGCAATCGAAACCCTCTGCGAACGACTCGCGAACAAGGCCGTCGTGGTCGTCGATGAAGCCTACGTCGAGTTCGCAAAGGTCGAGAGCTTCGCGCAGTCGCTCGCGCGGTTCGAAAACCTGGTGGTGCTGCGAACGCTGTCGAAGGCCTACGCGCTGGCCGGCGCGCGTTGCGGCGCCTTGCTGGCCCATGAAGACATCGTTGAACTGCTCGCGCGCGTCATCACGCCGTATGCCTTGCCCACCCAGACCATCGAATCCGTGCTGACGTTCACCAACGCGACGCATCGCGCCGAAGCGGACAAGCGCATCGCCGACATTCTCGAGCAACGTGAGCGCCTGTTGCCGGAACTGACGCGCGCCCCTGCGATTCGCCGCGCCTGGCCGAGCGATTCGAATTTCATTCTCGTCGACTGCGTCGATGCCGACGCCGTGTTCAAAGCCGCCGTTGGCGCGGGCCTGATCATCCGCGATCCGCGCTCGAACCCGCTGCTCGCCAGCTGCCTGCGCATTTCCGTCGGCACCGCCGAACAGAACACGCGCCTGCTGCAGGCGATCGGCGCCATCGCCACCCTTGCCGGAGATGCAGCATGAGCGGCAGGAAAATCCTGTTCATCGATCGCGACGGCACGATCATCGAAGAGCCGGCCGATTTCCAGATCGACAGCCTGCCCAAGCTCAGGCTGGTGCGCGACGTGATTCCGGCCCTGCTGCGCCTGCAGGAAGCCGGCTATCGCTTCGTCATGGTCAGCAACCAGGACGGATTGGGTACCGCCAGTTTTCCCGAACCGACCTTCCGCGAGCCGCACGAATTCCTGCAGACACTGCTCGGCTCGCAGGGCATCCGCTTCGATGCCGAGTTCATCTGCCCACATTTACCGGCCGATAACTGCGGCTGCCGCAAGCCGAAGGCCGGCCTGCTCGACGACTATCTGCGCACGACGGACATCGACCGCGCCAACAGCTACGTCATCGGCGATCGCGAGACCGATCTCGAACTGGCCCGCAACATCGGTGTCGCCGGGTTGCGCATCGGCACGGATCTCGGCTGGCGCGAGATCGCGGCACGCCTCACCGCACCGAACCGTCGCGCGACGATCGATCGCAAGACCAAGGAAACCGACATTCGCGTTGCCGTCGATCTCGACAAGGAATCGCCGATCCATGTCACGACCGGCCTGGGATTCTTCGACCACATGCTCGAGCAGATCGCCAAGCACGGCGGCTTCTCGCTGGAACTGACCTGCAAGGGCGATCTGCACATCGACGAACATCACACAGTCGAGGACTGCGCGCTCGCGCTCGGCCAGGCGCTGAAGGCTGCGCTCGGCGACAAGCGCGGCATCCATCGCTACGGCTTCGTGCTGCCGATGGATGAGGCGCTGGTGCAGGTCGCCATCGATCTGTCGGGACGACCCTACTTCGTCTTCGAAGGCAAATTCGGCCGCGATTCCGTCGGCCAGCTGCCGACCGAACTCGTGCCGCATTTCTTCCGCTCGCTGGCGGAAACACTCGGCGCCGCGATCAACATCAAGGTCGAAGGCGACAACACGCACCACATGATCGAGGCCTGCTTCAAGGGAGTGGGCCGTACATTGCGCCAGGCATTCCGTATCACCGATACGGAACTGCCCAGCACCAAGGGAACGCTGTGAACTCAGGTCTCGCCATCATCGACAGCGGCGGCGCCAATATCGCGTCGCTGCAAATGGCCGTCGAACGACTCGGCGTGCCGGCCGATCTCACGACCGATCCGGAACGCCTGCGCCGCGCCAGCCACGTGATCCTGCCGGGCGTCGGCGCGGCGGCGGATTGCATGGGCCGGCTGCAGCAGGCCGGCCTCGTCGACACGATCCGCGAACTGCGCCAGCCGCTGCTCGGCATCTGCGTCGGCATGCAGTTGCTGTTCGAGTCGTCGGAAGAAGGCGACGTGCCGTGCCTCGGCCTGCTGCCCGGTCGCGTACGCCGGCTGCCGCAGCGCGATGGCCTGCCCGTGCCGCACATGGGCTGGAACCAGCTCGAATTCGATCGACCCTCGCCGCTGCTGAACGACATTGCCGCCGGCGACTACGTCTACTTCGTCCACAGCTATGCCGCGCCGCTGAGCGAACACACGCTCGCAACGACGACTTACGGCGATGCGTTCACGGCCGTCGTCCGGCGCGGCAACGTCCACGGCGCGCAATTCCATCCCGAGCGCTCGGCCCGCGTCGGCGCGCAACTGCTCCGCAATTTCCTGCAACTGTAGATTCCATGGAACTCATTCCTGCCATCGATCTGAAGGAAGGCCGCTGTGTCCGCCTGTTCCAGGGCGACTTCGCCGCCGAAACCGTCTACTCGACCGAACCGGCCGATGTTCTCTCGCGCTATGTCGCGCTCGGAGCGCGCCGCGTGCATGTCGTCGATCTCGACGGCGCCCGCGACGGACAACAGCGCAACCGCACGATCATCGGCGACCTCGCCGCAGCGAAGCGCGCGAAGCTGCAGGTCGGCGGCGGATTGCGCACACTCGACCGCGTGCGCGAGCTGCTGCAGTCGGGCATCGAGCGCGCCGTCATCGGCAGCGTTGCGGTGACCGCGCCCGAGGAAGTGATGCGCTGGATGGGCGAGGTCGATCCCAAGAAGATCGTGCTCGCCTTCGATGTGCGCATCGATGCATCGGGCGCACCGATGCTGACCACGCACGGCTGGCAGCAGACCAGCGACACGGTGCTGTGGAAAGCCGTGGAAAAATTCATGAAGGCCGGACTCGGCCACGTGCTGTGCACCGACATCGCTCGCGACGGCGCCCTCACTGGCCCGAACTGCGAACTCTATGCCGACGCGGTGCGACGCTTTCCCGAACTGCAATGGCAGGCCTCGGGCGGCGTCAGCGAAGCGCGCGATCTGCACGCCTTGCGAGACTGTGGCGTCGCCGCCGTGATCAGCGGCAAGGCGATGCTGGAAAACCGGATCACTGCCGAGGAGCTGCGGCCATTCTTGCCAAACGCATCATCCCCTGCCTCGACGTAAGAGACGGGCAGGTCGTCAAGGGCGTGCGCTTCCGCGACCACGTGGTCGTGGGCGACATTCTCGAACTCGCCACGCGCTATCGCGACGAAGGCGCGGACGAGCTCGTGTTCTACGACATCACCGCGAGTCCCGACGGGCGCTCGGTGGATCGCAGCTGGGTGAGTCGTGTCGCGCGGATTCTCGACATTCCCTTCTGCGTCGCCGGCGGCATCCGCTCCGTCGCCGATGCGGAGGAAGTGCTGGGCGAAGGCGCGGAAAAAATTTCGATCAACTCGCCCGCGCTGGCCGATCCGGAACTGATCTCGCGACTCAGTGCGCGGTTCGGTGTGCAATGTGTCGTTGTCGGCATCGACAGCCAGACGCTCGATGGCGACTACTTCGTCTACCAGTTCACGGGCGATCCGACCCGCACACGCAACACGGCGCGCCGCACGCTCGACTGGGTGCGCGAAGTGCAGGAGCGCGGCGCCGGCGAGATCGTGCTGAACTGCATGGCCAGCGACGGCGTCCGCGCCGGCTATGACCTTGCACAGCTTCAGGCCGTGCGACGACTGTGTCATGTGCCGCTGATCGCTTCGGGCGGCGCTGGTGCGCCGGAACATTTCGAGCGCGTATTCACCGAAGCACAGGTCGACGGCGCGCTCGCCGCGAGCGTGTTTCACAGCGGCGCCATCGCCATTCCGACACTCAAGACTTACCTGCGACAGCATTCGATCGAGATCCGGCCATGAACATTGCAGAGATCGATACGCTCGACTGGCGCAAGGGCGACGGCCTGCTGCCCGCCATCGTGCAGGACGCGACGTCCGGTCAGGTACTGATGCTCGGCTTCGTGAATGCGGAGTCGCTGCGCCAGACGCTGGAAAGCGGACGTGTGACTTTCTTCAGCCGCAGCAAGAACCGCCTGTGGACCAAGGGGGAAACTTCCGGAAACTTCCTGCACGTCGTTGCCGTCTCCGCCGACTGCGATCGCGATTCGTTGCTGATCACCGCGCGACCGGACGGCCCCACCTGCCACACTGGCACGAAGAGCTGCTTCGGCGACGAGATCGGCACGGATGCGACGTCGGTGGCGTTCCTGAGCCGGCTCGAAGCCGTGCTGGCGCAGCGTATCGCCGAGCGACCGGAAGGCAGCTATACCGCACGCCTCTGGTCTGAGGGAACGACGCGCATGGCGCAGAAAGTGGGCGAGGAAGGCGTCGAGGTGGCGCTGGCGGCCGTGACGCAGGAAGACGATCGACTGGTCAGCGAATCAGCCGACCTGCTCTATCACCTGACGCTGTTGTTGAAGAATCGCGGCCTGTCGCTGGCGAAGGTCGTGGGAGAGCTCGAGCAGCGGCATCGCAGCAAGCCGTAGCGATCTTCCTCTTCTTCCTGTGGGGCCGGCTTCAGCCGGCCTGGGAACTGTCAGACTGAAGCCTGACCTACAGGAAGACCTCAGATCAGGAATTCCTGCGCCGGCTCGCGCAGGTTGTAGGTCGAACTCATCGCCCGGCCGTAAGCACCCGCGGTCGCAATCAACAGCACATCGCCTTCCTGCGTCGGCGGCAGCAGTCGATCCAGGCCGAGCTGATCACCGCTTTCGCAGATCGGGCCCACCACATTCACGACTTCCGTGGCGAGATCATCGAGGCGCGTGAGATTCAGGATCTCGTGATGCGCACCATACAGCGCCGGACGGATCAGCGAGTTCATGCCGGTGGCAACACCGACGTACTGCACTTCGCCCTTGCCCTTGAGCTGTGTTACCTGCGCCAGCAGCACGCCGGCCTCGGCCACGAGGTAGCGGCCCGGCTCGATCCAGAGCTTCAGTTTCGGATGCGCCGTCTTGAGTGCGGCGAGCGCGGCACCGAATTCGGCGAGGACGACGCCCTGTTGTCCAAGACGTTCCGGCACGCCCAGGCCACCGCCCAGATCGACCGTGTGAACGTCCGGGAAGCGCTGAGTGAGTCCGGTGAGGATCTCGCCCACCGACTGCCAGTTGTCGACACTGAATACACCGCTGCCAGTGTGCGCATGCAGGCCGACGACGCGCGCGCCGCTCGACTTCACCAGCCGCTCCAGTTCATCCATTTCGAACAGCGGCACGCCGAACTTCGAGTGCACGCCGGCGGTACGGACCTTGTCGTGATGACCGCGGCCATAGCCGGTATCGATGCGCACGAACACGTCGCGGCCCTTGAACAGTTCCGGCCAGGCCTTGAGCGGATGCAGATTGTCGAGCGTGACCCAGATGCCCTGCTCGAGCCCCCAGGCATATTCATCGCGCGGGGCGAAATTCGGCGTGAACAGGATCTTCTTGCGATCGAGGCCGGGCAGCGTCTCGATGACGTGCTCGACCTCGTTGCGCGATACGCATTCGAAGCCCAGGCCCTGTTGCTGGAACAGCTTCAGGATCTCCGGATGCCAGTTGGCCTTGAGCGCGTAGAAAACGTCGTCGATGCCGGGCAGTGCCTTCAGCGCCTGCGCACGTGCCGTCAGCGTGGCGCGGTCATAGACGAAGGCGGCGCCGTGCTTGCGTCCGAGTTCGACCAGATCGTTGCGACGTACGTGCCACCACTGCGCGGAGGTGTCGGTTGCCTTGTTGGCACCGCCATAGAGTTCTTCCCAGGTCGGCCCGAGCACGCGATCGGCCGTCATCTTGCGGATGGCGATTTCGTGCAGGCGCGACACCAGCCGGTCGCCCTGCTCTTCGTCGATCACGAACGTGATGTTCAGATCGTTCGCGGCCTGCGTGACCAGATAGATCTTCTGCTCCTCGAACAGCTCCAGCGCGTCGCCGAGCCGATGCAGGATGGCGCGGATGTTCCGGCCAACGAGGCTGACTGCGGCGCACGGACCGATCACCTGCACGCGACAGATCTTGCCCAGATCCAGCGTCAGCGCATCGAGCGCAGCCTTGGTCAGCGTGTTGGCGGCCGGATCGAGCGATACCGTGACGCTGGTTTCCGAGGTCGACACCAGGTCGATCGAAATGCCGTGATCCTTGAACACCTGGAACGCATCGGCGAGGAAGCCGACCGAATGCCACATCCCGACCGTCTCCATCGAGATCAGCGTGATGTTCTTCTTGATGGTGACGGCCTTGACCTGCGCGGCGACATTGCCGCCCTGAGCCGAGATCACCGTGCCTTCGAGCTTCGGCGTCTGGGTCGCATAGACATACAGCGGAATGCCGTACTGCTTGACCGGCATGATGCAGCGCGGGTGCAGCACCTTGGCGCCGCTGCTGGCGATTTCCTGTGCCTCGTCGTACTCGAGCGCACGCAGCAGGCGCGCCGTGGCAACCGAGCGCGGGTTGGCGCTGAACATGCCCGGCACGTCGGTCCAGATTTCCAGCCGGCGTGCCTGCAGTTTCGCGGCGAGATAGCTGCCCGAGGTGTCCGAGCCGCCGCGACCGAGCAGGACGGTGTCGCCGTTGTCGTCGCTGGCGATGAAGCCCTGCGTGATCCATACCGTGCCGGGCGAGGACCAGCGGCGCTGCAGTTCGACGTCGGGTTCGTAGCTGCAGGTCGCCGACAGGTAGCTCGACCGCGTATTGGCATTGCGCCGCGATTCCGCCTTGAGCACCGTGCGCACGTCCACCCACTGCACATCGAGTCCCTGCGCCGTGAGGAAGGCGGCGCCCAGGCGCGTCGCCATCAGCTCGCCCTGTGCCATCACGCGCGCGTGCAGCCGCTCGCTCACTTCGCCGACCAGCGAAATGCCGGCGGCGATCTGGCGCAGCCGCTTGAACTGGTCTTCGAGATCGGGGGAAGGAACGATGCCGAGATCGCGCGCCAGATCGCGATGGCGCTGTTCGATCTGGTCCATCACCGGTTGCCATTCGCCGCCCAGGGCCTGCGACAGCAATTGTTCGAGACGATCGGTGATGCCGGAGAGCGCGGAATGGACGACGACCGGACGCAGCCCCTCTGCCAGCCGGTCGCGCAGCACGCCGGCGACATTCTTCCAGTTGGCCGCGGAGGACACGCTGGTGCCTCCGAACTTGAGCACGGCCCACGGTGAAGTGCTGGGCGTAGTACCCGTGACGGAATCAGCGGTCGTCATAGAAACCCCATCTGCCTGAACGAGGGACGTGCGGCGTCACGTCCCTGAATCTTGTCTGCCGGCCCGCAGGCCTATTCTTCGTCTTCGAAGTCGTTGAGTTCTTTTTTCAGGCGGCGCTCGGCCAGCACGTCTTCCAGCTTGCTCCAGGCGGCCTTGCCTTTCTTGGTGTCTTTCGAGGCGCTGGGGCGGGCGCGCCGATTGTCGATGAATCGATCGAAATTCTGATCCTCATCGCTCTCCGCGACGAAGTCATCATCGATATCGAAGTGCTCGTCGTCTCTCTCCACCATGATGGTTCCTGGAAAAATCCTGAAAAATCAACTAGATCGGGACCGGCGGGGACCCGCGGCCTGCGGACTATATACGATGCGCCGCCGTTTTCAATGGCTGGTTTGTCGCCGTGACGGGACGTCTTTCCACGCCTGCGGGCGGCCCTGCCTCAATGGCATTGGGCGTCGCGGATTCAAGGGCTTGGGACAGATCGGCGGGCGCCGATTCAGCGATTCGAAACGACGACCGGCGCGCCCCGCCCCAGGCCCAGGCCGTCGGCAGCACTCTGCTCGGCCCGGGCCAGTTCCACGACGCCGAAGGAATTGATCAGGGCCAGGTATTCGCCCGGTTTGACGTCGCCATAGGTCCGCCGCAGGGGAAAGCTGTGGCCGGCCGTACGGACCACTGCGTGACTGAATCGCTCGATCAGCGAAGCGTCGATGTTGCTGATGAGATTGCCGAAATGGTCGATCGTGATGATGACGCCCGACACCTGTTCGGGCGTGCTGGTGGGCTCATCCACCCAGGCCGGCACGATGTCCGTCGTTGCCGGGCCAAGGTCCGCCATGGCAATACGCCCGGCAGCCATCTCTGCAGCCACGGGCGCGAAGATGTCCCGCCCGTGGAAAGTGGCACTGGGCGTGGGCAGCTGCAGCCGTTGGCGGATCCGGGACAGGTCCAGGCGACAGATCCGGGCGGACGCAGCCCGATTCACGACCGGTGCCAGCAGGCCGTTGTCCGGCGCCAGGAAGCCGTGGCCGTCCGCCTCGACCGCAATGATGTCGCGATTGGTGCCGACTCCCGGATCCACCACGGCCACATGAACGGTCCCTGCCGGAAAGTACTGATAGGAGCGGGACAGCCAGAACCCGGCTTCGGCCGGCCAGTAGACCGGCACCTCGTGAGTGACGTCGATGATGCGGGCGTCCGGCAGCCGCGCCAGCATGCGCCCTTTCATCGTGGCGACGAATGGCCCCTGGTGGCCGAAATCCGTCGTGATGGTGATGACGCCGCTGGGCGCGAACATCGACGCTGCTCAGCCGGCCTGGTACTCGAATCGTCCGAAATCCTCCACCACGACGCCGCGCTGCGTGGCGATGAGCCGGAACGCCGCATCGCCCGGTGCGACCTTCCACACATCGACGTGCAGCGGTTCGCCCGGATAGACCGGACTGGTGAAGCGCAGGTCGAGCCGGCGCAGGCGCTGCGGCTCGTCATTGCACAGCGCCTTGATCAGCGCGCGCCCGACCATGCCGTAGGCCGCCAGCCCATGCAGGATGGGACGATCGAAACCGGCCTGCCCCGCGACCTCGGGATCGATGTGCAGCGGGTTGTAGTCGCCGGACAGCCGGTAGATCAGCGCCTGGTTCAGCGACGTATGGACAGGCACCTGCAGATCGGCGGCGCGATCCGCGGGTACCGGGCGCGGCTTCGGCGCGCCCTCGCCCTTGCCGCCGAATCCCCCATTGCCGCGCAGGAAAACCACGTTGCCCAGCGTCACCAGCAGATCGCCCGAGGCCTTGTCGAACAGCTTGCGCGTGGAATACAGCACCGCGCCCTTGCTCGCACCCTTGTCGTAGATCTCGTCGATCTTGCCTTCGCTGACGACCGTGCCTTCGGGCGGCAGCGTTTTGTGCACCTGCAGCGACTGCTCGCCGTGCAGCAGCATCGTGTAATTCACGCCGAACTTCGGATCCGACAATTTCATGGCGCCCGCGCCGAGCACGACGGCCTGCATCGGCAGCGCCACCAGGCCCTTCTCGTAGACGTACCTGAGTTCGTTGCGATCGAACGGATCGGCGGCGCCGACGCCCAGGCCCAGCGCATAGAGAATGGTGTCGCGCTTGGTGTACGTCTCCGTCACGGATTCGACAGGCAGGCGCATCAGACGGTCGTAATCGAGAGACATGAGCATCCTCGGTCAGGAAAGGCGGGGCGCTGATTGTCCACGAAGTGCGCCGGTGCGGACTACTGCGCAGAAAAAATTTCACGGTCGTTGCGCGTGCCGGAACGCATCCAGTAGCATCGGCCCCGCGCATGTAACTGGCGTAGATGGAATAACCATCGGGAAGCATGCGTGCAGAGCCCGCCTCTGCCGACCGCCGCTCGCCTGGGCACCTTGTCCAACCTCTTCACAGGAGCGAGCCGGTCATGCAATCCACTCTCGATCTTCTCAAGCTCAGCGACCCCGACGTCCACGCCGCGATCCTCGGCGAGGAACAGCGCCAGCGCGAAGGCCTCGAACTGATTCCGTCCGAGAACTACGCCTTCCCCGAGGTCTACGCCACCAACGGCAGCGCCTTCGCCAACAAGTACGCCGAGGGCTATCCGGGCCGTCGCTATTACGGCGGCCAGACGTTCACCGATCGCATCGAAACGCTCGCCATCGCACGTGCGAAGTCCCTCTTCCGCGCCGAACACGCCAACGTGCAGCCGCTCAGCGGTTCGCCGATGAACCAGGCCGTGTACATGGCGTGCCTGCAGCCCGGCGACACCGTGCTGGCGATGGACCTGTCGCACGGCGGTCATCTCACGCACGGCGCGCCGGTGTCGGCGATGGGTCGCATTTTCAACTTCGTGCGCTACAAGACGGCGCCGCCCGACGGTCACCTCGATTACGACCACGTGCGCGAGATTGCACGGGAAGTTCGTCCGAAGCTCGTGCTGTGCGGACACTCCTCGTATCCGCGCGAACTCGACTACGCGCGCTTTCGCGCGATTGCCGACGAAGTCGGCGCGCTGGCCATGGCCGACGTGTCGCACATCGGCGGCCTGATCGCCGGCGGCGCATTGGCGAATCCGCTCGACGCCGGTTTCGACGTCGTCACCACGACGACGCACAAGTCGCTGCGCGGACCGCGCGGCGGCCTGATTCTCTGCAAGGCCGCGCTGGGACCGCGCATCGACCAGGCCGTGTTCCCGGGAATGCAGGGCGGGCCGCACATGAACGCCGTGGCAGGCATTGCCGTGACATTGAAGCTGGCCGCCGGGCCGGCGTTCAAAGCGTACGCACAACAGGTGATTCGTAACGCACAGCAGCTCGCGGCGGCGCTGCTCGAACGCGGCTGCACACTGATCACCGGCGGTACCGAGAATCATCTGCTGGTGATCGACACGATCCGTTCGTTCGATCTGGATGGCCGCGTGGCGGAAACGGCGCTCGATGCCGCGGGACTCACCGTGAACAAGCAGGTGATTCCGGATGATCCGCGACCGCCGCTGCGACCGAGCGGCATCCGGCTCGGCACGCCGGCCATGACGACGCGCGGCCTGCGCGAGGCGCAGATGACGCAGGTGGCGGAATGGATGGTGCGCGCGCTCAGGGCCGCGTCGGATGAGGCGGCGTTGCAGCAGATTCATGCGGAGGTGCGCGAACTCTGCGGCCGCTTTCCGGTGCCTGGCCTGGATTGAGCACATCTGTTCTTACTGTGGGGCCGGCTTCAGCCGGCCTCTGCCTGTAGGTCAGGCTTCAGCCTGACTCCTAGAAGGCCGGCTAAAGCCGGCCCCACAAGTCAGCGCGAGAGCCGCAGTCCCGTCATCGCATCGAAGAAATGCAACTTGTCAGGCGTGAGCCCGAGCGTGATCGTCGCTCCGACGGCTGGCAGATCGTGCGGCGGCACGCGCGCGATGACCGGCCAGCCGCCATGACGCGCATGCACGAACGCCTCGCTGCCGACGGATTCGACCAGATCGACGACGGCATCGAAGCGGATCACATGCGACAGATCGTGCGCCGAGATCCGATGGACGTGCTCCGGCCTCACGCCGACAACGACTTCGCCCTCAGGTCGAATCGATAGCGACGGCCCCAGCGACAGAGTCACGCCGCCGGCCGCGAGCGCCTCGCCCACGATCCGCCCCTGCCAGCGATTCATCGCCGGACTGCCGAGAAAGCCCGCGACGAACAGATTGGCCGGTTGATCGTAGATGCGCATGGGCTCGTCGATCTGCTGGATGATCCCCTCCTTCATGACGACGATGCGCTGCCCGAGCGTCATCGCCTCCACCTGATCGTGCGTGACGTAGATCATGGTCGTGCCGAGCGATCGATGCAGGCGCGCGATCTCGGCGCGGGTCGTCGTGCGCAATCGTGCATCGAGATTCGACAGCGGTTCGTCGAGCAGGAACACCTGCGGCTGGCGCACCAGCGCCCGGCCAAGTGCCACGCGCTGACGTTGTCCGCCGGAAAGCTGTTTCGGCAATCGCTGCAGCAATGCACCCAGTTCGAGCATGTCGGCAGATTGCTTCACGCGCCCGGCGATGTCTGCCGCCGAATGGCCGCGCAGTTTGAGACCGAACCCGAGGTTCTCTTCGACCGTCATGTGCGGATACAGCGCATAGCTCTGGAACACCATCGCGATGTCGCGATCGCGCGGCTCCAGAGGTGTGACGTCGCGACGGCCGATGAAGATCGAACCCGACGTGACTTCCTCGAGTCCGGCAATCATGCGCAGCAGCGTGCTCTTGCCGCAGCCCGACGGCCCGACCAGCACCAGCAGTTCGCCGTCGCGAATGGTGAAATCGGCATCGGCGACCGCCACGGGACCGTTGTTGTAAACCTTGCGCACCGAGCGCAACACGACTTCAGCCATGCAATTTCCTTCGGCCGTATAGACTGACGTCTCCGGTACCCGCGCGAACCTGCAACCCATGTCCCGAGCCATTCCCGCCGACCGCTTCCCCGACGATTTCGTCTGGGGCTGCGCGACCTCCGCCTATCAGATCGAAGGCTCGCCGCTCGCCGACGGCGCCGGCATGAACGTGTGGCATCGCTTCAGTCACACGCCCGGACGCGTCGTGAACGACGAAACCGGCGACATCGCCTGCGACCATTACCGACGCTGGGAAAGCGACGTCGATCTGATGCAGCAGCTCGGACTGCAGGCCTACCGCTTCAGCATCGCGTGGAGCCGCATCCTTCCAGAAGGCATCGGTCGCGTGAATCCTGCCGGACTCGATTTCTACGAACGGCTCATCGACCGGCTGCTCGCGAAGGGAGTCCAGCCGACCGCGACGCTGTTTCACTGGGACCTGCCGGCCGCGCTCGACGATCGCGGCGGCTGGCTGAACCGCGACAGCGCGCACTGGTTTGCCGAGTACGCCGAGACCGTGTTTCGCCGCTTCGACGATCGCATCAAACTGTGGGCGACCCTCAACGAACCCTGGGTGGTGTCGGACAATGGCTATCTGCACGGCACCGCGGCGCCGGGACATCGAAATCTGTTCGAGGCACCGATCGCCACGCACAACCTGATGCGCGCGCACGGCGCCGCGGTACAGGCCTATCGCGCCGCGGGTCGTCATCGCATCGGACTGGTCGTGAACATCGAACCGAAGTATGCCGCTTCGCAGTCTCCGGACGATCTGGCCGCGACGCGGCGGGCGGAAGCGCAGATGAATCGTCAGTTCATCGAGCCGGCGCTGCTCGGCCGCTATCCCGAGGAACTCCGCGAGATCTTCGGCGATGCCTGGCCGGACTGGGCCGCCGACGATCTGGCGCTGATCCGCCAGCCCATCGATTTCGTCGGTCTCAACTACTACACGCGCGCCGTCGTCCGACATGATCCTGACGTCTGGCCACTGCGCGCCATGCCCGTGCGACAGACGCAGCACGCGCACACCGAGATGGGCTGGGAAGCCTTCCCGCAGGGACTCACCGACACGCTGCTGTGGATCAGGGATCGTTACGACAATCCGCCCGTGTACATCACCGAAAACGGCGCGGCCTTCGCCGATCCGCCGCAAGTCTCCGGCGACCTGCTCGACGATCCGCCGCGCGTCGACTACTTCAGAACGCACATCCGCGCCGTGCACGATGCCCTGCGCGCCGGTGCCGATATCCGCGGCTACTTCGCCTAGTCGATGCTCGACAACTTCGAATGGGCGCTCGGCTACTCGAAGCGCTTCGGCATCATTCACGTCGACTATACGACGCAGAAGCGCACGCTGAAGGCGAGCGCGAGGTTCTTTGCCGAAGTCATTGCATCGAATGGGGCGGTGATTTTCCGGAAATAGGAGGTTCACACGGAGATCACGGAGTTCACGGAGATCCGGAACAAAAGATCTCGCATCAGACCTCCGTGATCTCCGTGTGAAACCTCCCCTCTTCACTCCGAAAACTCGATCCGGAACGGCAACGAACTCACGCGCAATTCATTGCCATTCCAGCGCGCGGAGCCCTGCGTGATCTTCTGCGTTCCCGAAGGGCGTTCCGGAAAACTCAATGCGATGCCACCCGCCGGCGTCCCGGTCCTGTCGATCGACAGAATCGTCGTGCCGTTCTCGACCTTGTGCGAATAGTCGAGCGTGCCGTAGGGCGTTCGCAGGCCGCGCACGCCGAAGTTTTCCTTGCCGAACCACTCCTTCGGTATGCCGCCCATCAGCAGCAGCGTTTCATCCGCGGGACGTTCGTAGGCAAACATGTCCAGCAACGAGCGGCCGTAGTCCGACGCCACCCAGCCGTGCGGCATGTCGCCGATGAAACGCGTCTTGCGGACTTCGCGGCCAACGACTTCCGCCCACTGATTCCAGGTCGCCGGGCGACGGTCGTTCATGAAAAACGCCAGCAGTTCCTGGGTGCGGTCGCGCCAGCCGAGCCGCACGAACGTACCGATGTTGCGCAGTTCGTAGGGCGTGTACGCATCCCAGGTCGCATCGCTGCGGCGCTTCACGAACTCCTGCCAGTAGCGTTCGAACGTATCTTCCAGCGCCTCCGGCGGCAGCATGTGCTGTTCGCCGACCGGCGCCAGCGCGATCGAGGTCGAGGTCGGATCGAAGTCGCCGAGTTCGGCGGCGCCCGGCAGGTAGTCGATATCGTGCTGGCGCATGGCCAGGCGCAGCGAGCGATACAGGTCGGAGCGGAACTCGTCACGCGAATCGATGAACTGGCGCATCGCGCTGCGCTCGCCCAGCGCGCGCGCGATGCGCACGGCCGATTCGTAGCCCGCGAGGGCCCAGAAATTGTCCCAGTACGAGTGCATCGGCTTGGCCGAGTAGCCTTCGTGGCTGATCGACGCCGGCATCGTGCCGTAGAACGCGCGGCGACCTTCTTCACGGTTGGCGTCCGTTCTTTCGGATTCGCGCAGCTTGTCCATGTAGTTCACGGCGCTGACGACTCGCGGCCACATCGAACGCAGCAGTTCCTTGTCATCGGTGTAGCGATACACCTCGTCGATCAGGAACAGGAATTCGCCGCCGCTGTCGTTCTCCGGCACCGGATCGGCGCCGCGAACGTCGACGCAGCACGGCACCTTGCCGTTGGCGAACTGGTAGTCCGCATACCAGAGCAGGAATTCCTTCGCGACCTCCCCGTGCCCCATGCGCAGCAGGAAGTCCGAGGTCATCGCGCCGTCGCGGATCCACGAGCGCTCATAGGAACGCGAACCCGGCTGGATGCCGTGGCCGTCGCGATTGATCAGCACATGCGCGAGCGCGGTGCGCAGCGTGTCGAACCAGGTTTCGGCCTGCGGCGGCACGTCGATCTGCAACCGGTTGAGCTTCTCTCGCCATTCGGCTTTTACAGCTTCTTCCGCAGTCGCAGGAAGGGCCGCAACCGGTGCATTGCGATCGGCGTGCTGCGGCAGATCCAGCACGATCTCGCGCGTTTCGCCGGCACCGAGTTCGATGTCGTAGAGCAGCGCGCCGGACGCGAATCCTGTCTCATCGTGAATGGAGGTCGCCGCCTGCGCCTGCAGCAGCCAGTCGCAGGGCGAATCGGCATCGAACGGCACGGCAACGAACGCTGTCGGGGGCGACTGCGGCAGCACCGCAATTACGCCATCGACCTTGACATGGTCTTCATCCCAGCCCAGGTCGTGGATCGGACTGACCCCGCCGGCCGTGTTCAGGAATTGCGCCGGCGGATTCACCTGCAACGGTCGCACGGCCAGCGCCAGCGTGAGCTTGTTCGGTGCGCCGGCGTCGTTGCGCACGCGATAGGTGACGCGCGTGTGTGCGCTGCCCTTGTCACCGGCACCAAGCGCCGTCACCTCCAGCGACAGATCACCGAGACGCCAGTACACGCTGGGAACCGGCAGGTAACCGTCGGCCAGCGACTGCGTGATCGACGCATCGGCCCAGGTCAGCAGCCGATCGCCCTGACGAATGAAAGGCTCGACCGAGAATCCGCCCTTGCGTGCCTCGATCGCCCCGTCTTCGGAGAACAGGCCCTCTTCCCGGTCCGCATCGATACCGACGATCGTCCAGTACGACTGTTCGTCGTAATACGCGCGCGGATAACAACCGCGCTGCGTACGCTTCGCCAGTTCCTGCAGGAACACATTCGGCGATGCCCCAAAAGCCAGATCGCGAACATGGATCTCGCTGATCGACACCGGGCGTCCGGGATCGGGAATGCTCAGCCGGATCCAGCGTGCTTCCGATTCCGGCAGAAGATGCGAATCGGGGCCGCCGCTGCCCGCCGTGACCTCGCGTACCGTCTGCCATTGCTCGCCGTCGCTCGACAGTTCGAGCGAGTAGCGCGGTGCGTGAAGATCCGGCAGCCAGTCGATCTCGATGCCGCCGAACTCCTGGATCGCCTGCAGATCGATGGTCATCGACTGCGGCTTGTTCGGCGTTCTCGCGCTGCGCCAGGCGGTTTCGGGCTTGCCGTCGAGCACGGCAGCGGCGTTCGTGCCGGTCGTGGCCTCCACCGTCGGGCTGGCCGTCAACGTGGGGCGCACCACCGTCTTGAGACTCAGCTCGTCGAACCAGAGCTTGCCGCTGCCGCCTTCCGCGCCGGCGCTGATCACGAACTCGATCGAGGCGAAGCGTCGCAGCGTGCGATCGTCGGTCGGCCCCCACGCAAATTCGATCTGGCGCTTCTTGATGCGAATGTTCTGCCATTCGCCCGAGAACCTGTAGTTGGCGCGGCGGTACCACCACACGTTGTCGCCGGAGGCGTCGACGAATTTCACTTCGAAGTGATTCTGTCCGGCCTGGCCGCGCAGCCAGAAGGAAATCTCGTAGTCGTCCGGCAGTTCGACATCGAACGGGCGCGCGGCGGCGACATAGCCGGCGGTCTTTGCGAAATCGAAATCGAGCTGCAGCGCGCCACCCTTCACTCCGGGCGCCGCATGCACGGAGGCAATGACGCCGTCGGAGGCGACGGCCTTCCACGGCGTGACATCGTCCAGTTCGTCGAGGATTCGCAGATCGGTCGATGCAGCGCCCATGATGATCATTGCCAGCAACAGTCCAGCGAGAATTCCAGTCGGTCGCGACAGTCCCATCATCGTCAGCCCTTCACGCTGCCGGCCAGGATGCCGGCGATGTAATAGCGCTGCAGCGCCAGGAACAGGATCAGCACCGGCATCACGGTGATCACCGCGCCGGCCATCATCAGCTCATTGTCCTGCACGTATTCGCGCGACAGTCCGGCCAGCGCCACCGGCAGGGTGTACAGCTTCTGATCGCTCAGCACGATCAGCGGCCACATGAAATCGTTCCAGGTACCGAGGAACGTCAGGATGCCGAGCGTGATCAGGATGGGCTTGAGCAGCGGCACCACCACCGACCTGAAAATGCGCCACTCGCTCGCGCCGTCGATGCGCGCAGCTTCGAGCAGATCCTCCGGAATCGACAATGCGTACTGGCGCACCAGGAAGATGCCGAAGATGCTCGCCATCGCTGGCACGATCACGCCGCCGTAGGTGCTGACCAGTCCCAGTTCCTTCACCAGCGCGAACAGCGGAATCATCGCGACCTGCCCCGGAATGACCAGCGCACCGAGCAGCGCGCGGAAGATGCGCTCGCGGCCGGGAAAGCGCAGCTTCGCGAAGGCATATCCCGCCGTCGTGTTGAAGAACAATGAAATGAGCGTCGCGAGCGTCGCCACCAGCGCGCTGTTGAACAGATAGCGCCCGGCACTGTGGCGCTCGAACATGATCCGGTAGTTGTCCAGCGTCGGATGTTCGGGCAGCAGCGGCGGCGGAAAATGACCCGCCGCGCCTGTGGGCATGAACGACACCGAGATCATCCACAACAGCGGGAACGCCGTGGCAACGGCGCCGATCAGCAGCGCCGCATTGATCCAGAACCTGGCGATGGGCTTTCTCATGCCGCAGTCCCGTGGCGACGCGCCACCCGCAGTTGCAGCAGCGTGATGGCGAACATGATCACGAACAGCAGGAAGGCGACGGCCGAGGCGCGGCCGAGGTTCCACCACTTGAAGCCTTCCTCGTACATGAAGTACAGCACGCTCAGCGTGCTTTGCAGCGGTCCGCCTTCCGTCATGACGTAGGGCTCGGCGAACAACTGGAAATAACCGGCCATGGTGAGGATGCTGACCAGCAGCAGCACTGGCGCAATGCCGGGCAGCGTCACGTGCCGGAACAGCTGCCAACCGGAAGCACCGTCGATGCGCCCGGCCTCATACAGATCCTCGGGAATGCTCTGCAGCGCGGCGAGCAGGATGATCATGTTGTAGCCGAAGTTCTTCCACACCGCGAGGATGACGATGGCGGGCATCGCCCAGTGCGGATCGCCCATCCAGTCGATGGGATCGATGCCGACGAAGCCGAGCACGTAGTTCAGGAAACCGTAGCGTGTGTGAAAGATGTAGCGCCACACCACGGCGACCGCGACCATGGTCGTGACGACGGGCGCGAAGTAGAGGGTGCGATAGACGTTGCGGAAGCGCGCCAGCTTCGAGTTGACCAGCAATGCCGCGCCCAGCGAGGCGCCGAGCGACAGTGGCACGCCCAGCAGCACGAAGTAGAACGTGTTGCCGAGCGACTTCCAGAACAGCGGCTGCGACAGCAGCGACACATAGTTGTGCAGGCCGACGAAGCGCAGGTTGTCGTAGTCCGCGAGCGCGTAGAGATCGAAGTCGGTAAGGCTCATCGCCAGCGCCGCCAGTACCGGCACGAAGAAGAAGATCGCCATCACCAGCAAGGCCGGTGCGGCGAACCACCAGCCGGCCCAGCGCATCTTCATACGCCGAGGACTCCCTCTTCCTGTGGGGCCGGCTTCAGCCGGCCTGGTTCGAAGTGTTCAAGGCCGGCTGAAGCCGGCCCCACAGGAAGAAGAAGGCACCGCATTTTCCACTTCATCACATCAATTCCTCTCCAGCATCCAGCGCCGCTTCTCCAGCAGGGCGTCCGTCGTCGCATCGAGCGCGACGACGGCGGCATCGACCGACATTCTCCCCTGCACCACCCGCTCCGATGCCAGACGCATTTCCTGCGCGATGCGCTCCCACTCCGGTACTTTCGGCGGCGAACGTACGCGGTCGAGTTGCGCAAGGAATGCATGCGCATACGGCGAACGTTGCAACGCCGGCGCTTCCCAGCTCGTGCGTCGCGGGGGAATATTGCCGGTCAGATCGTAGAAGCGCCGCTGCGTTTCCGGCTGCGACAGATACTCGATCAGTTTCCACGCGCCCGGCTTGTTGCTGGCCGTGCGAAAGATCACCAGCCCCGAGCCGCCCGCCGAGGACAGCCCCGGGCCGTCGGGCCCGGGCATCGGTGCAGTCATCCACGCGTCCTGCAATTCGGCGGGCAGACGCTTCCTGAATTCCGGAATGTTCCAGGGTCCGGAGATGTAGAACGTGAACAGGCCATTGCCGAACTCATCCCAGACGTTGGACAGCTGCGTATTGGTCATGCGCGGCGCCCAGCCATTCGCGAAGATGTCGGCGTAGAACGCGAGCGTGCGGCGGAAATCGTCGCTGCGAAAATTGCCGAAACGGCCGCCGTCGCGCAGCACGTCGGACGGCTGCTGCAGCGCCAGCACCAGCAGCGGTTCGAATTCGTTCAGCGGCAGCAGCACCGAGTAGCGATCCGGCCCGACGAACTGCTTGACGGCGCCGAGCATCTGCGACCACTCCGCCCAGGTCTGCGGCGGGGCATTGAACCCGGCTTTCGCCAGCAGATCGGTGCGGTAGTACAGCAGTCGCGTGTCGACGTACCAGGGAACGGCGAAGACCTCGGCATCGATGCGGTTCGCTTCGAAGACGCCATCGAAGTAGTCGGGGCGCAGCACGACGGACGAGGAGCGGATCGATTCGTCCAGCGGTTCGAGCGCATTCAGTGCAGCGAACTCCGGAACCCAGGTGTTGCCGAGCTGGCAGACGTCCGGCAGCGTCTCGCCGGCATAGGCAGTGAGCAGTTTTTCGTGGGCGGAGATCCACGGCAGACGCTGGATCTCGACTCGTATGCCGGGATTGCGGGCGTGGAAGTCCTGCAGCAGTTCCGCCGTCGCCTCGCCTTCGCGCCCGAAGGTCCAGAAGCGCACGACATCGTCCCGTGCGCGAGGCCGGCAACCCGCCGTCACGGCGGCACCCGCGAGTCCCGCCAGGACGCTTCGACGCGAAACCGCTGGCAGCGAACTGCGTTTCAAAGGCGTCCTCGCGAGTCAGCTTCCGGGATTCGTCGTGGTGACCGGCGCCGTCGGCTGCGACAGCCAGCCGCCGGTGAAGCCGGCACGTTCGAGCCCGCGGCGAATGTAGGGATTGCGTTGCATGGTGCGCCAGATCACCTCTGAACGATAGTTCTCGATCATGGCAACGATGGGACCCTGATCGATGCCGAGATAGTCACCGGCGATCCATCCAAGACCTTCGACGATGCGCCCGTGACGCAACGGCACATCCGTGAACGTGAAACTCTGGTTCACCGAATCGAGGAAGCCATAGCGCTGATACAGATTCTCGCCGAAGCGCGCGCGGAAGGCGCGGATCGTCGGAATCACGATTTCGGGAGCAAAGGCGATGGATGCTACTGCTGCAGTCGGCGCGATCGTGCCGTCGTCCACCAGCTGCGGCGCCGCTGCCGCGCGTGCGGCATAGGTGAAGAAACCGCGCTCTTCATTGTTGAAGATCTGCACCGTATCCGCCGGCCCGTCGGAGGCCGAGAGTCCCCAGATCTCGCTGTCGTAGCCGCGCCAGCGCATGGGATTCTCGATGGCATACGCGCGCTGCGCATAGGTCGCGCGACGACTGTTCTCGAAATAGTCGATGCCCTTCGAGCGCATGAACTCGTCCTGGATGCCGCGGAAATCGATCCACACGTGCGAGTACTGGTGACCGAAGTGCGGGCCGAACGACAGGAATTCCTGTCCGCCGAACTCGCCCCAGTGATTCTTGTAGGTCCGCAGCCATTCCTTCCAGGCATCGGGCTCCACGGGATGAGTCGGCGAACCGAGCGCGAGGATGTACAGCAGCATGGCCTCGTTGTAACCGCGCCAGTCGTGGCGCAGAAAACCCGTCTCGGGACGCCAGCCATGCGAAATGATCGGCGGCCGGTTCTGCGACCACACCCAGTCGACGCGTCCGTAGATCCGGTCCGCGATCTCGCGGATCTCGCGTTCCTGCGCATGATCGCGATCGAAGTACGTCTGGCACAGCAGCACGCCGCCGAGCAGCAACGCCGTATCGACCGTCGACAGCTCCGTCGTCTGGTAGCGATGACCGGTCTGCATGTCGAGGAAGTGATAGAAAAAACCCTTGTATCCGGCGACGCCGGTTTCGTCCGGCCCCTGCGGCAGCTGTTCGAGGAATCGCAGCGTCCGCAGCACGCGCAGCCGCGCCTGTGTTCGCGATACGTAACCGCGCTCGGCGCCGGCCACATACGCGGTCAGGCCGAAGCCTGTGGCGGCGATGCTCGAGAATGACGGCGATGGATAACGATCGGGCACCAGGCCGTTCTGGCGATTGGTGGTATTCCAGAAATAGCGGAAAGTGCGGCGTTCGAGATTGTTGAGCACCGGATCGGCATCGCGATCGGGAGCGACCGAACGGGAGCGCTCGACCACCACGTTGGCAACATCAGGATTGGGTGCCTCGGATCCCGAGGCGATCGGCGGAGCCGTCGTCGCAATCATCGCCAATGCGGTCCATAGCAGCGTGTGAGGTCTCGCTGCCTTTCTCATTTCCGGTATCGATGGTCGGACACCGCGCTGACTGCTGTGTCGTGAAACATATGCATGCCCTTATACCACGCTCGATCTTTTCGGGACCGCATGTTGCCGGAATCGACGACCGCGCTTTCCGAAAGACCGGGCATCACAACGTGTCGCAACGATTGGGACAGCGTGCAGGTTCCGTCTCAGGCCTTCTCAGTGTCGGCGCGCGAGTTTCACGACCAACCCGGTGATGAGCAACGCGGCGGCCGTGTAGAGCACGATCGCCAGCGTCGTTCCCCAGGCGCGCAGCAGCGCGGCAAACATGAGCGGCGCGATGCCGCCGCCGACGATGCCCGCCAGCGTGTACGCGAGCGAGGAACCGGCGTAACGCACGCGCGCCGGAAATTGCTCGGCGATGAACGCCGCCTGCGGCCCGTACATCGATGCATGAATGATCAGGCCGCTGCTCAGCGCCAGCACGATGAGCACGGGCTCGCGGGTATCGAGCAGCGGAAAGAGCGCGAGGATCCACAGCAACCCGAGCACGACGCCACCTGCGTAGACAGTGCGTCGACCCAGCCGATCGGACAGGCCGCCGAAGAACGGAATCGATGCCGCGTTGCACGCGCCCGCAATCGACAACGCAATCAATGCCAGCGTTCGCTCGAGGCCGAGCGTGGCGGTGAGGTAGCTCAGCGAAAACGTCGCCGTCAACGAATACAGCACGTCCGGACCGATGCGCGCGCCACCGCCGCGCAGCAACGATCGCCAGTGATCGCGAAAGACTTCGCCGATCGGCGTCTTCGCCTTCGCACCCTCCTTCTGGAGAGCAAGGAAATCCGGTGTCTCGGCCACACCCAGACGAATCCACAGACCGAAGATCACCAGGGCAACGCTGGCGAAGAATGGCAGGCGCCAACCCCATGCAAGGAAGTCTTCGGGCGACAGGGACATCGTGAGCAATGCGATCGAACCCGTGGCCAGCAGCGTACCGAGCGATGGCCCCATCTGCGCCCACGATCCATTGATGCCGCGTCGCTCGGCCGGTCCATGCTCGAGCGACAACAGCACGGCACCTGCCCACTCGCCTCCCAGCGCCGCGCCCTGGATGAATCGCAGCACGACGAGCAGGATGGGACTCGCGATGCCTGCCGCTGCATATGTCGGCAACAGCCCCATCAGCGCGGTCGTGATCCCCATCAGCAGCAGGGTCGCGACCAGTACGAAGCGTCGGCCGCGTCGATCGCCGAGATGTCCGAAGACGATGCCGCCCACCGGTCGCGAGAGGTAGCCGACCGCGAAGGTCGAGAACGCCAGAATGGTGCCCACGGCCGGCTCGAACGACGGAAAGAAGAGCTGGCCGAAGATGAGCGCGGCGAGTGTGTTGTAGACGGCGAAGTCGAAATATTCGAGCGTCGTGCCGACGATGCTGGCCGTGGCGAGACGCCGCGATCGGGATGCGTCCGCACTTACTTGCATCCGAAGCCTCCACCGCCCGGCGTCTGGATGACGAAGACATCGTCCGTTTGCACCTGCGCTTCGTGAGTCGCGCCGAACTCCTCGCGCGCGCCGTCCGCCCGCTCGATCCAGTTGCGGCCGGCTGCGGCGGCAGCGCCGCCTTCGAGTCCGAACGGTGCGACTCGCCGCCGGTTGGCCAGCAACACCGCAGTCATCGGCTCCAGAAAGCGGATCCGTCGCTCGACACCGTCGCCACCGCGATGCCTGCCCGCGCCGCCGGAACCGCGACGAATCGAGAACGCGTCGAGTCGCACCGGAAAGCGCCATTCCAGTACTTCGGGATCGGTGAGACGCGAGTTGGTCATGTGCGTCTGCACTGCGTCAGTACCATCGAAATCCGGACCGGCGCCGGAACCGCCGCTGATGGTTTCGTAGTACTGGTGACGCTCATTGCCGAAGGTGAAATTGTTCATCGTGCCCTGGCTCGCCGCGAGTACGCCGAGCGCGCCGTACAGGCAATCGGTGATCATCTGCGAGGTTTCGACGTTTCCCGCGACGACGGCCGCGGGATAGCGCGGATTCAGCATCGTGCCCTCCGGCACGATCAGGCGCAGCGGCACGAGACAGCCGGCGTTCATCGGGATCTCGTCGTCCACCAAGGTGCGGAAGACGTACAGCACCGCGGCTCGTATCACGGAGCGCGGTGCATTGAAATTGTCGGCGCGCTGCGCGCTCGTGCCGGTGAAATCGATCGTCGCCTCACGACGCATCTTGTCTATGCGAATGGCGACGCTGATCCGGGCGCCGCTGTCCATCTCGCACGAATACTCACCATCGCGCAGTGAATCGATTGCGCGACGCACGGCTTCCTCCGCATTGCGTTGCACGTGATTCATGTAGGCCAGCACGACTTCGAGGCCGTACTGATCCACCATTGCCTGCAACTCGGCACTGCCCTTCTGGCAGGCCGCGACCTGCGCCCGCAGGTCTGCGAGATTCTGTTCGACGTTGCGTGCCGGATACCGGCCCGATGACAACAGCTTCCGGATCTCGGCTTCGAGAAAGCGGCCGCCGGCAACGAGTTGCACGTTGTCGAGCAGCACGCCCTCCTCGTCGATGTGCATCGAGTTCGACGGCATGGAGCCCGGCGTGAGCCCGCCGATATCCCCGTGATGCCCACGCGCGGCGACGAAGAACGCCGGCGTCGGCGTTCCCCGCAAGAAGACCGGCATCACGACCGTGACGTCCGGCAGATGCGTGCCGCCGGCGTACGGCGCATTGAGCACGAATACGTCGCCTGGAATCATGGCCCCGGCGCGACGTTGCAGGATTTCCTGCACCGATTCGCCCATGGACCCGAGATGCACCGGCATGTGCGGCGCATTGGCGATCAACAGGCCGTCGCCATCGAACAGCGCGCAGGAGAAATCGAGTCGTTCCTTGATATTGACCGACGTGGCCGTGTTCGCCAGCGCCACGCCCATCTGTTCGGCGATCGACATGAACAGATTGTTGAAGACTTCGAGCAGGATGGGATCGGCCTGCGTGCCGATGGCCTTCTCGCGCTGCAGCGGTTGCAGCCTGCGCATCACGATGCAGTTCTGCTGCGTCACTTCGGCGCGCCAGCCCGTCTCGACAACCGTAGTGGTGTTCGGTTCGCGAATGACTGCGGGGCCGTCGATGATGTCGTCCGCCTGCAGTGCATCGCGATCGAAGAACGGCACTGGCTGGCAATGGTCGTCCAGATAGACGGGACGATACGCGATCGGCTGTAGCGGTCCGCTGCGCCGACGGGCTTGATCGACTGCGCTGACTTCCGTGTCGCTGACGCCGGCCGCCTCCACCGAAACGGATTCGATCACGAGGCCGCGAGCCGTCATGAGAAACCCATAGCGCGTCCGATATTGCGCCTCGAATGCGGCGCGGACTTCCGTCACTGCCGCATCGTCCGCAGCAGTCGGTGCAGACAGTTGCAGCGCGCTGTCCGTGCCTTCGTATTTCACCGCGAGCCGCCGCACCGTACGGATGGCACTGCCGGCGACGCCCTGCTGTTGCAGCTCGTGACATCCCTGCCGTTCGAGAATGTCGAGTGCGCCGCCCGCCTCTGCCAGGCTGTCCCGCGACAAGGCAGCTTCCATTGCGTGCTGTTTCAGCACGATGACGTCCGCCAGCCCGATGCCGTATGCCGAGAGCACGCCGGCCAGCGGATGCATGAAGACCGTCTGCATCCCGAGCGCATCCGCCACGAGACAGGCGTGCTGGCCCGCGGCGCCGCCGAAGCAGGTCAGCGCATAGTTCGTCACGTCGTAACCGCGCTGCACGGAGATCTTCTTGATGGCATTCGCCATGTTCTCCACGGCGATGCGGATGCAGCCGGCGGCGAGCGCCTCCGGTTCGTGTGTCTGTCCCGTGACTTTGGCGATGTCCGCGGCCAGTTCCGCAAACCCATCGCACACCGCCTGTGCATCGAGCGGCAGATCGCCGCGCTCGCCGAACAGAAGCGGAAACAGATCGGGCTGCAGCTTGCCGAGCAGCACGTTGCAGTCGGTGACCGTCAACGGACCGCCGCGGCGATACGCGGCCGGGCCGGGATTCGCGCCGGCGGATTCCGGGCCGACGCGCAATCGCACGCCATCGAAACGACAGATGGAGCCGCCGCCCGCCGCGACCGTATGGATCTGCAGCAACGGCGCCCGCAGCCGCACGCCCGCGATCTCGGCATCGAAGACACGTTCGTACTCGCCGGCGAAGTGAGTCACGTCCGTCGACGTGCCGCCCATGTCGAAGCCGATGATGCGGTCGAAGCCCGCGGCCAGCGATGCGCGGGCCGCTCCGACGATGCCGCCCGCCGGTCCGGACACGATCGCGTCCTTGCCTTGAAACTGCCGCGCGTCGACGAGACCGCCGGAAGACTGCATGAACTGCAGTTTGACGCCGGGCAGTTCGCGGGCAACCTGGTCGACGTAGCGTCGCAGCACCGGCGAGAGATACGCATCGACGACCGTCGTGTCGCCGCGCGCGACGAACTTCATCAGCGCACTGGCCTGATGCGAAGTCGACACCTGCGTGAATCCGGCTTCGCGCGCCAGTTCTGCGAGCTGTTGTTCATGCGCGGGAAACCGATAGCCGTGCATGAGCACGACGGCGCAGCTGCGGATGCCCTTGTCTGCCGCGATTCTGAACTGCTCGCGCGCCGCTTCCAGATCGAGTGCGCGCACGACGTTGCCGTGCGCGTCCAGCCGTTCGTCGACCTCGACGACCGCTTCATGAAGCATCGATGGCAGCACGATATGCCGGACGAACAGTTTCGGCCGGTGCTGATAGCCGATGCGCAGCGCATCGGCAAATCCCCGCGTCACGACGAGCAGCGTGCGGTCGCCCTTGCGCTCGAGCAGCGCATTCGTCGCCACCGTCGTACCCATGCGAACGCAATCGATGGCCGCCGCGGGAATCGGATCCTCCGCATCGACGCCGAGCAACTCGCGAATGCCCTGCACGGCCGCATCCCGATAACGCTCGGGATTCTCGGAGAGCAGCTTGCGGGTGAGGAGTTGTCCGCGCGGCGTGCGCGCGATCACATCAGTGAACGTGCCGCCGCGATCGATCCAGAACTGCCAGCGGTCGGTCATGACCTGCCTGTTCCACAGGCGTCAGGCAAATCCCACCTGCGCGGCAGAGCCCGATGGCGCGGCCGGCACTGCGGCGGCTTCGTGGCTCGCGGGCCTCGGATGGACCTTCACACAGTTCCTGCCATCGCGCTTCGCTTCGTACAGCGCCTGATCCGCGGAATGCAGCATGCCGCCCGCGGTCGTCTTCGTATCGGCGCACGTGGTCACGCCGACGCTCACGGTGATGCGGCGTTCGCCGAGCCACGGCAGCGAATCGATAGCCATGACGCCGCAGCGGATCGTCTCGGCAATTTCGCACGCGGCCTCGTTGCCCATCGACGGCAGTACGGCGACGAATTCCTCGCCGCCGAGGCGACCGACGAAACCCGGCGCCCTGACCGCGTCGCGCAGCGTTGCCGCCACCAGCTTCAAGGCCGCATCGCCTTCGGCATGACCGTGCTGATCGTTGATGCTCTTGAAGTGATCGATATCGATGATGAGCATCGAGCACGGTCCGCCCGCACTCTGCGACAGCGCCGACTCCAGCCGGCCGAGCACCGCGCGGCGGTTGGGCACACCCGTCAACTCGTCGGTCATGGCCAGCGAGCGCATGCGCAACGACATGCGCCGCTGATGCAGCGCGAGCACGAGCAGCACTGCCGCCAGCACCACGACCAGCACGATGACTGCAGCCTGCAGCGTGCGCGCACGACGTTCCTGGGCCAGCGCCTTTTCGTTCGCCTGGTTCTCGCGCAGCAGCAGCGCGTTCTCCTTTTCCTTGGCAACGGTGTCGAATTCGATCTTGAGCGTCGCGAACCGCTGATCGATCTGGTTCAGATACCGGCGCTCGGAAACCTCGGCAGCCTTGTCGAGAAAGCCGTAGCCGGCGCGCCAGTTGCCCATCTCGGAGTACGTCGTCGCCAGCTCGCTGTAGGTGGTACGCAGTTCGCTCAAGGAGGCGGCCTGGCGGAACACCTGCAGCGCATCCTCGAGCGCAGCCACGCTTTCCGGCAAGCGCTTCAACTGATGCAGGGCGATGCCGCGCGCCAGATTGATCTGGGCTTCGAGCCGCGCGTCGGGCGTTTCCTTCTGCAGTTCCTCGGCTCGCTGCAGGATCTCCAGCGCCGCCTTGGGATTCGACAATCCGTTCTCGACGGCCGCGAGCCCGCGCAGCGCGTACGCCTCGCCGCGCACATAGCTGAGCTGGCGGCTGAGTTCGAGGGATTCCTGGAACGACTCGCGGGCACCCGGCCACTGGCTCAGGTTTTCCTGCGCGCGGCCCAGATTGTGGAGCGTCACCGCCTGTTCGCGCAGCAGCTTCGCATCGCGCTGCGCCTTGAGCGCCAGGCTGTACATGTGCCGCGCCTGTTCGTAATCGCCCATCCGGTTGTAGAGGATGGCAATGCCATTCAGCGCAGTGAGCGCGTGCTGCGACAGATGCAGTCTTTCGTAGAGGCCCTGCGCGCGCCGCAGATCCGCCAGACCGGCCGCGTACTGACCCTGCAGCCCCAGCAGATAGCCGCGCGAGAACAGGGCCGCGGCGAGCATTTCCTCGTCGTTCGCATCGCTGGCCAGCGTCACCGCGCGTTCGTAATTCTCGAGCGCCTTGTCATTGTTGCCGGCCGTCTCGGCGATCTGCCCCTGGCAGTCGAACATGCCGGCGCGCAGCCCGGCACGCCGCGATTGAAACAGCAGCCCGCCAATGAGCCGGATCTGTTCCTCGGCCGCGGCGGTATCGCGCTCGGACTGATAGTCGCAAAGGATCAGGCGCGCGCGGATTTCTATGTCGGCGTCGGGACGGCGCTTCAGGATGTCGAGCGCCTGTTCGGCATCGCGACGACTGGCCTCGGGATCCGTTCGCATCGCGACGGAGGCTTCATCGACGATCGCCTGCGCGGGGTGCGGTGCAACTTCCGCAGCCAGTCCCGCCTGCGCAAGCAGCACGGACGTGATTGCCCACAGCCACCGATGAATCGGCGCTGCCCAGGAACAGATCCGGTGAGCAGGGATATGGGACAACGTGGTTTCGCCTGAAAAGCTGCAGATCGAGCGGCTTCCATGCGCCACAAGTCCAGAAGCGGGCGCTAATTTAGCGGATTGCAGCAACGCCCGTATGTGTTCTTTTCTGGAGGCCCGGATGCTGCGTTCAGCCAGAGGCTGAGTCATCCGAAGAGAAGATTGGTCGGGGCGAGAGGATTCGAACCTCCGACCCCTTGCACCCCATGCAAGTGCGCTACCAGGCTGCGCCACGCCCCGACCGGAAGGCGGCGAATCATACTCGAAGATGCCTGCGGGCTACAGGCTTTGGGGAAAACTCAGCGGCGCAGGATCCGCAGGATTTCTTCCAGCTCCGTGCGGATCTGACGCACGATCTGCTGCGCCTGCGACACGTCGTCGCGCGCTTCGTCACCCTGCAGGCGATTGCGCGCGCCGCCGATGGTGAAGCCCTGTTCGTACAGAAGACTGCGGATCTGGCGGATCACCAGCACGTCCTGGCGCTGGTAATAGCGACGGTTGCCGCGGCGCTTCACCGGCTTGAGCTGCGGAAATTCCTGCTCCCAGTAGCGCAGCACATGCGGCTTGACGCCGCACAGCTCGCTCACTTCACCGATGGTGAAGTAGCGTTTGCCAGGGATCGCGGGGAGTTCGCTGTTATTGCCTGCTTCCAGCATAGGCCTCGACTCGTGCCTTTAGTTTTTGTCCCGGACGGAATGTGACCACACGACGGGCGCTGATGGGAATCTCCTCGCCTGTCTTGGGATTGCGACCGGGCCGCTGATTCTTGTCACGAAGATCGAAATTCCCGAAGCCGGACAGCTTCACCTGCTCCCCATTCGACAACGACGCGCGCAGCTCCTCGAAGAACAGATCCACGAGTTCACGGGCTTCGCGCTTGTTGAGCCCCAATTGATCGAATAACGCTTCCGCGATCTCAGCCTTCGTGAGAGCCATGTTTATTTGTCTCGTATCGTGGCGTTGAGCTGGCGAGCCAGATGGTCCACCACCTGCGCCACGATTGCATCGGCATCGTGGTCTGTCAGGGTGCGGGAAGTATCCTGCAATTGCAGACCTAAGGCTATGCTTTTCTTGCCTTTCTCGAACTGCTTGCCGCGATACACGGACAGGACTGTCAAGTCGGTCAACAGCGCACCGGCACTCGCACGAATCACTGCGCCGATCGCATCGACCTCGGTCGCTTCATCGACGATCACCGCAACATCGCGCCGAATGGCCGGGTATTTGGAAATCTCGCGGAACTCCGGCACGCGCGCGGCGAGCGCGAGCGACGCTTCGAGTTCGAACACGATCGGCGGATATGTCAAATCCAGAGCCTTCAGGTGCTGAGGGTGCAGCGCGCCGATCCAGCCCACGGGCCGATCGCCGCGGTAGATGCGCGCGGACTGCCCCGGATGCAGCGCCGGATGCTTCTCTGCTTTGAAGCGGAATTCATCGGCGCTTCCGGACAACGCCAGCAGCGCTTCGACATCGGCCTTCACATCGAAGAAGTCGATCTTCGCGGCCTCCGCGCCCCACTGCTCGGCCAACGCGGTTCCGGATGCGAGGCCCGCAATCATTTCTGTTTCATCGCCATTGCCCGGCGCAAAGCGTCGACCGATCTCGAACAGCCGGATGCGCGATTGCTGGCGACGCTGGTTCTCGCGTGCGGCCTGAATCAGGCCCGGCCACAGCGACACGCGCATGACGGCGAGTTCCGCAGAGATCGGATTCGACAACGCCAGCGCCTTGTCAGCGAACAGGATCGACTGCCACGCAGCGTCGGTGAATGTGTAGCTGATCGCCTCGCTGTAACCGCGATCCACCAGCAGATCGGCTGCGCGCTCGTTGCGGACGCGCGTTTCCGTCCATGGATGAATGGTCTGGTCGCCGGCGGCATCCTGCTCGGGAATGTTGTCGAATCCGTAGAGTCGGGCGACTTCCTCGATCAGGTCCTCTTCGATGCTCAGGTCGAAACGCCATGACGGCGGCGTCACGAGCCACGATGCCCTGAGATCATCGCCCGGCGCCGCTTCGATCTGCATGTCCAGGTGACGCAGGCAATCGAGAATCGTGTCGTCCGGAATCTGCACGCCGAGCACGTGACGCACACGGCGGTGGCGCAGCGTGATGGCCGCTCGCGGTGCGGGGAAACCTTCGCGGCGCGTCACGACCGTCGGACCCGCCTGCCCTCCGGCGCATTCGAGCAGCAGTTGCGTGGCACGCTCGATGGCGCGCTCCTGCAATTGCGGATCGACGCCGCGTTCGAAACGCTGCGACGCGTCGGTGATCAGGCCGTAGCGGCGCCCGCGACCGGCAACGGCGTCAGGCTGGAAGAAGGCGACTTCGAGGAAGACATCCTGCGTCGCATCGCCGATGCCCGAATCCTCGCCGCCCATGACGCCAGCCATGCCGAGCGGCCCTTTCTCATCCGCGATGATGGCGACGTCGGGCGTCAGTTCGATCGTGCGCCCATCGAGCAGCTTCAGCGTTTCACCCTGGCGCGCGTTGCGCACGACGATGGCGCCGCTGAGCTGCGCCAGATCGTAGGCATGCATCGGCTGGCCGAGTTCGAGCATCACGTAGTTGGTGACGTCGACGACGGCGCTGATGGGGCGCAAACCGGCACGACGCAGCCGCTCCTGCATCCACCACGGCGACTTCGCCCCGACGTTGATGCCGCGAATCACACGGCCGGCGAACTTCGGGCAGGCATCCGTCGCTTCGAGACGAACGGGGAAGGTGTCCTGGATCGACACTGCGACAGGCGCAATCGTCGGACCCTTGAGTTGCGTACTGCGAGCGGCCGCAACTTCGCGGGCGACGCCGGCCACGCTCATGCAATCGCCGCGATTCGGCGTGAGATTCACTTCCAGGATCGTATCGTCGAGCTGCAGCGCGGCGACCAGATCCTGTCCGGTCGTCACATGCGACGGCAGATCCAGCAGACCGCTGCTCTCCTCGCTCAGGCCCAGTTCGCGGGCCGAGCACAGCATGCCGCTGGATTCGACGCCGCGCAGTTTCGCCTTCTTGATCTCGACACCGTTCGGCAGCTTCGCGCCGATCTGCGCCAGCGGCGCCTTCATGCCGACGCGGACATTCGGCGCGCCGCAGACGATCTGCAGTTCTTCGCGACCCGTGCCGACGCGACAGACATTGAGCTTCTCCGCGTCAGGATGCTTTTCGATGGAGAGGATTTCTCCCACCACGATCCCGGTCAATGCCGGACCTGCGCGGTGAATGCCCTCGATTTCCAGGCCCGCCATCGTGAGCGCATGCGCCAGCGCCGGCACGACATCGCCGGTGTCGACCCAATCGCGGAGCCATTGCAGACTGATTTTCATCGGTTCGATTCCTCAGGCGAACTGCTTGAGGAAGCGCAGGTCGTTTTCGAAATACAGGCGGATGTCGTTCACGTTGTAGCGGAGCATGGTCAGACGATCGATGCCCATGCCGAACGCATAGCCCGTGTAACGCTCCGGATCGACATTCACGGCGCGCAGCACGTTCGGATGAACGACCCCGCAACCCGCGACTTCGACCCAGCCCGTCTGCTTGCACACACGGCAACCGCTGCCGCCGCAGGACACGCACGAAATATCCACTTCCGCCGACGGCTCGGTGAACGGGAAATACGACGGACGCAGACGCATCTTCACGTCTTTCTCGAACAGCGCCTTCATGAAGCCGTGCAGGACGGCTTTCAGGTTCGCGAACGTGATGCCCTCGTCGACCACCAGCCCTTCGACCTGGTGAAACATCGGCGTGTGCGTCATGTCGGAGTCGTTGCGATACACGCGACCCGGCGCGATCACGCGGAACGGCGGCTGGCGACCCTTCATCGCACGGATCTGCACCGGCGAGGTGTGCGTGCGCAGCAGGCGGCCGTCGCCGAAATAGAACGTGTCGTGCATCGCCCGCGCCGGATGATTGGCGGGGATGTTGAGGGCTTCGAAGTTGTGCCACTCGTCTTCGATCTCGGGGCCGTCTTCGATGCTGAAGCCGGCGTTGCGGAAGATCTGCTCGATGCGGCGACGCACGCGCGTCACCGGATGCAGTCCGCCGCTGGTCTGGCCGCGTCCCGGCAGCGTGACATCGACGGCGTCGCTCGCGAGCTGCTCGGCGAGCTTCCCGGCTTCGAGTGCGGCGCGACGCTCGTCGAGCGCGGCGCTCAGTGAATTCTTCGCTTCGTTGATCTTTGCGCCCGCACTCTTGCGGACGTCGGCCGGCATCGCGCCGAGCGCCTTGAGCTGCTCGGTGATCTCGCCCTTCTTGCCCAGCAGACGGACGCGGATGGTTTCGAGGTTTTCAATGGAGGTACTGGCCGCGATCTCTGCCCGCGCGGCGTCAACCAGTGCTTGCAGATCTTTTTGCGGTTCGGTCATGCAAAGTGACGCCGGGCTCCGGCTCTCTTTTTTTGTGGGACCGGCTTTAGCCGGTCTCTGTCGGCAGGCCGGCTGAAGCCGGCCCCACAAACAGAAAAGGCTCGAGCCTTGCGGCCCGAGCCTCATCTTCCTTCTCAGGCCGCTGCAGCGCCCAGGCTGTCCTTGGCCTTCTGAGCGAGCACGCCGAACGCAGCGGCATCGTGCATCGCGATGTCCGCGAGCACGCGGCGGTCGATGGCGATGCCGGCCTTGGTCAGGCCTGCGATCAGCTTGCTGTAGGACAGGCCGTGAACGCGCGCTTCGGCATTGATGCGCGTGATCCACAGCGCGCGGAAGTTGCGCTTGTTGGTCTTGCGGTCGCGATACGCATACTGGCCGGCCTTGATGACGGCCTGCTTCGCGGCGCGGAAGACCTTGCGACGGGCGTTGTAGTAGCCCTTCGCCTTCTTGAGGATTTTCTTGTGACGGGCGCCAGCGATGACGCCTCTCTTAACGCGTGCCATGTCTCACTCCTTACTTCGCGTGCGGCAGCAGTGAATCAAGACGCGTCAGATCCTGCTTCGACACCATGCTCGGTGCGCGCAGTTGACGCTTACGCTTGCTCGTTTTGCTCGTAAGCTTGTGACGACGATGGGACTGGGATCGCTTGAATCCCTTGGCAGTGGCGCGAAAACGCTTCGCCGCTGCCCGGTTGGTCTTCAACTTGGGCATGTAAAAAACTCCACTTGTTTAGCCTTTGAAGAACGCCGTCCGGATCGCCCGGACTGCGCCTCTTGAGGCGGGACAACGATCCCCGGCCTGCGCCGGCTCCCGTTGCTCACTTGTTGTTTCGGACTCTCGACAACACCGGGATGAACCCGGCACCGCTACTTCCTTTTCGGTCCGAACATCATGACCATCTGCCGGCCTTCCATCATCGGGTTCTGCTCGACCTGCGCGTAGGGTGCGAGATCGGCCTGTACCCGGTTCAGAAGTTCCCGACCGACTTCCTGATGGGCCATTTCACGACCGCGAAACCGCAGCGTGACCTTGGCCTTGTCTCCTTCTTCGAGGAAGCGAATCAGGTTACGCAACTTCACCTGATAGTCGCCATCCTCCGTCCCTGGGCGAAACTTCACTTCCTTGATCTGAATCTGCTTCTGCTTGCGCTTCGCTGCGTGCGCCTTCTTGTTCTGTTCGAACAGGAACTTGCCGAAGTCCATGATCCGGCACACCGGCGGATCGGCAGTCGGCGACACCTCCACGAGATCCAGCTCTGCGGCCTGCGCCATGGCGAGGGCCTCGAACCGCGTCATCACGCCGGCCTGTGCGCCCTGAGCGTCGATGATGCGCAGCTTCGGCGCGGTGATCTCTTCATTGCGCCTTACGCGCTTAGCAATGGGAGCAGCGATGCGTCATACCTCCAGACTGGTCCGGCCGCGGCTCGTTACTTCAGCGGCAAACTTCCCGGCGATGACATCCAATGACATCGCTCCGAGATCTTTACCACTACGGGTGCGCACGGCCAGAGAATTAGAACCTGCCTCGCGATCACCAGCGACCAATAGGTACGGGACGCGCTGCAGCGTGTGCTCGCGGATCTTAAAGCCGACTTTTTCGTTGCGCAAGTCCGAAATCACGCGAAGCCCCTGATTTTTCAGGCTTTCGGTGACCCGGCTCACGTAGTCGGCCTGGCCGTCGGTGATATTCATGATCACGGCCTGTACCGGAGCGAGCCACAGGGGCAGCTTTCCGGCGAAATGCTCGATCAGGATGCCGGTAAAACGCTCGAGCGAGCCGAACAGGGCCCGGTGCAGCATGACCGGGACGTGCTTCTGGCCGTCTTCGCCGATATAGGTCGCCCCGAGCCGGCCCGGCATGTTCAGGTCGACCTGCAGGGTGCCGCACTGCCAGTCGCGGCCGATGGCATCGCGCAGCACGAATTCGAGTTTCGGACCGTAGAAGGCGCCCTCGCCCGGGTTCAGGGTGTAGTCGAGGTTCAACTGGGTCAGCGCGGCCTTCAGGGCGTCTTCCGCCTTGTCCCAGACTTCGTCCGAACCGACGCGTTTCGGCGGTCGATCCGAGAACTTGATGCGAACGTCGTCGAAACCGAACTCCGAATACAGCCCCAGAATCAGCTTCGTCTGGCTGACGGCCTCGTCCAGAAGCTGATCCATCGCGCAGAAGGCGTGGCCGTCATCCTGAGTGAACGCCCGGACGCGCATCAGGCCGTGCAAGGCACCCGACGGCTCGTAACGATGCACCTTGCCGAATTCGCAGAACCGCACCGGCAGGTCGCGATAGCTCTTCAGGCCCTGATTGAAGATCTGCACGTGGCCCGGGCAGTTCATGGGCTTCAGGCAGTACTTGCGCTCTTCCGGCACCTTCACGAAGAACATGTTTTCGCCGAAGGTTTCGAGATGACCGGAGCGTTCCCAGAGCTTCTGGTCCACGACTTCCGGCGCGCTGACTTCCTGCCAGCCGGCCGCGCCCTGGTACTGGCGCATATAGGCGATCAGGGACTGGAACAGCGACCAGCCCTTCGGATGCCAGAACACGGCGCCGGGTGCTTCTTCCTGGAAATGAAACAGGTCCATTTCCCTGCCGATCTTGCGGTGATCGCGCTTCTCGGCCTCTTCGAGCCGGGTGAGATACGCCTTGAGCGCCTTCTCGTCGGTCCACGCGGTGCCGTAGATGCGCTGAAGCATTTCGTTGCGCGAATCGCCGCGCCAGTACGCGCCCGCCAGCTTGGTCAGCTTGAACGCGCGCAGGAAGCGGGTATTCGGCACGTGCGGACCGCGGCACATGTCGACGTATTCTTCATGGTGATACAGGCCCATCGCCTTTTCGTCGGGCATGCCATCGACCAGGCGCAGCTTGTAGTCCTCACCGCGTTCCTTGAAGACCTGGATGACCTGCTCGCGCGGCGTCACTTTCTTGATGACGTCGTAGTCCTTCTGCACGAGTTCACGCATCCGGTTTTCGATCGCTTCCAGATCGGCCGGCGTGAAGGGACGTTCGTAGGCAATGTCGTAATAGAAACCGTCTTCGATCACCGGACCGATCACCATCTTCGCAGTCGGATAGAGCTGCTTCAGCGCATGCCCCAGCAGGTGCGCGAACGAGTGACGGATGATCTCGAGACCTTCCTGGTCCTTCGGCGTGATGATCTGGACTTTCGAGTCCTTGTCGATCGGATCGCAGGCGTCGACCAGCCTGCCGTCGACCTTGCCGGCCACCGTCGCCTTGGCGAGTCCCGGTCCGATGTCGGCCGCAATCTGTGCGACGGTCACCGCCCCCGGATAAGTCCGTTGACTGCCGTCTGGAAGAGTAATGACAGGCATACAGGTGTACTTAGGGCCTTCGCCGGGAAAAAAAAGCGACGCCGGGCGTCGCTGTTTGTTTCACTTTCGCTGGGCCATCGCTCCGGCGACAAGATTTTGGTGCGCGCGACAGGGATCGAACCTGTGACCCCCACCATGTCAAGGTGATGCTCTACCGCTGAGCTACGCGCGCAGGAAAAAGGGTGCGCAAGGATAGCGATGCATTGCGGCAGAGGCAAGGAAGGTGGCGTCGCAGCAGTCCTTCCCGCACGGATGACAAGCGACCCTGGATTCAGGGATTGCCTAACCCGCCTTCAATCCCGGCGGCAGTCCCAACTCGACATTGCGCAGCTTCTGGATCTCGTCGCGCAGTCGCGCCGCCTCTTCGAATTCCAGGTTGCGCGCGTGCTTGAGCATTTCCTGCTCCAGCTTCTTGATGCGCTTGAGCGCCTGTTCCGGCGTCAGCGAGCGGTAGTCGCTCCCTGCCTCCGCCACCTTGGCGGTGCGGAATTCCGGCGCGACATAGGCGCCTTCCATGATGTCCGCCACCGCCTTCTGGATGCCGCGTGGCGTGATGCCGTGGGTCCTGTTGAATTCGAGCTGCTTCTGGCGACGACGATTGGTCTCGTCGATGGCCTTCTGGATCGATCCCGTCATCTTGTCCGCGTACAGAATCGCCCGGCCATTCAGATGGCGCGCTGCGCGTCCGATCGTCTGGATCAGCGAGTTCTCCGAGCGCAGGAAGCCTTCCTTGTCGGCGTCGAGAATCGCCACGAGCGACACCTCGGGCATGTCGAGCCCTTCGCGCAGCAGGTTGATGCCGACCAGCACATCGAACTTGCCGAGTCGCAGATCGCGGATGATTTCCATGCGCTCGACCGTATCGATGTCCGAGTGCAGGTACCGGACCTTCACTTTGTGTTCGTCGAGATATTCGGTGAGGTCCTCCGCCATGCGCTTGGTCAGCGTCGTGATCAGCACGCGTTCGTTGTTGTCGACGGCGAGCCGTATCTCGGACAACACATCGTCGACCTGCGTGCGCACCGGGCGAATCGTCACTTCCGGATCGACGAGGCCCGTCGGGCGCACGAGTTGCTCGACGACCTGCCCTGCATGCTGCGACTCGTAGTTCCCCGGCGTGGCCGAGACGAAAATCATCTGCGGCGCCTGCCTCTCCCACTCATCGAAGCGCAGCGGCCGGTTATCCAGCGCCGACGGCAGACGGAAGCCGTATTCGACCAGCGTTTCCTTGCGCGAACGATCGCCCTTGTACATCGCGCCGAGCTGCGGGATGGTCTGGTGACTTTCATCGACCACGAGCAACGCATTGCCCGGCAGGTAATCGAACAGGCAGGGCGGCGGCTCGCCCGGCGCACGGCCCGACAGGAACCGCGAGTAGTTCTCGATGCCGTTGCAGTAGCCCATCTCGCGGATCATTTCGAGATCGAAGCGCGTGCGCTGTTCGAGCCGCTGGGCTTCGACGAGCTTGCCGCCGTCCTTCAGCACCTGCAGGCGATCACGCAACTCCTCGCGGATCTCGTCGGCGGCGTGAATCAGCCGTTCCTTCGGCGTCACGTAGTGCGTGCCGGGGAACACCGTGTAACGCGGAATCTTGCGCAGGATCTCGCCGGTCAGCGGATCGAACATGGTGAGATTTTCGATCTCGTCGTCGAACAGTTCGACGCGCACGGCCTCGCGCTCCGACTCCGCCGGAAAAATATCGACGACGTCGCCGCGCACGCGATACGTGCCCTGCGTCAGCTCCAGATCGTTGCGCTTGTACTGCATGTCCGCGAGGCGGCGCAGGATCTTGCGCTGATCGACGCGATCGCCGCGCGACAGGTGCAGCACCATTTCCAGATAGGAGGCAGGATCGCCCAGGCCGTAGATCGCCGAGACGGTCGCGACGATGATGACATCAGGCCGCTCGAGCAGTGCCTTCGTCGCCGACAGACGCATCTGCTCGATGTGCTCGTTCACCGAGGAATCCTTCTCGATGTACGTGTCGGACGACGGCACGTAAGCCTCGGGCTGGTAGTAGTCGTAATACGAGACGAAATATTCCACCGCGTTGTTCGGGAAGAACTCCTTGAACTCGCCGTACAGCTGCGCGGCCAGCGTCTTGTTGTGGGCCAGCACCAGCGTCGGGCGCTGCACCTGCTGGATGACGTTGGCGATGGTGAAGGTCTTTCCCGAGCCGGTGACGCCCAGCAGCGTCTGGTGCGTCAGCCCCGATTGCAGTCCATCAACGAGCTTTTCGATGGCGGTGGGCTGATCGCCCGCCGGCTTGTAGCCGTCCGTGAGCCGGAATCCGGCGTCTTTGGTCGCTGTATCGGTCATGGCCAGGGAAAATGAGGGCGAGAGTGGATGGGACAAGCTTGTCAGCGAATCCTGCCAGCGCATGTCAGGGAAGAAATCCGGCCGATCCACGGCAACGAGCGACTAGAATGCCGGGGCAATTCGTTCGAACCGCGGTGCCCAAGTGAGTCTAGCAGTCTCAAAGCGCGTCCAGCGCGTCAAGCCCTCCCCCACCGTCGCCCTCACCGGGCGCGTCGCGCAGCTCAAGGCCGAGGGCAAGGACATCATCAGCCTCGGCGCCGGCGAGCCCGATTTCGACACGCCCATTCACATCTCGGATGCAGGCGTCGATGCGATCCGCAAAGGCTTCACGCGCTACACGCCGGTGGAAGGCAACGCCGAACTGAAGGACGCGATCATCGCGAAGTTCAAGCGCGAAAACGATCTGACCTACAAGCGCAGCCAGATCCTGGTGTCGACCGGTGCCAAACAGACGATCTTCAACCTGATCATGGCGCTCATCGACAGCGGCGACGAAGCCGTCATCCCGGCGCCGTACTGGGTGTCGTATCCCGACATGGTGATGCTCGCCGACGGCATCCCGGTCACGCCGTATGCAGGCCCCGACCAGGGCTACAAGATCACCCCCGCGCAGCTGGAAGCCGCGATCACGCCCAGGACGAAGCTGTTCATATTGAACAGCCCCAGCAATCCGACCGGCGCCGCGTATTCGTCGACCGAACTGCACGCGCTCGGCGCGGTGCTGCGGCGTCATCCGCAGGTCGTCATCTGCACGGACGACATGTACGAACACATTTATTGGGGCGCCGAACCTTTCGCGACGCTGGCCCAGGTCTGCCCCGATCTCCACGACCGCACCGTCACCGTCAACGGCGTCTCGAAGGCCTACGCCATGACGGGTTGGCGCATCGGCTACTGCGGCGGACCGGTCGAACTGGTCACGGCGATGGCGACCATCCAGGGGCAGAGCACGTCCAATGCCTCATCGATCGCGCAGAAGGCTGCGACCGTGGCGCTGAACGGCGATCAATCCGACGTCCACGCCATGAATCTGCATTTCAAGCAACGCCATGATTTCGTGGTGGAAGGCTTGAACAAGCTGACCGGCATCTCCTGTCTCGCCGGCGCCGGCACGTTCTACGCATTCGCGAATGTCGAAAAAGCCATGCCCCTGGTTGGCGCCCACGACGACAACGCGTTCGCCGAATACCTGCTCAATCACGCCGGCGTCGCCGTCGTGCCGGGCAGCGGCTTCGGCGCACCGGGCCACATGAGGCTTTCCTACGCCTGCAGCCTGCAGACGCTGGAAGAAGCGCTGCGCCGCATCGACAAGGCATTGCGAGCAGCACAGGCCGCCTGATCTACGGGATCGCCTGAGCTTTCGCCGCGCTGCAGCCCGTTGCCTTGACACCCCACAGGTGCTTTCCGCAGAATCGCGCGCCTTCGATTTCCCACCATGTGTTCCCCGGTAGCTCAGTGGTAGAGCGACGGACTGTTAATCCGTTGGTCGCTGGTTCGAGTCCGGCCCGGGGAGCCACTTTTCAAAGACTTACGCATCCTTCACGAGCTGCGCTGTCTAAATATCTGCCCCCCCCCCCTGTCCAATAAAATTGAGGCTGGCTCCACCTCAGGGATCGACCTGGCGGCACTGAAAAGGGCTACTGGAGCGGTCGCACGCGCACCGGCTTCCGACGATAGACGCGCTCAGTCACCTTCGGATCGAGATGCCCAGACGGCTGCTGGCGACCATATCGTCTGTATCGTCGCTGGCGTTCTTGGCTCGCAAATCGTGGAACGTGAAGGTCTTGTTTGTACGCGTTTCGTTCAATCCGTCGCAGTCGCATTTTCTGTTTGGAAGTCCCCGTTTCCTTCGCCTTTGCAAGCGTTGCCTCCGCTGCTCGCAGAAAAACCGATAGGACAGGCGGCAAGCCTCAGGACGGAAGAAACCTGGCATGGAGAATTGTCAGAAACCTTCTTGAGAGCGCAGAGAAGATGGCCTGGTTCTCGCCTCTTGAGAACCAAAGCCTCTGCGAGGTGGCGTTCCCAGTGATCGAGCGACTGTTCCGACAAATCGAGATGTCGGAATGGTTGTGCTACGAGAAGTAGTTGCGAACGCAACGGTGCACGGCTAGGCTTCGCGCCCTTGTAAATATTCTTGCGGCGAAATCCGCAGCGAAGAGAGAAGAGTTTTCCCATGTTGTCGAACGGCACAGCCATTTTCAGAACGCTACGCGATACCAATCGCGCCGCGCTCGGCTGCCCGTCGATTACGGGTAGCTGGTCACGGCCATTCGCGAAAGATTATCGCGAACACGGGATTCAACCCGCCGCCTAACCGCCTTCTCGGCTCCCAAGCCCCGAAGGCATAAGCCGGACGGGGCACCCAAAGGGAGCCAGATACCACCCGAAATCCATCGGGTTCGGTTCAAAACCCCAAAGTGTCCCGCCCACGAGGCCATGTCATCGACTGGCCCTCAATCGGATTCGTGCGCTCGCGCGTGCGCATCCCCTGCGACGCACGCCCGTCACAGGTCGCTGTTTAACAATTTGAATGATCATGGGCTCTCGCCCGAGATCTTGCACACGCGCCTGTCTTCACAGGCGGGCGGGATCGGTCTGCGCGTCCAACACGCGATTCAGATCTGCGGCGAGTTCGAAGGCGAGAGCCCAGGAGCTGGTGAGAATTTTTGAAGCACGTTCACGCGTGAGGGTCTCACTCGCTCTGAAATTCGCGGATGTAGCTCAGCCGGTAGAGCTTCTGCCTTCCAAGCAGATTGTCGTGGGTTCGATCCCCATCATCCGCTCCACATTCCGATGCATGTTGCACGCTCCTCCACGCGAGTCCGAGCGAGCGAGCATCTTAGTCGATCTGCGGATGTAGTTCAGTTGGCAGATCACGACGTCGCCAACGTCGAGGCCAGGGGTTCGAGTCCCCTCGTCCGCACCACTTCTTTCGGGCAATGAGCAGCACTGGCGACTGCATCTGGCTGTAAATCAGACGTCTCGTACACACGGGGTTCGACTCCCTCCCTGATTGCCCACCACCATTCAATGGGCCTGTAGCTCCAATTGGCAGAGCCGCTGCTTTGCAAGCAGATGGATGTGAGTTCGAATCTCACCAGGTCCACCACCTTTAGCCCGCGTAGCTCAGTTGACAGAGCAGCCGCCTTGTAAGCTCGAGGTCGTCGGTTCGAATCCGGCTCCTGCTTCCAACTTCTCCCCGCCCACCAACACAGATTTTGCGCCTGTGACGAAATGGGAAGACGCGCCGCCCTTAAAATGCGGTGACCGTAGGTTGTGTCGGTTCGATCCCGACCGCACCACTTGGATCGTTAGCTCAATTGGCAGAGCTCCCGGCTCTTAACCGGAGGGTTGAAGGTTCGACTCCTTCACGGTCCACCAATTTCCACCTTGACGCGCGGGCTCGTAGCTCAAGGGTAGAGCACCCGGCTTTTAACCGGATGGCGAGGGTTCGATCCCCTCCGGGCCCACCAGTTTTCAGGCGTCGTCTAGCGGCAGGACATCGCGCTTTGAACGCGACAACCCAGGTTCGACGAAATCGTCGGGAACGATTTCGGACAGCGATAGCTGGCGCGAACGCGCGCCGGCCATGGATGGCCAGGCGCAATCCTGGCGCCTGATCCACTGTTTCATGTCACGTTAATGCGCATTTCGCCCATGCCGGTCACCGATTTCACGTGATGCCGGTCGCGCAGTTCACCGCATGCCGGTCGGTGAGTG
>CALMII010000055.1 GCA_937864115.1 uncultured Steroidobacter sp. | reverse complement strand
AGTGGGTGGGCGCCGTCCGGGGCGCCGGTGCGCGGCCGGACAAGGTCCTCGAGGTCGAGCGGCGGGCGCCTTTTGGCCGGGTGCGCCCCCGGGCCCGGGGGCGCCTACACGCCCCCCGCCAGTCGCTCCTGCTTGTAGGTGATGTACTTCTCCGGCCAGCCACTGGCGGGCAGGCCGAGATAGTGATCGAGCAGTTCGTACATGAGGCCGAGCAGGATCTCGCCGTCCTCGCTGTTGATCACGACGGAGAAGCCGACGTTCTTTTCCGGAATCAGCGTCACGATGGTCTGGAAGCCGAGCACGGCGCCGCTGTGCGAAACGATCTTCGTGCCGCGATAGTCCTGCACTCCCCAGCCGAGCGCGTAGGTCTGGAACATGGGCTGGAGGGACTTGAACGCCTCGGACCGCGGCGGCGAGACCGGCAGGATCACCACCGGCTTCCACATCTCCGCGTGCGCCGCTTCGCTGAACAGCGCCTTGCCATCCGGCAGTTTGCCGTGCGCCAGCTGCAGCGCGAGCCACTTGCTCATGTCGTTGGCGCTCACCGCGAGTCCGCCCGCAGGCGCCGCGGCGCGACCGAGTTCATCACGCTCATCGAGCATGTGCAGCGGACCGACGCCGCGCACCTTCTCGGTGGTGCGCGCATGCGGATACGCCCGATTGGCCGTGGCGAAGCGACGATCGTTGTCGCTGGTGGAGACAGTCATCCCCGCCGGCAGGAATACGTGTTCGCGAACGTAGTCCTCCCAGGTCTGTCCCGTCACTTCCTCGATGAGCTGCCCGGCGACCATGTAGAGCACGTTGTCGTAGGCATAACCGCTGCGGAAACTGGTCTTCGGCTTGATGTAGCGCAGCCGCTTGACCGACTCGGCGCGCGACAGGCTGCCGCGCGGCACGAACAGCAGATCGCCCGCGCCGAGCCCGAGTCCGCTGCGATGAACCAGCAGATCGCGGATGGTGATCTCGCGCGTCACCCACGGGTCGTACATCTGGAAGCCCGGCAGGTGTTCGATCACCTTGTCGTCCCAGCCGATCTTGCCGGCATCGACCAGCGTCGCGAGCGCTGCGGCAGTGACTGCCTTGCCGGTCGAGCCCGTCGGGAAAATCGTGTCGGCATCGACGCGCGTCGCTTCGCCCTGCTTCAGCACGCCGTAACCGCGCGCCAGCGTCGTCTGGCCGTTCTCCACGATACTCACGGCCATGCCGGGCACGCCGATGCGGGTGCGCAGGCTTTCGACGCGCGAATCGAACTCCGCGGGCGGCGCGGCGAGCGATGCCAGTGACAGCAAGCTCAACATCAGGACGACAATCGGTTTCATGCTATCTCCCCTTCCGGCAAGCCTCACGAACGAACAGATGACGGAAACGGAGTAACCGTGACCGAAGGGGAATCCCACGGGGCAAAGAACGCATAGAACACAAAGAGAGAAACAACCGCAAAAAGCGCAAAAAAGAATTTCGATTTACTTTTGCGCCTTTTGCGCCTTTTGCGGCCATTCTCCTTTCTGCGTTCTATGCGTTCTTTGCCCCGTGGGATTCCCTTTCGGTCACGGTTACTCCGTTCTCCTCCCGCAGCAACCTGCGCGACGGACGATCAACCAGCAGCAACGCCACTGCAGCAACCGCCGCAACGGCAGCAACGATCAGAAAGAACGTCGTGCGATCGAACCGGCTCCACAGCGTGCCGAGCGCGCCGGCCAGCAGGTTGCCGGCGAAGCTGGCGGAGAACCACAGCGCGATGGCGGTCGCGGCGAGATTGCGCGGCGCGATGCGGCCGAACAGGCCGAGGCCCGTGGGCAGGATGAACAGTTCGCCGAGCGTGTACAGAAGCAGGAAGGTCGCGAGCCACAGCCAGTGCGCCTGCGGCTGACCGGCGACCAGCGCGAGCAGCACGTAGGCACCCGCGACGACGAAGGCGCCGATGGCCATGCGGCGCAGCGGCGCGAACTGCTGATCGGCGTGGCGTTTCCAGTACGCCAGCAGGATCGGTGTAAGCGTGAACACGAGCAGCGGATTCAATGCCTGGAACCAGGTGGCGGGAATGGTCCAGCTCGCGCCGATGCGGCGATCGACGCCGGAGTCGGCCCACAGCGCGACGGTGTTGCCGATCTGTTCGTACGCGCCGCGAAACACGACGACGATGGCGATGACGCCGAGCAGCAGCGCGACGCGCGTGCGCCAGGAATCGTCGCTGCGCGAATCCGTTTCGCGAGGCACGGCCGCCGCGACTTCGGCCGGCAGATAGCGCCCGCCGAACGTGTAAACCACGAGTCCGAGACACATGCCGACGCCGGCGGCGCCGAAACCCCAGTGCCACCCGTACAGTTCGCCGAGTGCGCCGCAGACGATCGCCGCCAGCACGGCACCGAGATTGATGCCGACGTAGTACACGTTGTATGCGGAGCCGATGCGCGGGTCATCGCTTCGATACAGCGACTTCACCTGACTCGGCAGGCTCGGCAGGAACAATCCGTTGCCGAGACCGATGATCGCGAGCGCCGGATAGAACAGTGTCTCGAAGGTCATCATGAAATGACCCAGCGCCATGATGGCGCCGCCGATGATCACCGCGCGTCGCCGGCCCAGATAGCGATCGGCGATCACGCCGCCGATGATGGGCGTGAAGTAGGTGAAGGCGGTATAGAACCCGTAGATCCACGACGCCTGCGTCTGCGAAATCAGCAGCGCCTTCGTCATGTAGTAGACGAGCAGCGTGCGCATGCCGTAGTAGGAGAACTTCTCCCACATTTCGGTGAGGAACAGGATCGTCAGGCCACGCGGGTGGCCGAACCAGTCCTTCGACTCTGCGGCGGGCGCTGTTGCTGTTTGGATCGATGCGGACACCGGAAGCCCTTCTTTCTCTGTCATCCCGCGTTCTTTCTCTGTCATCCCCGCGCAGGCGGGGATCCATCTGATTCGACCGGATGGGTCCCCGCCTTTGCGGGGATGACGAATCGGATCTGCCAGACTCCCACCGTCAGCACTGGCACGATCAGCAGCACGATGAAGGCATACGTCAGCATGCCGTAGCCTTTCGCGATCAGGTCGATGAGACCGATCGCCGACGCCGCGTACACCGACAGCACCATGATGATGGTCGCGAGCACCGGCCGGATCACGCGCGGCATCTCGCGCTTCTGCTCTTCGTAGACCTTTGCGACACGCTCATTGATCGCGTGCAGCACCGCGACGCCGGTATCGACCAGCGTCAGCAGCACCGCGATCTGGAATGCCCACTCGAACCACGGTGCGTGCAGGCGCGCGAGCAGGAAAGCCGAGGGGAGCGCTTCGGCGCCGATCTCGTGGTAGTAGCCCATCATCGCTATATAGAAGAGAACGGCGGGCAACATGCCGAGCGGTCCACCGAGCGCGCCGGCGATCAGGGCTTCGCGACGCGTCGTGAGATGACGGATGCAGAACAGCACCGCGGGAATGGTCGCGACGTTGTAGCCCGCGTAGGTGATGCCGGCCTTCAGCCAGTTGTCGCCCAGCGGCTCCGCGGCGAAGTTCGCCTCGATGCGATCGCCGAAGGCGAACAGGCTCCAGAGGACGAACACGATGTAGACGAGGTACAGATAGCCCACCGACAGCGTCAGGAACTTCTCGATGAAATTGTTGCTGTAGAACAGCAGCGCGCCGGTGGCGATGATCATGCCGAGCGAACCGACCAGCTTCGGCCAGCCGAACAGGCTGTGGATCACCTCGCCCGCTGCCGCGCCCATCACCGCCATGATGATGACGATCAGCAGCAGGTAGGCGATCTCGAACAGGAACCAGCCGCGGCCGAGCAGCAGCTTGAAGAAGGAACGGTAGTCGTAAGCCTGCGCGACGCGCGCCAGCTCGAAGCTGACCATCAGCACCGCGCTCCACACCAGCATGCTGACGAGCATGCCGAGCAGCCCGCCCCACGGCCCGGCAGGCAGGAAGAATTCGACGAGTTCGCGCCCGGTGGCATAGCCGCCGGCGATCACGGCGGATTCGAAGACGAAACCCGGCAGCAGGTAGCGTTTGAAGAAATCGTTCAATCAGCCTCCCGTCTCTGCATGAACTGCCCCCACCCCAACCCTCCCCCGCTGCGCGGAGGAGGGAGCACAAATCTTCCACTCATTCCGGCTGACCCAGCGGCACGTACAGCGCGCTCGGATGTTCGCGATCGTGATACAGCCGCACGGTCACGGTGCGCGCATCGTCCATCCGCTCTTCGGCGACGGGCTTGCCGCTGTTGTAGTTCTTCTGGCTGTACATGGAATTGATCGGCGACAAGCGCAGACGCAGGCGGCTGCCTTTGGCGATCTCGCGCGATACGAACGTGAAGCGCTCGAAGTCGTAGCGCAAGGGCGACTTGGTCGCGACGAGCTTCGGCTCGCGCAGGCTCTCACGATAGCGCGCCCGCAGCACGTCCGTCGTCAGCAGCACGCTGGAACCGTCGGCGCGGATTTCATGGATGCTGACGGCGAAGTCGGTATCGGGCTGATCGATCGCGATCCAGGCGGAGAAGCGGAACGTGCCGCTGACTTCGGTGTTCTTCTCGAAAGGCGCGGTGTGATAGACGAGCTGCTTCCCGTGCTGCGCATACAGCAGGCTCTGGTCGGTGAGCGACGACGCATCGAGCGTGGCTTCGAGCGCCGCACCGGAAACGTCGCGAGGATCGTGGACGTACTGATCGGGCTTGCCCGCGGACGCCGAGCGCGCCGGATCGAGCCAGCCGGCGGCCAGCACATCGCTCGCGCTGCCGGTCGAGCCCAGGTAATAAGGCCGCGCTGCCGCCGTCACGGCGTCGAGCGTATCGGCGTAACGCCATTTCTCCGCGCCCATCACGTAGTAGGCGACGTTCTTCTGCAGGAACGCCGGCTTCGCGCCATTGCCCATGGTCCACGCATACCAGTCGAGATGAAGCTGCGGCAGATCGACCATGCTCGCGGGACCGAACGTGACTCCGCCCACCGTCTGCGTCGGCGTGCGCGTACCGGCGTGATCCCACGGACCGATCACCAGGTAGTGTTTCGCGCGCATCTCGGGCGAGGCGTGCTTCCAGTGTTCGCGATAGTGCGCGAGCGCGCCGGGCTGATCGTCGTCGTAGCTGCCGGTGAGGGTCAGGATCGGAATCGACAGCTTCGCGTATTGCCCGGCCGTGGGGTTGTAACGGTCCCAGTAGTCATCGACGTACGGATGCGCGATCCATTCCTGGAAGATCGGCGAAGGATTGCCGACGAGCGTATCGAGCTGCGCGAACGGCGTGCCGCTCTCGAACCACTGGCGATACTTCGCCGCCCAGAAATCGCGATCGCCGAAGATCTTGTCCTGCGCCGCGTGGCCGCTGGTGAACGTGAGCCACTGGATGGTGTAGGGATAGGAGATGTTGTTGCGAAGCGGAAAGTCGACGCCCGCGAACGGCGCGGCGGCCGGCACGATGGTGGCGAGATGCGGCGGGAATTCCTTCGCCGCTGCCCACTGGTTGTAGCCCGCATACGAGCCGCCCCACATGCTGACCTTGCCGTTGCAGTACGGCTGCTTCGCCAGCCACTCCACCACATCGAAACTGTCCTGCGCTTCCTGGATCAGCGGCCGGAACGTGCCTGCGGAGTTGCCGCGGCCGCGCACGTCGACGGTCAGGAACGGCAGTCCGCGCGCCGCGAAATACACACCGCGGTCGTGATAGCTCTGCGCGATGTAAGGCGTGAGCGTGACGATGCAGGGCGCGGGATGCTTCTGATCCTTCGGCGTGTAGACGGTGGCGTTCAGATGTACGCCGTCGCGCAATGGAATGCGCACGCCCCACTGGAAGTCGATCTTCGCTGCGTCCGGTTCGGCGGCTGCGGCGCCCAGGCTCACGGCCGCCGTACACCACAGCGCCCAGGCAACGATTGCGGTCGAACGGCGCATGACCTGCGGAGTCATCCGGCGTGAGCGAACAGAAAGTAGTCGTACACGACGCGCGCGATCTCAGCGATGGCGCGCTCGCGCTGCGCGAACGGCAGCGCACTCTTCTTGATGAAGACCGTGATCGCGATCTGGCCGCGTCCGTCAGGCAGCGTGATGACGCCGACGTCGTTGATCGAGCCGCCGATGGTGCCGGTCTTGTCGGCCACGACGATGCCGGGCGGCAGTCTGCCGCGCAGCCGCGCATCGCCAGTGCGACAGCGTTCCATGATGGCGACCAGCGTGCGTGTCGATCCGGCACTCAGCGCTTCGCCGCGGAAGATGCGTGTCAGGAGCTGCGTCATCGCGTCCGGCGTCGAGGTATCGCGAACGTCGTCGTCGAAGGCGGGATTCGGCAATCCGCCCTGCTTTTCCAGCGCGGGATTCTGCTGCACGGCCTGCGCGAACGCCTTCTCGATCGGACCGGCGGGCAGCACGAAGAAATCACGCAGCAGCGCTGCGGTATCGCGATCGACGCGCAGATCTTCGACCTGCTGCCTGTGCACCCACGCCGTGACGGCCTGCGGACCGCCGGCGAGTTTCGTCAGCACGTCGGTGGCGGTGTTGTCGCTCTGGGTCAGCATCAGTTCGAGCAGATTGTGCAGCGAGAGGCTGACGCCGGGATGGATGAAGCGGTCGGCGATGACTTCCGACGGCACGTACAGCGCCGGATCGACGGCGATCATCTGCTGCAGATCGAGTCGTCCGGCATCGACCTGCGCCAGCAGCGCGCCGGCCACGGCGATCTTGAACGTACTCGCCATCGGAAAGCGTTCGCCGGCATTCACCAGCACGCGCGGGCCCTGCCCGTCGATCCGCCACGCCGCGACGCCCACGGTGCCGCCGCCGATGACGGCGAGGCGCTGAATCTCGGCTTCGATCGGCGCGGTCGGTGCGCCGGCCAGCGCGCGGGTTGCCAGCAGGACCATCATGGTCAGTCCCGCCAGCAACTTCGTCCGCATCAGTGCGTCTCCCGCAGACAGTTGTCGACGAGTGCTTCGAACTCGGCGCCGCCGCGGATCGGATCGGCCACCGGCAATCCCAACCGTACGCTCTCGGCAATCATCAACTGGCGCGCTTCGGCTTCCGACAGATGCGCGGTGTTGAGACAGACGCCGCCGCAGCGGATCGCCGGATTCGTGCGGCGGCCCAGCGTGAGATTGAGCGCGATGGTGTCCTCGACGGACGGCACCGCGTAGTGCGCGTGACCGAGCATGTGAGTGCGTCCCGGCTGATGACACACGACGATCACGTCCGGCTGGCTGCCGTGCAGCAGGCCGAGCGAAACGGCGGCGTACGCCGGATGAAACACCGAACCCTGCCCTTCGATCACGTCCCAGTGATCGGGCGCCGCTTCGGGCGACAGCATCTCTGCAGCACCCGCTTCGAAGTCGGAGACGACGGCATCCATCGGCACGCCGGAGCCGGCGATCATGATCCCGGTCTGGCCGCTGGCGCGGAAGTCCGTGGCCACGGCGCGCCGCTCGAACGCACGCGCGATGGCAAGCGCGGTGTATTTCTTGCCCAGCGCACAGTCGGTGCCGACGGTGAGCAGACGCTTGCCGCTGCGCTTGCGGCCGGTGGCGATCGGAATGTTGGCGGGCGGTGTGCGCACGTCGATCAGGCGGCGGTTATGCCGCTCGGCGGCAGCGACGAGCACTGGCAGGTTCGCCAGTTTCGAATGCATGCCGCCGATCAGATCGAGCCCCGCTTCGAGCGCCGCGAGCAGCGAAGGTATCCAGCTGTCGAGGATGCGTCCGCCCTGATTGGCCACACCGATCACCATCGAACGCGCGCCCCGCGCCTTCGCTTCCGCTGGCGTCAGGCGCGGCAAACCCACGCTGATCGCGTCCGGCGAACACGACAGTTCGCCGACGCATTTGTCGCGTGCCCAGTCGCGCAGGCCGAAGGCGGTCTTGGCAAAGCCCGCCTCCGTGGTGTCGCCCAGGAACAGCAGGTAGGGCTGCGGCAGCTCCAGCACTACTGGCTCCGTCGGCATCGGGATTCGAGCCTGCGATACGTTCACTAGAAGTCCACGCCGAAGGTCAGACCGATCGTGCGCGGACGGATCACGCCGGTTCCGATGGCGCCGTTCGGATAGGCGCCGAGCCCGCCGACCGAGGTCCGTCCGTCGCTGTCAGTAACGTTCTTGGCGTACAGCTCGATCGAGTAGTTCCCGAAATCGATACCTGCCTGCAGATCGAGGACTTCGTACGAGGAAATTTCGCGCTGGCGGCCGTTGGCGTTGCGATAAGCGAGATCGTAGGTGGCCGTCTGATCGGACAGGTACCGCAGTGCGCCGCCGACGTACGCCGTCGCCTGCGAGCCGACCGACCACTCGTAGTCGGCGTTCAGACCGAGACTCCATTCCGGCGTGTACGGCAGCGCATCACCTTTCAGGCCGCCCGAGAGCGCCGGCGTATCGTCTTCGAGCTGGGCATCGGTGTAGGCGCCGTTCAGAGAGACGTTGAATCCGTCGCCCAGCAGGGCCCTCGCCGTAAACTCCAGGCCGTCGCTGGTCGCGTCACCGCCGTTGATGTTCACGCCAAAGTTGTTCACGCGCGCAAACAGCTGGATGTCCTCCCAGTCGATATGGAAGGCCGAGATGTCGAGGCCCAGTACGCGATCGGCGGACTCGATCTTGAAGCCGACTTCGTAACTGGTCAGCGAGTCCGAGTCATAGGTGAGCGGCACGGTCGGCGGTGCGTTCGGCGGCAGTACGTTCGGTCCGCCCGGGCGGAAGCTGCTTGCCACGCGCGCATACAACGAGGCGTGCTCGCCGAACTTGAGTTTCGGGGCCACCGAGTACGTGAATACGTCCTCGGACGACTTCGCTGTCGGGTAGGACACCGGAGTGGGACCGACGAACAGACCAGCTCCGTCCTGCTTCGCTTCCTGATCGTTCTCGCTGTAGCGCCCGCCCAGCGTCAGATCGAACCGGTCGCCGAAGTGAATGGTGCCGCTCACGAAACCCGCGATTTCCTTGTACTCGGAGTGCAGGGAAATATCACCGAGCAGCGGTTGCCCCGGGATCGGATCGACCGTTCCCGGAATCACTGCCTCGATGAACTGAAGGATGTCCCCCTTCTCTCGGGTGTAGTAGGCGCCGACCAGCCACTCGAACGCATCGCTGTCAGGCGACGCCAGACGGAATTCCTGAGTGACCTTGTCGTAGGCCGTCGTCTGGTCCTGCAGCAACTCGTTATCGAGTTCTGTGATGGCGGCGACCAGAGGGCTGTACTGCGTCGTCAGATCGGAGCGGAAGGGCGAATCGAACTCGTTGTAGCTCGTCGAGGACGTGAGCGTCGCGAAGCCGAGATCGAAGTCCAGTGTGGCGTTGTAGAGACGGTAGTCGACGTTCGTATGTTCCGGAACGAACTGCGACTGCGACAGTCTGCCGTACAGCGTATCGAGCGTGTTCGCATTGCTTTCGGCCGTACTGGACGCCTGCGTGCGAATGTTCTGCATGATCGCGGTCAGGCGCAGGGAGAAGGCATCGCTCGGGGAATACAGCGCCGACACGCGGCCGCCGTAGCTCTCCGATTCGTTGATGTCGTCGGCGATGTCGGAACCCGCGGTGCCGATCGAGTCGATGAATCCGCCCAGTTCGCGGTAGTAGCCCACCGCACGCACGGCGAAGGATTCAGAGAGCGGCACGTTCACCATGCCAACGCCGGAATAGCCGACGTCGCCGTCCTCGACAGTCTCGGCGCCTACGCGCACGCGCGCTTCGACTCTTTCCGTCTGCGGCGGATTCGTGACGAACTTCAGCACGCCGCCGAGCGAACTGGCGCCGTAGAGCGTGCCCTGCGGGCCGCGCAGCACTTCGACGCGCTGCATGTCGAAGGTATCGAAGTCTGCCGCCAGGATCGCGCCGTTGACCAGACCGCTGCTGGAACCGAATGGCGTTTCATCGACGTACACGCCGACGGTGGAAGCGACGCCGCCCGTGTTGACGCCGCGCATGACGAGACGCCCGACTCCGGGCGTGTCCTGCGTGAGCTGCAATCCCGGGACGAGCTTCAGATAGTCCTGGAAGCTCGACGCCTGTTGGCGCTCGAGCACGCTTCCGTCGATCGCAGTGACCGACTGCGGAACGTCGATTAGCGCCTCGCTGCGCTTCTGCGCCGTCACGATGATCTCTGCAATCGTCTCCGCAGCGTACACATCGGTCGTGCCGGCCAGCACTGCCAGCGCACCCGAACCGCCGATCGCAATTCCACGCGAAACTTTCCTGAAAGTAGTCATAGCCCTCTCCCCGAATAGTTGTAAGTCAGGCCTGCCGCGACGTTGCGGGCTGTCATTTCCACGTTGCACCCAGCAGGCGGCGAAAGTTGCCGCCAAGTACCGCCGTAATGTTGGCGTCCGAGTAGCCGCGCCGGATCAGCGCCTCGGTCAGATCGAAAACTTTCTGCGGATGATCGAAGCCATCGGTGTCGATCTTGTCGCGGAAGCCGTAGCTCGCCTTGTAGCTCTCGCGCAGCATCTTGTACTGGTCGGCCGGCATGTCGTCGTAGCCGGCGAGATCCGAATCGGTGCCGACGCCGACGTGTTCGATGCCGACCAGCTTCACGACGTGGTCGATGTGATCGACCATGTGCTCGACGGTGGTGGGCTCGCGATCACGCACGAACATGCGCACGCCCGTGATGCCCATCACGCCGCCCTTCGCAGCGAGCTTGCGGATGGCTTCGTCTGTCTTCAGCCGCGGATGATCGTTGAGCGCCCGGCAGTTCGAGTGCGTGATCGCGATCGGTACGGGCGACAGCTCGATCGCATCGAGCGTGGTGCGGTCGCCGCAGTGCGAGACGTCGACCAGCATGCCGGCGTCGTTCATGGCCTTGATGATCTCGACGCCGAAGTCGCTGACGCCGCCGTCGACGCGCTCGGTGCTGCCGCTGCCGAGCAGGTTCTGGCTGTTGTAGGTGAGCTGCGCGCAGCGCTGGCCGAGCGCGTAGAACCGTTTGACGTCGTCGGGCCGGACGAAGTGTTCGGCGTTCTGCACGCCCGTGATCACGGCGATCTTGCGCTCCGTCTTGGCGCGATCCAGATCGGCGGCGGTGCCCACCAGCGTGAACAGATGCGAGTTGCGCGCGGCAAACCCCTGCCAGCCGGCGATGAACTCGAGCGTTTCTTCGACGACGTTCGGACCGCCGGTGCCGATGGCATTGTGGAATCCGGTGATGCCGCTGGCGCGGAACGCGGCTTCATCGGCTTCGCTGATGCGGCCGGCGTAGGCCTCGGGACGAAAGTCGATCTTGAGCGGCGCCAGCATGTCGATGACCAGCGAGCGGCCGACGAGGTCGATGGCGCGCGTCGAGTAGCGGCGGTCCGAATCGGCAAAGGCGCGGTGCATGCCGAGGTTGATCATCGGGACGCCGGTGCACAGTGCGGCAGCCGCGCCGGCCTGCAGCAGATGGCGGCGCGAAAGTCGGTTGCGTTGCTTCATCCGCGTTGCCTCGCTGAACGTTCGCGAACTAGGCCCGCCCGCCGCCCCAGACCGTGTCGGGACAGTGGATGCTGCCGCCGTCGTAGCGCACGCTCGGCCGGTAGTCCTGTTCGAGGAAGTACGGACCATCGAGATCGACGTAGTCGCACAGCTGCGCCACGACGAAGGCCGGCGCCATCGCCAGGCTCGTGCCCACCATGTTGCCGACCATCACCTGCAGGTCGAGCCGGCGCGCCTCGTTGGCGATCAGCAGCGCCTCGGTGAGGCCGCCGCACTTGTCGAGCTTGATGTTCACGACATCGAAGCGGCCGACCAGGCCGGCGACATCCGCCAGGCCCTGCACGCTTTCGTCGGCGGCGATGGGAATGGGACTCTGGAATCCTTCGAGTTCGGCTTCGCTGCCGCGCGGCAAGGGCTGTTCGAGCAGCTTCACGCCGGCATCGACCAGGCGCGGCAGCAGCACGCCGAGTGTTTCGATCGTATAGCCCTGGTTGGCGTCGACACCCATCCACACATCGCGCCGCGCTTCGCGCACGGCGCGGACGCGTTCGATGTCGGCGGGCAGATCGCCGTTGAGCTTGAGCTTGAGTGCGCGCGCCTGCGGCAGGTTCTGCGCGGCGCGCATGACGGCGGCAGGCTCGTCGGCGCTGAGCGTGAATGTCGTGACGCGCGGCACGGCGTGATCGAGTCCCGCCAGCTGCCACACGGGACGACCCGTCTGTTTCGCTTCCAGGTCCCACAGCGCGCAGTCGACCGCGTTGCGCGCGCCGCCGACAGGCAGCAGTTCGCGCAAGGCCTCGCGGCTGATGCCGCGTTCGATCGCTGCGCGATGCGATTCGAGCGTGCGCGCGATCTGCTCCGGCGTGTCCTTGAGGTAGTACACGCCGGACGCTTCGCCGCGGCCGGTCGCGCCGCCGCCGTGCAACGTGACGACCGCGACCGGCACGTCGGTGAAGGTGTATCCGGAGATGCGGAACGGCGCCTTGAGACGCAGCTGCTCCACCTCGACCTGCATCTGCAGAGGCGCGTCCATATCAGCTCAGTAGTTCACGTCGAGCGCGATCAGGTGGAAGGTGTAGGCGACCCAGAGCAGCACGAGCAGCGCCAGCGCCAGCACGACGGCCCACACCTTCGTGTACCACTTGCGCCGGTCGCGCAGCACCGTCGCAGCGTTCAGCAGGCCGATGACTGCCGCCGCAGGGAACGCGATCAGCGACAGCAGCTGCAGCACCCACAGCCACCCGTCGACCGAACCCGACAGGTATTTGAAGTTGCCCATCATCGTCGTGATCGTGACGGCCCACGCGACCATGAGGACCACCCCGGCCGTCGATGCGATGCGGATCCAGCGATGCGACTTCGCCGCCTGGCCCGTCAGCGCGTACGGCACGCCGTAGTGGCGACGCACCAGCGCCGAAACTGGCCACGCGAGCGCCGTGAGCAACAGGGCCACCAATCCGGCACAGAGCGCTGGCAGCAGCCAACCGGCGGAACGCGATGCGGGCACGCGCTCGAAGATCATGAAGGGCGAGATTTCGCCGAAGCTGAAGCGCGTGACGCGGCCATCCTTCACCTCGGCCGAGAGCAGGTTGTTGCCGTTCACGTCGCGCCATACGAACGGCTCGACTTCGCGCCACTTGATCGGCACGCCGGCCAGGTTCGTGGCCATCGACACGGTGATCGTGCCGTCCTCGTTCGGTACCACTTTGATGGTGCCCAGCAGGTTCAGCAGGCTGAGGAAGCTCGAGTCCATGCGGCGCGAATTCTGGTAGGCGCCCGCGATCAGGCGTGCGTGTTCGGCCGCGGTCTTTTCGTCGACCTTGCCGTCGAGCGTCGGTCCCGGCAGGTAGCGGTCGGCGAACTCCTCGAACAGCGCGCTGCGGATGTCGCCCGGCGCGCCTGCCTTGCCGGCGCTGTTCACGGAAAAGAACAGGCCGATGTTGTCGTCGATGAACAGGTGCAGGTTGCTGTGGAACCACTGCGTATCGCCGCCATGGCCGAGCGCGCGGTGACCGTTGTAGTTCTGTTCGTAGAAGCCGAGCAGCATGCGATTGACGCGCGGCAGGATCGTGAGCGCAGTGCCGTGCATCTGCTTCGCCGTCTCTTCCTGCAGGATGCGCGTCTCACCGAACGCGCCGTTCTGCAGGTGCGCGATCATGAACTTGCCCATGTCGGCGCCCGAAGCCGACAGGCTGCCCGCCGGCGCGAGACCGCCGATGACTTCGAACGGCTTCGCCGGCTGCGACGCGCGCGCATAACCCTTCGACATGAGCGGCTTGAGATGGTCGGGCAGCGGCTGGCGGAACGACGAATGCTGCATGCCCAGCGGCGCGAGCAGATGCTGATCGATGTAGTCGTCGAACGTCTGCCCCGAGACGCGCTCGACGATGTAGCCCGCCAGCGCCGTCGCATAGTTCGAATACGCGGGCGTGGTGCCGGGCGCGTAGATGCGCTCCGGAATCCAGTGCGCCAGATGTTTGCCGATCGGTTCGACGGGGTCGTCTTCCGTGCCCATCAGGCCCTTCACCTGCTCTTCGAGACCGGCGGTGTGGGTCAGGACGTTGCGCAGCGTGACGGGCTGGCCGTCGCGCGGCGGGATCTGGAAATCCAGGTAGTTGTTGACGTCGGCATCCAGGTCGAGCTTGCCCTGCTCGACGAGCTGCATGACGGCAGTCCAGGTGAAGAGCTTCGACACCGAGCCCGGACGGAACAGCGTGTTCTCGGGATCGACGGGCTTGCGCGCTTCGACGTCCGCGTAGCCGTAGCCCTTCTGCAGCAGCACCTGGCCGTCCTTCACGATGACGACGACGGCGCCGGCGATGTCGGCGGTCTTCAGCGCATAGGGAAGGAAGCCATCGAGCCACGCTTCCGCGTCTTCGCGGGTCAGCGCGCGTGTCGTGGCGGGCGCTGCCTGGGTTGCCGCGGTATCCGTTGCCGGCGAGGGCGGTACCGGCGCAGGACCGTCCTGCGACCAGGCGGCAGCGAAGGGAATCAGGGCCGTCAACAACATCGCCGTGCGAATGCGCATGGGATCCTCACCTGTGTGTGCGCCGCTCTTTGTCGGCTGATTTATCCCCTGTCGGCCATACTAGTCCTGATTGGAGAATCGTCAACCTGATTGTAGATTTCGGCAATGAGCCGTTCCGTCACGGGTTCCCGCTAGAATTGCGCGCAATGAAGACAAGCAAGTCACGCTCGCCCGCCAAGCCCACCCTCGGACGATTGCTGCGTTCGCTGCGCACCCGCAACGACTGGACGCTCAAGGAAATGAGCAAGCGCACCGGTATTCCGCTGTCGACGCTCGCCAAGGTCGAACACGACCGGCTCACGCTCACCTACGACAAGCTGCTGCAATTGAGCGAGCGGCTGAAGATTCCCATGGCGGACCTGTTCGCGGAGCCGAGCGAAGGACCGGAGCCCGCCGTGACCGCGCGGCGCAGCATCGGACGGCTCGATCGCGCGATCCGCGTCAACACCCGCAACTACGATTACTACTATCTGTGTGCGGAGCTGCGCCGCAAACGCATGATCCCGGTGCTCACGCGCATCCGCGCCAAGAGCGTCGGCGAGTTCGGCGAACTCGTGCATCACTCCGGCGAGGAATACATCTACGTGCTGGAAGGCCGCATCGAGATCCACACGGAGTTCTACGACCCGATCGTTCTCGAAGCCGGCGAATCCATCTACATCGATTCCAACATGGGTCACGCCTACGTCGCGGCGGAAGGCTGCGACGAAGCGAGCGTGCTCGGCGTGTGTTCGAGCGCCGATGAAGGCCTGATGGAGTCGCTGATGGAGATGCACGGCGATGAAACCACGCGCATCGAAACGCCGCCGGACACGGGGCGCCTGTCGCAGGTGGCGAAGACGAAGCAGCGGCGCAAAGCGGGCGCCTGAGGCCTGATGATGGGGGTTTCTGTAGGTCAGGCTTCAGCCTGACTTCCGAAAAGAGGCCGGCTGAAGCCGGCCCCACAGTAAGAGGCCCCACCCCAGCCCTCCCCCGCAAGCGGAGGAGGGAGCGGAAAGGCAGTACATGAATCGCAACGACATTCCCGACGTCCGCGACGGTCTCACGCACAGAGAACGCATCGTGCTGTACGTGCTGCACGAAACACAGAAGGAGCGCCGCGGCCACAATGTCCCCACGCCCATGCTGTGGGGACGCGTGTGCGAACACTTCTGGATCAGTCCGGAAGAATTGTCGGAGATGCTGGCGAGGCTCGGAGCGAGGAAGTAGCGCCGCTGCCCGTTTCACTCATGCCGCAACGCATGGATCGGCCTGGCGCGCGCCACCAGCAGGACGTGACCCGAGATCGTTGCCAGGGCAATGATCAAGGCCAGGACGCCGGCAATGACGAACGTCGCCAGACCCAGCTCGACGTGATATTCGAAGCCTTGCAGCCACCAGCGCATGAGCAGGTATGCACACGGCCAGGCAATGACGTTCGCCCACAGCACCGGGCGGGCGAACTGCCAGCCGAGAAACCACAGGATGTCGGTGCGGCGCGCCCCCATCACTTTGCGCAAGCCGATTTCCTTGGTGCGCCGTTCGGCGGTGAAGATCGCAAGCCCGAGCAGGCCGAGCGCTGCGAGCGCCACGGCGACTGCTGAAAACACTGAAAAGACCGTGGATTGCGTGACGATGTCGGCATACAGGGCGTTCATGTACTGGCTGAGGAATGTCCCTTCGAAGCGGCTGCCGGGCTCTCGTTGATTCCATACGGCCTCGACCGCGTTCATGCCCTCCTGAACCGCACCGCCATCGAATCGCACGACGAGACGGGACAGCAATACAGGGTCCACGTAGTACACGGTCGGCTCGATCGCATCGCGAACCGAGCCGACCGAGAAGTCCGGAATCACACCGACGATCTGCGAGCTGCGCATCTCGAAGACTTTGATCCGGCCATCGTCAATGCCCACGCGCCGCCACTGCGGAAATTTGCCGACCGCTTCCGCCGGAATGTTGAAGCCGAGGGCGCGGGCCGCGGATTCATTGATCACGATGGCGGGGTTGTCCTGCACGTCGCTGCCACTCTGGAGAACCATGTCCTGCCCGCGCGAACGCGACAGCAGCCGCCCGGCGAGCGGCGTGATGCCGAAGACATCGAAGAAGGCGTCGTCCACTGGCACCGCACCGGTAGCGACGGCGTCGTCGCCGCGAGGCGAGACAAACGTCGCCGACATGTGATGAATGGAAAGCGCGTATTGGGAAGCACAGGTGACCACCAGCACGGGTTTCAGATTGCGGATCGCATCGAGTGACTCGCGTGAACAGCCGCTCGCGGCATTGTTGAGATAGATCTGATCGGTGGGCACGCGCAGACGCTCTTCGATCGCGTAGCGGGTTTGTCGCTGAACCGTGAGCGTCGCCACCAGCAAAGCGATCAGCGTCGCGAACTGCAGCACGACCATCATCCGACGTATCCGGCTCGCCTTCGGCTGCGAAGCAAGACCTCTGAGCACGATGGCGGGCTTGAAGCCCGAGAGATAAAAAGCCGGATAGGCGCCTGCTGCGCATCCCGACAGCAATGCAAGTCCGATGAGCCCTGTCGCCAGCGCAGGATCTCTCAGGTAGTCGAACGTGATCTGCCGCTGCAGAAAGCCGTTGAATGCGGGCAGCATGAGCTCCACGGCAATGACGGCGCAGATCAGCGCCAGCACGGCATAGAACAGGCACTCACCCATGAACTGCAGCGCAATCTGTCGGCGCAGCGCGCCGACCGCCTTGCGCACGCCGACTTCGACCGCGCGCCGCATGGCGCGCGCCGTCATCATGCTCACGAAGTTGCCGCAGGCGACGATCAGAATGAGCAGCGCAATGCCCAGCATCGCCTTCACGACCCGCGGATCGCCTGCGGGTTTCATTTCACCCATACGCCGAGGCTGAAAATGAATGTCGGCAAGCGGTGTGAGCGTGAACGTGTACACGCGCGAACTGCTCATGCCATTTACGTTTCCCGGGATTACATTGTCAGGGACGTGTGTGTCCGCAAATTCGCCCAGTCGCGCGCGAATGGCATCTATGTCCGCACCCGAACGAAGCCTCACGTACGTGATGACATTGTCGGCGCGCAGCGCGCCAGGCTGGCGCTGCGCAGCTTCCAGAGCCGTCAGCCCGGAGGAACTGGCGATGCCAGGCAGGAACACGTCACCGGTCAGGTGGCTGTTCGCCGGAACATCCGCGACCACCGCCATCACGTGCATGTCGACCTGACGATCGAGGGAAAGCCTTTCGCCGACGACGTCCTCACGGCCGAACAGCTGGTGCGCGGCCTTGCGCGTCAGCACCAGGCCATCGGGCCGGCTCAGCGCGTTCGATACTTCACCTGCAATTACTCGCAGCGGAAACAGCTCAAGGAAATTGGGGTCTACCCAGTTGCCACCAAACGGAAGGCCATCAGGATCGTCACGGCGGTGCAGACGGATACCTGCGTACGCAAGACGCGTCGTCGCGTCGATTTCAGGGAACGTGAGCTGCAGCGCGGCAGCATCTGTGACGGCGGAAACTGCGACCCGCATCTCCGCCCGCCCAGGCGGCGCAATCACTTCGCCGAGCTGATAGATCCGCTCGTGATTCGGGATGAACCGGTCGTAGCTGAATTCATCGCGCACATACAGCGCGATCAGGATCGCCGCGGTGAATCCGAGCGTCAGCCCGAGCAGATTGATGAGCGCGTAGGCGCGATTGTGCAGCAGGTTGCGAATCGCCGCGGCAACGTAGCTGCCTAGCATGTGACCTCCGCTTCTTCTTCCTCCTCGACGATCCGGCCATCGAGCATGTGCACGATGCGCTGCGCGCGCCGTGCATGCTCGGCCGAGTGCGTGACCATGATGGTCGTGGTGCCCGAGCGCGTGATGCCGTCGAGCAGTTCGAGGACCGCATCGCCGTTCGCCGAATCGAGATTGCCCGTGGGTTCGTCGGCGAGCAGGAGCTTCGGGCGCGCAACCAGCGCGCGGGCGACGGCGACGCGCTGCTGCTGGCCGCCCGACAGCTGCTTCGGCACGTGGCGCGCACGATGCGCGAGATCGACGCGCTCGAGCGCCTCGGCCACCCGCTCGCGCCGCTCGTGGCGGGGAATACCCAGGTACAGCAGCGCCACCTCGACGTTCTCGGCGACGTTGAGATCGTCGATGAGATTGAAGCTCTGGAATATGAAGCCGACCTGCGCGCGACGCCGCAGCGTGAGCTGTTCCTCGGAGAAGTGCGCGATGTCCTCGCCGAGAAACCAGTATTTTCCCGCACTCGGGCTGTCGATGAGCCCCAGGATGTTGAGCAGCGTCGATTTGCCGCAGCCGGACGGGCCCATGATGGCGAGGAATTCACCGTCACGCACTTCGAGCGAGACATCGTCGAGCGCGGCGGTTTCGACTTCGCTGCCGCGATAGAACCTGGAGAGGTGTTCGACCTTCAACATGGACGCTCCTATGGGGTCAGCACGATGCGGTCTGCGCGATCGAGCCCCGTGTAGTCGGACGTGATGACGTGATCGCCGGCGGCCAGACCCGCCACGATTTCGAGTTGCTCGATGGTTCGCCGGCCGATGTTGATCTGCCGGCGCTGCGCGGTGCGGCCGTCCGGCGCGACGACGAAGATCCACTGTCCGCCGGTGCGTTCCATGAACGGACCGTTCGGCAGCACCACGGCGGGCGTATCGCCGCCGAGCCTCAATCTGCCTTGCGCGGCAGAACCCGCCACCAGCGTCGCGGGGCTCCCGTCTTCGAAATCCAGATCGATGCGGAACTGGCCGTTGCGCACCTGGGGCGAGACGCGGCGCACGCTGAGGCGGATCGGCTGGCCGTCGATATCAATAGTGGCGGTCTGCCCGACGCGCACGCGCGCGAGATAGAACTCATCGATATCGGCGATGAGCTTCATGCCGGCATCGGGCGTGACTTCGGCCAGCCGCTGACCGGCGGCCCGGCTTTCACCGACTTTCAGATCGAGCGCAGTCACCCTGCCGGCGACCGGCGCACGAATGACGAGGCTGTCCAGCTTGCCGTGCACGACCGTCAGGTTGCCGCGCAGGATCTGCACCTGACGATGGATGTCGGGCATCAGGCGCTCGCGCAGCGCGGATTGCCGGCGGCCGCTTTCGCGCTGAATGGGTTCGAGCCTGCGGTAGTAGGCAAGCTCGTCGTTCACTTCGTCGCGCTGCTCCGCGGCCAGCATGCCGCTGCGGGCAAGGCTGGCGCGGCGCTCGCTGGCGCGCTGGAGACGGCGCAGGTGGTATTCGATGTCGACCTGCGCGCGATCGTTGGCCAGCTGATTCTGTTCCAGCGCAATCTCGTTCTGCTGCAGTTGCGAGAGCGCCTGATTGAGCTGTGATTCCTGTTGAATGACCTGCAAGGCGAGATTGGTATTGCTGAGCTCGATCAGCGGTTGCCCTGCCTCGACCACGTCGCCCGCTTCGACCAGCAGGCGCTCGACACGTCCGCCGTCGATGGCGTCCAGATACACCGTCTCGCGCGGCACGATGCTGGCGTTCAGTGGAATCAGATCGCGAAACACACCTTGCCCGACGGCGGTGATGGTCAGCTGCGCCCGCGGCATGCGCAGCGTCCTGTCGCCCGACCCTGCAATCAGTTTCACCGTCAGCAACGCGGCTGACATCAGCGCGACGGCGATCAACGCGACGCGGGCGGCGAGTGGCCAGCGCGGCAACAGCCAGGCGGGCGGCTGGATCGGACGATCCATGCGCGGGCCCGCGTTCGCTGGCGTCGCCGCCGTGTTCATCTCAGCGGTCCCGCGACGTCTTTCGCTTGCGCTTGCCCGCGAACAGCGCGAGCTGGCTGGTGTTGACCACCCCCGTATCGACGAGGCCCGTCAGCAGCCGCTCCAGAGACCCGCCGCAGAATCGATCCGCAATTTCCTGCACTGCGCCGGCCGCGGCCGTCTCCGCCGTCTCGCTCGATCGATAGATGAAGGCGCCGTTCACCACGGAATGGGTCACGTAGCCTTTTTCTTCCAACCGCCGCAGGACGGTGCGGATGGTGGCGTCCTTGAGCTTGCGATTGACCTGCTGGCGCACTGCAAAAGCCGACATTTCGCCGTGCTTCCACAGGATCGTCAGCAGTTCGTGTTCCAGATCCCCCAGGGGCGGACGAGTGCGCTTCATGGTGTTACCTCTTGTAACGTGTGACGCTTTGTAACACCGAAAGTGCGCAGATACAACTACAGGATGAGCAGCGACCTTCAGGTCGCTCCTGCTTCTTCAATCAGGGTTGGCTGGTGGGCGCCGGCGTCAGCAGCGACGCGGCATGCGATCGATGTCAGGCTACATCCAGAAGCGCACGGGGATTTTTTTCTGCCACGAGCAGCAAGGTACGTGCCGCACCTGAGGGAGCCCGCCGGCCCTGCTCCCACTCCTGCAGCGTACGCACCGACACTCCAAGCAGTCGTGCAAATACGGCCTGGGACAAACCGGTCTTCTCCCGGATGCGGGACACCGACGGCACCGTCGTTACACGACCATGCTCGCCCCGCTTGATCTCCCGGATTCCCTCCAGAATTTCCTGTCCAATATCTCTCTTACGACTGGCCATCTATCTCCTCCCTGATCTTCCTCAAGGTTTGACCCGAAATGCTCCCGGCGACGTTCTTCGCATACAGCGTCAGCAACCAGACCTCACCCTGCTTCGATCGCAGGTAGTAAATGATCCGGAGTCCACCACGCTTTCCTCGTCCCTCCGCTCTCCAACGCAGTTTCCGGACCCCGCCGGACTCGCGAATGATGTCCCCTGCCTCCGGGTTCTCATTGAGGTACTGCTGCAGCAGCGACAACTGATCGTCAGGAAGATATTCATCGGCGAGGCGTGAAAACAGCCTGGTTTCGATGAAAGTGAACGCGGCCATCGTATACGTCCCTGCCGTAGTCCGTCAATGACGGATGTCCATGTCGTCATATGGGTTCAGACACCATCGCCAACCACGTTACCGCGCCCGCACGACAGCGGGCTCTGAATTTCTCTCGCATTCCGGCAGGAATGCGACTCGATCAGCCCATGTTCCTGACGGCGCTGACCCGGCGCCCGCGACTTCGCAGCACTCTCCCCGCTCGCCGTCGCCCGCTCAGTCAACGCCGGACGCGCATCGATCCCAGTCGACGCCGGGAAGCTGCCCTTCGCGCAGCAGGCGCCGGTTGATGCGGGCGCGAGAATCCTGCGGTTCGAGCGCGATGGCGCGTTCGAACTCGGCGAGTGCATCATCGAAACGGCAAGCGACTGCGTAGGCCATGCCGAGATTGTTCGCAGCCCGCGCGCTCGATGGATTGCGTGCGGCCGTGTCCTGCCAGAACGTGATTTCCGTGTCGTAGATGGCGTTGCGCTGCAGGGTCGCCAGGCCGAGCAGCACGAGCAGGAGCGCAGCGAAAAAATTGCGCAGCGCTGTCGAACGAGCGGTCCATGCAATGAGACCGACAGACAGTCCCCACGCCGGTCCGATCATCGCCAGGTACAACTGCCGGTCGTTGGCGACGTCAAGCCGCGGCAACAGCGAGTTCGTCGGCGCGAGCCACAGCAGGAACCACAATGCAGCGAAGGCCGTGACCGGCTTCCTGCGAACACAAAGCAATCCGGCGACACAGACGACAACCCAGCCGATCATGAGGCCGATGCTCGCGACGTCCGGCTCGGCGATCACCGGCAATGCTGGATCGGCGTTGCCACTATTCAGCCGCAAGAGCTGACCGAGCAGGTACAGCAATGCTCGCGACTGCGTGAGCAGATTGTCGACGAGCGAGCGCGTGGCCAGGCTGAACTCGAGCAGATATCGATACTTCGATAGCGACAACGCCAGCGCCGCCAGTACGAACATCATCGCAATCAGCGGACTCAGCTTGCGCAACGTTTCCCGCACGGGGCGATCCGCCGAATACAGCCACAGCGCCAGCGGCAACACCCATGCCGTTTCCTTGGTGGCGACGGCCGCCGCGAAACACAGGCAGCACGCCATCAGCCACGACGCGGACGATGTCGCCCGCTCTTCGCTGCGCATCCAGCAGAACAGGCCCAGCAGACAGAACAACGCCGCGAGCGAACTGGAACGACCTGAAATGTAGGTGACGGCTTCGGTCTGCACGGGATGTGCGGCAAACAGCAGCGCGGCAAGCAGGGCCGCCTGCCAGGCTCGATCGGGCAGCAGTCCGAGCCGTCGCCCCTTCACCCGCAGCAACTGGAAGACGAGCGTCGCGTTGATCGCATGAATCAGGACATTGACGAGACGGAAGCCCGCAGGCTCGCTGCCAGCAAGGTGGTTGAGCGCGTAACTCAGCTTCAGCAGCGGCCGGATGCCGGGCATCGAGTCCCACCACGCCGCCAGCGAATGCACGCGCGGATCGCCGACGATCACGTTCCAGTCGTCGAACTGGAAACTCGCGTGCAGCGCCGGCCAGTACAGCAGCAGCACGCACGCCGCAGGCAGCATCGCTGCGACTGCTGCGACCGCAGGCGAGGGAAAATCAGCGGCGCGCGGCGACGTCGAAGGCATCGTCGATCATCCCGTGCGCCAGCCACCAGCGCTGCGTGCCTCCAAGCATCACCAGCCAGACTTCGTGGCCGGGACGCCGCGCGTACGCGATCAGGCACTGTCCGGCCTGCGCGGTGTAGCCGGTCTTCATGCCTTCGGCGCCGTCGAGACGACCGAGCAGCTGGTTCGTGTTGACGAAAGGGATCGTCCGGCCCGCGCGCGTCTGCAACTCGGCCCGCGGCGTTGCGGTCAGGCGTGCAATGAGTGGATTGGCATGTGCCGCACGGGCGAGCTGCAGCAGGTCGGTCGCGGTGGTGTATTGCCCGGGCGCATCGAAGCCGCAGGGATCGCCGAAGTGCGAATGCTTCATGCCGATCTGCGCGGCGCGTGCGTTCATGCGTTCGAGAAACCTGCCGGTGTCGGGCGTCACGTTCTCGACGAGCGCGCGACAGGCATCATTGGCGGAGCGGATCAGCATCGCTGCGAGCGCGGCGCCCGCGCTGATTTCTTCGCCGGTCCGCAGGCCCAGTCGCGTCGGCGGCGTCGCGGCAACATCGGCACTGACAGTGATCCAGCGATCGGCGTCCCATCCGGCATCGAGCACGACGAGTGCAGTGAGCAGCTTGCTGAGCGATGCCGGCTGCAACGCCAGCGCGGCGTCACGCTGCCACAGGATTTCGCCGTCGAGGTCGAGCAGATAGCTGCGCGCGCTTTGCGGATAGGGATCGGTAGCGGCGTGCAACGACCCACCGGTGACGAGCGCCGACAACAGAAGGATCAGGAACATTCCCCTCCCCCGCCTGCGGGGGAGGGTCAGGGCGGGGGCGAACACGATGCTTTTGCGACAGACGCACGCCCCCATCCCGGCCTTCCCCCGCAAGCGGGGGAAGGAGCGGAGGCCGTGTGCGGCTCAGTTGCCGAGCAGTCCGCCGAGGGCCTTCTTGCCCTTGCCGAAGAGTCCCTTCGCCTTGCCGACCGGTGTGTTCTCGGCCTGCTGCGCTTCGTTGTTCGCATAGTTGCTGCAGAAGTCGCGGTACTGATCGGCGATGGCGGTGTAGCGGCGACCGGCGCAGTGCGCGGCGGCGAGCGCCTGCGCCTGCGCGGGGCACTGGCTGACGAGGAACTTCATCTTGCCGGCCTGCTCGGCGCTCTTGCACAGATGTTCGCGTTCGGCGGCGGCGGAGAAACCGCACAGCTGTTCGGTGTCGGACAACGGACGTGCGCCGGGCGCGGTGCTGCCGGCGTTGGCCTTCTCCGCCTCGGAAAGATCCAGGAAGTTGTCGTGCGTGCGGGCCGCGTTACAGAACGTCTGGCGATCCGCCGGGTCCTTGCACTGCGTCGTCATCATGTAGGGGTTGTTGCCTTCGGCGGCGAACTTGCGGCAGGTCTCGGCCATCATCTTTTCGCTCTGCGCCATCTGTGCCTGCGCCTGGGCCTGCATTTCCTTGGCTTTCAGATTGATCTCGCCGCCGTCGCAGCTGCCGATCTTCTGGCCTTCCATGTTCATGGTCATGGTTTCGCCCTGGGTGTTGACCAGCATCTTGCCCTTGTAGTGATCGGGCCCGAGGTAGGTGAACTCGGCGGAGCCTTCCACTGCGTCCTTGCCGGTGCAGCGCATCTTGAAGCTCTGCACGTTGCCGACCCGCTTGTTGTCGTAGATCGTGCAGTTCTTTTCGGTCTTCATCGGCACCGAGTCATCGCCCGGCTGCTTGCAGATCTCGTTGCTCATGGCAGGCATGGTCATGCCGGACATCTGCATCGAGGAGGTGATCTTCCACTTCTCGCCTTCGACCGCGCCGTAGGCCAGGGACGTGCCGGCACAGGTCAGCAGCAACGCTTTGCACACGATGTTCATTGGAGGTTCCCGAATGGTTGGTTCTTCTGCGGGCCAGCGATCCACGGAGCCAGGACACCGCCCGTGTTGGCGGGAGTCTAGCCGAGCCCCTGCTGGCCTCACATGTACAAGAGTCGCATGAGCGGAACGCTTCGTCGTGGCTCCGTTGGCGACGCCGGGGAGCCACCTTCGAACTGGAATTCGGGGAATCCCTGAACGACGTAATGCAGGACCTCAGCCTTGTTTCAACTTACGCCACAGCGTCGTGCGCCCGATGCCGAGTCGCCGGCAGGCTTCGTCGCGATCGCCGCCGCATTCTTCGAGCACCTTGCGCACCCAGTCGGCTTCGACGCGGCTGCGGCGATCGGCCAGCTCGGCTGTCGCGGCCGGTGCAGCGTTCGTCGCGTAGATCTCCGGAATCAGTTCGCGCAGCTGTATGTCCCGCGCATCGGCGCCCGCGACGGAACTGGCGATGCGTTCGATCAGGTTTTCCAGTTCGCGCACATTGCCCGGCCATTCGTAGTCGGCGGCGGCTTCGATCAGTTGTGCGGCCAGCACGTCGACTGCCTTGCGATCGACATGCAGTCGCGCGCAGGCGCGGGCCACGATGTGTTGCAGCAGCACCGGCAGATCCTCGCGGCGTTCGCGCAGGCTCGGCAGTTCGACGCGCAGGATGTTCAGCCGGTAGTAGAGGTCGCGACGGAATTTCTGTTCGTCGATGCGGGTCGACAGATCGCGATGCGTTGCCGCGATGATGCGCACGTCGACGCGGGTCGGTTCGACGGCGCCGATGCGCAGTACTTCGCGTTCCTGCAGCACGCGCAGCAGGCGCGTCTGCAGCGAGATCGGCATCTCGCCGATTTCGTCCAGGAAAATCGTGCCGGTGTGCGCGGCCTCGAACAGACCCGCCTTGCCGCCCTTGCGCGCGCCGGTGAAAGCGCCGTCTTCGTAGCCGAACAGCTCGCTTTCCAGCAGCGTTTCGGTAAACGAGGCGCAGTTGATCGCGATGAACGGCTGCGACGAGCGCCGGCTGGCGTGATGGATGCCCTGCGCCAGCAGTTCCTTGCCGGTGCCGCTCTCGCCGACGATCAGCACCGTGCCTTCGCCGTTCGCATATTGCGCGGCGAGTCGGCGCGCACGCTGAATCGCCGCGCAATCGCCGACCAGATCGGAGAGCTTGTAACGCACGACCGACGTCGTGCGATAACGTCGCGCACGCAGATGCCGATCGACACGCTCGATGGCCGCCGGATCCTGGCAGGTGAGCACGGCGCCGGTCTGCACGCCCTGCTCCATCAGCGGCATGCGATTGGTAATGAGCGTGCGCGAACCGAAGCGCTGCAGTTCATCCGTTTCCGTGCGGGCGCTTTGCAGGACATCGCCGAGCGAGAGTTCCGGCGCGACTTCGCCGAGCCTGCTGCCGATCGCCTGCGACGCCGAGAGTCCGAGCACGCGCTCCATCGCCGGATTCAAGGCATAGATGCGCTCGTTCATGTCGACCGCGACCACGCCATCGCGCAACCGCGCCAGGATCGTGTTGAGACGTTCGCGCCGTGCCACCTCGATGCGCGCGATGCGCACGACTTCGATGGCATCGTCGAGCGCCTGGCGCACGGCGTCCATCGAATACAGGAACACGCCGCGCATGCCGTTCTGATCGGCGAGATCCGCGACGAGACCGGGCGCGACGACGACTTCGATGCCGCGCGCGCGCAGCTCGCGCACGCAGTCGCTCGCATCCTGATCGGTGTGATAGCTGCGCTGTTCGATGCCGAGCTGGAACAGCTCGTTGAACTGCTGCACGTCCGGCGGCGTCGCGCCGTAGGTCACCAGCGCAATGCGGTTCGACAGATCGCGCGCGCGACCGAGCGCGCGCATGATGTCGAAGCCGCCGACGCGCACCAGCACGACGGGAATGTTGAGACGCTGCCGCAGGTATTCGCCGTTCGAGCCGGCGGCCACCAGCACGTCGACCTGCTCCTCCGCCGCCATGGCGCGGATCTCGGTCACCGCCTCCTCGAAGCCACGATCGAGCACCGAGACAGTCGCCCGGTCGGCATAACTCGGCGCCAGCTCATTAAAGAAGGAGCGCAGCCGGTGCAGACCGACGGCCACGACACGCGGTTTGCGCTGGGGCAGCGGAGCGGTGGTTTCGGGGGTCATGGCGATCCTGCGCGGTACGGGATTTCGATATTGAAACAGGGCGATTCCCTGATTGAAACAAGACACTCCCCGATGCCATGAAGATCAATGACTTAACGCTGGCACGCGACTTGCGATCAGACGCCTACCTCACCCAGGAACCCACCATGAGCACCCCCACCCCCGGTACCAAGTTTCGCGAAGCCCTGAAGGCGGAAAGCCCCCTGCAGGTCATCGGCGCCATCAACGCCAACCACGCCCTCCTCGCCCAGCGCGCCGGTTACCGGGCCATCTATCTGTCGGGCGGCGGCGTCGCGGCCGGCTCGCTCGGCATGCCGGACCTGGGGATCAACAACCTCGATGACGTGCTGGTCGACGTCCGCCGCATCACCGACGTGTGCGATCTGCCGCTGATGGTCGACATCGACACCGGCTTCGGCCCGAGCGCGTTCAACATCGCGCGTACGGTGAAGAGCCTGATCAAGTTCGGCGCAGCCGCCTGCCATATCGAAGACCAGGTTGGCGCGAAGCGCTGCGGCCATCGTCCGGGGAAGGAAATCGTCACGCAGCAGGAGATGGCGGATCGCGTGAAGGCCGCGGCCGATGCCAGGACCGACCCGAACTTCTTCCTGATCGCCCGCACCGACGCGATTGCCGTGCAGGGCGTCGATGCCGCCATCGAACGCGCACTGGCCTGCGTCGAAGCTGGCGCCGACGGCATCTTCGCGGAAGCGGCCAACGACCTGCCGACGTACCGCAAGTTCGTCGATGCGGTGAAGGTGCCGGTGCTGGCCAACATCACCGAGTTCGGCAAGACGCCGCTGTTCAGCATCGAAGAACTGCGCAGCGCTGGCGTCGCGATGGCGCTGTATCCGCTGAGCGCGTTCCGCGCCATGAACAAGGCCGCCGAGAACGTCTACCAGGCGATCCGTCGCGACGGTCACCAGCGCAACGTCGTTTCGACGATGCAGACCCGCGAGGAACTCTACGACCGCATCGGCTATCACGCCTACGAACAGCACCTCGACGCCCTGTTCGCTGCACGCAAGTAACAAATATCGAAGAACCAGAGCAGGAGAAAATCGAATGACCGAAACCGCCGTCGCTGCCACACCGGGATTCAAGCCCAAGAAGTCCGTCGCCCTGTCCGGAACCGTCGCGGGCAACACCGCCCTGTGTACCGTGGGCCGCACCGGCAACGACCTGCACTATCGCGGCTACGACATTCTCGATGTCGCCACGGTCTGCGAATTCGAGGAAATCGCCCACCTGCTGGTACACGGCAAGCTGCCGACCGTCGCCGAACTCGCCGACTACAAACTCAAGCTGCAGGCGCTGCGCGGCGTGCCGGCCGGCGTGAAGGCCGTGCTCGAACAGTTGCCGCCCTCGGCGCATCCGATGGATGTGATGCGCACCGGCGTGTCCGCGCTCGGCTGCCTGAGCCCGGAAAAGGACGATCACAACACGCCCGGCGCGCGCGACATCGCCGACAAACTGATGGCCTCGCTCGGCTCGATGCTGCTGTACTGGTATCACTTCAGCCACAACGGCAAGCGCATCGACACCGACAGCGAAGAAGATTCGATCGGCGGCCACTTCCTGCACCTGCTGCACGGCAAGCGTCCGAGCAAGCTGTGGGTGCGCAGCATGCACACCTCGCTGAATCTCTACGCCGAGCATGAGTTCAATGCCTCGACGTTCACCGGCCGCGTCATCGCCGGCACCGGCAGCGACATGTATTCCGCCGTCGCCGGCGCCATCGGCGCACTGCGCGGCCCGAAGCATGGCGGCGCCAATGAAGTCGCCTTCGAAATCCAGAAGCGCTACGACACGCCGGACCAGGCCGAGGCCGACATCCGCACCCGCGTCGAACGCAAGGAAGTCGTGATCGGCTTCGGACATCCCGTCTACACGGTGAGCGACCCGCGCAACAAGATCATCAAGGAAGTGGCACGCGATCTGTCGGCGTCCGTGAACAGCATGAAGATGTACGACATCGCCGAACGGCTCGAAACCGTGATGTGGGAAGCGAAGAAGATGTTCCCCAACCTCGACTGGTTCAGCGCCGTGAGCTACAACATGATGGGCGTGCCGACCGCGATGTTCACGCCGCTGTTCGTGATCTCGCGCATGAGCGGCTGGAGCGCGCACATCATCGAGCAGCGCATCGACGGCAAGATCATCCGTCCGAGCGCCAACTACACGGGCCCCGAAGACCTGAAGTTCGTTCCTCTCAAGGATCGCAAATAACTTCCATGAACACCGCCTATCGCAAACCGCTGCCGGGAACTTCACTCGACTACTTCGACGCGCGCGCCGCGGTCGAGGCCATCCAGCCCGGGGCGTACGACACCCTGCCGTACACCTCGCGCGTGAAGGCCGAAAACCTCGTGCGCAAGGCCGAGCCCGAGAAGCTCAACGCGTATCTGTCGCAGCTCATCGAGCGCAAGCGCGACCTGGATTTTCCGTGGTTTCCGGCGCGCGTGGTGTGTCATGACATCCTGGGCCAGACGGCGCTGGTCGATCTGGCCGGTTTGCGCGATGCGATTGCGATGAAGGGCGGCGATCCGGCGAAAGTGAATCCGGTAGTGCCGGTGCAGCTCATCGTCGATCACTCGCTGGCGGTGGAATACGGCGGTTACGACAAGGATGCGTTCGCGAAGAATCGCGCGGTGGAGGATCGCCGCAACGAGGATCGCTTCCACTTCATCGAGTGGACCAAGAAGGCGTTCGACAATGTCGATGTGATTCCAGCCGGCAACGGCATCATGCACCAGATCAATCTGGAACGGATGTCGCCGGTCATTTACACCAGGGACGGCGTGGCGTTCCCCGACACGCTGGTCGGCACCGACAGCCACACGCCGCACGTCGATTCGCTCGGCGTGATCGCCATCGGCGTCGGCGGTCTCGAAGCCGAGAACGTCATGCTCGGCCGCGCGTCATGGATGCGCCTGCCGGACATCGTCGGCGTGGAACTGTCGGGCAAGCCGCAGCCTGGCATCACCGCGACCGACGTCGTGCTGGCGCTCACCGAATTCCTGCGCAAGGAAAAGGTCGTCGGCGCGTATCTGGAATTTTACGGCGACGGCGCCGCGGCGCTGACGATCGGCGATCGCGCCACCATCTCCAACATGGCGCCGGAATACGGCGCGACGGCAGCGATGTTCTACATCGACCAGCAGACCCTCGATTACCTGAAACTCACCGGCCGCGACGACGCACAGATCAGGCTCGTCGAGACCTATGCGAAGCAGACAGGCCTGTGGGCGGATGCACTGAAGACGGCGCAGTACGAGCGCGTGTTGAAGTTCGATCTGTCGACGGTCGTTCGCAACATGGCCGGCCCGTCGAATCCGCACAAGCGGCTACCGACCTCCGCACTCGCCGAGCGCGGCATCGCGGCGCCGTGGAAGGAAGAGCCGGGCCTCATGCCGGATGGTGCGGTAATCATCGCGGCCATCACTTCGTGCACCAACACCAGCAATCCACGCAACGTCATCGCGGCGGGGCTGCTGGCTCGCAATGCAAATGCGCGCGGTCTGACGCGCAAGCCCTGGGTGAAGAGTTCGCTCGCGCCCGGCTCCAAGGCCGTGCAGCTGTATCTCGAAGAAGCGAAGCTGCTGCCCGAACTGGAAAAGCTCGGCTTCGGCATCGTCGCTTTCGCCTGCACCACCTGCAACGGCATGTCGGGCGCGCTGGATCCCAAGATCCAGCAGGAGATCATCGATCGTGACCTCTATTCGACCGCCGTGCTCTCCGGCAACCGCAACTTCGACGGCCGCATTCACCCGTACGCGAAGCAGGCGTTCCTCGCCTCGCCGCCGCTGGTCATCGCCTACGCGATCGCCGGCACCGTGCGCTTCGACATCGAGAAGGACGTGCTCGGCCACGACAAGGACGGCAAGCCGGTCACGCTGAAAGACATCTGGCCGACCGATGCGGAGATCGACACGATCGTGGCGAAGAGCGTCAAGCCCGAGCACTTCCGCAAGGTGTACGAACCGATGTTCACCTTCAAGGCGAACACGGAGAAGGCGAGCCCGCTGTACGACTGGCGCCCGATGAGCACGTACATCCGTCGTCCGCCCTACTGGGACAAGGAAGGCCAGGGCGCCCTCGCCGCGCGCGAACGCACGCTGAAGGCGATGCGACCGCTCGCCGTGCTCGGCGACAACATCACGACCGATCACCTGTCGCCTTCGAATGCGATCCTCGGCAACAGCGCCGCCGGCGAGTACCTGAAAAAGATGGGCCTGCCCGAGGAGGACTACAACTCCTACGCCACGCATCGCGGCGATCACCTCACCGCGCAGCGCGCCACGTTCGCGAACCCGACGCTCATGAACGAGATGGCCGTGGTCGACGGTCAGGTAAAGAAGGGCTCGCTCGCGCGCATCGAACCCGAAGGCAAGGTCGTGCGCATGTGGGAAGCGATCGAAACCTACATGGACCGCGGCCAGCCGCTGATCATCATCGCCGGCGCCGACTACGGTCAGGGCTCCTCGCGCGACTGGGCCGCGAAAGGCGTGCGCCTCGCCGGCGTGGAAGCGATCGTCGCCGAAGGCTTCGAACGCATCCACCGCACCAACCTGATCGGCATGGGCGTACTGCCGCTGGAGTTCAAGCCCGGCGAGAACCGCGCGACCTTCGGCATCGACGGCACCGAGACCTACGATGTCGTCGGCAAGCTCACGCCACGCGCCACGCTCACGCTCGTGATCAATCGCAAGAACGGCGAGAAGGTCGAAGTGCCCGTCACCTGCCGGCTCGACACGGCCGAAGAGGTCTCGATCTACGAAGCCGGCGGCGTACTGCAGCGCTTCGCGCAGGACTTTCTCGAGTCGTCGAACCAGGCAGCCTGAGACAGAAGGAGAAATAGCCGCAAAAAGGCGCAAGAATCACAAAGTAAGGAAATTGTTCTTCCTACTTTGTGTTCCTTGCGCTTTTTTGCGGCCATTCTCTTCCATCCGAGACAACAAACCATGCCCCACGTACCGCAGATCAAAGTCCCCGCCACCTACATCCGCGGCGGCACCAGCAAGGGCGTGTTCTTCCGCCTGCAGGATCTGCCCGAGCGCTGCCAGAAGCCGGGCGAGGCGCGCGACAGGCTGCTGCTGCGCGTGATCGGCAGTCCCGATCCGTACGGCAAGCAGATCGATGGCATGGGCGGTGCGACTTCGAGCACCAGCAAGACGGTGATTCTGTCGAAGAGCGCGAAGCCGGATCACGACGTCGACTACCTGTTCGGCCAGGTGTCGATCGACAAGGCCTTCGTCGACTGGAGCGGCAACTGCGGCAATCTGTCAGCGGCGGTCGGGCCGTTTGCGATCAGCAATGGTCTCGTCGATCCGAGTCGCATTCCGAAGAACGGCGTGGCGACGATCCGCATCTGGCAGGCCAACATCAACAAGTCGATCATCGCGCACGTGCCAATCACCGATGGCGTCGTGCAGGAGACGGGCGACTTCGAACTCGACGGCGTGACGTTCCCGGCCGCAGAAGTGCAGCTTGAATTCATCGATCCCGCCGACGAGGGCGAAGGTGATGGCGGCGGCTCGATATTCCCCACCGGCAATCTGATCGACGATCTGGACGTTCCGGGTGTCGGCACGCTGAAGGCAACGATGATCAATGCCGGCATTCCGACGATCTTCGTCAATGCCGATGCCCTCGGTTACAAGGGCACGGAACTGCAGGATGCGATCAACGGCGACGCCAGGGCGCTCGCGATGTTCGAGACCATCCGTGCGCACGGCGCGATCCGCATGGGGCTCATCAAGAGCGTCGAGGAAGCCGCGAAGCGTCAGCACACGCCGAAGGTGGCGTTCGTCGCACCGCCGACTGACTACGTTTCATCGAGCGGCAAGAAAGTGCAGACGAGCGACGTCGATCTGCTGGTGCGTGCGCTGTCGATGGGCAAGCTGCATCACGCCATGATGGGCACGGCCGCCGTTGCCATCGGCACGGCGGCGGCGATTCCCGGCACGCTGGTCAGCCTCGCCGCCGGCGGTCGCGCACATGAAGCGGTGCGCTTCGGTCATCCGTCTGGCACGCTGCGCGTCGGTGCGCAGGCGACACAGGTCGACGGCGAATGGACCGTGACCAGGGCGATCATGAGCCGCAGCGCGCGCGTGTTGATGGAAGGATTCGTGCGTGTGCCGGGGGATTCGTTTTAGTACAGGCTCTCTTCCCTGTGGGGCCGGCTTCAGCCGGCCTTATTTAAGGAGTCAGGCTAAAGCCTGACCTACAGGAAGAGGCCAGCTGAAGCCGGCCCCACAATCAGAACATCGAACAGATGCCCACGCGAGTACTGCAGCGTCTGGTTTTCATCAGACGCGCCCGGTGATGGGAATGAGCGCCCCGGTGATGGCAGTCGCGCGATCGGACAACGGGAACACGACCAGATCGGCCACCTGCTGCGGCTTCACCCAGCGATCGAACTCGGCATCCGGCATGTCGGCGCGATTCACCGGCGTGTCGATGATGCTCGGCAGGATGGCGTTGACCGTCACGCCGCCGTCCTTCAGTTCATCGGCCAGCGCTTCGGTGAACTTCGCGACGCCGGCCTTCGATGCCGCATACGCGCCCATGCCGGTCGCCGCCTTGATCGCGCCGGCCGCGCCGATGTTCACGACGCGCGCGCCGCCGGACGTCAGCAACGGCAGCGCCGCCCGCGTGGCATTCACCGCCGTGCGAACGTTCACGTTGAACATGAAATCCCAGGTCGCAGGATCGCCATCGGCAATCTTTTCCCAGCGGAAACCGCCGGCGATATTCACGATGCCGTCGAGTCCGCCGAGCTTTGCGGCCGCGGTTTCGATCGCAGCCTTCGCAGCAGCCGGCGCGCCGAGATCGGCATCGCCGATCAGCACGGCATCCCTGAGCGCTGCCGGCGCCTTCGATGCCGGCGCGAAGTCGACACACGCGACGCGGGCGCCCGCCGCCTTCGCCGCCGCGCTGACAGCAGCGCCGAGCACGCCAAACGCACCCGTGACGACGATTCGTTTGCCTGACAGATCCACGGGCGACTCCTCGTAGCTATGCCGCAGCGGGCGGCTTCGGCAGCAGCGACTTCAGATCGAACTTGAGATCGGCCACCTGCTGCGGCGTGACGGGTATGCGCTGCGCGATCAGCTTGCGGGCCAGCATGTGTTCGGCCGGGCGATTCAGCGTTTCGACGCACACGAGCTTGTCGCCGCGGAACAGGAAGACGGAACAGACGCTGCCGCCAGGTTCGCCGCGGAAGACTTCTTCGCAGTCCGCCGCCGGCATGCCCGCCATCTGCAGCTTGAGCGGCCCCTGCGTGCTCCAGAACCAGGGCAGCGCATCGTAGGCGGCCGGCTGCTGACCCATGATGCGCGCGGCAACGCAGCGTGCCTGGTCGGACGCGTTCTGTATCGATTCGAGCCGCACGCGCGCCCCGGGCGCATAAGGATTCGGATGCGCGGCGATGTCGCCGACGGCGCTGATGTACGGATCGCTGGTCTGCAGGAATTCGTCGACGACGATGCCGTTCTCGACCGCGAGATCGCAGGTCGCGGCGAGATCGACGTTCGGAATCACGCCGATGCCGATCACGACCAGGTCCGCCGGCAGCACCTGGCCATCGACGGTTTCGACGGCGCTCACGCCCTCCGGCCCGCCGAGCAGGTGCATGACCTGCGTCTTGAACCTGAGCTTGATGCCGAGCTTCTCGTGTTCGCGCATGAACACGGCCGACATGGTCTTCGACAGCGCACGCGCCATCGGCCGGTCTGCGACATCCAGCACCGTGACGTCGATGCCCTGCTTCCTGGCCGAGGCCGCGAATTCCAGACCGATGAAGCCGGCGCCAATGACGACGGCGGATTTCGTATGCGACAGCCGCGCCTTCAAGGCGGCGGCTTCATCCATCGTGCGCAGGAAACACACGTTGGGCAGATCGGCGCCCGGCACGGGCAACGGGCGGTTGCGCGCGCCCATCGCCAGCACCAGATGGTCGTAGTCGATGACGGAGTCGTCTTCGAGCGCGACCTTGCGCCGGCTGCGGTCGATCGCGACCGCGCGCTTGCCGGTGATCAGGTCGATGCCGTGCTGCGCGTAGTACGTCGCCGGCCGCAGCAGCAGCTGCTCGTCGGTGCATTCGCCCAGCAGATAGATCTTCGACAGCGGCGGGCGCTGGTACGGCGCATGCGGTTCGTCGCCGATGACGACGATCCGGCCGTCGTAGTGCAGTTCCCGCAGGGAGACGGCGACCTGAAATCCCGCCTGCCCTGCCCCGATGATCACGACCGTCGGCTGCGCCATGCCTGCTCTCAAGTCCGCTGATGGAGGCCGCGAGTTTAATTGGAGTAGCGGCCGCCGTTGACGCTCAATGTGTGCCCGGTGATGTAATCGGCATCGTCCGAGGCAAGGAAGGTGCAGGCAGCGGCAATGTTTTCCGGGCGGCCGGGGCGACGCATGGGCGAATTCTTCGCCACGACATCGACGCCGACGCCCATGCCTGCAACACCTTCGCCGCGCAGCATCGGCGTATCGACGAAACCCGGCGGCACGTTGTTGACGGTGATGCCCGTAGGCGCGAGTTCCTGCGCCAGCGCCTTGGTGAAAGCGATCACGCCGCCCTTGGAGGCGGCATAGGCCGTCATGCGCGCCGATCCGGTCTGGGCGCTCGACGAGGAAATGTTGATGATGCGGCCCCACTGCGCCGCCAGCATGTCCGGCACCACCGCCTGGGTGCAGACCAGCATGCTCTTGAGGTTGATCGACATGATGCGATCCCAGCGCTCCTCGGTCATCTCCATGAACGGCGTGAAATCCGTGATGCCGGCGTTGTTCACCAGCACGTTCACCGGGCCGAACTCCTGATGGATGCGCGCCACGGCGGCGTCGACCTGCGCGCGGCTGGAGATATCGACGCGGCTGGCGATCGCCTTGCCGCCGGCGGCGACGATGTCGGCGGCCGCCTTGTTCGCGCCGTCTTCATTGATGTCCCAGATCGCGACCTTCGAACCTTCGCGCGCGAAGCGTTGCGCCGTGGCCAGGCCGATGCCCGACGCCGCGCCCGTCACGATGACCGTCTTTCCTGCCAGCGACATGTCTTGGTGCCTCGTTGAAAATCGTTGCGCGCCCGCCGGGCGCAGAACATCGCTGCGGCGAGCGACGGTACATCACGGGCAGGAGGAAGGAGGCCGGCGGGATTTCATGCTGCGTACGCAGCATTCCGGGCGCCGTCATTCCCCCCTGACGAGGCCGGATTCTACAAGTCAACAGCGTTGTTCATCAACGCGCGCGAACCGGGGAAAGCAGGGATTGTGTCAGGTGCGCTTCGGCGGCTTCCTGGTGACGCGGGCGTCGAGCTCGGAGTACTTCTCCGGCCGCATGGTGCCGTGCAGACACAGCCGCAGGATTTCGCGGGTGAAACGGTCGGCCATCTGCTGGCGCTCCTTGGCGGTGCGCGCATGCGCGCGCGCCCAGACCGGCCAGATGAACGTGCCGGCAAGGATCAGCACGGACAGCACTTCCGCATCGATGTTCGACTGCGCCAGTTCGGTGGCCGCGAAGCGCTCGAAATTGGATTCGTACTGGCGCCAGAACGGATCGTTGGCGGGCCGCCGGGAGCTCAGGACTTCGAGCAGCCACACGCGTCCGAGGGCCGGGTTCTCCATGGCGAACTCGGCGAGATGGCCATTCACCGACTCGACATTGATGTTTTCGACGGGCTGGTCGGCGGCGGTGGCCTGGTCGCCGAACACGGCCTTGTAGAGCTTTTCGCTGACCCAGGTCGCCGTGGCTTCGATGAGCTGCTCGCGCGTCTGGAAGTGCTGATAGGCGGTGCCGCGATTCACGCCCGCGCGCTGCGCCACCTGCGCGACGCTGAGCCCTTCCTTGCCGTCCTGTGCGAGGACTTCGCGCGCAGCTTCCAGAATCGCTTCGCGAGTCCCTTCCGGATCGCGCTTTCTGCGGGCCCGTCTTTCACGGGCATTCTGATTGTCTGCCATGTTGCCTGTGGATCCCACACTAGACTCCCTGCGCCGAATGTTAGTCGAAGTCGCATGGACTTTGCGCACCGTGCCTGCGTGCACGACGGAGCGGCAGCCTGCGCAGGCAGGGCAAAGGATAGCTGATCAACAGTGCTGTCGACTAGTTTTTCGGACCCGGCGGCAGGGAATCGCCGTACGCAGTCCGGTCGGTCAATCGTCGGGAGCGAGCGTGACGCGCAGGCCGTCGAGATCGTCCGACCACTTGAGCTGGCACGACAGTCGCGACGTCGGCTGGCGATGGCTGGAGCTGTCCAGCAGTTCCTCTTCTTCTTCCACGGCGGGCGGGAAGCGATCCGCAAATGCCGGATCGACCCAGACGTGACACGTGGCGCACGAACGGCTGCCGCCGCACAGCGCCAGCAGATCGGGCACGCCTTCGTCGCGCATCATTTCCATCACGGTGCGCCCGGGCTTGCCGCTTTCGATGACCATTTCATCGCCCGTGCGCGTCGCCACAATCAACTTTGACATCGTCGTTCTTTCTCGGTGCCGGCGCACACGACATCGCTGCCGCGCAGCGGACCGACGTGCGTGCGAACTTGTTCTGCGGAGAATCGGCCAGCCGCCCGCGTGGAATTCGCGGGGCCGTGCCGCCCGATTTCAAGCTAATAGACACCGGTGTTGATAGTCAACCGGCGCGCGGTAAATGAGTGCATCGCCTCACATGGGCAGCGGGGACGGCCTGTCCTCGAACATGTCCGTAGCTGCAATCGCGATGCGGCGACATGACAGTAATCAACAGCATTGTTGACTACATCGGACCCCTCGGTTAGGGTTCCCGGCCCGATTTCCACCGATCGTACCGACGCCATTTACGAGGACCCGCAGATGTTCAAGGCGATTCTGATCAACAAGCAGGACGGGGCTCAGTCGGTCCAGCTCACCGACGTCGATGACGCGCAGCTGCCGGAAGCACCCGTCACCGTTCGCGTCGACTTCTCGACGATCAACTACAAGGACGGGCTTGCGATCACGGGCAAATCGCCGGTCGTGCGCAAGTTTCCGATGGTGCCGGGCATCGACTTCGCCGGCGTCGTCGAAAGCTCGCAGAGCGATGCATGGCAGGCGGGCGACCGCGTGCTGCTGAACGGCTGGGGCGTCGGCGAAACGCACTGGGGCGGCTTTGCACAGAAGGCGCGCGTCAATGCCGAGTGGCTGCAGCGCGTGCCCGATCGCTTCAGCAACCAGCAGGCCATGGCGATCGGCACGGCCGGCTATACGGCGGCGCTGTGCGTCGAGGCGCTGGTGAAATTCGGCGTGACGCCGGCGAACGGCGAAGTGCTCGTCACGGGTGCCTCGGGCGGCGTCGGCAGCGTGGCGATTGCCCTGCTCGCGAAGGCCGGCTTCACCGTCGTCGCTTCGACCGGCAAGGCCAGCGAAGCCGACTATCTGAAGGCGCTCGGCGCCAGCACCGTGATCGATCGCAATGAACTCTCGCAGCCGGGCAAGCCGCTGCAGAAGGAACGCTGGGGCGCGGTGGTCGACTCCGTCGGCAGCCATACGCTCGCCAATGCCTGCGCGCAGACGAAGTATCGCGGCGCGGTGGCGGCCTGCGGCCTGGCGCAGGGCATGGATTTCCCGGCGTCGGTGGCGCCGTTCATTCTGCGCGGCGTCGCGCTGCTCGGCATCGACAGCGTCATGGCGCCGGCCGCCGTGCGCAAACCCGCCTGGGATCGCCTGGCGCGCGATCTGGATATCGCGGCGCTCGAGCGCATCAGCACGGTGGTGGGATTGAACGATGCGCTGAAGTCGGCCGAGGAGATCGTGTCGGGGAAGATCCGCGGGCGCGTGGTGGTCGACGTCAACCGGTAAAGAGTTCTTCGTCTTCCTGTGGGGCCGGCTTCAGCCGGCCTCCGGATGTCAGGCTGAAGCCTGACCCACAGGAAGATCCCCGTCTCCCTCACTTCATCGTCGGCATCGAGAACTCGCTGCGGGTCGCCACATCCCGCGGCCAGCGCTGCGTCACCGCCTTGAGGCGCGTGTAGAAGCGCACGCCTTCGCGGCCATAGATGTGATGGTCGCCGAACAGCGAACTGCGCCAGCCGCCGAAGCTGTGAAATGCCATCGGTACCGGCAGCGGCACGTTCACTCCCACCATGCCGACTTCGATCGCGCCCGTGAACGTCCGCGCGGCGCTGCCGTTGCGGGTGAAGATCGCCGTGCCGTTCGCATAGGGATGAGCGTTGATGAGTTTGATGGCCGTGTCGAGATCCGGCACGCGCACGATGCCGAGCACCGGCCCGAAGATCTCTTCCTTGTAGATCTTCATGTCCGGCTGCACGGCGTCGAACAGCGAACCGCCGAGAAAGAAGCCTTCGCAGGAATCGTTGAAGACGCCGCGGCCGTCGACCACCAGGCTGGCGCCTTCGCTGACGCCCGAAGCGATGTAGTCGCGCACGCGACCGCGATGCTCGCCAGTGATCAGCGGCCCCATGTCCGCGCTCAGATCGGTATACGCACCGATGCGCAGGCCCTTCACCTTGGGCGTGAGCTTCTCGATCAGGCGATCGGCCGTGCCCTCGCCGACGGCAACCGCGATCGAGATCGCCATGCAGCGCTCGCCCGCCGCGCCATACGCCGCGCCCATGAGGTGATTGGCCGTGTCGTCGAGATCGGCATCGGGCATGACCACGGCGTGATTCTTCGCACCGCCGAGCGCCTGCACGCGCTTGCCGTTCATCGTGCCCGTCGTGTAGATGTGACGCGCCACCGGCGTCGAACCGACGAAGCTGATCGCGGCAACGTCCTGGTGATTCAGCAGGCCGTCGACGATCTCGCGATCGCCGTGAATGACGTTGAACACGCCGTCGGGCAGGCCGGCCTCGTGCAACAGCCGCGCGAGCACCAGCGATGCGGACGGATCGCGCTCCGACGGCTTGAGGATGAATGCATTGCCGCACGCGAGCGCGAGCGGAAACATCCACATCGGCACCATCGCCGGGAAGTTGAACGGCGTGATGCCGGCGACGACGCCGAGCGGCTGGCGGATGCTGAAGGCATCGACGCCCGTGCCGACATTTTCGCTGTGCTCGCCCTTCATCAGCTCCGGAATGCCGCAGGCGAATTCCACGACTTCGAGACCGCGCACGACTTCGCCTTTCGCATCGGCCAGCGTCTTGCCGTGCTCGCGGGAGATCGCCATGGCGATCTCGTCGCCAGCCTGTTCGAGCAGTTCGCGGAAACGGAACATGACGCGCGCCCGACGCAGCGGCGGCGTCGCCGCCCACGCGGGGAACGCCGCCCTGGCGATGCGCACGCACTCGTTCAGTTCATCGAGCGATGCATACGGCAGCCTGGCGCTGACATTGCCCGTGCTGGGATCGAACACCTCTCCGGTACGTCCCTGCACACCGGCGACCGCTTTGCCGCCGATCCAGTGCGGGATCGCAGGAACCGAAGAAGCCGTGCGGGCGGATGCGGACATGATGTCGATACCTCAAGTTCATGCAAAGTCGTAAGTTTCCAGCCACTCCGCCACGGCGCGCACGAAGCGTGCGGCATCGGCGCCATTGATGACGCGATGGTCGTAGCTGAGCGAGAGCGGCAGGAACTGTTTCAGGACGGGCCGGCCTTCCTCATCCGGAACGAACCGTTCCTGGGTGCGGCAGATGCCCAGGATCACCACCTCGGGCGCATTGATGATCGGCGTGAAGCCCGTGCCGCCGATGTGACCGAGCGACGACAGCGTGAAGCAGCCGCCGGACATTTCCGCGACTGACAGCCCCCTGGTCTTCGCCTTCTCGGAAATCTGCACGATCTCTCTGGCGAGTTCGTCGACGCTCTTCCTGTCGCAGTCGCGCAGCACGGGCACGAGCAGGCCGCTCGGCACATCGACGGCGATGCCGATATTGAAGTACTGCTTCTGGAACAGCGTCGCGCCATCGGGGCTCAGCGACACGTTGAATTTCGGATAGCGCTGCAGTGCCGCGATGCTGGCCTTGACGAGCACCGGCAGCAGCGTGCGCTTCTGTTCTGGATTGGTTGCATTCCACTGCTTGCGGCGATGCTCGAACTGCGTGACGTCGGCATCGTCGTGATGCGTGACGTGCGGAATGAGCACCCAGTTGCGATGCATCGCGCGGGCGACGAATCCCTGGATCTTGCCCACGGGCTTCGCTTCCACCGGGCCGTACGCGGAAAAATCGTCGGCCGGCCAGGGCGGCAACGAGTCGAGCGGAGATTTGTTTTCCATAGGGTTACGTCACCCGCCGCAGGTCGCCGGCGCAGTGTCCGGGCATTTCTACCTCACCGGTCCGCGCTATGCAACAACGGTGTTGATTAGCGGCAATGACGTGAGGCGACAGAAAAGCGGCAGCGCGAACCGCCGCGACGCGCTGCCGCCGCAGCGATACCCGGAATGTCATTCGACAGCGTTGTTGATTTGTTTCGGGCGGGATAGTCTCGCCGCGGTTCGAGAAAACCCGCACCGAGGAGTCGCGATTGCACGCATCAGCAGGCGAAGCCACGCACGCACCGTATCCGGCACGGGCCGTCGCCTGGTACGCGACCATCGTGCTCGCGTTCCTGTACTGGCTGTCGATTCTCGACCGCTTCATCATTTCGCTGCTGGTCGATCCCATCAAGCACGACCTCGGACTCACCGACGTGCAGTTCGGCCTGCTGCAGGGCTTCGCGTTCGCGCTCACCTTCGCGATCTTCGGCCTGCTGTTCGGTTCGCTCGCCGACCGCGTCAGTCGCCGCTGGGTGATCTTCTCGGGCGTTTCCATCTGGTCGCTGGCGACGGCGGCCTGCGGCGTCGCGCAGAATTTCTGGCATCTCGCGCTGGCGCGCATCGGCGTCGGCGCAGGCGAGGCGGCGCTCAATCCGTGTGCCACTTCAATGCTCACGGATCTGTTCCCCCGCGAACGGCTCACGTCCGCCATGGCCGTCTACGCGATGGGCGCGACCGTGGGCATGGGCACCGCCTTCATCTTCGGCGGCGCGATCGTGCAGTTCGTATCGGGCAGCGAGACGATGGCGCTGCCGCTGATCGGCGAAGTCCGCTCGTGGCAGGCGGTGTTCTTCATCGTCGGCATTCCCGGCATGCTGGCGTCGCTGCTGATCTTCACGGTGCCGGAGCCGCTGCGCCGCGGACGGCGCAGCGAGTCGACGACCAGGGCGCGCAATGCATACGCCGAACTGCTGAAGTTCATGCGCACGCGCAAGCGCTTCTTCATCTGTCACTACGCGGGATTCATTCTGGCTTCGACCATCATCGCCGGCATGGGCGCGTGGTACGCCGCGCACATGGCGCGCAAGTTCGGCTGGGGCGCCGCACAGATCGGCCTGTCGCTCGGCGTCACCATTGCGGGCGCCGGCGTGATCGGCAAGCTGCTTTGCGGCTATGTCGTCGACGCCATGTACAGGCGCGGCACGCGCGATGCACAGATGCGCTGGTACGCCGGCTGCCTGTTCTTCGCCACGCCGCTCGGCATCTGGGCGACCACCAGCGACAACCCGTGGATCTATCTTGGCGCCATCGGCACGTACCTGATCTTCACCAGTTCGCTGCCCGCGTGCTCGAGCGCTGCGCTGAACCTGGTGACGCCGAACGAACTGCGCGGCAGCGGCATCGCCTTGTACGGCGCGGTCGGCGGAATTCTCGGCGGTGGCCTGGGGCCGCTGCTGATGGCGGCGGCAGCGCAATACATCTACGGCAGCGAGAGTGCGATCGGCCTCGGCATGGCAACGGTGATCGGCGTGTGCGGCCCGCTCGGCGCGATCTTCCTGGCGCTCGGGTTCCGCGCCATGCGCGAGGCCGTGACGGAAGCGGAGTCCTGGGAGCGCTGACGGCAACGATCGCAGGACTGTTCGTTGAGCTGACGGCATCGCACGCTCGCGCGTCGACTCGCTGAAACCGTTCAACCGGAGCGCGCGAGCTTCTTTTCGGCGTCGCGGCTGCGGGACGTCGCCAGGTTCTGCGCGATCGTGTCGAGCAGTTCGTCGAGACGCTGCAGATCCTGATCGTTCAGCCCGAGGAACGTTTCGTCCTCGTTGACCTTGGCGACTTCGCCGAGACGCCCCAGCAGCGGTTGCGCCGCGGGCGTCAGGTGCACGCAGTAGGCCCGACGATCCTTGGGATTCTCGCGACGCTCCAGATAACCGTCTGCGCACAGACGGTCGATGAGCTGGCCGGCGCTCACTTCCGTGATTTCGAGAGCGGCAGCGATGGTGCGTTGCGTTGCGCCTGCATTGCTGGCGACGGCGACGATCACGCCCCATTTCGCGCGGGTCAGACCGTCGGTCTCGACCGTCTGGTCGAAACGCTGGCGCATCTGCCGTGCGATGACGTTGAGCTTGATCGAGATGGCCCGCTTGCGGTTCTTCGGCGACTCTTCGCAGGCCGCATCGGCCGGCGTCTTCACGGTGTCGGCCTCGCCGAAAATGCTCTCCGGACGGGGAGGTATACGACGCATCCTTACACCCGCTCGATGATGATGGCCGGCGCCATGCCGCCCGCCGCACACATGGTGACCAGCGCGCGCCTGAGATCGCGGCGTTCCAGTTCATCGAGTACGGTGCCGATGAGCACGGCGCCCGTCGCACCGATCGGGTGACCGAGCGCGATGGCGCCGCCGTTCACGTTGATCTTTTCGCGATCGATGCGCAGGTCGCGAATGAACTTTTCGACCACGACGGCGAAGGCTTCGTTGACTTCCCACAGGTCGATGTCGTTCACCGTGAGTCCCGCCTTCGCGAGAATCTTTTTCGCGGCGGGCACCGGCGCATTGAGCATGAGCGTGGGATCGTCGCCGATGTTGGCGCTCGCCACGACGCGTGCGCGCGGCTTCAGGCCGTGCTTCTTCGCATAGTCGCCCGAGGCCAGCAGCAATGCCGCAGCGCCGTCCACCACGCCCGACGAACTGCCGGCGTGATGCACGGGCTCGATCTGGAGATCGGGATAGCGCCGGTTGATCAGCTGGCGGAACGTCGGCCCGTTCGGTTCGATCGACAGGTCGGCGATCTGCGCGAAGCTCGGCTTCAGCGCGGCGAGATCCTGCGCGGTGGTCTGCGGGCGCGGATGCTCGTCCTTCGCCAGGACGAGTTGCCCGGCATCATCGACGACCGGGACGATGGAGCGATCGAATCGCCCTTCGCCGATGGCACGCGCCGCGCGGCGCTGGCTTTCGAGCGAGAAGGCATCGAGCGCTTCGCGGTTGATCTTTTCCAGCGAGGCGATGGCGTCGGCGCACACGCCCTGATTCGATTGCGGATGACGCTCCGCGAGCCGCGCATTGCCGGTGCCCAGGCCCATCGGCTTGAAGCCCGCGGCGCGTTCCTGCTGACCGATCTCGGTGATGTGCGACATCATCTCGGTGCCGCCGGCGATCACGAGATCTTCCATGCCGGAACGAATCATGGCCGCCGCAAAATTCGTGGCCGTGAGGCCGCTGCCGCAGAAGCGGTCGAGCGTGACGCCGCTCGCGCGAATATCGAAACCCGCATCGAGCGCAGCCATGCGGCCCAGATCGCCGCCCTGCAGACCCTTCTGGGCGCTGGTGCCCCAGATGATGTCGTCGACTTCGGCGGTGTTGAGACCGTTGCGCTCCTGGAGCGCCTTCAGCACGGTGGCGGCGAGGTGTTGAGGATGCAATCGCGACAGCGCGCCCTTGCCGGGCTTGCCGAGTCCGCGCGGCGTACGCACCGCGTCGATGATGAACGCTTCAGTCATTGCATCCCCCGGGTTATTGCTGACGCCGCGGCCGAGGCGACGTTAGTGTGTTACGCAAATCGCAACTTAGAGGCTTTTACTCCAATGGCACTGACTTAAGGATTTGCTCTGCCTGTGGGGCCGGCTTTAACCGGCCTGAAAACAGTCAGGCTAAAGCCTGACCTACAGAAAGAAGCGCTTAAGTCAGTGCCATTGGCTTTTACTCCACTTTGCGTGGAGCTTCATCAACAGCGCTGCCGGCGGGCGTCTCTGCTCCGCCGGCAGCGAGGTGCAATTACGACTTGAGCTTGCGAACTTCGCTCTTGGAAAGCGTGGTCGTCAGCTTGCCGTCGACGACCGAAATCGTCGAGGCCGGCACCGTCACCATCTTGCCGTCGACGATCAGCTGGGCGGAGCCATCGCCGGTGACGCGGTAGACGGCGCCCAGACGCACGCCATCGGCACCCAGCAGCATCTTGCCCGCTTCGGCAACCGCTTCACCCGCCATGGCGGACAGGGCGGAAGCCATCATCACTACAACAAGAACCGACTTCTTCACGTGCGTCTCCTCAATGACGGGGCAGGCGAGCTGCCAAGTGTTAAATACCAAGGAACCTTATACCTAGGCAGCTTAGTAATTAATCGATTTGCCGTCAATGACGAGTTTGTGAAATGACGCACGAATTCAGCGATCGACTGATTTCAGGCGATTTCCTCCAGGCGCACCCAGCGTCGCTCGGCCGATGAACGTCGGGCCGCTTCCAGCACCCGCTCGACCGTCCAGGCCTGGTCGAAATCCGGCGCCGCCGGCTGTCTGCCGCCGCGGATGACTTCGATCATCCGGCGCATCGACAGCGCCATCGGATACGCCGGCTGCGGATCGACATCGGCCGTGATGCCGATGTCCGGTGCTTGCGTGAAGCGCGCAGGAATCTCGACCGGTTGCAGAGAACCGCCGAGAGATCCTGCCTGCAGCGTCGTGTCGCGACTGGTCGGAAAACTCGGCGCCTTCGAAATGAAACGGCCCCTGGTGCCGAAGGCATCGAGCAGCCAGCCCGAACCGAGCGTCGCGCTCCATGACACCTGCAGCTGCAGCACCAGTCCGCTCCTGAAGCGCAGGATCAGGCACGCGTAGTCGTTGGTCTCGGGCGCGATGATCTTGCCGTCGGCAAAGCGCCATTCCTCGAGCACGCGGTTGTCGCTGGCGGTGAGCTCTTCGATTTCGCCGAACAGGAACACCAGCATGTGCAGTGCGTGACTGCCGAGATTGCGCATCGCCGATACGCCCTGCCCCGCCTGCGCGAACCAGTTGTACGGAAAGTAGGGGCTCGGATTGTTGAACAGCGACAGATTGAAGAAGCACGAACCGCCGAGCGGCCGGCCGAGAAAATCCTGATCAATCATCTCCCGCAACCGCTGATGCGCCGGCAGCCATTGCGAGAACGCATCGACGATCGCCACCTTGCCGCTGGTCTTCCAGGCGTCGCGCAGCTCGCGCGCCTGATCGATGTTCGCGGCGCAGGGAATGCCGTTGTAGACGTGTTTGCCATGACGCAGTGCGGCCAGCACCATCGCATGGCGCAGGTTCGGGCGCGTGCCGCAATCCACGATGTCGATGCCGGGATCGGCGGCCATGTCCTCGGCATTCCAGAACGGTCGCGCGACGTTGAATTTCTTCGCGGCGGCCTCGGCCGTTTCGCGGCGCGAGGTGCAGATGCCGACGACTTCCACGCCCGGCAGCGAACGCCACGCAGGCAGATGGGCGAATGCGCCCCAGTTGGCGCTGATGATTCCGACGCGCAGGGTCATGTCATGGTCTCCGGCACTCTTTTTTTTCTGCCTGTGGGGCCGGCTTCAGCCGGCCTCTATTTTTTTAAGGAGTCAGGCTGAAGCCTGACCTACAGCCTGACCTACAGGAGGAACAAAGCGTGCAGACGCATCAGCGCGGCTGCATGCGGATGGCGCCGTCGAGTCGCACGGTCTCGCCGTTCACGTAGCCGTTGCGGATCAGTTCGAGCGCCATGCTGGCGAACTCGTCTGCATTTCCCAGACGCGGCGGGAACGGCACCATCGCGCCGAGCGCTTCGAGCATCTGCGGCGTGGCGCGCGACATCGCGGGCGTCGAAAAAATACCGGGCTGGATCGTATTGACGCGAATCCCTTCGCGGGACAGATCGCGAGCGATCGTCAGTGTCATGCCGACGATCGCCGCTTTCGCCGCCGAATAAGCCGCCTGTCCCATCTGGCCCTCGGTCGCCGCAGCCGAGGCCGTGTTGATGAGCACGCCGCGTTCGCCGTCGACGGGTTCGAGCGTCATCATGCCGGCCGCCGCGCGCGTGATGCAGCGGAACGTACCGACCGTGTTCAGCTTGAGCACCCACTCGAACTGATCGGAGGGGAAAATCCTGATCTCGCCCGTCGTCTTGTCGCGGCGCGCGGTGGCGATGGCATTGCCGCCTCCGGCGCAGCTCACGAGTGCGCGCTCCTGGCCATTCGCCGCCCGGGCCCTGGCAAAGGCTTCGTCGACACTCTCATCTGACAGAACGTCGCAGCGGCAGAACACCGCGCCGGTTTCAGCCGCCGCCTTCTCGCCCGTGTCGGGATTGAGATCGAAGATCGCGACCCGGGCGCCCGCGGCCCGCAGCGCTTTGACGGTCGCCAGTCCAAGACCTGAGGCGCCACCGGTCACGACGGCGGCGAGGGAAGAATCGATTCTCATGGGAGGCATCTCCGGGTTGGGGTTCGACTTGCCCTGATCTTGTCCTGGCCTGCATCGTCTTGTGCGCCGCGGCTTGGCGAACCCCGGTACATGCGGCAAGCTTCGGCAGGCGCCGCACCGTATCAAACAACGCTGTTGACTATCAACTCGCCGGGGTGCGGCGGCGAAGGTATGATCGCCAGCCCGGATGCAAGCAATCCGGCAACCGAGAGTGGAGCGCACATGACGCAGGTGATGAAGGGGGTTCGGGTTCTCGAGGTCGCGCAGTTCACCTATGTTCCTGCGGCCGGCGCAGTGCTCGCCGACTGGGGCGCGGACGTCATCAAGATCGAACATCCCCTGCGCGGCGACACGCAGCGTGGCTTTCTCAACATGGGCGGCGTGGTGCTCGATCCCAATCGGCACACGCTGATGGAACATCCCAATCGCGGCAAGCGCAGCGTCGGCATCGACGTCTCCAGGAAGGAAGGCCAGGAGCTGCTGTACGAGATCGCCAGGACCTGCGATGTGTTCCTCACGAACTACCTGCCCTCGGTGCGTCAGAAGAACAAGTTCGACTACGAACACATCAAGGCGGTGAACCCGAAGATCATCTATGCGCGCGGCAGCGCCTACGGCGACAAAGGCCCGGAACGCGACGTCGGCGGTTTCGACGGCACGGCGTTCTGGTCGCGCAGCGGCATCGCGCATTCGATGACGCCGCCGGAACTCGAAGGCCCGCTGACGCAGGGCATTCCGGCCTTCGGCGATTCCATCGGCGGCATGTTCATCGCCGGCGGCATTTCCGCTGCGCTGTTCAATCGCGAACGCACCGGCGAAGGTCTCGAACTCGACGTCTCGCTGCTCAGCACCGCGTGGTGGGCGTCGGGCGCACTGGTGGCGCAGGGCATGGAAAAAGGCGTGATCACGCGCAATGCCATGCCGAACTCCGGCGGGTCCGCCAAGAATCCGCTGATGGGCAACTTCCGCACGTCCGACGGCGGCACCATCAATCTCTGCATGGTCAGCCCGACGGGACTGATCCGCGACGCCTTCGAACACTTCGGCATTCCCGAAGCCGGCGACGATCCGCGCTTCGCCGACGTGCACAAGCTGATCGAGAACTCCAGGGCGGCGAGCGACCTGATCGTCAAGGCGATCGGCAGCAAGCCGTTCGAATACTGGCGCCAGCATCTGAAGACCATGAAAGGCCAGTGGGCGCCGATCCAGAGCCTCATCGATCTCGCCAGCGACGAGCAGGCCATCGCCAACGACATGATCATCGAAGTCGAAGCGGCCGATGGCGGCAAGCCGCTCAAGCTGGTGCGCAACCCGGTGCAGTTCAATCACGAACCGGTGAAGACCACGCGCTCGCCGCAGGCCAACGAACACACCGAGACCTTCCTGATGGAAATCGGTTTCGAGTGGGATCGCATCGAACAACTGAAAGCTGCAGGCGCCATCGCCTGACCTACAACTACCGACGACCAACATGAAACCGGGAACGAAACTCAAAAGCGCGGTGTGCGACACCGAAGTCATGGTGATCAAGGCTGCCGACGTCGCCGTCGATTGCGGCGGTGCGCCGATGGCGGCGGAGCGTCCCGCCGAACGCGGCGTCATCGATCCCGCCTTCGCCGCAGGCACGAAGATGGGCAAGCGCTATGTCGATGAGGCCGGCACGCTCGAACTGCTGTGCGTGAAAGCGGGCCAGGGCTCGCTGTCCGTCGGCGGTGTCGCGCTCAAGCTCAAGGACGCCAAGCCGCTGCCCGCCTCCGACTGAAATCGCCTCGATGAACATTTCGCTTCTTCTCCAGATGGCTGCCGATGCCGAGCCGGATCGCATCGGACTGGTCTGCGACGGACGTCGCTGGTCGTACGGCTCGCTGCTGCGCGCCGCGCAGGGCGCCGCCACGTTGATGCAGAAGAGTGGCGCCACTCATGTCGCGCTGCTCGATGAGAACAGCGAAGCCGCGGCGATGGCGCTGTTCGGCGCGGCCCTCGCCGGCATTCCCTATGTGCCCTTGAACTATCGCCTCGCCGATGCGGATCTCGCCGCGCTGCTGGCGCGCATCGCACCGGCGTTCATCGTCGGCGACCAGGCGCGCGTCAACCGCCTGAATCCCGACGGCGGTCACGTCACGCTGTCGCGTGCCGAGTTCGTCGCGCAGGCCGAGCAGGCGGAACCGCATCCGGGCGCAGAAGAAGTCGACGGCGCCATCGCCGTGCAGCTTTTCACGAGCGGCACCACGGCGGCACCGAAAGCGGCGCTGCTGCGTCATGCGAACCTGCTCTCGTACATTCTCGGCACGGTCGAGTTCGGCTCGGCTTCGCCGGAAGAAGCGGCGCTGGTGAGCGTGCCGCCGTATCACATCGCCGGCATCTCGGCGCTCATGAGCTCGATCTACTCGATGCGCCGCATCCTGCTGCTGCCGGCATTCGAACCCGACGCCTGGCTTGCGCTCGCTGCTGCCGAACGCGCCACCAATGCGTTCGTCGTGCCGACGATGCTCTCGCGCATCGTGGCGCGCATGGATGCCGGCGCCAGAGCGGATCTCGGCACGCTGCAAGCCGTCGCGTACGGCGGCGGACGCATGCCGGCCGAGCTGATCGAACGCGCGCTGGAGCTGTTCCCCGACGTCGGCTTCACCAATGCCTACGGCCTGACGGAAACCAGCTCGACCATCGCCCTGCTCGGCCCCGACGATCATCGCGCTGCACATCGTTCCGCCGATCCGGTCATGCGTGCACGTCTCGCCTCGGTCGGCAAACCGCTGCCGACGGTCGAGATCGAAGTGCGCGACGAGGAAGGCCGGAAACTGCCCGTAGGCGAGCGCGGCGAAATCTATGTGCGCGGCGAACAGGTGTCGGGCGAATACAAGGAGCGCAAGGCGCTCGACAACGATGGCTGGTTCCCGACCCGCGACGCAGGCTGGATCGATGCCGACGGTTATCTGTTCCTCGCCGGTCGCGCCGACGACGTCATCGTGCGCGGCGGCGAAAACATTTCGCCGGGCGAGATCGAAGACGTGCTCATGACGCATCCCACCATCGCCGATGCCGCTGCCGTTGCCGTACCGTCCGTCGAATGGGGCGAAGCCGTTGGCATCGCCGTCGTCGTGCGTCCGGGCCAGACGGCGCCGAGCGAAGACGAACTGCGTTCGCTGATCAAGAACCGGCTGCGCTCTTCGCGCGTGCCGGAGCGCATCGCCGTGCTGAACGCCCTGCCCTACAACGAAATGGGCAAGCTGCTGCGGCGCGAGGTCCGCGCGCTCTTCCGTTGATGCTCATGCTGTGGGGCCGGCTTCAGCCGGCCTGCAAGAAGTCAGGCTGTGACCGAAGGGAATCCCGCGGGAAAGCCTGACCTACAGAAGAAAGAAGCAACACCGACCGCCGACCGCAATGAACGACCCGCAGATCCCGCTCGCCGTCTGTGCCGATCGACTGCTCGCTCGGCTCGCCGGCGCGACGGGATCGCAGGCGATCGCAGCGCTCGACGGCCAGACGCTGCTCGGCGAACGCGCCCTGCTCGCGGGTTCACGCATCCCCGCACGCATCTCGGCCGGCGGCGGCTGTCGTCTGTTCGACGCGCTCGACGACACCCTCGCCCTGAACCTCGCGCGTCCCGACGATCGCGAATCGCTGCCGGCGCTGTTCGAATCCGACACGCTCGACGTCGGCGACGACGAGGCGATTGCGGCGGCGATTGCCGCCAGGCACGCCGGCACGCTCGTCGCACGCAGCCGGCTGCTGGGGCTGGCGATTGCAGCCGAGCATGAAGCGTTTCCTGCCGGTATCGCTCCCTGCATCGAACTCGCACGCGGCGCAGCGGCGCAGCCGCCACCACGCGCTCCCCGCGTCGTCGATCTCTCCGCACTCTGGGCCGGACCGCTGGCTTCGCACCTGCTGTGGCTCGCCGGCGCCGAGGTCATCAAGGTGGAAAGCCGCCGCCGTCCCGACGCCATGCGCGAAGGCGATGGCGAGTTCTACGCGCTGCTGAATCAGGGCAAGCAGAGCGTGGCGCTGGATTTCAAGGACACCACCGACCTGCACGCGCTGCGCTCGCTCATCGCGAGCGCCGACATCGTCATCGAAGCCTCGCGGCCACGTGCGCTCGCACAGCTCGGCATCGACGCCTCAGCCTTCGTCCGCGACACGCCGGGCCTCGTCTGGATCACGATCACCGGGCACGGCGCGAACGGTGCCGCGGCCGACTGGGTCGGCTTCGGTGACGACTGCGGCGTTGCCGCCGGCCTCAGTGCGGCATTGCACGCCGCCAGCGGACGCACGGGCTTCGTCGGCGACGCCATCGCCGATCCGCTCACCGGCGTGTTCGCCGCCGTCGAAGCATGGCAGGCATGGTCGTCAGGATGCGGCGCACGGCTCGGCATCGCGATGAGTCATGTCGTCGCGCACGCGCTGACGCAGGCACGGGCGGAAGATGCGGACGGATTCGCACGACAGTTGCGCGACTGGAGCGCGGCAGCCGGACAGCCGTTCCCGGAAGTGCGGAAACGCAGCATCGGACCGCTCCCCGCCTTCGGCGAACACACCCGATCGTTTCTGGCGCGGGTTGCGCGATGCTGATCCGTCGCACCGAACTGTTCGGCGCAGGCATCGCCGACGTGCGGATCGACGCCGGCATCGTCAGCGCGATCGGCGACCTCACCGCCCTGCCCTCCGAAGAAGTCATCGACGCCGCCGGCGGCCTGCTGCTGCCCGGCCTGCACGATCATCACATCCACGTCGCCGCCCTCGCCGCATCGTTGACGTCGGTGCGCTGCGGTCCACCCGACGTGAACGATGCGGAAGCATTCGCCGCGCGCCTGCGCACATCGGGCACCGGCTGGCTGCGCGGCATCGGCTATCACGAAAGCATCGCCGGCATGCTCGACGCCGCGACACTCGATCGATTCGTCACGCAACGCCCTGTCCGCCTCCAGCATCGCTCGGGCCGCATGTGGTTCTTCAATTCCGCCGGCCTCGAGTTGCTGCTGTCGCACGGCGATGCCCCGCCCGGACTGGAACGCATCGACGGCCGCTACACGGGACGCCTGTTCGACGAGGACGCCTGGCTGCGGCGCACGCTGGGCAGTTCGCCGCCCTCGTTCGCCCCGGTGGGTTCGGCGCTGGCGCGTGTCGGCGTCACCGGACTCACGGAGATGTCGCCGACGAACGAGGCCGCGATGGGCCGTCACTTCATGCACGAGACGCGCAGCGGCGCACTGCCGCAGCGCGTGCTGCTGGCCGGCAGTCTCTCTCTGTCGCACGGCGATACGGGCGGCAAGGTGCAACTCGGTCCGGCGAAGCTGCACCTGCACGAAGCCAACCTGCCGGACCTCGACACTGCAACGCAGTTCATCCGCCACGCGCACGACGCCGATCGCGGCGTCGCCATTCACTGCGCCACCGAAGTCGAACTCGTCTATGCGCTCGCCGCGCTGCGCGATGCCGGCGTGAAATCAGGCGACCGCATCGAACACGCTTCCGTCGCGCCCGACGATGCGATCGAAGAGATCGCACGCCTGAACCTCGCGGTCGTCACTCAACCCCATTTCATCCGCGAACGCGGCGATGCCTATCGAACTGACGTCGAGGCGGCCTCGCAGCGACTGCTGTATCGCCAGCGCGCCTTCCTCGATGCCGGCGTGACGCTGGCCGGCGGCAGCGACGCACCCTTCGGCCACTACGATCCGTGGGCTGCGATGGCGGCGGCCGTCGATCGCCGCACACAACAGGGCGCGATCATCGGCGCGAGCGAAGCACTCGCTCCGGAAGAAGCACTCGACCTGTTCCTGCGCGTGCCTGATGCGCTCGACCGGCGCCGCACGATCGCTGTCGGCGTAGTCGCCGATCTCTGTCTGCTCGATCGTCCGTGGTCACGGGCACGTTCGGCGTTGTCGTCGGCTTGCGTGCGCGCCACGTTCGTCGGCGGGGTGAGGGTGTTTGAGCGTGATTCGGAGAGGGAGCCGCGAAAGACCGCATAAAAGAAGATTGGCGTCGCCACTTGCGGACGCGGCAGGGATTGGGAATCCTTGCCGCGTCGTCGAATGACAGGGACCCATGACGTGCGACGTTCCATCCTCTTCACAAGCTGTGCGCTCGCCTTCTGTATCGCGGTTGCATTGCCGGCCCCCGCAGCCACGGAAGGCGACGATTCACGCTACGACACCCGGCAGGACGTCCTGATCAGGACGCCTGACGGCGCGACGCTCTCCGCGGTCGTCATGCTCCCGAAAGGCAATTCGACGCGGCTGCCGACGCTGCTCACGCTCACCATCTACAGCAACGTGGCCGATGCGCTCGCCTGGTGCAGGCCGGCCGTCGATCGTGGCTATGCCTGCGTCAACGCAGACACGCGCGGCAAGCGACTCAGTCCCGACCCGATCGTGCCCTACGAGCACGACGCCGAGGATGCGCATGCGATTCTCGACTGGATCGTGCAGCAGCCGTGGAGCAATGGCAGCGTCGGCATGCGCGGCGGCAGCTATTCGGGTTTCACCGCCTGGGCGGCGACGAAGCGCAAACATCCGGCGCTCAAGACGATCGCCGTTTCGGCCGCGGCAATTCCCGGCTTCGGACTGCCGATGTACAACAACGTTTTCCTGAATGCGAACTACGCCTGGGCCTTCTACACGACGAACAACAAGCTGCTCGACGACCAGGCGAACGACGATCGCGACCGCTGGTCCCGCATGGCGCGCAACTGGTTCAAGAGCGGACGACCCTACCGCGAGATCGATCAGGTGGACGGTACGCCCAACCCGTGGCTGCAACGCTGGCTGCAGCACCCCACCTACGACGGCTACTGGCAGCGGATGGTGCCGTACGGGCATGACTACGCCGGTATCGACATACCGGTACTGACGATCACCGGTTACTACGACGACGGCCAGATCTCGGCGCTCCAGTTTCTGAAAGAGCACTATCGTCATCGACGCGACGCCGAGCACTACGCGGTGATCGGCCCCTACGATCACCTCGCTACGCATTGGGAGAAGAAGCCGCCGGTGCTGCGCGGATATGAGATCGACCCGGTCGCGCAGTTCAGCACGCCGGACCTGGTGTTCGACTGGATGGATCACGTACTGCGCGGTGGTCCGATGCCCGCACTATTGAAGGACCGCATCAACTTCGAGGTGATGGGCGCGAACGAGTGGCGACATGCGCCGTCGCTCGACGCCATGAGCGCACTGCGGCGCACGCTCTACTTCTCCAGCGTACGCACCGGCGACCATCTGCAGCTTGCTTCCGTCAAACCCGCAAGCAGCGGCAGCAGCGAACATGTCGTGGACTTCACCGATCGCAACGTCTTCAACAACTTCAATTCCTATCCGTATCCGATACAGGGCGTGAAGTTCCGATTCATCACCGAGCTGCAGTTCCTGAGCGAGCCGTTCGCGCAGCCAACGGTACTGAGCGGCGCTCTGCGAGGCGTCGTGAACGTGACGATCAACAAGAAGGATTTCGATTTCGGCGTGACCGCGTTCGAGGTGATGCCCGACGGCACGCTGTTCAATCTCGGCTACTCATTGCAGCGCGCGAGCTATGCCCGGGATGCAACCCGCCGTCGGCTGCTCCAGCCCGGCAAGACGACCGCGATTGCATTTGCGACGACGGTCGTGAGCCGCAGGCTCGCGGCGGGCAGCCGGCTGCTGGTGCTTTTCGACGCGAACAAGAATCCCGGTGCGCAGGTGAACTACGGCACCGGCAAGGAGGTGAGCGACGAATCGATCGCGGATGCCGGCGAGCCGCTACGCATCCGGTTGCGCAACGACAGTTTCATCGAGCTGCCGCTGAGCGAATGAGCTGAGTGAAGCAGGAAATGCAGTACCGGCAAGTGGACTATGACCCGCGCCTTGGTCATTCCAGGCCGGCTGAAGCCGGCCCCACAGGAGGAGCCTCGTCCGTGATCGCATCGATCAGTCCCCAGCGCAGCGCTGTCGCCGCATCGACGCGCTCGCCGGACAGCATCATGAGCGCCGCTCGTTGCCGGCCGATGCGGCGCGGCACGGAGACGCAGCCGCCGGCACCCGGCAGCAGTCCCATCGACAGCTCCGGCAGCTGGAACCACGCGCCCTTCGTTGCGGTCACGCGCTGCGCGAACGCGGCCATTTCCAGACCCGCGCCGATGCACGCGCCCTGGATGTGAACGTCGACGATCTCCGGCCGGCGCGCGATGGCACGCGCCGGCAGCGTGCGGCAGCGGATGTCGTGTGCCGTCGCCGCATCGCGCGTGGTGCCGAATTCGTCGAGATCGCCGCCGGCGCTGAACGCCGCACCGACGGCGCGGAATTTCACGGCACGGATGTCGGGATCGAGCGCTGCGACGGTGAACGCTTCGAACAACTGATCGCGCATGGCGCGATCGATGGCGTTGCGGGCCTGCGGCCGGTTCAGCACGACCCGCAGTTCATCGTCCTGCCGATCGAGGATGACGCTGCCCGGGACCGTCGAAACCTTCGCGTGATTCCGCGCAGCCAGCCATTGCGCGTACTCGGCGCTGGCCTGCAACAGTCCGTAGCTCAGCGATTCCAGCGTGAGCGCACGATCGAGCGATTGTCCTTCGGCAACGCGCAGCAGCTGCACGATCACCGCCGCCGCATGCGGATTCGCCTCCACCTGACGGATCAGCGTTTCCAGCGCGATCGGCGCTTCGATGATGGCATCGAGCGTTGCCGCCAGTGGATGAGCGCGCTCGCCCAGCCCGATGACGGGCACCGACGGCAGAGGCTGCAGGCCGGCATCGCGCGGCCACGTATCGAGATCGACGAGGGCGAGCGCCTGCGACGAGACGGCCTGCAATGGCTGGATCAGGTATCGCGCGATCATTTCGCGTACGGCGCCCGCAGCGCCTTCTTGTCCGGCTTGCCGACAGCGGTCTGTGGAATGGCGTCGACGAAATGCAACAGCGGACTGTCACGCCGCTGGTTCAGCGCATTCACCAGCAGGTCCGGAACGTAGAGTCGGCGATGCAGATCTTCGGGATGCATGGCGCAGTGATGACACAGCCGCTACGGGCTTCGCAAGATGCCCGGGCTTTCTTCCTGTGGGGCCGGCTTCAGCCGGCCCAAGCGTCAGGCTGAAGCCTGACCTACAGCAGAAAAGACGCCAATACATCAGGAAGGCCGCCCTGGCGACGGGCCGCGGAAGAATGCGCTCATCGCGCCATCAGCCGCGCCAGCCCCGCAATCGATTGCCGGCGTCGCAGGTCACGATCTCGGCGGTGATGAAACGCGCGTCGTCGGAGGCGAGGAACAGCGCCAGCGAAGCGATGTCGTCCGCCGTGCCGTGCAGCTTCAGGATCTGCTGCCCCTGCACGCGCGCATAGGTTTCCGGCGGCAGGCTGCCGCGCGAGGCCGGCGTTTCCATGAGGCCGGGCGCAATCGCATTGACGCGGATGCCGTCGGCGCCGAAGGAACCCGCCATGCCGAACGTCATCGCATTCAGCGCCGCCTTGGTCACGCCGTAGGCCGTGCCCGGCAGGTAACTCGCCATCGAGGTGATGTTGACGATGTTGCCGCGCGCCGCGGTCAGCGCCGGACGCAGTGCCTGCGCGAGGCGCAACGGCGCCACAGTGTTGACGGCAAAAAACCTGAGCCACTTTTCCTGCGAGAGATCGGCGAAGCCGGTAGCGATTTCGCCATACGCCAGGCCTGCGTTGTTGATGAGCACATCGATGCGCGGCTGTTCGCCGAGCAGCTTCGCGCCCAGTTCGGCGATGCCGGCCTCGCTCGCAAGATCGACGCGATGGCCGGAACACTTCGCTCCCTCACCGCGCAGCGACGCGACCGCCGCTTCGAGTCCTCCCTCGTCGATATCCGTCAGGACGAGCGCGGCACCCTCGCTCGCGAAGGCGCGTGCAAATGCCTGCCCCATGCCGCCGGCGGCACCGGTGATGACGACGAGCCTGTCCTTGAACCGCTGGGCCATGGCGTTCTCCTGGCTGAAGAAACCAAGAGTAACCGCAAAGAACGCATAGAACGCAAAACAGAAGAACTGGCCGCAAAAAGCGCAAAAGGCGCAAAAAAATCCTGATGTGGAGTTCTGCTTTTGCGCTTTTTGCGGCTACTTCCTTTCTCTTTCTTCTATGCGTTCTATGCGGTTACTCCGCTCTTCTCTGAACCTCAGCCTTCCGCCTCGACGTCGTACGCCGACAGATAGCGCTCGAACATGCCGCGCAACTTGTCCGGGGTCAGGTTGTACTGCGCCAGCTTGTATTCGTGCCGGCCGAACTTGTCCTGCGGATTGTCGTCGAGCCACGCCGTCATTGCGGCTTCGGCGGCTGGCGTGAACGCGTCGCCGAGCGCCTGGTACAGCGTGCGCATGGTCGGCAGCGGATTGCGCATCAGGTCGGCGTAGTGCACGTCGATGATGCGGTCGTGACCGATGCGTGCGCGCGTATCCATGATGCGGCTGGCGTGTTCGACGGCCTGATACGAACAGTCCTCGCCCAGCCATTCGGTATCGACCTTGCCGAGGAATCCCATGTGCGCCAGCGACAGCAGGCTGCAGAACGAACCCGTCGCGGTGAGCGGATCGCGATGCGTCCACACCAGGCGTGCATCGGGGTAGACCTCGAGCAGCGTGTCGAGATACAGCGCGTGCGACGGCATCTTGAGATTCCAGATGCCGGGCGCATCGGCCTGCAACAGCTGCAGGAAGCGCTTGTGATACCGGTAGGTCGAAGTCAGGTCGATGTCGTTGCCGAACAGGTAGTCGCGATAGTTCGGCAGGCGCCCGCGCGATTCCCACATCAATGCCTTGAAATCGGAATTGATGAAGAACATGCACTCGTTCGGATAGATCGCCGAGTTGCGGTAGTACTTGCCCATCTCGGGCCGCGCCGCGAGCATCTTGCGCTCCATCTCCAGCCGGGCGAGCGCACGCGGATCGTTGTAGAGCGTGGCGGTGCTCGGCGGCGGCACCGGATCGTCGATTTCCCACGTGAGTGGCGAGCGTCGCGCCGGATCGGCGGCCAGCAGATTGCTCAGCAGCGTCGTGCCGGTACGCGGCACGCCGAACACGAACACGGGCCGTTCGATCGGACGCTGCAGCAGTTCGGGATGCTGATCGAGATACGCCGTCGCTTGGAGTCGATTCGCGAGCGCCGCCACCATCGTCGCGCGGAAGCGCTGCGCGCCCTGCTCCGGATAGTCGACCTGGCTGGCGTCGGCGAGAAGAACGTCGAGGCCTTCGCGGAAACTCTCGCTGTCGAAGCGTTCCAGTCCGGTCGTGCGCCGCGCTTCGGCAATCAGGTCAGCGGCGTTGAACTGCTGCGCCATGTCGTCCCCCGTCGGATGAGCATTGAGTCGGGGCATCTTCTGCCCCGTTCGCCGCAGCCGCAACGAGGTTTTCTTTGTGCGACGGGCCGCAGTGTTGCGAACGGGCCGCGGGAAGAGCCCAGATTTCACACGGAGATCACGGAGACCACGGAGAAGATCAAGAATTTCACAGAGAGCACAGAGGAGAATCGTCAGATCGGATCTTTCTTTCTCTGTGTTCTCTGTGTGAAATTCTTCTCTTCTCGGACCTCCGTGAACTCCGTGATCTCCGTGTGAAACCTTCTTCCCTCAGGACAGCGCCAGGCGCTGCCGGAATTCACACGGCGTGCGCCCTGTGGCGCGACGGAACGCGAACGAGAAACTCGACGGCGAGGCGAACCCCAGCGAATACGCAATGGATTTGACGCTCTGCTCCGTCGCCAGCATGCGCTTCGCGTGATCGATGCGCGCCTGTGCGACGTGCTCGCCGATGGAATGGCCGCGACTGACGCGGAAGCCGCGTGTCAGCTGCCGTACGGACAGATTGCACAGCGTCGCCAGCTCCATCAGCGTCGGCGCCTCGCGGATTTCGCGCAGGCGCTCGTCGATGCGACGCAACCGCCATACCGCGAGGCCGCCGACCGCCGGGCCCTCATGGATCGAAGCACAGTAGCGTGCGATTTCGATCGCGACCTGGCCGGCGATCAGTTCCACCAGCATTTCGCTGGCGAAGCCGGGGTGCCGCAGTTCATCCGTCAGCCGCGTCAGCAGATTGCGGATGTTGGCGTCGCCGAGATCGAGGCTGGCTTCGAGACGGCGGTCGGTCCATTCGAGATCGCCTTCGAACCACTGCCGCATCGCCTCGGCATGGATGTGACACACCAGCGAGCCCTGCGGCGCGCCGCCGCTGGTGGAGACCTGCATGGTTTCCTGCGGCGGCAGCAGGAACACGTTGCCGATGCGTTCGAAGCGGTGCTGACTCCAGTGTTCGCGATAGCAGCCGCGCGTGTTGCGCGGACGCGGGTTGAGACAGAAGTCGAGCCGGTAATCGTCCTGCAGGCGCAGCACGCTGTCCGTCGGTTCGAGCACATGGAAGCAGGCGAGCTGCGCCGTCATGGTCGGCACGCGGACTTCCGCGTCGATGGTCACCGTCGGTCGTGCGTGGCTCACGGGACTGCCCCCTCATTCCAGCCCGCCGGTCTGTGCCGGCGATGACGCAATATCGCTCAGATCAGGCATCCGGGACAGCCGCTTTTCCCGGCATTTCCTTGACCTCAGCCGACAGATTCCGGCCCGGATTCGACAGCGTGGCGAGTTGCCGCGACTGCTGTGCCGAACGAGACGGCGGAGGACGTGCTACTCCGCGCGGCCGGAATGCAGCATTCCGGCCTTTCCTCAACAGTGACCCGCGTTGCGGGTCGTTCCTCTGTAATCGAAAGTGACCTTCTTCCTGTGGGTCAGGCTTTCCCGTGGGATTCCCTTCGGTCACAGCCTGGCTTCTCAAGGCCGGCTGAAGCCGGCCCCACAGCCTACGGAGTGAATGACATGAACGCCGCCGTGCGCCGCAAGCTCACGCATCTCGAACGCCGTTCCGCATGGCCGTGCAATGGGTGAATCGCCCGAACCTGGATTTCCGCGGCTTTTCGGGCCTGGTATCGAGCGGCACGGTGAAACCGGGCGATGCGGTTCGCGTGCTGCCCTCCGGCAAGACTTCCACCGTCACGCGCATCGTGACGCTCGACGGCGATCTGCCGGAAGCCGTGGCCGGCCAGTCGGTGACGATCTGCTTCGCCGACGAGATCGACTGCTCGCGCGGCGACGTGATCGCGCTCGCCAGCGATCCGGTGCAGTCGGCCGATCAGTTCGAAGCGACCCTCGTGTGGATGGACGAGAACGAAATGCTGCCGGGCCGGCCGTACTGGCTGAAGATCGGCGCACAGACCGTCACGGCCACCGTGCATGCGCCGAAGTACCAGGTCAGCGTCAACACGATGGAGCACCTCGCCGCGAAGACGCTCGATCTCAATGCCATCGGCGTCGCGACACTCGCCACGGATCGCCAGATTCCGTTCGAGCCGTACGACGACAACCGCAACCTCGGCGGCTTCATCCTCATCGACAAGATGTCGAACGCGACCGTCGCGGCCGGCATGATCCATTTCGCGCTGCGTCGCGCGCAGAACGTGCACTGGCAGGCCACGGACATCACCCGCGAGTATCACGCAGGCCTCAAGAACCAGAAGCCCGGCGTACTCTGGCTGACGGGCCTGTCTGGCGCGGGCAAGTCGACGATCGCGAACCTGGTCGAGAAGAAGCTGGCGCGCATGAACCGTCACACGTTCCTGCTCGACGGCGACAACGTGCGTCATGGCCTCAACAAGGATCTCGGTTTCACCGATGCCGATCGCGTCGAGAACATCCGTCGCGTCGGCGAAGTCGCGAAGCTCATGACGGATGCGGGCCTGATCGTCATCACCGCGTTCATTTCGCCGTTCCGCGCCGAGCGCAAGATGGTGCGGCAGATGATCCGCGAGGGCGAGTTCCACGAAGTGTTCGTCGATACGCCGCTGGCGCAGGCCGAAGCGCGCGATGTGAAGGGGCTCTACAGGAAGGCGCGGTCGGGGCAGTTGAAGAATTTCACCGGCATCGACAGTCCGTACGAGAGACCGGAGGCGCCCGAGCTGCGCATCGATACGACGCAGATGACGCCGGAGCAGGCGGCAGAGGCGATCGTGGCGATGCTGATTCCGCAATGCTGACAGTCTGGTCCCGGCTCTGACTGTAGGTCAGGCTTCAGCCTGACTTCTCAAGAAGGCCGGCTGAAGCCGGCCCCACAACAGGATGAATCAACCTCGGTGCAGCGCAGGCACATCGAGGTCCCTGTCGCATCACTGCGGCCCGCCATCGACAGTCTTTGTCGTTGTCGACACCGGCCGGGCTGGCCACACTTGACGGCAGTATCGGCATTCCAGCGAGGGAGAATCATGACCAGGGGACTGTTCGATCTGACGGGCAAGGTCGCCGTCATCAGCGGCGGCAACAGCGGTCTGGGGCTGGGCTTCGCGCGCGGCATCGCCAGGCAGGGCGGCAGCGTGGTCATCTGGGGCCGCAACGCCGAAAAGAATGCAGCGGCGAAACAGGAGCTCGAAGCGCTGGGCGCGAAAGTGCTGGCGCAGCAGGTCGACGTCGCCTCCGAGGACCAGATCATTGCGGCCTATGACGGCGTGATCAAACAGTTCGGCCGCATCGACTGCGCCATCGCCAACGCCGGCCTGCCGCCGCCGCGCAACGGCACGCTGGAACAATCGAGCAAGGACTATCTCTCCTTCCTCGACGTCAGCCTGCACGGCTCGCTCTACACGCTGCGCGAAGCGGCGCGTCACATGGTGAAGCGCGCCGAGGCCGGCGACCCCGGCGGTTCGCTGATCTTCTGCGGCAGCCTGTCCATGTTCAAAGGCCTGCCCGGCAAGATTCCCTACGCCGCATCGAAAGCGGCGATGGGCGCGGCAGTGCGCTGCATGGCCGTCGAGTTCGGCAAGTACGGCATCCGCGCCAACACGGTGGCGCCCGGCTACATCAAGACCGGCATGACCGGCGAGTCCGCCGAGCTCAGCCCCGTCGACAAGTACTTCGCCTCGAAGACGCCGATCCCGCGCCCCGGCTACGCGGCGGACTTCGAAGGCATCGCCGCCTATCTCTGCAGCGACGCCTCCTCGTTCCACACCGGCGACACCCTCGTCATCGACGGTGCCTCGCTCATCAACCTGTAAGGTCCGGAGCGCTGCCATGGGACACATGCTCAACATCCACGGCGTGAACGATTTCCGCCTGGACCCGTATCAATCGCCGGCGCCGGGAAAATCGGATGTCGTCGTCAAGGTGAAAGCCTGCGGCGTGTGCGGCTCGGACCTGAGCTACATCAAGATCGGCGGCATTCATCGCAAGCCCGGCGGCGTCACGCCACTGGGTCATGAAGCCGCGGGCGAAGTCGTCGCCGTCGGCGATGCAGTGAAGGACGTGTCGGTCGGCCAGCGCGTCGTCATCAATCCGATGAAGACGCCGAGCTACATCGGCAGCGGCGGCCCCGAAGGCGCCTTCACCGAGGAACTGCTGGTGCGCGATGCGCGCGTCGGCGACAGCCTGCTGCCGATTCCCGACGACCTGCCGTTCGAGATCGCCGCGATGACCGAACCGCTCGCGGTGGCATTGCACGGCGTGAACCGCATGCAGGTGAAATCCGGCGACAAGGCCGTGGTCTTCGGCTGCGGCCCGATCGGCCTGGGCATGGTGCTGTGGCTGGTCGATCGCGGCGTCACCGACGTCGTGGCGCTCGATCTCTCGCCCGAGCGCCTGGAACGCGCGAAGGCGCTGGGCGCGCGCGCCGTGCTGAACCCCGCGAAAGACGACGTGCGTGCGCGCCTCACCGAACTGCACGGCACCGCGCGCGTCTTCAGCCGCGAATGCGTCGGCACCGATGCGTACATCGATGCCGCCGGCGCGCCGAACATCGTCTCCGACGTCATCGGCATGGCGAAGTATCACTCGCGCCTGGTCATCACCGCCGCGTACATGAAGCCGGTCGAAGTGAACCTCGGCGCGATGCTGACCACCGAGATGACCCTCACCACCGCCGTCGGCTACCCCGACGAAATGCCCGACGTGATCGCCGCCCTGCCGCGCCTGCGCGACAAAGTCGCCAGCCTCATCAGCCATCGCTTTCCGTTCGAGAAAGTGGTGGAGGCATTCAACGTCGCCGGTACGCCGCAGTCGGCGAAGGTCATGGTCGATTTTTAAGATTTCACACGAAGATCGAAGACAAAGAGCCGGAATATTTCCACGGGGGACACGGGGAACACGGGGTCTTGAGAGAAAGAAATTTTCTTTCCCCGTGCTCCCCGTGTTCCCCTTCCTCCCCCGTGGAAATTCTTCTTCTCTTCTCCGGTCTCCGTGATCTCCGTGATCTCCGTGTGAAATCTCTTCTTCTCTGGAAGCCACGGTATGAGCACTGAATCGAACGACGCCAAGCCGCTGCTCGCGAGCCTGGTACGCGCCGGCGATCAGCAGAAGGACGCCGGGCGCATCACCGATTTCATTTTCATGGCGAAGGACATTTCCAACGCCTACCTGGTGACGACGGCCGACGGCGACCTGATGGTCAACACCGGATTCATGGACAACATCGAGCGCAACCGGAAGCTGTTCGCACCGCATCGCACCGGGCCGCTGCGGCGGATCATCCTCACGCAGGCGCATGCCGATCATTACGGCGGCGTGCCGGGGTTTCGCGAGCCGGGAACGCAGGTGATCGCGGAACGGCGTTTCGTGCAGACCTGGCGCTACTTCGACGATCTCGGCCCGTATCTGAAACGGCGCTCCGCCAGGCTCTGGGCCGGCACCATGAATCGCGGCAGCCAGCCGCCGCCTCCGCCGGAAGTCGTGCCGGACGTGGTCGTCGACCGTCGTCATGAGTTCGAACAGGGCGGCCGGCGCTTCGAGGTGATCTCGACACCCGGCGGCGAAGCGCTCGACTCGGTCGTCGTGTGGCTGCCGCAGGAACGCATCGTGTTCACGGGCAATCTGTTCGGCCCCGTGTTCCAGGCGATGCCGAACCTCGTCACCCTGCGCGGCGACAAGCCGCGACTGGTGCAGCGGTATCTGCATTCGCTCGACCTCGTGCGCAATCTGGGCGCGGAACTGCTGATCACCGGTCACGGCGAACCGGTCCGCGGCACCGACACGATCCGGGCTGCGCTCGACAAGATGCACGCCGCCGTTTCGTTCGTGAACGACGCGGTGATCGCCGGCATGAATGCCGGCAAGGACGTGAACACGCTGATGCGCGAGATCCGGTTGCCGCCGCCGCTTGCGATCGGCGAATTCCACGGCAAGGTGTCGTGGGCCGTGCGTTCGATCTGGGAGGAGTATTCGGGCTGGTTTCACTACGACTCGACCACGTCGCTGTACGGCGTGCCGCGTTCCAGCATCGATGCCGATCTGGTCGAACTCGCCGGCGGCGCGGCGCCGCTCGCCTTGCGCGCCAGAAAAAAGCTGGAGGAAGGCCGCGCGCTCGAAGCGCTGCATCTGCTCGATGTGGCGCTGGGCGTCGAGCCGGTGCATGCGGAGTCGCTGGCAGTGAAGAAGGATGCGTTGCAGCAACTGCTCAGGGAGTCTGGCGGCTCGAACCTGAGCGAGACCATGTGGCTGAGGTCGGAGATCGCAGCGGTGGAGGCGGCGCTGGCGAAGGTTTGAGAGGGGAATTCCTCTCTTCCTGTGGGGCCGGCTTCAGCCGGCTCTTCTTCGGAAGTCAGGCTAAAGCCTGACCTACAGGAAGAGGGCGAAGCGGCGATTCACCGATTGCCATCCGGGCGGCGATCCCCGGATATTGAGCCTATTGAAGTATTGGAGAACTGGGGGGACAGATGATCGGCAACGACCCGCTCGATCTCGGCGGCCAGATCGCCTTCGTCACCGGCGCCGGCCAGGGCGCGGGCCGCGGCATCGCACTGACTCTCACGCATCACAATGCCGGCGGCATTGCCGTCAATGATTTCGTGCCCGAGCGCGCCGCGGCCGTCGTCGCAGAAATCGAAGCTCTCGGCGTTCGCGCGCTCGCCGTGCCCTGCGACGTGGGCGATCACGCCGCCGTCACCGCAGCGGTTCGCACAGCCACGGAAACACTCGGCCCCATCACATTGCTCGTGAACAACGCCGGCAATGCCGGGCCCAATGCAGCGATCGGTTCCTCACCCATGTTCTGGGAGACGCAGCCCGACGAGTGGGATCGCTATTTCCACACCAACCTGCGCGGCGTCATGAACTGCTGTCACGCCGCGTTGCCGGGCATGACGGCGCAGAAAAAAGGACGCATCGTCACGATCGTCTCCGACGCCGGCCGCATCGGCCAGGTGCGGCTCGCGGCCTACGCTGCTGCGAAGGCCGGCGCCGCAGGATTCGTTCGCGCCATCGCGCGCGAAGCCGGCCGCTTCGGCATCACCTGCAATGCCATCTCGCTCTCCGCGCTCGAACCGCCGTTCGATGCCGAGGCCATGCAGCAGTTTCTCGCCAGCGATCGCGCGAAAGCGATGCTCTCGCAATACGTCATCCGCCGCCTCGGCAAGCCCGATGACGTGGCGATGATGACGTTGTTCCTGTGTTCCGACGCGGCCTCGTGGATCACGGGACAGACGTACCCCGTGAACGGCGGTTACAGCTTCGCGGTGTGATGACGATACTGAAGCCTGACTCCTCAGAGGCCGGCTGAAGCCCCATGGCACTGCATTAAGCGCCAAAGGATTGAGATGAGATCGAATCGAGCGTCCCTTCCTCCGCGTAGCGGGGAGGAGGCGCGCGAAGCGAGCCGGAGATCCCCCAGCGAGGGGAG
>CALMII010000054.1 GCA_937864115.1 uncultured Steroidobacter sp. | reverse complement strand
CCGGCACCGGCACCGGCACCGGCACCGGCACCGGCACCGGCACCGGCACCGGCACCGGCACCGGCACCGGCACCGGCAGCGCAGGCGACTCTCATGTGGGGCACGTCTACAAGCTCGACGGTCACCGGTTACCGCGTCTACTATGGGACTGCACCGGGCTCCTACTTTCAGCAAAGAGGTGCGGGAGTGTCCGCGGGCTCGTCGACGGCGTACACGGTCGGCGGACTCGCGGGGGAGGCGAGGTACTACTTCGCTGTTACGGCAGTGGACAATGCCGGCAACGAGAGTGCCTACTCAACCGAAGCGTCCAAGCTCGTGCAATGACCACTACTGAGCGAGCCGCAATAGGTTTGAACATTCTGAAAGAAACTACGGCCATGACTACTTCAACTCACGTGCAGGCAATGCATAGCGGACAGGCTCTCCACGGATTCGGCACTCTGTTTCGGCGGATCTTTTTCACGGCGCTCGCTGCGCTATGCCTGCCGTCGGTTGCCTCGGCGCAGACGGCGAACCTCTGGATCGACACCAACGGCGGTAGCTGCACGCGCCAATCCAGCGCGGCAACCTACAACGATGCTGCCGCGTGCGCCAGCATCCAAGCTGCCGTGTCGGCGTGCGTGCCTGGTGACACCATCCGCATGAAGTCTGGAAACTACGGCGGGCAGACCATCACTGCCGTCAAGACAGCGCCTGGTTGCACCGTGATTGCCGAGCCGGCCACGACAACTGGACTTCTCACGACTCATGGGGCTTGGTACGAGATCCAGAACATCACGGCAAACGTGAATACGGGATGGTTCATCACTGGCACAGCTAGCAACATCACGTGTAGGAATTGTTCGTTCAGCGGCGTGAATACGTCTGTGTTCGGTTATCAGGATGCCGCTGTCTACTGGGGCGGCAAGACGTCCAATATCAGTTGGATCGGTGGGTCGCTGACGAACTTCTCGTGCTCGTCGTGCGCCAAGGGCATGGCGGTCTACGGGTCCACCAATATGTTGGTCGACGGCGTGACTTTCGATGGCGTGCGCAATACGGGTGGGCTCGGCAATCATTTCGAGGTGATTCGGGTCGACGGAAACGTCAACGGTCTGACCATTCGGAACAGCACCTTCGGCAACAACAACGAAACCAGCACTTCGACCATCTTCTTCAGTACCTGGACTGGAACCAAACCGCAGAACATCCTGTTCGAGAACAACTTCTTCGGCTCGCCTGGGAGCGCGTACTACGTTTTCCAGATGAACTTCCAGAACCTGGGCTCCTGCGCGAATTGGACGTTCCGCTACAACACGTTCGTTCCCGGCAAGGCCGGGGTACTCATCGATCCTGCAAGCGGCTCGTGCAGTGGTGGGTTTTCTAATGTTATTTGGGTCGGGAATCTCGCTCCGCGCGGCAACTGCCAAGGCACGGCCTTCCGCTCGAACGTTTGGTATGGATCTTCTGGCGCGGCGTGCGGCGGAACCGACAAGGTGGTTGCCTCTGCAGGCTTCGGCTCCGATGGGTTCCGCCTCGCGGCAGGGTCACTTGCCATCGACGCCGGGGGGACGGGCACTGACTGCATTGCCTCCGACCACGATGGCAATGCGCGGCCCTCGGGAGGACGCTGTGACGCAGGTGCTAGCGAGTACGGCGCCGCGGCCCAACTGGCGCCGCCGCAGAATCTGGTCGTCCAGTGATGTGCGACGAACGGTGACTGGGTGTGCTGAATCCGGGCCTCGCAGTGCTGCCACCCTCTTGGCTGCACTGCCGAGTCACCGGCGTTCAGCAACGGATTGCCGTGACCGACTTGACGAGAAGCCCGAATCGCTCATACCAGATTGTCGATTCGGGGAAGTAGCTCCGCATCTCGGTGATGGACAGCAGTTCAACCGATGTTGCGTTGGCAACCGCATCACGGAGATCGATAGCCCTCGCGGGGCTCAGCGGCCAGTGTTGCGTGATCGCGGCGCGAACGCGCAAGGGCAGGAACTGCATGCAAGGGAAAAGCCAGTGGGGCTCAATCGGAAAATACCGATACGGCGTCTGAATCCAGTGCCTGTCGGCGCTTCTTGCAACCACATCGGCGAAGCACTGCCGTTGCACGTGTCCGCCTACGTGCTCGATGACCGAGTTGGAGACGACCAGGTCGAACCTGGAATTTCGGACGGGTTCAGGGGGAGAGCATGCATCTCCCGTCACGGTGGTGATCCAGTCAGCCGGCGATGCGACCGGCATCACGTTGACCAACGTCAAGTGCGCGGGCCTGACGAGAAAGCCGCTCCAGAACTGCGCTGTCCCACCGAGGTCCAGAACATTCATGTCGTGCAGGTCGGGAAACGTCTCGATCAGCTTTCGCGAGCGCCTGCTGCGCGCGCGCTGGGCGAAGGAGCCCGCGCGCGCGCCATCCGCAAGCAGGGCTCGATAGTCGTCGGTCGTTGACATCGGTCTCACGCTCCTACAGAAACATAGGCCAAGAAGTGTGAACCTGGGTCAGTTTTCGGTCGGCACAGGCCTGAAACGTGGGTCAATTTCGGCGGCAACACACTATGTGTCCAGCCGCAAATAGAAGGCCGCCTGATCGCCACGCCGAGCGTTGTTGAGTTGCCGAGACTGCTGCTCCCAGTCCTTGATCTGCTGCGCGGAGAACCCAGAGCCTGCCGGGTCGACGGCGTATGACTTCGGGTCGCGCAGCGTCATGCCCTGGCGATACTGTTCGCTTCCCCAGAACTGGAATGCCCATGAGTCATAGCGCACTTCGTCGCAAGTGAACCCGCATCGCTGTGCCAACCCTATGAGACTGCGCTCCGTGTGCAGATAGAAGTGGCGCGGGGCATCCAGTTGAACCCAGAGCTCCCGATACTGTTCAAAGGCGTCGCTCGAGCAGAGCGGCACACGGATCAACAGCCGCCCGCCCGCTGCCAGCCGGCTTGCTGCCGCGCGCAGCGTTGCTGCCCCGTCGGGCATGTGCTCGAAGGAGTGGTGAAACATGATCAGGTCGAACTGCTCGTCCACCTCGTCGAGATGCGCTCGCCGCACGCGCAAGCGCCCGTCATCGACGATGTCGGCCTCGATGAAGGGATCGGCGCCGACTGCATCCAGTCCAACACGACGCAGTCGTTGCACCAACTCACCCGACCCGCAGCCCACGTCCAGCACGCGCTGGTTTGGACGCAACCATGACCGAAGCGGTGCGAGGCTGTCGAACATCGACGTGGGCAACATTCGCGCGAGCACCGCCCCTGCAGGTGCGTCGCCGAACATAAGGTGGCGATCGCGCTTGGCTGCCAGCCATCCGCGCCAACCCGTCGGCGCATGCAGGGTGTAGGAATAGTAACCCTCGCCGTAGTAGCGGGCCATGTCGTCAGGGATACGTTCGATCTGCAAGCAGCCACAGACACCGCAGCGCATGTATCGGTGCTGCTCATGCCAGCCGAACATCATTTCGGGTACGTTGAGCGTCTCGGCTATGGTGGTAGACCCACATACTCTGCATTGCACCACGAAGTGTTCCTCTCTCGCCTCGATGGTTTCCGGCCTATTACGCTTCGGATACCGCGTGCGTCAATCACCCGCCGAAGTTGGCCGTCATTACGTACGACGCGTGGCCGCACCGGCGCCTCCCACCGCTCGTGTGGTGGCAGCGGACCGATCTCGCCCACTGTGCGACCCAGCGCCGCCCGCGTGCTCTAGCGACTGCCGGAGTACTTCGGTGGTGATCCCCGAGATGGCGGCCACTTGCATCGCCCAGATCATGTTGAACTGGTCGAAGTACGTGATGGCGAAGAAGTTGACGATGTGCGCGACCAACACGGTGCCAAGCGCCCAAAGGAATCGCTCGGACAGCCGATCTGTGGGTGGCTCTCGCACTACGCGGAGTGCCCGCCCCAATCGCCTGAACGCCAAAACGAGTGCAAGAACCAGCAGCAAGAGCGCAAGCAACCCTCCGTCCACGCCGAACAGGAGAAAGACGTTGGTCATGTCGGCGGCACCCATGATGTGGTACGGGAACCAGCCTACTGTCAGGTCCAGCGGCATTCCGGCGATCCACCATCTGTCGATATCGGCGAAGCCTCGCTCCATCAGATAGGAGCGATGCCAGCCCGTGCCGCCGACGATCCCGCTGATGCGGGTCGGCAGGTACCAGATGGGGGCATTCATCGCGATCGCCGTGACCAGCAGGCAGATCGCAAGCCCGGCCTTGATGAGGGCCATCCTCCGCCGCAGTGGCCAAAGGGCCCAGACGAGGAGCCCCAGGCCCAGGAACGTGACCGGGCTACCCGAATTGGCGAAACCCACGATGGCCAGGCAAAGGGCCATCGCCACTGCCGCCCGCATGCGCGCGACGCCCTCGGCTAAGAAGGGCACGTACAGCAGGAAGAAGCTCGCGCCGAACGTTCCGAGAATCGATGGATGGGCGAAGCTCCCGAAGCAGCGATAGCGGCCTTCGGCATCGATCCAAATCTGCGACACGCCGCCAAGCAGGAGGAGTGGGTTGTTGCCGGTCATACGTTCGATGGCTAGGGAGCCGACGTAAGGCACCAGCAGTAAGGGGAAGCGCAGCAGGAGTTGCTTGAGGTCGTCAGTGCTGCGCAGCAGCCCCCGGAAGGCGATGTATCCAAAGAAGAGGTCGCAGAAGCCACCGATCTTGGACAGGTTGCTGGTCTGGCTGATCGACTCGCTGGTGCCGTATCCGAACGCCGTGCGGACGAGGTACATCGCGACTGCGAATCCGTAGGCGCCAACGAACGCGCGGTCGAGCTCGTTCAAGCCCGAAAACTTCATCTCGCGCCGACGGAGCACCCGAAGAAAGGCGACGAGCGCGAGAAAGCGCATGGGGTAGATGGTTACTCCAACGCTGAACGAAGCTCCCTGACCTAGGAACATCGTGCCCGCCACCAGAGCCAGCAACGCAGTCCGCCGGGAGCCGACCGAGATCAGGATGGCGAGCGCCACGAGCACGAGCGCAGAAACGGCATTCATGGCGACACCAACTCGCGGCCGCGTTCGCTCTGGGCGCTCATGTCTTGCGTCGTGCTCGCCCCATTTCGGCGAGCAGACTTACGGGGCAGGGGTGATCGGGCGGCAACGCGTGGTCGTGGCGGTTCCGCCTGCCCGGCAGCCGCTGCGCTAGGGCCGGCTCCCTTCGTGCGTCGCAGCTACGCACTAGAGTGTGAACGACGGTCTCCAGCCTCATGGCTTGGACGCTACCATGAAGGCCCTCGCCGAACCTGTGCCGAAGTGCATGCGATCGCATGTCAACCCGCATTCGCGTGGCCTCGGCGCGGACCGCAGTCCGTTCGCTGCCCGCCGTGAAACTCTGCCCCAGCCCGACGCCCCGATGCAACCACTCGTTTCCGCGATCATCCCGACGTTTAACCGGGAGAGCACCGTTGCGCGATCTGTGAGGAGCGCGCTCGGCCAGACCTACGGCAACCTCGAGGTGATCGTTGTGGACGACGGTTCCAGCGACGGCACACTCGCAGCGCTGCGGGACTTCGAGGGCCGCATCGTCGTGTTGCAGCAGCCCAACGGCGGACCCTCCAAGGCACGGAACCTCGGTGCGTCGAAGGCGCGTGGGGAGATCCTGGCGTTCCTCGACTCGGACGACGAGTGGCTGCCCGACAAGATCGAGAAGCAGGTCCGCATCATGCAGGCTTTCGGACCGTCTATGGCGTGCTGCATCTGCAATGCCTTGACCACGGGTGACCGCGAGGCGGCAGCAAGAACCTCCTTTGAAGTCGCGGGCCTTTCCCCTCCGTTCCAGGAGGCGCTCCTGACGAATCCCGTCGAGGTACTCGTATCCACCTTCGTGCTCTTCAACCAAGTCGCCGCGATCCGTCGCGAGGCGTTCGATGCGGTGGGCGGATTCGACGAGACGTTGCGCCTGCTCGAGGACTACGAACTGTCGTTGCGGATCGCCACGCTGGGCCCTTGGGGCGTCCTGCGAGAGGCCCTGGTGCTCAAGCATGAGGACACCGTTGGCATTGGCGTCACGGCCATGCGGGACGAACTCAAACATCTCGCTGCTCAGGAGGGGGTTCTCGCGAGCATCCTTTCAAATCCTGTGTTCCAGTGGCCTTCGATGGCGAGACCACTTGCTATGAAACTGCGGAAGACCCGACGCGAGCAGTCAGTGCATCGCTGGTTGCGAACTGCGCCGGCGATCGTGCGTCCGGTTGGGCGAGCGATGCTCCTGTGCAGTCGGATTGTGAGAGCGATGGAGCGACGCATGCCCACCGCAGTGCAGCCCCAGTTCACGAAACTGAGAGACACGCCCCCCGCCCAGAGCTAGTAGAACGTTCCATCAAAGTGGTTACGCAATGACCGACAATTGCGCCGGTGCATTCGAAACTCTTGATGGAGG
>CALMII010000053.1 GCA_937864115.1 uncultured Steroidobacter sp. | reverse complement strand
AGATCCGAATTGATCCGGCTGCGCGCCAAGAACCAAAACACGTTCGACCTCATAATCACGCTCCACGATGACCTGGGCTACCCCTCAATTCAGCAAAGGTGCCGTCGATCGCGCGGGACGCGTGTTGGCGAATTCTCTGGCTTCGGCAGAGGAGCTGACAGAAGCGCTCGTCGTGATCAACAACTGGCGGTCCTCCCATAGCTTTCCGCTCAACACGATGCAGGTCGGGCTTAGAAGGCGCGCTAGGCAGGTCGACCCGAACGCGCTGGTGGCCCAGCGAATCAAACGCCTTTCTTCGATTGAGGCCAAACTGCGTCGCTTCGACAAGATGATGCTGTCGCGGATGCAGGACATTGGTGGCGCTCGTGCAGTCGTCGGAAGTGTTCCTAAGGTTCGGGAACTGGTCCGGCTCTATCAAGAAAGCGATCTAAAGCACAAGCTGGCGAGCTTCGATGATTACATCGCCGAGCCCCAGTCATCCGGATACCGCGGAGTCCATCTCGTCTACCGGTACTTCAGCGACAAGATCTCGACTTACAACGGTCTGCAGATCGAGCTTCAACTTAGGTCGCCCCTCCAACACGCATGGGCGACTGCCGTTGAAACGGTTGGCACTTTCCTGAAGCAGGCGCTCAAGGCCAGTCAGGGGCACGCAGAATGGCTTCGATTTTTCGCGCTCATGGGGTCGGCGCTTGCGTTCCGCGAGCGATCTTCACTTGTTCCGGGGACTCCGCAGACACGCCGGGAGCTCGTCGAGGAGTTGCGTAAGGCTGCAATTGCTCTCGATGTTGAGCGCCGGTTGGAGAGCTACGGCGCTGCATTACGTACTCTCGAGGATCCATCCGCAGCTAACGCGGACTTCTTCTTGCTCGCACTTAATCCCACCGAGGGGACGGTGAGCATCAGCGGCTATTCGCGAGCGAAGCTTGACAAAGCTACAGTTGATTACCTGCTCGTGGAGAAGTCACTCGAAGCTAGTCCAGGTGCGGAGGCAGTCTTGGTGTCGGTCGATTCGATTGCAGCGCTGAAGCGGGCATATCCGAACTACTTTCTTGATACACGCGTGTTCCTCAAAGCCCTTCAACAGGCGATCGCCCCCTGAGGTGATGCGGTCGAACAGGTCGATCGACACGGACGTCCTATCGACGGGCTTCGCCAGCCTACTGGCCGCCGGTCATCTCCAACGTTAGAGCGCACGAATGCCGGTCACAACGTTTCGGTTGCTCCACGACGGTGAGTCGCTGGACCTGGATTTGACCGCGTTCCAGTCGATTCTGCCGTCGTCGATGACGGTTGTAGGTCGCGACGGCGATTTCTGTATCGAGGTTAATACTCAGCGCGAGGAGGACGCATGCGCGCAGTTCCATCTTGCGCGAGAACTTGATCGCCTGTTCTTTTTAACGGGCGTTCGGGTCAAGGCCGAGATGTGCAGGCGCACCGTTTTGTCTGAGCCACGTTTCGCCTGGAGCGTTCATGGTTCGATCCCGTCTGGAACCACGCCACAGACTTGGAACTACGCCCTTGGTGTTCAGCTTAGGCTGTGGGCGCTTGCTTGCGAGGCGGTAGATCCGCTCGCAAAGATTATCTTGCTTTACCAAATCATTGAGCTGTCAGCGCCCACATTCCCGGAGTATTTGGACTCGGCGAGGCCGCCGGATCCTTTGACAGAGTGCAAGCTCTTGAGGAACTTAATTGTACATACGGGAGACGTTGACGGCCGGCAGCTGCGAACGTACTGCGCTTACCTCAATGTCGCGCCGCTTATGCTTGATCGAACAGACAATGCATACGTTGAGCTTTTGTCGGCCAAGTGCAGCTTCGTGGAACAGCAAGCTAAGCGCGTCCTCCAAAATGCGCTCTAACCCCTCTATCGAGCGGACGTCCAACCGGCAACGCCGGTCGGCCGCCGCTCATGTCGAGCGTTATGCCGCAATTGAGACGGCTCTTGTCGTGCATACGGCAATGACGTATAGTCCCCTCGATGCTTTCGTTCATCGAAACGCCGCTCTTTACTCGGCTCGTCTACGACTACCTGTCTGACGAGGAGTACACAGCGCTTCAGGCTCATCTGGTCCGCGATCCCGAGTCCGGCGAAGTCGTCCCGGGGTCGGGGGGCGTAAGGAAGCTGCGCTGGGGCGTCGCTGGGCGGGGCAAGCGGGGCGGCGTAAGGGTGATCTACTTCGCCCGAGCCGCGAAGGGTGTCATTTGGATGTTGACGATCTATGCAAAGAACGAGGCCGAGAACATCCCGGCTCATGTTCTACGCAAGATCCGGCAGGAGCTCAGCGATGACGAAGACTGATCGGAACATCGGTGCGGAAATCCTGGAAGGAATTCGACAGATCAAGCGAGGCGAAGTCGGGCGCATCACGACTGTTCCATCGGTCGCGAAGATTCGGGGGAAGACGGGTCTGTCGCAGTCCGAGTTCGCCAGGCTGATCGGGGTTTCGGTACGGACGCTTCAGGAGTGGGAGCAGGGAAGGCGCGCGCCTTCGGGGCCCGCCAGGACACTGCTGATGGTGGCGGACAGGAACCCCAGGGCATTGCTTGACGTTGCTGCATAACTGGTTGCTCGAGCGGACGGCGTGCCTGCGGCACGCCGCCGCTCAGCGTCAACGTTAGGCCCCACAGGACATGTCATCGCGCACTCGTGTCGCAGGTCCAAATCCCCCGCGCCTTACCGCAGGTGAGAGAGCACTCTTCTCCGTTCGCCTCAAGAAGCTCATTTACACAAGGTCCGATCTCTGGAATCAGTTGAAGCGCGAGATCTTCGATATGGGTTTCCAGACCGGGTACGAAGCAACCGCAGAGTTTCTGCCTTCAGTCGAGCGCGTCCTTGCCTCACTTTCACCCGACGAGATCGGCGAGCTCACGCAACATTGGCGTGGACGCCACCCAACAGCCGATCAGGCTAGTCTTCAAAGTATCCGATCCGAGTACGCGCTGATTCTTCTCGAGGAACTCGTTGCTCGGGCTCGCGTTGCGTCAGACGCGACGCGTGATTGGTAGTCGATCTAATGCCGCGCCATCTCATTCAAGGTCACCCGCGAAGAGTGGGGCCTAACCCTGCGCTCGAGCCGACGCGCTACAGCATGGCACTTGGCCCGCGAAGTCGCTTCACCTATCTTCGGCGTCGCGGGCCAGGCGCCACGCCGCAGCGCGCGGCTCAGCTCAAACGTTAGCCGACAATCAGCCATGGTAAGCAAGGTTAGCGAGCGCATCTATGCAGAGTCCGCTGCGCGGCTGCTCGGCGTGAATTGGCACCTTGTAGAAATTCCGGAACCTCTCGATTTTCAAGTCCAAACCGACCAAGAGACGTTCGGGCTGGAAGTGCGCCAAGTCTTTGCGGACGGAGAGGCTACCTTTGGTTCTCCGATAAAGCGAGCAGAAGCCGAGAACCAGAAGCGATTACGCAGCGTCGCCGCACAGTACTACAGTCAAGGCGGACCTCCGCTTTCGGTCAAATTCCTTGGCGATCTCACAAGCATTGAAATCGGGCCGCTCGTGGAACGCATGAGGTGTGAAGCACCAACCGCGCCGTTCGCGCATCACACGTTCTCCATCGGGGTGGTTAAGGTGTTCGTGACAGCAGTACCAAAGGAACTCAGTGACTACCGACACTGGCAGTGCGTCGATGACCGTGTTGGGTGGGTTCGTGAGGCAACGAACGAACACCTGCAGCGTGCGGTGGACCGAAAGAGCACGAGCCTTCCTCTGTACCTCGAGAAATTCTCCGTCGTGGACCTACTACTCGTTGCCGACCGAACGATGAACTCGGGCCGAATGAGGTCAACAAGTGCACTGTCCGTCCGAAACCCCGGCTTCCGGGCCGTGTACTTCTTGTCACATCCAGAGTCTGCGGCGCGTGTCGGCTAACACCTCGATCGAGCGGACGTCTTTGAGCTGGTATTGCCAGCCTAAAGACGCCGCTCATATCGAAAGTTAGGCGTCTTAGAGCATGGACGAGTTTGCTCGGATCTTCATACAGTTCCAGGACCACTTGGCGCCGCGACTCGACGTGTATGAGCAGGCGATCTATCTCTACCTTCTGCGCCACACGCGAGCCGAAGGAAAGCGAGAGACGATCGTTGGCTTTAAGTCCGCGCGCAAGAAGCTTGCCTTCGGCATCGGTAAGGCTGGCTCCCCTCCTTCAGAGGCGGTCGTTTACGAGAAGGTTCGCCAGCTTGAACAGAAGGGCTGCGTGAAGGTGCTGAGCAGCGAGCGCGCTGGTACACGCATCGAAGTGTTCCTGCCCAGCGAAATCGCAGGCCTACTGCCAGTGGTTTCGGCGGCGGCCGAGTTCAATCTGGAAGACCAAGACTTCTTCTCCGTGCCAGAGAATCGCAAGCTCATCCTCGAACGTGAAGAGTGGCGCTGCTTCTACTGTCTGGCAAAGCTGGACGAAAACAACCACGTTATCGAGCATGTCGTATCGCGACCGGAAGGAACCAACTCATACCGAAATGTTGTCGCGGCCTGCCGCCGTTGCAACAACAGGAAGAGCGCCGTCCCTGTAGACGACTTCTTGCGCACGCTTTACCGCGACGGCATTCTGTCAGGCGACGAATTGGCGATCCGCACCGAACTGCTCCAGAGGCTCAAGGCGGGCGAACACAAGCCGCTCGTCGGAGCGAAGGCGCCTAACCCCTCCATCGAGCGGACAGCTTCCGGCCGTCGGCCTCCTGCTGCCGCTCATGTCGAACGTTAGCGCGCATCATCCCGCCCGACCGGAGACTGCCCGATGAGTATTCTTGAGACCTACGGCAAAGTGATCTTTTCTCTCCTTGTCCCGATCATCGCGTGGGCACTGAACAGTCTCTTCAAGGCTAAGGCGAAGCTCCAAGTGGCGCTTCCGCACCAATTCACATTCTTGGTCCAGCAACCACTCGTGAACGCGGAAGGCAAACTGCTTTCTCCGACGCAAACCGCCAAGACCGACTCCTTCATCATCCGCAATGCAGGGCGCGAAACGGCAACCAAGCTTGAGCTGGTGTTCGACTGGAAACCCATGTGCCTGAATCCTTGGCCCGTGCGGCACTATGACGAACATATCCAATCCCGAACTGCGGCCTGACCGCTCGGTCAGCCGGACGCGCCGTAAGCTCCTTTTGACGTCACACCCGATGACAGCACGTTCCACATCGTCTCGAGTGCTCGGCCTGGCCGGCTGGCTGCTGGTTGCGTTCGCCGCCGCCGCGGTGGGCGCCGCGGCATCGGCCGACGCGGCGACGTTCTATGCGCAGCTGACGAAGCCGTCCTGGGCGCCGCCTGCCTGGGTGTTCGGTCCCGTGTGGTCGGTCCTCTACACGCTGATGGGCGTCGCCGCCTGGCTCGTTTGGCGCTCGCCCGGTCCTGCGCGGGGTGCGCTCTGGTTGTTTGCCGCACAGCTGGCGGCCAACGCACTCTGGTCGTGGCTGTTCTTCGCGTGGCACCTGGGCGCGCTGGCGGCGGTCGAAGTGCTGGTCCTGCTGGCGCTCATCGCGGCAACGGTACTGGCCTTCCGGCGTCGCTCCCGCATGGCTGCATGGCTCTTGCTACCCTATCTCCTTTGGGTGTCGTTTGCCTCGCTGCTCACCTGGTGGGTATGGCAGCGCAATCCGGGTCTTCTGTAGAGCGTGCCGAGCGATCCACCATGGCCACCTCGTCCAGCTGGTTCTTCTGGGCAGTCCTGTCGGCAATCTTCGCCGCGCTGACCGCGATCTTCGCCAAGATCGGCATCCAGGGCGTCGACTCCGATCTCGCGACGCTCGTTCGCACGATCGTCATCCTGTTCGTGCTGTCGGCGTTCATCTGGTTCGCGGGAAAGTGGAGCAACCCGTTCGAGCTTCCCGCCAGGACATGGCTCTTTCTCGGCCTGTCCGGCCTGGCCACGGGCGCGTCGTGGGTGTGCTACTTCCGCGCGCTGCAGATTGGCGATGCATCGAAGGTCGCGCCGGTGGACAAGTTCAGCGTCGTGCTGGTTGCCGTGTTCGCGTTCGCGTTTCTCGG
>CALMII010000052.1 GCA_937864115.1 uncultured Steroidobacter sp. | reverse complement strand
GCAGGTTCTCGGCGCAGGGCGGGGTCGCGACGAAATTGCGGATGCTGCAGATCGAAGGGGCGCGGATCGGGGGCGAGGCGGGGTTGTTCGAGCGGCTTCGATGAATCGGCCCTGGCCGGATCAGGAGGCACAATCCGTATGTCAGAGGGGGGCCGCCCCGGAATGACATAATTCGACGCTCAATGTTCGCATGGAAGTCCGAAAGGGCTGCTCCGAATATGCCCTCAACGCGTGAACTGCACCTCGGGATCATCGGGCTTGGGTACGTCGGCCTTCCGCTGGCAGTCGAGTTCGCCAAGCGACGCGTCGTCGTCGGGTTCGACATCAACGTCGAGCGCATCGAAGCCTTGCGCGCAGGACACGACGCCACGCTGGAAGTCGATGACGCCGAATTGCGCGAAGCCGGCGGTTTACGGTACACGTCGGACCCGGCAGACCTTGCCGCATGTAACGTGTACATCGTGACCGTGCCGACGCCTATCGACGAACACAAGCGCCCCGACCTTGGCCCACTATTGAAAGCTTCCGAGACTATCGGGAGAGTGTTGAAGAAGGGCGACATCGTCATCTACGAGTCGACGGTCTATCCGGGTGCGACCGAGGAGGATTGCGTTCCCGTGCTAGAGCGCGTATCCGGGCTGACATTCAACCGTGACTTCTTCGCTGGCTACAGCCCCGAGCGGATCAACCCGGGCGACAAGGAGCACAGGGTCGCGACCATCAGGAAGGTCACCTCGGGGTCGACCCCCGAAGTGGCGGATAAGATCGACGGCCTGTACCGCGAGATCATCACGGCCGGAACCCACAGGGCGCCAAGCATCCGCGTGGCAGAAGCGGCCAAGGTGATCGAGAACACGCAGCGCGATCTGAACATCGCTCTGATGAACGAGCTCAGCGTACTGTTCGCGCGCCTCGATATCGAACCCCAGGCCGTGCTCGAGGCGGCAGGAACCAAATGGAACTTCCTGCCGTTCCGCCCGGGGCTGGTTGGCGGACACTGCATCGGCGTCGATCCCTACTACCTGACCGACAAGGCGGAAAAGGTCGGCTACATTCCGCAGGTCATCCTGGCGGGGCGCCGCATCAACGACAACATGGGCCGTTATGTCGCGCGCACCACGATCAAGAAGATGATCCAGAACGGCATCGACGTGACGCGCGCGACCGTCGGCGTGCTGGGCCTCACGTTCAAGGAGAACTGCCCGGACATTCGCAACAGCAAGGTCATCGACATCATCCGCGAGTTCCAGGATTTCGGGATCAGGGTGGTGGCGGAGGATCCGTATGCGGATGCCGACGAATTGACGCGCGAGTATCCGGGCGTGGCAATTGGCAGGATTGCGCCGGACGCAAAGGTCGACGCTCTGGTGATTGCGGTGGCACACGAGCAGTATGCGTCGCGGGCTGCCAGCGATCTGAGGGCGCTGCTCAGGGGCGAGAAGCCAGTGCTCGCAGATGTCAAGAGTCTGTTCGATTGGCAGGCTCTGGCGCGGGCGGGGATTACCGCGTGGCGGCTATGAGGGCCGAAGCCGGGTACGACGGGGGCTTGGCAACCGTGTCCCATGACGTCCGCGGTCCGAACACCTTCCGTACGGGAACGCATGGACACCTGAGGGTCCGCAAGTGGCTGCGAAGATTTCTGAACTGATGATGGAGGTGCGGCCGCTCGGGTTTGGATACTTGGTGCTCGAGTCTTGGGTATGGATGGGACGATCTTCATGGACGATAGGATGAATCTGAAGACTGAAGCGACGGGTGCAGGGGCTGCAGGCCGTCACGGTGATGAGCTACCGCTCGCCCAGCTTGCGCAAATTCTGTCCCGGCGAAAGGTATGGGTGGTGGCTGCGACCGTGCTCTTCACCCTCTTTGGCGCGGTCTATGCACTCTTCAAGCCGCCAGTCTACGAGGTCAGCGCTCGTTTGCGCGTCGGGCAACTGGCTGGGGCGGGCTTCTTCGAGCCTCCAGCGGTGCTGTCATCGCGGCTGGTCGCCACGTACGGGGAGACGATTGCTGACGGCGTCAAACGCAAGCGCCCCTTCCTGCGTGCCGCCGTCTCTAGGGCAATTCCAGGGGCCGTTGACATCACGGTCGAGGGCGATCGACCTGAAGATGCGGTTGCGTTCCTGGAGAGCGTCACGTCGGAGATCCAGCGTAAGCACGGGGATGGCTATAAGATTAGCCTCGATGCGATCCGAGCACGAATCGACGCGATTGCGTTGCAGGAAGCCTCGTTGAAGAAGCAGGGCGACGATCTGTCCGAACTGATCGAGCGACTGAAGCGAAGCGACCCCGTCCAGGCATCGTTGCTTGCGCTCGAGCGCAGCCGAACTACCGCCATGATCACGGATCTGGAGTCGGAAAGGCTCGGACTCATTCAGAAGCTCGCGCCACCGCTGACCGAGCAGACGGCGGTGCTCGGTCAGATCGTGGCGCCGATAGCGCCTGCTCCGCCCGGAAGGACCGTGATCCTGTTGCTGTCGGTCTTGGTTGGCATTGCTGCCGGAGCCCTGATCGCGATTGTCGCCGAAGCGCTCGCGACCGCACGTCCCGGCACATCAGGAACCACGCCGTGACCGGAAGCTCGCCAGACAAGGATTGCCGACAGATTGATTACGCCGATCTCTATGATCGGCACGAAGAGTACGCTGCGCGGCGCGTCGAAGGTTCCTTCGAACAAGCCAGGGTGGAACTTGAAGCGAAGGAGTTCAAAATCCCCAATCTCATAGGCCTGATCCCGGACGGCGAGGTTATCCGAAGGATCCTTGAGATCGGCTGCGCGACGGGCGAACTGATCGGGAATTTTCCGATCCCCGAGGGCGGCGTAAGGGTCGGTTGCGACATTTCCTCGGACAACATCGCCGCGGCGCGGGCGCGATTCCCGAGTGTGGAGTTTCTTGCTGGTGATTTCGCGAACCTCCCGGCCGGATCGTTCGATTGCGTAGTCCTGAGCGACGTGCTCGAACACGTCGAAAACGATTCGGGATTTCTGCGCGATGCATCTAGGCTGGCACGCCTGACGCTTGTTAACCTGCCATTGGAGGACAATTGGTTGAATCGCGGGCGCCGCTATGGACCGGATGACGTCTCCGGGCACTTGCGCCGGTACTCTCTGCAGCAAGGACTCGATCTTCTCCGGGCGGCGGAGTTGAAGGTCTTGGCCTTCAGGAGGGTCTGGATTCACGAGTCGGAGGTTGAGGCGAGTCGAAGGGCGCTTCGAAAGCGATTTACTGGACACTCGTTCAGCGGATCTCTCGTGGTGCGGGTCGCCAAGCAGTTGTTCTTCTCGACGGCGACGGCCGTAACCCCGTTCGGGCGGCGGGTGTTCGCATCGAACCTGTTCGCCATTGCCGCTTCGGAGAAGGATTGAAATTCCGCAGAGAGATGCTGTGGACCCTAGTGATCCAGGGGGGCGGCGCCGTGTCGGTTCTCGGATTGGTCGTCGTGCTCGGCGCCGCGTTGGGATCTTCGGCCCAAGGGCTCTTCAGTCGCACGAAGGCCGAGCTCGAATTCGTCAGTGCACTGTGCCTGTTCGGTATGCCCCAGGCAGCGTTCTTCTTCGTAAGCATCGGGCGCCTTAGTGGCGCGGCCGCACTTCGGCTCACGAGCGCCTTGGCGGCTCTCGCGGCCGCGTTGGCGATTGTGTACGGTGGCGCGACAGGAAGTTTTCGGGGAACGTCGCTGATCGCGTTTGCAATCGCTACCGTGCTGATGGTGACGCACGGTATGTTGCGAGTGCTCGTGCTCTCGTATTCGGATTCGCGCGCCTTCAACGCCGTCACGGTATTGCCTCAGCTTATGCTCTGGCCGATGGGCGGAGTGCTGATCGGTTTGGGAGCCACCGACCCATGGTACGTCTTTGCGGGCTTCGCCTTGGCCTTCCTCATCGGCAGCCTGTCCGCGCTTGCGGTAATTCGCCGTTCGGCGAACAGCCGTCTCGAAGTCGATTCGCGCCCGGCGAGCGTCGGCGAACTCCTGGCATACGGGGGCGCTGCCTGGTCGGTTGCCGCACTCAACGCAGGCGCCTACGTTCTCTGTCTTCGCGCGATCGAGTCCGGAGCCGGCCTAAACGACGTTGGCGTATTCACCATGGGAATCGTCCTGGTGCAGGTCGTGCTGACGCCGTTCAACTACGCGGCGCCGCTACTCTTCAAGCGCTGGGTCGATTCCAGACCTGGAAGGGAGGCGTCCGTTCGAATCGCCGCCCTTTCGGCGCTCGGCGCATCGACGCTGGCTGGCGGCCTTATCGCGATCGCCGGTCCGGTTTCCGCTGCAGGCCTGCTCGGCAGCTATTCGGAACTCGGGGAACTCAAGTGGTGTTTCGGCGGAGTAGCGGTCGTCGAGGCGATGATCCGGACGATGGCTGCCATCGCGAACGCTCATGGCCGGCCATGGATACCCGCGCTCGGCGAGACGCTGCGCCTTCTGGCGCTGGCAGTAGCCATTGGTTTCGGCCTTGTCGGTGAGTCGTCGCAGGCTACTCGAGCCTGGTTGCTCGCAGCAGCTTTGGCATCGGCCATAGTGCTAGCGGGCGTTGTCAGGATCTCTCCAGACACGAAGCGGTCCCGATGACCACGCTGTCGATGCCAGCGTATCTCGAGTGGCCAGCGTTGCTACTTGCTGCGACGGTGTTGCTTCTTCTGACGTACGCGTGGTCGTCGCTCCGACGAGAATGCATCTACGCCGTTCTTCTCGGAGCTCTCGCGTTGTACGGCGCGACGACACTTGCGCAACTTCCGGACCTCGCGGCGGATTTCTCTGCATCCGCTGTGCAGGCGGCAGCGCTAGTATTCGCGATCGGATCCGTCTGTCTCGTTGTCGCCATTGTCCTTGGCGAGGCACTGCTGGGCACGCGAAGGTCAAGCCCGATGTGGAGTCGACGTCTCGCCGAGGGCGCCCGCGTGCACGCGAGTTGGTCTGTCGCTTTCGGTGTGGCAAGTCTTGCCCTTTTCCTGATCGGGAACCGAACTTTCGAAATGACCTGGAGCGAGGCGCGCGATGGTGACGGACTTGTCGCCGCCGCCGCCACATTCCTGCTGCTGCTGTCGTTTCCGGGGATCGTGGCTGCCTGGCGGGCGCGGCGACCGACAGCTGCGTCAGTACTCGTCATCATCAATGGGGTGGGGTTTCTTCTTTCCGGCTCCCGTGCCGCCGTACTGGGCGCGCTCGCGTACCTCGCGTGGGGGTACGTGCTGGCGCATGAGTCTGCGGTTCGCCGCCTGCTGCGCATCGCCGGACTCGCCATGATAGCCGTCGGCTTCCACGTCCTATTGAGGTTCGCACGCGGGATGACCGTCGTCGACCTCTGGGCAGCCGTGCGCAGCGGAGGGCTTCTCGAAATGCTCGCGACCAGTCCTGCGACTTCCGATCTGTCCGGCGGAGAATTTGCAATCGCGAAGTACTTCGTGTTTGCGGTCCAGACTGCATCGGCAGAGGTGTACGGCTTCATGACATCTGCCGTACGACTTCTGCTCATCCTGGTGCCGTCCTCGGTAGTGACAAGCGTCAATAAACCGATCGATGTCACGTATCTCCTCTGGGCGGAAGCATATTCGCAGAATCTGTTCGCCGAGGCAGAGGGGCAGGCGCTGCTCCGCGAGTTTTTCGAGTCTGGTGTTTACGGGTCCGTTCACCCCACGCTGTTCGGGGAACTGTTCGCGGCGGGACTTTGGCCTTCCTTGATAGCCAGTAGTGGCGTCATCGGGCTTTTCTGCGTCTTCATCAATCGATGTCTGTCCTGGATTGACCCCAAGGCCGCCGTGCTAGTTCTCGGGCCCGTGCTTGTGGGAATGTGGATGGTGGCTCGGGGGAATTCTGTTATCGGGTTCGGATATTTCGTTTATCTGACCATCTTCGCGGTCGTGCTGATAAGACTGCAGACCCTCGCCTCCGCGTCGGTTCGTCAGTGTGCCGCTCCCCAGGGCCAGGACCAACAGTGATGCGAATTCTCCTGCTTGGTCCTGCCAATTCGATTCACATCGAACGCTGGTTCCGGGCACTGCACGAGCGTGGCCACGACGTGACCCTTGCGACCCAGCACCCACCCGTCGACGGAGCCTATCCTTCCCGCTCGGATATGCGCCTATTGCCTCATCGTGGGATGCCGGGGTACGCGCTGAACGCAAGGGCATTGAAGCGCCTCGCTGGCGACATCTCGCCAGATGTCATGAATGTCCATTACGCAAGTGGATACGGACTTACGTCCGCGCTAGTGAAGTTTACTCCGACGGTCTTGTCGGTCTGGGGCAGCGACGTCTTCGACTTTCCCTACGAATCGTGGTTCAAGGGAAAGCTTATTCGATGGAACCTACGTCGCGCTGACCAGGTCGCGTCGACGAGCGAAGTCATGGCGCGTCAGGTCGGGAGGCTTGTGGGCAAGCTTCGCGCGCCGGTGGCGGTGACCCCCTTCGGGGTTGATACGTCCCTGTTCGCTCCGACACAGAAAGAGATCCTCAGAGATCAGATAACGATCGGAACAGTAAAGACGCTTGCTCACAAGTACGGTATCGATACGCTCGTGCGCGCGTTCGCGATCGCGCGGGCGAGCGGAGAGCTCGGGCGTCTCGGTCTTTCCGGGAAGATGCGACTAACAATCGTGGGTGATGGACCCTTGCGGGAGGAACTGCCTCGCCTGGCAGAGCGGCTTGGCATAGGCGCGGTGACCCGATTTGTCGGGGCCGTAGCCCATTCATCCGTGCCATCATGGCTCGGTCAACTCGACATCTATGTAGCGGCAAGCCGGTTAGACAGCGAGAGCTTCGGGGTGGCCGTGATCGAGGCGAGTTCGTGTGGCCTGCCAGTGATCGTGAGCGATGCGGGGGGCCTGCCGGAGGTCGTCGAGGAGGGGCAGACCGGCTTCATAGTGAAACGGGACAATCCCGAGATGCTGGCCGAGCGAATCGAGCGGCTCGTCAGGGACGTCGGACTCCGGACTGCCCTGGGAGCGCGCGGGCGAGAACTCGTGCTGCGGAAGTACGATTGGCAGGCGTGTGTCGATCGGATGCTTGGATGCTACCAGGAAACGATCGAGCGGACGGGTGTCCGGACCCGCAAGTCATCGGATGCCTGATGCGGCGTGATCGCGGCTTGCGCGCGCTGTTGGCGGGGAGGCCGCGCCGACTGGCGGCAAAGTCCCTTCAGGCTTGTGAGAATGATATCGATGTCTCGGGCCATCGAATGTTCCCAGGCGTAGCGGACGTAATGCTCCAGTTTCACAGTGAGGATGTCCTCGCTGTACGTACGCCCCGGTGTGCACGAACCGCCGAAGAGCTGATTCTCGTCCTTGAATCGCGGCGAGGCCTTGTCCGTAGACCGGGTTTCACTGACAGCACGAGTTCCCGATGTGCCTCAGGATAGTGCGCAATGTACTTCGGTATCTTCGGCCGGGTGCCCACGGGGCTCATCGTTGCCAGAACGACATCGAGCAGTTGGGGCAGTTCGTCGAGCTTGTATTTGCGCAGAAATCATCCGCTGCGGGTGATGCGTGGGTCTGCATCGACGGTCAATTGCGCCACTTGCGGTGTACCAGCGTTGCGGTACATCGTTCGGAACTTGTGGGTCCGGAAGGACTTGCCATGTTGGCCTACGCGGACCTGCCGGAAGAAGACTGGTCCGGGCGTGTCGAACTTGAATCGGGTTTGGCGTCTGTGCCGACCCGACGAGTCCGGCGTCAGTTGCAGAAGGTATCAATCTCCTCGTCGATGGCGAACAGTTGGTTCGCGAGATGGGTGAGCGGGAACGCACCGCGGTTCGTGAGCAGTAGCACAGGTCTGCAGAAGAGAGGAAGCTACCGGATCGGTATCGTGACTTTCTGGGTCAGGAGTAGCGGATGAACGTGATCACCGTAGTGGGAGCACGTCCCCAGTTCATCAAGGCAGCGGTCGTCTCGCGTGCCTTTGTGGCGATCGGAATCGACGAGCGAATCGTTCATACGGGACAGCATTTCGATGCAAAGATGTCCGACGTTTTCTTCGAGGAGTTGGGCATTCCATCGCCGACCCAACATCTGGGGATAGGTGGTGGCACTCACGGGCAGAACACGGGCAGGATGATCGAAGCGATCGAGTCGGTCCTGGCCGGAGATCGTCCCCATGTCGTCGTTGTGTATGGCGACACCGATTCGACCCTCGCTGGCGCGCTCGCAGCCGTCAAGATGCACATCCCGGTCGCTCACGTCGAGGCCGGGCTGCGTTCATTCAATCGTCGGATGCCGGAGGAGATAAACCGCGTTCTGACCGATCATGCCGCAGAGATCCTGTTTGCGCCTACCGAGGCCGCCGTGGAGCACCTGCGCGCTGAAGGCATCGCGGGCCCGTCGGTGAAGCTGGTTGGCGACGTCATGTACGACGCTTGCCTCCTGTACGGGGCAAAGGCCGAAGGAGTCAGTGACGTATTGGCTCGACTAGGCTTGCAGCGCGGCGCGTATGCGCTGGCGACCATCCACCGCGCAGAGAACACCGATGACCGTAATCGCCTTGCATCCATCCTGGATGGATTCGCCGCATCCGGATGCACGGTCGTTCTGCCGCTGCATCCGCGCACACGCGGGCGGATCGAGACGTTCGGCCTGCGCGTGCCGGACAACATGCGTCTGACCGATCCGGTGGGTTACCTCGACATGGTAATGCTCGAAAAGCACGCGCGTCTGATCGCAACCGACTCGGGTGGGGTTCAGAAAGAAGCGTTCTTCCATCGAATCCCCTGTATCACGTTGCGTGACGAGACCGAGTGGGTGGAGTTGGTGGAAGCCGGATGGAATCGGTTGGTGCCGCCTGGTGATCCCGGCGCAATCGCAGCGGCGATGAGCGAGGCGTCCGGTCGCTTGGGGCGCGAGATATTCCCCTATGGGTCGGGCAAGGCCGCGGAGGAGATCGCGAAGCATCTAAGGGAACAGTTCCCGTAAAGTCCGGATGATTATCGCCAGATCGCCGGCCAAGGAGTGACTTCTGGCATAGCGTGCGTAGTACTCGAGCTTCACGGGAAGGATCTCTTCGAGATATGCGCGTTCCGGCGTCGGCGACCGTCCGAGAATGTCGCTTTCGTCCTTGAACCGTAGCGACGCCTCGTCGGTGATTCCCGGCTTCACCGAAAGGACGATCTCGCGAAGCGCGTCCGGGTAGTACGCGACGTACTTCGGCACCTCGGGCCGCGGGCCCACGAGGCTCATCGCCCCCTGGACGACGTCGATCAACTGTGCGAGCTCGTCCAGCTTGTGCTTGCGAAGGAACCGGCCGCTGGGCGTGATGCGAGGATCCGCTCCGATCGTCAGCGCGGATGGCTGACCGGGTGAGGGGTCGTGGTCCATCGTCCGGAACTTGTGGATCCGGAAGGGCTTTCCATGTTGACCGACACGCACCTGGCGAAAGAAGACCGGGCCCGGCGAGTCGAACTTGATCCACAGCGCGATCGCCGCAAACACCGGCGCAAGGACGATCAGCCCGGCAGACGCGAAGATCAGATCGAATATCCGCTTGCTCATGACAACGTTCGTCGGACGGCATCGAGCACGTGCGACTGGTCGTCGTCGGTCATTCGTGTGTAGATCGGCAGGCTGATCGCGCTCTCGAAGAGCGCTTGCGAGTGCGGAAACTGCTCCGGCCGCAGTCGATACGTGTCGCGCCAGTACGGATGCAGGTGCAGCGGAATGTAGTGAACGCTGCACCCCACCCCCTGTTCGGCCATCCGCTGGATGAATGCGTCGCGACCGATTCCGGCCCCCGCAGTGAGCCGGATCACGTAGAGATGCCAGGCATGGGTGTCGCCGGGATCGGCGTCTCGAGGGGTCAGGACAGGGAGACCACGCAGTTCGCTCGCATAGCGGGCCGCCAACTCGGCGCGGCGCGCCTGGAATCGGCGGACCTTCGCGAGCTGGTGAATCCCCATGGAAGCGGCGACGTCGGTCATGTTGTACTTGAAGCCGGGCGCCACGACCTCGTAGTGCCACGCCGGCTTCTTCGACACGTAACGGTCGAACGCGTCGCGATCGATCCCGTGCAACCGCATCACCCTTGCGCGCTGCGCGATCCGGGGATTGCGCGTCACCAGCATTCCGCCCTCGCCGGTAGCCAGGGTCTTGGTGGCGTAGAAGCTGAACACCGTTGAATCGCTGTCCAGCGTCCCGATCAGCTTTCCGCCGCAGGTCGTGGGCAGGGCGTGTGCGGCATCCTCCACGATCATGAGATTACGATCGCGCGCGATCTCCGCGAGGCGCGGCATGTCGCAGGCCAGTCCACCGTAGTGCACCGGAATGACCGCCCTGGTTCGAGGCGTGATCGCACTTTCGACCCGTTCCGGGTCGATCGTCATAGATCGCGGGTCCACGTCGACCAGGACGGGATGCGCCCCCATGTAGCGGATCACCTCGGCGGTTGCGGTGAACGTGTGAGTCGTCGTGATGACCTCGTCGTCGGGACCGATGCCGATGGCCTCCAGCGCCAGGTGCAGGCCGGCAGTTGCGGAATTCACGGCAACGGCCTCGACGTCGCCACCGAGGAATTCGGCGAACTCCTGCTCGAAGCGCCTGGTTTTCGGTCCGGTCGTGATCCAGCCGGAACGTAGCGAGTCGACCACTTCGGCGATCTCTTCCTCGCCGATGTCCGGAAGCGCGAATGGTATGAAGTCAGACATGGTTGCCAGAGCGATTCTTCCCGATCCAGCACAGAACGTGCGTGCGCAGGAATGGGAAGGCATTGAACACCCGATAGAGTTCCGGGTGGAGACGAGTGACGCGGCGGCTGATCGGCGGTGCCAGCGTGACTCGCCAGCGGCGGATGTCCGCTTGCGGAAACAGCTCGCGTATCCGCCGAACCGGCACACCGCGCACGTCTGGATTTTTCGGGTTGTCGAAAACGAAGTCGTACCAGAGGATTCCGCCACCCGGTTTCACCCATTGCCACATCCGTCGGGCCAGCTTCTCCTGGAAGGCGCTATCCAGCAGCGAGGTGAATACCGTCGATTGGTAGACGACGTCGAATGAATCGTTCTCGAACTCGAGCTCGGTCGCGTCGCCAGGGAGGACTCGAACGCCCTGGGGCAGCCGTCTGCGCGCCAGGACGGCACGCTCTTCGAGCAATTCGTTCGCAACGAGGTTTTCGGGGACGAATCCGAGCCCGATCAGTTCGAGCAGGTTCGATCCCCTGCCGCAGCCGATTTCGAGGACTCGTCTCTCGGCGACTGGCGCCAAGCCCGCAGTCCGGATCAGGCGAATGAGCGCGCGTTCCCTCTCCTGCTGGGCCATGTAGACCGCGGGAATCAGCGGATCGTAGCGACCGCTTGGTACACGGGATTGGCGGCGTGCGTATCGCTCGACAACGGCGTCAGGCTCGTTGGCCGGCGTCTTCGCCTCCACGCTTTGGCCGGTTGCGCCCATCTACACCATAGCCTCGAGAAAGCGAGTCGCCAAGACTCTATAGTCATGATTGCCCAACACGAAGCGCTTGCCGCGCGCCCCCATCGACTGCCGCTCTTCGACGCGCATTGCCGCGATCGCTCTGGCTGCATCGGCGATCGCGACTGGATTCTCTGGAGGGATAGAGATGCCGCAGCCGCACTCGGCCACGAGGTCATTGCCAGCCTCGATCGAGTGGATGATCGGCTTCCCCGCCATCATGTAGTCCATTAGTTTGTTTGGACTGATCCCGAAGCGGAAAAGCGGTTGACGTTGCAGTCCGATAAACAAGGCATCGAAGGAATCGAGTAACGCGGGGATCTGTGACTTGGGTACGGGGGGCATGAACTCGACGTTCTTCAGGCGGAGCTCGCGTGCCAATTCTTCGAGGTGGCGCTTCTCGGGACCTTGGCCGACCAGTACGAAAGAGATCGGCTCATCTTGCGTCAGCTGTGCCGCGTGAATCAGCGCATCGAGTGCATTTGCCAAGCCGTGGGCCCCCGCGTAGCCGACGAGAAACCGCCCGCTTGCCTTCAGGAACTCCAGCTTCGCCCGCACTTCATTCGATAGTGCCTCGAGTTGCGTCGTCCACTCGGAAGCATCGATGCCGTTGGGTATGTATTGGAACTTTCCTGCGGCAAGCCCATGCGCGCGCAGGTGGCCTTCGGCCTTTGGGAGCATCGATACCAATGCATCGCAGTTTCGACACGCAAAGTTCTCGGCGAATTGCATCGCAGCGATAAACGGATGCCAGCGCGACATGCCGCCGAGTTCCATCGGAGAAAGGGGCCAGAGGTCGTGGACCTCGAAGATCAGCTTCGCTCCCGACCTGCGTGCGATGCGGTGCGCCGGGTATACGTCAAGCGGATAGGTGGAGGAGGCGATCACCGAATCGGGTCGGAATTGCGCGGTCAATTCACTGCCGTGGCGGTAAAGTCCGGAAACGAAGGTGAGCATGTTGAACGCCCGCCAGACGCCGTTCCCCTGATATGAGGGTGTCCGGATCCAAAAATATTCGATCCCGTCGATGTCTTCCCTCTGAAGCGAGCCCTCCACTTGGGGCGTTACGCTGCGCACGTGCGAATTCGAGGCGGCCACGATGCGCACTCGGTGTCCCATCCGCTGCCACTCCCTGGCCATGTAATACGGCCGGTACTCCATCCCGTGCCGCTTTGAGCCCGCGTAGTGGTTGATGAGCAGGATGTTCATGTGGGCCGTGGATTCCGGGCATCGGTTGCCTCGACCGACCGATTCAGTACTCCAGCGGAAGCGAAATCATTCGCCCGTCCCGCGCCGACAGGTACGCCGCGATCAGCAGCTCCAGGGATCGGAGTCCTTCGCGACCATCGGTTTCCGGCTCGGTTTGCCCACGCAGCACCTCGACCACGTTCCTGTAGTACAGCGGGTGGCCGAAACCGTAGACCGACGTAGTCTCGTAGTTCGCCGCCTTGACCTTCTCGTCGTAATCCTTCCGGTCGGCGAATTCCCAGTGCTGGATCTCGTTCACCGCGACGCCGCCCACCCGGACCGTCCCCTTTTCACCGAGGATCGTGATCGACCCTTCCAGGTTCTTCGGGTAGGTCAGCATCGTGACGTTCATCGACCCCAGCGCACCGCTGCGCCATCGGATGTTGAGCACCCCGGTGTCCTCGACCTGGATGTTCCGCGCCAGCGTGCCGGTCATCGCCTGAACGCTCTCCACCGGTCCGATCAGCCAGTCGATCAGATCGACGTAATGGCTCGCCTGGTTCATGAAGGCGCCGCCATCCAGCTCCCACGTGCCCCGCCAAGCCGCGGAGTCGTAGTACTCCTGCGGGCGCGTCCAGAACACGTTGATGTTGACCATGTAGATCTTGCCGAAGCGCTTCTCCTGCACGGCGCGCTTGAGCAGTTGCAGCGTCGTGTTGCGCCGGTTCTGCTTGACGACGAGCAGGCGCACCGCTGCCTGGTCGCACGCCTTGACCATCCGGAGGCCGTCCTGCCAGCGTGTCGCCATCGGCTTCTCGGTCATGACGTTCACGCCGTACCCGGCCGCCATGATTGCCTGGTCCGGATGCAGGCCGCTCGGGGTGCACAGCGCGACGAGGTCGAGCTTCTCGGACTTCAGCATGTCCTCCATCCGGACGTATCCCGGTACGCGGTACCTCTCGCGGTGCGCCTGAAGCGTCGCGGCGTCAATGTCGCAGACCGCCGCCAACTCCATGTCGTCCGCGTGTTGATCGACCGAGCCGAAGTGGTTCTTCGAGATCCGGCCGCATCCGACGATACCCACGCGGATCCTGCGGTCCTGAACTACGGGATACATGCACTTGCCTCCGTCAGGCGACTATTCGTTGCTGTGCCGCGCGCCGGACTGCCGCGACGACGCGATCCTGGTCGGCCTCCGACAAGTCGGCCGACATCGGCAGGCTCATGACTTTGCCGCCCATCGCCACCGAAACGGGGCACGCGTCGGGGGGGCACAGGCCTTGGTAGGCTGGCTGAAGGTGCAGCGGCACGGGATAGTGAATGGCAGTCGGGATTCCCTGTTCGCCCAGGCGCCTCTGCAGGTCCGTGCGGTCATCGCAGACTATCGTGAACTGTGCCCACACGCTGGTGCGATCGCCCTTCGGGGGAAGCGTCGCAACGCCGCCGACTCCCTTCAGCAGTTCGAGGTATCGTTGGCCCTTCCGCCTGCGCTCGCCGACCTCCCAGTCGAACCGCCCGAGCTTGCCGAGCACGACTGCACACTGCAGCGTGTCCATTCGGCCGCCGACGCCGATCGACGTATGGTAATAGCGGCGCTCTTGGCCGTGGACGCGGATCTCGCGCATCTTCTTGGCCAGAGCGTCGTCGCTCGTGAAGAGCGCGCCACCGTCGCCGTAGCAACCGAGCGGCTTGCTCGGGAAGAAGCTGGTGCAGCCGATCGTCGACAGGTTGCAGCTCTTGCGCCCCTTGTATTCGGCCCCGAAGCTCTGCGCAGCATCCTCGATCACCGGCAGTCCGTGCCGGTCGGCGATCTGGTTGATCTCGTCCATGTCCGCGGGCTGGCCATACAGGGAAACCGGCATGATTGCCCGCGTTCGCGGCGTGACATGGTCCTCGATCCGGGATACGTCGATGTTGCAGGTGGCCGGATCGATGTCGACGAAGACCGGCTTCGCTCCCAGGAGGACGATCATCTCGGCAGTAGCCACGAAAGTGAATGGACTCGTAATCACTTCGTCGCCCGGCTTGATGCCGAGCGCCATCATCGCGATCAGCAGGGCCTCGGTGCCCGACGCCACCGTGACGCAGTGTCGCGCACCGACCAGCGCCTCCAGCCGTTCCTCGAGCTCGCGAACCTCAGGCCCCATGATGAACTGACCATGATCCAGCACCGTCTGGATGCGCCGGTCGATCTCGGGCTTGAGCGCCGCGTATTGGGCCTTCAGGTCGATGAATTGCATCGTCTTGCCTTCGGCTGTCGATTGAGATAAACGTTCGATCTTGCCAGTTCTAGCTCGCGCGCATGCACCGACCTTCCAACAGTCGATAGCGATCGCCGGTATGCGGACAGGTTGCTTCGCCGGTTCCCGTGAGGGGCAGTGCCAGTTGCTCGCCGTGGCGGCTCATCCATCCGATGTGACGGGCCGGGACCCCCACGACCAGAGCATGATCGGGCACGTCACGATTGACGACCGCCCCGGCTCCGATGAACGCGTACTCGCCGATCGTCACGCCGCACACGATCGTGCAGTTTGCGCCGAGGGTTGCGCCCCGCTTCACGAGCGTGTCGCGGTACTCGTTCTTGCGCTCGATCGCGGCGCGTGGGTTGTAGACATTGGTGAAGACCATGCTCGGTCCGCAAAAGACATCGTCCTCGAGCGTGACGTTGTCGTAGACCGACACGTTGTTCTGGATCTTCACGCGGTCCCCGATCACGACCCGGTTGCCGACGAAGACGTTCTGGCCCAGTGAGCAGTGTCTGCCGATCTGCGCGCCGGAGCACACGTGCACCCAATGCCAGATGCGGCTTGCCTCGCCGATTCGGGCGCCCTCGTCGACAATGGCGGTCGGATGGATCTGTACGGGCGTCATTTATGAGTGCGGAAAGACGCCGGCGAACCGGCCTCGGGCCGATTCTACCGGAGCGCCGAGCGCGGCCTCCCGGGACTTCGTCGGGCGTCATGGTGGCGCCGGAAGGGGATGGCGGCGGACCTCCCGCGGACGTCTTCCTGCCCCCAGCGCAAGCCGCGTTAAGATCGCCCCCGTGACTATCACCTTGCGGACCGCTCTCGTCTTTCTTTTCGACCTCGCTGCGCCCGTGGTGGCTTGGGTCGGCGCATTCCTGTTGCGTTTCAACTTTGGTTTCCCGCTGCCGTACGAGGACCATCTGCTCGTGGGCTTGCTGGTTCTCATCCCCGCCCACGCATTGATCTGCCTCTGGGCCGGCCTGTACCGCGGCCTGTGGATCTTTGCCAGCCTTCCCGACCTCAAGCGGGTATTGCGCGCTGTGGCGGTGTCGTCCCTCGTGCTGCTCGCTTTTGTTGCGGTGTACCGAGGAGCGTCGGCTACTCCGCGCTCTACGCTCATTCTGTACCCCATGCTGCTCGTGGCCTGGATGGCCGGCGGCCGAGTCGCGTACCGGATGCTCAAGGAGCATCGTCTCTACGGCGCGCTTGGTGCAGAAGGCAAGCCGGTCGTGATCGTCGGCGCCGGCCGCGGCGGCGCGATGCTCGTACGCGAACTCGCGCGCGTCCCCGACTGGCGCGTCGTCGGCCTGGTCGACGACGACCCGGGGAAGTGGGGCAGGGAGGTCCTCGGCAAGCCGGTGTTCGGCGCGATCGATACGCTGCCGCAGGCACTCGCCGACGAAAAGGCGCGTCACGTCATCCTCGCGATTCCCTCCGCGTCATCGGCGGTGCGCCGGCGCGCCACCGACCTGGCTGTCAAGGCAGGCGCCCATGTCTTCACTGTCCCCGGTGTCGACGACCTGCTCTCCGGCCGCGTGGCGGTCTCGTCGATTCGCCCGGTCGAGATCGACGACCTGCTCGGGCGCGAATCCGTCGAGATCGACACCGCGCACGTCAGTGCCATGCTCGCCGGCCGCACTGTGCTGATTACCGGTGCCGGTGGCTCGATCGGCGGCGAGCTGTGCCGGCAGCTGGCCCGCTTCGCGCCGCAGAGGCTGGTGCTCCTCGAGCAAAGCGAGTTTGCCCTGTACACGCTCGAGCAATGGTTCTCGGTGAACCGACCGGACACTCCGATCGTGCCGCTGGCGGGAGACGTGAAGGATGCTGCCCGCCTCGACGATGTGTTCGCCACCTACCGCCCGCACGTCGTCTTCCACGCCGCCGCCTACAAGCACGTGCCGTTGATGGAGGTCGGCAACGCTTGGCAGGCGGCGCGCAACAACGTGCTGGGCACGATGCGGGTGGCCGAATGCGCGCAGCGCCACGGCGCTGCGCGCTTCGTGCTGATCTCGACCGACAAGGCGGTGAACCCCACCAACGTGATGGGCGCGACGAAGCGGCTGGCCGAGATCGCCTGCCAGGCGCTGCAGGGGCAGGGCGGCCCGACGCAGTTCGAGATGGTGCGCTTCGGCAACGTGCTGGGCAGCACCGGCAGCGTGATCCCGAAGTTCCAGTCGCAGATCGCGCGCGGCGGGCCGGTCACGGTGACGCATCCGGAGATCACCCGCTACTTCATGTCGATTCCCGAGGCCGCGCAGCTCGTGCTGCAGGCGGCGGCGATGGGCGAGGGCGGCGAGATCTTCGTGCTCGACATGGGCGAGCCGGTGAG
>CALMII010000051.1 GCA_937864115.1 uncultured Steroidobacter sp. | reverse complement strand
TCGAGATCGGCGTCCTTTCGGCGATGCTGCTGACCCTGACGGCGGTGTTCTTCTTCCAGACCTTCTTCACCCGCAACGAGCGTTTCTTCTTCTGGTTCCGCATCGGCTATCTGACGACGCTGTGCGAGGCGGGCCAACTCGATGCGACGGTCGACGCCTTCTGCGATCGACTGCTGCAGGGCGCCACCCAGGCCATTCGCTGGACCAAGATCCTCACGAACATGGAACTGAAGCGCATCGCCACGGCAGTGATGGATGCCGGCGTCGCGTATGAAGCCGTGTCGGCGCGCACGGCCGATCACCGCGAAGGCGTCAAGGCGCTGCAGGAAAAGCGCAAGCCGAAGTTCGGCGCGCTGTAGGTCAGGCTGTAGGTCAGGCTGTAGGTCAGGCTTTAGCCTGACTCCTCAGAGGCCGGCTGAAGCCGGCCCCACAGGAAGAAGCTCAGAGTAACCGCGCAATCACCATGCGCTGAATGTCCGACGTACCTTCATGGCTCTGGCACGCGCGCACGTCGCGATGGATCTTCGCCAGTCCGGCCTGTCCGGCCCGGTGTCGTCCTGAATCAAGATCGATTGCAGTCACAGACGCATTCCCGGGCGTTCAATACGGCGAACGCGATCCGAGGACGTCATGACCGCAACCGCCCGCCCGCCGATCGAGTTCGGCGTCTATCTTCCGCAACTCAAATTCTCGTTCGACGAGATACGTCATCGCGTGCAGACGGCCGATCGGCTCGGCTACGACTGCGTGTCCTTCTACGATCATTTCTATACGCCGGGCCTGCCCGACGTGCCGGCGTTCGAAGCGTGGACGATCGTGTCCGCGCTCGCCGCGGTCACGCAGAAAATCCGGCTCGGCCATCTCGTGCTCTGCAATCCCTTCCGGCATCCCGCGTTGCTCGCACACATGGCGATCTCGCTCGATGTGATCAGCAACGGCCGTCTCGATCTCGGCATCGGCTCGGGTTCGTATCCGCGCGAGTTCGAGGAGTACGGCATGCACTACGCATCGTTTCGCGAGCGCGCCGAACAGTTCGAAGAAGCGCTGCAGGTCCTCAAGCTGATGTTCACGCAGACACGCTCGAGCTTCGAGGGCCGGTACTACACCCTGAAGGATGCGCCGAGCCCGCTGCGGCCGGTGCAGCGTCCCTATCCGCGCATCACCATCGGCGGCGGCGGCGAGAAATTCACGCTGCCGCTGGTGGCGCGCCACGCCGACATGTGGAACTGCCCGACGTATTCGCTGGCGGAGTTCCAGCAGAAGTTCGACGTGCTGCGGCGCGAGTGCGACAGGATCGGCCGCGATCCGGCGACGCTGCGCATCAGCGAGGAGGCGGTGCTCGTCATCGCCGAGTCCGAAGCGACGCTGCCCGCCACGCTCGAGTTCGCAAGGAAGCGCTACGGCTTCGAGGGCTGGGGCCTGGAGGCGGGCGGCTACCTCGGAACGCCCGAGCGGCTGATCGAGCACATCCTGGGGAAGGTCGCCCGCGGGATCACGCACTTCTCGTTCTTTTTCCACGATCGCGCCACGCCGGAATCGCTGGGACTGTTTGCCACGCGCGTGATGCCGGTCGTGAAGCGCGAGCTGGGCCATTGAGCTCTTTTGTCGCCTGCCTCTCTGGTGTCTAATTTCGCGATGCTCACCGAGGATCGCCGTTTCAACTCGCCGCAGTCGGTCACGCGGGTCATCCAGATCCTCGAGGCGCTGTGCGCGAGTCCGGGGCCGATGGGCCTGGCGCAGATCAGCCGTGCACTGAATGCGCCCAAGAGCAGCATCGCCGCCTTGCTGCGCGGTCTGGCCGAGGCGGACTTCGTCATCGTTTCGGAGGGGACCTATCGCCTCGGGCCGAGCGCCTTCGGTCTCGGCAGCGCCTTGCTGGAAGCGCGGCGGCGTCTGCATTCGTCGGATCTGGTGCGCGAAGGCATGCGGCGGCTCGCGGAGCGTTCGGGTGAAACCGTCCTGTTTGCCGTGCGCGACGGCAGCGGCGACACGATGACGTATGTCGATGTCATCGAAAGCCGCAACACCGTGCGCTTTGCGGTTTCGGTGGGAGATCGCCGCCCGCTGTACTGTACGTCCGGCGGGCGGGTGCTGCTGGCTGCGATGCCGGATGCGGATCTCGCCGGCTACTTCGACCGGCTCGAACCGACGCAGCTCACGAGCAGCACCGAAGTCGGCAAGCAACGGATCACGGAGCTGGTTGCGGCAGCACGCGAGGGCGGCGCGGCACAGACGGTCGATCAGGCAGCGGACGGCGTTGCGGGCACGGCGGCGGTGATTCGCGATGCAGCAGGGGAGGCGATCGGCGCACTGATCGTCGCGGCGCCGAGTTCGCGGTTCAAGGATCGCGCAGCGGACCTGCTGCGGATGGTGCGCGACGAGGCCACGCTCGTTTCACGCAGCCTCGGTCATCGCACGCCGGCGCCGGGTGGAGCGCAGCGCTGAGTTGATCTGCGATCTGCTTTCTTCTGTAGGTCAGGCTTCAGCCTGACATCTTCGGATGGCCGGCTGAAGCCGGCCCCACAGCTGACATCTTCAGAAGGCCGGCTGAAGCCGGCCCCACAGCAAGAGCGATCATGCCTGGGACGCGGGTTCCCGAGCACCGAACCGTCCCCTGCCGAGCGTCGCAAGAGCGACGCTGCTGATCGCCATCAGGATCATGTTCAGCACCAGGAAGGAGCCATAGCTGCCGTAGCGATCGAACGTCTGTCCGGCAACGAGCGGACCGAACGCCACGCCGAGCGCCAGCGCCGTCACGATCCCGCCGAACAGGCTGCCGAAGCTCTTGAGTCCGAACTGGCGGGTGGCGAGATAGGCGATCACATCGATCTCGGCGCCCACCGTCAGACCGAAGATCGCGGCGGCAGCGGACTGGCTCATCGGATTCGCGCCATCGAACAACAGCAGCGCGGCCGCAATGATCGGCAGCACGAAACAGCCGGCGCCGACGACATGGCCCGGAAACCGGTCCAGCAGGAAGCCGGTGCCCAGCCGGCCCACGATGGAAAAGATGCCGATGAGTCCGGCGATGCTGGCGGCAGTCATGCGCTCTGCGCCGGCGTCGGTCAGGATCGGCACGAAATGCACGGTGATACCGATGGCCGTGAACGCGAAGAAGCCGCCGGCCAGCAGCAGCTTGTAGTACGCGGGCGAACGCAGTCCTTCCGCAAACGTCACGCCCGGCAGAGTGTTGACTGCCAGCGTTGCCGCGGCGCGCTGCTGACGCGTGCCGTCATTGGCGCCCCGGAAGAAAATCAGCAGCAGCGGCAGAACGATCGCCACCCAGATCGCCGGCAGCGCCGCGAAGGCGGTGCGCCAGCCAAAGCTGCCGATCAGCCAGGTGGCGAGCAGCGGAAAAGCGGTTGCACCGATCGAAGCGCCCGAGAGCGTGACCGCGAAGGCGAGCCCGCGCGAAGCCTCGAAGCGCGTTGCGACGGCGGCGGTCCACACCGTGGCGTGAACACAGACCGATCCGAGCGCAACCACGCACCACAGCAGCGCCCAGTTCGCCTTGTCGCCGGTCGCCGTGCCGAGAAGCGCGACCGAGGCCGACATGGTGATGGCGCCGATGAGACCGACGATGCGCGGCCCGAGTCGATCGATCAGCATGCCGACCGGCACGCCGAAGAGCGCCGTGCCGACGCCGGCGATGGTGATCCCCAAGGAAATCTGTCCGCGGCTCCAGCCGAACGCTTCCTGCAGCGGTTGCATGAAGGGGCCGAGCGAATACGTGTGCAGCACGCCGATCGAATAACCGAGCGCCGCCGCCACGGGCAGAAACCAGAAGTTGCGCCACTCGGTGGCCGCCTTGTTGCCCGCCATCGTCATCCCCCTTTCGTGTCTCTTGTGTGGGGCCGGCTTCAGCCGGCCTTTTTTAAAGGAGTCAGGCTAAAGCCTGACCTACAAGCCTGACCTACAGACCCTGACCTGCAGGAAGAGCGAATTCTTCCAGTATTTCCTGCGTGTTCTCGCCAAGCTCCGGCGCCGGACCGGCAACGTGCCCCGGCGTACGCGAGAACCACGTCGGCACGCCGGGGAATCGCACCGGTCCGTGCTTCGTCGCCACCGTCTCGAACAATCCCACCGCATTGAGATGCGGATTGTCGAACAGCTCCTCCGGCGTGCGCAGCGGCGCGGCCGGAATGTCGAGCGAGCGCAGCAGATCGAGCCATTCCTGCGTCGTGCGTTCGGCAAAAGTTTCCGCAAGCAGCGAATACACGGTGTCGATCTGCTGCGCACGCTGCTTCAGCGTCGCAAACGCATCGCTCGCCCACCGCGGTTTCACTGCCGCCATGAACGCCGACCATTGCTTGTCGTTGTAGACCAGCGCCGCGACGTAACTGTCCTTCGTGCGATACGGCTTGCGGTTGGGCGCCACGGTGCGCGGATAGATCGCCGGGCCGAGCGGCGGACTGAACATCGCGCCGTTGGCGTGTTCGACCAGCATGAAGGCCGCCATGGTTTCGAACATGCCGACTTCCACTTCCTGGCCTTCACCGGTACGCGCGCGATGGAACAGCGCCATGGTGGTTGCATAGAGAGCCGTCATGCCCGCGACCTTGTCGGCCACGATGGTGCCGACGAAGCTCGCTTCGCCCGTCAGCATCTGCTGCACGGCGGGCAGGCCGCACTCGGCCTGGATCGTATCGTCGTACGCGGTGAGATCCCTGTCGGGACCGCGGCGGCCGTAGCCATAGCAGTTCGTGTAGACGATGCCGGGATTGATCGCCGCGACATCCGGGTAGCTGAAGCCCAGCTTCGCGATCGCCTTGGCGCGCATCGAATGAACGAACACGTCCGCCTTCGCAATGAGCGCACGCAGCGTGGCCTTGCCTTCATCCGATCGCAGATCCAGCACGATGCTGCGCTTGCCGCGATTCACGTTCACGAACACGCCGGCCATGCCCGGAACGGGGCCGACGGAGATGTTGCGCGTGTTGTCGCCTTCGGGCGGTTCGACCTTGATCACGTTCGCGCCCATGTCGGCCATGAGCTGCGTGCAGTACGGACCCATGACCATGGCGGTCAGGTCGATCACGGTTACGCCGGCCAGCGGGCCGGTGCCCTTGGCGGGGCTGGGCATGCGCGAATCCTCATTGGGGTGGGAGCGCGACGATTCTCCCTGCCTTGGCGTACGGATTCCAGACTGTTGAGCTAATATCCGTCCATTCTGTCCCGCCTGCCTCATGGGCCGTGGTGGTTCAATCCTGTAGTTTCTGGTTGTAAATCATGGACCTCGAACTCACCGCCGATCAGCAGAACATCCGCGAAGCCGTCCTGAAGCACTGCAGCCAGTTCACGGAGGACTACTGGCTGGAAAAGGACCGGGAAGGCGTATTCCCCGAGGATTTCTTCCGCTCGATGGTGGATGCCGGCTGGCTGGGCATTGCGATGCCGGCCGAGTACGGCGGCGCCGGCCTCGGCATCACCGAAGCGGCCGTGATGATGCAGGCGGTGGCCGAGTCGGGCGCCGGCATGAGCGGCGCGTCGGCGATCCATCTTCCGGTCTTCGGTCTGCAGCCCGTGGTGCTGTTCGGCACGCAGGAACAGAAGCAGCGCATGCTGCCGCCGGTGGTGCGCGGCGAAGACAAGGTCTGCTTCGCCGTGACCGAACCCAACGTCGGTCTCAACACCACCGAACTCAAGACGCGCGCCGAGAAACGCGACGGCGGTTATCTGGTCAACGGCGAGAAGATCTGGATCTCCACCGCGCAGGTGGCGAACAAGATGCTGCTGATCGCGCGCACCACGCCGCTCGATCAGGTGAAGCGCAAGACCGAAGGGCTGTCGCTGTTCTACACCGATCTCGATCGCGCGAAGATCGACGTGCGCCTGATCCACAAGATGGGCCGGCACGCCGTCGATTCGAACATGCTGTTCATCCAGGATCTGTTCGTGCCCGAGTCGGATCGCATCGGCGCCGAAGGCGAGGGCTTCAGGATCCTGCTGCACGGCTTGAATCCGGAGCGCGTACTCGTCGCCGCTGAAGCCGTGGGCATCGGTCGCGCTGCAATCGCGCGCGCCGCGCGCTACGCACGCGAGCGCATCGTCTTCAACCGGCCCATCGGCCAGAACCAGGGCATCCAGCATCCGCTCGCCAAATGCTGGGCGCAGCTCGAAGCGGCGAACCTGATGGTGATGAAGGCGGCCACGCTGTTCGATAAGGGAAAAGACTGCGGCGTCGAAGCGAACGCGGGCAAGTATCTCGCCGGAGAGTTCGGCTTCGAGGCTTGTCACACGGCGATGCTGACGCTCGGCGGCATGGGTTATGCGCAGGAGTATCATGTCGAGCGCCTGCTGCGCGAAGTGCTCATTCCGAGAACGGCGCCGGTGAGTCCGCACATGATCCTGAACTTCCTCGCCGAGAAAGTTCTGGAACTCCCGAAGTCCTACTGAAGATCGCCTTCGTCGAGGATCATTGATGGCAACGGTTTTCAACGCGCGCTCGTGGCTGTTCGCACCGGGCGACAGCGAACGCAAGATGGAGAAGGCGACCGCGAGCAGTGCGGACGTCGTGATCTTCGATCTCGAAGACGCGGTGGCCGAAGCGGAGAAGCCGAAGGCGCGCACGCTGGTCGCGAATTTCCTGAAAGCCAATGCTCAGCATCGCGCGCGCCTGTGGGTGCGCATCAATCCGATCCAGGGGCCGCATGCACTCGCCGATCTCGCCGCCGTCATGCCCGGCGCGCCGGCCGGTATCATGTTTCCGAAGCCGCGCGGTCGTGCCGATGCGGAACTGCTCGATCACTATCTCAGTGCGTTCGAAGCCGCGTTCGGTCTCGAGGCCGGCTCGACGAAGGTCATGCTGCTCGCGACCGAAGAACCGTCGAGCATGCTGGCGATCGGCAGCTACGCCGGTCTGCCGCGTGTCGTGGCGATGTCGTGGGGCGCGGAAGATCTCGCCACCGCGCTCGGCGCCAGCGACAACCGCGGCGACTGCGGCGGATATGACTTCACTTACGAACTCGCGCGCAGCCTCTGCCTCGTCGGCTCCGCCGCTGCAGGCATTGCCGCCATCGAAACCATTCACGGCGATTTCAAGGACGAAGCGGGACTGCGCAGACGCGCCACCGCCATGCGTCGCGCCGGCTGGCGCGGCATGCTCGCGATCCATCCGGCGCAGGTCGATGTGATCAACGAATGCTTCTCGCCGAGCGCCGAGGAGATCGCGCACGCACAGGAGATCGTCGATGTGTTCGCCGCGAATCCGGGCGCGGGCACGATCGGTCACAAGGGCGCGATGCTGGACCGCCCGCATCTCGTGCGGGCACAGGCGCTGCTCGCGCTCGTGAATCGCAAATGACGATGGCGACCGATGCCGCAGGTCTCGATCTCGGCCGGTTCCTGCGCCGCGGCGATCGCATCGTCTGGGGACAGGCGTGCGGCGAGCCGACGACGCTGATCGAAGCATTGATCGCGCAGGCGGAGAGCATCGGCGATCTGTCGGCGTTCGCGGCGACGAGTTTTTCCGGGATGCTCACGCCGGACGCAGCAAGCAAGTTCCAGCTGTCGAGCATGGGCGCCATCGGTGCGCTGCGTACGCTCACGGCCGCGGGCAAGCTCGGCGTGATTCCGTGCCACGTCAGCCAGGTCGCGCCGATGATCGAAACCGGCGTCATCGGCTGCGATGTCGCGTTCGTGCAGGTGAGTCCGCCCGATGCCGACGGCAATCACAGCTTCGGCCTCATCAGCGATTTCGTCGATGCGGCCGTGAAGAAAGCGCGGATCGTGATCGCGGAGGTCAACGAGCAGGTGCCGTTCACGCACGGCGATCACGTGCTGCCCGCTGCGCGCATCGACTGTGCCGTGCACGTCTCGCGCACGCCGGTGGAGGTGCCGCCGGCGAAGATCGGAGAAACCGATCTCGCGATCGCGCAGCACGTGGCCCCGTATATCGAAGACGGTTCGGTGATCCAGGTCGGCGTCGGCGCGACGCCGGATGCGATCCTGCGTCTGCTGCACGACCGGCGCGATCTCGGCGTGCATTCGGGCATGATCGGCGATGGCCTCGTCGATCTGGTCGAGAAGGGCGTGATCACGAATGCGCGCAAGGCCATCGATGCAGGTGTGTCCATCACCGGCGCACTGATCGGTACGAAGCGACTGTACGACTTCGCCAACCGCAATCCGAAGATCGGCATGCGTGCGTCCTCGTACACGCATGCCGAGGCGACGCTCGCGCAGCTTGCGCGGCTCGTCACCATCAACTCCGCCATCGAAGTCGATCTGACCGGACAGGTGAATGCCGAACAGACCGGCGATGTCTATGTGGGCGGCACCGGCGGGCAGGTGGATTACGTGCGCGCCGGCATGCGTTCGCGCGGCGGCCATTCCATCATCGCGCTGCCGGCCACGGCGAAGAGCGGCAGGATCAGCCGCATCACGCCGGCACTTTCCGGCCCGGTCACCACGGCGCGTACCGACGTCGACGTCATCGTCACCGAATTCGGCGCCGCCGAGCTGAAAGGCCAGACGCTGGCGGAACGCACGCGTCGCCTGATCTCCATTGCCCATCCCGATTTTCGTGAAGAACTGGACAAGGCGGCACACGCCATCCAGCGCAGAGGTTTCTGATGAGCGACGCCGTCCTGTTCGAAGCCCGTGCCGATGGCATCGCCATCATCACCCTGAATCGTCCCGAGCAGCGCAATGCACTCGGCAAGGACATTCGCGACGGACTCTTCGCCGCGTGGGACCGCTTCGAGCGCGATGCGAACCTGCGGGTCGCGATTCTCACGGGCAGCGGCGACAAGGCGTTCTGCGCCGGCGGCGATCTCAAGGAAATGGTGGAGCGCAATCTGCAGGTGCCGCCGCGCGACATGTTCCCGGTGCCGGGCGACAACATCGAGCTGACCAAGCCGACGATCGCCGCCGTCAACGGCGTGGCTTTCGCCGGCGGCTGGATGATCGCGCAGGCCTGCGATCTGTGCGTCGCGAGCACGGCAGCGAAATTCGCGATCACCGAGGTGAAGGTCGGCCGCAGCTCGCCGTGGGCGGCACCGCTGATCCACATGATTCCGCAGCGGATCATGATGGAGATCATCCTCACCGGTAAGCCGATCACCGCGCAGCGCGCCTACGAGATCGGCCTGGTCAATCGACTCGCGGAGCCGGAGAAGCTGATGCAGGTCGCCCTGGAACTCGCCGGCGAAATTCTCGAAGGCGCGCCGTTGTCCGTCCAGGCCGGTCGCGAGACCGTGATGCTGGCGACGGAGATGGGCCGCTCCGCGGCATTGCAGGCCGCGCGTCACGCCTCCGTGCAGACCTACTGCAGCGAGGATGCACAGGAAGGTCCGCGCGCGTTCGCCGAGAAGCGGCGCCCGCAGTGGAAGAGCCGGTAAGAGAGGGGGCTGCTGGCCAGAGCCCGGCAGCCCGCCACAACGAAGGGGGACGGATGGTCGCTACCCAGCCTGCAGCGGCGGAATGGCGCAGCTACTGGTTTCTGCCGGTCGCGGGTGCGCTCGGCTATGCCACCTCCGTCCTGCACGTCTATGCGCTCGGTCCATTCATCGCAGCATTGCAGGGCGAGTTCGGCTGGACGCGGGCACAGGCGGCGGCGGGACTCACTGTCGCTGCGCTGATCAGCGCCGCCGGCTGCATTCCCGTCGGCATGATGGTGGACCGCATCGGGCCGCGCCGCGTGGGACTGGTCGGCATCCCCGCGATGTGCGCGTCATTCGCGCTGCTGAGTACGGCGAACGGCGAATTCTGGAACTGGCTGACGCTGTGGGTCGTGGTCGCCGTGGGCACGTTCTGCGTCCAGGCGACGGTGTGGACCAGTGCCGTCGCCAGCCGCTTCGAAGCCTCGCGCGGACTCGCCTTCGCGTTCACGTTGTCGGGCGCCTCGGTGGCGACCGCGCTGTATCCGGTGTTCGCGACCTGGCTGATCGGCGGTTACGGCTGGCGCACGGCCTTCGTGGCGATGGGCAGTCTCTGGTGCGCCTTCGTGTTCCCGCTGGTGTTCCTGTTCTTTCGCGGCGCGCGCGACGGCGCGCAGAAGAAAATCGCGGCGCAGGCGTCTGCGCCTGCATTGACGGGCGTGAGTCTTGCGGAAGGATTGCGCTCGGCCGCGCTTTACAAGCTGCTGATGGCGGCGGGGCTGTTCGCCTTCACCATCATCGGCATCGTCGTGCACTTCGTGCCCATCCTGACCGACAGCGGGGCGACGCCGCTGTCGGCTGCCGGCATCGCATCGCTGATCGGCATCTTCTCCATCATCGGCCGGCTCGGCACAGGCCTGCTGCTCGATCGCTTTCCCAGTCATGTCGTCGGCACCTGCGCCTTCCTGATTCCGATCGCCGGCTGTGTGCTGCTGCTGACCAGCGGTGCGAGTCCGGTGAGTCAGGCCGCGGCGGCCGCCGTGTTCGGACTCACGGTCGGTTCCGAAGTCGACGTCATCGCCTATCTCGCGGCGAAGCATTTCGGGCTGAAGAGTTTCGGTGCGCTGTATGGCGTGCTGCAGATGGCGCTGGCGGGCGGTACGGCTTTCGGTCCGCTCGTGGCCGGTGCGGTGTTCGATCGTTCGGGCGGTTATTCGCCGTTTCTGATGGCGACGATCGTTCTGATGTTCCTCAGTGCAATCGCGGTATTCACGCTGGGATCGCCGCGGCTGCCTGAGCATCGATCGGGAGTACTGAGCGCATCGAGCGCCGACTGATTCGCCCCCACCCCAACCCTCCCCCGCTGCGCGGAGGAGGGGGTAGGAGAGAGACCAATGACTGAACTTCGATTCGACGATCGCGTTGCAGTGATCACCGGCGCGGGCCGCGGACTCGGACGCGCGTACGCATTGCTGCTCGCCTCGAAGGGCGCGAAGGTCGTCGTCAACGATCCGGGCGGCAGTCTGCAGGGCGACGGCGTCGATGCCGGCCCGGCGCAGGCAGTCGTCGACGAGATCGGGGCGGCCGGCGGCGAGGCCGTGGCTTGCACGGAGTCCGTCGCGACGCCCGCGGGCGGCAAGGCGATCGTGCAGGCGGCGATGGACCGCTACGGCCGCATCGACATCCTCATCCACAACGCCGGCAACGTTCGCTACGGCTCGCTCAAGGAACTCTCGTACGAAGACTTCGAGTCGGTGCTGAGCGTGCATCTGCGCGGCGCATTCCATGTCGTGCGTCCCGCGTTCCCGCTCATGTGCAGCGCCGGTTACGGCCGCATCGTGCTGACCTCGTCGATCGGCGGTCTGTACGGCAATCACCGTGTCGCCAACTATGGCGTCTCCAAGGCCGGCATCATCGGCCTGTGCAACGTGGCGGCACTGGAAGGCGCGGCGCAAGGCGTCCGCTGCAACGTCATCGTGCCCGGCGCGGTGACGCGCATGGCCGAGGGCATCGATACGTCGCAGTTCCCGCCGATGGGGCCGGAACGGGTGGCGCCCGTCGTCGGGTGGCTGTCGCACGAATCCTGTTCGGTCACGGGCGAGATGTTCGTGTCCATCGCCGGTCGCATCGCCCGCGCATTCATCGGCGAGAGCGAAGGCGTGTATCAGCCGTCGTGGACCATCGAGCAGGTGGGGGAAAAGATCGATGCCATCCGCGATGCGAACTCGCCGTGGATCCTGCCGGTGGTGCCGTCCGGTCACGTCGATCACATCCGCCGCAGCTTCGCGATGGCGACTGCCGGGCAGGTGAAGTCGAAGTCGTGACCGGAAACGGCGCGACCGTCAACGCGCCATTGCACTGATGAAATACCGGGCCGCACCAGGCGGCGCGCAGTCTGTGACTCGACGCGCGGCGGCCCGCGCAGGCGGCCGCGCACCGCAGGAAATTCAAGCAGTTGCCGCGCCTCAGCGCCGGCAGAAAGCGCATGTTGCGTCGCAGGACATGCGGCACTCGCGTTGCCGGTCCGTTTGCTTATAATCAACACTGTCGTTGACTAAAGTGGGCGGGGGATTCTCCTTCATGAAGTGCGCGCCGACGCAGACGCCGGTTGATGTCGATATTCCTTCGCTGCGCGAAAAGTATCGTCTGGAGCGGGAAAGGCGTCTCAGGAAGGATGGCCAGACGCAGTATTTCCGGCCTGCCGGCGACGTCGCCGCGAACTACGCGGCCGATCCGCACACGCCGGTCGAGCCGCGCGCGCCGATTTCCGAAGACCTCGACGTGGTCATTCTGGGCGCGGGATGGGGCGGCATCATGGCTGCCTACCATCTGACGCAGGCCGGCGTGACCCGCTTCCGCAACGTCGACACCGCGGGCGATTTCGGCGGCGTGTGGTACTGGAACCGCTATCCCGGCATCCAGTGCGACAACGAGTCGTACTGCTACCTGCCGCTGCTCGAGGAAATGGGCTTCATGCCGTCGAAGAAATTCGCCGACGGCTGGGAGATCTACGAATACGCGCGCTCGATCGCCGCGAAGTTCGGCTTCGCCGACAAGGCGCTGTTCCACACCCACATCCATTCGCTGCGCTGGGACGAGCAGCTCGATCGCTGGCACGTCGGCACCCATCGCGGCGACGACATCCGCGCGCGCTTCGTGATCATGGCCTGCGGCGTGCTCAACATGCCGAAGCTGCCGGGCATCGCAGGCCTCGACCAGTTCAAGGGCAAGATCTTCCACACCGCGCGCTGGGACTACGACTACACCGGCGGCAGCTATCGCGAGCCCGTGCTGGACAAGCTCGGCGACAAGCGCGTCGCCATCGTCGGCACCGGCGCGACGGCGATCCAGGCCGTGCCGTACCTCGGCAAGCATGCGAAGCATCTGTACGTGGTGCAGCGCACGCCCTCCAGCGTCGACGAGCGTCCGAATCCGCCGACCGATCCTGCATGGGCAACGTCGCTGCAGCCGGGCTGGCAGAAACAGCGCCAGGCGAATTTCCATCGCGCCGCGATGGAATTCCTCGCGCCGGGCGAGGCCGATCTGATCTGCGACATCTGGACCGAGATCACGCGCAATCTCGCCGCCGAACTCGAAGCCGAAGGCTGGCCGCAGCTCACGCCTGCCGAGTTCGTGGCGCGTCGCGAAGTGATCGACTATCGCGTGATGGAGCGCCTGCGCCAGCGCGTCGCGGCGATCGTGAAGGACGAGGAGGCGGCCGAGGCGCTGAAGCCTTACTACCGCTTTCTCTGCAAGCGTCCGCTGTCGAGCGACGAGTTCTATCCGACCTTCAATCGCTCCAACGTCGATCTGATCGACGTGTCCGAAACCAAGGGTCTGCAGAAGCTGACGGAAAAGGGCTTCATCGCCAACGGCAGGGAATACGAAGTCGACTGCATCATCTTCGCCAGCGGTTTCGAAGTGACCAGCGATCTCGATCGCCGCTGGGGCATCGACGTGGTCGCGGGCCGCGGCGGCAGGTCCATCTACGAACACTGGGCGGATGGCTACGAGACGCTGCACGGCACCATGACCCACGACTTCCCGAACCAGTTCTACGTCGGCTACATCCAGGGCGGCCTGAATGCCTCCGTCACCGAACAGTTCGGCGAGCAGGGCCATCACATCGCCTACATCATCGGCGAAGCGCTGAAGCGCGGCGCCACCGTGGTCGAGCCGAGCAAGGAGGCGCAGGACGCCTACGTCAAACGTTTCCGCGAACTGGAGATCGATCTCTCCGAGTTCCAGGGTTCGTGTCCGCCGGGCTATTTCAACAACGAAGGCGAGAGCAGGCCGAAGTGGGCGCTGTTCCGCGGCTGGGGTCCGGGCTGGGATGCGTTCCAGAAAATGGTGCGCGAATGGCGCGAGAAGGGCGACATGGAGGGCCTCGTTCTCAAGTCATAGACGGGGTCGGGCTGCGTTTATTGGTGTGGAGGGGGACGTCGTGGATACATGGGTCAATGTCAGCGTTGAAGATCTGAACGATGCGGTGACGTATGGCACCGAGGCCTTCCTGTCGCGCGACTACGCCAGGCTCGAAGCCGAAAAACTCTGGCCGCGCGTGTGGCAGATGGCTGGCCGGCTCGAAGAACTGCCCGACGTCGGCAGCTTTCTCACGTACGAGATCGGCGATGACTCCATCATCGTCGTGCGCACGGCGACGGACAGACTCAAGGCCTTCCACAATGTGTGTCCGCATCGCGGCCGTCGCCTGATCAGCACCGCACCGAATCAGATTCATGCGTGCGGACACAAGAGCCGCTTCGTCTGCGCCTTCCACGGCTGGGCCTTCGATCTCGACGGAAGGAACGTCCACATCCTCGACAAGCAGGACTGGAAGGACGCGCTGACCGACGAACACACGAAGCTGTCCGAAGTGAAGGTCGACACCTGGGGCGGCTGGGTCTTCATCAACATGGATCCGGACTGCGGCTCGCTGCGCGAATTCCTGGAACCGGCCGCGGGCATTCTCGATGCGTTCCAGTTCGAGAAGATGCGTTACAAGTGGCGCCAGTGGGTGGTCTATCCCGCCAACTGGAAGACGGCGCTCGAAGCCTTCATGGAGCCGTATCACGTCGCCGGCACGCACACGCAGCTGCTCAAGTACGGCCAGTTCTATGCGTATTCGAAAGCCTATGGCCTGCACGGCGTCAGCGGCTTCGACGAACGCGACAAGAAAATGAAGATGAGCGAGAGCAGCTCCGTGACGCGCGTGGGCGCCGGCGCCGATCCGCGCGTCTCCACTTATGAGCTCGCGCGAGAAAACTACGAGACGGTGAACTACGCAGCCTCGACCGAAACGCTGGTCAATGCCGCGAAGCGTCTCGTCGACGAACTGCCCGAAGGCACTTCGCCGCAGGACGTCATCAAGCACTGGCTGGCCGCGGCGCGCGCCGACGATGCGAAGCGCGGCGTCATCTGGCCGACCATCAGCGCGGAGAACATGGCGGAAGCGGGTCTGGCCTGGCACATCTTCCCGAACATGTCGGTGCTGCAGGGCATGACGTTCGCGCTGTGCTATCGCACGCGTCCGTACGGCGACGATCCCAACCAGTGCATCTTCGAGTCGTATGCGCTGGAGCGTTTTCCCGAAGGCCAGGAGCCGAAGACCGAGTGGGTCTATGCGGAACCGACGGCAGAGAAGTGGGGCATGGTGCTGGCGCAGGACTTCTCCAACATGTGCGAAGTGCAGAAGGGCATGAAGTCGCGCGGTTTCCGCGGCACGCTGCCGAATCCGCACCAGGAACAGAAGGTGACGAACTTCCACCGCAACCTGGCGACGTTCATGGGCACGGGCGCACCGCGCAAGCTCAAGTAGCGCGATTCGACCGATCCGGTGCCGCGCGCCTGCGCGGCCTTCGCCGTCGGCGACGAATGTTTTCTGGCGACAATATCGAGTGAGACCTGACCATGGCCGTGAAAGTCTATGAACGAATCCTGCAGCTTTTCGAAGCGGAGGGCGTCAACACGCTGTTCGGCATTCCTGATCCGAACTTCGTTCATATGTTCTGGGAGGCGGAGAAGCGCGGCTGGACGGTCATCGCGCCGCACCACGAAGCGGCTGCGGGCTTCATGGCGGAAGCCGCTTCGCGCATCACGGGCAAGCCGGCGCTGGCCATCGGCACGCTCGGCCCCGGCATCGCCAATGCGGCGCCGGCCATTCAATGTGCTTTGGTCGAGAACTCGCCCGTCATTTTCCTGAGCGGTCAGCGCGCGCGCGTCACCGAGCAGCGCGTGCGTCGCGGCCGCATCCAGTTCGTGAAACAGATGCCGCTGTTCGAGAACTCGGTGAAGTACGCCGCGTCGATCGAATACGCCGACCAGACCGACGAAATCATCCGCCAGGCGATCCGCACTTCCCTGTCGGGCACGCCGGGTCCGTCCTACATCGAGTATCCCTCGCACATCATCAATGAAGATCTGGACGTGCCGGAGCCGCTGGCGCCGTCGCGCTATCGCCTGGTCAATCAGGGTGCGGACATCGACAAGATCGCCGAGGCGGCGAAGCTGATCCGCGAAGCCAGGAACCCGATCCTGCTGGTCGGTCACGGCGTTCATACGTCGCGCACCGGCGCAGCGGTGAAGGAACTCGCGCTGTTGATGAACTGCCCGGTCGTGCAGACCTCGGGCGGCACCTCGTTCATCAAGGGCCTCGAAGACCGCACGTTCCAGTACGTGTTCCAGGACGCCACGCTCGAAGTCGTCGAAGAGTCCGACCTGGTGCTGGCGCTGGGTACCGAACTGGGCGAGCCGGTGCACTACGGCCGCTGGCGCTACTGGCAGAAGAACGAAGGCATCCGCAAGTGGATCTATGTCGAGCAGGATGCGTCCGCCATCGGCGTGAATCGTCCGATCGACGTGCCGCTGGTCGGCGATCTGCGCGGCGTCGTGCCGCAGCTCGTCGCCGCGCTCAAGGACACGCCGCGCCAGCCGGCGCCGATGCTCGCCAAGTACATGAAGGACTGCCAGGCCGAGATCGAATCGTGGGCTGCGGAATCGCTGAAGAAGAGCGACGGCACCGCGGGCACGCCGATCCACACCTCGCGCTTCGTGGTCGAAGCGACCAAGGCGTTCCCGAAGGACGGCATCCTGATCCGCGATGGCGGCGCCACGGTGATCTTCCAGTGGACCTACTCGCAGTGCAAACCGCAGGACGTCATCTGGAACCAGAACTTCGGCCACATCGGCACCGGCCTGCCGTATGCGACGGGCGCGATGCTGGCCGATCAGGCGGCGACCAGGAAGAAGCGTCCCGGCATGCTGATCACCAGCGACTCGTCGTTCCTGTTCCACATCGGCGAACTGGAAACGGCGGTGCGCACCCAGCTGCCGCTGGTCTGCGTGGTCGGCGTCGATTACCAGTGGGGCCTGGAAGTCGGCGTGTACAAGCGCACGTTCGGCATCGGCAAGACGACCGAGACCGGCACGCACTGGGGCAAGCTGCGCTTCGACAAGATCGGCGAAGGTTTCGGCTGTCACGGCGAGTACGTCACCCGGGCGGAAGATATCGGCCCGGCGATCCAGCGCGCGTATGCGAGCGGCAAGGTCGGCGTGGTCCACGTCGACATCGATCCGAAGGCGAATTCGGAGGAGATGCCGAAGTACGAGAAGTTCCGGACGTGGTATGCCGAAGGCACGCAGTGATCGGGCGCCGCCCTGTGGGGCCGGCTTTAGCCGGCCTTTTGGAGTCAGGCTAAAGCCTGACCTACAACAGGAAGAAGCAGATCGGAAACATGAGGGGATGACGAAATGCGCGACTATCTGAAGTTCTACATCGACGGCAAGTGGGTCGACCCGGTCGACGCGAGGACACTCAACGTCATCGATCCCGCGACTGAAGAAGTCAGCGGCAGGATCGCCAACGGCTCCGCCGCCGACGTCGACCGGGCCGTAAAGGCCGCGCGCAAGGCGTTCGTCCCCTGGTCGCAGAGCACGCGCGAAGAACGTCTGAAGCTGCTGCAGCGCATCGCCGAGGAATACCAGAAACGCGCGGGCGATCTGGCGGCTGCGATCACCGAGGAAATGGGCGCGCCGGCAGCGCTCGCCGGCGGCTTCCAGGTCGGACTCGGCATCGGGCATCTGAACACCGCCATCGAGATCCTCCAGAACTTCAAGTTCGAAGAGCAGCGCGGCGGCACGCTGCTGGTGAAGGAGCCGATCGGCGTGTGCGGACTCATCACGCCGTGGAACTGGCCGATGAACCAGATCGCGGTCAAGGTGTTCCCGGCGCTCGCGACCGGCTGCACCGTGATCCTCAAGCCGTCGGAAGTCTCGCCGTACTCCGGCCAGATCTTCGCCGAGATCATGCACGCGGCGGGCACGCCGGCCGGCGTATTCAACCTGATCCAGGGCGATGGTCCGAATGTCGGCGTGCCGATGTCCGTACATCCCGACATCGACATGATCTCCTTCACGGGTTCGACGCGTGCCGGCGTCGAGATCGCGAAGAACGCCGCGGCAACGGTGAAGCGCGTGGCGCAGGAACTGGGCGGCAAGAGCCCGAACATCGTGCTCGACGACTCGGCATTCGCCGCGAACGTCGCCGGCGGCGTCGCGTCGATGATGGGCAACTCCGGCCAGACCTGCAGCGCGCCCTCGCGCATGCTGGTGCCGAAGGCTCGCATGGAAGAAGCCATCCGCATCGCACGCGAAGCGGCGGCGCAGGTGACGGTCGGCGATCCGAAGGGCAACTTCGCCATCGGTCCGGTCGTGTCGAAGAATCAGTTCGAGAAGATCCAGTCGCTGATCCGCAAGGGCATCGAGGAAGGTGCGACGCTGGTGGCCGGCGGTCCGGGTCGTCCGGACGGCCTGAGCAAGGGCTACTTCGTGAAGCCCACGGTGTTCGGCAATGTGAAGAACGAGATGACCATTGCGCGCGAGGAGATCTTTGGACCGGTGCTCACCATCCTCGGCTACGACGACATCGACGATGCGATCCGGATCGCCAACGACACCGAGTACGGTCTCGCCGGTTTCGTGAACGGTGCCGACATGGAGAAGGCCCGCGCCGTGGCGCGTCGCATCCGTGCGGGCGCGGTGTACATCAACAACGGCTTCGATTTCTGCGCGCCCTTCGGCGGCTTCAAGAAGAGCGGCAACGGCCGCGAGTGGGGCGAGTTCGGCTTCCACGAGTACGTGGAGACGAAGGCGATGCCGGGCTACGCGCCGGCCTGATCTTCTCCTGTAGGTCAGGCTTCAGCCTGACTTCTTGAAGCCGGCTGAAGCCGGCCCCACAGGAAGAACGAGCTCACTCCGAATCGATCTCTCCCGACAACTGATTCGACAGCGACTGTGCCGAGGCGAGCAGGGCGTTCTGCAGCGTCGGCAGTCCCGCGCGCTTCAGTGCGCTGCCGATGCCGAGCGCGACGAGCGCATGACTGAGTTTGCCGCGTGCACGGAACACCGGTGCGGCCACCACCGTGACGCCCGCGATGTAATTGCCCGCATCCACGGCAAATCCCTGTTCGCGCGTCTGGCGCACCTGCGCCTTCCACTCCTCGAAGGTCGGCGGTTCGTCCCAGCGCAGCTTCTTGAAGCGGCCTTCGAGATCGTTCTCGTCCTGATCGCCGAACGCGGCGATGCAGCGGCCGGTAGCGCTGATGAGTGCCGGGAAGCGGCTGCCGATCTGGGTGCTGAGCTGGAAGTTCTGGCTCGACTGCGACGTCGCCACCACGATGATGTGGTCGAGGCCGACGATGTGCACGCCGAGTACGGTGAGATCGAACGTGCGGCTGATGCGATCGAGTGCCGGTTGCGCGAGATCGTTGAAACGATTGCGGCGCAGCCAGTGGCGCGCGAGCGTGAGCACGCCGGCCTCCAGCGAGTAGCGCTTGGTGTCGGGATCGAACGAAACGAATTCTTCCGCGACCAGTGCGCGCAGCACGTGCAGACAGGTGCTCGGCACCAGGCCGAGTTCGCGCGCGATGGTCTGCACGCCGAGCGGCGTATCGCTCTTGCCGAGCAGCCGCAGCACGGCTGCGGCCCGCGAAATGGCAGGGGCTTTGCTGGCTCGCACGGCAATCGCGAGTTCGCGGTCGGGCGAGTTCATGCGCTGGCGCTTGGTGTCCATGTCGATGATCCGGCTGTCGAGGATGTTCTATATATCGAATAACGTTCTATATTTGCAATAGGCGGGATCGGTATGGCATGTTGCCGGCGCCTCGAAAAACCTTCCGGACCATGCCCAAGCTCACCGACTACACCAGCTATGCGGATGCCCAGCAGCACGCCAGTTCGAAGGCGTTGTGGGATCTGTTCGACGGCAATATCGAGTATCTGAACATCGCGCACGAATGCATCACGCGACATGCGGATGGTTCGGGTCGCACCGCCGTACGCATCGCGCATGCCGACGGCACGGATGAAATCCTGAGCTTCGACGCCATTGCCGCCGGCTCCGCGCGCTTCGCGCACTGGCTGGTGGCGAACGGCATCCAGCCGGGCGATCGCATCGCGTTCATGCTCGATCCGTCGCTGTCGTTCTACATCAGCCTGTTCGGCGCGACGATGACGGGCGCGATCAGCGTGCCGCTGTTCACGCTGTTCGGGCTCGATGGCCTGCGCCTGCGCATCGACGACTGCAAGCCGCAGCTGCTGATCACGAATGCGGAGAAGGCGTCGATGGCCCGCCAGGTCGAAGGCCTGCGCGTCGTCGTCGCCGATGCGGACCTGATCGAAGAGATCTCGCACTTCCCTGCGACGTTCGAGACGAAGACGCGCGCCAGCGATCTGGCGGTGTTCCAGTACACCTCGGGCACGACGCGCGAACTGCCTGCCGCGGTCAGGCACACGCACAAGGCGCTGGTGACGTTGATGTTCGCGGCGCTGTACGGCACCGGCATCCGGCCGGGCGATGAGTTTTTCTGTCCGTCATCGCCGGCGTGGGGTCATGGCCTGTGGCACGGCACGCTCGCGCCGCTCGGCCTCGGCGTCGCCACCGGCACGTTCTCGGGCAAGTTCGACGCAGTGCGGCTCATGAAGGCGCTGTCGGATTTCAGGATCACCAACATGTCGGCCGCTGCGACCCACTATCGCATGATGAAAAACTCCGGCCGGGCAGGGGAATTCAGGTTTCATTTCAGGAAGCTGTCGTACACGGGCGAGCCGATCGATCCGGCGACGCTCGAGTTCATCGACCGGACCTTCCACGTGCCTGCGTGCAGCATGTACGGCACGACGGAAATCGGCGTGGTGCTGGTCAACTATCCGGGTGCGACCGACTACGTAGTGAAGCCGGGCTCGCTCGGCAAATCGGTGCCGGGCCTCAAGCTGCAGGTGCAGAAGCCCGATGGCACGCCGACCGAACCCGGCGTCGTCGGCGAACTCATGCTCTGGAAGCGCGATCACTGGGAGACCACCAAGGATCTCGCGAAGATCGACGCGGACGGTTACTTCTATCACTGCGGCCGCGCCGACGACGTCATCATTTCCGCCGGCTGGACCATGAGCGCGGTGGAGATCGAGAACACGCTGCTCAAGCATCCGAACGTGAAGGAGGCGGCGGTCATCGGCGTAGCCGACGAAACGCGCGGCCAGGTCGCCAAAGCCTTCATCGTCAGCGATCGGGTGGCGAGCGACGAATTCATGGACGAACTGAAGAAGTTCACGCGCGAGCGTCTCAGCCAGCACGAATTCCCGCGCCAGTTCGCCTTCGTCAGCGAACTGCCGAAGACGCCGGCCGGCAAGGTGCATCGCAAGGTTCTGCGCGATCGCGAAGCTGCCGCTGCCGCGACTGCCCATTGAGATTCGAAGGAGATATCCATGTCATCGGTCATGAAAGAGAGCACCGACAAGTTCCCCAAGATCACCGAGGAAGGTCTTGCCGAGCTGCGCAAGCGCATCGGTGTGAAGATCGAGAAGACGGTCGAGCCGTGGAACTACGAAGCGACGCGCGATGCGATCCGTCACTACGCGCACGGCATCGGCGACGACAATCCGCTGTGGTGCGATCCGGCCTACGCCGACAGGAGCGTGCACGGCTCGATCCTGGCGCTGCCGAGCTTCCTGTTCACGACCAGCCGCATCATTTCCGGCTACTGCGGCGGCCTGTCGGGCGTGCACGCGATGTGGGCCGGCGCGGACTGGACCTGGTACAAGCACGTGCGTCGCAACGATGCGATCAGCACGCAGGCGCACCTGAAGGATCTGATCGAGCACAAGACCAGGTTCGCCGGTCGCGCCTTTCAGCAGATCTATCACGTGGAGTTCTTCAATCAGTCGGGCGACCGCGTGGCCGAAGCCGACAGCTGGGTGTTCCGCACCGATCGCGACGAAGCGCGCGAGCGCGGCACCAAGTACACCGACGCCCGCGGTCGTGTCGAACGGTTTACCGATGAGCAGCTCGCCGGGTTCTACGAGCTCTACGAGAACGAAGAAATCCGCGGCTCGAACAAGCGCTACTGGGATGACGTGAAGGAAGGCGAAGCGCTGCCGCGCATGATGAAGGGCCCGATGACGGTCACCGGCTTCATCTGCTACGCGCAGGGCTGGGGTGGTCTCTACATCCGCGCCAACAAGCTCGCCTGGCAGATGCAGCAGAAGCATCCGGGCACGGGCATCAAGAACCGCTTCGGCGTGCCGGACTGCCCGGAGCGCGTGCACTGGGATGAAGACTTCGCGCTGCAGGTCGGCGCCCCCGGTGCGTACGACTACGGTCCGGAACGCTGCTCGTGGCTGACGCACCAGCTCACCAACTGGATGGGCGACGATGGCTTCCTGCACAAGAGCAAGTGCCAGATCCGTCGTCACAATCCCGACGGCGACGTGATCGTCATCGACGGCACCGTGACCCGCAAGTTCGTGGAGAACGGCAAGCACTTCGTCGAGATCGCGCAGAACGCGCAGACGCATCGCGGTGAAGCGTCGGCGCACGGGTCGGCGATCGTCGAGCTGCCGAAGCGCGGTTGAGATTTGCGCAACGGTTGACTGGGGGCTTCTTCTTGTGGGTCAGGCTTCAGCCTGACTCTGAAAGAGGCCGGCTGAAGCCGGCCCCACAGCAAGAGAGTCATTGGTCACAAGGTGGAATGGGGGAACGTTCAATGTCCGAACTCCGCTTCGATGATCGCGTCGCCGTCATCACCGGCGCAGGCCGCGGTCTCGGTCGCGCGTATGCGCTGCTGCTTGCCGCGCGCGGAGCAAGGATTGTCGTCAACGATCTCGGCGTCAGCCTGAAAGGCGAGGGCGGCGATGCCGGCCCGGCCGAAGACGTCGTGCGTGAGATCAAGGCGGCCGGCGGACAGGCCATCGCCAACACCGATTCGGTGGCGACGCCGGCAGGCGGCAAAGCCGTCATCCAGTCGGCGCTCGATCACTTCGGTCGCATCGACATCCTGATCCACAATGCCGGCATCGTGCGCCGCGGCTCGCTGGAAGAACTGTCGTATGAGGATTTCGAGCGGGTGCTCGACGTGCACCTGCGCGGCGGCTTCCACGTCGTGCGCCCGGCGTTTCCCCTCATGGCGAAGGCGGGCTATGGCCGCATCGTGATGACGTCCTCGATCAACGGTCTTTACGGCAACGCCAACGTCGTGAACTACAGCGTCGCCAAGGCAGGACTGATCGCGCTCTCGAATGTCGCAGCGCTCGAAGGCGCGGCCAAGGGCATCAAGAGCAATGCCATCATTCCCGCCGCCGTGACGCGCATGTCCGAAGGCGTCGACACCAGCGCCTTCCCGCCGATGGATCCGGAACGGGTGGCGCCGGCCGTGGCGTATCTCGCGCACGAGAACTGCGCGATGACGGGCGAGCTGCTGATTTCCGCGGCCGGCCGGGTCGCGCGGGCATTCCCCGCGGAATCGCGCGGTGTGTATCGATCCGCATGGACGATCGAGGACATCGCGGCGAATATCGATGCCATCCGCAGCACGGCCTCGCCGGAAGTCTTTTCGGTCGTGCCGCACGGCCACATCGATCATCTGCGTTACAGCTTTGCAATGACCAAAGGCAGCGCGGGCAAGTAAGGAGCGTTCGAAGCGTGTCTACCATTCAGTCCCGGCTGGAAGTTCGCGGCACCGAGTTTGGCGCGAACGGCAAGGCCATGCGCGACCTGGTCGCCGATCTGCGCGCGCGCGTCGCGGAAGTCATGCAGGGCGGCGGCGAAGCGGCGCGCGCCAGGCACACCGCGCGCGGCAAGCTGCTGCCGCGCGAACGCATCCGTCAGCTGCTCGATCCGGGTTCGCCGTTTCTCGAACTGTCGCAGCTCGCTGCCTACAAGGTGTACGAGGACAACGTGCCCTCGGCCGGCGTCATCACCGGCATCGGCCGCATCTCGGGACAGGAATGCATCATCGTCGCCAACGATGCGACGGTGAAGGGCGGCACGTACTACCCGCTGACGGTCAAGAAGCATCTGCGGGCACAGGAGATCGCCGCGCAGAACCGCCTGCCGTGCATCTACCTGGTCGACAGCGGCGGCGCGTTCCTGCCGGCGCAGGACGACGTGTTTCCGGACCGCGAGCACTTCGGCCGCATCTTCTTCAATCAGGCGAACCTGTCAGCCGCGGGCATTCCGCAGATCGCCGTCGTGATGGGCAGCTGCACCGCCGGCGGTGCGTATGTGCCTGCGATGTCGGATGAAGCCGTGATCGTGCGCAACCAGGGCACGATCTTCCTCGGCGGTCCGCCGCTGGTGCGCGCCGCGACTGGCGAAGTCGTCTCAGCCGAAGACCTGGGCGGCGCCGACGTGCACTCGCGCATCTCGGGCGTCACCGACCACTACGCGCTGGACGATCCGCATGCACTCGCCATCACGCGCCGCATCGTCGGCAACCTCAATCGCACGAAACAGATTTCGCTGCAGACCGCGCCTCCGGAAGAACCGCTGTATCCGGCCGAGGAACTGTACGGAATCATTCCGGTCGATTCGCGCCAGCCCTTCGACGTGCGCGAAGTGATCGCGCGCGTGGTCGACGGCAGCCGTCTCGATGAGTTCAAGCCGCTGTACGGCACGACGCTGGTGTGCGGCTTCGCGCGCCTGTTCGGCTATCCGGTCGGGATCATTGCGAACAACGGCATTCTTTTCAGCGAGTCGGCACTCAAGGGCGCGCACTTCGTCGAGCTGTGCTGCCAGCGCGGCATTCCGCTGGTGTTCCTGCAGAACATCACCGGCTTCATGGTCGGCCGCAAGTACGAATCCGGCGGCATTGCGAAGGACGGCGCCAAGATGGTGACGGCCGTGGCCTGCGCCAGGGTGCCGAAGCTCACGGTCGTGATCGGCGGTTCGTTCGGCGCAGGAAATTACGCGATGAACGGCCGCGCCTATGCGCCGTGCTTCCTGTGGATGTGGCCGAACTCGCGCATCTCGGTGATGGGCGGCGAACAGGCCGCCGCCGTGCTCGCGCAGGTGAAGCGCGACAATCTCAAGGGCAAGTCCTGGAGCGCCGAGGAAGAAGAGGCGTTCAAGGAGCCGATCCGCAGACAATACGAAACCCAGGGACACCCGTACTATGCCAGCGCGCGGCTGTGGGACGACGGCATCATCGATCCGGTCGACACGCGCAGGGTGCTCGGACTCGGTCTCTCGGCGGCGCTCAATGCGCCGATCGAGAAGACCCAGTTCGGCGTGTTCCGGATGTAGGGTGGATGCGCTTTCCGCCGCCGCCCCCCTCCCTAACCCTCCCCCGCTTCGCGGAGGAGGGAATCAGACGTCGGTCGGGAGTTGAGCGTACTCATGAGCCTATTCGAAAAGATCCTGATCGCGAATCGCGGCGAGATCGCGGTCCGTGTGATCCGCACGGCACATCGCCTCGGCATTCGCACGGTCGCCGTCCATTCGGAAGCCGACGCGGGCGCGATGCATGTCGAGATGGCGGATGAAGCCGTCTGCATCGGGCCGGCCCCGGCGGCCGAGAGCTATCTGCGCGGCGAGGCGATCCTCGACGTGGCGCGTCGCACCGGCGCGCAGGCGATTCATCCCGGCTACGGTTTTCTTTCCGAGAATGCGCCGTTCGCCAAGGCGTGCGCCGAGGCGGGCGTGGTCTTCATAGGTCCGCCGATCGATGCGATCCGCGTGATGGGTTCGAAAGCGGATTCCAAGCGCGTGATGACCACGGCGGGCGTGCCGCTGGTGCCGGGTTATCACGGCGCCGCGCAGGATCTGCAGACGTTCCGCAGCGAAGCCGACCGGATCGGCTATCCCGTGCTGGTCAAGGCATCCGCAGGCGGCGGCGGCAAGGGCATGCGCGTCGTCACTGCCGCCGCGGATCTCGAAGCAGCGATTGCCGGCGCCAAGCGCGAATCGCTGGCGTCGTTCCGCGATGACACGCTGCTGCTGGAGAAATACCTGACCCAGCCGCGTCATGTCGAAATCCAGGTGTTCGCCGATACGCACGGCCACTGCATCTATCTGTTCGAGCGCGACTGTTCGCTGCAGCGCCGGCACCAGAAAGTCATCGAGGAAGCGCCCGCGCCGGCGTTGCCGGATGCGCTGCGCAAACGCATCGGCGAAGCCGCCGTAGCCGCCGCACGTGCGGTCGACTACGTCGGCGCCGGCACGGTCGAGTTCATGTACGCGGGCGGCGAGTTCTATTTCATCGAGATGAACACGCGTCTGCAGGTCGAGCATCCGGTGACGGAAATGATCACCGGCCAGGACCTGGTCGAATGGCAGTTGCGCGTCGCTGCCGGGGAGACGCTGCCGCTGACGCAGGATCAGCTCACGCGTCGCGGTCATGCGTTCGAAGCGCGCCTGTACGCGGAAGATCCGCAACGCGAGTTCCTGCCGGCCATCGGCCGCCTCACGCATCTCGAACCGCCGGCGCAGAACCCGCACGTGCGCGTCGATACCGGCGTGCGTTCGGGCGACGAGATCTCGATGTACTACGACCCGATGATCGCCAAGCTGATCGTCTGGGACGAAGATCGCACGTCCGCACTGCGCCGATTGCGCAACGCACTGGCCGACTATCAGATCGCCGGCCTCACGACGAACATCGAATTCCTGGGGGCCATAGCCGCGCATCCGGCTTTCGAAGCGTGCGAGATCGACACCGGGTTCATCGAGCGGCACAAGGCCGACCTCATTCCCGAGGAATCGCGCACGCCGGAAGAAATCCTGTCACTGGCCGCGCTGGCCTTCCTGCTGCGTCAGTCGGCCGAAGCGCACGACGGCGCCCGCGCGCTGATCGATCCGCATTCGCCGTGGCATGACGTGACCGGCTGGAACCTCAATACCGACAGCCACTACGACCTGCGTCTGAGGGACGCCGGCGAGCTGCGTCGCATCACGCTGCAGTTCCGCAGCAACGGCCATGAGGTCGTCGTGCACGACGGTCGCACGGTGAAGGCGTCGAACGTGACGCTCGAGAACGATCTGCTGAGCGCCACGCTCGACGGCGTGCGTCATCGCGCGACGATCGTCTTTGCGGGCGGCTCGCTCACGCTGTTCACGGGCGGTCGCACGTGGGAAATGAAACTGGACGATCCGCTCGCGCGCGCCGAAGAACAGGAAGGCGGCTCGGGCCGTATCGTGGCGCCGATGCCGGGCGCGGTAGTCGCTGTGCTCGTCGCCGAAGGGCAGGCGGTGGAAAAGAATCAGCCGCTGATGGTGATCGAGGCCATGAAGATGGAACACACGCTGCGTGCGCCGGCAGCCGGCAAGGTCGCGAAGCTGAAAGTCGCGAAGGGCGATCAGGTGACCGAGGGCGTGGAGCTGGTAACTCTCGACGGTTGAAGGGACGGGCGGCTGAGGACCGGAGAATCAGGGAGAAGAAGAATTTCCACGGGGGAGGAATGGGAACACGGGGAGCACGGGGAAAAAATTCTCTCTCTTAAGGCCCCGTGCTCCCCGTGTTCCCCGTGGAAATTTATTCTTCCTCTTTTGATTTACTTCAGCTTCTTCGGCGATCCCGTTCCCATGTACTTCGCCAGATTGCGATGCAGGTTCGCCGTCGTGCGTTCCATGTACGGATTCGGTCGCGGGCCCTTGAAGCCGAGCGACTTCATGCCCTGCTGCACGGCCGCCATGTTCGAGAAATCCTGGCTCAGCACATAGCACCAGGCTTCGGCGGTTGCCGGCGAGAACTGCCACGGCGTCTGCGGTTCCTGGCCTTGCGGATACAGCTCGTACACCGCGCCTTCGAAGATGCACTTGTCCGGATCGTAACCGTACGGCCGCGCGCTGTAGCACAGCATGTTGTTCACGGCGTGTCCGATCTGGAAATTCGGAAACACCTGCCACGCCGTGCCGCTCTTGCCGACGTGCTGCGGATCGACGGTCGGCCACACGACACCGCGCGCTTCATCGTCGCGTCGCGCCGATGCCAGCCAGTGCTTGAGCACCTGATCGCCCGGTGTGCCTTCGGGAAGCTCGTCTTTCAGGCGCAGCGCCGCGTTCACCAGCGTCTGGGTGGTGTTGGTGTTCGCCTTCTCCCACGTATAGGTCTGCATTTCCGCAGTCGACAGCCGCGGATCGCCGCTCGAACCCAGGCGCAGCTTCGCCTGCTGGTTCGCATCCATGTCCTTCGGTGCTTCGTAACCGATGTGGCTGTGCCTGCCGTGAGCACGCGCCCAGCCGCGGAAAGAGCCGTACTTGTTGAATTCGGGGTGCGTCGTCTCGACGTGGTAGGTCTCGTTGAATGCCTCCATCGCGACCTTCCAGTTGCAGTCGAAGATGCCCCACTTGCGCCAGCGCACGCGCATGTTCTGCAGCTGGAAAGGATCGAGCATATCCGGAATCACGCCGAGGTATTCGCGCAGCGACTCCGATTGCGGATCCATGTTCACCCAGATCCAGCCGCCCCAGGTGTCGTGCTTCACTTCCGCCAGATGCGTGTTCTCGGCCGTGAGACAGCCCTGCCAGTCGTCCTTCTGCGGAATGTGGGTGTTGTTGCCGTCGAGATCGAAGCGCCAGCCGTGATAGGCGCAGATGAACATCTTCTTCTTGCCGCAGCCGTTGCGTTCGCCAGCCGGCGTATCGACGAGGCGGCGGCCGCGATGCGGGCAGACGTTGTGGAACGCCTTGATCCTGTCGGTCGCGGTGCGCACCACGACGATCGAGTCGTCGAGGATTTCGAAAGTGAGGTAGCTGCCGACGTCGGCGAGGTCTTCGAGTCGACCGGCCTGCAGCCACACCTTGCGCCACAGCCTGTCGCGTTCGGCGCGCGCATATTCAGGAGAGGTGTACGCCTCGACCGGAATCGCTACCGGCTCGACGATGTCTTCGGCAGTGAGGGCGGTGTCTTTGAGGATTTCGACTGGCTTGGGCATGGCGTGTTCGACGTCGTTGATGGCGTTTATTTGTACGGACAAATACGTCGTAAATGCCGAGATATTCGGTTAGTTTCGTTATAAACGAATGAAGGAGTCGAAGTACAGGCTATAGGTTGTCTGGACTGGATGGGTTGAGCGAAGAAGTCAGGCTGAAGCCTGACCCACAGGAAGAAACAGAAGGCGTCTGCCCCTTACGCCGGCTTTACGACGAGCACGCTGCCTTCGGCGTCCGCGGAAACGTAGAGCGTGCCGTCGCTGCCGGCCGCGATGCCCGCGAACGGGCCCATCGGTCCCGACAGGTTGCCGATCGCCTTGAGGAATTTCGGCGTCACGCCCGCAGGCGCGCCGACGGGCAGATCGGCAACGAGCGTGCGCCGCTCGCCGCTCGCGAGGTTGTACTCGATCAGTTCCTTGAGTCCTGCATCGATGACATACAGCACGCCATTGCGCACCAGGAGGCCCTGCGGCTGTCTCAGTCCGTCGAGCACGCTTTCGGCGCGTCCGCCGCCGAGCTTCACGATGCGACCGCCCGCCGACTCCGCCACATACACGATGCCGTCCGCGCCGATCGCGACGCCCGACGGCTGCTGCAGATCGGCGGCGAGCGTTTCGACATTGCCCGACTGCGCCGACAGCACGCGGCCCGTCCCTTGCTCGGCGAACACCACTGCGTTCGCGGAGGCCGCCACGCCGTAGAGCTGATCGAAGCCGCCCGCGATCACCTGGCTTTCCGACTTCGCCGGCCAGTAGCGCGCGACATCGCCGTTCGCCGTCGTGACGACGAATTCCCCCGGCCCTGCAGCCGCAACGCCGCGCGAATATCCAGGATAGCCCGGCGAAAACAGGAAGCCCGCGCGCTCGCGTTGCCGGCCCGGCCTGATCGTGTACGAGAATGGACCGTCGGCGACATACAGCGCGCCGTCAGTTCCCATTGCGATGCCGAGCGGCCAGTTGAAACCATCCGGTACGAGATCTTTCGCCCTGCCGCCGTCGAGGAGTTCCACGACATGGCCGGAGATGTTGGAAACGAACGTGCGCCTGCCGACGAACGTCACGTTGTCGAGACCGGGCGAGAGATTCGCCAGCACCGTCTGCACGCCAGAGCGCGGATCGATGCGTAACACCTGCCCGCTGTGCACCTGCGTCGACACGATCTGGCCGTCGGCATCGAACTTCACCGAATCCGGCACGCCGAGATGGTCGGCGACTTTTTCCGGCGTGCCGCCTTCGAGGCCGACGCGCCAGATTTCATTCGTGCCCATCACCGGGATGTAGAGCTTGCCGTCCGGGCCGACGTCGAAGGCGTTGGGCATCGGCACGTTGTCGAGGATCACGCGCGGCGCGCCGCCGTTGCGATCCAGTTCCAGGATGCGTCCGCCGACGCGGCATTCGCCGGCGATCAGTCGTCCCTGATGGAAGGCGATGGGATTGGCGACCGGCATGTCGCCGCGAATGACGCGCGTGCGGCCGTTCGGCTCGCGCATGCTCACGCGTCCTTCGGTGATTTCCGTCGCGTAGAGATTGCCTTGATCGTCGAACACCAGATCGTCGGGCGCGACGATGTCGCCGCCCTTGGGGCTGATCGCTTCGATGGCGCCCGTGTCCGGATCGACCGCGGTGATCTGGCTGCCGGAGACCTGCGCCACGTAGATGCGGCCATCGGGTCCGGTGCGCAGACCGTTGGCGCCGAACAGGCGGCTCGGCGGCGTCAGGCGTTGCAGTGTCCACCCGTCGGCACAGCGGCTCGTTGCTGCGGCGGTATAGCGGCCGTGGTCGGACGACATCCGGAATCTCCTGCGCGGACTTGAACGGGGCGCATACCGTACTGCACTTCCCTGTCCTGGATAAACCGCGGCGTCCATGATTTGTCTGGACAGATTTGAACTGCGCACCTTTAATTCGCGCCATGTCGCCGAAAGCCCGATCGAAGTCGTCCAGGAGCACGTCACGCCGTCGGAATACGCAGGACGAAGACCCGCTCTACCTGCAGGTGGCGCGCACCCTGAAGAAGGAGATCGTCGACGGCACGTTTCCCGTCGGTTCGCTCCTGCCGACGGAGGACGATCTGTGCCGCCGTTTCTCCGTGAGCCGCTACACGGTGCGCGAGGCGTTGCGGCGCTTGCGCGACGACCACCTGGTCGCGTCGCGGCAGGGGGCGGGCACGATCGTCGTGCCGCGACAGTCCCCGGGCGCCTATGCCCAGGACGTCATGTCGATCAACGATCTGGTCTCGTGGGCCGCCGGCCGGCGCTTCGTCATCGAATCCATGCAGATGATGGAGATCGATGCCGAACTCGCGGCGCGCAGCGGGCTGGCGCGGGGCCAGCAATGGCTGGTCGTGCGCGGCTACGGACATGCGGAAGGCGCCGACTGTCCGTTCTGCTGGGCCGAGTACTTCATCCATCAGGACTACGCGGCGGTCGGCCGGCTGCTGCCGCGCCACAGCGGCCCGATCTTTCCGCTGATCGAAGACCTGTTCGGCCAGAGCGTCGTCGAAGTGCATCAGGAATTCGGCGCCACGCTCATGCCGCCGGCGCTGGCGCAGGGACTCAAGGTCGCTGCAGGAACCGCAGCGCTCGAAGTGCGGCGCTCCTACAAGACGTCCGACGGCCAGATCGCCCAGGTGACGGTCAGCATCCATCCCGCCGCCCGCTTCCGCCATTCGACGACGCTGCGGCGCGTAAAGGGCTAGTCGTCAGGGCAACCCTGAGATTCGCCGCCGCCTATTGGCACGGGCCGGGGGAAGGGGGCTAACATGCCGCACCGCCCGGATTCATCCGGACGAGTTGTTGCAGGTATCGAACGCGCGTTGCTGCTGCTCCTTGTCGGTCAGGCTTTCCCGCGGGATTTCCTTCGGTCACAGCCTGACCTCCCCGGCCGGCTGAAGCCGGCCCCACAGGACGAGCGAATCGGCTACGAGAGGGTTTTGCACATGATGAAGCGGGGGAAGCACGATCGTGCCGGTGTGCGCAAAAGGAATGTCGCACCCTCGATGATTCTGCCTCGGTCCCTGGCCGATGACACGGCGCGGGTGCGTACCGATTCGCTGCGCGGCTTCAAGGAACTGGTGACGGAACTCGGTGGCGATCCGCTCGCGCTGATCGACGGCGCCGGCATCGATGCTGCACTCGTCGATCGCACGGGCGGAGAGATTCCTTACCGGCAGATGGTGCAGCTGCTGGAAACTGCCGCGACCCAGCTCGCCTGTCCGGACTTCGGCCTGCGTCTCGCTGCACTGCATGCGGCGCAGGGCGCCACCAAGGTACTCGGACCGCTCGACGTCGCGATGCGCAATTCGCCGACGCTCGGCGATGCGTATCGCTACTGTGCCGAGCATCTCAATGCCTACAGCAGCGCCACGCAGATCTGTTTCGAGAAGCTGCCGGACGATCCGCGCGTCTTCATGCTGTTCGAGATCATGCTGGTCGGCGGCCTGCACCAGCGCCAGTCCGTCGAGCACGCGCTGGCCCTGACCCAGCACGGCATTCATGCCATCAGCAAGGGCCAGGCTCGCGCGCGCGAAGTCTGGTTCACGCACGAACCGCTCGCGCCGCTCGCCACCTATCGCGCCGCCTTCAATGCCACGGTGCGCTTCGGCCAGAGCATGAACGGTCTGCTGTTCGATCAGCAGGACTGCGACCTGCCGCTGCCGGACACCGATCCGCAGCTCTACGAAATGGCGACGAGCTTCATCGACAACCGCTTCCCCACCGCCGCCATGCCGCTGCGCACGCGCGTGCGCATCAACATCGCGCGCCTGCTGGTGGAAGGTAACTGCACGCAGGAACACGTTGCGTCCGCCCTCGGACTGCATCCGCGCACGCTGCAGCGCCGCCTGCGCGACGAGGGCGAATCGTTCGAAGCCATCAAGGACGCGGTGCGCCGCGACGTGGCGCTGCGCTACCTGCAGCAGCCCGATGTCTCGCTGGTGCGGGTGACGGAAATCCTCGGCTACTCGGAAACGTCCGTGCTGTCGCGCAGCTGCCTGCGCTGGTTCCATGCGTCGCCGCGCGAACTGCGCAGCGGCTTGAGCCGCACTAACTAGAGGATCTCTGCCTGTAGGTCAGGCTTTAGCCTGACTCCTCAGAAGCCGGCTTCAGCCCAATGGCACTGCATTAATGGTTTTCTGCGTTGCGCGCCTCTGGTCTGATCCCCTCCTCCGCGAAGCGGGGGAGGGTTAGGGTGGGGGCATCAACGCAAACTGCGCTGCTTGACTCGACACCCCCATCCTGTCCTTCCCCCGCTACGCGGAGGAAGGGACGCTCGATTCGACCTCATCTCAATCCTTCGGCGCTTAATGCAGTGCCATTGGGCTGAAGCCGGCCCCACAGGCAGAACACTTCTTCAAGCGCTTTCCTGCGACTGATCGCCCTCGACCTTCGGCGTCGCGCCCGCGCGCAACTGGCGCGGCGACAGCGAGAACCAGCGATAGCAGCTGCGCGAAAGCGTCGAGGCTTCCGAATACCCGAGCATCTTCGCGACGCGGATCAGCGGCACGGTGGAGTGCTTGAGATAACGCAGCGCGATGTCGCGCCGTACGCCGTCCTTGATCGATTCGACCGACTTGCCTTCCGCCCGCAACCGGCGTTGCAGCGTGCGCGGATGCATGCCGAGCATCGCGGCCACGCTGCCGTAGGTGCAATCGCCTTCGAGCAGCAGCCGCTCGACGATCGTGCGCACGCGCGGGCCGAGGACCGCATCGGCCGAGGGAAAACGGTTCTCGATGAAATCCGTGCTCAGTTCGTAGATCTGGGCGTCGATGTCCGGCACCGGCAGATCCAGATCGCTTTCGGCGAAGAACAGTCCGCTCATGCTCTGGCCGCAACGGACCTCGGTACCGAAGTACTCGCGGTACTTCTCGATGGGCGACAGCGCCTCGTGCTCGATCCACACTTCGCGTGCCCGGACCCGGCCCTTGCTGATGGTCAGTGCGATGTCCTGCGTCAGCAGCAGCGCGCGTTCGATGGCCTGCGGATGCGGCGGCAGCCGGCCGAGCAGGATCTCGAGCTGGAAAAACAGCGCACCCGGCGCGTAGCCGGTGCGTGCATGCATCTGCGACGCCGTGCTGTAGACCTGGATGTGATCCGCGCAGTAGCGGAAGGCTTCGCGCAGCGTGCGCGAATTGCTCATCGCGAATTCGAGCGGCCCCAGCACCTTCGCGCCGCCCTGCGCGGTGGCGAGCCGCATGCCGAAGTCCGGGCAGCGCAGTTCGGTCGCGGCGCGTTCCAGCACCAGCACCAGCGAGCGATACGGAATCACGGCATGGCGATTGTTCAGGATCGCCGGATCGATCTGGAATTTCGCGAGCAGGGCGTTCGGATCGCCGCCGAGTCCGGTCACGACTTCGGTGAATTTGCGCAGGGAATCGACACGGACCATGGCCGTGCCTTCGGACATTCCCGGATCGGTTGCATTGTCATCTTTGCGCGTTGGCATGGCCGGGCGAGCATAGCCACGCGGGTGTGCGCGGACAATCAAAAAGGACGACACCGCGGGACATGGCTGACGCCCGCTTTGCCGGGAAGCGCGGTTGAGGTATTTGCGCAACGCAATATCATCGTCGCCGCCCGCGTCGGCCGTGCCGTCTTGCGTCAAGACTGCACCGCGCCGCGCGGACTAACTTCCGCGGCCAGATCCGCTCAATCCGCCAACCAAGGCAGCATCGCCGATGGACTTCACCTGGGACGTCGATCAGCAGGCTTTCCGCGCGACCGTGCGGGAATTTCTTGCGACCCATCTGCCGCCCGACTGGGAAGCGATGGCGCATGGGCCGGGCTCGCCGTCGCAGACTGCGTTCTCGAAGAAATTCTGCGCCGGACTCGCGCAGGCCGGTTTGCTCGTGCCGCACTGGCCGGAACGCTGGGGCGGCCGCGATGCCGATGCGTGGACCGCGTTCATCCTCGCCGAGGAAATGTGGGAGGCGGGCGAGCCGCGCGGCGGCCAGTACATGAACGTGAACTGGATCGGCCCGACGCTCATGCGCTGCGGCACCGAAGAACAGCAGCAGCGCTACATCCCGCCGATGGCTCGCGGCGAAACGCTCTGGTGCCAGGGCTTCTCCGAACCCGAGGCCGGCTCCGATCTCGCCTCGCTGCGCACGCGCGCCGAAAAACACGGCGACGAATACCGCATCAACGGCCAGAAGATCTGGACCTCGTACGCCGGCGATGCCGACACCTGCTTCCTGCTCGCGCGCACCTCGCCGGGTCGCGACGGCATTTCGATTTTCCTGTTGCCGATGGACACGCCGGGTATCACGGTGCGCCAGATTCCCAGCGTGATCGGCGAAGGCGACATCCACGAAGTCTTCTTCGATGACGTGCCCGTACCGGCGAGCGCGATGCTCGGCGAAGAGGGCAAGGGCTGGTCGGTCGTGCGCACGGCGCTCTCGCTCGAACGCGTCGGCATTCCGCGCTTCGCGCTCGCCTCGCGCATGCTGCATCGGGCTGTCGATGGACTGAAGAAGGCCGGACGCTTCGGCCACGGCGCCGTCGAACAGGCGGCGCGTGCGCGTGCGGCGTGCGAAGCGGCGCGCTTCTACAGTTACAGCATCGTCGACCAGCGTCGCCACGGACTGACCATCGGCCCGGAAGCGAGCGTCGCACGCTATGCCACCGTGATGGCGGAGCGGCTGGTCGGCGAATTCGTCGTCGAGCAGGCGCCCGAAGCGCTGGCCGGCGCCGATCCGCTGCTGCTCGCGCATCACCAGCGCGCGATCGTTGCCGGCATCGCCTCCGGCGCCGCCGAGATCCAGCTCAACCTGATCGCCACCGAATTTCTCGGCCTGCCGCGGGAGCCGCGCTGATGGATTTCCGACTGACACCCGATCAGGAATCGCTGGTCGAGGCCATCGACAAGCTCGCGCTGCAGTTCCAGCAGAAGCCGACCGAGTTCCATGGCTTCGCACTGGTCGGCGACGACCTGGAACGCGAACTGGACGAGGGCGGATATTTCGATATCGCGCAGGTGCCCGAACTCGGCCCGCTCGCCGCGGCGCTGGCCGTCGAGCGTCTGGCGCGCCTGCCGTTCGCTTCCGAATTCGCGCTGTCGATGCTGGTGCGCCCGCAGCTGTCGATCCAAGTGCCGCGACCGCTGACCATCGTCGAGAACGGCCGTCCTGCGCGCTTCCTGACGACGGCGAAGACGGTGCTGGTGATCGAGGGCGACAGCGTCGGCATCGCGCATCCATCGGTGGATGCAGTGGAGCCCGTCGAGTCGATCTACGCGTATCCGATGGGCCGGCTCACCCGCACACTCGATGTCGAACGTCTGTCGGATGCGGATGCAGCGAACGTACGCACGTGGATACGCGTCGCGCTCGCCGCGGAAGCCAGCGGCCTGCTCAAGGCGTCGCTCGACTCGACCGTCGAACATCTCACGCTGCGCAAACAGTTCGGCCGCCCGCTCGGCACCTTTCAGGCGCTGCGCCATCGCATGGCCGAATGCGCCGTGCTCGTCGGCGGCGTGCGCTGGCTCGCATTGAAAGCCGCCGGCACCGGCGACGCAGGCGATGCCGCACTCGCCGCGTCGCACGCCCAGGAAAGCGCCACGCGCATCGTGTACGAAGTGCACCAGATGTTCGGCGCCATGGGCATGACGCTCGAAGCCTCGCTGCACCTGTGGACTTACCGATTGAAACTGCTGCTGTCCGAACTGGGCGGCCGTGGCGGCCAGGCGGAGGCGGTGGCGAAGTACGTGTTCGACAAGAAGGAATAGCCGCAAAAGGCGCAAAAAGCGCAAAAGGGAAAGAAATCAGAGTTCGAATTTCTTATCCGAACTTTGCACCTTTTGCGCTTTTTGCGGCCAATCCTTCTCTCATTCCAAAGAAACTCGGGGGATGAATGAGCGCGAAGACTTGCAAAGTGGCGCAGTGGGCGACGGGCAATATCGGCACCAGGTCGCTGCGGGCCGTGATCGAGCATCCGCGCCTGCAGCTCGTCGGGCTGTGGGTGCATTCGAAGGACAAGGCCGGGCGCGATGCGGGTGAGTTGTGCGGGCTGCCGCCGGTCGGCGTGAAGGCGACGAATTCCATCGACGACATCATCGCGAGCGGTCCGGACTGCGTGCTGTACATGCAGCAGGGCGCGAACGTCGACGATCTGTGCAAGCTGCTCGCCGCAGGCATCAACGTCGTCACGACGCGGGTCGAGTTTCATGAGCCGGGACTGCTCGATCCGGCGGTGCGGGCGCGCATCGAAGACGCGTGCCGGCGCGGCAATGCGTCGCTGCACAGCACGGGAAGCAGTCCCGGTTTCAGCACCGAAGCATTGCCGATCGTGCTGCTGTCGCTGCAGCGCCGGCTGGATCGGCTGACGATCGACGAGTTCGCGGATGTGTCCAGCCGCAATTCGCCCGAGATGATTTTTCACATCATGGGCTTCGGCAAACCGCCCGCGGCCTTCAACGAACACATGCTCGCGCACATCAAGGAAGGTTTCGCGAAATCGTTCGCGGCGCTCGCGAATGCAATCGGATTGCCGCTGGAGGAGACGACGGTGCAGGGCGAGGTCGGCTGTGTGCTGAAGCGCACGCAGATTGCGGCGGGCATTCTCGAAGCAGGAACCGTCGGCGCACAGCGCATCACGATCTCCGGCCTGCGCGGCGGCCAGCCGCTGCTGCAGATGCGCCTGAACTGGTACGTCAGCCGCGACGTCGATCAGCCGTCATGGAAGCTGCGCGAAAGCGGCTGGCGGGTGCTGGTCGAAGGCGACGTGCCGCTCGATGTGTCGATCACGTATCCGGTCGCGCCGGAGGACTACGCGGCGATGACGCCGGGACTCACGGCGCATCGAGCGGTGAACGCCGTGCACGTGGTGTGCGAAGCGCCGGCGGGAATTCGTACGACGGCGGAGTTGCCGCAGGTGATTACGCAGCTCGGCTGAAGGACATCTTTTCCCTGTGGGACCGGCTTCAGCCGGCCTCTTGGAAGAGTCAGGCTGAAGCCTGACCTACAGAAGAAGAGGCCGGCTGAAGCCGGCCCCACAGGAAGAAGGGCTACCGCGGACCCTTCGGCAGTCCGAGCACCCGTTCGGCAATGATGTTGCGCTGGATCTCCGCCGTGCCGCCGGCGATCGTTTCCGAGAACGCATCGAGATAGTCGTGCCCGATGCCCATCGGCGCGACGACTTCCGGCGCATCGATGCCGTGCAGATCGATCGCCGCGGCCGTGACCTTCTGCGCGAACTCGGCGAAGGCGAGACGCATGATCGAGCCTGAGGCGTCAGGCACGGAATTCTCGGAATCCAGTGCGAAGCGATACGTCGAAGCGCGAATCGACGCGCCTTCGGCGCGCAGCCGGCCGAGGCGCAGCCGCAGATCGACGCGTTCGGGCGGACAGGCGGCGAGCAGCAGTTCGACGTGATTGAGGTGCGTGAGCAGCAGCGCGAGCGACGCCGTGCCGCGCTCGAAACTGAGCGTCGACATCGCAGTGGCCCAGCCGTTGTTGAGTCCGCCGACGACGTTGCTCAGCGGCACGCGCACGTTCTCGTAGAACACCTCGCAGAACTTGTGCGGGCCGGCCATGGTGCGGATCGGGCGTACGGTGATGCCCGGCGTGTTCATCGGGCAGATCACCCACGACAATGCCGCCGAGGTTTTCGCCTGCGGATCGGTGCGGATCAGCAGTTCCTGGTAGTCGCCGACGTCGGCGAAGCTCGACCAGATCTTGTGGCCGTCGATGACGAGTTCATCGCCTTCGACGCGTCCGCGCGTGCGCAGGCTGCCGAGGTCCGAACCCGAGCCGGGTTCGGAGAAACCCTGGCACCAGATCACTTCGCCGCCCAGGATCTTCGGCAGATGGAACTGTTTCTGTTCGGGCGTGCCGCAGGCGATCAGCGTCGGACCAGCGTGATTCAGTCCGACGAAGGAGGCATTGAGCGGCGAGGGTGCGCCGGCGCGTGCGTATTCCTCGAACCAGATGATCTGTTCGAGCACCGACAGGCCGCGTCCGCCGACTTCCTTCGGCCACGCAATGCCGGCCCAGCCGCCTGCGGCCTGCTTGCGCTGCCAGGCGAGCACGTACTCGCGCGACTCGGGGCCGTCTTCGGGCGACGGCTGCTTCGGTACGTTCGCTTCCAGCCATGCGCGGGCGGCGCGTCGGAATTCGGAGAGTGCTTGGGTCATCGCGTTTGGATCCAGGAGCCGGAAGAATGGCCGGAAATCGGAGAATGGCCGCAAAAAGGCGCAAAGGTCTCAAAGTAAGAACAGGAGACCTCTCTGATTCCGACCTTGTGATCTTTGCGCCTTTTTGCGGCCATTCTCTTCAACTCTTCTCTTACTTCCCCGACAACGTCGCGCGCAGCTGATGCTTGAGCACCTTGCCCGCATCGTTCTTCGGCAGCGACTCCACCAGCACGACCTGCTCGGGAATCTTGAACTTCGCGACGCGGTGTTCGTCGAGGAAGGCGCCGAGGCTCGCGACATCCGGTCCGGGGTGCTGCTTCGGCACGATCACGGCACACGCGCGTTCGCCGGTGCGCGGATCGGGCACGCCGACGATCGCGATCTCCGCGATGTGCGGATGCCCGACGAGGATGTCTTCGACTTCCTTCGGCGAAATGTTTTCGCCGTTGCGGATGATGATGTCCTTGGCGCGGCCGGTGACGACGACGTAGTGCTCGTCGACCCGGCGCGCCAGATCGCCGGTGCGGAAGTAGCCTTCGGCATCGAACGCCGGGATGTCGTCTTCGGGATGCAGATAGCCGACCAGCATCTGCGGACCGCGGGCGCAGATCTCGCCTTCGCCGGCGGCGGCCGCATTGTTGTGATCGACCAGCTTGATGTCGGCGAGGCCAGTGCGGCCGTCGGTGTCGGCGCCGTAGCGGGCTTCGTCGCGACGCGTGGCGCCGACCGTGGTGATGGGCACTTCGGTCGAGCCGTAGACGCGCGTGACCACGGCGCGGTCGAAGTAGCCGGCGGCATCGCGGATCAGCGCGGGCGGTACGGAGGCGCCGCCGCACACGAACAGCTTGAGACTCGGCAGCCGCGTGCCGGCCGCGCGTGCCGCGGCGAGTATCTGCTGCAGGAAGGGCGTGGCACCGGCCATGTGCGTGCACTTCTCGGCATCGATGAGCTTCACGGCTTCATCGGCATTCCACGTTTCCATCAGCACCGCGGTCGTGCCGCCGAGCAGCGGCGTCTCGAATGCATAGATGGAACCGCCGATGTGACTGATGGGCGAGGGCACCAGGAACTTGTCGCCCGGTTCGACCAGCCAGTGTTCGCGGATCTGCGAGATCAATGCGTGCAGCGTGTTGTGGGTGTGCAGCACGCCCTTCGAACGACCGGTGGTGCCCGAGGTGTACATGATCATGCGCACCGCATCGGGATTCAGTGCAGGCAGTTCGCGCGCAGGATCGAGCGGCTGCAGCAGCGATTCATACGGCGTGTGTCCCCGCGTATCGTCGCCGCGCAACACGACGACTTCCGGCGGCGAGGCCAGCTGCGCGCAGACGCGACTCAGCATCGCCGTGTAGTCCTGCCTGCGGAAGATCGCGGGCACGAACACCAGCCGCGTGTTCGCATCTTCGAGGATGAACTGCAGTTCGCGGTCGCGCATCGACGGCAGGATGGGATTGACGATCATGCCGGCCAGCGTGCTCGCCATGTAGATGACGGCCGCTTCGTGCCAGTTGGGCAGCAGGAAGGAAACGACGCTGCCGGCCGGCGTACGTGACAGCATCGCCTGCGCCATCGTGTTCGCCTGCGCGTAGAGCGTGCGGCAGTTCATGTGCACGTCGCCGTCGACGAGCACGATGCGTTCGGGCGTGTGCTGCGCCGCCTCGCGCAGGGAGTCGGCGATCGTGCGCCGGATCCACAGGCCGCGCTCGTACGCGAGCGATGCGCGTGCCTCGTTCCAGCGAATGGCGCGTCCGGCGATGAGTTTGCGGCCCTGCGGGGTGTTGCTCGACATGCGTACGGCCCAGTCAGACGAATCCAGGCGCGGACGATCTGCCGCGCGCCAGCCATGCCATTGCGGCATACGCATTGCGCAAACGCTTCGGGCAAGTATCCTCGCGAGGCGCGCGCAAAAATCCGGCGCGCGAACGGTACAGACTTGGGCGTGGTTTGTCACCGCGCCGCGCGGCCTGCCGATGCGGCATCGTCGCGTTGCGACGAAGCTGTCGCACGGGGTTAAACGGCCGTCCGTGGCGATCAATACGGCGCCAGCCGAGGGCGCTAGCGTGCGACAGGTTCCAGAAGAGGCGGTGAAGAGTGGAGGCTGAGTCTCGCTACCATCCCGGCGCCGAGCAGATCGCGCTGGCCGACACGATGGATGAGTCGCTCGCGACGTTGTTGCCGGTGTCCCGCCTGCACGAGTCGGTCGTCGAAGATGTCCAGACCTGGTCGAATCTCGAGGAGATCGGGATGTTCGGAATCGGCGTCAGCGAGGAACGCGGCGGCAGCGGTCTCGGTGCGGCCGAAGAATCCCTGATCGTCATGGGTCTCGGGCGTCGCCTCGCTGCACCCGCCGTGCTCGCCACCATCGGTGCGACGCATGCGCTCGCCAGGGAGGGCCCGATCGATCTGGGCAGCCGCAAGGTGGCGGCCGCCTATCGTCGCGGCGATCGCATCATCGTCGTCGACGATCCTGCGACCGATCTCATGCTCGTGCGCGACGGGACGGGCGCGGCCTTGCACGAACTGAACGACGCGACGCCCATGCAGGTCGATCATCGACTCTGGCTCGCGAACCTGCGTACGGTGGCCAGCCTCGGCGAACCGCTCGCACGCTTCGGCGCGGCGCAGCTGCTGCGTCTGCGGCTCATCGATGCGGCCGTGCTGGCCGGCATCGCCGAGGCCACGCTCGACATGAGCGTCGCGTACGCCGGCATGCGCGAACAGTTCGGCTGGCCGATCGGCACCTTCCAGGCCGTCAAGCATCACTGCGCCAACATGGCCATCGCGGCGCGCTGTGCGCGCGATCAGACGAGCTTCGCCGCCGTCGCGGTCGACGAACAGCGCGAGGATGCGGCATTGCAGGTGGAAAGCGCGTTGTTCGTCGCCGGTTCAGCGGCGCTCGGCAATGCGGCGAAGAACATCCAGATTCACGGCGGCATGGGATTCAGCGACGAGGCCGATCCGCATCTGTTCCTGAAGCGCGCGCAACTGGTGATGACCATCGCCGGCGGACTCGACGCCGCCAACGAGCGCGTCGCGAACGTCAGGGTGGGCGGCTGACATGCAGGTGGCCATCGTCACGGGTGCGAGCAGCGGCATCGGCTTCGGCACCGCGGTCAAGCTGGCCGGGGCCGGCATGGCGATCGTCGCCACGGGCCGCGATGCGAACAAACTCGCCGGACTGGAAAAGGCGATCGGCGATCCGCAGCGCATCGCGACGCTGGCCGTCGATCTCACGGCCGACGCAGCGCCGCAACAGATCGTGGACTTTGCGCTGTCGCGCTACGGACGCATCGATTTCCTGATCAACAATGCCGGCGTCGGCAGCCCGAAGCCGCTGCACGAAACCGACGATGAGATGCTGGACTACTTCCTGAACCTGATGCTGCGTGCGCCGTTCCGTCTGGCGCGCGACGTCATCCGGCACATGAACCCGGGCTCGGCGATCATCAATGTCACGTCGACCTTTGCGGTGATCGGCGGTCGTCGCGGCGGTGCCTACTCCGCGGCGAAGGGCGGATTGCAGGCGCTCACGCTGCACATGGCGTGTCAGTACGGCGCGCAGGGCATTCGCTGCAATGCCGTCGCGCCCGGCGTGACGGTGACGCCGATGACCGAAGGCCGGCTCGACGATCCGCTGTTCAAGCGCATCAACGTGGAGATGACGCCGAACACCCGCCTGGGCACGGTCGAAGACATCGCCAGCACGATCGCCTTCCTGTGCTCGCCCGGCGGCAGTTTCATCAATGGCCAGACCATCGTCGTCGACGGCGGCTGGAGTTCGACCAAGTACCTGTCCGACTTCGCGTTGACGTCCACCTGGACGCCGCGCTGAACTGCATTGCCGCGCTGTGAACGAAGGCCGGCGAACTGTCAGGTGGAGATCCCCATGAGCGTTGCACCGTTCACCAAGAAATCCGAGTCCGGCGGCGCCGACTGGCCGCCGAGCTGGACGACCAGGCCGCACGGCATCAGCGTCGGTCGCTATACCGATCCCGAATTCGTCAGACTCGAATACGAGAAGCTGTGGAATCGCGTCTGGCAGCCCGCCGCGCGGCTCGACGAGATTCCGGAAGTCGGCGACTACACCACTTACACCATCGGCGATCAGTCCGTGATGCTGGTGCGCGCCGATGAAGCGACGGTCAAGGCGTATTTCAATTTCTGCCCGCACCGCGGCACGGCACTGTCCGAGGGCTGCGGCACGTTCCAACACCAGCGCATCATCTGCCCGTTCCACGGCTGGCGCTGGGATCTGCACGGCAACAACAAGTACGTGCTGGAACGCCAGGAATTCCGCGACGGCCAGCTGCAGGACAAGGACGTGGCGCTGCGCCAGGTGCATTCCGTCGTGTTCGCGGGTTTCGTGTGGATCAATCTGTCGAAGAACCCGGAGCCGTTCGACGACTACATCGCGCCCGTGCGCAACTGGCTCGAGATCCTCGGCATCGAGCTCATGCGCAACTACTGGTGGAAGGCGATTCCGGTGCCGGCCAACTGGAAAGTGGCGCAGGAAGCCTTCTTCGAGGGCTATCACGTTCCCGCCACGCATCCGCAGCTGGAGAAGGCGGGCGCCGAAGTGATCTGGGGCGATCGCGACGAGAGCACGATCCAGTACGCGCACAAGAATGTCTTCTACGATGCCTACGCCAGGGGCCACGGTCGCTTCTACGGCAAGGCGACGCCGATGTCGGGTGCCGTGAAACGGCTCGGCGACGGCGATCCCGTCGACCTCATGGCGAACCGGCTGCAACTGCTGGCGGACGGCATGGATGCGCAGGTGCTCATGCAGGACGTGAACATCGTGCGTTCGTTGAAGGGCAAGCCGATTCCCGAAGGGTCGAGCCTGGGCGGCGAATACATCAAGGCGCTGTACGCCGACGCGGCCGCCAGCAATCGTCCGATGCCGAAACCCATTCCCGAAGTACTCGGCATGTGGGGCGGCGAAATCTTCGTCTTCCCGAATCTCATGCTGCTGCCGCAGGGCGGCAACTGCATGATCTATCGCGTGCGCCCCGACGGTAACGATCCGGACAGGTGCATCTTCGAGATCATGTCGACCAAGACCTATCCGGCCGCAGAGAAGGTGCCGCGCGCGGTCGTGCAGACGGTGACGGACATCCACGATCCCGAACAGGTGCTGCTCATTCCGCGTCAGGACCTGGGCAACATCCCGCGCATGCAGAAGGGCCTGCATTCGAAGGGCATGCGCCAGACCTGGCTCGCGAACGAGCAGGAGAAGATCATCCTGAACATGCATCAGGAACTCGATCGCTATCTGCAGGCCGAATAGTCGATCCGCGCTTCATGCCCGACGAAATCAAACCGCGCATCGCGCCGCTGCTGCCGTCCGACTGGAACGATGCCGTCATGGATGCGCTGGGCGCGTTCCCCAGCGCCCGCGACTTCGTGCTGAATGGCTGGAAGGCCGGCGGTCACGGCGTGCGCGGCATGCACGGGCTCGGCCTCACGCTGCACTACCCGGCGCTGTCGAAGGCGTTTCTGACGTTCAACAATCACGTCGCCACCGGCAGCACGCTGTCGCGGCGCGTGCGCGAGATCCTCATCCTGCGCACCAGCTGGCTGCGCAAGGCGGAGTACGAGTTCATCCAGCACGTCGTGCTCGGGCGTCGTGCCGGCCTGACGGACGAAGACATCGATCGTATTTCCCGCGGTCCCGACGCGCCGGGCTGGGCCGATCCGATCGACGCCGACCTGGTGCGCGCCGTCGATGAACTGCACGCACACGCCTGCATCCAGGATGCGACCTGGACGCGCCTGTCGACGCAGTTCAATCGCGATCAGCTCATGGACCTGGTGTTCTGCGTCGGCTGCTACGACCTGCTGGCGATGGTGTTCAGGACGTTCGGCGCGCAGCTCGAAGCAGGCGTGGAGACGCTGAGTCCCGAGATGCGCGCGCGGATGCAGGTCAGGCTGTAGGTCAGGCTGTAGGTCAGGCTTCAGCCTGACTCTTGAAGCCGGCTGAAGCCGGCCCTACAGCCGGAGCAAATCAAAGCCGGCCCCACAGCCGGAGCAAATCAAGGCCGGCCCACTCGAACAGGTTGCGACTCATGACTGATTCCACGATCAAGGGCCCGCCGCTGGCCGACGACCCGATCTTCGGCCCGCTCACGCTGGGCGGATTCTTTCGCGAAGTGTGCCGTCGCAACGGCGGCAGGGAAGCGATGGCGTTCCACCCGCCCGGCGGCAAGCCCGTCGTGCGCTACACCTATCGGCAGATGTACGACGAAGCCTTCGCGGTGGCGCAGGCGCTGGTGGCGCGCGGCGTCGCCAAGGAAACGCGCGTCGGCCTGCTGGCGACCAATCGTCCTGAATGGGTGATTGCGACGTTCGGCATCGCGCTGGCGGGCGGCACCTGTGTCGCGCTCAGCACGTTCGCGAAGACGGGCGAACTCGACTACATGCTGCGCCTGGGCGATGTCTCGATCCTGATTTTCGAACGCTCGATCCTGAACCGCGATTTCGCCGCCGAGCTCGTCGAACTGTGCCCGCAGATCGCGACTGCGAAGGACGCAGCACTCTCGCCGCGCCTGCCGTTCCTGCGCCGCGCCGTCTGCATCGACGATGCGCCGGCGCCGCAGGGCGCATTCGAGTCGTGGCACGACTTCGTGCGCGGCGAGCGCAAGGCACCGGCAGCGATCGTCGATGCCATCGATGCCGAAGTCGCGCCGACGGATCGGGCGCTGGTCATGTTCTCGTCCGGCTCGACGGCCCGGCCGAAGGCCGTGCTGCAGTCGCATCGCGCGGCGGCCATCCAGTGCTGGCGCTGGCGCGCCATCCTGGCGACCGATCCTCAAGTGCGCAGCTGGGCGGCGAACGGCTTCTTCTGGTCGGGCAACTTCGCGCAGGTGCTGGGATCGACGCTCGCCGCCGGCGGGTGTCTGGTGCTGCAGCGCTTCTTCGATCCGGCCGAAGCGCTGCAGCTCATGCAGAGCGAGCGCGTCACCTATCCCGCGGCCTGGCCGCATCAATGGGCGCGCCTCGTCGAAGAGTCTTCGTATGCGACGACCGATCTGAGTTCGCTGCACTACGTCGGCGAGAGTTCGGCATTGCGCACGCATCCGACGGTGAAGACGGACTGGGACGAGCCATGGTCCGCCTACGGCAACACGGAAACGTTCACGCTCAGTTCCGCTCATTACAGCGGCACGCCGAAGGAAGTCAGTGCCGGCAACCATGGCTTCCCGCTGCACGAGAACACGTTCCGCATCATCGATCCGCTGACGGGCCGGGTGCTGGGCCGCAATGAAGCCGGCGAGATCTGCGTGAAGGGGCCGACCCTGATGCTCGGCTACCTGCGCGTGCCCGCCGAAGACACGTTCGATCCGGAGGGCTTCTTCCGCACCGGCGACGGCGGCTTCATCGACGACCAGGGTTGCCTGCACTGGCATGGCCGGTTGAACGACATCATCAAGACGGGTGGCGCCAATGTGTCGCCGCTGGAGATCGATGCCGTGCTGCGCACGCTGCCCGGCGTCAAGGTCGTTGCGACGGTCGGCGTGCCGCACGACACATTGGGAGAACTGGTCGTCGCCTGCGTGGTGCCGGAGGAGGGCGCCACGCTCGATGAAAAGTCGGTGATCGCCTTCGCCGCGAAACAGCTGTCGAGCTACAAGGTGCCGCGCCGCGTGGTGTTCATCGACGAGTCGGACGTCGCGCTGACGTCGTCGAACAAGGTCAAGACGGCGCCGCTGCGGGAACTGGCGGCAAAGCGGCTGGCCGGCTGACATTCTTCCTGTGGGTCAGGCTTTAGCCTGACTCTTGAAGGCCGGCTAAAGCCGGCCCCACAGGCAGAGCAAATCCTGAAGTCAGTTCCATTGGGCCGAAACCCGACCGGCAGCAGATCTGACAGGTGCAGTCATCGTCGACTGCGCGTTCAGGCTCATTGCGACACGTACATTGACCGCGGGCGACAACGTCCTTGCGAACGCGAGATCATGGCGCAGCGAACTCCCAGGAATGCAAAGTCGCAGACGGCGGGACGGCGGGATCCGGAGGCGACCCGCGAACTCATTCTGAAGTCGGCGCGCGAACTGATGTCGCGCGATGGGGCGGAAGGATTGAGCGTCGCAGAAGTTGCGCGTCACGCCGGCGTGAACCGCGGCACCGCGTATCACCATTTCCAGACGCGGGAACAGCTCATCGATGCGGCGACCCGCTGGGTCAGCGAAACCCTGCACGATGCGGTGCTCGACAACATCATACTTGCCAGTCATCGGGCGGCAGAGGCGGTCAATGTGGAAGCAGTGATCGGACAACTCGCTGAATTTGCGATGCGCAACCCGGAGCTGGGCCGCGTCTGGCTCTACGAGCTGCTGAATTCGCGCCAGCCGGCCAACGACAAGTTCTGGCGCACCTACCGGACCATGATGGAGCGCTTCGCCGAATCGGACGAAGCCCAGCCCGGCATCGACGTCGACGTGCATTCGATCGTCATGCTCGCCGGCACCTTCCTGTGGCCCGTGTGGGTCCGCGCCCACGCCCGCACGGCGAAGGAACGCCAGGAAATGACCGAACGATTCACGCGCGAGATCGTGCGCCTGACGCTGCATGGCACGCTGCGTCCCGAGAAATTCGCAGCGCTCGCGGCGCGGGTGAGCCAGCCCGAGGAGCAGCGGCCGGCGTTGAGCTGATTTCGGAGCGGGACAAGGAGTAACCGCAAAGAACGCATGGAACGCAAAAATTCAGAGAAGAAATTCAGAGAAGAAAATGGCCGCAGAAGGCGCAAAAAGCGCAAAGTAAGAAACTCTTGTTTTGCGCTTTTTGCGCCTTTTTCGGCTATTTCTTCTTCCGGTCTATGCGTTCTATGCGTTCTTTGCGGTTACTCTGATCCTCCGATCCAATGACGCAAAACCAAGACATGACCCAGGAACTCTCCGGCAAGGTGGCGATCGTCACCGGCGGCGCCAGTGGTATCGGCCGTGCCACGGTGGAGTTGTTCGCGCGCGAAGGGGCGAAGGTCGTGATTGCCGACGTGGATGAAGCGCGCGGTGAAGAACTCGCGGCGCAACTCGGTGAGGCAGTCGCGTTCCGCAGGACCGATGTCGCGAGTGCCGACGACGTGCGGGCGCTGGTCGATTTCGCCGTGTCGCGTTTCGGCGGGCTGCACATCATGTTCAACAACGCCGGCATCTCCGGGGCGATGCAGAGCCGCTTCCTCGACGACGGGCTGCAGGATTTCCAGAAGGTGATGGGCATCAATGCTTTCGGCGTCATGGTTGGCACGCAGGCGGCGGCGCGGCACATGGCGAAGCACGGCGGCGGCTCGATCATCAATACCGCGTCCATCGCGGGCATCAAGGCCGGTTTCGGCGTGATGACCTACCGTGCCTCGAAGGCGGCCGTCATTCATTTCACGAAATGCGCGGCGATCGATCTCGCCGAATACGGCATCCGCGTCAACTGCATCGCACCGGGCCACATCCGCACGGCGATGTCGTCATATGCAGCGCCGGGCATGGCGCCGGAGACGGCGGAGCGCGTGCAGAAGGCGGTATCCGAGGCGATGGATGCGGGCCGGCCGCTGCGGCGGCAGGGGCGGCCCGACGACGTGGCGCAGGCGGCGCTCTATCTCGGCAGCGACCGCTCGGCGCAGGTGACGGGGATTCTCATACCGGTCGACGGTGGCCTGACGGCGGGCGACGCGGTCAATCATCTCGAAGAGATCATGGAAGCCCGCGCGCGGGCGCTTTCATCCTGAGCCGGCGCGACTGCAGCGGCAGTCAACATTTCATTGCGGGCGTAGACAAGTCATCCGGAAGATACCGATGACCGGACGAGGTTTTCCCTGAATCTCCGCGCGGATTGTGAATGACCATTCTCGAATCCGTTGACAAGGCCAGCCTGCCGAACGTACAAGAATCCGCACACAGGCCGCGAATGCGGCTATCGAGGCGGAGGGGGAAATGCAGACCGTCTACGCGTATTCGGGGCGCGATATCGCCGAGTCTCGCCGCGCGCTCGCCAACATGGTGCGCCATGAGTTCACCGACGGCGACGTCGAGATCGAACAGCCCGCGGGTGAAGTCCGTTCCTTCATCCGCAAGGGACTCAACCAGCCGATCATGACCATGCGGTCGCTGAATGCCACCGGGATTTCCTTCCGGCGTGCATGGCACCACATCCGCTCGCGGCGCGCTGCCGTGCACCTGCTGTACTTCGTCATCCAGGGCGAACTGCGGGTGGTGAATTCCGCCGGTTCCTACACGGCCACGCCCGGCCAGCTCGCCATCATCAACGCCGACGAACCGTTCTACTCGAACGCCGTGGTCGGCGATCGCGGCAGCTTCGAATGCGCACTGGCCGTGGTGCCCGAACACCTGGTGCTGTCGTGCCTGCCGTGGGCGAAGGACTGCAACATGGCCTTCGACATGGACCCGTCGCACCGACAGGTGGTGACGGGCCTGCTCGACATGCTGTGTTTCGAAGGCTCGCATCTGGGGCGCCAGACGGCCGAGCCGCTGGCCGAAGCATTCCTGCAGTCCGTCACCGAAAGCGTCAGCGATCAGATCGCCAGCCTCGCGCGTCCCGACAGCGTGCTCGACAAGCGCTTCGCCGACATCCAGGCCTGCATCCAGAAGTACCTGACGGCGACGGATCTCACCTGCGATCGCGTCGCGGCGTACTGCGGCATTTCGCCGCGCTACCTGTGCTACGTGCTGAGCGCCAGGAACACCTCGTTCTCGGATCTGCTCTGGAGCCAGCGCCTGCCCAAGGCGAAGGAATGGCTGGTGTCGGATGCGTTCCGTCGCTATCCCATCCACAAGATCGCCTGCATGGCCGGCTTCAAGAGCGCGGCGCATTTCAGTCGCACGTTCAAGTCGACCTATGGCTGTTCGCCGAAGGAGTTCAGGGCGAACCACGGCGGCGCCGAGCTGGAAGCGCAGCGGCTGCTGGCGAGCTGATTTTCGTCCTGCTGTGGGGCCGGCTTCAGCCGGCCTTCAGAGTCAGGCTGAAGCCTGACCTACAGCAAGAGACGGATCGTCGGCATTGCCTCCCGAAGCAATGCGCCCTTCGCGGCGGGTCATCGCGCCGCCGTTAACGTAACCCCCACATCAATCCGCGACGCCGTATCGATGGGCGTACGCGGCCAATCGAGGGGGTGCTCAGTGCGTAGATTCCCAGCGGGTCCGGCTCGTCGTCTGGCCCTGTCGGCAGGGCTGTCTTCATCGATGCTGATGGCGCTTTCGCTGACCCCGGCCTCCAGTGCCGTGGCGCAGCAGGCAGGCGCGGAAGGCGAGAGCAGCGGACCCGAAGAAGTGATCGTCACCGCGCGACGTCGCGATGAAAGCCTCTCGAAAGTGCCGATCGCGATCACCGCCATCGGCGCCGCGCAACTCGAGGATCGTTCGATCCGCACCGACTCCGACCTGCAGCTCGCCGCGCCCGGTCTCACGATCCGTCAGACGCAGGGCAACAACTCGCTCACCTATTCGATCCGCGGCCAGTCGGCCGACACGTTCAGCGGTTCGCCGTCGGCGGTGATCGCGTATCTGAATGAAGTGCCGCTGACCATCGGCAGCGCGTCCTCGTTCTACGATCTCGAATCGGTGCAGGTGCTGAAAGGCCCGCAGGGCACGCTGTTCGGTCGCAACACCACGGGCGGTGCCGTGCTCTACACGACGGCCAAGCCGACCGACAAGAACGAGGGATTCCTGCGCACGCGCCTCGGCAACTACGATCTGCGCGAACTCGAGGGTATGGCGAACCTCGTCGTCAACGATGCCGTGTCCGTGCGTTTCGCCTTCGATGCCATCAAGCGCGAAGGCTACATCGACAATCTCGTGACCGGAGACCAACTCGGCACGCTCGATCGCAAGAGCGGTCGTGTGTCGCTGTCGATCAAGCCGACCGATGCATTCGAGAACACGACGGTCTTCCAGTACACAGACGTCGGCGGCACCAATACAGGTGCTTCCTATACTTACAGCGTGTACGCGCCGGGCGAGACCCACAACGGCAGCCCGCTGAACACCAGCGCCGGCTTCCTGTTCGGACCGGGACTGGACTTCGTCGGCGGCGCTGGCGCGTGGAATGCCTACCTCGCCGCGCATCCCGATGCCTATGCGCCGGGCCTGGTCGACTACGTGAACGAGCAGCGCCGCATTGGACCGTACAAGACGCGTCACCCGGCCGGCGCGCGCCACGAGGGCAAGGACATCAGCCTGTCCAACACCACCACCTTCGAGATCAACGACCACCTGACGCTCAAGAACATCCTCGGCGCCTCGAAGTCCGAGACGGACTCGGAGCAGCCGCAGCTCGGCGCACCGTTCATCACGATCCTCACGGCGAATCTCGTCACCGGCGAATCCGGCAACGAGAACGACGTGGATTCGATCTCGGATGAAATCCAGCTGCAGGGCGAGGCGCTGGACGGCCGGCTCGAATACATCGCGGGTTACTACTTCCAGAAAATGAAGACGGACACGCTCTGGCCGCAGACGTACTTCGATGTCAGCCCGGTCATTCCGCCGTCGAGCGTCACCAACAATTTCCGCATCCGCAACGAGACGAACGCCGTCTACACGCAGGGCAGCTATGGAGTGACCGACGCGGTGCGTCTCACCGCAGGCGTGCGTTACACCTGGGAAGACGTGGAGATCGAGCAACTGCCCGCGGCCACGTACACCTACGGCGCGCCGAATGAATCGGAAACGTTCAAGGACCCCAGCTGGGAACTCGGCCTCGAATGGCAGGCCACCGACAGCGTGTTCACGTACCTGAAGACGCGCGGAAGTTTCCGCAGCGGCGGTTTCAACGGCTCGGCGCCGCCGGTCAAGGCCACGGCGACGGATGGCGGCAACCTGTTCTATTCCGAAACCACCAAGGACGTCGAAGCCGGTCTCAAATTCCGCGGCGATGTCGGCGGCCGTCCTGCGAGCTTGAATCTCGCGGCCTACAAGCAGTGGGTCGAAGACGTGCAGCGCGTCGAGTTCCCCGATCCCGATGGTCCCGGCGGCCTCGCCTCGATCGCCGTCACGGCGAACGTGCCGGAGATGCAGGTGCAGGGCGTCGAACTCGAAGCATCGATCGCTGCGACCTCGTGGCTGGAGTTCGGCATCTCGGCGGCGTACACCGACGCCGAATTCACCGACGGCCAGGTGTCGCTGTTCGGCACGGACTATTCGTACGGCCCGGTCGGCGATACGCCGGAGCGTTCCGGCGTCGTGTACGCGCAGATCGATTTCCCGACACCGGGCAGCGTCGGTGCGATCAAGTTTCGCACCGAGATGTACGCGCAGTCCGAACAGTATTTCTCGAACGCGGCGGCGACCATTGCGCCGGGCACCGAACTGCCCAGCTACGAACTCGTCCATGCGCGCCTGAGCTGGGATGAAATCCTGGGCAGCGGCTTCTCGGCGGCGCTGTTCGGCAAGAACCTGACCGACGAGGAGTACTTCGTCGGCGGCATGACGCTCGCGGCGGCGCTGGGGCACAACGCGGCGGCGGTGGGTGAGCCGCGGATGTACGGACTCGAGCTGTCGTACCGGTTCTGAGGCTTCGGCTTTTCTGCTGTAGGTCAGGCTTCAGCCTGACTCTTTTGAAGGCCGGCTGTGACCGAAGGGAATCCCACGGGAAAGCCGGCCCCACAGGAAGAGAAGAGTCAGGCTGAAGCCTGACCTACAGGAAGAAGCAGAAGCCCGCTTCAGGCCAGAGCCGGATCTACATCAGAGTAGCCAATACATGAGCACAGAAACCTACGACGTCGTCGTGATCGGATCGGGCGCCGCCGGCGCGATGGCGGCACTGCGCGCGGCCGACCGCGGTCTCTCCGTGCTCATCGTGGAGAAGGCGCACAAGTTCGGCGGCACCTCCGCTACCTCGGGCGGCGTGCTGTGGGTGCCGAACCACCAGCTCACGCCCAACGATGACAATCGCGACAAGACGCTCGCGTATCTCGACAGCATCCTCGGCAGCGGCGTGAACCGCGAACGGCTCGATGCCTATCTCGACAATGCGCCGGAGATGGCGAAATTCATCAAGTCGCTCGGCATTCCGCTGGCCGTCGCTGCCTGGCCCGACTACTACGCGACGGCGCCGAGCGCCCGCACGGACCGTTCGCTGATCTGCGATACCTTCGACGGCCGCGAACTCGGCGAGCACTTCCCGCTGATGCGCGAGCAGTACAACCGCTTCAAGGTGCTCGGTCGTTACTCGATGGATGTGATGGAGTTCTTCTCGATCTCCACGCGCTCCAAGGGCTGGGTGCGCACGTTCCTCAAGATGGGGTGGCGCTACTGGACGGATCGCAGCACGCGCCGCATCACGGCACGCGACCGGCGCTTCACGATGGGCGCTGCGCTGATGGGCTGGCTCTACAAGCACGTGCTGGCGCGCAGGATCGAGATCAGGCTCGACACGAAGCTGGATGAACTCGTCGTCGCCCATGGCCAGGTGACCGGCGTGAAGGTCAATCACTTCGGTCGTGTGTACGAGATCGGCGCGAAGCACGGCGTCGTGCTGGCGGCCGGCGGTTTCGAGTGGAATCAGGAACTGCGCGATCGCTTCTTCCCGGTGCCGGGCCTCACGCGCCACAGCAGCTCGCCCGAAGATGCGAACCGCGGCGAAGCCCTGATCGCGGGCATGAAGATCGGCGCCGCGACCGAGCACACCGAATCGGGCTGGTGGATTCCGACCATGCACCTGCCGATGGCGTCGGCATCGAACTTCGAAGAGATCCATCAGGCGGCGTTCGATGTCGGTCGCCCGCACAGTGTCTGCGTCAACCGAAACGGTGTGCGCTTCGTGGACGAGGCAACGGGCTACGACGAATTCGGCAAGGCGATGGTGGCCGATCAGTTGAAGACCGGTGCGAACACGCCGTGCTGGCTGGTATTCGATGCCACGTTCCGCGAGAAATTCACGGCGGGCGGCATCATGCCGACGATCCTCATGGCCGATCGCAAGATTCCGCCGGACTGGTGGGATCACTACATCTTCCGCGCGGACACGCTCGACGCGCTGGCGAAAAAAATCCAGGTGCCGGCAGAGGCGCTCGAGCGCACGGTCGCCAGCATGAATGGCTACGCAAAGAACGGCGTCGATCCGGAGTTCGGTCGCGGCGGCAACAGCTACGACCAGATGTTCGGCGATTTCAACGTGAAGCCGAATCCCTGCCTCGGGCCGATCGACAGGGCGCCGTATTACGCGGTGGCGATCAATCTCGGCGATCTCGGGACGAAGGGCGGACTCAAGGCGGATGCGCAGGCACGCGTGCTGGACGGCAGCGGCCGGCCGATTCCGAATCTCTATGCCGCAGGCAACAATGCCGGCAGCCCGTTCGGCAACTGCTATCCGGGCGCGGGCGGCACGATCGGGCCGGCACTCACGTTCGGCTTCGTCGCGGCCAATGACATTGCGGCGCGGGCGAAGGCAGAGGAGCAGGCGTCGCGGCTGCAAGCCACGGGTTGATCGGCCTGGTCTTCATCTCTTCCTGTGGGGCCGGCTTCAGCCGGCCTCCGCCTGTAGGTCAGGCTTCAGCCTGACTTCTTTGGAGTCAGGCTGAAGCCTGACCTACAGAAGAGGGGACCTTCAGGGTTTTCCCCGCCATCTCTGCGTCGTCTGCGGTCGGGACAAGCCCCGGACCGTTCTCTACCATTCCGGCCGATCCCGTGTGCGCGGAGCGCCTGCCGGCAATGACTGACAAGATCCTCGACTGTTCGGACATCGATCGCTACCTGGGCAAGCCCATCGAGGGCGCCCGCATGAAGGACCCGATCGGCAATCTCGACATCAAGCGTTGGGCGCAGGCGATGCACTATCCCAACCGCTTGCACTACGACAACGCGTATGCAGCGGACAGCCGCTTCGGCAAGCTCATCGCACCGCAGTCGTTCTCGGTGGCCTGCGACGATGGGCATGGCGCCGCGCCGGCCTGCGTCGGCCGCATCCCGCAGTCGCATCTGCTGTTCGGCGGCGACGAGTGGTGGTTCTATGGCCCGCAGATCGCTGGCGGCGACACGATCCACAACGAACGCATTCCGTTCGACTACGCCGTCAAGGACACCAGGTTCGCCGGCCCGACGTGCTTCCAGCGCGGCGACAATCACTACTACAACCACCTCGGCGACAAGATCGCCACGCAACGCTCGACCAGCATCCGCTACCGCGCCGATCTCGCGCGCGAAATGGGCGGCACGCCGCCGGCGAGCGCGACCGATGATCCCGAATGGACCGACGTGCAGCTCGCCGAACTCGAAGACCGGAAGTTCGAGTACATCAAGATGCTGCACGACCTGGGTCACGGCAAACGTTGGTGGGATGACGTGAAGGTCGGCGACAGGCTGCCGGTACGCGTCATCGGCCCGCACAGCATCGCCAGCTTCGCCACCGAATGGCGTGCGTATCCGTTCACCATCTGGGGCGGCATGCGCCGTCGCACCGACATCGATCTCGAAGAGCTGGGCTTCACCGCCGACATGGCCGGCAAGGAGTCCGACGGCGAGCTGGAACGCATCAATCCCGAACAGACCGACGGCGCCTACATCGGCCCTTCGCGCGGCCACCTGTTTCCGCGCTGGGCGCGCTACATCGGCATGCCGCGCGGCTACGGCTACGGTGCATCGATGGGCGCGTGGATCATCGACTATCTCGCCGGCTGGGCCGGCGAGTGGGGCAGGGTCGTGCATTCCAACTGCGCGTATCGCGGCCCGGCCTTCACCGGCGACATCACGATCTTCAATGCGAGCGTCGTCGATAAACAGAAGGACGACGAGGGTCGCCACGTCGTGCAGGTCGATTTCAGGATGACCAGCCAGACCGGGGCGACGATGTCGACGGCGAAGGCGGAGATTCAGCTGCCGGTTCGTTAGTCCTCTTCCTCTTCCTCTTCCTCTTCCTGTGGGGCCGGCTTCAGCCGGCCTCTGAAGATGTCAGGCTGAAGCCTGACCTACAGGAAGAGGTCCGACGATCTCGCCGATCAACGCCTCGCGATCCCCGGCGCTCAGACCGCCATCCTCGCGGATGCGCGCAAAGCACGCAGCCATGCGCTTGCGTCTGCCGGTGTCGATCGCATCGGCCAGATGCGTTCCCGCAGTGGCATCGAGCACCAGCGCATCGCGCACGGCGTGGTTGCGTTCGGCGACGAGGCGCTGATGCAGCAGTGCACGGCCCAGCAGTACCCACGGCAGATTGGGTGAGGTGATCGGGCCGACGATCACGCGATGCCCGCCGAGCGGTGTGCCGAGCACCTGCACTTTCGCAAGACGCCCCGCACCGAATACGGCGCCCAGTCCGCCGAGGACGGCGCCGACGCCCGCGCCGATCAGCAGCGATGCGCCGCCGACCGCAAGATCGATGGCGCCGCCCGTCAGCGCGCCGGTCGCTGCACCCGTCACCGCGAGTTGCGCCGTGGACATGCCGAAGACGGCGAAGCTGCGTTCGGAGAACAGATCTTCCTGCAGCAGGTCGACCTGCTGCTCTTGCGCGGCGAGCGCGGCGTGATGGTAGATGGCCTGCACCGCGCGGCGTTGCTGCTGTTCGCGCTGGCGGATGCGTGTCTTGAGCTGCTCGCCTAGCCGGCGCGAGATGTCGGCCTCGTCGCTGCCTTCCGGTGCGGGCGCGCGTTCCTGGGCTGACAGCACGTCGCCGAGCAGATCGGCGATCTCCGCAGCGGCGCGCCGGGCGCGCGTCGCGCGATCGCGATCCAGTGTCGTCACGGCGCGTTCGAGCATCGTGCTCCATTGCGCGTGTCCCTCGCCGAGTTCGCGGAAGGCCCGCAGCAGTTCCAGGCGTCGCGCGAAGTCGGCACGCTGTGCATCGAACACGCGCACGATGGAGAAATACTGGTTCAGCGCGCGCCGCCATTCCTCGATGTGATCGCCCGGTCCGATCAGGTTGATCAATGCCATGCGCGGCTGGCCGGTCCAGCGCAGGATCTCCATCTCCGCTTCATATTCCACGCCGTAGGGATGCGCGCCATCGACGACGTACAGGATGCCGGCGCCCTCGAGGATCGGCCGCAGCAGTTCGCATTCATCGTGGAACCGGTCATCGCGCTCGTGTGCGGTCACGAATTCGCGCACGACAGCGGGCCGCGCACTGGCGTCGCGTTCGTGGTCGCGCAGCCACGCGAGCGTGCTGCGCGGCCGCTGGAATCCGGGCGTGTCGATGAGTTCGTACAGCACCTGGTCGTCGATGCGCATGCGAAAACTGCGCGCACGGCGCGTCGTGCCCGGGTCCGGCGAAATGATCACGGAGTCGTCTTCCGCCAGCGTCGCGACGATGCTGCTCTTGCCCTTGTTGGGATGGCCGACGACGGCGAAGGTCGGATGCGAATCGTTCACGCGCCGCTCTCGAGCCCGATTTCCATGTAGAGCGCCGGATCGGCGAGCCGTGCCGTCCAGCGCGACCACGTCGATTGCTGCGCGCGCGTGGGTGGCGACTGATCCGCCGACACCGGCACGACGATGATCGAGCACTCGCGGCCGACGGCAGTGCGCAGATCGGCGAGAAAGTCCTGCAGATCGAGCAGCGGCGCTTCCCAGGCGCGCACGAAGATGAGTGTCGCGCGCGGCTGCAGCGAGGCGATCTGGCGAAGCAGCGCGCGGTCCGCATCGAGTGTCGCTGCGCCCGCGGCATAGGTACTCGATACGCGTCGCTGCAAATGCTGCAGGCTCCATCGCGGCACGCTTTCGTCCGGCAGCGCATGCGACCAGACGATGGCGAGCGCATCGGCGTCGCTGGCCGGCGGTGCGGCGGCGAGTTCGTTGCGGGTGCCGGGCGCGTTCTCCGTGTCCGTCGCGCCGAGCTGGATTTCCGCGGTGTCCATGCGATCGAGCAGGGCACGCGTGCGCGGATCGTCCAGCAGCAGATGTCTGGTTGCGGTCCGCAGGCGTTGCGATGCGAACGTCAGCATCAGTACGCGCGGCAGTAGCCCGTAGGTCAGGATGCAGGCGAGCAGGAAGGGCCACCAGCCCGTCAGTTCGCTCGCCACCGTGCGGCTCGGCGGCGCCGACGCGAGTCGATAGAAACGCGAGGCTTCGATGAGATCCACGCCGGGCACTGCGGCAGGCCAGAACTCGCGCCACGGCAACGACAGCGTCTGCGTGATCCGATGCACGCGATCCGCATTGAGCCGCAGGGTCGTGCTCCAGCCGAATGCGAGGTCGGTGAATGCGATCAGCGCAATGGCGGTGAGCACGACGGCGGCATTGAATGCGACAGCGGCCGTTTGTGACCACACGAGCATCTGCCAGCGCGCGAAGCGGCTCGCCGCCGGACCGCGCGCTTCGTGCCAGACCAGCACATCGGCGCGGGAATCGTCGACCCGTCGCAGGCGTCGATACGCTGCGGCGGCCAGCGCACCGGGATTCAGGCCGCCGAGCAGATCCTGCACGGCACGCACGCCCGGTATCTGCGGCAGCATCAATACCAGCGTCAGCACGATCAATGCGATCTGCAACAGCACGAGCGAGGCGAGCACGGTGACGACGTTGACCGGCCACGTGCCGTCGTAATGGAAAACCGCCAGCGCAGCGGCGGCACCCGCCGCGCCGCCCAGGAGCACCATGAGCAGCGAGATCAGGCGTCGGGCGCGCAACAGTCGTGCAATCAGCGTCGTATCGGCAGCGGGAACGGGTCGCGTCGCTGCCGCGCGTTCCCACCAGCGGAGGACGCGGGTCAGCGGATCGCGTGCGTCGATATCGGCAGCAATGCGCCGTTCCCGATGCAGCCGTTCGTCGTACGGCGTCGCGCCGTCGGCTTCGAGCCAGGCCGGAATCGCCAATGCCTGGGCGAACAGGGATGGCTGCGGGTCGGATGCGGACATGCCGGGATCATAGCAATCCGGCCTTTGCGTCCGGGCGAAGTGTCGGTTCGGCAGCGGCTCGTTCGTCCTTGAGGTGACAGATCTCATTCCCGCTCCCTCCTCTGCTTGCAGGGGGAGGGCTGGGGTGGGGGGCTCTTCACTGTGGGGCCGGCTTTAGCCGGCCTCTTTATCAGAGTCAGGCTAAAGCCTGACCTACAGAAGCCCCCATCCTGTCGGCAACCACGGTAGTCAAACGAGGAGGCGTCATGCCCTACATCGACGGTTTCGTCATCGCCGTTCCCAAGGCGAACAAGCAGAAGTTCATCGACCACGCCAACACCGGCGACAGTGTCTTCATGGAAATGGGTGCGACGCGCATCCTCGAATGCTGGGGCGACGATGTGCCCGACGGGAAAGTCACGGATTTCCGGCGTGCCGTTCAGGCAAACGAGGACGAAGCCGTCGTGTTCTCGTGGGTCGAATGGCCCGACAAGGCCACGCGCGACAAGGCCATGTCGCGAATGGAAGAAGTGATGAAGTCCGATCCGCGCATGAACCCCGAGAAGAATCCCATGCCGTTCGACGGCAAGCGGATGATCTACGGCGGCTTCGCGCCGGTGGTGACGCTGGGCAGTTGACTGATCTTCCTGCAGGTCAGGCTGTAGGTCAGGCTTCAGCCTGACTCCTCCGAAGGCCGGCTCCAGCCGGCCCCACAGGGATCTGAGCGGAAGGCGGCGAGCAGCGCCGGCAGGTTGGCCTCATAGGCAGCGACCGCGGCGTCCTTCACCAGACCGTAGCCGGCGATCTCGCCGGCTGCGCGCGCCAGATCCATCGCGGCGACGAGATTCGACTCATCGAGTCGTGCAGCGATGCGCTCCACGAGCGCGCGATAGTCTTCGATCAAGCGTCGCTCCATGCGACGTTCGGCCGTGTAGCCGAACACGTCGAACGGCGTGCCGCGCAGTCCTTTCATCCTCGCCAGCAGCCTGAACACCGGCAGCATCCAGCCGCCGAACTCGCGCTTCTTCGGTCGACCGCTCGCATCGCGCCCCGGCAGCAGCGGCGGAGCGAGATGGAACGTCATGCGGAAGTCGCCGGCGAACTGTTCGCGCATGCGCTGCAGGAAGCGCGGATCGGCGTAGAGCCGCGCGACTTCGTACTCGTCCTTGTAGGTCATGAGCCGCGCCAGCGTGAGTGCGACTTCGCGCACGAAGGCATCGTTGCCCCTGACGGAATGCGTGCGCGAGCGAATGTCGTCGATGAAGCTGCGGTAGCGCTCCGCATAACTCGCGTTCTGATAGGCCGTCAGCAGACGCGTGCGGCTGGCAACGACATCGTCGATCGTGCCGAGCGGCACCCGTTCGGATTTCTCGCCGAGTTCCTGCGCCAGTGCCTCCGGCGCATGCGCAGCCAGGCGACCGAGCGCGAAGGTGCGCAGGTTGCCTTCGACGAACGTGCCGTTGAGCCGGATGGCCTGCTGCAGCGACGCGAGCGACACCGGCAGCAATCCCTTCTGCGCGGCGTAACCGAGCATCAGGATGTTGGTGCCGATGCTGTCGCCGGTGAGTTCGGTGGCGAGTCGGCTGGCGTGCAGGTCGAACAGCGGGCCGCCGTCGACCGCGGAGGCGACTGCGGCCAGCAGACGATCCGCCCCGAGATCGATGTTGCGGTTGCTCTGGAATTCGCCGGTCGGCGCGACATCGGTATTGAGGATGCCGGCGGTGTGTCCGGGCCGCAGCGTCTTCAGTACGGCGGTACCGGAGCCGACGATCAGGTCGCAGGCGATCAGCAGGTCCGTCATGCCCTCGGAGAGCCGCGACACATATATATGTGTGGGGTCCGGCCCGAGCCGGATGTGGCTGGCTACCGCGCCGCCTTTCTGCGCCATGCCCGTCATGTCGAGCACGGTGCAGCCCTTGCCGTCGAGATGCGCGGCCATGCCGAGCAGCGCGCCGATCGTCAGTACGCCGGTGCCGCCGATGCCGCCGACCAGGATGTTGTAGCCGCGTTCGTCCAATGCACGCGTCGGCGGATCGGGCAGTGCATCGATCAACTGCTGCAATCGTTTCGCATCGCCGATCGCGCGCACCGCGATCTTCGCGCCTTGGACGGTGACGAACGAAGGACAGAAGCCCTTTACGCAACTGAAGTCCTTGTTGCAGGTCGACTGATCGATCCTGCGCTTGCGGCCGAACTCGGTATCGAGCGGCAGGATGCTGATGCAGTTCGATTGCACCGAGCAGTCGCCGCAGCCCTCGCACACGTCCGGATTGATGAAGACGCGCTTGTCCGGATCCGGCATCAGCTGGCGCTTGCGGCGCCGGCGTTTCTCGGCGGCGCAGGTCTGTTCGTAGATGATGCCGGTGACGCCCTTCATTTCGCGCAGCTCGCGCTGCAGCGAATCGAGTTCGTCGCGATGATGCAGCGTCGCGTTCGGCGGCAGCGAGAGGTTCGCGTACTGCTCGGGATGATCCGATACCAGCTTCACCGGCCGCACGCCTTCGGACAGCAGCTGGTTCACCAGGTCGATCGGCGTCATCTTGAGTTCGACCGGCTGGCCGCCCGTCATCGCCACCGCATCGTTGTACAGCACCTTGTAGGTCATGTTCGCCTTCGCTGCGACAGCCGCGCGAATGGCGAGCACGCCCGAGTGCGAATACGTGCCGTCGCCCATGTTCTGGAAGACATGCGGTCGATCGACGAACTGGCTCACCGACACCCACGGCGACCCTTCGTGGCCCATCGGCACGAACTGCATGGTCTTGCGATCCATCACGACGGCCGCGAGTCCGTGGCAGCCGATGCCGCCGAGCGCGATCGAGCCATCGGGAATCTTCGTGCTGGTGTTGTGCGGGCAGCCGGAGCAGAAGTACGCGGGACGGATCAGCGTGCTGCTGAGCTTCCCTGCCTGCGCTTCGAGCGTGCCGTACAGCGACGCCCGTTCGGCGATGCGCGCATCGGTGATGCCGATCTGATCCAGCAATGTCTTGATGGCACGGCGCACGTGGCCGACCGTGAGCTCGCCCACTGCCGGCAGCAGCGGCGCGCCCTTCAGATCCTGTTTGCCTGCGAGGGCAGGGCGGCGATCCGCGCCGATCGCATACAGATGCCGCGCGATCTGGTCTTCCATCACCGGCCGCTTTTCTTCGACGACCAGCACGGCGCTGCTCGACTGCGCGAATTCGATCAGGCGTTCGCGGTCCATCGGCCAGATGAGTCCCGGCTTGTACAGGCGGATACCGAGTCGGCGGCAGTTCGTCTCGTCGAGTCCCAGATCTTCGAGTGCCTGGCGTACATCGAGATAAGCCTTGCCCGCGCTGACGATCGACAGCGTGCGACGCTCGCCGTCGATCACGGTGCGATCGATGCCGTTGGCGCGTGCGAAGGCCGTGGCCGCGGGCAGGCGGCGGTTCACCAGCGTTTCTTCTTCGACCAGCGGCGGCAGATTGGGTTTGAGGTTCAGGCCGCCTGCGGGCAGTTCGTAGTCGGTCGGAATGAGATACGTGCGGCTCAGGTCCGGCACCGCGGCGGTCGCCGACAGATCGAGCGTATCGGTAATGCATTTCAACCCGACGTAGCAGCCGCTGTAACGCGACATCGCCCAGCCGAACAGACCGAACTCCATGATCTCGTCGATGGTCGCCGGATACAGGATCGGCAGCAGTGCCGCGATCAGCGTGTGTTCGGATTGATGCGCGCTGTCGGATGACTTGCCGCCGTGATCGTCGCCCGCCACCGCGAGAAAGCCGCCGAGCGCCGACGTGCCTTCGAGATTGCCGAGCTTCAGCGATTCGCAGGCGCGGTCGACGCCGATGCCCTTGCCGTACCACAGTCCGAAGATGCCATCGAAAGCCGACTTGCCGAACCACTTGAGCTGCTGCGTCCCGCGGATGGCACTGACGGCAAGCTCTTCATTCAATCCCGGCACGAACTTGATGTCGTGCGCGTCGAGCAGCTTCTGCGCACCCCACAGTGCAGAGTCGTACACGCCGAGCGGCGAACCGCGATAGCCGGAGAGGTAGCCCGCGGTCGCCAGTCCCGCGGCGCGATCGCGCCGCTTCTGATCCAGCGGCAACCGCACCAGCGCCTGATTCGAGTTGAGGAAGACCCGTCCGCGGGGCTGCAGGTACTTGTCGTCGAGAGTGGTGGCGGACTGGGTCATCGGGAAGTCGGACGAGGAGTAACCGCAAAGAGCGCATAGAACGCAAAAGGAGAAAAGAAGTAGAAATTGCCGCAAAAAGCGCAAAAGGCGCAAAAGCTTCAGAGCACGATTCCGACCTTTGCGCCTTTTGCGCTTTTTGCGGCCATTCTCTTTTCCGGTCTTCTCTTCAGCTCCGCACCGGCGGCAGTTTGCCCATGCGGAAATCGCAGTGATCCGCCGTCTGCTGGATCTCGATCAGGTTGCCCTCCGGATCGCGCCCGTAGATCGACTTCACGTGACCGACGTCGATCGGACCCGGCTGGCTGAAGGTCATGCCGAGGCCCTTCAGGCGTTCGTACTCCTTCTCGATGTCGGTGCAGTCCACGCAGAAGTGCGTGTAGCCCTTGTCGTACGGCTGCAGGCCGCGCGAGACGGTGGGCTTCGGTGCTTCGTATTCGAACAGCTCCATGTAGCAGGTGCCGGCGCGCAGCATCGCGCCCTTGGCAGCGGAGTTCGGCACGTCGACGATGCGGTCGATGAAATCGCTGTCGCGCCAGCTGAACGCTTCGCCGACGAGTTCGAAACCGAAGGCGTCCTTGTAGAACTTCATCATCCGGTCCAGGTCGTGGACGTGGACGGCGACGTGATGGATTCCCCTGATCATTGGCTATCCCGAAGGTTGGCTGTGGTGGCTCTTCCTGTGGGGCCGGCTTTAGCCGGCCTGAGAACTGTCAGGCTGAAGCCTGACCTACAACGCCAGCAGGATGCGTGAGCGTTCTGGCTCAGACAACACCGCGCAGACCAGTCAACGGCGCCATAGCAGACGCAGGCAAGTGGGCCTGCATACCCGGTCATTCCGGTGGATAGGGGAAAAAGTAGTATGCCGACACTGCAAACCCACAGCCGGGTGCCCCGGGAGGCGCAGGTTCATGGCCAACACATTGATCACAGGCGCGCGGATTTTCGATGCTGGCGGCGCCGCGCCGTTCGAAGGCGATGTGCTGATCGAAGGCAACCGCATCCGCGCCGTATCGAAGTCACCGGGCCAGATCGCCCCGGCGGGTTGCCAGGTGATCGACGGCAAAGGTCTGTTCCTGATGCCCGGCATGACGGAAGGTCACGCGCATCTCTCTTTCGAAACCGTCGCCGCGACCGAAGATCTCATCACGCCGCCGCCGGAAGAACACACGCTGCTCACCGCGCGCGTCGCGAAGGTGCTGCTCGATCATGGCTTCACCAGCGCCTGGGGTGCGTCCGAAGCGAAGCTGCGACTCGGTGTCGCCGTGCGCAATGAAGTCGACGCGGGTCGTCTGCCGGGGCCGCGCATCCGCGCCGGTTCGCTCGAGATCAGCGTGACCGGCGGCATGGGCGACGAGAGCAGGAATCACAATCCGCGCGTCGGCCCCTCGATCATCGTCGATGGTCCGGAGGAGATGCGCAAAGCGGTGCGCCTGTGCTGCCGCGAAGGCTGCGACAACATCAAGCTCGACGTCTCGGGCGATCCGTTCTATCCGAACACGCCGGCGCATTCGACGCCGATGTCGTTCGACGAGATCAGGATGGCCGTCGAAACGGCGCACGACTACGGCCGCAAGGTGAATGCACACACGCGCTCGATCGTCGGCACCCAGCACTGCCTGCGCGCCGGCGTCGACGTGCTGTATCACTGCGAGTATTCCGACGCGAAGACTCTCGACATGTTCGAGGAAGCGAAGGACCGGGTCTTCGTCGCGCCGACCGTCAGCCTGTTTCATTCGATCGTCAACAACGAAGCGGCGCCCAACGGGCTCACTGCCGAAGTCGGCGGCTACATGGGCATTCCGGGCCTGCTCGAAGCATCGATCAAGACGCATACCGAACTGCGCAAGCGCGGTATCCGTCACGTGATCGGCGGCGATTATGGTTTCGCATGGAGTCGGCACGGCACCAACTCGCGCGACATCGGCTTCTTCGTCCAGTACTACGGCTACACCCCCGTCGACGCGCTGCGCTGTGCGACGCGCAATGGCGGGCTGCTCATGACTTCCGTGTCGGGCGACAAGCTCGGCGAGATCAAGGAAGGCTATCTGGCCGATCTGCTGCTCGTGAACGGCGATCCGCTCGCGGATTCTGCGGTGCTGCTCGACGCCGAGCGCCTGGTCATGATCATGAAGGACGGGCAGGTGTACAAGAACACCGCCAGCGCGGCGCAGCGGCGCGCGGCTGCCTGAGCAATTGCGGAGATCTCTCAATGTCAGCGGAAATCAAAGATCGCGCACACAAAGGCGAAGCCCGTTGTCCGGGCGCGCCGACGACCCAGGAAATCATCGCCTCCGACAAGGTCGGCGCGCCGCGCTGGGTGCGCTCCGAGTCCTACGCCTTCATGGGCGATGAGGACATTCCCAAGGATCGCTACATCGATGCGGACTACGCGAAACGGGAAATGGAAAACCTGTGGCCGCGCACCTGGCAGTTCGCCTGCCGCGAGGAACACATCCCCGAAGTCGGCGACTACCACGTCTACGACATCGGTCGGCACTCGTTCATCGTCACGCGCGTCGCGAAGAACGACATCCGCGCGTACTACAACGCCTGCCTCCATCGCGGCACCAAGCTGCGCGCGTCCGGCACCGAAGGCAATGCGCGCGAGTTCAAGTGCAGCTTCCATGGCTGGAGCTGGAACATCGACGGCTCGCACAAGGAAGCCGTGTGCGACTGGGATTTCCCGCACGTCGATTCGAAGAAGTTCTCGCTGCCGCAGGCGAAGGTCGAAACGCTCGGCGGCTTCGTGTTCATCAACATGGATCCGAATGCACCGACGCTCGCCGAATACCTTGGCCCCGAAGCGCTGGCACACTTCAAGGCCTGGAAACTCGAAGACCGCTACATCTACCTGCACGTCGCCAAGCGCCTGCCCTGCAACTGGAAGCTCGCCATCGAAGCGTTCATGGAGGCGTATCACGTCATCGTCACGCATCCGCAGGTGGCGGTGTCGAACGGCGACGCGAATTCGCAGTACGACACGTACGGCGAGCACGTGAACCGCTTCATCTCGCCGCTCGGCGTGCTGAGCCCGCACCTGTACGGCAAGCACACGGAAGAGGACATCCTCAAGCAGTTCACGATCGGCGACAGCAGCGCACTCGGCAATTCAGAGCGCTCGCTGAACGGCGGCAGCGCGCGGCAGGTGATGGCCGACATGTTCCGCGGCATGTTCGAGAAGGCGACCAACACCGATCTCAGCAGCGTGTCGGATTCCGAACTGCTGGATTGCTACTCGTACACGGTGTTTCCGAACACCTTCGTGTTCCCCGGCATCTCGCTGCCGATGGTGTATCGCTTCCGGCCTGATCCGCAGGATCATCGCAAGTCGCTCTACGAAGTGCTGTTCATGCGCCCCGTACCCGTCGACGGCAATCGTCCGATGCCGGCCGAACCGATCCGGCTCGCCGATCATCAATCGTTCTGCGAAGCGCAGGGCATGGATCCGGGCTTCGGCAACATCCTCGATCAGGACACGGACAACCTGATCCTGCAGCAGGAAGGTCTCGAAGCGAGTGCGAAGCCGGGCATCACGCTCGGCAACTACCAGGAAATCCGCATCCGTCACTTCGAGAAGACGGTCGACAGGTACATGAAGTAGTGTCTTCCTGAGTCTTCCTCTCCTCCGCTTGCGGGGGAGGGCAGGGTGGGGGCGCGTGAAAGTGCCTCCGTTCTTGAAGACGCCCCCATCCCAACCTTCCCCCGCTTCGCGGAGGAAGGGGCCGGAATCGAAACGGTCAAAGACAGGTTCTCCCGAGTGTCCAATTTCGTGCGCGTACTGCAGGCCGCCGAGCTGCCGGCAGGCTCCAAGAAGGCAGTCGAAGTCGCCGGCAAGTGGATCCTTCTCTGCAACACCGATAACCGTCTATTCGCCGTCTCCAACATCTGCTCGCACGCCGAGGAGAAACTCGACTGCGGTCGCATGGGACGCACCTGGATCGCCTGTCCGCTGCACGGCGCGCGCTTCGAACTCGCCACGGGCCGCGCGATGAATCCGCCGGCGACGAAGCCGATCGCGACGTATGAAGTGCGCACGGTGGACGGATGGATCGAGGTCGGAATTCTTCCTGTAGGTCAGGCTTCAGCCTGACTCCGGAGAAGTCAGGCTGAAGCCTGACCTACAGTCGGAGTCGGGCGGCGACTGTGGCTGACCCGGGCATTGCCCGTCTCTGCAATGCCCGATCCGGGCCTCGGGCGGGTGGCTAAGATCCGGTCATGTGCCGTGGCGGACGAAGCCTCGCTGCCCCAGCCCGGAGGATCCCATGATCGACATCAAAGCGATGAAGGACGAGGCCAGGAAGTACATCCGTTACGAGAAGGACAAGGCAACCAGGATCGCGACCCTGACCTTCGATCGCCCGCAGGCACTGAATGCCACGACCGCCGGGATGCGGCAGGTCTACGCCGAGTACATCTTCAAGGCCAACATCGACGACGACGTGAAGGTGCTGGTCATCCGCGGCGAAGGCGAACACTTCGGCTCGGGCGGCGATCTGCCCGAACAGGCCGAGATGCTGTCGGCGACCAGCAAGGACGTCTCGCTGCTGCACGAGTTCGGCATCGACGATCCCGATGTGAAATATCCGCCGAAGGACACGTTCCGTTTCCTGCACGGCCTGACCGATCACTACGCCAAGGCGCCGGCCGGCAACCGTCCGCTGCAGGAGTTCAAGAAGATCAGCATCCTCGAGGCAAAGGGTTACTGCTACGGCTGGCACTTCTACCAGGCCGCCGATGCCGATCTGGTCGTGTCATCCGACGAGGCGCTGTTCGGTCATCCCGCGTTCCGCTATGCCGGCTGGGGTCCGCGTCTGTGGACCTGGATCGACACGATCGGCCTGCGAAAATTCCAGGAGATGCTGTTCACCGGCCGGCCGTTCACCGCGAAGGAAATGTACGAGTGCAATTTCCTCAACAGCGTCGTGCCGCGCGACAAGCTCGAAGCGGAGACGGCGAAGTACGCGCTGGCCTGCTCGCGCTCGCGTCCGACCGATGTCGTCGCCGTGCAGAAGACCTTCATCGAGCTCTACAAGCAGCACCGCGGTGAATACCTGGGCAGCCTGCTCACCGGCTTCGTCGAAGGCATGCTGCCGATGATGAAGAACGACAGCAGCGACGACGTGCAGCTCGGCGATGAGGTGTTCGGCAAGGGACTGAACAACGTCGTCAAGGACAAGGACATGGAGTATCCGCCGGAGTGGCGGATGGGCCGGTCGAACCGGAAGAAGCCGTGAGACGAAGAGCTGGAGCGAAGAGGGAGAGTAGCCGCCAGATCGGAAGAGAATGGCCGCAAAAGGCGCAAAAGGCGCAAATGGGAAAAACAAGGGATTTCTGACTTTGCGCTTTTTTTGCGGCCATTTTCCTATTCGCCGCTTCGTGGTTGATCAAATCGGGAGAATGTCGTCATGTCATTCGAATTGAACAGGCAGCTTGCCGCGAAGCGCGATCCGCTGCCGACGACCGCGATCGTTGATCCGGTGACGGCGAGCATCATCCGCGGCGCGTTCGAAACCGTGTGCTTCGAAGCAGCGACCCATCTCGGGCGCTCGGCGACCTCGCCGATCATCAATCAGTCGAACGAACGCAACGGCAGCATCATCGATGCGCATGGGCGGCTCGCGGCAGTGTCGGTCGGCACGCCGCATCTGGTGTTCATCTCGCAGCTCACGGTGCGTTACGGCCTGCAGTTCAAGCAGGACTATGACTGGGGTCCGGGCGATGTCTTCCTCGGCAACGATCCGGATTACGGCGGCGGCCATCTGCCGGACTACAACGTCTACGCGCCCGTGTACGACGACAAGGGCGAACTCGTGCTGGTGCAGGCGCTGCAGGCTCATCAGGGCGACACGGGCGGCAAGGATCCGGGAGGTTTCACGCTCGAAGCGACGGACATCTTCACCGAAGGCCTGGCGATTCCCTGTCTCAAGCTCGTACATCGCGGCGAGAAGCGTCGCGACGTCATCAAGCTGCTGGAGCGCAACAACCGCTTCCCGTCGTTCGCGGGCGATCTCGCCGCGATGATCGGCGCCGTGCAGCACTGCGTGAAGCTGCTGCAGGACATCGTCCGCAAATGGGGCGCCGAACGCGTCAAGGCGGCGATCAACTACAACATCGACCACACCGAAAAGCGCTTCCGCGAGGAAGTCGCGAAATGGCCGGACGGCCGGTACGAAGCAGATGTCTTCATCGACCACGACACGCTCGGCACCAAGGACGTGAAGGTCCACGTCGCCTGCACGATCACGGGCGACAAGCTCACTGTCGATCTTACCGGCACTGACGATCGTCCCGAATTGGTCGGCGTGTGGAACACGTTCGCCAACAGCCGCGGCTACGCGATGACGCAGCTCGCCTCGATGATCGATCCGACCATCATCAAGAACGAAGGCCTGTTCCACGCCTGCGAGATCATCATTCCCGAGAACACCATCGTGCATCCGCCGATCAACAAGCCGGCGGCGCTGGGCTCGTTCCATCCGGCGTGCGAGATCATCGAGGCCATCTGCGTCGCGCTGTCGGACGTAGTGCCCGAGCGCTGCAATCCGCAGGTCTACAAGATCGGCATGCCGAACGCCGTCATCGGCTTCGACAAGCGCGGACAGATGTGGATGGACCAGGGCGTCGACGCACGCTCGATGGATGCCTCGGCGGTGCAGGGCATCGACGGCTGGGGTGCGTCATGCGTGGGCCTCGGCAACCTGCTGCTGTCCGAAGCGGAGGATGCGGAAAGCCGCTTCCCGATCATCAACATCAGCCGCGAAATGACCATCGATTCCGGTGGTGCCGGTCGCTGGCGCGGATTGCCGGGCAGTCTGAATGTGAAAAAGGTGCTCGAACCGACGTTCGCGATGGCATGGATGGTGTCGGCGGATCATCCGTTGCGCGGCCTGCGCGGCGGCGACGATGCCAGTCCATATTCGAGCCGCTTCGAAGTCGGCACGCCCAATGAGTACAAGGTGGGATTGTCGGCGCGCGCGCAACTGCCCGCTGGCGCGGTGATCGCCTACCAGCATGGCGGCGGCGCGGGTTTCGAACCGGCGTTGCTGCGCGATCCGGAAGCGGTGAAGGAAGACGTGCTGGATGAAATCGTCAGCCTCGCAGCAGCGAAGGAGAAATACGGCGTCGTGCTGACGGGCTCGCTGGAGGACTACGACCTGACGGTCGATATCGCGGCGACGGAAGCGCTGCGAGCGACGATGAGGTCGCCAAGGGCGGCATGAGTTTGTCTTTCCCTCCTCCGCGAAGCGGGGAGGAGGCGAGCGAAGCGCGCCGGAGATCCCCCGGCGAGGGGAGAGGGCAGGGTGGGGGCGCGCGCAGCGCTCTGTTTCCTAGGACCCCCCATCCCAACCTTCCCCCGCTTCGCGGGGGAAGGGGTCCGAGAGGAGGAAGAGTGAAGTATCGCGTAGGCATCGACATCGGCGGCACGTTCACGGACTTCGCCCTGCTGAAGGGTTCGGAAGTCGTGCTGCACAAGAATCTGAGCACGCCGGAGGATCGTTCCATCGGCGTCATGAACGGCCTGCGCAAGCTGGCCGAGATCGAGCAGCTGACGCTCGGCGATTTCCTCGGCCAGTGCGATTCCATCGTGCACGGCACGACCATCGCCGACAACACGCTCATCGAAATGAACGGCGCCGTCACCGGGCTGATCACCACCGAAGGCTTCCGCGACGAACTCGAATACCGTCGCGGCTACAAGGAAGACATCTGGGACGTGCGGCTCGAACCGCCGCAGCAGATCGCGCCGCGTCGCCGCCGGCTCACCGTGCCGGAACGTGTCCTGTTCGATGGCACCGTGTACAAGCCGCTCGACGAAAGCGCGGTGCGCGAGTGCTGTCGCAAGCTGAAGAAGCAGAACGTCGAATCGGTCGCGATCTCGCTGCTCTTCTCCTTCGTCAATCCGGTACACGAGAAGCGCGCGGCCGAGATCGTCGCCGAGGAAATGCCGGGCGTGCACATCTCCCGCTCCTATGAAGTGCTGCCGCGCGCGCCGGAATACGACCGCACCAGCACCACGGTCGTGAATGCGTACGTCGGACCGCGCGTGACGTCCTATCTTGAGAAGCTGGTCGAACGCCTCAAGCAGGCCGGCTATCGCAACCAGCTCATGGTCATGCAGGCCAGCGGCGGCGTGATGACCAGGGAGTACATGGAAGGCTCGCCGATCCGCGTGCTGGCTTCCGGTCCTGCGGGCGGTGTCGTCGGCTCGGCGCACGTGGGCACGGCGAAGGGTTATCCGAATCTCCTGTGTGTCGACATGGGTGGCACGTCCTACGACATGTCGGTCGTGCTCAACGGCACGGCGCCGGCAGAGGCCGGCTGGAACATGCATCACCGCTATCTCATCGGCGTACCGATGGTGAAGGTGGAAACGCTCGGCGCCGGCGGCGGCTCGATCTGTCACGCCAACAGCGGCGCGCTCGAAGTGGGTCCGGCCTCGGCCGGCGCAGCGCCTGGGCCGATCTGTTATGGCCGCGGCGGCACGCAGCCGACAGTGACCGATGCCCTGCTGATGATGGGCATCCTCTCGGCCGATACGGATTTCGCAGGCGGCAGCTTCTCGCTGAGCCGTCAGGGCGTCGATGAAGCCTTCCAGAAACTCGGCAACGACCTGGGTGTGAGTGCGGAGCAGGCGGCATTCGATTGCTGGCGCGTCGTGAACGCGAACATGACGCAGGCCGTGCGCCGCACGGTGGCGGGCAAGGGCATCGATCCGAAAGACATGGTGATGCTCGCATACGGCGGCAACGGTCCCGTCTTCGCAGCCGTGCAGGCCGAAGATCTCGGCATCGACAAGGTGCTGGTGCCGAAGGCCTCGCCGACCTTCTCCGCGCTCGGCACGCTGGTCGCCAATCCGAGCATCGACGAGGAGCGCTCCTACATCGCGCCGGCGAATGCGCTCGACACCGACAAGCTCAACAGCCTCTGGACCGATCTGGAGAAGCGCGCCGCGAAGTACTTCCAGGACGCGGGCTTCGCGCCCGACAAGTTGACCGCGCACTACCAGATGAAGATGCGTTACCCCGGCCAGAACTGGGCGCTCGCCTTCGATGTGAAAACCAATCGCGGGCTGCACGATCTGGCGTTCGTCGACGGCGGACTCGGCGCGCGCGCCATCGAAGCGTTCAATGCGCGCCACATGGAAGAGTTCGGCCACATCCGCGAGGGCGAGATGCCGGAAGTCACCGGCGTGCGCCTGGTCACGCAGATCGATACGCCTTCGCCCAGTGTGGCCAGAGGCTTCACTGCGCCGGTCAGGCGCGCGCAGGCCACGCGGCAGCGCCGCGCGAATCTGGGCCGCGGCTTCCAGCCGACCGACATCATCAGCTCCGCCGAGCTCGAACCCGGCAGCGAGGTCGTCGGCCCCGCCATCATCGAAGAAACCTTCACGACCATCGTCGTCTATCCGGGCTGGAAGGCGCGCGTCGACGATGCGCGCGACTACGAGCTGACGCGGGCCTGATGACCAGCCGTCGGGAACTGCGGCTGCACCGCGTTCCCGACCGGTGGGCGAGTGAAGTGTCCGGCGTCAGCCCTCCCTCTCGGCTCTGCCGCTGAGCCGCGGAAATGTCAGCGAGAAGCCCGTACGGCGCGCGTCTTTGCGCCGTTCAGGCTGACTACGACGGCTTGTGCTGGTGCCGTGTCGGAACCTTCGAATGTGAACGTGACATCGAAGCCGTCGACCGGCGAAAAGAACTTCTGCGGTGATTCCGCAAGGATCTCCGTCTCCGGCGTCCCGGCCAGGGTCGCGTAGACCCGCGACCCACGCAGTGTGATGGCCAGCATTCGTCCATCGCCGATGGAGTAAGCACCTGCGATTCGATCGAGCTGCCCTTTCTCCAACGTGACGGCGACTCGTTTCGTGGGGGATTTGTTGGCCGCCGGCAGCACATGCCTGAATGCCGCAGGCACGAGATCGGGCCAGTAGGACACGTGGGTCGCGTCCGCGTAGACGACATTTACGACGTCGAACGTCGATGTTCCGCCACTCAACGCTTTCGCCATCCGATCGGCGTTACCGACGATGCTCGATTCATACTGGCCCGCAGCGATGAACACTCGACGACCTCGTCCGCGATCAGCAACGGCTTGCATCGCCGAGGTGATGTTCGGATCAGCCCCGGTCGACGGGCTTGCAATGACGAAACCAGCGAAGGACTCGGGGCTGTTCGCCAGAACGTTCGCAGTGAACAGCCCACCCAACGAATGCCCTAGCAGAATGGCGTTGTCAGGATCGAGCGGAAAACGGCTTTCGAGGAACGGCCGCAGCTCGCGGATAACGAATTTCGCGAAGGCTTCGCCGCCACCGCCTATGTTCACGCCATCGGTCGAAACCGGCCGATGCAGCAAGTCGTGATTTCGATGCTGATCACCCGGCGGATAGCTCAGAGATACGACATACGCGGGCGCCATCGATCCCGACCACGACATCACCTGTCCGATCGGTCCTGCGATTCCGAAGCCACCGTCGAGGGCGTAGATGGCGGGCAATTTCTTCCCGGCTTCGACGAACGGGCCCGAGGGCGCGCTCACTAGGACGACGAAGTCACGTTCGAGACTCTGCGAGTGCAGGACAAGCTCGCGCGTGTCCGGCTGCGTATACGCCTCTTCGCGCACGACAGTGACAGCCGCGCCGGACGTCTGCGTGATCGAAAACGCGACGCTCGGCAGCACGAATGACGCCAATACCCTGGCGATCCCTTGCATATGCACTCCGCTCTGATCAGGGTCGGAGTTTCTACTACATATGAAGTAGAGTCAACTCATTGTGTAGTGAGTGCGGCTTCGCGGTCCGAGGTCGACTGCGCCGCGAGACCCATGAGTCTGCAACTCACTTTTCGTGCCGATGCCGACGCCTCCGAGATCCACCGGTCCTTGCACGCGACATTCATGCAGGATCAAACATTTCCGGCGAGAACAGGGGACGAAGCTCGACAGTGCAGTCCATCATCACGGGGCACTTCCTCGCCCACTCCAGCGCTTCTTCGACGGATTGGACCTCCCAGAGCGCGAAACCCACGACCACTTCCTTCGTCTCGGTAAATGGCCCGTCGGTGACCGTGAGGTTCTTGCCTGTGTACCGTAGGTGTTTGGCGAAGCTGGTCGGCATGAGTCCGCCGTATATCTGGTCTTTCAAAATGCCGGCGGCGATGAGCGCTTCGTTGTACTCGTGCATCGCGTTGATCGCCTCCGGCGTGGGCGGAGCCAGCTTTTCGGCGTTTTCGGTCATTTTCGTCAACAGCATGACTTTCATCGAACATCTCACGGTGGCGGTGGGATTCGGCTTCAAGGACGCCTGAGAGATTCCCGGGCCGACATCCGGTCGTCAAAACTGTCTGTCTGAACAAGCAGCATCGACCAGCGCATCATCGACGGCTATCTCGCCGGCGTTGCGCCGGAGAAGCTGGCCAGCGCCACCCAGAAGCGGGGTGGGAACTTCAATGGGAAGATTCTGGAGCTGGGGCTGTAGGCGTCGTCATCCGCCGCGCCCTCTCGTCATCCCCGCGAAGGCGGGGATCCATTCTTCAGCGCCAGAAACAGGTTCCCGCCTGCGCGGGAACGACAAGGCTACAGCATGTCGCCCAGACTCGATCCGAGCGTGGTGTTCGGCACCACGATCGGCACGCCGCCGCTCAGCAGCATCAGCACGTAGGCGAAGCGGCTCATGCGCTTGTTGCCGTCGGTGAAGGCCTGCGTGGTGACGATCGAGCCGAGCACGTAGAGCGCCAGGTCATACCAGCGGTTGTCACCCGCGGCCGGCATGGCGGAGGTGGACAGGTCGCTGATGATTTCATTCAGCACCTTCACGCCGCCGACGTTCGACGGGTACTTCTGCTGCATGGCCACGTTGGTCCAGCCGCGGTAGGCCGGTGCGATCGGCACCAGCGTCTGCCACACACCCATGAGCAGGGACGTATCGGTGCCGAGCGGGAATGTGCCATCGAACTTGCTGTGGCGTAACAGCATGCGCGTGAACGCCGTCGTATCGCCGTGCACGCCGTGCGACAGCCAGGCGAGTCCCTTGGCCTGGTTCACGAGGTTCGCCGGCTTCGCGGGAACCGCCGGTGCTCCCGGCTTCGGCGCGGTGGGTGCGGGTGCCTGGTAGTAGTTCGCTTCCGGTTCGGCGCTCGCCTGCAGGCTCAGATACAGCAGGCCATTGCCCGCCTTGCCCTTGAGGCCGTTCGCATAGGCGGCGCGCTGGTCCATCTTCTTGATGTCGAAATCCATCAGGCCTTCGATGGCGGTGAAGAAGGTCGCCAGTCCCGCATCGTCCGGGAATCGCAGCACCGTCGGGTTGCCGACATTGGCGCTGGTGCCGAACTGCCAGAAACCGCCGGCGCCCATGCAGCGCAGGTTCTCGGTGAAGGCATTGTCGAGCGCGGTCGCGGCGGGCTGCAGCCCCACGTAGCGGCTGTATTCGCGGAAGATGGGCCGCGTCCGCATCATGGTCTTGAACTGGTTGCGATCGAGCGAGACTGCGCCGGTCTGGGGAGTGTAGACAGGCTTTTTCTTGAAGAAGGACATGCAGGTCGCCCTCGGCTGGCAGCGATTTGGAGTTGGTATGCGCCGGATGCTGCGGAAAAGTCGCAGCACGGACTGCAAACTGTGTCTCAAAAGGACCCTGTCGGGATGGCTGACAAGCGGTCGCTCCCCGGTTGCTGCCGCCTCCTCTGTGGGGCCGGCTTCAGCCGGCAACGGCACTGCATTAAGCGCCAAAGGATTGAGATGAGATCGAATCGAGCGTCCCTTCCTCCGCGTAGCGGGGGAAGGACAGGATGGGGGTGTCGAGTCAAGCAGCGCAGTTTGCGTTGATGCCCCCACCCTAACCCTCCCCCGCTTCGCGGAGGAGGGGATCAGACCAGAGGCGCGCAACGCAGAAAACCATTAATGCAGTCGCGTGGCCGTTGCGCGTGTAGTTGTAGTCGATGCTGCCGCTGCGCTGCTGCGCCTCGGTGATCGAGACGTTGAAATCGAAATTGAAATCGCTGCTGTGCGCCGACGCCCAGGGAAAGGTCCAGCCCATCCGCTGCCTGTAGGACTGCAGCTTCGACAGCGGCGCCCGCGACACGGCGGTGAGGCTTACATCGTGATTCGCGAGATGCACGGCGATGCCGTTGAAGCCATCCGCGATGCCCGAGCACGATGGACATCCCGCCTGGTAGTCGGGCCCGAACATGAAGTGATAGACGAGCAGTTGCGAGCGGCCCTGGAACAGGTCGGCGAGCGACGCCTGTCCCGCATCGGTATCGAAGCGATAGTCCTTCTCGACCCGGACCCAGGGCAGCGCCTCGCGTTGCCGGGCCAGTTCGTCGCTGCGTCGGGTCAGTTCCTTTTCCGCCTCGAGCAGATTCAGCCGCGCGGCCAGCCATTGTTCGCGCGTCGCAGTCTGATGTGTAGTCATCGTCTCACTCCAGCAGTGGATGGGTCGTGAGATAAATTAGGAGCGAAGGCGCGCCAGGTGGGAGTGACAAGTGTGACGGGATTCGGATGGATTCGCTGATCACGGCGGCAGCACGCGCGCTGGCCGTCGGCGATCCGCTCGGGGCATTGAAGCGGGTGGCATTGCGCAGCGATGCGCCGGCGCTCGCGCTGCGCGGCATCGCGATGGCGCAGCTCGGCGATTTCGGGCGCGCGAAGGCGCTGATGCGCAGCGCAATCCGTGCGTTCGGTCCGCGCGAACCGGTGGCGCGCGCCCGCTGCATCGTCGCGGAAGCAGAGATCGCCTTCGCTTCGCGCGACCTGGGCTGGCCGGAGAAGGCGCTGGACGCCGCACAGGCCACGCTCGAATCCCACGGCGATCGCGTGAACGTCGCGCATGCGCGCTATCTCGCGATTCGCCGCCTGTTGCTGCTCGGGCGTCTGGAGGAGGCGCAGCAGCGACTGGCGCAACTGGATGTCGAACCGTTGCCGCCGGCGCTCGCCGCTTTTCATGAACTGGTCGTGGCGGGCATGGCGATGCGACGCCTGCAGGCGAAGTCGGCGCGTGCCGCGCTGGCCCGCGCACGGAACGCTGCGCGTCGCGCCGCCATTCCGGCGCTGATGGCGGAAGTCGAGAGTGCGGTGTCGATCGTGGATGCGCCGGCCGCGCGCCTGATGACGCGCGGCGCGCAGCGGCCGATCGTGCTCGACGAAGTCGAGACGCTGCTGGAGTCGAAGGCGCTGATCGTGGACGCGTGCCGCCATGTCGTGCGCGAACGGCGCAACGTCGTTGCGCTGGCGAAGCGGCCGGTGCTGTTCGTGCTCGCGCGCGTGCTGGCCGAGGCGTGGCCGAACGACGTGCTGCGCGAAACACTGGTGGCACGCACCTTCAGGGTGAAGCACGTCGACGAGTCGTATCGCGCGCGCCTGCGCGTCGAGATCGGCCGGCTGCGCCGGGCGTTGCGCGGCATCGCAGGCATCGATGCCACGCCCGGCGGTTTCGTGCTGACACCGCAGCGTGCGCGCGAGGTCGTCGTGCTGGCGCGTCCCGTCGAAGAAGAACATGCGAACGTGCTTGCCCTGCTTGCGGACGGCGAGTCATGGTCGAGTTCAGCGCTGGCGCTGGCATTGGGAACGAGCCAGCGGACCGTGCAGCGCTCGCTCGATGCGCTCGCTGCTGCGGACAAGGTGCAGTGCTTCGGCCGCGGTCGCGCGCGTCGCTGGACGACACCGCCGCTGCCGGGATTCGCGACGACTTTGTTACTCCCGGCGCCGCTGCCGGGATGATTAGTCTTGTTTCCTGCTTTTGTAGGTCAGGCTTCAGCCTGACTCTTCAGAGGCCGGCTAAAGCCGGCCCCACAGCAGGAAAGAAGCCAGTTACCCGGAGACCCGAACATGAAACGCACCACCGCCGACATCATCGATGAATACGGACCCTTTCCCGGAGTCGACGCCGTCCACGGCGTCACGTTCGATGGCGAGCGCGTCTGGTTCGCCTCGGGCGAACGGCTGAATGCGCTCGATCCGCAAAGCGGCAAAACGCTGCGCTCGATCGACGTGGCCGCACATGCGGGCACGGCCTTCGACGGCCGACATCTGTTCCAGATCGCGGAGAACCGCATCCAGAAGATCGATCCGCAGACCGGCCGCGTGCTGGCGACCATTCCCGCGCCCGGTGGCGGCGGCGATTCGGGGCTCACGTGGGCAGAGGGCTCGCTGTGGGTCGGTCAGTATCGCGATCGCAAGATTCACCAGATCGATCCGGACACGGGCAACGTCCTGCGCACGATCGAGTCGAACCGTTTCGTCACGGGCGTCACCTGGCTCGATGGCGAGCTGTGGCACGGCGTCTGGGAAGGTGAGGAAAACGCTCTGCGCCGCATCGACTCGCAGACCGGCGAGGTCCTGGAGCAACTCGACCTGCCGGCCGGCGTCAATGTGTCCGGACTGGAATCGGACGGCCGCGAGCGCTTCTTCTGCGGCGGCGCCCGCAGCGGCAGGATCAGGACGGTGCGCCGGCCTGGGAAGGGCCGGTGAGAATTCTGCTGTAGGTCAGGCTTTAGCCTGACTCCTCAGAGGCCGGCTAAAGCCGGCCCCACAGGAAGAGGAAGAGGAAGGCAGAAATCACCCCGCCTTCGGCGGTACGCGCTCGGCCACCAGCGCTTCCATGCACAGGAACTTCGTCGTCGACCAGCCGCCGTCCAGCGCGATCGTCTGGCCGTTGATGTAGCTGCCCTCGGGCGAGGCGAGGAAGAAGATCGCATTGGCGACGTCTTCGACCGTGCCTTCGCGATCGAACGGCGTCATTTCCTGGTTGATGCGGCGGAAGCCGGGCGCGTCCCAGTAGGCATCGGTCATTTCCGTTCGGATGACGCCCGGTGCGACGACGTTCGAGCGGATGCCTTTCGCGCCGTACTGAACGGCGAGTGTCTGCGTGAGGCCCTGCAATCCGGCTTTGACGGCGCAGTAGATGCCGCCGTCGAGGCCGCCGAGCAGGCCGAATACCGAGCCGACCATGACGATCGATGAGCCGGGCTTCATCACGTTGAGCGCCGCGCGCGTGAAACGGAAGGGCGCCTTGAGGCTGGTGTCGATCACTTCGTTCATGGTTGCGTCGTCGGTGGCGTGCACGGGCGCCCACTTCGCGGCGCCCGCGTTGTTGACGAGCGAATCGAGCCGGCCGAACCGTTTCATCGCCGCGTCGACGGCGCGTTCCGGGCTGTCGGCGGCGGTGACGTCCGCGACCACGATGTCGACTTCCGCCGGAGCGAGTTCCTTCGCGAGCTGTTCGAGCCGTTCCTTGCGGCGCGCGACGGCGACGATGTTCCAGCCGCCCTTGGCGAAGCGCCGTGCGGCGGCATCGCCGATGCCTGAGCTGGCGCCGGTGATCAGAACGACTGGTTTTGTAGACGTCATGGTGTTCCCCGCATTCGATGTAAATCGTGTTCTGCTGTTCTCACCCCTTCCTCCGCGACAGCGGGGGAGGGTTGGGGTGGGGGCTCTTCCTGTCGGTCAGGCTTTAGCCTGACAGTTCTCAGGCCGGCTGAAGCCGGCCCCACAGGAAGAGTCCCTGCCGCTTCAGAGTCAGACTGAAGCCTGCAGCCGCTTCGCAACCAGCTCCCGCAGCGCCGCCGACTTCACCTTCGCACTGCCGGTCAGCGACAGCTCGTGCTCCTCGAAGAACAGCACACGCCGCGGCACCTTGTAGCTGGCGAGCTGTTCCTTGAGAAAATCGCGAATCGCGGCTTCATCGACCGACGCACCCTCGTGCCGCACGGCGCAGGAAACGACCATCTCGCCCAGCGTTTCATGCGGTACGCCGACGGTGTGGCCGATCTTGATGCCCGGAAACGTGTTCAGGATCAGATCGACCTCGACCGGCGAAACGTTCGCGCCGCCGGTCTTGATGATGTCGTTGAGACGGCCTTCCCAGTACACGAAGCCGCGGTCGTCGACATAGCCGCCGTCGCCGGTGTGAAAGAATCCTTCGGCATCGAGCGAGTCCTCGCGCGGGATGCCCACGTAGCCGAGCATCAATGTCGCGCCCTTCACGGCGATCTCGCCGCGTTCGCCGCGCCGCACGATTTCGCCGCTGAGCGGATCGACGATCTTGAGCGTGTTGCCCGGCAATACCTGGCCGTAGCTGTCACCGACGATGTCCAGTGAAGTGCCGGAGTCGTAGGCGGTGACGATGGTGAAGGTTTCGGTGACGCCGTAGGCGCGCGGCTCGGTCCACTCCGAGTGCACGGTGGGGTGCCGCGCGAGCGCGCTCTTGCGATCGACGAAGCGCACGCTGGAGAGATCCACATCGTTCCAGTTCGATGCTTCTTCGAGTCGCGACCATTGATGCGGCCAGGCGAGCGGCAGGTTCACTTTCTCCGCCTGGATGAGTGCCAGCGCTTCGGCGGGCGAGAACGTCGGCTGCAGCACCAGCGTGCCGCCCGACGAGAACGTGATGCCGAGCGCCATGCCGAACACGCCCGACCAGAAAAATCCGTTGGCCGGCCAGCAGCGCACGTTCTCGACACCGATGATGCGGCACCAGCGCCACATCTGGATGGCGACGCCGCGATGCGCATTGAGAATGCCTTTCGGTTTGCTGGTCGTGCCGGAAGAAAAGAACAGCACGCCGGGATCGCTCGGCTGCACGGTCGCAGCCGTCGCATCGACGAGCGCCGGCGATACCGATTCGCCCTGTCGCAGGAAGGTGGACCAGCTTTCGATCGCGCCGCTGGCGCCGTCGTCGAGGACGGCGAGACGACGCAGGAACGGATACTTCAACGATTCGAGCTCACCCGGTGTGGCGTTGCCGATCGCGGGTTCGAGTTCCTTGAGGACTGCAGCGAAATCGCGATTCAGGACCTGGCGCTCGAACAGCAGGATCGAAATGCCCGAAGCCTGCAGCAGATGATCGAGTTCGGACGGCGTCGAGAACGTGCTGAGTCCGACGACCACGCCGCCGGCGAGCGAGGTACCGAATGCGGCGGCCAGATGCTCCGGCCGGTTCGTCATCAGGATGCCGACGCGGCCGCCCTTGTTGAGCCCGCAGGCGAGCAGGGCGCGCGCGACTTCCACTGAACGATCCCACCATTGCCGGTAGGTCCAGCGTTGTGTGCCTTCGGGCGAGCGGCAGACGATGGCTTCGCGATCGGCGTAGCGCGTCGTGACTTCACGGATGTAGCCGGACAGCGTGAGCGGGCCGAGGCCGGGTTCTTCGGCGAGCGGTGGACCGGAGAGGATGGCGGCTGCGGGGTTCATGCTTCACCCCTTCCCCCGCTTGCGGGGGAAGGTTGGGATGGGGGTGTTTCCGGCAGTGCTGCTGCGGCGAAGCAGCCCCCTCCCTGCCCTCCCCCCGCAAGCGGAGGAGGGGAAGGAAGGAGAGGCAATCCTGTTGATTGCCATCACAACGGGATTTCCACCTCGGCCTTCGCATCCACCAGCCGCTGCCCATCCTGATTGCTCAGCCGCACGGCGATCTGCACCAGCGGCCGGCCGTTGGCGGCTTCGGGATCCTTGCCGATCACTTCGCCTTCGCAGTACGTCACGTCGCCTTCGAACGCCGGGCCGCGGAACTGCGATTTCGAGTGCCAGATGTAGCCGTCGTGACCGGCCCAGTAGCCGAGATAGTCGTGCACCCACGCGCCCATCGTCGCGCCGTAACCGTACGCACGCGCCATGCCGATCTCGCCGGCGCGATCGTCGTCGATGTGGCCGCGCGAAGGGCCGTTGAACAGGCCGTCGCGACGCCGCGGATCGATCTTCGCTTCCTCGTAGTCGCAGGTGAAGCCTTCGAGCCAGCCGGCGTCCTGGTCGGTCCAGGGATCTTCCACGTCCTTCGGAATGACCCAGTGCCACGAACCCCAGGTGTCGAACATGAAGGCGCGGTATTCGCAGGTGAACGAGGCGATCGAATGCGGGCCGATCACGCGGCGCGGCAGCTTGTCGCCGACCTTCACTTCATCGAAGTGCGGCGAGAGGCCGAGACGGTTCGACATCAGCCAGTCGAAGCGGATCTTCTCGATCTGCTTCAGTTCATCGCGCGTCCAGCGCTTCACCGGCGCGAGCGTGTTTTCGTACATGCCGCGCTTCTTCGCCTCGTCGGCGAGATAGCGGATCGCGGTGGCGCGTTCCTTGGCGACGGGATCGCCGTGCTGGTTGGTGTGGATCGTATCGCCGTTCGAGAACATGGTCGGGCCGGCGAACTTGGTGTCGGCCACCTTGTAGCTGTGGAACCAGCGCTTCTGCGACAGACGATCGCCCGGGCGGATGCGCGGACCGTAGAACCACCATTCCTCGCCGCCGAAGATCAGGTGCGAACCGGGAATCTTTCCCACGCAGGCAGGCTGTACGCCGTGCGCGAAATCCATCGACACCGTGAACGACTGCGGCGCGACGATGCCGCCGAACTTGCTGTTGCGGGCGAAGTCCTCGTTCCAGTGCAGCGGGTTCGGATAGTCGAGCGCATGCACCCAGCGACGGATGTCCTGCGCGCCGCACGGTTCCCACAGTTGTCCGCCGCCCACTTCCTTGCCGACCCGCGGATCGACGTCGCTCAGATCGAGCTGGACCGAATCATTCGTGGGGGAGTTGGCGGCCATGCGGGGCGGTCCTCGACAGTCGTGGAAGCGGAAAGCGTGATCTTAGCCAGCGCGGGTGAGGAGCGGACTGGCATTGCAGGGAAGGGCAACGTGCGGGGCAGCGCCGGAGAAGGGGGTTCTTCCTGTGGGGGCGGCTTCAGCCGGCCTCAGATGTAGGTCAGGCTTCAGCCTGACTCTGAAGAAGGCCGGCTGAAGCCGGCCCCACAGGAGGAGCCGATCCGCTCGGACGCCCATGCCGACGCATTCAGCATCTGTCCCGCCAGTTCCTGCCGCGCGCTGTCGGACAGCTGCCCGTTGAAGGCGTGCGCGCTCAGACAGAAGCGGACCTGCTGGAGATCGTCCGTCACCGCAGTGGCGATCGACGTGACGCCGCGCAGCTGGTGTCCGTCATCGACACCCCAGCCCGTCTGCCGCGTCTGGGCCACTTCCGCGAGGTATCGATCGAGCGCGACCGGCTCGTCCCAGCGCAGGGCGGCGAACTGCTCGGCAATGTCGGCATCGGCGAGCTGGCAGGCTGCCGCGATGCAACGTCCCGTCGCGCCGAGCAGCAGCGGTACGCGCTGGCCGATCGTGAGATGGATGCGTGTGCTGGTAAAGCCCGTCGCGTAGCCCACCAGCAGGACGGACGTCTTCTGCACGCGCCACAGTCCGATCGTGAGCGCCCAGTCGTCGGCGAGCTGTTCGATGCGCTCGCGCATCCAGCCGTACATGGCATTGGGATCGAGCGCATGACGCGCGAGAGCGGCCACGCCGCGGCCCAGCGAATACGCCTTGGTATCGCGATCGAACTCGACGAAGTGTTCGGCCGCCATCGTCTTCAGGATGTTGAAACACGCACTCGGCGTGCAGCCGACCGCCCGCGCGATGGCGTTGACGCCCATGGGCCGGCGGCTCAGCGCGAGGTGACGCAGGATCGCGATCGAAACCGCCACGGCGCGCACGGCCGGCTTCGCGCGTTCGGCCGACAGCCGGTCGTCGCGATCGATCCGCGCCTCGTCGTGCAGGGTGCTTGCCGACATGAATCCCGTTCCCGCTGACACTTGCGAGCCGGCAGTGTGGAGCGTCCCGCGCCGTCCGTCCTGCGCCCGCCACCCTGGGGCAAGGTCAGGTTCTGCTGCAGGCATTCTCCGGAGTCGGAGTAACCGCAAAGAACGCATAGTCAGAGAAGAAAATGGCCGCAAAAGGCGCAAAGTCCGAAGGATTCCGTTTTGCGCCTTTTGCGGTTATCTCTTCTCTCCGTCTTTGCGTTCTATGCGGTTGCTCCGACTCTTGATCGGTCTCTCCTTGCCTCCGTCCGCAATGGCATTTGGTTGACCTTGCACCCTCGCGGCACCGGGCAAGCCGATGAGCGATAGTGCCCGCGGTTCCACACAGGGGTGGCGCGGTGCGCGCGTTGAGCAATCTACGGGTTCTCGAACTGGCCGGCGGCGTGGCGGGCGAATACTGCGGCAAGCTGCTGGCGGACTTCGGCGCGGAAGTCATCAAGATCGAGGCGCCCGGGACGGGCAGCGAGACGCGGCGCATGGCGCCGTTCGCCGAAGGAGCGCAGGCCAACGAGAACAGCGGACTGTTCGCCTACCTCAACACCGGCAAGCGCTCGGTCACGCTCGATCTCGGCAGCGATGCAGGCCGGCAGGTATTGCAGCGGCTGCTCGCGCGGATCGATGTCGTCCTCGACGATCACGCGCCGGGCTATCTCGAAGCGCTCGGTATCGATCCGTCACGCTGCGGTAGTGACGAGTCGGGCCTGACCGTCTGCTGCATCACGCCGTTCGGCTACGACGCGCCTCCTGACGTGCACAAGGCCTACAGCCTCAACGTCTTTCACAGCAGCGGCTGGGGGTATCACTCGCCGAGTGCGCCCGATCCGGGCACGCCGCCGTTGCAGGGCGCGGGACGGTTCGTGGTCGACTACGAATCGGGACTGAGCGCCGCGATCGCGCTGATGGCTGCGCTCTACTGGCGCGAGGATTCGCGTCGCGGCCAGTTCATCGATGTATCGCAGCAGGAATCGCTGGCCTCGCTCAGCGACTACGTGCTCAGCCAGATGGTCGACGGCGCGATGGACGTGAGCACGCGGCGCTCGGCGTTCGATCTCGGCGGGCCGGCGACGTTCTTCCGCTGCGCCGACGGCTATGTCTACCTGTTCATTTCCGAGCCGGGCCACTGGAAGGGCCTGAGCACGCTGATGGGCGATCCGCAATGGATGACGGAGTTTCCCGATCGCTGGCTGGAGCTGCATCTCACGCCGGAGCGCATCGAGCGCTGCCGCACGCACATCGGCGAGTGGATGAAGGATCAGCAGAAGATGGACGTCGTAGCGCGGGCGCAGAAGCTCGGCATTCCGCTCGCGTCGGTGAACACGGCGGCGGATATTGTCGAATCGCCGCAGATGCAGTTCCGCGGGTTCTTCGTCGAAGTCGAGCATCCGGTGCTGGGGCGGCGGTCGTATCCGACGGTGCCGTATCGGTTGAGCGCGACGCCGGCGGGGATTGCTTCTGCGGCGCCGTTGCTGGGGCAGCATACGGAGCAGGTGTTGAGTGGGGTGGAAGCGTGAACCTGCGTGCCATGATTTGCCCCCACCCTGTCCCTCCCCCGCTATCGCGGAGGAGGGGACGCTCTGTCCAACTTCGCAGCACCTTCCGGTCCCCTCCTCCGCGCAGCGGGGGAGGGTTAGGGTGGGGGCAGCATCAATGACCCCACTCTCCACCGGCCCGCTGCACGGCGTCCGCGTCATCGAACTCACCAAGATCTGGGCCGGCCCCTACGCGGGCAAACTGCTCGCCTTCCTCGGCGCCGAAGTCATCCGCGTCGAAAGTCTCGATTCGCTCGACGCCTCGCGCCGCTTCGGCGTGAAGGACATCAACGCCGCTCCGGGCTTCCAGGCCGTGAATCCCGGCAAGTGCAGCATCCAGCTCAACATGAAATCCGACGAAGGCCAGCGCCTGCTTGCCGACCTGGTGAAGAAGTCCGACATCGTCATCGAGAACCTGCGACCCGGCGCCGCGAAACGCCTGGGTTTCGGCTACGAACAGCTGCGCGAACTGAAGCGCGACATCATCGCCGTGGCGATGAGCATGCACGGGCAGGAAGGCCCGCTGAGCTATCAGACCGGCTACGCGCCTTCGTTCTCGGCGCTGGGCGGCGTGTGTCATCTCGTGGGCCTGAAGGACGGCGCGCCGAAACTGCTCAATGTGCGCTACGGCGACAGCAGCTATGGCTCGGCGGCCGCATTTGCCGCACTGGTCGCGCTGTATCACCGTCGTCGCACGGGCGAAGGACAGTACGTCGACGTATCGGCGGTCGAGACCCTCGCTTCCGTCGTCGGCGATGCCTTCATGGAATATTTCCTGACGGGCAAGGTGCCGACGCGCAATGCCAACCGTCACTCGGAGATGGCGCCGCACGGCGTCTATCCGTGCGGCGACGAAGACTGGATCAGCATCGCGGTGCGCACCCAGGACGAGTGGCATGCGTTGTGTGCGGCGATGGGCAATCCCGCGCTGGCGGCGGATCCGCGTTTCGTCGATCGCGCCGCACGCCAGCAGCACGCCGCGGAACTCGATGTCCTGCTCGAAGCCTGGACGAAGCCGCAGGATGCGCAGGAACTCGGCGAGCGTCTGCGCGCGCGCGGCGTCGCCGCGTTCAAGAGCCTCAATTCCATCGACCTCGTCAGCTCCGATCATCTCTGGCGTCGCGGTTTCTTCCAGCACGTGAGCGATCCGGCGCGCGGCGAGATGTCGATCGCCGGCGCGCCGTGGCGGCTGTCGCTGACGCCGGCGAAGATCACGCGCTCGGCGCCGCGGCTCGGCGAGCATAATGATTATGTTTTCGGCGAACTGCTCGGTCTGAGCGAGGCCGAGCGCGAACGTCTGGTTGCGGAGAAGATCGTCTACTGATTCTTCCTGTAGGTCAGGCTGAAGCCTGACCTACAGGAAGACCTGGAGAACACCATGGCCACATTCATTCCGCTGCGTCCGCGCATCGGCGCCGAAGCGCAGGTCACGCGCGAAGAGATGCTCGATCCCGCATTCGCCGGCTCGTGTCTCGCGGCGCTCGAAAAGCATGGCGTGCTGCTGTTTCCGCAGGTCCACCTCACCGACGAGCAGCAGGTGGAATTCAGCTCGCATCTCGGCAAGGTGATTCCGCAGGGGCCGAAGCGCGCCGACGGCACGCGGGAGATCGTGTTCAAGATCACGCTGGACCAGAAAGAGAACAATGCCGCCGAGTATCTGAAGTCCACGGTGCACTGGCACATCGATGGCCTGTTCGATGAAACACCGCCGCCCAGGGCGACGCTGCTGTCGGGCCGGCGACTCTCGCCCACCGGCGGCCAGACGGAGTTCTGCAATGTGTATGCGGCTTACGAAGACCTGAGCGAGGCGGACCGCCGCGCATGCGATTCGCTGCGCATCATGCACAGCCTCGAAGCGTCGAACCGCGTCTGGAATCCCGGCGCGAGCGAGGAAGAACGCACACGCTGGCGCAATCACCGCAAGCCCAAGGAACATCCGCTGGTGTGGAAGCACGCCTCGGGCCGCAAGTCGCTGGTGCTCGGCATGACGGTGGACTACGTCGTCGGCATGCCGGCTGCCGGGAGCGCCGCGCTGGTCGAACGGCTGACCGCGCATACCACGCGTCCCGAGAACGTGTATCGCCACGAGTGGTCGGTCGGCGATCTGCTGATCTGGGACAACTGCGGCGTCATGCATCGCGCGCTGCCGTACGATCCGACGTCGGGACGCATGATGCATCGGACGGTGCTGGATGGCATTGAAGCGATCACGTAGGAGAAAGCAGATGGCCGCAAAAGGCGCAAAAATAGCCGGAATACCTTGGATTCTCCTTTGTGCTTTTTGCGCCTTTTGCGGCCATTCTTCTTTCTGATCCCATGACCGACCACCCCCCGCGCCTCGAACCCATCCTGCCGTCGCACTACGACGCCGTCGCGCTCGATGCGATGAGCACGTTCCCCGGCGCGCGCGACTTCCTGGTCAATGCCTGGCAATCGGGCCGTCGCGACATCGCGGGCCTCCATCTGATGGGCGCGCTGCTGCATCACCCCGAGCTGTGCAAGGCTTTCCTCGCTTTCGAAAAGCATGTGTTCAGCGCCAGTTCGCTGCCGTTTCGCGAACGCGAGCTGGCGATCCTGCGCATCAGCTGGCTGCAGCGCTGCGAGTACGAGTACGCGCAGCACCTGCCGCAGGGGCGCAAGGCGGGGCTGAGCGAGATCGAACTGCAGCGGATTCCGTCGGGTTCGGCGGCGGACGGCTGGAGCGCACAGGACGCTGATCTGCTGCGCGGCGTCGAAGAACTGCACCGCGACGCGCGGCTTGCCGACGACACGTGGTCGCGGCTGTCGCGGTGCTTCGATACGCGCCAGATGATGGACTTCGTCCTGCTCGTCGGCTGCTTCGGATCGCTGTGCGCGTTTGCGAACAGCGTGAATGTGCAACTGGAGGAAGGCATCGCACCGCTGGACGCGGTGTCGAAGGTGCGGCTCGGCCTCTGGCCCGTTCCGCCGCCTGAGTCGCCCCCTCCCTGACCCTCCCTGCGACAGGCGATTCCCATGAGCACGAATCCTTCTCTCCTCTTCGAACGCGAGGGCGCGGTGGCGACCTTGCGTCTCAATCGTCCGGACGTCGGCAATGCACTCGACATTCCGCTGGCGCGCTCGCTGATGGAGGCGGCCATCCAGTGCGACGAGGACGATGCGATCCGCTGCGTCGTGCTGACCGGCAATGGACGCATGTTCTGCGCCGGCGGCGATGTCGGCGCCTTCGCCGCGGCCGGGGATTCCCTGCCCGCGATGCTCAAGGAAATCACCGCGTACCTGCATGCCGCGATCACGCGCCTGTCGCGTATGGGCAAGCCGCTGGTGACTGCAGTCAACGGCCCGGCCGCGGGCGCCGGCTATAGTCTCGCGGTGCTGGGCGACATCGCGCTCGCGGCACGTTCCGCGCATTTCACGCTGGCCTACACGGCGCTCGGGCTGACGCCGGACGGCGGCTCCACCTGGCTGCTGCCGCGCCTGGTGGGTCTGCGTCGCGCGCAGGAACTGGCGTTGCTGAACAAGCGCCTGTCGGCAGAAGAAGCTGCGACGCTGGGACTGGTTACGCGCGCCGTCGACGACGCCGGCCTCGGTGCGGAGGCCGGGCAGATCGCGCAGCAGCTCGCGGCGTCGGCCACGCCGGCGCTCGGCAAGGTCCGCAACCTGCTGCTGACGAGTTTCAGCTCGACGCTGGAAGCGCAGATGGAAGCCGAGGCGCGCTCGATCGCCGATTCGAGCAGGACCAGGTACGGCCGCGAAGGCGTCGCCGCGTTCGTCACGCGCCGCAAGCCGGATTTCACTTGACGAGAGGTTCGCATGAGTGAGGCATACATCGTTCAGGCGCTGCGCACGGCAGGCGGTCGCCGCAAGGGCCGGCTGGCCGGCTGGCATCCCGCGGACCTGGCGGGCGAAGTGCTGAATGCGCTGGTCGATCGCAGCGGCATCGATCCGGCGGCCGTCGAAGACGTGGTGTTCGGCTGCGTGAGCCAGGTCGGCGAGCAGGCGTTCCACGTCGGCCGCAACGCGGTGCTCGCTTCGAAGCTGCCGGACAGCGTGCCGGCGGTGTCGATCGATCGTCAGTGCGGTTCGTCGCAGCAGGCCGTGCACTTCGCGGCACAGGCCGTGATGTCGGGCACGCAGGATGTGGTGATCGCCGCGGGTGTCGAGAGCATGACGCGCGTGCCGATGGGTTCGCCGACGGATCTCGCCGTCAAGGCCGGGCTCGGCGGTCCGTGGAGCGAGCGCATCCGCAAGCGATATGGCGTCGAGGAATTCAGCCAGTTCACCGGCGCGCAGATGCTCGCCGACAAGTACAGGCTCAGCCGCGAAGAACTCGATCAGTATGCGCTGCGCAGTCATCAGCTCGCCGCCGCGGCAACGCGCGCCGGCGCCTTCAAGAATGAAATCGTGCAGGTCGCCGTCGACGGCGGCCTGCACACCGAAGACGAAGGCATCCGCTACGACGCGAGCATCGAAAGCATCCGCTCGGTGAAGCTGCTGAAGGAAGGCGGCGTGCTGACCGCGGCGAATGCCAGCCAGATGTGCGACGGCGCGGCCGGCGTGCTGGTCGTGAGCGAACGTGCGCTGAAGACGCACGGACTCAAGCCGCTGGCGCGCATCCACAACCTGACCGTGGTCGGCGGCGATCCGGTGGTCATGCTGGAACAGCCGATCCCGGGTACGAAGCGCGCGCTGGAACGTGCGAGCATGAAGCTCTCCGACATCGATCTGTTCGAGATCAACGAAGCCTTCGCCTCCGTGACACTCTCCTGGCTCAAGGCGCTCGGCGCCGATCCCGACAAGCTCAACGTGAACGGCGGCGCGATCGCGCTGGGTCATCCGCTCGGCGCGACCGGCGCCAAGCTGATGGCGACGCTGGTGCACGCGCTGCGTGCGCGCGGCAAGCGGTACGGACTGCAATCCATGTGCGAAGGCGGCGGCCTCGCCAACATGACCATCATCGAGGCGCTTTAGGATCATGGCGATCACGACTCCATTCACGAAGCTCATGGGCATCGAGCACCCGATCGTGCAGGGCGGCATGCAGTGGGTCGGTCGCGCCGAAATGGCGGCGGCCGTGTCCAACGCGGGCGGCCTCGGCGTGCTCACCGGGCTCACGCAGCCGACGCCCGAGGCGCTGACGAAGGAAATCGAACGCTGCCGCTCCATGACCGACAAGCCCTTCGGCGTGAACCTCACCATCCTGCCGACCATGACGCCGCCGCCGTACGCCGAGTACCGCCGCGCGATCATCGAAAGCGGCATCAAGATCGTGGAAACGGCGGGCTCGAAGCCGCAGGAACACGTGAATGAATTCAAGGCCAACGGCATCAAGGTCATTCACAAGTGCACGTCGGTGCGTCATGCGCTGTCGGCGGAGCGCATGGGCGTGGACGTCATTTCCATCGACGGCTTCGAATGCGCCGGTCATCCGGGCGAGGACGATGTTCCCGGTCTCATCCTGATTCCCGCCACCGTCGACAAGGTGAAGATTCCGATCATCGCTTCCGGCGGCTTCGCCGATGCGCGCGGCCTGGTCGCGGCGCTGGCGCTCGGTGCGCAGGGCATCAACATGGGCACGCGCTTCTGCGCGACGAAGGAAGCGCCCATCCACGAACGGGCGAAGCAGCTGATCGTCGAGAACGACGAGCGCGGCACCAATCTCATTTTCCGCAAGCTGCACAACACGGCGCGCGTCGGCAAGAACAGCGTGTCGGACGAGGTCGTGAAGATCCTCGCGCAGTCCGAGGCGAAGTTCGAAGACGTGGCGCACCTGGTGAAGGGCGCGCAGGGCCGCAAGCTGCTGGAAACCGGCGATCTCGATGCGGGCCTGATCTGGGCCGGTCAGTCGCAGGGCCTGATCCACGACATCCCCTCCGTCGCCGAACTGCTGACGCGCATGATCGAAGAAGCGAGCGCGATCATCCGCGGCCGGCTGGCGGGCTTCGCGGCTTGAGACGGAGGGCTTTCCCTGTGGGTCAGGCTTTAGCCTGACTTCTTCGATCCCGGAGGCGGCTCCATATCCGTTGCTTGTCGGCGTGGATGGCAAAGTAGAATGAAGTCCATCCCCGCCCGACAAGGATCGATCGATGTCGTTTTTTTCGCGCTTTCGCAAAGCGCCGCCTGCTCCGGCTCCGGTGGAGCCACGGGACGCCGTACCGCCGGCCGCACCTGCCACGCCAGCCGTCGATGCAGCCGCGGCTGCGGCCCAGGAGGAAGCGACGCTGCGTGACGCGATGGCGTCGGGAGATTTCCCGGCGGTATCGCGCGCGGTCGTCGGTGGATCGTCCACCCGAATCAGGCAGCTCGCCGCCGAGGCCATCGACGATCCGCAGCAGATCCGCGAGCTGATCCGCAAGGTCCGCGGCGGCAACGACAAGAACGTCTACCGGATCCTGACGCGCAAGCGCGATGCGCTGCTGGCGCGCGAGCGCGACGTGGAGTTGCAGCAGGCCGAGATCGGCGCAGCGTCCGCGGAAATCGAGCGGCACAGCCGACGGGTCTACGATTCGCTGTTCACGCCGCATCTGGAGCAGCTCGAGGGTCGCTGGAATGCCGTCGCGGCCGGCGCGGAGCCGGCCATCGCGCAGAAGACACAGCAGGCGATCGACCGCGCCCGCGAAGTCATCGCGCAGCATCTGCGCCAGGTGGCCGCGCAGGCCGCTGCCGAACTGGCCGCGGCGAATGCGGCGGCCGCAGCTCGCGCGCAACGCGAACAGGAAGAACACGCGGCAGCGGAGGCAGCCGCGGAGCGTGCGAGAGTCGAGGAGGAGGATCGCAAGGCCCGCTCCGGGAAACTCGAAGCCGAGGCCCAGGCGCTCGGCCAGATCGGTGGCCTGCTGCGCAAGGCGCATGGCGCGCTGGCCTCGGGCAGCAGCCGCACCGCCGCCGGGCTGCGTCGCGCCATCGAAGAAAAAATTGCCGGTGCGCCGCCGCTGCCGGCGCATCTTGCCAGCCAGTTGAAACAGCTCGACACCCGCCTGGAGGAACTGAAGGACTGGAAGAGTTTCTCGGTCGCGCCCAAGCGGATTGAACTCATCGAACGGATGGAAGCGTTGATCGGAGCGACCATGCATCCGACCGCACTCGCCGGCCAGATCCGGAGCCTGCAGGAACAGTGGCGCACCCTGAGCAAGGGCGCGGGCGGCGGCGACGCGGAGGCCGAGTGGCAGCGCTTTCACGAAGCCTCGCAGCAGGCGTTCCAGCCGTGCCGCGAGTTCTTCGAGGCGCAGGATCGGCTGAAGCAGGAGAACCTGCAGCGGCGCGGCGAGCTGTTCGAGCGCCTGCTCGCCTTCGAGCAGCGGCAGGACTGGGAGCAGCCCGACTGGCGCATGACGATCACGGCGCTGCGTGAAGCCAGGCAGCTGTGGCGCGGCCATTCGCCTGTGGATCCGGTGGCGGGTGAGCCGCTGGAGCAACAGTTCAGTGAGCTTGCGGCCGCGCTGCAGGGCCGCATCGATGCCGAATACGCCCGCAATGTCAGGACGAAGAAATCGCTCATCGAACGCGCCCGCGGCCTGCTGTCGGCGCCGGACAGCCGCGCCGCCGCCGAAGAAGTGAAACGGCTGCAGGACACCTGGAAGTCGGTCGGCCCCGTCTCGCGCGAGGACGATCGCACGCTGTGGGAAGCCTTCCGCGAGCAGTGCGATGCCCTGTTCCAGAAGCGCCAGCAGGAATTCGACAGCCGCAACGCCGCATTGGAAACCCACCGGCTCCAGGCGAGCGGGTTGTGCGACGAGCTGGATGCCATCGCCGGCCTTACGGGTCAGGCGCTGCTCGAAGGCGCCAGGAAGCTGCCCGAACTGCGTCTCGCCTTCGATGCCATCGAAGAACTGCCGCGGGCGAGCACGCGACAGCTTCAGGACCGCTTCGAGCGGGCCTTCGAGCGGTGCAGGCGTGCGGTCGCGCAACAGCATGCGCGCGATGCCGAGCGCGGCTGGATCGAGCTGTTCGACGCGGCGAACGCCGTGCGCGCCTATCGGCTCGCGGCGGCGAAGCAGGCCGATGCGGCGCAACTCGACGCGTTGAAGCAGGCCGCAGAGGCGCGATTGGCCGGTGCGGCCCCGTTTCCCAAGGGAAGCGTGGAGGCGTTGCAGGCCGCTCTCGAACGCGCCGGCGACGACGATCTGGCAGCGAATGAACTGGCGCTGCGACAGCTGTGCATCCGTGCGGAGATCCTCGCGGACCGGGCGTCTCCTGCCGAGGATCTGGCATTGCGCCGCGAATATCAGCTGCGACGATTGCAGCAGGGCATGGGACAGGGATCGGCGGCGCCGGAGTCGCTCGATGCGCTCGCCTTCGAATGGCTGGCGGTGGGGCCGGTCGAAGAGGTCAGCTATCTGCGCCTCGCCGAACGCTTCAGGAACTGCCGCAGGCAGCTCGTGCGATAGAAATTCTCACGGCAGGGTGGAGGCCGGCGAGTGCCGGCCTCCACGTCGACGACTTCACTTCCTGTCGGTGGCGGTCACCGCATAGATCGTCACCGTGCCGCTGACCTCATTGGCGACCACCAGCAGCGGATCGCGCGTCGGGCTGTCCTTGGCGTCGATGAAGATCACGCCTTCGGGGCCCAGATCCTTCGCGGCGGGTGCCGTGGCGGGATCGACCGAGAAATCGCGGTTGTTCACGTAGTCGACGAACACCGGCGCGCGCGGCGTGGTGACGTCGTAGATCATGATGCCGCCCTGGCGCTCCAGACCCACGAACGCATACGTGCGTTTTCCGACCTGGCCGACGGTGACGGCTTCCGGTTCCGGTCCCTTGTTGTCCGAGCGGCTGTCGAAGGCGCGGTCGTCGTTGCTGGCGTTGAAGAACGCCGGCTCGCGGGCCGCGATGATGCGTTCGAAGTCGCTGCCGCTGTCGAACACCAGCGAACCGTCCAGGTTCCAGATCGAGAATGAACGGCCGCCGAGCGTGTAGAGCGCGTCGTAGTCGCCGTCGCCGTCGATGTCGCCGAGGGATTTGGTGACGTTGAGACGCCCGAGGTTGGCATTGTTCTTCAGCGTCGCACCATCCGGAAATGCGGTCGGATCCAGTGTCAGCGAGCCGACGCGGGCTTCCTCGGCGAAGCCCGTCCAGTCGCGTGCGTCACCTTCGTTGGCGGTGATCAGGTAGCTCGAACGTCCCGCCGTGAAGAGTTTGATGGCATCGGGCTGGTACATGCCGAACACCGGCCACGAGTGGATGTTGATCGCATTGTCGCGATCGGAGGCGTCGAGGCCCGGCACATTGACGATGCCCAGTTCCACGTTCTCCGGAACGTAGCCCGGCGCGATCGTGAACCGGCCGGTCGCGTTGTCGATCACGATGCCGGCCACGCCGAAGTCATTGTCGTTCACGAGCGCGAGCTGGCCGCTTGGCAGCAATGCCAGACCTTCGACCTTCTCGACGCCGGCATACCCGGCCTGTGCCAGATCGACATGCAGCTTCTTGGTCGCGGGCTTCACGCCGACACTGGCGAGTTCTTCGGCCGTCATCTGATCGACGCTCCGGGAGACGCCGTTGACGATGAATGCGCCGAGGCCGGAAATGTCGGTCGCATCGGTGAGCGAGGCGGCATACACCTTCTTGGTGATGGTCTCGATCGGATCTTCCGGCACCGCGTCGTCGTCGCGTTCGAGCACCAGGAAGCCGCCGCCGGGAATCGCCGCCACATCGCCGATCTTGTCGGCGCGCGTGTCGTCGGCGCTGACCGCGGCGGGGTTGTCCATGATGTACAGGAACTGGCGGGTTGCGCGCGTCGCCGGATCGAATTCGACGATGCGCACGTTCTTCATGGCATTCAGCGCGCCATTGGCCAGCGTCGCCGGATTGCGGATCGGGCTCTGCACGAACGCATAGATCTTGCCGTCCTGGATCGCGATGCCTTCCATGCCGCGATTCTGGCGACGCTGCGCGATGACGGCCGGCAGCACTTCCGTGCCGTAAATGCCGGCGACGCCAGCGGCGGGCACCGCAGCGCCCGCCGCTGCATGCGTGCCGACCGGAATGAGCCGTTCGATCAGCCGGCCGGTCTTGCTGAAGTGATAGATGGCGGGGCGATATTCGTCGGCCATCCAGAACGAGCCGTCGGCATCGATGGCGATGCCTTCGAAATCGCCGCCCAGCGGATCGAGCGGCAGCGGCCGATCGCGCAGATCGACAGGCACTTCGTCGTTGTAGGGCTGATTGCCGTCCTGCGACAGCAGGATGTTCGACACGCCGGTGAGCAGGCGGCCGTTCGCGGCGCGCAGCGCAATCTGTTCGGTGAGTTCGAACCGGCCGTTGGCCGGATCGAGCGTGAAGCGCACCAGGTGCGGATTGAACTGCGGCAGCAGGAACGGGCGACGCACGCCGACCGGTTCGCCGTTGGGGCCGCGATCCGTGTGCGTGATGAACTTCAGCTTGCCGTCGCCGGTGACGCCTTCGAAGGCGAGGCCGGAGAATCCGCCGAGGGCGAGCTTCTGGCCTGCGGCGGTCGCACCGATCGACGGGCGATCCTTCCATTCATAGGTGGCCGTGGCGCGCGGTTCTTCGCTGTAGTCCTTGAAGCCGAGCGGGCGCAGCTTCGTGACCTGCGCGCGCTGGATATCGATCTCGGCGATGGCATTGTTTTCCTGCAGCGTCACGTACGCCTTGCGCGAGTCCTCCGAGACGGCGATGTACTCCGGCTCGAAGTCCTGGGCCGCGGTGGCGCCCGGGCCGTAGATGCGAATGCCCTGGCTGCGCAGTTCGGCTTCCTTGCCGTTGAACTGTTTGAACGATGCGGTGCGTACGTCAGAGTCCTTCAGCTTGCGCACCTGCTTTTCGTTCTTCGGCACCGGGATGATGCTGACGGAGCCTTCCGGATCGACCTGGCCGGCGCCGTAGCCGCTGGGCTCGGCTTCGTTGGCGACCAGCAGGTAGTTGCCGTCCGGCGTGAATGTGACCATGTCCGGCAGCGAGCCGACGCGCACGGAGGAAAGCAGTTTGCCGTCGGTGTCGTAGAACGCGACACGGCCCGGATCGGTCTTGTTCGGCTTGCTCTCGATGGCGATGGCGACGAGGCCGTCGTTGACGGCGACGCTGTTCGGCGCGCCGAAGATGGAGGTGTCGATCGTCGTCACTTTGCCCGGCGCGCGCGGATTGCGTGCGCTCAGCACGTCGACGGTCGAGGTCGCGGCGTTGACGACGAACAGGCGGCGTGACTTCGCGTCGTAGGCAACGATTTCCGCCGAGCCGGCTTCGCCCGCATCGTAGGTGCCGAGCGCCTTGAGCGTGATCGGCCCGCGGTCGTGGCAATCGCGCTCGTGGCCGTCGTGCCAGCCGTGGTCATGGCGATGGTCACGATCGCGGTCGCGGTCATGCGCAGTGGCGATGAAGGTCGCACCGGCGAGGACGAGGGCGATCGTGGCGCGCAAGGTGCGGCGGGCGAGGCGATGGGACATGGAAACCTCCGATGAGCTGCGGGCCGCCCGAGACGAACGCCTGGGCGTGTTCTGGTTGAGCCGCCATTACTAAGGGCACGCTGTTACAGAAATATGAAGTGAGCGCGACGCCGTCCGGTTCGCTCTCGCGCACATCGAAGGAGGTCTGACCAGAGGCTCAAGTTGCTGATTTTTGAAAGCGCAGGCTATTCTGCCGCGCGACCCGACCAGGACAACGAGAGGAAGAGCGCATGGCCAGGCGTCCCGGGAAGAAGACGGCAGTCAACGGCAAACTCACCGAACTCGAAGCGCGGCATCGGGAAGCGCGCGAGCGCCGGCAGTTCGCCAAGCGACAGGCCAAGGAAGCGCGGAAGCTGATGAAGCAGGCCAAGAAAGTGGCCAAGCGCGCCAAGCAGGAGCTGCAGGTCCTGAGCCGCAAGCTCAAGAAACTGCTGGCCAGGAAGGCGGCGCCGAAAGGCAGGCCGACAAAGACTGCCCGCAGGCGTCGCGCCTGAGCCGTCGCGAGCCGTCGCGCTTCTCCGCCCGACTGCTCGCAATTTGATCAATCCAACGCGCAGCGGGCGATTTCCCGCACGCCAGCAAAGTCAAGGTACGCTTTTCCCGGGCTTATCCACAGGCTCTGTGGATTATCGCGACGGCAGACGCGACACCGGTGACCAATCAACGGTCGGACCGTCAGGCGGCGTGGTCGCGTTGCACCTGGAAGATACCGGTGCGTGCATTGTCCTTGCCGCGACGATTGCGTTCGGCCTGGCCGAGAAATTCCAGTGCGGTCGGCGGCGCTTCGTTGCGCGAGATGGACGCGAGCCCGCAGCTCAGGCGCACTTCGCTCTGCGCGGACTCCGTGTTCCAGTGCACGAACGCATTACGAATGCGCTGTTCGACGGCAGGCCCGTCGATCGGCGAGCTTTCCGGCATCACCACCGCGAGCCGGCAGGTGTGCGCCGGCGCGGGCAGCCGGGTCACCCAGTCGAGTTTCGGACGGATCGCATCGTGGACGGCCTGCAGCAGGGCGTTCGAGGCCGACGCGCCGAGGTTCTGGCGTGCAAAGGCTTCATCGTCATCGGTCTCGAGGCTGGCGCTGAGAATCTGCAGCAGACCGCGCGTGCGGGCCGCCTGCGCGATCTCGGCGCGCAATCGTCCGACGAGATGACGGGCGGTGTGTGCGCCGTTCTCCAGATCGACGGTCGCCGGTTCATCGAGCCGACCGGTCCGCGACGAACGCCGGCGGCGCAGCGCGACCATGCCGGCTTCGGCCTTGCCGACGAGTTCGCCCGGAAAATTCTGCAGCAGCAGGTACTGATCGACGCCGGCGCAGTAACCGAGTTCATGGTCGCGCGCATCGGTGCTGCCGGTGAGCATGATGAGGTAGACCGGCGCGAGCGCGATGACGCGCAGGCGCGAGGCGAGTTCGATGCCGTCGAGCGTGGGAATGCTGCGGCTGAGCAGAACCAGCGGATACCAGTCGCGCGCAAAGACCGTCAGCGCTTCCGCACCATCGCTCGCCGTGGTGACCGTGAAACCCTGCAGCTTGAGCAGGGCGGCAGCCGACTCGCGCGTCGCCGGGTCGGCGTCGACGACGAGCGCGCGGCGGGGCAGAGTGTTGTCGGATGAGGTGCTCATGAGGCGTTGGCTGCTTTCTCGCCTTCTCTTTAACGGCCGGGGCGCCTCTCTCTGTACCCGACCGGCGGCAAACCGCCGCCTGTTGCGGTGCTTTGTGCGCTGGTGCACAGAACGGAACTCGGTCAGAGCGCTCGCCAAGGCAGGGTGATGCCCGTACATTCGTACGTCCCGCGCACACTATCGAAACCCAAGGAGTCAAGGATGACCAGGAGCAAAGCTGGAGTGGGCCGCTTTAAGGTCACAACTTGTGACCTTAAAGCGTGGCCGCGGGCAGCACCGAAAATATCTGCCCTACGCCTTTACCGAGCAGGGCGTGGCCATGTTGTCTTCCGTGCTCAAGAGCGAGCGCGCCATCACCGTCAATATCGAAATCATGCGGGCATTCGTGCAGATGCGTGAACTGCTCGCCTCCAACAAGGAACTCGCTCAGCAACTCAAGGACCTCGAAACGCTTATTACCCGCAAGCTCGCTACCCACGATCAGGCGATCACTGGAATTCTCAAAGCCATCCGCGAACTCATGCAGCCACCCGTGCCGAAGGGGCGACCCATCGGGTTCGTCGAATTGGAGGAAAAGAAGTAGCCCAGGATTGGCGAACTTCCAGGTGTGCGCTGGTGCACAAAACGAGATCCCCATGACCCAGTGCGGTCGGGATAGGCACGGCGCCTGCAGTAAGATCGGCGCCGTCGCGGATTGGATGTTTTCGGGAGTTTCGATGGGGCTGTCCTGGCGCACCCTGCTGGTTCTGAGCTTGCTGCTGGCATCCTCGCAGGTGCCGGCCCAGATCTACACGTGTACCGCGCCCGACGGTTCGAAGATCTTCTCCGACAAGCGCTGCGGCACGGACGCGAAGCTTGTCCAGGGCATCACCACGACGAAGCGTTCATCCAGTGCTGCCCCTCGTACGCCGGTGCCGCGGAAGTCCCCGGCCGAACTCGAAGCGCTGCTGCAGCAGTGCAATGCCGGCGACAACACGGCGTGCATGGCGTGGACCAAGGGCGGCGGTCCGGCCGAACTCAAGGCGCATGAGAAGGAATTGCAGGCGAGCTGCGAGTCGGGCTCGATCAGGGCCTGCGAGGAACGTTACTGCCGCGACGGCGCGACACAGGAGTGTCGCAACCGCGTCATGCAACTCGCCACGCTGTCCGGCGAGCGCTGGTATCTGCGCTTCCAGCAGAAGAACCAGGCGGACGGACCCACGACCTACTCGGTGCGCTGCCTCGACACCGCCCGGCGTTCATTGAAGGACGTGACGATTTCCTGTGCCGCGTCCGCCGGCCCCGAGCGTTGCCGCTCGGAAGTCGCGGAAGAGGCTTTCCCGCGCCTGGATGCCGCGGCGTCGAGTTCCTGCACGACGTTGTAAGCAAGAACAGGTACGCAAAAGGCACAGGGCGGAACGCAAAAGGCGCAGACGAAGAAGCGTCTTTTTTCAAGAACCTTTGTGCCTCTTGCGTTCCGCCTTGCGCTTTTTGCGTACCCATCTTCCTCTTAGCGGGTCTTCCCGATCCACTTCTCGAATTTCTCGCCGAAGCCGCGCAGGAATTTTTCCGTGTCGGGGTTCTTCACCTTGCCCGCGTCGTCGAGCAGGGTCGGCGCGTTGCCGATGTAGGCCTCCGGCTGCTGCAGCACCGGCATGTCGAGGAACACCAGCGACTGGCGCAGGTGGTGATTGGCGCCGAAGCCCGAAAGATTGCCCATCGAGAGGCTGACGATGGCGGCGGGTTTGCCCTGAAACACGCTCTTGCCGTAGGGGCGCGAAGCGACGTCGATGGCGTTCTTGAGCGCGCCGGGCACGGAGCGGTTGTACTCCGGCGTCACGAACAGCACGGCATCGGCCGGACGGACCTTGTCGCGGAACGCGGTCCACGCAGCCGGCGGCGAATCGGTTTCCAGATCCTGGTTGTAGAGCGGCAGGTCGCCGATGGGTACCTGTTCAAAGGTGAGTCCGGCAGGCGCGAGATCGGCAATCGCATTGGCGATTTTCCGGCTGAAAGAGTCCTTGCGCAGACTGCCAACGAGGACGGCAACTTTGTAAGGCATCGGGAGTCTCCTGCGGTCGATGGGTTGACGACACGTTAACCGCTCGACGCGCCCGGATCATTCGGGCGGCAGCGATAAGTGTCATTCGGTCAACGAATCAATCGGACTGCAGGGTTCCGCCGGAAAAAAAGCGCCGGCGCACGGCGTGGACGTGCACCGGCGAAGGGGGATGCCTACTGCAGCTGAGTGATCGTCACCGAGTAGCCGTTGTGCTCGGCCATCTTCGCGGCATACGAGGCTGCGAACAGGCTGCCGGCGACAATGACGGCCGACATCAGCAGGCACAGCGTGTTGCGGGTGCGGCGGCTGAATTCGGTGAAGGCGAACATGATTTGAATCTCCCTTTTCTCGCTGCGTTCCGCGGTATTGCGGGTTGCTGAAGCGTGGGAGAACAGTAGTCGCGACGTTCTTGCGAATCTGCACCCGGCCGGTCAGTTGCGGCGACCTGCCGGCAAGCGACTGCGGCCGCGGGCGGGAATCCGTTCACCGGTGGATTTGCCGGTGAATTCGCGCTGAAGAGGAAGATTTCATACGGAGATCGGAGAAGAAGATTTCCACGGGGAGAAGAAAGGGGAACACGGGGAACACGGGGATAAGAAATTTTCTGTTCCGAACCCCGTGTCCCCCGTGTTCCCCCTTCTTCCCCCGTGGAAATCTCTCTGTCTTTGTCTTGACCGCCGTGCTCTGCGTCGGTGTGAACCTTCTCTCTGGCGAAACCTGATTGACCCGAGCAGACAGCGCCTGTACTTTCCGCGGCCCGTTTTTCCCCGTGAATCCCATGCAGCCGCTGGCCGTCGGTGTCGATTTCGGCACCAGCAATACCGTCATTGCCGTCGTCGATCGGGAAGGCCGCTCGGCCGTGCTGCCCGTGCCGTCGCGTTCGGGGGTCGCGGCGGTGCTGCCATCCATCCTGTGTTTCCGGCCGAACGAGCAGAACGCACACGAGCGGCCGGTGAGCAGCGCCGGGGCGGATGCAATCGCCGACTACCTTGCGCGCACGGGGCCGGCGCGGCTGGTGCAGTCGATGAAGTCCTTTCTCGGCAGTCGCACCTTCACCGAGACGCGCATGTTCTCGCAGGTGTACGCGCTCGACGATCTGGTCGGTACGCTGCTGCGGCATCTGTACGAGGCGACGGCATCGCAGGCGGTCGTGACCGCGTTGCCGCTGGTTGCGGGGCGGCCGATCCGCTTTGCCGGCACCAATCCCGACGACGCACTCGCACAGACGCGCCTGTCGCAGGCATTCGAATTCGCCGGCAAGGCGCCGGATCGTTTCGGTCTCGAGCCCGAAGCCGCGGCGTATGCATTCGCGCGCAAGGTCAGCGGTCGGCATCTCGTGCTGGTCGCCGATCTGGGTGGCGGCACGAGCGACTTTTCCGTCGTCGAAGTGGCAGCGGGCGGAGTCCAGCCGAAGATTGCGCCGCTCGCGCAGACCGGCATCGGCATCGCCGGCGATCGTTTCGACTATCAGATCGTCTACAACGTCGTGTGTCCGGCGCTCGGCATGGGTTCGGAATTCCGCCCCGAAGCCAAGGCGCTGCCGATTCCGTTGTGGATCTACTCGAATTTTTCGAGCTGGCACCAGCTCTCGATGATGAACAACCGCCAGACGCTGCGACTCATCGGCGACATCCTCAAGACCGCCGACGATCGCGAGGCGTTCGAGGGACTGGTGCACGTGATCCGCAACGAGGAAGGCTTCTCGCTGTTCCAGGCCGTGTCGAGCGTGAAGCAGGCACTGACCTCGGCGGACGTCACGCAGTTGCGCTTCAAGGCCGGGCCGGTGGAAATCGACCGTGTCGTGTCGCGCAACGATTTCGAACGCTGGATCGCCGACGATCTCGCGGCGGTCGCTGCGACGGCCGATGAGGCGCTGACCATCGCGAACGTGAAAGCCGCAGACGTCACGCGCGTCTTCCTGACCGGCGGCAGCGCGCTGGTGCCCGCAGTGCGCGAGCTGTTCGCCCGCCGGTTCGGTGCGGAGAAACTCGTCGGCGGCGACGAGTTCTCGTCGGTCGCGCAGGGACTGGCGTTGATGGCAGCGGGGGAGGGTCAGGGCAGGAGCCTCCTACTGTAGGTCAGGCTTCAGCCTGACTGTTTTCAGGCCGGCTGAAGCCGGCCCCACAGGCAGAGCAAATCCTCAAGTCGGTGCCATTGGCCAAAGCCTGACCTGCAGCCCCTCCAATCCTGTCCTTCCCCCCTCTGCCCGGGACTCCGGTCACACATTACGGATTCGTAGGCTTCGATATAGTAACAACTGTTATTATCTCGTCCGGAGGGTAGCCGCCCAATGGACATCACCAGAAATTTCGGGTTCCTGATCAAGGACATCTCCCATCTGTACACGCGCCTGTTCCAGCAGCGCCTGCGTCACATGGACGTCACGCTGGATCAGTGCAAGGTGCTGGCGCGACTCGCGCGCAACGAGGGCATCAGTCAGGTGCGGCTGGCAGAACTCAGCGGCATCGAGCCGATGACGCTGGTGCGCATCCTCGATCGCATGGAAGGCGACGACTGGATCGAGCGCCGTCCGCATCCGACCGACCGGCGTGCGCGTCAGCTCTATCTGAAGCAGAAGGCGCAGCCCATCCTCGAACTGATCTGGAAGGAAAGCGATGCCGTGCGCGCGGAAGCGTTCGCCGGCTTCAAGGCGCAGGAGCGCAACCTGCTGATCGAACTGCTGAGTCGCGCGCACGACAACCTGATCGCGACGAAGGCCGATGAGGCTGCGCGCGCGGAGGAGCTCCCCGCATCGCGCGCCGCCGTTGCCCGTACTCCGAATTCCCGTGCCACCAAACCTAGATCCGCCCGATGAATGCTGCCGTTCAGCCGCAGGTCCTGCGCGAAGAAATCAGCCGCGACCCGCAGGAGAATTCTGCGCCCGTCATCGCACCGCGCAGCCGCCGCGAGCGCCTGCGCCTGCCGCTCATGCTGGGCGGTCCGCTGCTGGTGCTGCTGGTCGGCGGCTATTTCTATCTGTTCGGCGGCCGTTATCAGGACACCGACGATGCCTACGTGCGCGCCGGGCAGGTCAGCATCAGCGCCAATGTCGCGGGCCGCGTGACCGAACTGCGCGTGCACGACAACCAGCTCGTGCACGCGGGCGATGTGCTGTTCCGGCTCGATGCGCGCCCGTTCGAGATCGCCGTCGCCGAGGCGCAGGCGCAGCTCGGCAAGCAGAAGCTGCAGGTCGAATCGCTGCGCGCGATCTATCGCCAGCGCCAGGCGGATCTGGCCGCCGCGCGCGAGACGCTCGTCTACCGGCAGACGGAGTACGAACGCCAGCAGCGCCTGCTCGCGAAGGGCATTGCCTCGCAGTCGCAGTTCGATGCGGCGACCCATGCCCGCGAGAGCGCGCAGCAGGCCTACAGCGCCGCGCAGCAGCAGATCGCATCGGCGCTGGCCGCACTCGGCGGCGATCCGGACATTGCGGTGGAGAAGCATCCGCTGGTGCTGGAAGCGCAGGCGCAGCTCGATCATGCGCAGCTCAACCTGTCGTACGCGACGGTGACGGCGCCCGCCGACGGCGTCGTGGCGAAAGTCGAGCAGCTGCAGGTCGGCAACTTCATCGCCGCCGCGCAGCCGGTGTTCGTGCTGATGTCGCGCGACAACGTCTGGGTCGAAGCCAACTTCAAGGAAGTGCAGCTCGCGCACATGCATCCCGGCCAGGCTGCCACGGTGACGATCGACGCGATGCCGGGCCGCAGATTCGCGGCGAAGGTCGCGAGCCTGAGTCCGGGCACGGGCAGCGAGTTCTCGGCGCTGCCGGCGGAGAATGCGACCGGCAACTGGGTGAAGGTCGTGCAGCGCGTGCCCGTGCGTCTCGAACTCGAAGGCCTCGATGCGTCCATCGCGCTGCAGTCCGGCCTGAGCGCGCAGGTCGAAGTCGACACGCAGTTCCAGCGGTTGGCGCACCACTGACGGAACCCGCATCGTGTCGACGGAAACTTCCCGACCCGTGGTGCCGCACCACAAGCTCATCACGGTGTCGCTGATGCTGGCGACGATGATGCAGTCGCTCGACGGCACGATTGCGAACGTCGCGCTGCCGCACATCCAGGGCAGTCTCGCCGGCACGCAGGAACAGATGTCGTGGGTGCTGACGTCGTACATCCTCGCCGTGGCGATCATGACGCCGCTCACCGGCTGGCTCGCCGGCCAGTTCGGCCGCAAGAAAGTCTTCCTGATCTCCATCGTCGGTTTCACGGTGGCGTCGGTGCTGTGCGGCCTCGCGCAGAACCTGTCGCAGATGGTGGCGTTTCGCCTGCTGCAGGGACTGGCCGGCGCGGCGCTGGTGCCGCTGTCGCAGGCCATCCTGCTCGACATCAATCCGCCCGAGCGCCATGCGCGCGCGATGTCGACGTGGGTGATGGGCGTGACGCTCGGCCCGATCCTCGGCCCGGCGCTGGGCGCGTGGCTCACCGACCAGATGAGCTGGCGCTGGGTGTTCTACATCAACATCCCCATCGGCGTGCTGGCGCTGCTCGGTCTCGGCAGCTTCCTGACCGAATCGAAGACGCGTCGCTCGGCCTTCGATTTCATGGGCTTCGCAACGCTGTCGATCGCCATCGCGGCGCTGCAGCTCATGCTGGATCGCGGCCAGCTCAAGGACTGGTTCGATGCCACCGAAATCTGGATCTACGCGGCCGTCGCGCTCGTCGGGTTCTACCTGTTCGTCGTGCACAGCATGACGACACGCGAACCGTTCATCGATCTGAAAATGTTCAAGGACCGCAATTTCAGCACCGGCGCGGCCTTCATTTTCCTGATCGGCGTGCTGCTGTTCGCCACGCTGGTATTGCTGCCGCCGCTGCTGCAGGACCTGCTCGGCTATCCCGTCATGACGGCGGGACTGCTGACCGCGCCACGCGGCTTCGGCACCGTGCTGGCATCGCTCGTGTTCAGCCGGCTGCTGCGCAACGTGGATGTGCGGTGGGTGATCGCGGCGGGCTTTGCGATCTCGGCGATATCGCTCGGCCAGATGTGCAACTTCTATCTGCAGATGGATGACTCGATCGTGGCATGGACCAGCGTCGTCCAGGGTTTCGGCGTCGGCCTTGCCTATATTCCACTGGCCACGCTCACGTTCGGCACGCTCGCGCCGCGTTTCCGCAACGAGGCGACCTCGGTCTTCAATCTGCTGCGCAATCTCGGCAGCAGCGTGGGCATCGCCGCGGTGCAGGCTCTCTTCATCCGCAATACCCAGATCATGCACGCGCGGCTCGGCGAGCACGTCACGCCGTTCGCCGGATCGCTGGGCGCGAACGCGCACAGTCTGACGGAGCTGGCCGCCATCAACGGCGAAGTCACGCGGCAGGCGACCATGATCGCCTACAACAACGACTTCAAGCTGATGCTGGTGCTGAGTCTTGCGGCGATTCCGCTGGTGTTCCTGTTCCGCAAGCCGCAGGCGGCGCGTACCGATATGCATGTCGTCGCGGACTGACCTTCCATGAATACACTCAAACGCACACTGATCCTCGCATCCACCGCCGCGTTGCTGAGCGCCTGCGCCGTCGGGCCGCAGTTCGAACGCCCTGCCGCGCCGTCCGTGGATCGCTACACCACCGACGCCAGTGCGCCACCGCTCGCCTCGACGACGCGCCAGCAGGTGGAAACGGGCGCCGCCGTTCCTGCCGACTGGTGGCGGTTGTTCGAATCACCGCAGCTGAACCAGCTCGTCGATCAGGCGCAGCAGCGCAACCAGACGCTCGCCGCCGCGCAGGCAACGCTCGCGCAGTCGCAGGCGCTGGTCGAAGCGAAGACCGGTACGCGCTATCCGCAAGTCGATCTCACTGCGGGCACCGGTCGCCAGCAATATGGCGCACAGTTCCTCGGTCCGATGCAGACGCCGCCGTTCACGTACTTCGCCTTCGGCGCCGCTGTCAGCTACACGCTCGACTACACGGGCGGCGTCGGCCGCGCCATCGAACGGCAGCAGGCGCTCGCCGAGTACCAGGCGCGCGAACTGCAGGCCACGCATCTGTCGGTGACGGGCAATGTCGTGCAACGGACCATCGAGGTCGCCGCGGCGCAGGCGGAGATCGAGGCCTTGCAGGAAGTGCTCGCCGACGACCGTCGCAATCTCGACATGATCCGCGACGCGTATGCCGCGGGTTCGGTGAGTCGCGTCGATGTGCTGAGCGCCGAAAGCCAGCTCGCCAGCGACGAAACGCTGTTGCCGCCGCTGCGGCAGCGACTGAGTGTTGCGCGTCACGGACTGGCCGTGCTCGCCGGCGAACTTCCGCCGAACGCGAATTTCACGGCGCCGGCACTCGGCGAGCTCACGCTGCCGGCCCGGCTTCCCGTGAATGTGCCCTCGGAGCTGGTGCATGGCCGGCCCGACATTCTCGCCGCGGAGGCGCAGCTTCGTGCTGCGACTGCCGCCGTCGGTGTCGCCACGGCGAATCTCTATCCGCGCATCACACTGTCGGCGACGGTGGGCCAGCAGGCGCTGGAAACCAGCGAGCTGTTCGATTCGAAGAGCACGGCCTGGGGACTCATCGTCGGCCTCACCGCGCCGGTTTTCGACGGCGGCAAGCTGCGCGCCGAGCGCCGTGCGGCGCTCGCGGCATTGTCGGTGCAGTCGGCGAAGTACCAGCAGGTGGTGCTGGAATCATTCGGCCAGGTGGCCGATGCGCTGGATGCGCTCGATCACGGCGCCGAACAGCTCGACGCGCAGTCGCGGGCGCTCGACGTGGCGCGCCAGAATCTCGATCTCACGCGCGAGAGCTACAACGAAGGCAACACCGGCGTGCTGCAGGTGCTGGACAGCGAGCGCCTGTACCAGCAGGCACGGCTCGGCTTCGTGCGCGCGCAGGCGCAGCGCCTGCAGGACACGGCGCGGCTGTTCGTGGCGCTCGGCGGCGGTACGCCGGACCAGTCGGTCAGCGTTGCGAGCCGCTGAGCGGCGTCATTCGAGCCGGCCGTCCAGCACGTCCAGCAGCGCTGCATCTGACGGCAGCATTCGTAGAATGCGGCCCATCCATTTCCTCAGGAGCATTCATGGCCAGTCGTCTGTTCGAATCCGCGCGCATCGGCAGCGTCGAGATCCCCAACCGCATCGTCGTCGCGCCGATGTGTCAGTACAGCGCGAATGACGGCTCTGCCACCGACTGGCATCTGCAGCATCTGTCGCAGCTCGCGTATTCCGGCGCGGGCCTCGTCATGGTGGAAGCGACCGCGGTGGAGCGGCGCGGACGCATCACGCACGGCTGCCTGGGGCTGTACAGCGACGACAACGAAGCCGCACTCGCGCGAGCGATCGCCGCCGCGCGCCGGCTCGCGGGTCCGACGAAGTTCGGCATCCAGATCGCTCATGCGGGCCGCAAGGCGTCTTCGCGCCGGCCGTGGGAAGACGGATCGGCGCTCGCTGCGAACGAAGATCCCTGGCTGACCGTCTCGTCGTCTGCCGCGCCCTACGGCGAAGGCTGGCATGTGCCGCAGGCGCTCGGCGTCGATGACATCGATGCGACCATCGCAGCGTTCGTGCAGGCCGCGCAGCGCGCCGTGCGGATCGGTTTCGAAGTGATCGAGATCCACAGCGCGCATGGCTACCTGCTGCACCAGTTCCTCTCGCCGCTCGCGAATGCGCGTACCGATCGCTACGGCGGATCGCTCGACAACCGCATGCGCCTGCCGCTGGCCGTGATTGCGGCGGTGCGGGCCGCCGTGCCGGCATCGGTCGCGGTCGGCCTGCGCGTGTCAGCGACGGATTGGGTCGACGGCGGCTGGGATCTGCCGCGGACCATCGCCTATGTGCGCGAAGCGAAGCAACCCGGCATCGACTATGTGTGCGTATCGAGCGGCGGCATCCGTGCCGGCGTGAAAGTGCCGGTCGCGCCGGAGTATCAGGTCGAGTTCGCGCAGGAAGTGAAGACATCGACGGGTGTGCCGACACGCGCCGTCGGCCTGATCACCGACCCGCATCAGGCCGAGCGCATCCTGGCGGAAGGTCGCGCCGACATGATCGCGCTGGCGCGCGCCTTCCTGGACGATCCGCGCTGGGGCTGGCGCGCGGCCGATGCGCTGGGTGCCAGGGCGCACTTCCCGCCGCCGTATTCCATGGCGCGCGGCGCGGGCTGGCGCAGGTTCCGCGATGAGATCGCGGTGGCGAACGGTTGAGCTTCGTCCTGCAGGTCAGGTTTTGTCCTGACCATTCTCGGGCCGGCTAAAGCCGGCCCCACAGGGAGCCGCCCATGCCAGCTTTTGTTCCTTCGACATCCGCTTCAATGCAGCCTCGGCCTTGAGCGCTTCGGATTTGCTGGCGAACGCTCTTGCGCCGAGCACGCGCACGGGTCTGTTCGAGCGCGTGAATTTCGCCCCCTTGCCTGCGGCGTGCGCCCTGAAGCGTGCATCGACGTCGATGGCAATGCCCGCATACGTGCGGCCGTCTTCGCAGGCGAGGAGGTAGAGCCACCAGGATCGTGTCATGTCGCGAGACTACCCGGCCGGCTCCCGGAGAAGACAGGAATTTCACACGGAGATCACGGAGATCACGGAGATCACGGAGATCGGAAGAAGAAATTTCCACGGGGGAGGAATGGGAACACGGGGAGCACGGGGATAAGAAATTTTCTGTTCCGAACCCCGTGTTCCCCGTGTCCCCCGTGGAAAATTCTCTTCTTCTGACCTCCGTGATCTCCGTGATCTCCGTGTGAAACCATCTCCGTCTCACAGAATCTTCAGCACCCGATAGCTGTGGTCCAGGTCGCGGAAGACCGCGGCCTTGGTGATGCTGTAGTACCTGGTGGGCGAGGCGACGCACAGAATCGCGATGCCGGCGCCGTGCTGCATGAGCTTGCGGTCCTTCATGCTGCGGATGAGGTTCGGGATCATTCCTGCGGTCGAGCACTCGTTGAACAGTTCGAAACCGCTGGTCTGTTTGAGTTTCTGCCAGGCGTCCTTGTGCGGTGTGTGGCCGTCGCCGTCCTTCTCGGTGTCGACGTGGTTGACCATGGCGATGCCCTGGTCCTTGTACACGCCCATGAGGCAGCCGGTGAATTCGCCGGAAATCACTTCGCCGCCGGCCATCGGCGTGCTGGCGTTGTGACCGCGTTTGTAGGGCAGGATGCGGATCGGATTCGTGCCGCTGTCGTCGGCGGCGAAACGGATCAGGTTGGGCGAGGTGAGATGGGTTTCGAACATCCAGCTGCCGTCGAAGGCGTCCTGGCCCTTGCTGATCAGTTCGAACAGTCCTTCGATCCGCACGCCCTGTTTCAGGTAATCCTTGAGCACTGGTCTCGTTCTCTGGCCCGCCGGCGCAGCATTGTCCGACGGTTGCCGACGCCCGTGAAGGGGCGGCGCCTTGAAAGCCGCGCCGCGATCCCGATACTGCCCGCTCCCTCCTGCTGAATGTCCGCCCAGTGCGTCCAAGCCGCCCGTTCCTGATCGCCATCGCCATCCTGGTGCTGCTGCATTTCTATATCGGCAGTCGTCTGCTGCCGGATCTGGCCCTGTCGTTGCCGGGCTGGATCGTCGGCGTGTCCGTGCTGGCGGCGTCGTGCCTGTTGATGCCGCTCGGCATGGTGACCCGGTCGATGGGCCGGCAGCCGCTCGCCGACCGGATCGCCTGGGGCGGCATGATCATGATGGGTCTTTTTTCTTCGCTGCTCGTTCTGACCCTGCTGCGGGACATTGTCCTGCTCATCGTTGTGATCTTCTCGCCGACGAAGGCGGCAACCGCCACGTACGTCTCGGCACTGCTCGTCGTCGTGCTGTCTGCGACAGCCACCATCGTCGGCTTCGTGAATGCCCGGCGTCGCGCCCGCATCGTCGATGTCGACATTCCGATCGCCCATCTGCCGGCGGGCCTCCAGGGATTCTCGATCGTGCAGATCAGCGACGTGCACGTTGGCCCGACCATCAAGCGCGGCTATGTCGATGCCATCGTCGACGCAGCGAACGGGCTCGATGCCGATGTCATCGCCATCACCGGCGACCTGGTCGACGGCACCGTGCCGCAGCTCGCCGCCGACGTGCAGCCGCTGCAGCGGTTGAATGCGCGTCACGGCGTGTACTTCGTCACCGGCAATCACGAGTACTACTCGGGCGAGCCCGCCTGGACGCGCGAGCTGCGACGGCTGGGGCTGCGCGTACTGGCGAATGAACATGTCGTCGTGGCGCGCGGCGAAGCGGCGCTCGTGCTCGCGGGCGTCACGGACTATGGCGCGCATCATTTCGATCCGCAGCAGCGCAGCGATCCGGCGGCGGCACTGGCGGGCGCACCGGTCAATGCGGCGGTGAGGATTCTTCTCGCGCATCAACCGCGCACTGCACCTGCAGCGGCATCTGCAGGTTTCGATCTGCAACTGTCGGGACACACGCACGGCGGCCAGTTCTGGCCCTGGAATCTGTTCGTGCCATTGCAGCAGCCGTTCACGGCGGGTCTGCATCGGCTGAACCGGTTGTGGGTCTACGTGAGCCGCGGCACGGGTTACTGGGGACCGCCGAAGCGCTTCGGTGCGCCGTCGGAGATCACGCGCATCCGGCTGGTGGCTGGTTGAGGCGGGACTGGCACGCTGCTTCCGGCAGATGTCGACACGACCGCCTCCTGACCAGAGATGCGGAGATCAACAGTCTGATCGTTGACCGGCCAACACGACACAACTATCTTGAGCCAGACAAAAGCTGACTGCGGTCTGATTCCTGGATGGTCCGCGCCGGAAGCGCTTACAAATCACGGATGAACACAATGAAATTTGTCATTCCAACGATCTGCAGCGGCATCCGAGCACCGCACTTTGGCGGTCGATATATAAGTTGGGCTTGAGACGAGAATGCTTACCGAACCAGTATCGCAGGCTCCTGAGCCGTACTTCAGTGCATCACTCGCGCTGCTCTTTCAAGTCGCTATATATGTGCGTGCGCGTACGTCGGTGCCTGAGAGGATCACCGAGGAACACATTCGGGAGATTCATCAGCTCATGAATGCGATTCACAACATTCCAGAGTCATTGCTGCACTATGGAAAGTGGTTCACAGAAGAGAAGATGCGTGACGCGTTCGCTCACTTTGACAGCCAGTCGGGCGGCGAAGAGAGATTGAAGCTACTTCCAGCATTTGAACAGTTCCTTCAGAAGGTTCGAGAACGCGATGCAGGGTAAGCCCAACAATGCGTTCAAGAGGCGACGTGCGAAGACGCACGCGCCTTAACGCGAACGTTATCCGATGAGAAGACGATAGATGAGCGCCGGCATATACTCGGCTTCACGAGGTGACATATGCGCAAACTGGAAGAGATTGAAGATCAGATTCGAAGTTTGAGTGGCACCGAACTGGTGGAGTTTCGGAAGTGGTACTCAGAATTCGATGCTCAGGCTTGGGATGCCCAGTTCGAGGCTGACGTAAAGGCGGGGAAACTGGACAGGTTGGCCGAGGCCGTTCGAAAGGCGCATAAGGAAGGCAAGAGCACAGAATTTTGAAGCACTTCGCTTCACCAGACTTCTGGCATCACTATCGCGCGTTGCCCGCCGACGTGCAGCAGCTGGCGGATCGCTGCTTTGAACTGATGAGATCCAATCTGCGCCATCCTTCCATACGGCTCAAGCATGTCGGGGAGTTCTGGTCTGCTCGTGTTGGCCTTCATTGGCGGGCCGTTGGCACCGACGTTGAGAACGGAATCTCGTGGTTTTGGATTGGAAGTCATGCCGAGTACGACAAGCTCATCGGATAACAAGGTTCTATGAGAGTACGCGCATTGCGCGCCCGACTCGCAAAAGCGATGCGCCTTTGGATTGGAGTGCGGAAGGTTCAGCGATAAGGCAGGCGAGAGAGCAAGGTCTGACGCCAACTTGCATGAGCGCCGTACATCATGATTTCTAGAATGCCGAACAAGCGCGTCAAGTTCGCGCGCTCGACTCGCAAAAGCCTCCAGCTTTTGCTCGCGGCTTACGCGCGGCGTTGGGCGTCATGATGGAAGAGATTTTCCTGATCCTGTTTCTGTTGGCAGTTCTCGCAAGCGGGCTCTGGTGCGTTGTGAATCCAGAAGGCGTAGTCCGCTTTCGCGCCCGAATGGGCTGGTCCAATGGTTATTTGAGTGGTGGCTTTGCATATGCCGCCGCGCGTAGGGCTCGCTTTACCGGTTCATTGCTTATCGTCGTAGTATTGTTCGCTTTCGCCGCCAAGTTCGTCGGCAGGTAACGCGGTGACATTGCGGATCGATTGCTGAAGACGGTTGTCTTTCGGGGTCAGAGATGAAGATCGGCGGTTCAATCCAACAGTGCCCAACAAATTGCTGCACGCGACGCGCGAAGACGCGCTCGCGTGAGCATGGCGTTGGGCGGCACCTGTGAGTACCTCAAGCGCTTCTGCAGCTCCAACCTGGCGACGCCGCTTGAATCTCCTGGGTGGCATCGCGTTTCTGAGTCTCCTCGGATATTGGGGGCATCGGTTCGTAACTCTAGAGAATCGCGTCAAGTCAGCCTGCTCCGAGATCACTACCGGCATGACCATGTCACAGGTCAAGTCGATAGCTTCGGCCAAAGGTCTTGATGCCCGATCTCGAACTTCAGATGTCAGCTTCATGGTCTCGCCCGAGTCCATGGGAGAAGTCGGTTGTCGCGTTACATGGAAGTCGGAGCTTGTCGCAAGTTCGCGGTATGCTGGGCCAGCAGATGATCACTAGTTTTCTGGGGCGCCGCCTAACACCTCGCTGGAGCGGGCGCGTGATAGATAAAGCGCCAAGCCCAAACGTCCGCGCCTGCTCAAACGAAAGGCCGGCGATGGCTATTCGTATCTCGTTTACGACCTCAGCGATGGATACAGACTGCTCGTATACGTGCCATCGATTTCGGCGACGATGAATTCCATGACGCGTCGGCAGTTCAACGCGGCTGCACTCTTCTCCTTCATCGCGGGCGCATCGCGCGCCGCGCCTGCATTCGATGCCTCGTCGACTGCGGAGGAGGTCACCGCCGGACTCGATCTGACCGGCAGGACGGCGCTCGTCACCGGCTGCAACTCCGGCATCGGTTACGAAACGATGCGCGTCCTTGCGCTGCGCGGCGCACGGGTGATCGGCACCGGGCGGACGCAGGACAAGGCCGAAGAGGCGTGCCGGAGCGTGAAGGGCAAAGCCGTGCCCGCCGTGCTGGAGCTGACCGATTTCGATTCGGTCGTCGCCTGCGCCGATCGCATCCGCGCGATGAATCTCGACATCGACATGCTGATCTGCAACGCCGGCATCGTGCTCGATCGTTGGGAGCGGGTGCGCGGTCTCGAAAAGCAGTTCGTGGTCAATCACCTCGGGCATTTCATTCTGGTCAACCGGCTGCTGGACCGGGTGACCGCTGCCCCGCAGGGCCGGGTCGTCGTCCTCGGCAGCAACAATCATCGCGATGCGCCGCCGGGCGGCATCCAGTTCGACGATCTGTCGGGCAAGGACTGGTTCAAGCGCGGCTACGCCCATTCCAAGCTGGCGAACGGCCTGTTCTCGCTGGAGCTGTCGAAGCGCCTGCAATCCACGCGCGCCACCTCGAACTGCGTGACGCCGGGGCCGACGCGGACGGCGATTCTTCGCAATACCGCCGGCAGCACGGCGAACTATCGCAACTCCGTCGGGCAAGGGGCAGCGACGCCGTGCTATGTCGCTACGAATCCCGCGCTGGGCAAGGTGAGCGGCGGGTACTTCAAGAACTGCGCGCCCGAACCGCAGGGGGAATATCAGACCGATGCCGCGATGGCGGCGCGGCTCTGGACCGTGTCGGAGCAACTGACGCGCGCCTACCTGGGATGATCTTCCTGCGGAGAGAAGATTTCACACAGAGATCGCAGAGAACACAGAGGTCAGAAGAAGGAAAATCGCCTTTTCTTGAACTCTGTGTTCTCTGCGATCTCTGTGTGAAATCTTCTCTTCCGACCTCCGTGTCCTCCGTGATCTCCGTGTGAAACTTCCAACTCCGACCTCCGGGCCAAAGCCTGCCGGCGCACCGCGATAGGCAACGCCGGCAGGGGGCGAGTGGAAACTCATGACAGCTGCGTGATGGTCACCGAGTAGCCGACGTCGGCGGCACGTTCGGCAGCGAAGGCGCCCAGGGACAGGCTGACGCTGACGATGAGGGCCGACAGAACCATGCACACGGCGCTCTGGACTTTGCTGTTGTTGATGCTGAGGGCAAACATGACGATCTCCTGGGTGGTCTGAACTCGTTTCCGCGTTGTTGCGGTCTTGGCGTTAGGACACGCCAGGAGCGTTCAGGGTTACACCGAGATCGAAAATACCGGTGAGCAGCGGCCGACTGCCGGCGAATGCGCCCGTAGCGGCGGCGATAACGCCCGACCGCGGATCTGTCTTTCGGGTATTCCGCGTGGACGGCTGCGGAAATCCGAACTTTCGGCAGCGGCGGCGCGGCACTACAAGAACTCCCGGGGATTCAGGAGAGGCGATGCACACCGAAAAGAAGCGCGAACTGGCGGCCTTTGCCTTCCTGGCCCTCGTGCTCGTGCCCATCCTGGCCGTGCTGGTGGTCGCCGGCTTCGGTTTCGCCGTCTGGATGTACCAGCTCATCGCCGGTCCGCCCGGTCCGCCGTCCGTCTGACAACGAGGGATCTCATTGATGCGAACGCTGCTGTCCCGTCGCGATCTGTTCACGGCCACGCCTCGTGAGTTGCAGGAAGAGATCGTCCATATCGCCAGCCTGTTGCTGCACATCGTGCCCTCGTGTCTCGACACCCTGCGCCGGACGGTCGCGGAACTGCCCGGCGCCGAGCTGCACGCCACCGCCCATCCCGCCAAGTTCGCCGTGGTGCTGGAGGCGGCCGATGCCCGCTCGCTCGCCGACGCGACGCAGCGGCTGCAGGATCTGCGCGGCGTGCTGACGGTATCGATCGTCGCGCACCTGAGCGAACGCGCGCGCGATCTCGACGAACCGATGGAGGAACAGGCATGAACCGACGCCAGTTCCTGCGCCGCAGCGCCGCGGCGTCCGCGATTGCCGCCGCCACCGCCGCGCCTTCGCAGGCCTCGAACATCATCACCGAATCGCAGTTCACCCGCATGAAGTGGTCGAAGGCGCCGTGCCGCTTCTGCGGCACCGGTTGCGGCGTGCGCGTGGCGGTGAAGGACGGCCGCGTGGTCGCGACGCACGCCGATGCGAATGCCGAAGTGAATCGCGGTCTCAACTGCGTGAAGGGCTACTTCCTCTCCAAGATCATGTACGGCTCGGACCGGCTGACCCAGCCGCTGCTGCGCATGACCGACGGCAAGTACGACAAGAACGGTGAGTTCACGCCGATCACCTGGAAGCAGGCCTTCGACATCATGGAGGAGAAGTTCAAGGCGGCGCTGCGCGAGAAGGGGCCGGAAGGCGTCGGCATTTTCGGCTCGGGCCAGTGGACGGTCTGGGAAGGCTATGCCGCGAACAAGCTGTTCAAGGCCGGCTTCCGCAGCAACAACGTCGATCCCAATGCGCGTCACTGCATGGCCTCGGCCGCCTACGCCTTCATGCGCACCTTCGGCATCGACGAACCCATGGGCTGCTACGACGATTTCGAATCCGCCGATGCGTTCGTGCTGTGGGGCTCGAACATGGCGGAGATGCATCCCATCCTGTGGTCGCGCGTCGCCGATCGCCGGCTGTCCGCGCCGCACGTCAAGGTCGCGGTGCTCTCGACCTTCGAGCACCGCTCCTTCGATCTCGCCGACATTCCATTGGTGATGAAGCCGCAGTCGGACCTCGCGATCATGAATTACATCGCGAACCACATCATCCAGACAGGCAAGGTCAACAAGGACTTCGTCGGCAGGCACGTCAACTTCAAGCGCGGCGTGACCGACATCGGCTATGGACTGCGGCCCGATCATCCGCTGGAAATGAAGGCGAAGAACGCCGGCCGCGCCAACGACGCCGAGCCGATGACGTTCGAGGAATATGCCGCCTTCGTGAAGCCGTACACGCTCGAGTACGCGGTGAAGATGTCGGGCTGTCCGGAAGGCTGGCTGAAGCAGCTCGCCGACCTGTACGCCGATCCGAAAGTGCGCGTCACTTCGTTCTGGACCATGGGTTTCAACCAGCACACGCGCGGCGTGTGGGCGAACAATCTCGTCTACAACCTGCACCTGCTGACGGGAAAGATCTCGACGCCGGGCAACAGTCCGTTCTCGCTCACCGGTCAGCCCTCGGCCTGCGGCACGGCGCGCGAGGTCGGCACGTTCGCGCATCGCCTGCCGGCGGACATGACGGTGGTGAACCCCGAGCATCGCAAGCATGCCGAGGAACTGTGGAAGCTGCCGGCCGGCACCATCAATCCGAAGCCGGGTTATCACGCCGTCGAACAGAACCGCATGCTCAAGGACGGCAAGCTCAACGCGTACTGGGTGCAGGTGAACAACAATATGCAGGCCGCGGCCAACATGAACGAGGAGGGGCTGCCGGGCTATCGCAATCCCGCCAACTTCATCGTCGTGTCCGATGCCTATCCCACCGTCACGGCGCAGGCGGCGGATCTGGTGCTGCCGAGCGCGATGTGGGTGGAGAAGGAGGGCGCCTACGGCAATGCCGAACGCCGCACCCAGTTCTGGCATCAGCTCGTCGATGCGCCGGGCGAGTCGCGTTCGGATCTGTGGCAGCTCATGGAATTCTCGAAGCGCTTCAAGACCGACGAAGTGTGGCCGGCCGAACTGCTGAACGCGAACCCGTCGTACCGCAACAAGACGCTGTTCGACGTGCTGTTCGCGAACGGCCAGGTGAACCGTTTCCCGGTCAGCGAGATGGATCGCGAGTACGACAATCACGAGTCGAAGCACTTCGGCTTCTATGTGCAGAAGGGCCTGTTCGAGGAATACGCCTCCTTCGGACGCGGCCACGGACACGATCTCGCGCCGTTCGACGTCTATCACCAGGTGGCTGGCCTGCGCTGGCCAGTCGTCGACGGCAAGGAGACGCTGTGGCGCTTCCGTGAGGGAGCGGATCCGTACGCGAAGAAGGGCAGCGGCTTCGATTTCTATGGCAACAAGGATGGCCGCGCCAACATCTTTGCGCTGCCCTACGAGCCGCCGGCCGAGTCGCCCGACACCGAGTTCAACTACTGGCTGGTGACCGGGCGCGTGCTCGAGCACTGGCATTCGGGTTCGATGACTGCGCGCGTGCCGGAACTGTATCGCGCCTTCCCGAATGCGCTGGTGTTCATGCATCCGGACGACGCGGAGGCGATGAAGATCCGTCGCGGCGTCGAGGTGAAGGTCGTATCGCGGCGCGGCGAGATCCGTTCGCGCGTCGAAACGCGTGGCCGCAACAAGCCGCCGCGCGGTGTGGTGTTCGTGCCCTGGTTCGACGCCTCCCAGCTCATCAACAAGGTGACGCTGGATGCGACTGATCCGATCTCCAAGCAGACGGACTTCAAGAAATGCGCGGTGAAGATCGTGCCGCTGGGAGCCGTGTGATGCGCGCTGCACGCTGGGTCATTGCTGCGATGGGTGCGGCCGTCATTGCGCTTGCGGCCATGTCGCTGCCGGCGGAGGACCTGGTGAACGGCCTGCGCGGTAACACGCCGCTCAAGGAAGAGCCGCAGGCGCCCAAGATCTGGCCGGTGGAGAACAAGGACGTGAAGCGCGGCCGCGCCTACACCAGCCAGCCGCCGACCATCCCGCACTCGATCGAGAAGTATGAAATCACGCGCAACGTGAACATGTGCATGTACTGCCACGCGCGCGTGCGCAACAACGAGTTCGGCGCGCCGATGGTCAGCGCCACGCACTACATGGATCGCGACGGCCAGATCCTGGGCGACGTCACGCCGCGCCGTTACTTCTGCACCCAGTGCCACGTGCCGCAGTCGGAAGTCACGCCGCCGGTGGCCAATACGTTCCTGGACGTCGACGAGATCATCGCGCGCCAGCGCGCCGCGGCGGCCGGGTCGGACGACAAAGAAAAGAAGAAATGAAGCGCCTGTGGGACATGCTGCGCGGCTGGTGGCGGGTGGTCAGCTCGCCCAGTCGCTATTTCAGCCTGGGATTCCTGACCATCGGCGGCTTCATCGGCGGCGTGCTGTTCTGGGGCGGTTTCAACACCGCGCTCGAAGTCACCAACACCGAGGAGTTCTGCACCAGTTGTCACGAGATGCGCGACAACGTGTTCGCGGACCTCAAGCACACCATCCACTACAGCAACCGCTCGGGCGTGCGGGCGACCTGTCCGGACTGCCACGTCCCGCACGACTGGACCGACAAGATCGCGCGCAAGATGCAGGCCTCCAAGGAAGTGTGGGGCAAGATCTTCGGCACCATCAACACGCGCGAGAAGTTCGTGAACCATCGCCTCGAACTGGCGAAGCACGAATGGGCGCGGCTCAAGGCCAACGACTCGCTGGAATGCCGCAACTGCCACAACTACAAGTTCATGGACTGGACGCGCCAGAGCGCCCGCGCCGTGTACGTGCACTCGAAGGCCCTGGCAGGCGAGGATCATCACACCTGCATCGACTGCCACAAGGGCATCGCCCACAGCCTGCCCGACATGGAAGGTATCGAGATGCTGTATGGCGCGCCGATCGAGGAAATCGAGCCGCGCGCGGGCGGCGTGAAACGCTGACTGACTCGTGATCACCGGCGAGTGTTCTGTGGGGCCGGCTTCAGCCGGCTTGAGAACTGTCAGGCTGAAGCCCACTAGTGTCCGGTTAAGAATCGAACAAAGTCAGTTGGTTATCACGATCGATGTCAACGCTGGGGTCTGCCA
>CALMII010000050.1 GCA_937864115.1 uncultured Steroidobacter sp. | reverse complement strand
CACCGGCGTCGGCGCCGCCATCGCATGCGGCAGCCAGAAGTGGAAGGGAAACTGCGCACTCTTGGTGAAGCAGCCGGCGAGGATCAGCAGCAGCGCCGGCAGGTAGTGCGGCGAGGCCTGGATCGCCTCGGCCTGCTGCAGGATGTCCGACAGGCGGGAGGGCATCGCCACCCCTCCCTGGTTCACGGTGCCGGAGGTCATCCCCCCCCCCCCCGCGAGTCCGCCGCGACGCGGCGGGCCCCCGCGCCGGCGCGTCGAGCGGCCCCGCCGGTAGCGCCAGCAACCAGACGCTGCACAGCAGCAGCGCGACGGATTCAGCCTGCTTCGGAACGGCCATTCACCGACTCCATTCTGACTTTCTCGGTCTTCAGGTTGGCTTCGAAGCGCTTGACCCGCATCGCGTACGTGCCGAACCGGATCGCAACGGGCGACGTCGTCGTGTACGCGAGGTTCTTTTCCGGATCGACGCTCAGTTCTTCGGTGCGCAGGAACGTCGTCGCCGGACCGTCGGTGGGACGCAGTTCCACGTTGCCGAGAAACTGGATGACGTGCGAATCAGGCGGCACGAGTCCGCGCTGCGCCGACAGATACCAGCGCTTGTCCGGTACCTTGAGATAGTCGACGCGCACCGTCTGCAGCTCGATGCTGTTGTCCGTCGGCTGCTGTTCGATGCGTTTGGCGATGAGCCGCAGGCTCGGCGCGCCGCTCGTTTCGGTTTCGGTGACGATGGCGTCCTTCAGATAGTACGCAGGTTGCGGCGGCAGTTCGGTGATCGCATCCGTCACGGGATTGCGATGCGACAGCACACCGACCCCGATGGTGATCGCGGCCAGCGCGGCGGTGATCAGGATCCACTGCCAGTTCATGAGAGCGCCACCCGTCGCTGCGATTCGAGGATGAGATCGCAGATCTCGCGCACGGCGCCCTGGCCGCCATTTGCCTGGGTGATGAAGTGAGCGCGCGATTTGACGCTCGCATGCGCGTCGGCGACGGCCACCGCCAGGCGCGCGATTTCGAAGATCGGCAGATCGGGCGTGTCGTCACCGATGCTCGCGACCGCCTGCGGCCCAAGGCCGAGGATATCCAGCAGTTCGCGCAGCGCGGCGAGCTTGTCGTCGATCCCCTGACGGATCCAGGTGACGCCCAGTTCGGTCATGCGCCGCTCCACCGCTTTCGACTGACGGCCCGAGATGACGGCGATCTGCAGGCCCGCGCGCAGCAGCTGCACGATGCCGGCGCCGTCGCGCACGTGGAACACCTTCATTTCCTCGCCCTTGGGCGAGAAATACAGGCGGCCGTCCGTGAGGACGCCGTCCACGTCGAGAACCAGCAGGCGAATGTCATTGGCGCGTTCGACCAGGGTGTCCATCGGGTTCAGCTCCGTGCCATCACATCACGCCTGCACGGAACAGATCATGAACGTTGAGGGCGCCCACCAGGGTTCCTTCGGCATCGGTCACGGGCAGCGCGGTGATACGTGCGGTCTCCATGACGTGAACGGCTTCGGCGGCCAGCATCTTCGGCTGCACGCTTTTCGGATTGCGCTTCATCAGTTCGCCCATCTTCGATCGATGTACGTCGAACGGCTTGTCGAGCAGGCGTCGCAGATCGCCGTCCGTGAAGACGCCGAGCACGCGATTGTGGTCGTCGACGACCGTGGTCATGCCGAGCCCCTTGGCGCTCATCTCGATCAGGCCGTCGTGCAATGAAGTGTCGACCACGACCTTCGGCAACTGTTCGCCGGTGCGCATGACGTCTTCGACATGCAGCAGCAGCTTGCGGCCGAGACTGCCGCCCGGATGCGATCGGGCGAAGTCTTCCTCGGTGAAACCGCGGGCATCCAGCAGGGCGACGGCCAGGGCATCGCCCATGGCGAGCGTCGCGGTGGTGCTGGCCGTCGGCGCCAGATTCAGCGGACAGGCTTCCTGCGGCACGCTGATATCCAGCACGACGTCGGCGAGACGGCCGAGCGTCGACTGCGGTTTGCCGGTCAGGGCGATGAGACCGGCGCCCAGCCGCTTGATCATCGGCAGGATGGCGACGAGTTCGGCGATTTCGCCGGAATTGGAGATGGCCAGCACCACGTCCTGGGCAGTGATCATGCCGAGATCGCCGTGACTGGCCTCCGCCGTGTGCAGGAAGAACGCCGGCGTTCCGGTGCTGGCGAACGTGGCGGCGATCTTGTCGCCGATGTGCCCGGACTTGCCCAGACCCGTGACCACCACGCGACCGGTGCAGGTATCGATCAACCGGCAGGCCGCGACGAACTGATCGCCGATGCGTGCCTCGAGCGCGGCGACGGCAGCGGATTCGATGGCCAGTACCTGCCGGGCCCGGGAGACGAGAGTTTCCGCACGGAGCGTGGGTTTCATGGCGCGCATCATAGCGCGGGACATCCCGGCGAGGGATTTCCCGGTACGGAAGAATCGGGGCAGTTCATTTAAGATGCGCGCTCTTCACACCGCTCGTGCCTGCGTGCCGGGCGCTCCATCCGACGAATCCGCTGCGAAGTACCATCATGAATGCCGCCGAAGTGAGAGTAATGATCGAAGCCGGCCTGCCGGGCGCGCAGGTGCGGGTCGAATCCGATGACGACACACATTTCGAAGCGGTGATCGTGGCGCCGCAGTTCGAGGGCAAGCGCATGATCCAGCGTCATCAGCTCGTCTACGCCACGCTGGGCCAGCGCATGGGACGCGAGATCCACGCACTGAGCATGCAAGTGCTCGCGCCTTCGGAAATGCCGGCTCAGCCGCTGGACGCCTGATCCATGGACAAGCTGCAGATCCGCGGCGGCGCGCCGCTCGACGGCGAAGTGCAGATCTCCGGCGCGAAGAATGCGGCATTGCCGATTCTTGCCGGCACGCTGCTGGCGCAGGAGCCGGTGTCGGTCGGCAACGTGCCGCATCTGCGCGACGTCACGACCATGATCGAACTGCTCGGCCGCATGGGCGTGAGCGTCACCATCGACGAGAAGATGCGCGTCGAAGTCGATGCCTCGACCGTGCGCGAATGCGTGGCGCCCTATGAACTGGTGCGGACGATGCGTGCCTCGATCGTGGTGCTCGGTCCGCTGCTCGCGCGCTTCGGTCACGCCGACGTGTCGCTGCCTGGCGGCTGCGCGATCGGCGCGCGGCCCGTGAACATCCATGTCGCGGGCCTGCAGGCGATGGGTGCCGAGATTCACATCGAGAACGGTTACATCCGTGCGCGTGCCGATCGGCTCAAGGGAGCGCGGCTGGTGCTCGAGACCGTCACCGTCACCGGCACGGAAAATCTGCTGATGGCCGCCACGCTGGCCGAAGGTCAGACGATCATTGAAAACGCTGCCCGGGAACCCGAAGTGGTGGATCTCGCCGACTTCCTCAACTCGATGGGCGCGCAGATCCGCGGCGCCGGCACCGACACGATCACCATCGATGGCGTGGAAAAGCTCGGCAGCACCCGTTACGACGTGCTGCCGGATCGCATCGAAACCGGCACGTTCCTGGTCGCGGGCGCCATCACCGGCGGACGCGTGCGTGTGAAGGGAACGCGGCCCGAACACCTCGACGCCGTGCTGGCGAAATTGCGTGAAGCAGGCGCGAGCATCGACGTCGGCGATTCGTGGATCGAACTGAACATGCACGGCCGGCGGCCGATCTCCGTCGACATCAAGACCGCGCCGCATCCGGCGTTTCCCACGGACATGCAGGCGCAGTTCGCCGCGCTGAACACCGTGGCCGACGGCGTGGCGACGGTGACCGAAACCATTTTCGAAAACCGCTTCATGCACATGCTGGAGATGCGTCGCCTGGGCGCGGACATCCGCATCGAAGGCAATACGGCGATCATCCGCGGCGTGCCGCAGCTCACCGCGGCGCCGGTGATGGCGACCGATCTGCGCGCTTCGGCAAGTCTCGTGCTGGCGGGGCTGGTCGCGCAGGGCACCACGGATGTGCTGCGCATCTATCACATCGATCGCGGCTACGAACGCATCGAAGAAAAACTCGAACAGCTGGGCGCGCACATCCGGCGCATGGCCGGCTGAGCGGCGTCAGCGCGTCGGGCTGGGTCCGTCGACCGCGGCCCCATCATCCGCGGGACGCTGTTCGAGCGTGGCGGTCACTGTTTCGGTCTGCTGTCCGCGGCGGAAGCGGATCTGCATTTCCGAACCGGGTAACGTTGCGGCGACCTGGGTCAGCGCTTCCTGGTCCGTGAGAATAGGTTTGCCATTGAGCTCCAGAATGAGATCGCCGGGACGCAGGCCGGCGCGCTCGGCGGGACTGCCCTTGTCGATCACGCCGATCACCGGCGCGCTGAAGCGGCGGCTGGTATCGCCGACGACGTGAACTCCCAGCCAGCCGCGGCGCACGCGGCCGTATTCGATGATTTCGCCGATGACGCCGCGAACCAGATTCACTGGAATCGCGAAGCCGATGCCTTCGGTGCCGAGTTGCTGCGCGAGCACGGCGGTGTTGATGCCGATCAAGTCGCCGTCGGCATCGATCAACGCGCCGCCGGAATTGCCGAAGTTGATGGCCGCATCGGTCTGGATGAAATCCGCGAACGTGACCAGCCGCAGGCTGCCGCGGCCGATGGCGCTGACGATGCCTTGCGTCACGGTCTGGCTGAGGCCCAGCGGATTGCCGATCGCGAGCACCACGTCGCCCGGGCGCAATTCGTCGGAGCGTCCGAGCGGCATGACGGGCAGATCCGACAGTTCGATCTGCAGGACTGCAAGATCGGTGTCTGCATCCGTGCCGACGACGATCGGCTTGACGACCCGGCCATCCGCCAGCTGCACGCGGATCTCCGCAGCGCCACGGATCACGTGCAGATTCGTGACGATATGTCCGGCCGCGTCGACGATGACGCCGGAACCCAGGCTGCTTTCGACGCGCCTGCGAACGGCCGGCAAATTCTGTTCGTACATCGGACGCACGGGTCCCGGTGCGACCGAAGTGCTGACGACGCGGGCCGTATGAATGTTCACCACGGCCGGCGCGGCGCGCGCGACGGCGTCGGCGAACGATCGGCGCGGGGCAGGTGAGATGTTCGTGTCGGGCTGCAGTCCCGACGCGGTTCCGTTGCTGCGATCGGTGGGCGGCGTTCGTCCCGCAATCGTCGAGCGCACGATCAGGATGGCGCACGCAATCGCCAGACCCACCAGGGTCCACTTCAGCAAAAAGACGAGGCTCTGTTTCAGCGTTGCCATGCAATCGGACGCGGCGTGATCCGGTGGGACGATTCGGGATGCTGGATTCGGTCACGCATCGGGGCGCGCTTATCAGCGCAGTATTCAATGTGTGTATAATGCGGAATTCCTTCAGGGTTTGGAACTTAACGGCAGACTCAAGCCGCCTTTCGTGCGGTCTGTCTGCGAGGGACTGCGGATGCGTCCTGCGCGGTCGGGTTCCTGCCCGTCGTTGCGTCCTGTGATCCACTTCATGGCGATGCGAACGAACTGAAGCAACGAACAATTGGGGTAGAGCCAGCACGATCGGCTCGCGGAGATCTGGATGAGTGAAGATCAAGTTGACCGCGGCAGGCGACATTTCCTGCTCGTCGCAACCACCGTCACCGGTGTGGTCGGAGCGGGACTGACTGCCGTACCGTTTCTCGCATCGTGGAAGCCCAGCGCCCGTGCCCGTGCACTCGGCGCGCCGGTCGACGCCGATGTGTCGAAGCTGGAACTGGGCGCGATTCTCAAAGTGACCTGGCGCGGTCAGGCGATCTACGTCGTCCGCCGCACTCCGGAAATGCTGGCTACGCTGACGACGCCCGCCGTCGTCGACCATCTCCGCGATCCGCAATCGGAAGAGTCCGAACAGCCCGGATACGCCAAGAACGACAGCCGCGCACTGAAACCGGAATTCCTGGTTCTCGTCGGCGTGTGTACCCATCTAGGCTGTGCGCCGCTCGATCGCTTCCAGCCGCAGGATGCGGAACTGGGTGCGACCTGGCCGGGCGGCTTCTACTGCCCCTGCCATGGTTCGAAATTCGATCTCGCCGGTCGCGTGTTCAAGGACGTGCCGGCGCCGACCAATCTGCGCGTACCCCCGTACCGCTTCCTTAATGATGGCGTCATTCAGATCGGCGCCGATGCGGAGGCCGCCTGATGAGCGCCACGGAAACCACCAAGGGCACGCGCCTGGGCGCCCTGGTCGACTGGATCGATGCGCGTTTTCCCATGACGCGCTTCATGAAGGAACACGCCAGCGAGTACTACGCGCCGAAGAATTTCAACTTCTGGTACTACTTCGGCTCGCTCGCGCTGGTCGTGCTGGTGCTGCAGATCGTCACCGGCATCTTCCTGACGATGAACTACAAGCCCTCGGCGGAACATGCCTTCGCATCGGTCGAATACATCATGCGCGATGTCGACTGGGGCTGGCTGATCCGCTACATGCATTCGACGGGCGCCTCGGCGTTCTTCATCGTCGTCTACCTGCACATGTTCCGCGGCATCATGTACGGCTCGTACAAGAATCCGCGCGAGCTCGTGTGGATCTTCGGCATGCTGATCTACCTGTGCCTGATGGCCGAAGCCTTCTTCGGCTACCTGCTGCCGTGGGGCAACATGTCCTACTGGGGCGCGCAGGTGATCGTGTCGCTGTTCGGTGCGATTCCGGGCATCGGCGAGTCGCTGGTCGAATGGATCCGCGGCGACTACTACATCTCCGACATCACCCTGAACCGCTTCTTCGCCCTGCACGTCGTGGCGTTGCCGATCGCGCTGATCTTCCTGGTGATCGCGCACATCTTCGCGCTGCATGAAGTGGGCTCGAACAATCCGGACGGCGTCGAGATCAAGAAGGTGAAGGGTCCGGACGGCCATCCGGTCGACGGCATTCCGTTCCATCCTTACTACACGGTGAAGGATCTGGTCGGGTTCGTGGCGTTCGCCGCGCTGTTCGCCTGCGTGCTGTTCTTCGCGCCGGAGATGGGCGGTTACTTCCTCGAACACGCCAACTTCGAACCGGCCAATGCGCTGCAGACGCCGGAGCACATCGCCCCGGTGTGGTACTTCACGCCCTTCTACGCGATCCTGCGTGCGGTGCCGAACAAGCTGCTGGGCGTCATCCTGATGGGCGTCGCGGTGGTGTCGTTCTTCTTCCTGCCGTGGCTGGACCGCGCCAAGGTGAAGTCGGTGCGTTATCGCGGCTGGCTGTACAAGGCCTTCCTGGCGGCCTTCGCTGTCAGCTTCCTCGCGCTGGGCTATCTGGGCCTGCAGCCGGCGACTCCGGCGTTCACCAACGCCGCCCGCATCTTTGCGGTGATCTACTTCGCCTTCTTCCTCCTCATGCCCTGGTACACGCGTGCTGACCAGACCAAGCCCGTGCCTGAACGAGTGACCTACGATGCTCATTAAGAAGCCAGTCCTTACTTTTGCGCTGGGTCTGATGCTCGGCGCCGCGCTGCCCGCCGGCGCGGCAGAGCACGGCGGACTGCTGCAGTCTGCGCACAACGACGTCGGCAATGTAGCGTCCCTGCAGCGCGGTGCCCGCAACTTCGTGAACTACTGCATGGGTTGCCACTCCGCGAAGTACGTGCGCTACAACCGTCTGGAGCAGGATCTCGGCCTGTCCGAGGACCAGGTCATGAAGAACCTGATGTTCACGGGCGAGCGTCCGCACGACACGATGACGGTGTCGATGCGTCCGGGCGATGCCGCTCACTGGTTCGGGCGTACGCCGCCCGATCTCAGCCTGATCGCGCGCGCGCGCGGCACGGACTGGCTGTACACGTTCCTCAAGTCGTTCTACCTCGATCCGAGCCGTCCGACCGGCGTCAACAACACGATGCTGCCCGGCGCCTCGATGCCCCACGTGCTGTGGGAACTGCAGGGCTATCAGAAGGCCGTGTACAAGGGCGAGAGCGATGCGGAACACAATGCCGTACACAAGGAGTTCGAAGGATTCGAACTGGTGCAGAAAGGCTCGCTCACGCCGCACGAGTACGACCAGTTCGTGCGCGACACGGTGAACTTCCTCGACTACATCGGCGAGCCGATGCAGCTGAAGCGCCAGAGCCTCGGACTCAAGGTCCTGGCGTTCCTGGCCGTGTTCTTCCTGCTGGCGTATTTCCTGAAGAAGGAGTACTGGAAGGACGTGAAGTGAGGTCGATGCGTCCCAGCGACGCGATCTCCGGATCGATCCTGCAGGACCAACGCGTGTGATGACGCTCTTCTCAAAGGCCGATGACGTGTGGAGTCACCGCACGCGCATCGTGCTGGCCGAGAAGAGCATCCACGTCGAGGCCATCGATGTCGACGACGGCAATCTGCCGGAAGACCTGCTCGACCTGAATCCCTACCACAGCGTGCCGACGCTGGTGGACCGCGATCTGGTGCTCTACGACTCGCGGGTCATCATGGAATACCTGGACGAGCGCTTCCCGCATCCGCCGCTGATGCCGGTCGATCCGGTGGCGCGCGCGCAGTTCCGGCTCGCGCTGTACCGGATAGAACGCGACTGGTACGGACTCGTCGAACAGATCCGCAACCCCGACCGCAAGGAAAGCCAGAAGGCACGCAAGGTGCTGCGCGACAGCGTGCTGGCGAGTGCCGACGTGTTCCAGGCCAAGCCGTTCTTTCTCTCGGACGAATTCTCGCTGGTCGATGCGACCATCGCGCCCGTGCTGTGGCGCCTCAGTGCCTGGGAAATCGACCTGGGTGCGCAGGCACCGGCCATCACCCGCTACATGAATCTGGTCTTCTCTCGCCCGACCTTCCGGCACAGCCTGTCGCGCGCCGAGCAGGACATGCGCCTCTAGGCAGCAGCTTCCGATGTCAGAGTCATCACCGCCCCTGAAGTCGCGACGGCCCTACCTGCTGCGCGCGATGCACGAATGGATCTCGGATAACCTGCAGACGCCGCACATCGTCGTCGACGCCGGCATCAATGGTGTCGATGTACCGCGCCAGTACGTGCAGGACGGCAAGATCATCCTCAACGTGAGCCTGAATGCGACCAGCGGGCTCAATCTCGGCAATGACGGTGTCGTGTTCCGGGCGCGCTTCGGCGCGACGACGCACGACGTCAGCGTGCCGATCGCTGCGGTGCTGGGGATCTACGCGCGCGAGACGGGGCAGGGGATGATCTTTTCCGAGGCCGATGCGCCAGCTCCGCCGCCCTCGGCGCCGCCGGACAATCCGCCGGGCGGCGAAGTGAAACGCACGAAGCCGACGCTCAAAGTCGTCAAATGACGCGACCCGTCACGGGTTGAGCCGCGTCGCCTGCCATGCCCCGGCCGCGAACGAGAATTCGTCCTGACGCTCGAGCGATCGGCTCCAGATCGCGCGATCGTGAACCCTGCCGGGACCTTCGACCCACAGTTCGATCGATTCGATCCACAGGCGATGTCCGCCCCAGTGCGGCGGTCGCGGCACGACGCCGTCGGCGGCGTCGGGAGAAACGCCGAATCGCTGTGCCGTCGCCGTGACCTGATTCGCGAGCGCCGCACGCGAGGCGAGCGGACGACTCTGTTCGCTGGCCCAGGCGCCGATCCGGCTCAAGAGCGCGCGACTGGCGAAATACTCGTCGCTCTCGGCGGCGGGCGAGCGGATCACCGGTCCTTCGATACGTACCTGCCGGTGCATCGAGTCCCAGTGAATGACGGCGGCGGCACGCGGATGCGTTCCCAGTTCGCGACCCTTGCGCGACTCGTAGTTCGTGAAGAACACGATGTACCCGGCTGCTTCGTCGACGCGCTTGCACAGCACCACTCGCGCGGAAGGGGCGCCGTCGTTGCCTACCGTCGCCAATACCATGGCATCGGGATTGGGCTGCGGTGCGCGCGCACGGGCTTCGCGAAACCAGTTGCCGAAGAGCGGCAGCGGGCTGGCCGGCAGGGGTTCGGGCAGGAACTCGTTCTCGAACATGGATCGTCCGCCTTTGAGGGGATTGCTGCGTCGCTGGGCGGGGATTATGCCAGCGGGTAGCGTCGCCGCGGATCGACGCTTGCCCGGACCCGGCGCACTGCCGTAAAACAGCGGCGCAATTCTCACACCGCCGGTGTCGCTCGCGATGACTCTCGATGAAATACGCACGCGCCTGAGTGCACTGGATGCACAGTTGCTCGCACTCGTCGCCGAGCGCCAGCAGCTGAGTCGCGAAGTCGCCGAAGCGAAGCGCGCCACCGGCCTCGGCACGCGCGATTTCCAGCGCGAGCGCGACGTGCTGATGCGCGCCCGGGCAACGGCGCAATCGCTCGACCTGTCGCCGGACCTCGCGGAATCCGTGTTGCGTCTGCTCATTCGCGGCTCACTCACCACGCAGGAACGCCTGCGCGTGGCTGCGGCGGGTCGCGGCAGCGGTCGTTCCGCGCTGGTCATCGGCGGCGCCGGCAAGATGGGCCGCTGGTTCGTCGAATTTCTCGCCTCGCAGGGTTACAACGTCGCGATCGCCGATCCGGCGGGACGGGTCGAAGGATTCGCCAACATCGCGGACTGGCGCGAGACGGCGCTCGATCACGATCTCATCGTCGTCGCCACGCCGCTGCAGATCGCCAACAAGGTCCTGCAGGAACTGGCCGCTCGCAAACCGCGCGGCATCGTCTTCGACATCGGCTCCCTCAAGTCGCCGCTGCGTAGCGGGATCAAGGCCATGCAGGAGGCCGGCTGTCGCATCACTTCCGTCCACCCGATGTTCGGGCCGGATACCGAACTGCTTTCGGGGCGTCACGTGATCTTCATTGACGCGGGCAACGCCGAGGCGATCGAAGAGGCGCGCAGCCTGTTTGCCTCGACGATGGCGGAGCACGTCGTCATGTCGCTCGACGAGCACGACCGGCTCATTGCCTACGTGCTGGGCCTGTCGCATGCGCTGAATATCGCGTTCTTCACCGCGCTGGCCAACAGCGGCGAAGCGGCGCCGCGGCTCGCACAGCTTTCCAGCACGACCTACGACGCACAGGTCGACGTCGCGACTCGCGTGGCGCGCGAAAGTCCGGAACTGTATTTCGAGATCCAGAGCCTCAACGACTACGGTCGCGAATCGCTCACCGCGTTGCGCGACGCCGTCGAGCGCCTGTGGTCCTCGGTGGCGAACAACGATGCGCCCGAATTCGCCGCCATGATGCGCCGCGGCCGCGAATACCTCGCCGGGCGAGTGCGGGAAACCTAGGACTGCGCCATGTCCCTGCGCGACCTGGAAAACGAAACGCGCGAACTGCGCTCGCGCATTGCCACGCTGGTGGAAGAGGCGGCCACCAACGAGCGCCTGCTGAAACGCAGCCAGGAACGCGAACTCGAACTGCTCAAGGCCGACAATCTCGCGCAGCTGTTCGAAGCGATCTGCAAGGGCTTGCGCGCCTCGTACGGACTGGAGCACGTGACGTTGCTGCTCTGCGACCCGCAGCACGAAATCCGCCATCTGCTGATCGCCGATCATCTGAACACCGACGACTTTCCGCAGGTGCTGTTCGTCGACGGCCTCGTCGGCATCGCGCCGCAGTTCAATGCCTTCCACAAGCCCTGGCTCGGCCCCTACATGGGCTGCGATCACCAGCTGCTGTTCCCGAAGATGGAAGGGCTGCGCAGCGTCGCGCTGATTCCGCTGCGTCGTAACGACCGGCTGCACGGCAGTCTCAATTTCGGCAGCAACGACGAGAAGCGGTTCTCGCGGCATCTGGCGACCGACTTCCTCGCGCACCTCGGCGTGATTGCCTCCTTTGCCATCGAGAACGCGGTGAACCGTGCGCGCCTCGTGCGCAGCGGACTGACCGACTTCCTCACCGGCTGGCACAACCGGCGCTACCTGCATGCGCGACTCAAGGAAGAACTCGCGCGAGCGCAGCGTCAGGGGACCGGGCTCACGTGCCTGCTGATCGATCTGGACCGGTTCAAGCAGATCAACGATCAGCATGGTCACCTGGCCGGCGACATGGCGTTGCGCGAGGCCGCGCAGCGCGTCGATGCCCACATTCGCGACAGCGATGCGGCCGCACGTTTCGGCGGCGATGAATTCGTGGTGCTGGCGCCGGGCATCAGTCCCGAACAGGCGGGAGCACTGGCGGAACGTATCCGTGCGGCCGTTGCCGATTCGCCGCTCGACATCCACGGCGGCGTGACGCTGAATCTGACGGTGTCGATCGGCGTCGCGGGCATCGTGCTCGATCGCAACGAAGCCGATTTCAAAGCCGCTGCCGAACGGCTGCTCGCAGACGCCGATGCCGCGCTCTACCGCGCCAAGCAGAACGGCCGCAATCGGGTCGAACTCGCCTGATTTCGCTGTCGCGTCCGTAATGCAAGAACGTGCCTGATGGGCGCAGCAATCGTGCTATTTTAATGAGAGTGATTCGCATTTGAAGGGTACGCGCTTGTCCATCCATGTGTTTTCCAGCCGCTTGATCGGTCTGTTCCTGGTGGGTCTGCTGTCAGCCTGCGCGCCGGCGCCGTCGGACCTGATCGTCTATTCCGCGCGCAACGAAGAGCACATCCAGGACATTTTCGAACGCTACACCAAGGAGAGCGGACAGAAGATCCAGCTCATCACCGATGATGCCGGTCCCCTGATCCAGCGGCTCGCGGCCGAAGGCAAGAACTCACCAGCGGATCTGCTGATCACGGTGGATGCCGGCGTGTTGTGGCACGCAGCGCAGCTCGGCTTGCTGCGTCCGACCGAGTCGGCAACGCTCGATGCGAACATCCCGGAGCATCTGCGCGATCCGCAGAAGCGCTGGTTCGGCCTCACGGTGCGCGCGCGCACGATCGTGTACAGCACCGAGCGCGTGAAGCCCGAAGAACTCGACAGCTACGAATCGCTCACGGATGCGAAGTGGAAGGGCCGGGTCTGCCTGCGCACCTCCAAGTCCGTGTACAACCAGTCGCTGATCGCGATGCTGATCGCACAGCATGGCGAGGAAAAAACCGAGCAGATCGTGCGCGGCTGGGTGGCCAATCTGGCGACTTCGCCATTCGCCAACGACACGCTGCTGATGCAGGCGATCGTCGCCGGCCAGTGCGACGTCGGCATCGTCAACACGTACTACTTCGGCCGCCTACAGCGCGACGAGCCGAACATTCCGCTCCAGCTGTTCTGGGCCGATCAGCGCGGCGAAGGCACGCACGTCAACATTTCCGGCGCGGGCGTGACGACCAACGCACCGCGCGCGGCGCAGGCGCAGAAGTTCCTGGAATGGCTATCGCAGCCGGAAGCGCAGGCGATGTTCGCCGCCGTGGATCTGGAATATCCCGCTTCGCCGGCCGCCAGCGCCGTCGAACAGGTCGTGAGGTGGGGCGAATTCAAACCCAATCCGCTCAATGTCGCGCATGCCGGCGAGTTGCAGCCGGCCGCCGTGCGTTTGATGGATCGCGCCGGCTACCTCTGACGGCGCTCCCTCGTTCATGAGTGTCGCCCCCGCCGAGATGATCGTCGCGCCCCGCACCGGCGCGTGGCGAGGGTCGACGCTGGCGGTCGTGCTCTGCCTGCCGGCGCTGCTGCCGCTCGTCGTGATCGCATTTGCACTCGTGTCGCCCGAAACGGGCGTGTGGGCGCACCTTGCCCGCTACGTGTTGCCGGAAGTGGTGGCCAATACGATCAAGCTGGTGATCGGCGTCGCGCTGGTTGCCGGCGCCCTGGGAACTTCGCTGGCGTGGCTCACGGCGATGTGCGATTTCCCTGGCCGGCGCTGGCTGGAATGGGCCCTGCTGCTGCCGCTGGCGATTCCTGCCTATGTTCTGGCGTTCGTCGCGATCGGATTCCTCGACTACGCGGGGCCGCTGCAGACGGCACTGCGATCCGCATTCGGAACGTCGTCCTGGGTGCCGCCGATACGCTCGACCGGCGGCGTCATCCTGGTGCTGTCGCTCGCGTTCTATCCCTACGTGTATCTCATGGCGCGCAATGCGTTTCTCACGCAGGGGCGGCGCGTGCTGGAAGTGGCGCAGACCTTCGGTTACAGCCGCAGCGCGGCGATCTGGCGCGTGGCATTGCCGATGGCGAAGCCTTGGATCGCCGGCGGCATCGCGCTGATCTGCATGGAAGCGCTGGCCGATTTCGGCGCGGTTTCGATTTTCAACTACAACACGTTCACGACGGCGATCTATCGCGCCTGGTTCGGCCTGTTCTCGGTGCATGCTGCGCTCGAGCTCTCCGCCGTGCTGCTGGCGTTCGTCCTCATCGCGCTGTTCTTCGACCGCCGTTCGCGCGCCGGAGTGCGCTATGCCGCGTCGCGCGACCTGAGCCGTCATGCGCGTGCGCCACTGGGATCGCGCACCCGCTGGTTTGCAAGCCTCTATGCCGGCGGCGTTCTCGCCGTGGCCTTCGTGCTGCCGCTGTTGCAGCTCCTGTGGTGGGCAGTCAAGCGCGCGGGACGCGATCTCGACGCGCGCTACTGGATGTTCACCATGCACAGCCTCGTGCTGGCGGCTTCGGCTGCGATCGTGATCGTGGGCGCGAGTCTCGTGCTGGCGTACCTGCTGCGCCGGCAACCCTCGATGTTCAACCATGCGACGGTGCGGCTCGCGACCGTGGGCTATGCCGTTCCGGGCACGGTGCTCGCGGTGGGAACACTGTTTCCCCTCGTGATGCTGAACAACGCCCTGCAGGGCCTGCTGAGCGAGGTGTTCGGTGCTTCGGCCCCGACCCTCCTGCTTCAGAGCACGGTGATCGGCGTGCTGCTCGCCTACATGGCGCGCTTTCTTGCCGTCGGCCTGCATCCCATCGAAAGCGGCCTGCAGCGAGTCACGCGCAGCCTCGACGAAGCGGCCATCGGCCTCGGCGTCAACGGCACGCGCCTGGTGCGCAGCGTCCATGTTCCATTGCTGCGCTCCAGCCTGGTGACGGCGGCCATCATGGTGTTCGTCGATGTCATGAAGGAAATGCCGATCACGCTGCTCACGCGGCCGTTCGGCTGGGACACGCTGGCCATCCGCGTCTTCAACATGACGTCCATCGGCGAGTGGGAACGCGCCGCGTTGCCCTCTGTCGTGATCGTCGCCGTGGGACTGATTCCCGCGGCGATGCTGAGCCGCGGGAACGCTCATGTGGCTTGAGCTGCAGGACGTCGTCCGCACCTTTGGCGAGCGTCGCGCCGTCGACGGCCTGTCGCTGCGCTTGCCGCAAGGCTCGATCGGCTGCCTGCTCGGGCCCAGCGGCTGCGGCAAGACGACGGCGCTGCGCTGTATCGCGGGCTTCGAGCCGGTCGATGGCGGTTCCATCCGCGCTCACGAGCGCGTGCTGGCGCAGCCGGGATTCACGATGTCGCCGGCGGAACGGCGCATCGGCATGGTGTTCCAGGACTACGCGCTGTTTCCGCACCTCACCGTCGCACAGAACGTGGCCTTCGGCCTGCACAAGACCGCGGCAGCGGCTCGCGCCCGTCGCGTGCAGGACATGCTGGCGACCGTCGGGCTGAGCGACTACGCCGATCAGTATCCGCATCAGTTGTCCGGCGGCCAGCAGCAGCGCGTGGCGCTGGCACGTGCGCTCGCGCCCGAGCCCGAACTCGTGCTGCTCGACGAGCCCTTTTCGAGTCTCGATGTGGAGCTGCGCCAGCGCCTGAGCGCGGAAGTCCGCACAGTGCTGAAGAGTCTCAACGCGACGGCGCTGCTGGTGACGCACGATCAGCAGGAGGCGTTCGCCGTTGCCGATCTGGTCGGTGTGATGCGCGCCGGACGACTGGAGCAATGGGACGCGCCGTATGACCTGTATCACCGGCCGGCCACCCGCTTCGTGGCCGATTTCATCGGTCAGGGCGTTTTCATCGCAGGCGAGGTGGCCGCACAGAATGCGGTGCAGACGGAATTCGGTGTGCTGCGCGCGAACGGTCAGTCGCAGTGGAGCACGGGAACGCGGGTCGACGTACTGCTGCGGCCCGACGATGTGATCCACGACGACGCCAGCGATTTTCGCGCTGAAGTCTGTCATCGCGCCTTCCGTGGCGCCGAGTTTCTGTACACGCTGAAACTGCCCAGCGGCGCGCGCCTGCTCTCGCTCGTGCCGAGCCACCACAATCATGCCGTCGGCGAAAAAATTGGGATCCGGATCGAGCCGGACCACGTGGTGGCGTTTGAAAAGGCAGAGTGACGAGGGTCACGAAAGTGACGAAGGTCAGAGAAGCGTCCCCGCCTTCGTCACTTTCGTGACCTTCGTGACTTCCGTCACCTCCTCTGACGCCTCATCAACATCAGGAACAACGGCACTCCCACGATCGCCGTCAGCGCGCCGACGGGCAGCTGTCGCGGCGCCAGCAGCGTTCGTGCGCAAAGATCCGCGAGCATCACGAGCGTGCCGCCCAGCAGCGCGGAAGCGGGCATCACCCAGCGATGATCGGACCCGAGCATCAGTCGCACCAGGTGCGGCGTGACGAGGCCGACGAACCCGATCGTTCCCGCGCTCGTGACGGTCGCTGCAGTCAGCAGCGAGGCGGCGACGAAAATGCCGATGCGCAGTCCCTGCACCGGCGCACCGAGCACACGCGCCTGCAGTTCACCGCGGGCGAGAACGTTCAACTGCCGCGAGAACGGCAGCGCCACGAGCAGCGTGACGACGAACAGGATCAGCAGCGGCCACGGGCGCGAACTCAGGGACAGGTCGCCCATCAACCAGAAGAGCATGCCGCGCAGCTCCGCGTCGTTGCCCATTGCCAGCAGCACGCTCACGACGGCGCTTGCACCAGCGGCGATCACGATTCCGGTGAGCAGCAGGCGCGTCGGTGTCCAGCCGCCTTCGCCGTGCGCGAGCGTGAACACGATCAGCGTGGCGGCCAGCGCGCCGAGTGTCGCGCAGGCATCGACGGCGACGCCGGCCAGGCCGAGCAGCATGGCCGTCAGCGCGGCCACCGCTGCGCCACCGGACACGCCCATGACGAACGGGTCGGCCAGCGGATTGCGCAGCAATACCTGCATCAAAACGCCGGCCATCGCCAGCAGTCCGCCGGCAGCGAAGGCGGTGAGCGTGCGCGGCAATCGCAGATCGACGATCACGGATCGCGCCAGCGCGTCGCCTCCCATGAGGCCGTCCCAGAGCCGCGCCGGACTCAGCATCACGCTGCCCGTCAGCAGCGACAGAGCGAAAGCGACGCACGCAGCAAGCCCGAGCAGGCCATAGAGAGAAGCGATTCTGCGGGTCGCTGCGGACAAGGACGGCCTGCTGCGGTGACGACGGTGCGCAAGGGTACGAGGCCGATGCGCGCGGATTCAAGGCGCGGTCGCGCGCCGTGCGGGTAGTTCAGCGCCGGTGCTTGTGGAACAATCCCCGCACGCCATGACCGATTTCATCGACGCCGAAGGTTTCCGTGCCAATGTCGGAATCGTCCTGTTCCGGGACGATCGGCAGGTATTTCTCGGCGGTCGTCCCGGCGGCAAGGGCTGGCAGTTCCCGCAGGGAGGCATGCTTCGCGACGAATCGCCGGAGCAGGCGCTGTATCGCGAGCTCAAGGAAGAAATCGGACTGGAGCAATCGGATGTCGAACTGGTCGCGGCCACGCGCCACTGGCTACGCTACCGGCTGCCGCGGCAGTACGTGCGGCGCAATGCCCAGCCGCGCTGCATCGGTCAGAAGCAGCGCTGGTTCCTGCTGCGGCTGACTGCCTCCGAGGATCGGCTGCATTTCGACGCGACCAATACGCCCGAATTCGATCGCTGGCGCTGGGTCGATTACTGGACGCCGGTGCGCGAAGTGATCTATTTCAAGCGCGCCGTCTATGTGCGGGCGCTCGACGAACTGGCGAACCGGGCCTGGCCCGCGGATCCGCCGGCGCTGCCCGAGTGGTCGGGAGCGGAGAAGAACCTGCGGAGTCTGGCGCGCCGGCGCGGTCAGGAGCTGCCGGCCGAGACGCGCGATCAGTAACGCGCTTTGCCTCAGAACGGCTTCACGACGGCCAGTATCACGATCGCGATCAGCAGCAGCGCCGGCACTTCGTTGAAGATGCGCAGCCAGCGCGACGAGTGACGGTTCGTGCCGTCGCGCAGCGCGACCATCAGGCGCTGACACCAGAGGTGGTAGCCGATCAGCAGGATGACCAGCGTCAGCTTTGCGTGGATCCAGCCGAGCTGCAGCAGCACGGGCGCGGCAACCAGCATCGAAATGCCGAAAATCGCGGCGAGCGTCGCACCGAGGGTCATGATCATGAACAGGCGCCGTTCCATGACCTGGAAGCGCTCGAGGCTCACCGCATCGGTCGCTTCGGCGTGATAGATGAACAGGCGCGGCAGGTAGAACAGGCCGGCGAACCAGGTGACGACGAAGATGACATGGAAGGCTTTGAGCCAGAGCATGGGCTACCTTGCTGCGGTTCGAGTCGGTGGCTGTGTTTTAATGCGGCAGGTTACCGTGACTGATGATGCATGAAACTGCAAAGCGGCAGGAGATCGTGGTGAATGGCTGAATCCGGCGGTCTGCGCACCGGGCAGTTCATCATCCGCAGCCGGCCTCAATGGCAGCGCCGGTTGTTCGTCGTGGGCGGGTCGCTGCTCGCGCTGCTGCTGCTCTACGGCGCGTATGAAACGGGCCGGTTCCAGGGCGGCTACAGCAAGTTCGCCGAGATCCAGCGGCGGCGCGAATTGACGGCGAAGATGGATGCGCTGAGCGAAACGAACGAGAAGCTGAAGACCGAACTGGCCGCCGCTGAACTGGCCCGCAACGTCGAGAAGCAGGCGTATGCGGAAGTGGAAAAGAGCCTGGCGGACCTGCAGTCCCAGGTCCTCAAGCATCGCGAGGAGCTGACGTTCTATCGCGGCATCGTCTCGCCCGAGGACGGGATCGGCGGGCTGCGCATCCAGGGTTTCCAGGTCAGCGCCGGCGGCGCCGAACATCACTACCACCTGCAACTCGTGCTGGTGCAGTCCATGCGCCAGGACGCCGCCGCCTCGGGCGTCGTCACGATCGCCATCGAAGGGGTGCGCAACAATGCGCCGGTCCAGCTGCCCCTGTCGCAAGTTGGCGGCGATACCCGGGCGGATGGCTCCCTGGACTTCAAATTCAGGTACTTCCAGGAGATCGAGCAGGACATCGTCTTGCCTCCAGACTTTGAACCACGTGCAGTCACGGTCGAGGTGCGATCGGGCAGACTCGCCCCGGTCAAGGAGTCGTATCCGTGGCAGGTACAGGCGGAAAGCTAGGGAAGGGCTGATACCCGAGTCCGCCGGGTCCCTCCAGGATACGACCCGCCCCGTCGTCGGCAGTCATCGGTCAGGATCCAGGCATGTTCAAAAGCAAGTCCAAGCCCCAGCGCATCGACACGCTCATCGGCGCCGGTACCCGCATCATCGGCGACGTCCAGTTCGCGGGCGGCTTCCATCTCGATGGCCACATCAAGGGCAATATCGACGCCAAGGCCGAATCGGGCGCGACGCTGAGCGTCAGCGACAGCGGCGTGGTGGAAGGCGCGGTAGCGGTACCGAACGTGATCCTCAACGGCACGGTGATCGGCGACATTCTTGCGCATGAGCGCGTCGAGCTCGGTGCGACAGCGAAGGTCACCGGCAATGTCTACTACCACCTGATCGAAATGGAGATGGGTGCCGAAATCAACGGCAAGCTGGTGCATGAGCCCCGCAAGGCCGAATCGGGGAAGACCTCATCCGCCAAGGCCTCGCCCCCGGTGCAGGCCGTTGCTGACGGCGCTTCATGACACTGTTGCAGCGTCCGTTTTTGACGGCGCAGAAGGGCGCTGATTAGACTTGATCCCAACCCCGTTTGCCCCCATAAGCCCGTCATGTCCACCGAAACCGCCACTCTCGAATCGCCCGCCGCGCTGCTGTTCACCGATGCGGCCGCGGCCAAGGTCGGCGAACTCATCCGCGAAGAGTCGAATCCGAACCTGAAACTGCGCGTCTTCGTGCAGGGCGGCGGCTGTTCGGGCTTCCAGTACGGATTCACCTTCGACGAGAACATCGAGGACGGCGATACCCAGGTCGAGAACCAGGGCGTGACGCTGCTGGTCGATCCCATGAGCATCCAGTATCTCGCCGGTGCGGAGATCGACTACCGCGAAGACATGGAAGGCGCGCAGTTCGTCATCCGCAATCCCAACGCTGCGACGACCTGTGGCTGCGGATCTTCGTTCTCCGCTTGAAACTGCTTTCCCGAAGCTCGTAACACTCCGGCGCTAGCCACGCGATGGCGGCGGCAGGTATTTTCCCGTTCTGGCTAGCCGCTAGACGCTAGCAGCTAGTCCGGAGCTTCCTGCATGGCCCGATCCAAAGTTCCCGATGTCATCGCGGCCGTCGATCTCGGCTCCAACAGCTTCCACATGGTGGTCGCCCGTTATTCGCACGGGCAGCTCATCATCCTCGATCGCCTGCGCGAGATGGTGCGCCTGGCGGCGGGTCTCGACGAAACCGGTCGCATCGATCGCCATGCCATCGAAACGGCCCTGCCGTGCCTGGAGCGCTTCGGACAACGTCTGCGCGACATGAAGGCGGAAAGCGTGCGGGTCGTCGGCACCAATACGCTGCGGCGTGCGAAACGCCGCGGCGCATTCCTGGATCGCGCACGCTCCGCGCTCGGGCATCCCATCGAAATCATCTCCGGCATCGAAGAGGCGCGTCTGATCTACCTCGGCGTCGCGCATACGACGCCGAGCGAACCGGGTCGCCGGCTCGTGGTCGACATCGGCGGCGGCAGCACCGAAATCATCATCGGCGAAGGCGTGCATGCCCGGAAGCTGGAGAGCCTCTACATGGGCTGCGTCAGCACCAGTTCGCGATTCTTCGCCGATGGCGAGATCACCGAGAAGCGCATGAAACGGGCGCGGCTGGCTGCGCGGCTCGAACTCGAGCCCGTGCGCACGAGTTTCCGCGAGTACGGCTGGGATCAGGCGATGGGTACGTCCGGCACGATCCGTTCGGTCAGCGATGTCCTGCGGGCGCGCGGCATCAGCGACGGCGTGATTACACCGACGGCCGTCGAATCGCTGATCGAACAGGCCATCCGCGCCGGCAGCATCGAGCGGATGCGGCTCGCCGGATTGTCCGAAGAGCGCATTCCCGTGTTCGCGGGCGGGCTGGCGATCCTGGCGGAAATTCTCGAGATTCTCGATATCAAGCACATGCGCACCGCCGACGGCGCGCTGCGCGAGGGACTGCTGTACGACATGATCGGTCGCCTCACCGACGAGGATGCCCGCAGTCGCAGCGTGCGGGCGATGCAGGGGCGCTATCACGTCGATATCGCGCAGGCGGGACGGGTCGAAGCGACCGTGCTGGATTTTCTGGCGCAGGCGCAGGAGGCGTGGGGGCTCGAAGACCCGTTCGCTGCGCTGGTCATGTCATGGGCGGCGAGGTTGCACGAAGTCGGTCTGGATGTTTCGCATTCGCACTATCACAAGCATGGTGCGTACCTGCTCGAACATGCGGACATGCCGGGATTTCCGCAGGAAGAGCAGAAGATCCTCGCCTGCATCGTCGGCGCGCATCGTCGCAAGATGCATCTGGGCGACCTCGAAGACCTGAGTCCGCCGTGGCATCTGAAGGTGGAGTTCCTGATCGTCATTCTGCGGCTTGCCGTGCTGTTGCACCGGGGGCGCAGCGCCGAAGCGCTGCCGAAGATCACGTTGAATGCGCGCGGTCGCTCGCTCGAGATGGCGTTCCCGCGCGGCTGGATCGACGCTCATCCGCTGACACAGGCGGATCTGGAGAACGAGAGCGACTACCTGAAATCGACAGGTTTCAGGCTGAAGGTGCTCTGAGCGGGTTCAATCCGCCGGCTCGGCATAGCGACGCAACAGCGTCGTCTGCGCATTGACCAGCGGGTGATCGCCCGCAATACAGCGTTCATAGTCGCCGTCCGCACGCAGCTGCCACGCCAGCACGTTGTCGGACAGATAGGTTTCGAGGTCCGCGACGATCTGTTCGCGGTGCCGGCGACCCACCGGAAAACCCACCTCGATGCGACGGAAAAAATTGCGCTCCATCCAGTCGGCGCTGGCACAGAACAGTTCCGGATCGCCGTCGTTGAGGAAGTAATAGACGCGCGAATGTTCGAGGAACCGTCCGACGATCGAGCGGACCGTGATGTTCTCGGAAACCCCTGGAATTCCCGGGCGCAGCGCGCAGATTCCCCGCACGATCAGATCGACCTTCACGCCGGCCATCGAGGCCTGGTAGAGCGCCTGGATGATCTGCGGCTCGATCAGCGCATTCATCTTGGCAATCACCCGGGCCGGCTTGCCCTCGCGCGCAAACTGGATCTCGCGCCGCGTCTTCTCCAGCAATGCTTCATGCAACGTGAACGGTGATTGCAGGATTTTCTGCATCGTCGCGACGCGCGTCGGGCTCGTGAGCTGCAGGAAGAGTTCGTGCAGATCTTCGCCGACGGCTTCGTCGCAGGTGAACAGGCCGTAGTCGGTGTAGACGCGCGCGGTGTTGGGATGATAGTTGCCGGTGCCGAGGTGACAGTAACGGCGCAATTTCCCGTTCTCGCGCCGCACGACCATGATCAGTTTCGCGTGTGTCTTGTAACCCACGACGCCGTACATGACGTGAGCCCCGGCTTCCTGAAGACGGGTTGCGAGCGCGATGTTGGCTGCTTCGTCGAAGCGGGCCATCAGTTCGATGATGACGGTGACTTCCTTGCCGTTGCGGGCCGCGTCGACCAGCGCATCGACGACCGGCGATTGCGGTCCGGTGCGATACAGCGTCTGCTTGATGGCCAGGACATATGGATCGAGGCTGGCCTGGCGCAGGAAGTCGATGACGGGCACGAAGGACTCGAACGGGTGGTGCAGCATCAGATCGCTGTCGCGCATCACCGCGAAAATGTCCTCTTTCGCGACGATGCGTCGCGGAATGGCCGGGGTGAACGGCGGGTACTTCAGGTCGGGGCGGTCGAGCAGATCGTAGATCGACATCAGCCGGTTCAAGTTGACCGGGCCGTTCACCTGATAGAGGTCGTTCGTTGTCAGCGCGAAGTGACGGAGCAGGAAGTTCGGGATGTCTTCGGGGCAAACCATCGACGTTTCCATCCGCACGGCAGCGCCATAGCGGCGCTGTGCGAGTTCGCCTTCGATGGCCCGCAGCAGGTTGTCGACTTCTTCGTCGTCGACGAACAGATCGCTGTTGCGCGTGACGCGGAACTGCCAGGCGCCCTGAACCGCCATGCCGCTGAACAGCTGCGCGATGAAGGTCGAAATCACGGCGGAGAGGAAGACGAAGTGGGTCGTTCCCGGCGCTTCATCCGTTTGCGGCAGCCGGATGATGCGCGGCAATGCCCGCGGCACCTGGACGACAGCGAGTTCGGCGTCGCGGCCAAACGCATCTTTTCCAGAGAGGCGGACGATGAAGTTCTGGCTCTTGTTCTGGATCCGCGGAAACGGTCGCGCCGGATCGAGTCCCAGCGGCGTCAGTACCGGTTCCACTTCCTTGGCGAAGTATTCCGCCAGCCACGCGTGCTGCCGCGGCGTGAATGTCTTGCCATTGACGAACTGGATGCCGTGGGCCGCGAGTGCCGGGAAAACCAGCTGGTTCAGCAGATCGTACTGGTCCTTCACCATCGCCATCGCGCGGTCGTGAATGGCGGTCAGCTGCTCCGGTACGCTCATGCCATCCGGGCCGCCGCCCAGCGAGCCGAGTTCGAGACGCTGCTTCAGGCCGGCGACGCGGATTTCGAAGAACTCATCGAGGTTCGAGCACGAAATGCCGAGAAAGCGGATGCGCTCGAGCAGCGGCAGTGCTTCGTCGTGTGCCTGTGCCAGCACGCGCGAATTGAAGTCGAGAAAGGAAAGCTCCCGGTTGATGTAGTACTCGGGTGCCTTGAGATTCACATCGAGCATGGACGTCGCCAGATTTTGAGGGCGACGCCGAGAATACTACGGGTTCGCGGACGCTTGTGTTACAGGGATGTCGCGCGAGACAGACGGCAAATCATGTCGACGGAGCGGCAACGATGGTGCCGGCACGGGCGCGGTCGAGATCTGCCATCAGAACGCCGGACTGCTGCTGGAACTCCGCCATGTAGTGTGCCGGAATCGGCGTGGCGTCTGGCAGAGGAACCGTGCGCGGATTCTTGTGTACGCCGTTGACGCGGTATTCGTAGTGCAGATGCGGGCCGGTCGCCGCGCCGCTGCTGCCGACGTAACCGATGGTCTGCCCCTGGCTCACGCGCTGGCCGTTGCCCATTCCGCTCACGAAGCGCGACATATGCCCGTACAGCGTCGAAATCCCCGCGCCGTGTTCGAGAACCACGACGCGGCCGTATCCGCCCTTCGTGCCGAGGAAGGCGATTCGGCCGTCACCTGCTGCCTTGATGACCGTACCGGTCGGTGCGGCATAGTCGACGCCCTTGTGCGCACGGATGGTATTGAGGATGGGATGACGGCGCGAGGGATTGAAATTCGAGCTGATACGCGTGAAATCGAGCGGCGCCCGCAGGAACTGGCGCTTCATGCTGCGTCCGTCGGGTCCGAAATAGCCTGCGACCTTGCCGTCGGCAGACTTGAAATAGACGGCACGATGAAGCTTGCGCTCGTTGACGAAGTCCGCTGCGAGGATGTTGCCGTCGCCGATGTACTGACCGTCGCGATACTTCTGCTCGTAGACGATGTCGAAGCTGTCGCCAGGCTGGATTTCCAGAGCGAAATCGATCTTCCAGCCGAAGATGTCGTTCGCCAGTCGCATGATCAGATCGGCGCTGACGCCGGCGGAGCGTGCGGCAACGAAGAGCGAAGATTCGATCGTCCCGTGTGCTCGCATGGTGCGGATTTCCACGGGTGTCGAAATGACCTCGGCGGCGAATCCGTCGTCCCCGCGCTTGACGGAGAGTATTTCTGTCTCGCTGATGCGCCGCGTGAGCGCGTAGACGATACCTTCATCGTGCGTGAGCTTGATCGTGTCGCCGGGCCGCAGCCGGTCCAGGCTCTCGCGCACGCCCGGTACGTCGCGAATCGAGGCGAGGTCGTTCAGGCTGAGTTTCAGCTGTCGGAAAATTCGATCCAGGGTGTCGTTGCGTCGGACGACGAATTCGAGCGTGTCGCCGAGCGGTTCGACCGGAGGTAGTGCCAGCGTTTCCGGTTCGAGCGCCGGCAAGGGGCTGGGTACGGCCGTCGGGATGCTGGGCAGCGGTTCCTGGGTCGGGCCTTTTGCAACGAAATACGCGATGAGTGCGCCGGCCAGAGGCAGCATGAGGCCGGAAGCGAACCAGCGAGCGTGAGTCGTGGACAGGGATCTCGCGGATCTTGGCTTGTAGTCGAATCCGATCCTCGAGTCTGGTCGCACCGGCGGCGCCCCCTTGCTGCAGTTCATTGGAAATTGAAATTTCGGCGAAAAATAGAAGATCGCAACCTAGACCGTCAACCGCACTTGAACGTTCCATCGCCGCTGATTTGCGCGCAATCAGTCGAACCCATAGAGTCCGGCGCGACAGAATTGCCGGTAACGAAGCACATGTTGTCCCCTGAAGAACAATTCGCCGAGCTGAAGCGCGGCACTGCAGAAATCCTGCTCGAGTCCGAGCTGCTTACGAAGCTGCGTCGGGGCAAGCCGCTGCGCATCAAGGCCGGCTTCGACCCCACCGCACCCGACCTGCATCTCGGGCATACGGTCCTGATCAACAAAATGCGCCGTTTTCAGGATTTCGGCCATGAAGTCATTTTCTTGATCGGCGATTTCACGGGGCTGATCGGCGATCCGTCGGGGCGGAATGCCACTCGTCCGCCTTTGACGCCCGCGGATATCGCGGCGAACGCCGCTACGTACAAGCAGCAGATCTTCAAGATCCTGGATCCGGCCAGGACCCGCATCGATTTCAATTCCCGCTGGATGACCGAGATGGGCTCGGCCGGTTTGATCCAGCTGGCAGCGAAGCACACGGTCGCGCGAATGCTCGAGCGCGATGATTTCAGCAAGCGTTACAAGAACGGCCAGCCGATCGCCGTTCACGAATTTCTCTATCCGCTCGTGCAGGGTTACGACTCTGTCGCACTGAAGGCAGATGTCGAACTGGGCGGCACCGATCAGAAGTTCAATTTGCTGGTGGGTCGGCAATTGCAGGAAGCGTATGGGCAGGAGCCGCAGGTGGTTCTCACGATGCCGCTTCTCGAAGGACTCGATGGCGTCAACAAGATGTCGAAGTCCTTGGGTAACTACATCGGAGTGACCGAAGCGCCCGACGAAATGTTCGGCAAGATCATGTCGATCTCCGACGAGTTGATGTGGCGCTACTTCGATCTGCTGTCGTTCAGGCCGAATGCAGAGCTTGCGAAGCTCAGGCAGGACGTCGCGGAAGGGCGCAATCCGATGGAAGTGAAGATCGAGTTGGCGCTGGAAATTACCGCGAGATTTCACGATTCCGCAGCGGCGCAGCAGGCGTACGAAAACTTTCGTGCGCGTAGTCAGCGTCGCGAAGTTCCCGACAACGTTCCAAGGCGCACGGTCACGATCGATGGTGAGACGATCGGCATCGCGGCGCTGCTGAAGCAATGCGGTCTGGTGGAAAGTACGTCAGCAGCGTTTCGCCTCATGCAGCAGGGCGGGGTTCGTCTGAACGACGAGAAGGTCACCGATACCAAGGCATCGGTGAAAGTCGGTGGCACGTATCTCTTTCAGGTCGGCAAACGCGTGTTCGAAGAGATCACTGTCGATCGTCAATGAAGGAAATTCGCGCGACGATGTCTTGAGCGCAGCGAGCAGCGCCTCCATCTTGCTGTTCGCGTCGCGCTTGATTTTGCGAATTCATCGAAGAATTTCGCGTTCAATCGGCGGCCGAAAAGAAGTTGCAAAAAGGGTGTTGACTCCCGATCCGCCGTCAGTAAGATGCGCCGCCTCGCGAGACACGAGCGTCACAAAACGCACGTGCCGAGCTCCAGAAAAGTGACCGCCTCGAAGTTTTGGGGTGTTGACGAACCTGGAAACTCGGTTAGAATCCCGCTTCTGCCTAGGCCCCGCGCATAGGCCGCTCTTTAAAAATCGAAACAGGTAATTTGTGTGGGGACTCGCGTCGGTCGTCTGCTAACGCAACACGACGATGAGTTACCAATTTAGCCAGTAGAGCTTGATTGGATGCTCTCGTCATTTGATAGGTCTCAAGCCTTCAAGTGAAGAGTTTGATCCTGGCTCAGATTGAACGCTGGCGGCGTGCCTAACACATGCAAGTCGAGCGGTAACAGGTGTAGCAATACATGCTGACGAGCGGCGGACGGGTGAGTAACGCTTGGGAATCTGCCTATTAGTGGGGGACAACCCGGGGAAACTCGGGCTAATACCGCATACGCACTACGGTGGAAAGCCGGGGACCGCAAGGCCTGGCGCTAATAGATGAGCCCAAGTCGGATTAGCTAGTTGGTAGGGTAATGGCCTACCAAGGCTACGATCCGTAACTGGTCTGAGAGGACGACCAGTCACACCGGAACTGAGACACGGTCCGGACTCCTACGGGAGGCAGCAGTGGGGAATATTGGACAATGGGCGAAAGCCTGATCCAGCGACGCCGCGTGGGTGAAGAAGGCCTGCGGGTTGTAAAGCCCTTTCGGTAGGGAAGAAAAGCCTCGACCTAACACGTCGGGGTATTGACGTAACCTACTAAAGAAGCACCGGCTAACTCTGTGCCAGCAGCCGCGGTAATACAGAGGGTGCGAGCGTTAATCGGAATTACTGGGCGTAAAGCGCGCGTAGGCGGCTTTGCAAGTCGGGTGTGAAATCCCCAGGCTCAACCTGGGAACTGCACTCGAGACTGCATTGCTAGAGTATGGGAGAGGGAAGTGGAATTTCCGGTGTAGCGGTGAAATGCGTAGATATCGGAAGGAACATCAGTGGCGAAAGCGACTTCCTGGACCAATACTGACGCTCATGTGCGAAAGCGTGGGGAGCAAACAGGATTAGATACCCTGGTAGTCCACGCCATAAACGATGACAACTGGATGTCGGGAGGGTCTGCCTCTCGGTGTCGTAGCTAACGCGTTAAGTTGTCCGCCTGG
>CALMII010000049.1 GCA_937864115.1 uncultured Steroidobacter sp. | reverse complement strand
GCGCGCTTCACCGCCTGCGCGATGGCGTGCCCGGCCAGTTCCTGGCCCTGGGTGTTGTTGAACGCACCGCGATAGGCTTTGCCGATCGGCGTGCGGGCGGTGGAGACGATTACTGCTTCGCGCATGAGTCACCTGAAATGGTATGGAGTGTTCCTGGTCCGATGGGTCGGCGGCGGACTGGCCCTTGCCGCCCAGCGCGTAATGGTCGATCGAGGAGGTCCGGAATATAGATTTCCGCCGGGCATACCGTCAATTCAAATTGATTTTCATGCGCACCGGCGGCCAGGTCTCTTCGCCGGAAGTGCCGGAGACGAGGGCGCGATCTCCTCAATCACTTGACTGAATCCGCGGCGCCCGCCTTGCGCAGGCGACCTCATGGACCCAATAATCCGTACCTACAGCTGAAATATCGTGGGACGCCGATCCTCTCGGTCGCGTCTGGGGGATCGATGCAACCTGTCGAAAAGAAAAGTGATCAGACGCTGCTGATCGCCAACCGGGGCGAAATTGCCATCAGGATCGCACGCGCTGCGGCTGCAGCAGGCATGCGGACGGTGGCCATCTACTCCGAGGACGATGCACGTTCGTTGCACGTACGCCGCTGCGACGACGCCATCGGATTGTCCGGCAAAGGCGCGCGTGCCTATCTCGATGCCAAGCAGATCATCGATGCAGCAAAGGCGCGCGGCTGCGGCGCAATCCATCCCGGCTACGGATTCCTGAGCGAGAGCGCGGCCTTCGCGGCTGCCGTACGCAGCGCCGGTCTGACGTTCGTCGGGCCGCGCACGGAACTCCTGGCCCTGTTCGGCGACAAGACTCAGGCCCGCACGCTGGCGCGCTCGCTGGAAGTGCCGGTGCCGGCCGGCACGTTTGCTGCCACGACGATCGAAGACATTCTCCGCTTCCGTTCCTCATTGCCTGCGGGCAGTGCGATCGTGATCAAGGCGAGCGGCGGCGGCGGCGGACGAGGAATGCGCGTCGTCACGGAGGAGTCGGAGCTGGAGGAGGCCTACACGCGTTGCCGGTCCGAGGCGAAGTCCGCCTTCGGCGTCGAAGACGTGTATGTCGAGGAGTACTTCCCTTCGGTCCGCCATCTCGAAGTGCAGATTCTTGGCGATGCCTCCGGCAACGTCAGTCATCTCTGGGAACGCGAATGCACCATCCAGCGACGCCATCAGAAGCTGATCGAGATCGCACCCAGTCCCGGCGTGCATCCGGCCGTCAGGGATCGCGTCATCGACGCGGCGCTGCGCATGGCGCGTCACGTACGTTACGACAGCCTTGGAACGTTCGAATTCCTCGTTGATGCCGCCGGCGGCGCCGATGCGCGCTTCGTCTTCATAGAGGCCAATGCGCGGTTGCAGGTGGAACACACCGTCACCGAAGAAATTCTCGGCATCGATCTGGTGCAGGCCCAGTTGCGTGTGGCGTGCGGCGCGACGCTGCCCGAACTGCAGTTGTCGCAGGAGCAGATTCCAGCCCCTCGCGGCTCGAGCATGCAGCTGCGGATCAACATGGAGGCGATGCAGGCGGATGGGTCGAGCAAACCGACGTCGGGCACGCTGACGGTGTTCGAACCGCCGGGCGGACGCGGCATCCGGGTGGATACGTTCGGCTATGCCGGCTATGCGGCCTTGCCGGGATTCGATCCGCTGCTCGCAAAAGTCATCGTTCATTCGCAGCAGCCCGGCTTCGAGGCACTTGCGGCCGCCGCCTACCGTGCGCTGTGCGAGTTCAGGATCGAAGGCGTGACCACGAATCTCGCCTTCCTGCAGGCGGTGCTGCAGCACCCGGCATTCGTTGCCGACGACGTCGACACGCAGTTCATTGCCCGTCATGCGGCCGAGTTGCTGCAGCCTGGCGCGAAGCATCCGCGGCGCTTCATCGAAGCCACGTCGGGTTCCATGCGCTCGCAGCGTGTGGGAGCGCAGGTCGATACCAACGATCCGCTCGCCGTGCTCGCACACGGCCGGCAGGAAAGCGCGGCGCCGTCTCATCCCGTGATCGATGACGACGTGCCCGGCGCCATCAAATCGCCGCTGCAGGGAACGATCGTGGCGATCGACGTGCGCGAAGGCGATCTGGTTCGCCGCGGCCAGCAGGTGCTCGTGATCGAGTCCATGAAGATGGAGCATGCACTGACTGCAGCCGTCGGCGGTCGCGTGACGGCAATCGCCGTCGCCGTCGGCGATACCATCGTGGAGGGCGCTTCGCTGGTGGCGATCGAGCCGCAGGAAGTGGACGGCGGTGGCGCCAGTGCCGCCGCAGCGGTGGATCTCGAGTTGATCCGCCCGGATCTGCACGAGGTGCTGAAGCGGCACGAAGTGACTCGCGATGCGGCCCGACCGGAAGCCGTGGCCCGTCGTCGCGCGACACGCCAGCGCACGGCCCGCGAGAACATCGACGATCTGTGCGATCCGGGAACGTTCGTCGAGTACGGACCGCTCGTGCTGGCGGCGCAGCGCGCACGCCGCTCGCTCGAAGAGCTGATCGTCAAGAGTCCCGCGGATGGCATGGTGACCGGTGTGGGTCGCATCAACGGCAAACTCTTCCCCGATCCGCAGGCGAGCTCGGTCGTCATGTCCTACGACTACACCGTCTTCGCCGGGACGCAGGGAGCGCGCAATCACATCAAGACGGATCGCATGATTCGCGTGGCGAAGGACGCAGGCATGCCGGTCGTGATCTTCGCCGAAGGTGGCGGCGGACGGCCGGGCGATACGGAGACCAGCGGCGACGCCGGCGGAACGCCGACGTTTGCGGATTTCGCTGAACTGAGCGGCACGGTGCCGCTGGTGGGCATCGCCTCCGGCCGCTGTTTTGCCGGCAATGCCTCGTTGCTCGGTTGCTGCGACGTGGTGATCGCGACTGCCAACGCCAACATCGGAATGGGTGGGCCGGCGATGGTCGAGGGCGGCGGTCTCGGCGTCTTCAAGCCGGAAGAGATCGGGCCCATGTCGGTACAGCTCGCCAACGGCGTGGTCGACATCGGCGTGGCGGATGAAGCGCAGGCCGTGAGCGCGGCGCGGCGCTATCTGTCGTACTTCCAGGGAACCGTCAAAGATTACGAGTGCGCCGATCAGCGTCACCTGCGTCATGTCATCCCGGAGAATCGGCTGCGAGCGTATGAGGTTCGCCGCGTAATCGACACGCTGTCCGACACCGGCTGGGTGCTCGAACTGCGTTCGCAATTTGCGAAGGGCATGATCACGTCGCTGATTCGCATCGAAGGCATGCCCGTCGGCGTGATCGCCAACAATCCGCAGCATCTGGGCGGAGCGATCGATGCCGATGGCGCGGACAAGGCTGCGCGCTTCATGCAGCTGTGCGACAGCTATGACATTCCGGTGCTGTTCCTCTGCGATACGCCCGGCATCATGGTCGGACCGGAGGTCGAAAAGACGGCGCTGGTTCGTCATTCGAGCCGCATGTTCGTCATCGGAGCGAATCTCAGCGTGCCGTTCTTCACGATCGTGCTGCGCAAGGCGTATGGACTGGGTGCCATCGCGATGGCCGGCGGATCCTTCAAGCGTCCGATGGCGACGGTGGCCTGGCCCACCGGCGAGTTCGGCGGCATGGGTCTGGAAGGCGCGGTGAAACTGGCCTATCGCAACGAGCTGGCGCAGATCGCCGATCCGCTCCAACGTCGCAGCAAGTACGACGAGATGGTGGCGAAGCTGTACGAGCAGGGCAAGGCGCTCAGCATCGCAACCATCTTCGGCGTGGACGATACGATCGATCCGGCGGATTCGCGTCGCTGGCTGGCGAACCTGCTGAAGGCCGTGCGCGCTGCGCCGCCGCGGCAACGCGCCAAGCGGCCCGGCATCGACACCTGGTAGGCGCGTATTTCGTCTGTGCTGATCTACAGCGAGCGCCAATGACGCAGGCAGGAGTTCGAACAGTCTGATGGCACGGCGACCCAAGACCTTGACCGCAACCGCGGATACCCGGACGAAGCTCATCGAGGTGGCGGCCCGGCATTTCGCCGAGCATGGATACCGGGGCGCCAGTCAGCGCGAAGTCCAGCGCGAGATCGGCATGAATCCGGGCGTGGTGCACTATCACTTCGGTTCGAAAGAAGCGCTCTATCGCGGAGTGATCGACAGTTTCATCCATGGCGTTCAGGAGGAACGTCTCAGGCTCCTGAAGGAGATGGATGCGGAGCTGGCCGGCCGTGCGCGGCTGCAGCGCCTGCTCTACAACTACTTCTACCCGCACGTGGCGCTCGCCAGCACGGCGGCAGGACTTTCGTATGCGCGCATCCTCGCCAGCGTGCAGCACGAATACAAGACATCGTCGGCGAAGATCTTCGACGATATCGTGGCGCCGGTACGCAACCGTTATATCGCCGCGATCCGCGAGCTGTTCCCGGGGACACCCCGAGCTGAAATTCAGCGATTGCTGGCGATGGCCGTCGCCCTCATGGCGGTCACGGCGACCTGGCACGATTCCGCGCCCAAGGCGGTCGCGAACGAGGACGCGGTGCGCAAGCTCGCGGATGATCTCGCTCGCTTCACGACGGCAGGATTTGAAGCGCACCTCGGCGGGCGAACGGGCTCGGCCGGCACGGCAGTGCGCAAGCGGGCGGTGCGCAAGACTGCCAGGTAGCGGCGGCCTGCCGCCCGCAGGTCTGTTTTCATAATCGCCTTCTCCGACAGTGCCCGATTCGATGGGCGGCCTGCACGCCCTTTCGTTTCAGTCGGTTGACTGAATGCGCTCCGCGTCCGTTCCTGGCCGACGCCGTCTGCGCAGATGCAGCAAAGCGCTCATGCCGCGGCGACCTCCTTGGCAAAAGTTGTCGGGGCAGTATGTGTAGTTCAAAAGGCATTGCTTATTTTTTTCACTGCGTGGTATGTACACGCCCCGGAAATGCGCGGATCGTCACCAATCAGTTGATTGACGGGTCCGGGCGGCCGGTTCATTCGTCGTGCAATCATGTAGATCGAGACAGGGGGAAATGGCCATGTTCAGAGGTTTGTTGATGTGTGCCGTTCTGGTTCAGTCGGTGATGTCGGATGCTCAAGGCGCGCAGTCGAGCGGCGACTCGCAGCCGGCGCGTCCGGCCGGCTTCGTGGTTCCCGACGACATCAGTAGCCGTCGAGTCGACATCTACAGCGAAGGCAATCGCATGACAGGGTATGTCTTCGTCGCGAAGAAGGCGGCCCCCGATGCAAAACTGCCGACGATCATCATGGCGCACGGCTGGGGCGGCGTGCAGTCGCAGTTGCGCCAGGACGCGTCGGAGTTCGCGCGCGAGGGATACCTCGTGCTGACCTTCGACTATCGCGGCTGGGGCGAGAGCGATTCGCGCGTCGTGCTCAAGTCGCCCGCGAGCGATGTGACGAAGACCGATTTCACGGCGGAAGTGCACGCCATCAGAGAAGTGGTCGATCCCCTCGACATGGCGGCGGACTGGCAGAACGCGATCCACTGGGTGCATGGCGAGCCGCAGGTCGACGTCAACCGCATCGGATTGTGGGGCAGCAGCATGGGCGGCAGCTACGTCGTCTACGCGGGCGCACACGATGCGCGCGTGAAGGCCGTCCACAGCCAGGTGACGGGCGGACTCAAAGGTTCGCTGTGGACGCAGTGGATGCCGCAGGGATTCGAGGAAGCGACGAAGCGCGCCCGAGGCGAACTGGGCTATCCGCCGCCTGCGCAGGTGAACGGTGGTCTGCGCGGTGCGCCGATTACCAGCCGCTTCGCCAACTACAACCCGCTCGATGACATTACGGACGTGAATACGGTCGCATTCCAGTTCGTGCTGTCGGAGCACGAGCAGTACCTGAACAACGAGGAACACGCGATCGCGGCCTACAACCGCTACCAGGGGCCGAAGAAGCTGATCACCATTCCGGAAACTTCGCACTACGACATCTATGGAAAGGCGCGCGTGCGCTCGCACGAACTGGCGCGCGAGTGGTTCGATCTCTACCTGAAGAATGACGGCGCAAAAAAATAATCACCACTGATCGAACGCCATTGGCGCGTTGCTGAGAGACGAGGGGAAAGAGGCGATGTCGAGAGAAGAGATGGCGTTGAATGCGCCGGCGACGGCCGTGACGGGTTCGGAGACGACGGAGGAGTTTCGCGCGTCGGAGGGCTACCGTTACTACGTCGTGTGGCTGCTGTGTGGCGTCTACATGATCAACATGATGGATCGCCAGCTCCTGTCCATCCTGATGGAGCCCATCCGTACCGACTTCGGGCTGACCGATACCCACATGGGGCTGCTTACCGGGCTGGCGTTTGCGGCGATCTACACGGTGATGGGCATTCCGCTGGCGCGTCTGGCGGATCGCAGCAGCCGCGTCAACCTGATCGCCATCTCGATCGTGGTCTGGAGCGTCTTCACCGCGCTCACGGGTACGGCGAAAACCTATTCCCACCTGCTTTTCGCACGGATAGGCGTCGGTGTCGGGGAGGCGGGCTGCAATCCGGCTGCGTATTCGTTGATCAGCGACTACTTCGAGTCGAAGCGCCGGGCGACGGCGCTGTCGATCTATCAGCTGGGTGCGTTCGCAGGGTCCTTCCTGGGAATGGTGCTGGCCGGATGGGTGGCGCAGACCCACGGCTGGCGCATGGCCTTCTTCGTCGTTGGCTTGCCGGGACTCCTGATCGCGTTGCTCGTGAAGACGACGCTGCGAGAGCCGCCGCGAGGTTTTTCCGACGAGACGAAGGTAGTCTCCGAGCCGCCCTCGGCGTGGGGCGTGATCCGATCGCTGCTTGCCAAGTCCTCGTTCCGGCACCTGGCCTTCGCGGCGGCGCTGCACAACTTCGTCATCTACGGTGCCGGCAACTTCTACTCGGCCTTCCTGATGCGATCGCATGGCATGAGCGTCGCGGAAGTCGGCTTCCAGCTGGCGGTCGTCACGGTGATCGGTGGCGTGACGGGCACGTACTTCGGCGGCTGGCTGAGCGACTGGTATGCAAATCGCCGCAACGATGTTCGCTACTACCTCTGGATTCCTGCGCTTTCGCTGCTCGTCGGCTTCCCGGTCTCCGAACTGGTCTACTTCGTCGACAATCCGTCGATCGTGATGTGGCTGCTCATTCCGTCGATCTTCTGCGCCGCCGCCTATCTCGCGCCCAGCATCACGGCCACCTACCGCCTGGTAGGCGTGAAGGAGCGGGCGCTTGCCAGTGCGCTGCTGCTGTTCATCCTCAATCTGATCGGGCTCGGTTTCGGGCCGCTGCTGGTCGGCGTGCTGAGCGATTTCCTGCGGCAAGGCTACGTGGCGCAGGGAATCCCTGAGGCTCAGGCGCTTGCCGATGGGTTGCGCTGGTCACTTGGAGTTACAGTACTCGTCAATCTCTGGGCTGCATTCCACTACTTCGCGGCGGCCCGCACGCTTCGTCAGGAGATGCTTCGCGCATGAGAGTCACGCCTGAATCCATCGCTGCAATGCGGGAGCGACCCTTCGGGTCGCATCATGAACTCATTCGGGCGCATGCCTCGCTGCGGCCAAAAAAGGCAGCAGTGATCCAGGACAGCCGACGCATCACTTATGCGGAGCTGGATGTCCTGATAGACCGGATTGCCGCGGGCCTGCAGCGCGACGGCATCAAGTCGGGCGACCCTGTCGCCATCTGCGCTGCGGCGTCCATCGAGTACAGCGCCGTATTCATGGCGACGCTGCGTGCCGCCGGCGGTGTCGTGCCGCTGGCGCCTTCCTCGACCGCGCAGAGTCTGATGACCATGCTCGAGGACTGCGGCGCGACGATTCTCTTTCTCGATGCGGCCGTTGCGACTGCGCTGGCGCCGCTGCGAAAGCCCACCGGACCGACCTGGGTCATGCTCGATGGTTCGGATTTCGGAGTGCGATTCGAAGAGTGGCTGCCGCCGAACGAGGCCAAGCCGCAGCCTGCGTCGATGGATCCGGATGCGGCGTTCAACATCATCTACTCTTCCGGAACGACGGGGACGCCGAAGGGCATCGTGCAGTCGCATCAGCTGCGCTGGCTGCAGCTCATGCGCGACAAGGGGCACGACTTCGAGGCCGATTCGGCGCAGGTGACGCTGGTCTCGACGCCGCTCTATTCCAATACCACGCTCGTGAGCTTCCTGCCGACGCTCGCGAACGGCGGCACGGTGGTGCTGCAGGCGAAGTTCGACGCCGTGAAGTTCCTCGAACTGGCGCAGAAGCATCGCGTCACGCACGCGATGCTGGTGCCCGTACAGTATCGCCGGCTGATGGCAGTGCCCGACTTCGACCGTTATGACCTGTCGAGCTTCGTGATGAAGTACAGCACCAGCGCGCCGTTCGCCGCCGACATCAAGGCGGAAGTGCTCAAGCGCTGGCCCGGCGGTCTGATCGAGTACTACGGGATGACGGAAGGCGGCGCGTCGTGCCAGCTGCTGGCTCACGAGCGGCCCGACAAGCTGCACACGGTCGGCTGTCCGTTCCCGGGTCACGAAATGCGCGTGATCGATGAGGAAGGCCGGGAGCTGCCGGCCGATGAGGTTGGAGAGATCGTCGGTCGCTCGCCGGTCATGATGAATGGCTATCTGAATCAGCCGAAGAAGACCAGCGAAGCGGAGTGGTACGACGAGAGCGGCAATCGATTCATCCGCACAGGCGACGTCGGCCGCTTCGATGCGGAAGGCTTTCTCACGCTGATGGATCGCCGCAAGGACATGATCATCTCCGGCGGCTTCAACGTTTATCCGAGCGACATCGAGGCGGTGCTCGTGCAGCATGAGGACGTCCTGGAAGCGGCTGTTGTCGGCGTGCCCTCGGAGCGATGGGGTGAAACTCCCGTGGGCTTCGTCGTGCCGCGTGCCGGTCGCTCGCTCGATGCGAGCTTTCTTTGCTCGTGGGCGAACGAGCGTCTCGGCAAGACGCAGGCGATCAGTGCGGTCGAAGTGGTGTCTGCGCTGCCGCGCAGCGCGATCGGCAAGGTACTGAAGCGGGAACTGCGCGACCGTTACAAGCCGCGCGCGAGCTGAGTTCGCGGGCCCGGGCGCGTAACGCCCGGGCGTCCGTCCGGCGTTACGCCGACAGGAAACCGCGGTCCTGCGAGGCGAGTGTCGCCAGCAGCGAGGATGGTTCGAACGCGGAACCGTGATTGCGGGCAAAGTCGCGCAGCCGGGCGGCAATGTTCGTAAGCCCGACCGAGTCGGCGTAGTACATCGGACCGCCCCGATGCTTCGGCCAGCCGTAGCCGTAGAGCCATACGACGTCGATGTCGGAAGCGCGCAGCGCCTTGCGTTCCTCGAGCACGCGCGCACCTTCGTTGATCAGCGGATACAGGCAGCGCTCGAGGATCTCGCTGTCGGAGATGGTCCGCGGCGTCTTTCCCTTGCGCGCCGAGAAATCGCGTACCGCCTTCTCCGTGATGGGCGAGGGCGTGGGTTTGCGATTCTCGTCGTAGTCGTAGAAGCCGGCGCGGTTTTTCTGGCCGAGTCGGCCCTGTTCGCACAGGACATCGCGGAGCGTTTCGCCACGCGAGGTCTCGCGCGACCAGCCGATGTCGAGACCGGCGAGGTCTGCCATCTGGAAGGGACCCATCGGAAATCCAAATTCGCACAGCACGCGATCGACGTCCCACGGCATCGCGCCTTCGAACAGCAGCTGCTCCGCCTGAACCTGGCGGGGATAGAGCATGCGATTGCCGACGAAGCCCGGGCAGACGCCGACGAGGACGGCGATCTTTCCAAGGCGATGGGCGAGGTCCATGCAGGTCGCGACCACGCTCTGGCTGGTCTTGTCGGCGCGCACGACCTCGACGAGCTTCATCACGTTGGCGGGCGAGAAGAAGTGCAGTCCGATCACTGCTTCCGGGCGGCGGGTGACTGCGGCGATCTCATCGACGTTCAGGCCCGAGGTGTTGGTTGCAAGGATGGCGCCCTGCTTCGCGATGGCGTCGAGGCGCGTGAATATCTGCTTCTTGACGGCCATGTCTTCATAGACCGCTTCGATGATCATGTCGCAATCGGCGAGGTCGTCCAGCGAGAGCGAGCCGCTCAGCAGGTTCATGCGGGTTTCCACATCCTGAGATGTGATCCGGCCCTTGCGTGCGCTGTTTTCGTAGTTGCGACGAACGGTGGCAAGGCCGCGCTCGAGCGCCGCTGCCTGCGTTTCGACGAGCCTGGCCGGAATGCCGGCATTGGCGAAATTCATGGCGATGCCGCCGCCCATCGTGCCGGCGCCGACGATGCCGACGCGGGCAATCGGGATCAATGAAACGTGACTGGGGATGTCCGGTACGGTCCGAGCCTGCGATTCGGCTTGCGTGATGTAGTTGGCTACCGTCGGGGTAATCGATGCAGTCATATCGGATATCCATGGATCTGCTTGCTCTGGCGGCGCAGACCCTTTCAAAAACAGTGGATAAATACAGGCCAGAATATTTCGAAAACTATAGACATCAAGCCGACATACCGTCAATTCAATTTATGAGTAACGGCGAACGCAGAAGTGAATGCGGCGGCGATGCTGCGCGGCAGAGGACGCGCAGGGCGAGGAAGGACGGGCGGCCCTGCTACTTCGTGAGCAGGCCTTCGAACAGCGGACGGGCGTAGATCTCTGCGCCGCTCTGAGCGGTGACGCCGGGTGCCCACAGATGCAGTTCGGCCGAGGCATTGATCATGGCGGTGATCATCTGGGCGGCGATCGTGGCGTCGGCTGCCCGCAGCGAGCCGTCCGCGATGCCATCGCTGCAGACGAGCGCAAACCGGCCGGAAATGCGATCGAATTCGCCGATCAGCTGGCGATGGATGTTCTCCGGCACGGACGTCAGCGCCGACGTTCGCAACAGTGGGGCGCTGCCGGTGAGCTGGTAGTTCAGCAGCGCGGCGCAGACGGAGGCGAGATTGTCGTAGCCTGTCTTCGCTGCCGCCGCCGCCGCGCGCTGCGCGTGTCGCATGACCTCGAGCGTGCGCGCAAAACAGGCTTCGACCAGATCATCCTTGGCGTCGTTGTGGTGGTAGAACGCGCCCTTGGTCACGTTGAGCTGTTCGGAGATCTTCTGAACCGACGCGCCGAGATATCCCTGTTCGTTGATGAGTACGGTCGCTGAGCGAAGGAACGTTTCGCGGCTCTCGCCCGGACGATCGCTCGTCGGGGCCGGCAATGACGGAAGTATCTGCGGCGCCCATTTGCCGCGATGATGGGCGAGACCGCTCTCGAGAATATCCAGTGCATGGTCGGCCAGGCGGCCGTAATCGTCGGTGTCGTAGTGGTCGATCCAGACGATCGACCAGAAAAGCTGCGACAGCAGCAGATGGACGCGGGCATTGCAGTGGATGCGTTCGAGATTGCTGAACTCGCGCGACTTCATCAGCAGGCTGCGGGTGCGACGGAACATCGTCTCGTAGGCCTTGCCCACGCCAGGATCGTGCACTGCACGCACGTCGTTGAACACGGCCATCTGATCTGCTTCGCCGATTACGATCCTGCGCCGGTGTTCGAAGAAGCCGCGCACGAAGATCTCCAGCGCCGCCCGAGCCGTGCGGGCGTTGTCGGCCTGGGCTGCCAGCGCATCATAGATTTCGATGGAGCGATGGAAACAGGAGGCGGCAAGTTCTTCCTTGCTGCGGAAGTAATACATCACCGCCGTCGGCACGAGATCGAGCTTGGAGGCGACATCCGCCAGCGTCATGCCCTTGACGCCTTTCTTGTTCAGCACTTCGACGGCGGCGCGCAGGATCATGTCCTTGCGCTTATGAAATTTCTTGGTGGGCTCCGGGCGAGGTCGCGTGGCCATGTTCGTCGTTGTTCTCCATGAACGCCGCCATACCGTAGCGACAAATCATGTCCGTGGCGAGTATTTTTTCACCCGGGTGTGATCGTGCGCTCCGCCAGTCAGTCATGTGCCGGGGCGGGAAAATCGCTGGCGTCAGAGCCGTTGCCGGAGAGGTGGCCCGATGCGATCCCTCGCACCGGGCCGGCATCCATCAGAAGCGATAGCGTGTCTGCAGTGTGTACATCCGCGGCGGGGCAGGGAACCCGATGCGAGTGCCGGTCTGCGCCGGCGCCTCGAACTCGTACCAGTAGTACTCCTCATCGGTTGCATTCTGCACGAGCAAACCGACGCTCCAGCCGTCTTCGCCTGCAGGTCGCAACGTTGCGCCGACATCGAGCAGTGTGCGTGAGCCCTGCTCGATGGTCGGATCGAGTGGGTTGCGCTGATGACCCGTGTAGACGACGTCCGCGCGCATCAGCAGCTCCAGCGAACTGGTGAGGCTTGCGGTATATCCAACGCCGAAGTTGCCGGAGAAGGTGGGTGCGAAGCGGTCTCCCGAGTTGTCCTGCAGGTAGGACGCGGGCGTTCCTGCGGTGGTATCGGCCGGGGTGAACACGCAGCCCGGTACCGGATCCGGGAAGTAGCGCTGGGGAATGCTGCAAGCGTTCCCAGAGTTCTCGAGAAAACGGGCGTCGAGCCAGATCATGCTCGCATTGAGCCGGAGCGCTTCCGTGGCCTGCCAGATGGTTTCGAGTTCGAGCCCTTGCGCGCGTGACTTGCCGGCGTTGCCGACGTCGAATGCGTCGCCGACCCACGTCGAGGTCTGCAGATCCTCGAACTCCTGCCTGAAGAGCGCGAAGTTCAGTGCGGCGCTGCCATCGAGCAGTCGCAGCTTGCCGCCGAACTCGTAGCCCGTGACCGTTTCGTCACGGAACGTTCTGTCGGAGGCATTCTGGCCGACGGTCGCGGAGTTGAAGCCGCCGCCTTTATGGCCCTGGGCCGCTTTCAAATACAGCATGGTGTCGGCCGTCGGATCCCACGACAGCGTGATTTCGGGCGACCAGTCCTCTTCACTGATCGTCTGCGTCAAGCCGACGCGCGAGGTGTTGATGATGCCGTTCACATTGCCCGGCAACGTGGCCAGGATGCGCGTGATCAATGCGACATCGGCGGGGCTGCCGATCAGGTTGCCGCCGCTGTCGCGTGACACATCCAGGAATCGGGTCGAGCCGAATTCGGACAGGGCGTAGCGGTCGGTCGCGGTCTTGTCTTCGCGATTCCAGCGCAGGCCGGCGGTCAGGTGCCAGGTCGGCGTGAAATCGAACGTTCCGGAGAAGTACGCGGCGATGCTCTCCGTTTCCTGATCGAGATAGCGCAGCTGCGCATAGCGCCAGTCGCTCGCCGGGCCGTCAAAGATGAGCGGGTCCGTCGGCTGCACGCCGAATGGCAGCAGGAAGACGCGAATGTCGACGTCGGTGCGGCGATCGACGTAGAAGTCGTTCTTGAAGCCATGAACGCCCAGCAGGTACTCGAAGCGATCGCCGATCTTCGAGAACAGTTGCAATTCCTGGCTGAACTGATCGAACTCCTGGGTGATCGGCTCATAGAGAAAGTCCGTCGGACTCCAGTCGACGTCGCGCTGATCTTCGGAGTCATAGCTCGAGTACCCGCTGATCGAGACCAGCCGGGTGTCGGGCGTGAACGAATACTCCATCCGGATGGCGACGTTGTTGGCTTCGACGTCCGCCGTTTCCTGCTGCTTCGAGGTCTGGTCGAAGGTTCCGGCCAGGAAGTCCGGATCGTAGGCGAGGTAGCTGCTCAGCCGGGCCTCGGGACCCACGTCTGCCGCGGTGGCGGCACACGGCCAGCCGGTTGCCATGCCAAAGCAGGTGGGACGTCCGACCTCCACGCCGTTCACGGAGGAAATGTTGAATGCCCGTCCGTAACGTTCGTACTCGGAATGTTCGAGCTTCGTGCGCATGCTGAAGGAAGCCGTGGGCGTCCACAGGAACGTGGCGCGGGCGATCCAGTCTTCGCCCTGTTCTTCACGCTCGTTGGTCAGCGTATTGCGAACGTACCCATCCTCTTCCGAGTAGCGCAGGGCGACCCGCGCGGCCAGGGTATCCGTAAGCCCGCCATTGACCACGGCGGTGTAGATCTGACGATCGATCTCGGACGTGAAGTCGGCGCTCAGATCGGCGGAGAAATCCTGGGTGGGCTGGCCGGTGGTGATCACCACCGCGCCGGCGGTCGTGTTCTTGCCGAAGAGCGTGGCCTGGGGGCCTTTGAGCACCTCGACCGATCCGATGTCGAGGAACGTGCTGCGGAACTGACGCTCGCGTCCTGCATAGATTCCGTCGATGAAGAGACCGACCGACTGGTCGAAACCGAAGTTCAGGCCGGTAGCGAAGCCGCGAATGCTGATGGAGGTCTGTTCGCCGCCCTCGCGCACACTGAATCCCGGCACATAGGCGGAGAGCTGATCGAGGTTCTGCAGCGACAGTTCGCGAATGGTCTCGGAGGAGACGACGGAAACGGCGACGGGAACATCCTGAAGGCTCTGCGGGCGTCGCTGTGCGGTGACGAGGACTTCTTCGAGCGTCCGGCCGCTTCCCTCGGCGGCTAGGACCAACGGCGAGGACAGTGTCAGCGCCGTTGCGGCAACGGCAATTGACGAGACAACGGGTCGATTTACGCGCTCTGTGGTCGGGCGCGCTGTTATGTGCGTCTTCATGTGACCCCCTGAATTGGTTTGTTTTACTGAATGATCGTCGGCATACCACGTGTGCAATTTGGACGTCGGGAACATACCACCAATTCAGTTGACTAGTCCACAAGAGAAGGAGCGGGGGAAAGAGAAGCCACAGCAATACGAGCAAACGATGCTGTTCCGGAGCCGGGGCGAGACCGGATGCGGGTCATCCAGCGGACCCGCCCAAGCCGGCCGGCAGCTCTTCGATGCGGCAGCGCTTTGTCGACCGGTACGACAAAAATGAGAACTATGTCGACATGAACGCCGGTTTTTTCCGGGGAATCCCTGTACCCGGGTCTTGAATTATTTTTTGAGCGAGTGGTATGTTGGCAACAACAACCACAAACGATCAGGGCGGCCGTGTCGGTCGCGACGAGGGGGGAATCAGTCATGCGATTGAAGATTGCTACCGTTGCCATGTTTGCCGCAGCTGCGCTTGCTGCCTGTGGGGGGGGAGGGGGCGGAGGAGGAGGCGGAACAACGCCGCCGCCACCGCCGGTCACCGACACCACGCCGGACCCATTTACCTTCGTGGCGCGAACGAACGTCGCCGTCAGTACGCCGGTGGAGTCTTCGACCGTCACCATTTCCGGTATCAACTCCGCGGCCCAGATCAGCGTGACCGGGGGCGAGTACTCCATCAACAACGCGGCCTATACCAGCGCCAACGGCACGGTGAACAACGGTCAGCAGGTTGCGGTGCGCGTCACGTCGAGCTCGGCGGCAAATACCGCGGTGAGCGCCACGTTGACGGTGGGTGGCGTGAACGCCGTGTTCAGCGTTACGACGGCCGCAGTGACGAGCGGTGAGCCGCTGCCCATCGGTTCGCAGAACTGGTCGATGTTCGGTCACGACTATGCCAACACCCGGGCCTCGAAGGACGAAACCATCGGTGCGACGCACGTGGCGAACCTGCGAGTCGCGCACCGCGTCCCCGGTGCGGGCGTTTCGAGCACGCCGGCAGTGGCGGATGGCGTCGTGTATTTCAGCGACTACGCCGGCTGGCTGAAGGCGGTCAATGCAGAAACGGGTGCCGACATCTGGGCCACGCGACTGCAGAACTCGATGCTGACGCCGTCGCCCTTCGTGGCGGGCGACAGTGTCTACATCGCCGGCGACAACTCGAATGTCTATTCGGTGGAGCGCGCGACGGGGAAGCTGCGCTGGACCTCCAAGATCGAGACGACCCCGTACAACCGGATCTGGTCTTCGCCCGTCGTCGTGGGCGACACGCTCCTCATCGGCGCGGCTTCCTACCAGGTCTTTTTCGCGGCCACGCCGTTGTTTCGCGGTTCCGTGGTCGCGCTGAATGCCGCGAACGGCGAAGAGAAGTGGCGCCTCTCCGTCTGCCCGCCCGAGTCGTGCGGCGGCGGCGTGTCGGTGTGGTCGAGCGTGGCCGTGGATCCGGAGCTGAAGCTCGCATACATCGGCACCGGACAGGCCTACTTCACGCCGGCCGGTCCGTACTCCGATGCGCTGCTCGCCATCAACTACGAGACGGGCGCGCTCGTCTGGCATCACCAGATCACCGCGAACGATGTCTACACCATCAACGGCGGCACCCTCGACCGCGACGTCGGCGCCGCGCCGAACCTGTTCGAGGCCACGGTCAACGGCACGGTGCGCAAGCTCGTGGGCGTCGGCGACAAGGGCGGCCACTACACGGTGGTTGATCGGGTAACGGGCGAGCGGGTGTGGCAGCGCACCGTGGATCCGCGCACGCCGTCCGGCAGTCCGATCGGTGGTGTGATGGGTACGCCGACGGTCGCGAACGGCCGGATCTACTTCACGAACAACACGTCGACGGTCGGTACGGGTCGGTTCGACGCGCGGCCGGGCACCAGTTCGGCCTTCGCGCTCGACGCTGCCACCGGCGATGTGGTGTGGAGTCTGAATCTTCTCGCGGGCAGCTTCAGCGGCAACACCGTGGCGAACGGCTTGCTGTACTTCATCACGTGGGATGGCCAGTTGCGCGTCGTCGACGCAACCAACGGCACGCTGCTGCACTCGATGCCGGTGGGTGCGCAGGTCGGCAGTTACGATACAGCCGCAGAAGGATTCCCGAACGGCTCGACCAGCGGACCGGTGGTTTCGAACGGACGCATCTATGCCGGGTACGGTTGGACCTGGGGCGCAAACGTTGCCGGCGGACTGGCGATTCTCGAGTCCGATGCAGTTCCGCCTCCTCTGCGTTGGACGGCAAGCTGTCCTGCCGACTTCACGCCGAAGGATGGCCTCAACTCCGGCTTCATGTCGGATGGCTATTCGCGCAGTTTCCGCATCCTTCCCGCAACGGATGGCGACGGTCCGCGGCCGGTATTCGTCTCTCTTACGGGCACCGCGGAAATGGAAACGGATTTCATGCGTGCGACATTCATCGACCGGCTGCCTGCGAAAGGATTCACGGTCATCTCGCCGGTGAGAATCTGCGCGGCGAACGGCAACAACTCCGTGTGCGGATCCGGCACGGTCACCACGCAGGATGGCCGCACCTGGGAGCCATGGTTCGACGGTGTTGCCCAGGGCAACGTGGCGCAGTATCAGGATGCAGGTACTGACGTGCGCTTCTTCGAGCGGATGGTGAAGTGCGCCGCGACGCGTTACGAGATCGACCAGACGCGGATCTACATCGGCGGCATCTCCGCCGGCGGCACCGCGACGAATCGCGCATTGACCTTCAGCTCCGGATTCTTTGCGGGCGGTGCGCCTGCCTCCGGCGAGTGGTATCGAACGGACGGCGTGCCCATCACCACCGAGAATGTGGGCGATGCAATCATCGACGGACGTGTGGCGCCGAGGCCGCTCGATCGTTCCGCAGAGGCGCTGCAACCATCGATCAACATCGTGCTGTGGGGCGGTGCCACCGACAAGTGGTATCTCAACGGCGCGACCGGTCCGCTGATCGCGAACTACAACCCGTCAACGAAGCTCGCGGCCAATTACTTCGCCAGCCAGTCGAACGTCGTCACCGTGTCGTGCACGCACGATCTGAACTACCTGCCGCCGATCGGCGGACATCTCTGGCCGCGCAGCCAGGCGATAACGGAGTGGGTGGCGACCACGCTGGCATCCCATCCGAAGGGCACGCCGCGCGATGCGTTCTCGCTGCCGCTCACGCCGGAGGGACTGACCTGCGTCCTGGGAAGTTTCCAGGACCACTAGAGGTGGCAGGAGAGGACTGGAAGTAGCTGAAAACTTGTCATTCCCGCGTGGGCGAGGATCTCAGTGACCCCCGAGATCCAAGCCCGCGCGGGGGTGGCAGGCCGTGAAGGGGTTCAGACGCTCGCGCGTTCGTGGAACTGCCAGATGCGGCCGCCGTCGACGACCAGGTCATGGCTGTTGACGAAGCTGCCTTCGTCGCTGGCGAGGAACAGCGCGGCATTCGCGATGTCGATGCTCTGTCCCGAACGCGGCAGCGGCGTGGCGCGTGCAAGGTTCTGCTCGAGCTTCGCCTGCTTGCGACGATTGTCTTCATCGCTCAGCTGGCTCGCGCGCGCCGAGCCGCCCCAGAAGATCGGGGTGGCGATTGCGCCCGGCGAAATCGCATTGACACGGATGTTGTAGGCGCCGAGTTCGACACCCGCGAGATGGGTGAGCTGCGACACCGCGGCTTTCGCTGCCGAGTACACCAGGTCGCCCTGTCCGGCGCGATGGGCCGCGATGCTGGCATTGTTGATGATGCTGCCGCCGCCGTGATCCTTCATGACGCGCGCAGCGTGCTTCATGCCGAAGATGACACTGCCGACCAGCAGCTGCAGTCCGTCGCGGACGGCCTCTTCGGTAACGTTCTCGAGTTTGCAAGGAGTCGCGGCGCCGGCATTGTTGAACATGCAGTCGAGCCGGCCGAATCGCTTGACCGCGGAGTCCACGATGCGTGCGATATCCGCCTCGCGCGTGACGTCGGCGGGTTCGAAGACGACGCGTTCGCCCAGTTCCCGTGCCAGTGATTCGCCCTTGGCGACGGTGCGCCCGGCAATGAGCAGGCGGGCGCCTTCTTCGGCGAAGCGGCGTGCGGTCACTTCGCCGATCCCGCTGGTCGCGCCCGTGATGATTACTGTCTTGCCTTCCAGTCTGCCTGCCATCGAAGTTCTCCAGGTGAGTTGCGTGGTGTGGATGGGATCGAGCGACCGGCGCCGTCTTCGGCTGTGCGCTTTCTGGTGCAGCGCAGTGACTACGATGCGCAGGAGCGCAGCAATGCGACCGGCGCCGGTGGAGGCGGGCACTCTATGCAATGGTCTTCGGCCCGGTCAATAGAGGGGCGGACGGCCAGACAACGAAACAATCAACTGACTGATTCTGTCGCTGCAGGTGTCCATCATTTGATGGCGAACCCAGCCGGCACTATCATCCGCGCCGCCCGTGAACGCCTGACGGAATCATCATGACCGAGACTTCGAATCACCCGGAACCTCTTTGGCGACCCGATGAAGCGCGCATCGCCAGGGCGGGGATAACCCGCTACCGGCGCTGGCTGAAGGAGCGCCATCGGCTCGAATTTGCCGACTACGAGGCCCTGTGGCGCTGGTCGGTCACGGAGATCGAGGCATTCTGGCGTTCGATCTGGGAGTTCGGCGAGGTCATCTCGCATGCGCCGTACACCCAGGTGCTGGAGGCGCGCTGCATGCCGGGCGCCAAGTGGTTTCAGGGCGCAACGCTGAATCACGCCGAACATGCGTTGCGTCACGCCCGGGTGGAGGGAATGCGCAACGAGCCGGCGATCATCTTCCAGTCGGAAGTGCACGAACGCCGCGAAGTGTCCTGGTCGCAGCTGGCCGCCGGAGTCGGTGCGCTGTCGGCGACGCTGCGAGGTCTTGGCGTGCAGCCCGGAGACCGGGTCGCCGCCTACCTGCCGAACATTCCGGAGACCATCGTCGCGCTGCTGGCCACGACCAGTTGCGGCGGTGTCTGGTCATGCGCCTCGCCGGACATGGGAACGACCGGCGTGCTCGACCGGTTCGGTCAGATCGAACCGACTGTGCTGTTTGCGGTGGATGGCTATCGCTACGGCGGCAAGGATTACGACCGGCGCGCCGTCGTCGCGGAGCTGGTACGCCAGCTGCCGAGTCTGAAGGCCGTCGTTTTCGTTCCGTATCTCAATGCCGCGGCGAGTCTCGACATTCCGCCCTCGGACGGGCACGGCGTGACGGTGGTGTCGTTCGCGGAGGCGACGGCGCAAAGCACCGCACCGGAGTTCACGCCCGTTCCCTTCGATCATCCGCTGTGGATCGTGTATTCCTCCGGAACCACGGGGATGCCCAAGCCGATCGTGCATACCCACGGCGGCACGATCCTCGAAGTGCTGAAGACGGGGGCGTTGCACACGGACGTGGACAGCCACGACCGGATGTTCTGGTACACGTCCACGAGCTGGATCATGTGGAACTTCGTGGCGAACACATTGCTGTCCGGCGCCACGATCCTGCTGTTCGACGGCAACCCGGGTCATCCCGATCTCACGACGCTGTGGCGCTTTGCCGCACGCGAGCGCGCCACGTTCATCGGCGTGAGTCCGGCATTCATCGGCATGTGCATGAAGGCGGATCTGCGGCCGGGGCAGCAGTTCGATCTCGGTGCGCTGCGTTCGGTCGGCGCGACCGGTTCGCCGCTGCCGGCCGAGGGTTATCGCTGGGTCTACGAGCACGTCAAGGCGGACGTCATGCTGGCCGTGATCTCGGGCGGAACGGATCCGGGCGCGTGCTTCCTGACGTGCTGCCCGGTGCTGCCGGTCTATGCCGGCGAGATGCAGTGTCGCGAACTGGGCGTGGCGACGTTCGCCTACGACGACGCAGGCAACGAAGTGATGGACGAGGTCGGCGAACTGGTGATGACACAGCCGATCCCCTGCATGCCGCTCAAGTTCTGGAACGATCACGATGGCTCGCGCTATCGCGACAGCTACTTCGACGTCTACCCCGGCGTGTGGCGGCATGGCGACTGGCTGCGCCTGATTCCGCGGCCCGAGGCCGTCACGGGAATCATCTACGGACGTTCGGATGCGACGATCAACCGTCACGGCATCCGCATGGGCACCAGCGAGATCTACCGGGTCATCGAGGCAACGCCGGAAGTTGCCGATTCGCTGGTGGTCGACCTCGAATACCTCGGCGGCGAGTCATTCCTTGCATTGTTCGTCGTGCTGCGAGGCGGGGCGGCTGCCGATCCGCAACGGGCGGGCGCAGCGTCCGCATCCGGCGTCACGGATGAGCGCGCGCGCGGCGTCTCCGATGAGTTGCGATCACGGCTGTTCGCCGCCGTGCGCACGCAGCTTTCCGGGCGTCACGTGCCCAATGACGTGTTTGCGATTTCCGAAGTGCCGCGCACGCTGTCGGGAAAGAAGCTTGAGGTGCCGGTACGCAAGATCCTTCTCGATCACCCGATCGAGAAGGCGGTCAATCGCTCCTCGATGACGAATCCCGCCGCGCTCGACTGGTTCATTGCATTCGCGGCGGCGCGTCGCGCCGAACTGCAGGCACGACGCGCCGGATAGCGGTTACTTCGGTGACTTCTTCGGGCGCCAGCCTGCGGCTGTGCGCCCGCCGATCAGGCCCGCGCGTACGCGCTGCTTCAGCAGCGGACGCGGGCGGAAGCGTTCCCCATAGGCTTCCTGCAGGATCTCCTGAACCTGCAGGCACAGGCTGGAGGTCGTTGCGTCCATGAGTTCGAACGGACCGATGGGATGCCCGAGACCGAGCTTGCAGGCGGTATCGATGTCTTCGGGGGTGGCGACGCCTTCCTCGACGAGCCGGATCGCTTCGATGACGAAGGCATGCAGCACGCGGTTGATGGCGAATCCCGTGACGTCCTTGACGCGGATCGGCGCCTTGCCCAGATCGCGGGCGAGCGCGAGTGCGGTTTCGAGCGTTTCCTCGCTGGTGTCGAAGGCCGGAATCACCTCCACCAGCTTCATGCGCGTGACCGGCGAGAAGTAATGCATTCCCAGGAACCGGGGCCGGCGCGATTCGCTCACCTGCGAGGCCAGCGTGGAGATCGGCAGGGTCGACGTATTGCTCGCGATGATGCACTGCGGCGCGCACACGTTGTCGAGCTGCTTCAGCACGGCCGACTTGATGTCGATGCTTTCAAAGACGGCTTCGGTGACGATGCCGCAGTCGGCGAAGCGCTGCAGGTCGGTCGTCGTTTCGATCCGCGCAAGTGCCGCCTTGTCTTCGGGCTTGTAGAGTCCACGCGAAATGCCCTTGTCCATCAGCGCCGACAGCCGCTGCGATGCTGCGTCGAGCTTCTCCTGCGTGGTATCGGCAAGGATGACCTGCCGGCCCGAGAGTGCGTACACCAGCGCGATTTCCGCGCCCATCAATCCGGCGCCTACGACGCCTGCCCGGTTGCTCATGAGTTTCTCCGAAAACAAACCATTCGTTCAAAAGGTGAGTGATTGTAAAGCTGAAGATCGCTTAATGAAGCAGTCAGTTGCCATGAAAAGAAAATACCCTATACTCAAAATTCACAATCGCAAGACCGATCGGCGCTCCGTGGCCGACGGTACCAACGGCAAGGGGGAATCCATGAATCAGTCCTTGGGCGTTCTTCGCCTGGCGCGCGGCGTGGTCGCGCTGGCCCTGGCTTCTGTTGCGTCCGGGTGCTCCAGCACCGGCGCCGATCGTACCGCGGCGACACCCGCGCAGGCCGCAAGTGTGGCGTCCGAGTCCGTCAAATGGGAATGCCCCGCGGGCTACGAGGTCAAGGAAGGCCTGAACGTGGACTTCCCGCACAAGGGAATGAAGCGCGCATTCATCGTCTATCCGGCAAAGAACGTTTCGGGTCCGGCGCCGGTCTGGGTACCGATGACGGGCAGCGTCGAATCGACGAACGACAATCTGACGGTCGCCCGCAGCGGCGCCAACTCGCTGCTCGCCGATCACGGCTACACGGTGATCGCGCCGGTGCGTGCCTGCGCCAATCAGGATCCGAACATCCGCGGTCAGGTCTGCAATGGCCCCGGCAGCAACGGCTGGAACTGGAATCCGTGGTTCGAAGGCCGTGCGGCGGGTCCGAGCGGCGAGCGCTGGAAGAACGACGAGGGTCCGGACTCCTCGTTCCTCGTCGCGATGGTTCAGTGCGTTGGCACGAAGTACAAACTCGATGGGCGCCGCCTGTTCCTCGGCGGCATTTCATCGGGCGGTACCATGACGAACCGGGCACTGCTGTTCCGCTCGGACTTCTGGGCTGGCGGCCTGCCGATTTCGGGTGAGTGGTACGTGACGAAGGACGACGGTACGCCGCTGTCGTTCGATGATGCCCGCGCCGCCGTTGCCGCTGCGCCGACCAAGATCCATCAAGGACGCGTCGGTCCGTATCCGCTGCCTGCCAAGGTCGGACCGATGATCGTCATGACGGTGTGGGGCGGCGAGAACGATCTGTGGAACTGCACGCGTCCCGACGGCACGCGATTCCTCTGCTCCGACTATCGGCCGACCACCCAGGCCGGATCGAACTTCTTCAGCGCCCAGCCCAACGTCGTCCACGTCGCGTGCAGTTCGACGCACGGTCACATGTGGCCGCAGCTGAAAACCCAGGAGTTCAATCGCTGGGCACTCGACACGCTGGCCTCGTATCCCAAGGGTTCCGATCCCCGCAGCTTCAAGCTGACACCGCCGCCCGAAGGCTACCAGTGCCACGTCGGCGCGTTTACCGGTCTCTACTGAAGCGCGACGGAGAATCACCCATGCAACAGAGCATCGAGCGAAACCAGGTGCCGACTTCATCGCGCTTTTTCTGGGGCGCCGTCCTGGCCGTCATTGCGCTGGGGAGCGCGTCGGCCGCAGAACTGAATCTGCCCGACGGCGCTGCGCTGTACCGCACCCGATGCGGCACCTGTCACGACAATCCGCAGGATCGAACGCCAGCGCGCGATGTGCTCGCACGCAATTCGCCCGCTTTCATCATGACGGCCATGAACGGAGTCATGGCGCCGATGGCCGCGGGATTGAGCGACGCGGAGAAGCAGGCGATCGCCCTGCATCTGGGGGCGAAGCCGGCAGGCGGCGCGAGGGAGATCGATCCGCACGCCATCTGGGGACCGCCGTCCGCCTCGATGCCGCTCGACGGTCCGAAGTGCAAGGGAAAGATTCCGCCGATCGACCTGAGCACGCCCGATCAGTGGAATGGCTGGGGTGCGGGCATCACCAATGCACGCTTCCAGGCAAATCCTGGGCTGACCGTGGCCGACGTGCCGCGCCTGAAAGTGAAGTGGGCGTTCAACTATCCCGGTTCGAAGAACGGCCAGGCCACCGTCGTCGGTGACCGTCTGTTCGTGACGAGCATGTCCGGCGCGGTCTACGCGCTGAATGCGAAGACCGGTTGCGTGTACTGGCGTCACGATGCCGCCGCCGCCACGCGCAGCAGCGTCCACGTGGTCGAGTTGCCTGCAGGTGCGCCCGCGCGGCATGCGATCTTCATCTCCGACTGGACCAAGGCTGCCGTGGCGCTCGATGCGCAGACGGGCAAGCAGCTGTGGAAGACGACGATCGACGACCAGCCCGGCGTGCAGATGACGGGCTCGCCGACCTATCACGACGGCAAGCTGTTCGTGCCGATCTCTTCGGGCAATGAAGCGTTCGCCACCAACGATCAATGGGAGTGCTGCAAGTTCCGCGGCGCACTCGTTGCGCTCGATGCCTTCAGCGGCAAGGTGCTGTGGAAGACCTATACGACGCCGAAGGAGCCGGCGCCGTTCCGTCTGAACAAACTCGGCAGGCAGATGTGGGGTCCCGCCGGCGGCTCGATCTGGTCGGCGCCGACCATCGATACCAAGCGCGGCCTGGTGTACGTGTCGACGTCGAACTCCTATACCGAGGTGCATCACGAGGGTTCGGATGCAGTGATCGCCATGGAGATCGAGACGGGCAAGATCCGCTGGGTCAACCAGGTCACGAAGGACGACAACTACATCATCGGCTGTCCGCGGGCGGCGAACTGTCCGGAGAAAGTAGGGCCGGATTTCTCGCTCGGCAACTCGCCCATCCTGCACACGCTGCAGGACGGCCGTCAGTACATCGTCGTGGGCCAGAAGTCCGGTGCGGTGTACGCCATGGACCCGGACAACGACGGTGAAACGATCTGGATGCGCCGCGTGAGCCCCGGCAGCGAACTCGGCGGCGTGGAATTCGGCATGGCCGCGGATGCCGAGAACGTCTACGTCGGCATCTCCGACGTGATCACCCGCAATGGCGGCAAGCCCGGCGTGTATGCGCTGCGCATCCGCGATGGCGCGGACGTATGGGCTTTCCCGGCGCCGCGCACGCCCTGTCGCTGGAAAAACATCTTCTGCCACCCGGCCGTGTCGCAGGCGGTGACCGCCATTCCAGGCGCCGTGTTCGCAGGTTCGATGGACGGACATTTCCGCGCCTTCTCGACCACCGACGGCAAGGTGCTGTGGGAATTCAATACGGCCGCGGAACCGTACAAGACCGTGGCAGGCAAGCAGGCGGATGGCGGCGTCATGGACGGCGCAGGTCCCACGATTGCGGGCGGCATGGTGTACGTGCACTCCGGCTATGCAGGCCGCTCGACGCAGAACGCGGGCGATCTGCGCGGTCGCGAAGGCAATGTCCTGCTGGCGTTCTCGGTCGACGGAAAATAGCGACGGATATGCGCGTGGAGCCGCGTGCAAATGCACGCGGCTCCACGCGTGATCATTGGCTCGCTAGCGCCTGGCCTGCGACGCCCAGCTCAGCGCCGCCCGGAATTCTTTATCCAGGTTGCCAAAGTCAGGCGCCCCTGACTGCATGAGATTGTGCCCTGCATTGGGCACCCTTCTGACCGTCAGGTCCCGCCCCGCAGCCATGAGCTTGGCCACGGCTATTTCTTGGGAGAGCGCCGGCACTGCCTCGTCATGGGTGCCGAATGCCAGGTAGAAACGAGCGCGGCTGCGTAGCAGCTCCTCAGCGGGATCCACACGGAAGAAAGACGCCCATCGCTTGTAGGAATGTCCCCAGGCGAATGAAGTAGCGCTGGTCGGATCGGCCGCGATCGCTCGCGCCTGATTGTCGACGTCGGTGAGGCAGGTCGAAACATCGAAGCACCGCTGATAGGAAAGGCTGATGAAATCGAAGAGCTGGGTGGTTCCGGATCCTCCGATCGATATGACGTCGGTGATTCGATCGTCATGACCGGCGAGCAGCGCACCCATCACGGCGCCTTCCGAGATCCCGAAAACGACTGTCCGCGATTTATCGACCCAGGGAAGTCGCCGGGCGTCATCGAGACTGGCCCGCAGCGCTTCCAGCCAGCTCTCCGCCGTGAAATCCGCGTTGAAATCCGCGCTGCAAGACTGTGCGGTGCCCGGATCCTGGCCGGGAGCAACACCCGCAAAAGGTTTCTCGACCGACAGCACGGTGAAACGACCTTCATTCCCGAACGGAAGAAGATTGAACAGGGTGCTGTACGCGCCGCCGGGCTGGATGTTCATCACCGGAACGCACCCAGAGCCCTGGATCATGAGCAGAAGTGGCGCCGGGTTCTTCGGACGGCTGACGTAGTAAGTGATGTTGCGGCCCAGTTTGTCCTTGATCTGACGTGCTTCGAAGGCGGTGCCCGGTACAGGGGCGATGCGCTCGTCAGTCGCAGCCGACCTTGCCTGAACGGCTGGTATCGAAAACAGGAGCACCGCAAACATCGCGCCATGCAGGTAAATGCGCATACAGGTTTTTCCTCGTCCTTTTGGGGTATGTAATCTTCATAGCAGCAACCCGGAAATTTCAGCCGCACCTGCGTCGTGCGACGCTATAAGAAACATCATGAATGCAGTCATGAGCGACTCGGTCCCGCCGGGCAGGGACATCATCGTCGTCAACGGTGCGGATGAAGAGATCGGTCAGGATTTCAAGGCAGCCGTGCATCAGGGCGACGGCATCCTGCATCGCGCCTTCTCCGTGTACCTGTTCGATCCGCAGTCCCGTCTGCTCCTGCAGCAGCGCAGTGAGCTGAAGCCCTTGTGGCCCGGCTACTGGTCGAACAGCTGTTGCAGCCATCCGCGGCCGGGAGAGGCGACACGCGAGGCCGCTGCACGCCGCCTGCGCGAAGAGCTGGGATTGATCCGCGTCCAGTCGCTGTCGTTCCTGTTCAAGTTCCAGTATCACGCGCGCTACGGTCAGTTCGCCGCCGAGCATGAAGTGTGTTCGGTGTTCGCGGCTGTGGCGGATCAGCCTGCAAGCATCGATCGCAGCGAGGTCGCGCAGACTTGCTACGTCGAAGCAGGTCTTCTCGACCGGCAATTGCATGACCGTCCGCAGCAATACACGCCGTGGCTCCACCTGGCATGGAAAAGAATTCGCGCGGATCACTGGGCCGCGATCGACCGGATGGTGGGCGAGGCGGCCTGAACTCAGTCGCCGCGGACGTAGCGCTGGCCCAGTCGGGTCAGCGCCGTTGCGATCACGCCGGCCACCAGCCAGACCGGCGATACCAGGTGGGCCAGCACGATGCCGTCGACCAATGGCATCGCTGCAATCAGCCAGGGAACGACGGGCCATCCGTAGCGGCCGCCGGGCGCCCGATGCTCGGCGCGCGCAACGACCGTGAGCACGACGACGTAGATCGTCTGCAAGGCCGCAGCGAGCCACACTGCCGCATTCACGCTGCCGGTGAGAGACAGGGCGGTCACGATGTAGACCATCAAGCGCGCGGCGCCCATGACGAACACGGCCGCAGGATGCTGCTTGTGATAGGCGTTGTAGATCCAGATCACGCCGAGAAGTCCCATGCCGCCGCCGAGGCCCTGCGGCGAGGGCGCCGTTGCAAGCAGCGCAAAGCCCGTGAGGAAGAGCAGTGCCATCGTCGTCTGCGCCGCCGTCCTGCTCAGGCGCCCTGCAACGATCGGCCGGTATGGCTGATGAACGCGATCGAAGGCGAGATCGCACAGATCGTTCATGGCCATGCCGCCGCAATAGAAGCACGAGAGCGCAATGGCCAGCGTGACGATCTGCCAGGCCGGGGCATCTGCAGCGCTCAGCAGGGCCGCCGCCAGCACGTTCATCCACACGGTCGGAAGATTGCTGGCGCGACACAGGGCGAGGAGCGACTTGAGGCTCATGGCGTGAACACGTGGGACAGCAGGGTTTCGCAGACCTGCTGCGCCGGCAGTGTCCCGTCCGGCACGAGTCGCGGCTCGGAGCTGATGAACACCGGTGCGTCTGCGCTGTCGCTGACGGCGAGGCCGTGCGATCCGCGCACCAGGCTCGCATCGAGCGGAATGACATCCATGACGTAGCGCATGCCGAGCGCCTTGCGGGCGAGTATGGACCCGACCTTGAGAAGCGGCCACGAAATGGCCGGATCCATGAACAGTTCCACCGGGTCGTACCCCGGCTTGTTGTGAATGTCGACCAGGCGCGCGTAGTCGGGTGCGCGGTCGTCGTCCATCCAGAAGTAATAGGTGAACCAGCTGTCGGGTTCGGCGAGCAGGACCAGGTCGCCGGAGCGTTCGTGGTCCAGACCGTAGTGCTGCTTGCCCGGCTCATCCAGGACCGCGGCGACACCCGGAATCTCCGCGCACCGCTTGGCGACGGCAGGGACGTCCGCCTTGTTGCGCACATATATATGTGCGATCTGATGGTCGGCGACCGCGAATGCGCGCGAGGCGCCGGGATCGAGGTACTCCCGCCCCAGGTCCCGCTTGGTTTCCACCCAGCCGGCTGACCGCAAATGGCGGTTGATGTGCACGGGCCGATCTACCGGCGTGATGCCGTATTCCGACAGGAGCACGATGCGCACGCCGCGCGCCGTCAGGAAGTCGATCAGGTCGCCGCATACCGTGTCGATCTCGCGCAGATCCCTGGCGATGTTGCCGTGAGGGCCGACCCGCTGCAGGCAGTAGTCCAGATGCGGCAGGTAGATCAGCTGCAGGGTGGGGTTGAAACGTTCCTCGACCGCTCGCGCCGCCGCGGCAATCCAGGCGCTGGAACGGATGCTCGTTCGCGGCCCCCAGAAATCGAACAGCGGAAACTGTCCCAGCTGTTCTCGCAGTTCATCGCGCAGCACTGCGGGTTGCGTGTAGAAGTCCGGGAGCTTGAGTCCGTCGGCACAGTACAGAGGGCGCGGAGTCAGCGTGACGTCCGCGCTCGTCGCCATCGCGTACCACCAGAAAGTGTTCGCGCAGGTGAACTGCGGATCGCGCTGCCGGGCGTAGTCCCAGATGCGCGGCGACTGGATCAGGCGATTGCTCTGACGCCAGAGCAACACCTGATCGAGTTCGCGAAAGTACCAGCCATTGCCGACGATGCCGTGATCGCGCGGTGTGCGCCCGGTGAGGAATGTGGCCTGCATCGAGCACGTCACCGCAGGCGTGATCGTTTCAATCGTCGCGATGTTCGCGGCGAACGCGTTCAGCCGCGGCGTTTCCGGCCCGAGGTGTCGGCGCGTCAGGCCGACGACGTTAATGACGGCGGTGCGATGCATCGTGCAGTTTTTCGGTGACCCAGCGAAGTTCCCGCACGATCGATGCGCCGATGGAATCGGATCGCAGCGACGCAGGCAAGACGCCGAAGCTGTAGGTTTCGACTTCCAGCGGCAGGTCCGGATCGAGCTGCGGCAGCAATTCGTCGAGAAAGAACCGGGTCGTGCCGACGCTGCCCAGGTGATCCAGGAAGACCGGCACATGGAAATGCACGCGGACTTCCTCCGCGCGTTCGCCGCGCGCCAGCCATCGTGCGAGGTCGGGCAGATCGCAGAAGCGCGCGAGCGTGCCGCGCGTCGTGAGTGCGACGGCCTGGTGCAGGTACGTGGGCTCGTCGAACTGCATCAAGGCAGCGATCTCGCCGCCAATGGCTCGCAGCGCCGAGGAGACCTGCACTTTGGCGATGGTGATTCCCGCCTCGCGCAGTTGTGCGAGAACGCGGTCGGGGCGCTCGAACTCGACCGCCTGGTGGCAACAATCCAGGCAGATGCCCACGTGCTCGGCGAGGGCGCCGGGAAAATTCATGCGCGAGAAGAACTGAACCACCTCGGTGGTCGTCTCGAGCATGCAGTGAGGTTCCGGCTCGATTGCCAGCCGGATCAGCGGGCCGCCGCGATCGCGGATGAGCGCGAGATGAGCGAGTGTGTCGAGAAGATTCTTTCGCACCGGCGACCAGTGCTCGTCGAGAAAACGGTCGCGGAAGGCGATCGGCACCGTGGAGATCGATCCCGTCTCGGTCGGTGCCAGCCACTGCGCCAGGATGTCGGCGAGCTGCATGGTGTAGCGGGCGCGCTCGGCGTGGCGCCAGTCCGGCTCGTACACCGCGTGCTTCACGGTGGTTCCGTGAAAGACGCCGTAGGGGAAGCCGTTGACGGTCGCCACGCGGCAGCCGTGAGCATCGAGCCAGTCGCGGAAGCTGTGGATGGATTCGTCGGTGAGTTCGCTCGCGGCCTGCGCCGACAGGCGCAAGCCGAGCGGAAACGCGGCAGCCGGGGCCAGCTCGGCCTTTACCGCCAGCGCATGATCGTGAAGATTGCGCAGGACGTCGTTCCAGGACTCTCCGGGATGGATGTTGCTGCAGTAGGTGAGGACGCGAGGCCGACTCACGCAAGAATCCGTCGTTCGGCTGTCGCCCTCGACGCGTCGATCTCGCGCAGTTCCTCGATGCAGCGGCTCATCAGCGGCACATCGATCGTGTCCACTTCGATGCCGTCGCCGATGCCGCGCAGCAGGGTGATGCACAGGGCGCCGCCCAGGTGTTCGCGGAAGTCATTCAGCGCTTTGGCAACGTCGAGACGATCGAACCCTGCATCGTTCAGCGTGAAGCCGATATCCGTGAGGATGGCGTAGATGGCGTGCCACTCGCTCTGGCTCAGCATGCCGCAGCGGAACGAGTAGAGCGCATCGAGCGCAATGCCGATGGCGACGGCTTCGCCGTGACGCAGCCGTCCCTGGGAAATCTCTTCGAGCCGGTGCGCCGACCAGTGACCGAAATCGAGCGGACGCTGGCTGCCGCGTTCGAACGGATCGCCGCCATTGCGGATGTGGGCGAGATGCAGGCTGGCGCAGCGCACGATGACTTCCTCGAGCACGGCGGTGTCGAGCCGCGCGAGTTCGCGATGGTGCGTCTGCATGTAGTCGAAGAAGCTGCGATCCCGAATGAGGGCCACCTTCACGGCCTCGGCGAGACCTGCCCGACGGTCCGCGACCGGCACACTGGCGAGCAGCGCGAAGTCGTTGACGACCGCGTGGGGCGGAACGAACGTGCCGAGGAAGTTCTTCCGGCCATGCCAGTTGATCGCATTCTTGACGCCGACGCCGGCATCGTTCTGGCCGAGCACGGTGGAAGGCATGCGGATCAGCCGGATGCCGCGGTGCGCCGTCGCCGCCGCATAGCCGATGGCATCGAGCATCGCGCCGCCGCCCAGCGCCACGACATAGCTGTGACGGCACAGACCGAGCGTCCGCGAGTACTCGTAGAGCGCGTTGACTTCGAGCGGATCGTTCTTGATGACCTCGCCGCCGCGGACGACCCACGGCGACCGGACCAGCTGCAATGCATCCGCATGCGCGGTTGCGTACGCCTCCATCGCGGCGACGAGCTGCGGATTGCCCCGGGTCACTCCTTCGTCCACGACCATCAGAACACGGGCCCGCCGCGCTCCTTCCTCGCTGATGAGGTCACGAAGCAGCAGGTTGTCCGCAGCGAAGGCGTCCCGGGTGAAGCACACCCGGTACTGATAGCGAACATCGAAATGCTGTTCGATCTGCAGTCGCATCGTCAGTGTGCTCCGAGATCGATCCGCGAGATGAATCCCTGCAGCGGCACGGCGTTCGTGCCTTGCGGAATCTTGCGGCCGGGGGTTCCCATGCCTTCGCTGACCAGCAGGGCGTCGCCCTGCAGCAGGATGTTGGTGGGCGCGTCGAGGCCGGTCGCGATCACGACGACTTCGCGACTGTTGCGGTCGATGCGCAGCAGCCGGCCGGAGAACCGCTTGAATCCGCCATGACTCGTACCCTGCCACATCTGTTCGCGCTTCTGCAGCGGATCCAGGAATTCGTCGCAGAACTCGAGAATGTAGATGCGACCGTCCTTGTCGACGACGAGATCGGTCGGCACCGTGAGACCCGTGACGACGTCTGCCGTGGCGGCGTTGTCGGGGTTGATGCGTATGATCTTCGCCGAGCGCGGCTCGATCTCGGTGCCGTCGCCGCCCGTTTCGCCTTCGGTCGAGCCGCTGAACAGGCTGACCAGCGTGTCGCCGGTGCGATCGTCGAAACGGACGTAGGCAGGTACGGGCTGTTGACCGCTCGCCAGCAGCGGCAGCTTGGCGATCACGCTGACCTTGCCGTCGAGCGCGACGCGAACGACCTGATCGCGCGAGCTCGATGCGGCGAGCCAGATGCGCCGGCGCGGATCGTAGGTGATGGAGTTGAGGTTTCCTTCGGCCTTGCCCAGGGGCTTTACCGAATCGCCCGCGATTTCGTACAGCTGGCTCGGACCGTCGAAGATGGCGTGCGTGGCGAGCACGGCGCCGCCGCCGGCGGCGATGGAGGCCATGCCGAACACCTCATCGCGGCGTACGTGCTCGAGGATGTTGATCGAATACAGCTTGTCCAGCAGCACGCGACGTTCGCCGTCGGAATCGTAGCGGCCGTCACGGTCGAGATCCGTCAGCCGCGTCAGGCGACTGGTGTTTGCGCTGGCCAGATTGCCGATGCCGGCCTCGGCGACCAGCAGCGATCCGTCGGCGAGCACGTGCAGTCCGCGCGGGTTGTCGAGGTTGTGCGCGATGATCGTGCGCGGCTTCAGTTCCTCGCGGACCTTGAGGGGTACCACGATGGCTTCTGGTGTGTCGGCGACGGCTGCCGTGGCGAACAGGCAGCAGGCGAGGGTAGCGATGGTCTTGATCATGCGATGGCTTCCGATGATTTGCGGACGGCAAGGTGTCGTGCGTAGAAGAACAGGCCGGTCATCCAGAGCACGCAGACGACGGTGCCCCATGACTCGCGCACCAGTTCTTCCAGATCGTTCTTCATGCCCATGGTCTGGAAGGCATGCAGGGAGGTGCGCAGCAGATAGGGGCTGAGCATCAATCCATAGACGAGGTGAGGAAGCGTCGCGACGGCAATCCAGCGCGGCGAGAGCCGGCCGGCCAGAGCGGCGACGTTGGCGATCGCGACGATGCCGTAGAGCGACATCCAGACGAGCGGATCGGGATCGTTGTACTGCATGACGACGGCGTACGTGAAGAACAGCGCGCCAAAAATCCATAGGGCTTTCAGCAGCATGATCTTTCCTGAAGCGACGTTGCAGGAATCTCCACGCGCGGAGCCTGCCCGCGCAGGACGGAGTTGTCCGCGAACAGCCGGCGCTGGTCGATCGACGGCGAGGCGTTCAGGGCATCGACATCGATCTGGCCGGACTGCCGATAGGCGGCGATCGCATTGGACCAGGTAGTGGCTTCGACATCGGCTGCCGGAATGCCCGAGGAAAGCATCAATGCCGCCGTGCGCGGTACGGAGAGCGCATCGCTTACGCCCCAGTCCGCCGAGCTGTCGACGATGACCCGCTCCGAGCCGTAACGCCGCACGATCTCGACCATGCGCTCGGAGTCCATCTTGGTATGGGGATAGATGGTGAAGGCGGCCCATGCGCCCGCATCGAGCACGTCGCGGACGGTCTCTTCGTTGTTGTGGTCGATGATGAGCTTGCGCATGTCGACGCCGGCTTCGCGCGCCACATCGATCGAGCGGCGGATGCCGCGCTTCTTGTCCCGATGCGGCGAATGCACCATGACCACCGTGTCCCAGTCGACGGCCATCTGCAGCTGTGCCTGGTAGGCGCGTTCCTCGGCGGGGGTGATTTCGTCGTAGCCGATCTCGCCGATCGCGACGACGCCTTCCTTCAGTGCGAAGTGGGGAATCAGTTCCAGCACCTCACGCGCCAGCGCCTCGTTGTTGGCTTCCTTCGAGTTGAGGCCGATGGCGCAGTAGTGCGTGATCCCGAACTGGCTGCAGCGGAATCGCTCCCAGCCGACCAGGCTGGAGAAGTAGTCGACGTAGCTGCCCACCGTCGTGCGTGGCTGGCCGAGCCAGAAGGCCGGTTCGATCACCGCGCGTACGCCGGCATCGGCCATCGCCTGCAGATCGTCGGTCGTGCGCGAGGTGATGTGGATGTGCGGATCGAAGAATTTCATTGACAGGACTCCTTCAGCCAGACGTCGTCCAGAGATCCCGGAACGCAAGTTGCGTGGTGTCGCCGTGCTGTGCCTGCGCCAGCGTCGGTTCGAGATCCCCCAGCCAGCCGCCGAGCCATTGGTGGACTTTCGCCAGCTGCCCCGCCCGTGCGAGCGCGAGCAATGCCGCGCTGCGCCCGCGCAGGTCGCCGCGACGAAGCTCGGTGCGCAGCGCATGGAGGGAACGATCCTCTTCGTGCGTGCCGAGACATAGCCACAGCTGCGGCGGAATGGGCCGGCCGGCACTGCGCCGTTCGTCGATGAAGTCGAGCGCCATGCGCGCGAGTTCCGGCGACAGGCGCGAATCGAGACCATGCACCCGCCACAGCGGCGCATTGAGGAAGACGGCCTTCATGACGAGCTGGCGCCAGGCGACGTCATCGAAATGCCTGGCGGGAAACTGGGAGTCGCAGGCCACGGCCTCGAAGACCGAGCGCATGTTGCTGCGGCAGCCCTCGCCGGCACGCCAGGTGAAGCGTGCGCCATCCGGCAGCAGGGGCAGGGCGCGGTACAGCGCGCATAGTTCCCCCTCGTCGGCATAGCGGAAGCATTGTTCGAGGGCTTCGACGAAGGCGGGCTGCTCCAGATCGGGATGCGAGAGTACCAGCAGTACGCGCAGCGCCTCGAGCTGATTCCAGGCGACGATGTTGACGTCCATCTGTACCGAACCGGCGAGCGCCAGCTCCTCGGGCGTGGGATCGAACGCGATGCGTCGGCGGGCGTGACGGCTTGCCGAAGCGATCAGCTGGGAGAACCGGGTCGGATCGGTGCCGGAGCGGATCTCGGCGACGGCCTTTACCACGAAATTGCCCGCGTCAGCGCTCAAGCGTGGCTGCAGCAACTGCTGCAGGATTGCGAGGCGGGCTGCGGGGCTCGGCGGCGTTGCGAGCGGAGTCTGTGACTTCATAGTTGTAGTTGAACCCGTGCGGAATTCTGCATCAGCACTGGCCTCGTCGGCCGATCTTCATCGGCCGACGGTTGTCGAAATACCGCGACCTGCGATCAGAACCGCTTGCGCAGTCCCGGTCGGCAGGTGCGCCCCCAAGGCATTGCCAACATTACGAGTCGTAGGCCCGGCTCGGTACGTATGTACGAACGCCGGATGCTCTATCGAGCCCGTTGTCGACTATCAGCGGTTCAAGCTAGCACATACCGTGAAGTGAAAAAAAGAGAACAACCTGACATCGACATGGCGGTTGTATTGTATAAGCAACCGGTGGGGGAGCTGTCTGGGGGCTGTGGAGGCCGCAATTTAATACTTAAAAATTGCCATTTTTCTGTGGTTCCAGGGGCTTGCCATCCGGCAGGGTACTGTCGGTGATGCAAATGGAAGTCAACGAACAGAGAGCGTACTTATGATTCAAATATCTCAAATTATCAAATTGCATATCAAGTCCGGTGAGGCCCTACGACCTGACCTCGGGCACAGGTCCGCGACGGGTGTTTACAGAAGATATGGAGGGCTTCCCGCGCTCGCGCTGGTGATGCTGTGTGGCTGCTCCGGGTCGGCATCCGATGCGGCGACGGCGAAGGCGCCGATGAACGAAGAGCAGCAGACGCTCTATGCGCTCGGGGCCGCGATGGCGAACAACCTGCGTGATCTCGAACTGACGGCGGAGGAGCAGCAATTCGTTCTTGACGGCTTCAAGGAAGCCGCGGCGGGTGAGGAGCCGCGCGTCGACGTGACGGCCTTCATGCCGAAGATCCAGGCGCTTCATTACCAGCGACAGGCGCGAGCCATCGAGCAGCAGCGCGAGCGGGGTGCGGCGTACCTGGCCCAGCAGGCGACGCAGTCCGGCGCGGTAAAGACGACGAGCGGCATGGTCTATCGCGAAGTCAGTCCAGGCAAGGGGCGTGCGGTCGTCGAGACCGATACCGTGACGGTCCATTACGAAGGCACACTGCCCGACGGCACGATCGTGGACAGTTCGCGCAAGCGCGGCAAGCCGACCGAGTTTCGCGTGAACGGTGTCATCGCGTGCTGGAAAGAGGCGCTGCTGCAGATGAAGGTCGGCGGCAGAAGCCACATCGTGTGTCCGCCCGATCTCGCTTACGGCGACGGCGGATCTCCGCCCGCGATTCCGCGCGGCGCCACCCTGGCCTTCGACATCGAACTCATCGAAGTGTCGAAGCCCGCCGCCTCGAGCGGGTCGTAGTGAGTTGGAAGAAGTGCGTATCAGCGCATGTGCGTTCCGGACGAACGCACATGCGCGTCGCGTCGATTCGGAAAACTGATATCGGTTGCTCATGAATTGACGCGCAGCACCTGTGACGGCCGTCACATACTCCCCAACACGGTGCATGTCGTAACAGTTATGCGACAGCACCGTGGTTCGCGGAGGTTCCGGGGGAACGTCTCTCCGCGAGTGAGCAGGACGCAGCGCTCGCCCGGTCCGCTCCAAGAACAAAAAAATGTTCTACGAAAAATCGAAGAATCCTTGAGGTTGATCATGAAACAGTTGAGAACGCTGGCATGCCTTGCCACGCTGGGTCTCGGCGTGTCCGGCCTTGTGAGCCCGGCCACGGCCGCCGAGAACTGGCCCATGTTCGGCAAGAACTATGAGAATTCGCGGGCCACGGCCGACACTCTGATCTCTGCATCCAATGTTTCGACGCTCGGTGTCGTACGTCGCGAGGCCGATGGCGGCATCAGCGGCACGCCGACCGTCGTCGACGGCGTGGCGTACTACTCCGACTTCTCCGGTTATGTAAAGGCCGTGCGTGTGCATGACGGCGCCGTGCTGTGGCGCGTGCGTCCGCAGACGACGATGCTCTCGCCGTCGCCATTCGTCACCGACGACATGGTCTATGTCGCCGGCAACAACTCCTATGTGTATGCGCTGAATCGCCTCGATGGCGCGGTGCGCTGGACGACGCGGATCGAAACCTCGCCGAACAGCCGCATCTCGTCCTCGCCGATCGTGGTCGGCAACACCTTGATGATCGGTACGGGCTCCTATCAGGTGTTCATCCCGGCGACGCCGATGTTCCGTGGGCGCGTCGTCTTCCTGAATGCAACGACGGGCGCGATCCTGCCGTACAGCACCAACATGTGTCCCGAAGCGAGCTGCGGCGGCGGCATCTCGGTGTGGTCGACGGCGGCTGTCGATGTGGCGACGCGCACGGGCTACATCGGTACCGGTCAGGCCTATCGCGATCCCGCTGGTCCGTACTCGGACTCGCTGGTTGCGTTCGATATCGACACGGGCGCGATTCGCTGGTCGCAGCAGTTCCTGGCCAACGACGTGTACCAGCTCGGTGGCGTACTGCGCTACGACTACGACGTGGGCGCTGCACCGAATCTGTTCGTCGCGGATGACCGTCGCATGGTCGGTGTCGGCGGCAAGGATGGCACCTATCGCGCATTCGATCGCGATACTGGCGCGCCGATCTGGAGCACTCCGGTCGGACGCGGCAGTCCCATCGGCGGCGTGATGCAGTCGACCGCGTACGGCGATGGCCGCATCTATGTGACCAGCAACACCTCGACGATCGGTGGCGGTCGCAACGATCCGGTGCCGGCAACGGCCGAAGCGCTGGCGCTCGATGCCGCGACCGGTACGCCGTTGTGGATCAAGCAGCTCGATGCCGGCGGTTTCGGCGGCGTCGCCTACGCCAACGGGCTGATGTATGCCTCGGCGTGGGACGGTCGGCTGCGGGTGTTCAATGCCGCCAACGGCAACATCATCAAGGAAGTGCAGGTGTCGCCGTCGCGCGGCGTGTACGTGGCAGCACCGACCGATGGATTCCCCAATGGTTCGGCGGGCGGCCCGGTCGTGTACGGCGATCGCGTGCTGATGGGCTATGGCTGGACGTGGGTGCTCAACATCAGCGGTGGTCTGGCGACCATGGAGCTGGTTTCCGGTGGCGGTGGCGAGACGCAGACAGTCACGCTGGCGTCGAATGCGGACACCTATGTTCAGAGCGGTACGCCGACGACGAGCTACAACTCCAATGAGTTCCTGCTGGCGCGACTCGCGGATGCGGAAGGGCTGACGCGGGCGTCATTCCTGCAGTTTCCGCTGGCGACGATTCCGGCAGGTACGGTCACTTCGGCCCGTCTGCGGCTGTATGGTCGTCATGATGCGCCGACCGGAACGGGACAGCCCGTGTCGGTGTGGCCCGGTACCCTTTCGACGCCGTGGAATGGCGCGGATGTCATCTACAACAACTCCAACGTGGTAACGGGCGTCGATTTCTACCTGACCAGCCCCATCGCGAACGCCCTCATCGGCATCACGCCGCAGTACTACGAGTGGGATGTGACCGGCTACGTCGATTCACGCCGGGCACTGGGTCATGCAACGTTCGGTGTCGCGGTTGACTACGGGCACACGTACCGGGTCACCTTCAATTCCGCGGACAACGCTGCGAACCGGCCGGAACTCGTCGTGACGGTGAGCACGGGCGGCACCAGCGAGCCCGATCCCGAACTGCCGCCCGGCAGCATGGAAGGCAGCTGTCCGGCCGGGTTCACGCCGCGGGCCGGCGTCAATCAGGGCTTCATTCACAACGGTGTGGCGCGCGGGTTCGTACTGAACGTTCCCCAGAACGTCTCGACGCCGCGTCCGATGTTCGTCTCGCTCACCGGTTCGGTCGAATCGACGAACGAGAATCTCGGCGCACGTGGCGGCGCCGGTGCGCTCACCAATGATGGCTTCCTGGTCATCGGTCCGGTGCGTCGCTGTGCCGGTCAGGATCCGAACGGTGGTGGGACCAACATCGGCGGCGGAACCTGCAATCAGCCGGGTACGGGCGGCTGGAACTGGAATCCGTGGAACGAGGGTCGCGCGTTCGGTGCTGCCGGTGAGCAGTGGAAGACTGGCGAAGGTCCGGACTCCGAGTTCCTCGAAGCCGTCGCACGCTGCGTGGCGAAGCGCTTCCCGGTCGATTCGAAGCGTATGTACCTCGGCGGCATTTCGTCGGGCGGCACGATGACCAATCGTGCGCTGCTGTTCAACTCGGACTTCTGGGCGGGCGGTCTGCCGATCTCGGGTGAGTGGTACGTCACTCGCGACGACGGCACGGCCTATCCGGGTGCCGACGAGTTCGCGGCGCGGCGCCAGGCGGTGATCGACGATCCGACCAAGATCTTCCAGGGACGCGTCGGCCCGCTGCCGCTGCGCGCATCGCTGGATCCGATGGTCGTGATCACGGTCTGGGGCGGCACGAACGACGTGTGGAGCTGCGACGGCGGCCTTACCCTGTGTGCCGACTATCGGCCGAGCACGCAGGTGGCGTCGAACTACTTCAGTGCGCAACCCAATGTCGTGCACGTGGCGTGTTCGTCGACTCACGGCCATCAGTGGCCAACCGTGAATCGCGCTGCATTCAATACGTGGGCTGCCACCACACTGGCATCGCATCCGAAGGGAACGCCGGCCTCCGCATTCGTGCTGCCGCCGCCCCCTGCGGGCTACACCTGCCGGATCGGTCCGTACATCGATCACTACGAGCGTGTCTGCTCGATCGATGCTGACGGCGATATCGACAGCAACGACATCGCGTTGATCACGGCCGCCCGCAATCAGCCGGCGTCAGGCCCCCGGGATCTGCGCGACGCAAATCGCAACGGCATGATCGATGTCGGCGACGCGCGTGCCTGCTCGCTGAAGTGCGACCGTCCCGGTTGCGCTGCCCAGTAACGCGATGAATTCTGAAACGGAGCAAATACCATGAAAGCAAAGACCAAGTTGACCAACCGGATCCTGCTGAGCTGCGCGATCCTTGCTGCCAGCACCGGTGTGGCGAATGCCATTCCCATGTTGAGCGTCGTGCCGGCCAGTGCATCGGTCACGCAGGGAGGCACCGCCAGCGTCGATGTGATGGTGAGTGGTCTCGATGGCGGGTTCGTCGGTGCCTACGATCTGAACCTTGCGTGGGACGCGCCATTGCTGTCGCTCACGAACGTAAGATTCGATACCTTCCTCGATGGTCCGCTCAATTCCGGGGCGGATTTCAGTTCAACGGCGGGTTCCGCGAACATCTTTGAATTTTCGCTCGCGGGTCTGCTGTCGAACCAAGTCGGCCAGTCGGAGTTCCGGCTTTTCTCTCTCGACTTTTCGGCACTGGATCTAGGCCTGGCCGCGATTTCGATTACGGGAGGAGACCTCTGGGGCTACGACGGCCTTCTCCAGTATGAGTCGTGGGACGTCAGCAACGGCAGTCTGCTGGTCAACGCACCATCGACATCCGTGCCCGAACCCGCCTCGTTCGGTCTGCTGCTGGCAGGCCTCGCAGGCTCGCTCGTTGCCCGGCGGAAGCGAAAGACGGCAGAGCCTGTCAACGCGTGATTGATTGAAGGTATTTTGTGAAATCACCCAGGCGCCTGAACGGCGCCTGGGTGTGACGTCAGAAGAAATGACGTATCGGGCGCAGGAGGGCGCCGCCGGCAGCGAGACATAATCCCACTTGGCGTCATGCCTGCCTTCATGTCGTAGTCTTTATTGCGACAACCCCTGAATCGCGGCGAATCGGAAAGCTGATATCCGATGTGCGCGAATTGACACGGGGGTGCTCAATCGACACCGCATACTTCCGGGCGCAGTGCGCTTCGTAACAGTTATGCGATCGCACTGTGGCATCGCGGAAGTTCCGGGGGAACGCTTTTCCGCGAGTGAGCAGGGCACGCTCGCCCGGTTCGCAGCCAATTATCTGCGAAGAATCTTTGAGGATCACCCATGAAACAGTTGAGGACACTGGCATGTATTGCCGCGGTGGGTCTCAGTGTGTCCGGAATGATGAGTCCGGCCACAGCTGCTGAGAACTGGCCGATGTTCGGCAAGAATTACGACAATTCACGAGCTACCAGCGACACACAGATCTCGACCTCCAACGTCTCGACGCTCAATGTCGTGCGTCGTACCACCGATGGCGGCATCACTGGTACACCGACCGTGGTCGACGGTGTGGCTTACTACTCGGACTTCTCAGGCTATGTGAAGGCAGTGCGCGTCAGCGATGGCGTCGTGCTGTGGCGCGTGCGTCCGCAGACGACGATGCTCTCGCCCTCGCCATTCGTTACTAGCGACACGGTCTATGTCGCCGGCAACAACTCGTATGTGTATGCGCTCGACCGAGCGAACGGCGCGGTGCGCTGGACGACCCGGATCGAAACGTCGCCCAACAGCCGCATCTCGTCCTCGCCGATCGTGGTCGGCAACACCCTGATCATCGGTACGGGCTCGTACCAGGTGTTCATCCCTGCAACGCCGATGTTCCGCGGTCGGGTCGCCTTCCTGAATGCGACGACGGGCGCGATCCTGCCGTACAGCACCAACATGTGTCCGAGCGCGTCCTGCGGCGGCGGCATTTCGGTGTGGTCGACCGCGGCGATCGATGTGTCCACGCGCACGGGCTATATCGGCACCGGCCAGGCCTATCGCGATCCTGCCGGTCCGTACTCGGACTCGCTGGTTGCGTTCAATATCGACACCGGTGCGATCCGCTGGGCCCAGCAGTTCAGGTCCAACGACGTGTACCAGCTCGGTGGCGTACTGCGTTACGACTATGACGTGGGCGCTGCGCCGAACCTGTTCGTTGCGAACGGGCGCCGCATGGTCGGCGTCGGCGGCAAGGACGGCACGTATCGTGCGTTCGACCGCGACACCGGTGCGGCGATCTGGAATACCCCGGTGGGGCGCGCCAGCGCCATCGGCGGCGTGATGCAGTCGACCGCCTATGGCGACGGACGCATCTACGTGACCAGCAACACCTCGACGATCGGTGGCGGTCGCAACGATCCGGTGCCGGCAACGGCCGAAGCAGCGGCGCTCGATGCCGCGACCGGTACACCCATCTGGATCCGACAGCTCGATGCCGGCGGCTTCGGCGGCATCGCCTACGCCAACGGGCTGATGTATGCCTCGGCGTGGGACGGTCGACTGCGCGTTTTCAATGCCGCCAACGGCAACATCGTCAGGGAAGTGCAGGCGTCGCCGGCACGCGGCGCGTATGTGCCGGCCCCGACGGACGGATTCCCGAATGGTTCTGCCAGCGGCCCGGTGGTGTATGGCAATCGCGTCCTGATGGGCTACGGCTGGACGTGGGTGCTCAACATCAACGGCGGTCTGACGACGATGGAGGCGAACGTTGGTGGCGGTGGTGGCTCGGGTGAAACCATCACGATTGCGTCCAGTTCGGATACGTACGTGCAGAGCGGTACGCCGACGACCAACTACGCGTACGACGTGAACCTGCTCGCGCGCCTCGCGGATGCGGAAGGCCTGACACGGGCATCGTTCCTGCAGTTCCCGCTGAATTCGATTCCCGCCGGCACCATTCTGTCCGCGCGGCTGCGGGTGTACGGCCGGCATGACGCCACGTCGGGCACCGGACAATCCGTCTCGGTGTGGCCGGGAACGAAGACCACGACCTGGAGCGGTGCGAACGTCACCTACAACAATTCCAGTACCGAAACGGGTGTGGACTTCTACGCGTCGTCCCCCATTGCGACGACGACCGTCGGCATCACGCCGCAGTACTACGAATGGAACGTGACGGACTACGTGAATTCGCGGCGCACCCTGGGCCATGCGACGTTCGGCCTGGCCGTGGATTCTGCGAACCAGTATCGAGTCACCTTGAATTCCGCCGACAACGCGGCAAGCCGTCCCGAACTCGTCATCATCATGGCGGGCAACGGAGGTGGTGGCTCGGAAACGACCGTCCCGCTCGCTTCGAACTCTGACACCTATGTACAGAGCGGCTCACCGGCAACCAACTACGCGTACGACGTGAACCTGCTGGCGCGTCTCGCGGATGCGGAAGGCCTGACGCGGGCATCGTTCCTGCAGTTCCCGCTCAATTCGATTCCTGCCGGCAACATCACGTCGGCGCGGCTGCGGTTGTACGGTCGGCACGACGCCACGTCGGGCACCGGACAATCCGTCTCGGTGTGGCCGGGAACGAAGACCACGACTTGGAGTGGCGCGAACGTCACTTACAACAATTCCAGTACCGAAACAGGCGTGGACTTCTATGCGACGTCTTCCATCGCGACGACGACCGTCGGCATCACGCCGCAGTACTACGAGTGGAACGTCACGGACTACGTGAATTCGCGGCGCACCCTGGGTCATGCGACCTTCGGTGTGGCAGTCGACTCGGCCAATCAATACCGGGTCACGTTCAATTCCGCGGACAACACGGCGAACCGGCCGGAACTCCTCGTGACGGTGAACGGCGGTAGCGGCGGCAACAACCAGTTGCCCGGAAGCTGTCCGAGCGGATTCACGGCGCGCGCCGGCGTGAATCAGGGCTTCATGCACAACGGTGTGGCCCGTGCGTTCGTGCTGAACGTGCCTTCGAATGTCTCGACACCGCGCCCGGTGTTCGTCTCGCTCACCGGTTCGGTCGAGTCGACGAATGAAAACCTGGGGGCACGAGGCGGCATGGGTGCGCTCTCCAGCAACGGCTTCCTGATCATCGGTCCGGTGCGTCGCTGTGCGGGTCAGGATCCGAACGGGTCCGGGACCAGCGTCAACGGCGGAACCTGCAATCAGGCAGGGACGGGCGGCTGGAACTGGAATCCGTGGAATGAAGGTCGCGTCTTCGCCGCTGCCGGCGATCCCTGGAAGACGGCCGAAGGTCCGGACTCCCAGTTCCTCGAAGCGGTCGTACGCTGCGTGGCAGCGAGCTTCCCGGTCGACTCGAAGCGCATGTACCTCGGCGGTATTTCTTCGGGCGGCACGATGACCAATCGCGCACTGCTGTTCAATTCGGACTTCTGGGCGGGCGGTCTGCCGCTGTCGGGTGAATGGTATGTCACCCAGGACAACGGGACGGCCTATCCGGGCGCCGATGAATTTGCGGCGCGACGTCAGGCCGTGATCAACAATCCGACCAAGATCTTCCAGGGACGCGTCGGCCCGCTGCCGCTGCGCACGACGCTGGATCCGATGATCGTGATCACGGTCTGGGGTGGTGCGAACGACATCTGGTACTGCGGCAGCACCCTGTGCTCCGACTATCGGCCGAGTACCCAGGTGGGATCCAACTACTTCAGTGCGCAGTCCAATGTCGTGCACGTGGCGTGTTCGTCGACTCACGGCCATCAGTGGCCAACCGTGAATCGCGCTGCGTTCAATGTGTGGGCAGCCACAACGCTGGCATCGCATCCGAAGGGAACGCCGGCCTCAGCATTCGTGCTGCCGCCGCCGCCGTCGGGCTACACCTGCCGGGTCGGTCGCTACACGGATCACTACTAGAGGAACGTGATGAGGTCGCCGGGCCCGGAGAAAGACTCCGAGTCCGGCGACTGATTCAGAGAGGGTCAGGAAAAAAAGCGCCCCGCCATCTGGCGGGGCGCTTTTGTTTTGTGCGCCCGGCAGGGCGCACTCATTTGGAGGTGGAAGTCCTCTACACAGCCGACATGGGCAGGTGTTAGCGGAAGGCAACGGTGTCCCGGGCGACCGGGAATCGGAAGGAAGCTGGAAGCAAAGCGCTGGCGCGACGAA
>CALMII010000048.1 GCA_937864115.1 uncultured Steroidobacter sp. | reverse complement strand
AAGGGGGACACGGGGAACACGGGGAAAGAAAATTTCTGTTCCGAGACCCCGTGCTCCCCGTGTCCCCCTTCTTCCCCCGTGGAAACTCTTTACTTCTTCTCCGACCTCCGTGGCCTCCGTGAACTCCGTGTGAAACTTCCGATTCCTACTCCACCTTCGCCGCGTACGTCCGCGCGACATAGTCCTCGACCAGGGTCTGAAACTCTTCGGCGATGTGATCGCCCTTCAGGGTCGGGCCTTTCTCGCCGTCGATGTAGACGGGCGCGACCGGACGCTCGCCCGTGCCGGGCAGGCTGATGCCGATGTTCGCGTGCTTGCTCTCGCCGGGACCATTCACGACACAGCCCATCACGGCCACCGTCATTTCCTCGACGCCGACATAGCGCTTGCGCCATTCGGGCATCTGGTGACGGATGTGGCTCTGGATCTTCTGCGCGAGTTCCTGGAAATACGTCGAAGTCGTGCGGCCGCAGCCGGGGCAGGCGACGACCATCGGCGTGAAGGAGCGCAGGCCCATGGTCTGCAGGATTTCCTGTGCGACGATGACTTCCTGGGTGCGATCGCCGTTCGGCTCGGGTGTAAGCGAGACGCGAATGGTGTCGCCGATGCCTTCCTGCAGCAGCACGCTCATGCCGGCGGTGGAGGCGACGATGCCTTTCGAGCCCATGCCGGCTTCGGTGAGTCCGAGGTGCAGGGCGTAATCGCAGCGCTTCGCGAGGTTGCGATAGACGGAGATCAGGTCCTGCACGCCGCTGACCTTGCAGGAGATGACGATGTGATTTTGCGGCAGCCCGAGTTCGATGGCGCGTTTCGCTGATTCCAGCGCCGAGACGACCAGCGCCTCGCGGGTGACGTCGCGCGCATCGAGCGGCTCGGCGAGCTTCGAGTTCTCGTCCATCAGGCGCGTCAGCAGATCCTGATCGAGGCTGCCCCAGTTGACGCCGATGCGTACGGGTTTGCCGTTCGCGCAGGCGACTTCGATCATTTCGGCAAACTGCGGATCGCGCTTGCTGCCGCGTCCGACGTTGCCGGGATTGATGCGGTACTTGGCGAGCGCCTCGGCGCAGGCGGGATGCGCCTTCAGCAGCTTGTGGCCGTTGAAATGGAAGTCGCCGACGATCGGCACGAACACGCCGACCTTCGCCAGCCGGTCGCGGATGTGCGGCACCGCGGCGGCGGCCTCGTCCGTGTTCACCGTCACGCGCACCAGCTCCGACCCCGCACGCGCGAGGTCACGGATCTGTTTCGTGGAGGATTCGATGTCGGCGGTATCCGTATTCGTCATCGACTGGACGACGATGGGCGCCGTGCCGCCGACGGTGACGGAACCAATGCGAACGGGGATGGAAGAACGGCGGGTCACGGGCGGAACTGGAGTCTGCGAAGGGGGCGGGATTGTAGCGCAGCTGTGGGGCGGGCTTTAGCCGGCCTGATCGGGCTGAGCAGGCCGGCTGGAGCCGGCCCCACAGGAAAAGGAATGATCCTCTCCGCTCTGTGTTCTCCGCGATCTCTGTGTGAAATTCCGATGCCTTCAAAAATGTCGGGCAGTGGCACAAACCCTCGGCTACCATACGCGCACCCATCGCAAGGCGCGGCCGGAGAGAGCGAGTTCGAACCTCGCCGCCGAAGGCGCAACCGCCCGGAAACGCTCAGGCAAATGAACGGCGCGCCCTGTGACGACTGCTTCCATGGTCGTTGCTCGAGGGGCTCTGGAGAGTAGTCGGGAGGAAATGGGGACATTCCTCATTTCTGAAATGAGGAATGTCCCCATTTCCCGGCTCACCGAAGGGGAGAGGCAACTGCAGGTTGCCCGATCTCTCAGGTCGCAGGACAGAGGGGCGCCGGATCGCGAGCAGCGGTTCGACGCAACCTATGTAACAGCGAACTCGTGTTCACCGGAGCGCCCGATGGGATTCAAGACGCCTCTTCATGACACGCATGTCGCCGCCGGCGCCCGCATGGTCGACTTCGGCGGCTGGGACATGCCCGTCAACTATGGTTCGCAGATCGAGGAGCACCATGCGGTGCGTCGCGATGCGGGCATGTTCGATGTGTCGCACATGCTGATCGCGGACGTCACCGGTCCGCGCACTCGCGAATACCTGCGTTATCTGCTCGCCAACGACGTCGCCAAGCTCAAGGACTCGGGCAAGGCGCTCTATAGCTGCCTGCTCAATGAGGCGGGCGGCGTCGTCGACGATCTGATCGTCTACTTCATCAATGAAAACTGGTTCCGCGTGGTCGTGAACGCCGGTACGCGCGACAAAGACATTGCGTGGCTGAAGCGCTTCGCCGGTCCGTTCGGTGTCGATATCAAGCCGCGCACGGACCTGGCGATGATCGCCGTGCAGGGGCCGAATGCGCGTGCCAAGGCATCGACGCTGCTCGGCTCGCACGCCGCAGCGGCGCAGGAACTGAAGCCTTTCTTCGGTCGCGAACTCGGTCCGTACTTCGTTTCGCGCACTGGCTACACGGGCGAGGATGGCTGGGAGATCGTGATGCCCGCCGCGGATGCGCCGAAGTTCTGGGCGGGTCTCAAAGCCGCCGGCGTCGCCGAATGCGGTCTCGGCGCGCGCGACACGCTGCGCCTGGAAGCCGGCATGAATCTCTACGGCAACGACATGGACGAGAACGTCTCGCCGCTCGAATCCGGCCTCACCTGGACTGTCGCCTTCGATCCGCCCGAACGCGATTTCGTCGGCCGCGCCGCGCTCGAAGCCCTGAAGCAGGGCGGCGTACCCCGCAAGCTCGTTGGCCTGGTGCTCGAAGATCGCGGCGTGCTGCGCGGCCATCAGAAAGTCGTCGCGCCCGGCGTGGGCGAAGGCGAACTGACCAGCGGCACCTTCTCGCCGACCCTGGAACGCTCGATCGGTTTCGCCCGCGTGCCCGCCGCCACGGGCGAGCAGGTGCAGGTCGATATCCGCGGCAAGCTGCTCGCGGCGCGGGTCGTCAAATATCCGTTCGTCCGCAACGGCAAGGCATTGATCTGATTTCCCGGGCGATGAAGGCAGCTTCGTCGCTCGATCACTTTCGCAACCTTCAGCAGGAACTCCCATGTCCTCCATTCCCGCCGATCTGAAGTATCTCGACTCCCATGAATGGGCCCGGCTCGAAAGCGATGGCACTGTGACCATCGGCATCTCTGATCACGCGCAGGGCGCGCTCGGCGACCTGGTGTTCGTCGAAGTGCCCGAAGTCGGCAAGACGCTGAGCAAGGGCGGCGCCGCGGCCGTGGTCGAATCCGTGAAGGCGGCGTCCGACGTGTACAGCCCCGTGTCCGGCGAAGTCATCGCCGCCAATGAGTCGCTCGGCTCTTCGCCCGAACTGGTGAACCAGGATCCGTACGGCAACGGCTGGCTGTTCAAGCTCAAACCCAGCAACAAGGCCGAGCTGGAACAGCTTCTCGATGCCAAGGGCTACGAGAAGGCGCTCGAGGCGGAAGGACACTGACATGCCTTTCATTCCTCATACCGACTCCGACGTCCAGGAGATGCTGGCGGCGATCGGCGCGCCCGCGATCGATTCGCTGTTCGACGAGATTCCGGCGAACCTGCGCATCCAGTCGCTCGCGGGCATTCCCGAAGCGCTGACCGAAATGGAAACCGGCCGGCTGATGCAGTCGCGCGCATCGCGCGACGGCCGGCCGCTGAATTTCATCGGCGCCGGCGCCTACGAGCATCACATTCCTGCCGCCGTCTGGGCGATCGTGACGCGCGGCGAGTTCTACAGCGCCTACACGCCGTACCAGGCCGAAGCCAGCCAGGGCACGCTGCAGCTGCTGTACGAATACCAGACCATGATGGCGAGCCTCACCGGCATGCAGGTGTCGAACGCCTCGCTGTACGACGGTGCCTCTGCGCTCGCCGAAGGCTGTCTCATGGCCGTGCGCGCGCACCGCAAGTCGAAGTCGGCGCGCATCCTGGTGCCGACGACGGTCAATCCGACCTACCTCGAAGTCTCGAAGGCGATCACCGAAGGTCAGAACCTGAAGTTCGAGTCCGTGCCGTACACGCCGGGGTAGGGCACGACGGCGACGTCCGCGCTGGATGCCTACAAGGGTCAGGACATCACCGCCGTGGTGATCCAGCAGCCGAACTTCTTCGGTCTGCTCGAAGATGTCGATGCCATCACCGACTGGGCACATGCGAACAATGCCTTCGTCATCGCGGTCGTGAATCCCTTGTCGCTGGCCATTCTCAAGCCGCCGGGCGAGTGGGGCGCGAAGGGTGTCGACATCGTCGTCGGCGACGGCCAGCCGCTCGGCGTGCCGCTGTCCTCGGGCGGTCCGTACTTCGGTTTCATGACCACGCGCATGGAATACGTGCGCCAGATGCCGGGCCGCATCATCGGCCGCACGGTCGATCTCGACGGCAAGCCCGGTTTCACCCTGACGCTGCAGGCGCGCGAGCAGCACATCCGCCGCAGCAAGGCGACCTCCAACATCTGCACCAACCAGGGCCTGCTGGTCACGGCGGCGACGATTCATATGTCGCTGCTCGGCGCGGCCGGACTCGAACAGGTGGCGGCGGCCTCGCAGCAGCAGACGAAGGCGCTGGTCGATGCGCTGACGAAGGTGAAGGGCGTGAAGCTCGCCTTCAACGGCCCGCGCTTCCACGAAGCCGTGCTGCAGCTCGATCGCAATGTCGGCGAGGTGCTCGAGGCGCTGGTGCAGCGCGGCGTCATCGGCGGCTACGACCTGTCGCGGAAATATCCGGAACTCGGCAATGCGCTGCTGGTGTGCGCAACCGAAACCCGAACCGATGAAGACATTGCGGCCTATGCGAAGGCGCTGGCCGAGGTGATGAAGTGATGCGCGAACCCCTGATTTTCCAGCACTCCCGCAGCGGTCGCAGCGCGGTCGCCCAGTATCCCCACGGTATCAAGGCCGATGTGCCGGCAGCGCTGCGTCGCAAGCAGCCGGCGAAACTGCCGGAGGTGTCGGAGCTGCAGGCGGTGCGGCATTTCACGCGCCTGTCGCAGCTCAACTTCTCCATCGACACGCATTTCTACCCGCTGGGGTCGTGCACGATGAAGTACAACCCGCGCGCCTGTAACCAGTTCGCGCTGCTGCCGGAGTTCCTGTCGCGTCATCCGCTCGGTCCGGACTCGGCGGGGCAGGGTTTCCTCGCCTGCATGTACGAGCTGCAGGAGATGCTCAAGGAAGTGACCGGCATGAAGGGCGTGTCGCTGACGCCGATGGCCGGCGCGCAGGGCGAATTCGCGGGCGTCGCGATGATCCGCGCGTACCACAAGGCGCGCGGCGATCACGAGCGTACCGAAATCATCGTTCCCGATGCGGCGCACGGCACCAATCCGGCGACGGCCACGATGTGCGGCTGCAGCGTGATCGAGATCCCGTCGCTGCCGAACGGGGATATCGATCTCGATGCACTGAAGCAGGCGGTCGGGCCGAAGACCGCGGGCATCATGCTCACCAATCCCTCGACGCTCGGCGTGTTCGAGCGCCGCATCCAGGAAGTGGCGCGCGTCGTGCACGAAGCGGGCGGCCTGCTGTACTACGACGGCGCCAACCTCAACGCCATCCTCGGCAAGGTGCGTCCGGGCGACATGGGCTTCGACGTCATCCACATGAACCTGCACAAGACCTTCTCCACGCCGCACGGCGGCGGCGGTCCGGGCTCGGGCGCCGTTGGCGTAAACCAGCGTCTGCTGCCGTTCATGCCGGTGCCGGTCGTGGGCAAGGAAGGCGACACCTACCGCTGGCTCGACGAGCGCGATCTGCCGCAAACCATCGGCCGGCTGTCGGCGTTCATGGGCAATGCGGGCGTGCTGATTCGCGCCTATGTCTACATGCGGATGCTGGGTCGCGCCGGCATGCAGCGCGTCGCCGAGTTCTCGGCGCTGAATGCGAACTACCTGATGGCGCGGCTGCGGCAGGCCGGGTTCGATGCGGCCTATCCGGATCGGCGCGCCAGCCACGAATTCATCATCACCGTGAAGCGGCAGGCGAAGGAACTGGGGGTGAATGCGATGGATTTCGCCAAGCGACTGCTCGACTACGGCTTCCATGCGCCGACGACGTACTTCCCGCTGCTGGTTCCGGAGTGCCTGCTGATCGAGCCGACGGAGACCGAGAGCAAGCAGGAGATCGACGCCTTCATCGATGCGCTCGTCGCCATCCAGAAGGAAGCGGAGGAAGACCCGGCGAAGGTGAAGGGCGCTCCGTACACGCTGCCAGTGCGGCGACTGGACGACGTGCGGGCGGCAAAGCAGCTGGATCTGGTGTATCAGGCGTGATGTTCCCCTCCTCCGCGAAGCGGGGGAGGGCCAGGGAGGGGGCGAAGCGTCGGGTGACGTAGCTCATCGCATCGCCCCCACCCCAACCCTCCCCCGCTTCGCGGAGGAGGGCGCTGAAATACGGATGAAACTTCTCCGCGGTAGAGCGGCTGCATACGAATTCAAACCATCCGCCAACGCTTCCCCGAGGACTCCATGGATCGACCGAAACTCTCCGGCCTGCGCCGCCTGCTGCTCGCGTTCGTGAATTCCTGGAAAGGGTTCAAGGGAGCGTTCCGTTTCGAAGCAGCCTTCCGGCAGGAGGTCGCGCTGGCGGTCGTCCTGCTGCCGCTGGGTGTGTGGCTCGGCAAGAGCGGCATCGAGCGCGCGCTGCTGCTCGGCTCCGTCGTGATCGTCCTCATCGTCGAACTGCTCAATACCGGTATCGAAACGGTCGTCGACCGCATCGGGCTCGAACGTCACGAATTGTCAGGGCTGGCCAAGGACGTGGGTTCGACCGCGGTGCTGCTGTCCTTCGCGCACCTCATCATCGTCTGGGGTTTCGTCCTGTTCGGCTGATTCCGGGATCCCTGTAGGTCAGGCTTTAGCCTGACTCCGAAGAAGGCCGGCTGAAGCCGGCCCTACAGGAAGAAACGGAACCCCTCGTCGCCCGGGCCGTACTAACCGGTACTGCCCCCACTTGCGCGCCGGGCGCCGTCCCGGCGATAAGACAACACGCCCGGTCATCACACAGAACACCACATGCTCAAAGCCCTCGGCGCTGCCTGCCTGCTGATCGTTTCCTCCCATCTGCTCGCACAGGAAAATGCGCCGCTGCCGCCCGCCGCGCTGGTGCCCGTCGCCCAGGCGGAAGATTCCCGATGGACCCGCACGCTGGAACGCGTCGCGACCGGCGTGGTGACCATCCAGGTCGACCAGACCCGCGCGTTCGATACCGAATGGAACATGTCGAGCCAGGCGACGGGATTCGTGGTCGATGCGAAGCGCGGCCTGATCCTGACGAATCGTCACGTGGTCACGCCGGGGCCGGTGACGGCGCAGGCCGTGTTCCTGAATCGCGAAGAAGTCACGCTGTATCCGGTCTATCGCGACCCGGTGCACGACTTCGGCCTGTATCGCTACGACCCCTCGAGGCTGCGCTTCATCAAGCCCACCGAGCTGAAGCTGTTTCCGGACGGCGCGCAGGTGGGTCGCGAGATCCGCGTCATCGGCAACGATGCGGGCGAACAGCTGTCGATCCTCGCCGGCACGCTGGCGCGCCTCGATCGCGAAGCGCCGAACTACGGGCTCGGCAAGTACAACGACTTCAACACGTTCTACTACCAGGCGGCTTCCAGCACCTCGGGCGGCTCCTCCGGCTCGCCGGTGATCGACGTCGAAGGCCGCGTCGTGGCGTTGAACGCCGGCGGCAGTTCGCAGGCTGCATCGAGTTTCTATCTGCCCCTCGATCGCGTCGAGCGCGCGCTGAAGCTCATCCAGGACGGCAAGCCCGTGCCGCGCGGCACGCTCGAAACCGTCTTCAAGTACACGCCGTACGACGAAGTGCGTCGCCTGGGCCTGCGCCCGGCGACAGAGACCGACATGCGCCGCAAGTTTCCGAACAACACCGGACTGCTGGTCGTGAGCGAGGCGCAGGTCGGGTCCGCGGCGGAGAAGGTGCTGGAGCCTGGCGACCTGCTCATCAAGGTCAACGATGCGCTGGTGGGCGGCTTCGACGATCTCGCCGAAGTGCTCGACAGCGGCGTCGGCAAGAGCGTGAAGCTCTCGATCGAACGCGGCGGCCAGCCGCTCGATCAGGTGATGACCATCGAAGACCTGCACGCCATCACGCCCGATCGCTACCTCGAATTCGGCGACGCCGTGGTGCATACGCTGTCGTGGCAGCAGGCGCGCCACATCAATGCGCCGATCCGCGGCGTCTACGTCGCGAATCCCGGCTACGTGCTCGGCGCCGCGGCCGTGCCGCGCGGTGCGGTGATCACCGAAATCGGCGGCAAGACGGTGAATGCGCTGGCTGATTTCGAAGCGGCCGTCTCGCCGCTGAAGGACGGCGAGCGCGTGACGGTGCGCTTCTTCACGCTGGACGATCCTTCCACGGCGCAGTGGCGCGTCATCCGCATGGATCGTCGCTGGTTCCCGGCGCGCTCCTGTCATCGCGATGATGCGCAGGGCGTCTGGCCCTGCACGACCTGGCCGGAGGACGGCGTCGCGCAACCGCCGAAGCCTGCCTCGACCAGTTTCGCCAAGACGTCCGATCCGATCGTCAATCGCCTGGCGCCGTCGATGGTGCTGGTGAATTTCGACATGCCGTACTCCGTCTCGGGCATCACCGAGCGCAACTACTACGGCACCGGCGTGATCGTCGATGCGGCACGCGGACTCGTCGTCGTCGATCGCAACACCGTTCCGGTCTCGATCGGCGATGTGCGGCTGACGTTCGCAGGCACGATCGAAATTCCGGGCCGGGTCGAGTACGTGCATCCGCTGCACAACCTGGCGATGATTTCCTACGACCCGAAGCTGGTCGGCACGACGCCCGTTCACTCGGCGGTGTTCAAGGCGGTCGACGTGCAGCCGGGCGAGCAGGTGTGGGCGGTCGGCGTGCGCCCCGACGGCAAGGTCCAGTCGCGCACGGCGACGGTGGCGTCGGTCGATCCGGTGGCCTTCCCGCTGTCGCGCACGTTCCAGTTCCGCGAAACCAATCTCGAGACCATCCAGCTCATCAACGGTCCCGCCGACTACGACGGCGTGCTGGCGAACAAGCAGGGCGAGATCGTCGCGACCTGGGCGAGCTTCGCGTACGAGGCGGGCAGGGAGATCGCGCAGGAGAATCGCGGCATTCCGGCGGAGCAGATCCTCGAAATGCTGCCGCTGGTGCGCGGCGAAACGATGCTGCATTCGCTGGAGGCTGAACTCATTCCGGTGCCGCTCGCCGGCGCGCGCAAGCTCGGCCTGAGCGACGGCTGGGTGCAGCGCCTCGAACAGCACAGTCCGGATCGGCGTCAGGCGCTGAGCGTCTCGCGTCTCGTCGGCGGTTCTCCTGCCAGCAAGCTGCTGCGGTCGGGCGACCTGATCCTCGACATCGACGGCGCCATCGTGAATCGCTACCGCGAAGTCGAACGCGCCGTGCAGAAGCCGCAGGTGAAGGTCACGGTGCTGCGCGACGGCGTCGAACGGGTCATCGACGTGCCGACCGTGGAACTCGGCGGGCGCGACCTGAACCGCATCCTGCTGTGGGCCGGCGCCGTGCTGCAGGAGCCGCATCGCGCGCTCGCGGCGCAGCGCGGCATCACGCCGGACGGCGTCTTCGTCGGTTACTTCTCGTACGGCTCGCCCGCGACGCGTTATCAGCTGTGGGCCGGCCGGCGCATCGTCGAAGTCGACGGTCAGCCGACGCCGGATCTCGACAGCTTCATCAAGGCGGTCGCTGGACGTGCCGATAGATCCTCGGTCCGCCTGCGCACGATGGCGTGGAACGGTTCCGTCGATGTGATCACGCTGAAGCTCGACAACCGCTACTGGCCGGCGTACGAGCTCAAGCGCACGGCGGCGGGCTGGACGCGCACCCCGCTGGAGTAGTGGTCTCTTCTCCCTTGTGGGGCCGGCTTCAGCCGGCCTGGGAACTGTCAGGCTGAAGCCTGACCCACAGGAAGATAGGGACAGGTTCCCTTGGCCGCCGGGCCCGCCTTGCTATGATGCCGGCATGGTCATCGGACGAGTTCTCCAGGAACAGGTACAGGAAGCGGTCGAGGCGCTGCGCGCCGGCGAGCTGGTCGCTTTCCCTACAGAAACGGTCTACGGATTGGGCGCCAATGCCAACAATCCCGATGCCGTGCGCAAGATCTTCACGCTGAAGGGCCGGCCGTCGACGCATCCGGTCATCGTGCACATCGATCACCCGCGCTACCTGCAGCGCTGGGTGCGCGACATGACGCCGGAGGCGAAGAAACTCGCCGACGCCTTCTGGCCCGGTCCGCTGACGCTGGTGGCGAAGCGCGCGCTGGCCGTCAACGACGTGATCACCGGCGGGCAGGACACCGTCGCCATCCGCGTTCCCAATCATCCGATCGCCCAGCAGTTGCTCAATGCTTTCGGTGGCGGCATCGCGGCACCTTCGGCGAACCGCTACGGCCATGTCAGCCCGACGCGCGCCGAACACGTGCGCGAGGAATTCGGCGAGGACCTGAAGATCGTGCTCGACGGCGGCGACTGCAAGGTCGGCCTCGAATCCACCATCGTCTCCTGTCTCGGCGACGGCCCGCGCGTGCTGCGTCCGGGCAGCATCAGCCTGTCGCAGCTGCGCGCCGTGGTGCCGAACATCCAGGCCGGGCCAAGCCCGACGGCGCCACGCGTACCGGGCTCGACGGCCCGTCACTACTCGCCGCAGACGCCCGTGAACGTGGTGCCGAGCCGGCGCCTCGACCTCGTGATCGGCGAACTGAGCGGCGAGCACGAAAAGATGGCCGTGCTGGCCATGCGTCCGCCGACCAAGACGACGCCGTACATGACCTGGATCAACGCCGGCCTCCGCCCCGATCTCTACGGCCGGCAGCTCTATGCCAACCTGCGCACGCTCGACAAGTCGGGCGCCAAGATCATCCTCGTCGAGGAAATCCCCGAAGGTGAACGCTGGGACGCGGTCCGCGACCGCCTCAAGCGCGCCGCCTCCGCCGAAAACATCGTCACCTACGATCAGGACATCGCCGCCTGGGTGGCCGACTTCGGTGACGAGGGCGAGATGGTCTGACAGGAACCGGATTTCACACAGAGATCACAGAGAACACAGAGGTCGGAGAAAGACGAGGAAGAAGTTTCCACGGGGGACACGGGGAGCACGGGGATGAGAAATTTTCTGTTCTGCCCCCCGTGTTCCCCGTGTCCCCCGTGGAAATATCTTCTTCTCTTCCGACCTCTGTGCTCTCTGTGATCTCTGTGTGAAATCCGACTCTTAGTCCGCCGCGACGGTCCTCTCCGCCGCCCAAGCCCGCAGTTCCGCGATTCGTTCCGCCATCACCACCGACAGCGGTCGGGTCGATCTCAGTTCGCTGAGGATGTGGGAGGCGCTCACCGTCGAGTTGGCGGCGTGCGCCGCGTAGAGCGCGGACACGACGGCCTGTTCGATTTCCGCGCCGGAGAAGCCCTCGCAGGCGGCGGCGAGCTTCTCGACATGTTCGTTGCTCAGGGTCAGCGAGCGCTTGCCGGCGTGGATGCGCAGGATGTCGGCGCGCACGGCAGCTTTCGGCAGGTCGACGAAGAAGATCTCGTCGAAGCGGCCCTTGCGGATCAGCTCCGGCGGCAGGGAAGAGATGTCGTTGGCGGTGGCGATGATGAAGACGCGTGACTTCTTTTCCGCCAGCCAGGTCAGGAAGGTGCCCAGGACGCGCCGCGAGGTGCCGCTGTCACCCTCGCCATTGGCGATGCCTTTCTCGATCTCGTCGATCCACAGCACGCAGGGCGACATCACGTCGGCGGTCGCCAGCGTGTCGCGCAGGTTGCGCTCGGACTCGCCCAGGTACTTGTTGTGCAGGGCCGCGAAGTCGAGGCGCAGCAGCGGCACGCCGTAGATCCCGGCCGCGGCGCGCGCCGCGACGCTCTTGCCGCAGCCCTGCACGCCGAGCAGCAGCAGCCCCTTGGGCGGATCGAACTGCGGCGCCGAGCCGTCGAATGCTGAGCGACGCTGCCGCAGCCACTCCTTGAGGCGCGCCATGCCGCCCAGGTCCGCGAACTTCGCCGTGTCGTACTCGAAGCTCAGCACGCCGCTGCGATTGAGCAGGGCGTACTTGGCCTGCATGAGCGCCGGCAGGTCGCTCGCCTGCAACGCGCCGTCGTCGAAGATGGCCTGTCGCGCCAGCCGTTCGGTGTCGACGGTGGACAGGCCGCCGAGGTTTTCGATCAGCAGTTCCAGCGCCTTACGATCGGTGCGCACGCGGCTGCCGCTCGTCCGCGCCCATTCGGTCGCCACTTTCTCGACGATGCCGTGGCGCTCGGCGCGATCCGGAAAGGCGAGCTGGAAGCGGGCGACGAAGTGTTCGAGTTCGCGCGGCAGCGACAGCTCGTGACTGATCAGCACCAGCGTGCGCGGCGTCTTTTCATGCCCCTGGCAGATGTCCTTGAGCAGCCGCACATGGATCGGATCGTTCAGAAAGGGGTGGAAATCCAGCAGCACGTAGATGCCGGTCTTGTCGGTGGCGCGGATGGATTTCAGGACTTCCGCCGGGTCCGAGTTGTGCCGCTGCGCACCGCCCAGGTCCACGTCGATGCGCCGCAGGCCGTCGGTCACGGTCCATTGAAAGACCGGCGTATGAGATTTTTCCTGAAGCTTCACCGCGAGGCTGGCGAGTAGCGCGAGTGCTCGCGGCTCGTCGCGTGTCTCGATCAGCACCAGTGGAATCCGGCTGCGCAGCAGCGTCGCGAGTTCCGTTCGTGTGTCGGGCTGCACCGGTGCGGTCATGTGTTGCTCTGTCTGCGGCGAGGCGATCGCGGGCGAGCATAACGTGCTGTCGGCGAGACTCGCGCCAGCGGCTGCACAAATCTGCGACACAGTTCTTGCATCGCAGATCATTTTTGATACATTGCGCGCGCCTGTGTAAGAGAGCACTCAGAGTCCTTGGTATCCGCGCACCGCGGAGCAAGGGTCCCTCGGCAAGAGGGATATCGCGAAAGCTGCAAGTGCCGCTCGACCAGAACTTGTGAGAGTGATCGGACGTTTCGTTTCCAGTCTGTTGCTCTTGTTGGCTCGGTTGTTCGGTTCCAAGGCTTTTCGCTAGAGGTGCACCTACAGTGTTGCCACGCGCAGCTCGTCAGACACACACGGTTTCCCCTGCCCACGCCTTCGATTCGACCACGCTGACGGAAAGCGAAATCCGCGGCCTCGCGGCCCGTTTCGGCTCGCCGCTGCTGGTGGTCGATTGCGAACAGGTGCGTCGGCAATACCAGTCGCTGAAGGCCGCGCTGCCGGGCGTCGATCTGCACTACGCCCTGAAGCCGCTGCCGCACGCCGCGGTGGTCGCCTGCCTGCGCGATGAAGGCGCGTTCTTCGATCTCGCCACCACCGGCGAAGTCGAACTGGTGAAGGCGCAGGGCATTCCCGCCGAGCGCTGCATCCACACTCACCCGATCAAGCGCGACAGCGACATCCGCGACGCGCTGCGCTACGGCGTGAAGACCTTCGTCGCCGACAACCCGGACGAAGTCCGCAAGTTCGCCCGCTACAAGAAGCGCGCTGAGCTCCTGATCCGCGTGTCCTTCCGCAGCCCCGATGCGGTCGTCGACCTGTCCCGCAAGTTCGGCTGCGAGCCGGGAGCCGTGCTGGGCCTGATCGAGCAGGCGCGCCGCCTCGGCATCCGCGTGCGTGGTCTGTCGTTCCATGTCGGCTCGCAGGCGACCGAACCGACCAAGTACATCGAGGCCATCCGCGCCTGCACCAACCTCATTGCCGAGGCGTTGCTGGCCGGCCTGCCGTCGCTCGACATCCTCGACATCGGCGGCGGTTTCCCGGTGTCGTACAACGACGAAGTCACGCCGATCGACGAGTTCTGCCGTCCGATCCGCGAAGAGCTGGCGAAGCTGCCGGCCCACGTGCGCGTCATCGCCGAGCCGGGCCGTTTCATCGCCGCGCCGGCCGCGATCGCGATTTCCAGCGTCATGGGCAAGGCGAAGCGCGACGGCCGTTGGTGGTACTACCTGGACGACGGCCTGTACGGCTCGTACAGCGGCCAGCTGTTCGACCACGCCAAGTACCCGGTGACCACGCTGCGCCAGGAAGGCGAGCTGTTCCCGAGCGTGCTCGCGGGCCCGACCTGCGACTCGATCGACGTGATCGACGACGACATCCTGCTGCCCGAGCTGGAAGTCGGCGACCTGGTCGTCGGCCGCATGATGGGCGCCTACACCTGGGCGAGCGCGACCGATTTCAACTTCTTCAAGCGCGCCAAGGTCGTGGTCATGCACGAACGCCCGGTCGACGCCAAGCGCGTCGTGTCCCTGCGCAAGGCGGCAGGCGGACGCAGCGCGGCCTGAGAGCGATGCACGGGTAGCGATGAGTTGAAGGCCCGGTGCCGCAAGCACCGGGCCTTTTTCGTTCTCCCTGTAGGTCAGGCTTTAGCCTGACTCTTCAGAGGCCGGCTGAAGCCGGCCCCACAGCAAAGCGGCTGAGTTCTCTGCGCCTTTTTGCGGCTATTCTTTTCCGATGAATAACCCGATTCCGAAGATCCGCATCGCCGATTTCGTCGCTGGCGCGCGCGAGGCGCGGGGGCTCGTCGTCGTCATCGACGTCTTTCGCGCCTTCTCGGTGGCCTGCCATGCCCATGCGCGAGGGGCGAGCCGCATCATTCCCGTCGCTTCGGTGGATGAGGCGCGCGCGCTACGCGAAAGCATTCCCGGCTCTTTGCTCATCGGCGAGCGTCACGCCCGGCCGCTGCCTGGCTTCGATGCCGGCAATTCGCCCACCGAGGTCGAGCGGCTCGATCTGCAAGGCCGCACGCTCATTCACACGACGCATGCCGGCACGCAGGGACTGACCGGGGCGCAGCAGGCCGATGAAGTGATTACGGGTGCGCTGGTGAATGCCGCCGCCATCGTGCGCTACATCCGTCTGCGTCGCCCGGCGCTCGTGACGCTCGTGCGGATGGGGCACGAGGCGCGCGAGCGCGCCGAGGAGGACGATCTGTGTGCCGAATTGCTGCAGCAGCGGCTCGCCGGCGAAGATCCCGATGTCACTTCCGTGCGCGATCGACTGCGCTCCGCCGCCGGTGCGGCCAAGTTCTTCGACCCTGCCGCGACCTGGGCCCCGGAACGCGATTTCGAACTGTGCACGCAGGTCGATCACTTCGATTTCGTGCTGCAGCTCCAGACGGCGTCGACCGTGCCTTTCCTGAAGGCGATTCCCGTCCTGCCTGAGATCCTCCAATGAATCCCGTCCTGCGCACCGTCATTCTTCTGACGCTGTCCAATGTCTTCATGACCTTCGCCTGGTATGCGCACCTCAAGAACCTGAGTCAGAAGCCGTGGATCGTCGCGGCGCTGGTCAGCTGGGGCATCGCGCTGTTCGAATACCTGCTGCAGGTGCCGGCGAACCGCATCGGCTACACCGTGATGACGCTGCCGCAGCTCAAGATCCTGCAGGAGGTCATTACGCTGACGGTGTTCGTGCCGTTCGTTCTGATCTACATGCGTCAGCCGCTGAAGCTGGACTACCTGTGGGCCGCGCTGTGTATGCTCGGCGCCGTCTACTTCATCTTCCGCAAGTGATGCCATGACTACCGCCATTCATCGCATGGTCGAAGCCTGTCGCCGCGGCGATGACCCGTCCGTGATCGCGAGAATGGCGTCGGGCTGGGCGGTGATGGGACAACGGCAGGTGCTGCGCGGTTACTGCCTGCTGCTTCCCGATCCTGTCGTAGCGCATCTGAATGCGCTTGCGGCGCCCGCGCGCGCGCAGTTCATGATCGACGTGTCGACACTCGGCGAGGCCGTGATGCGAGCGACGGGCGCACTGCGGATCAACTACGCGATGTTCGGCAACCTCGAACCGGCGCTGCACGCGCATGTCCATCCGCGCTACGCCGACGAACCCGAAGCGATGCGCACCGGCAATCCCTGGGCCTACGACTGGTCGCAGGCACCGCTGTTCGACCCGCTCGTGCATGGCGAACTGCGCGATGCGATTCGTCATAACGTACAGATGCTGGCGCGGGATTGTGAACTCGCGCGGGCGAAGCATTGCGACTAAGTGGCATAAACGCATTTGATGCGTCGGCACACGGCGCCGCGCGTGTGTACAGATGGGCTGGGAGCGGTACACTTTCGAGCGCGGCGGCAAGCAGGAACGCCGCACCGGCGAGAGGACTGCCAGTACGCCGGTAAAGAACAATGTTCAATCATGTGCGGTATGGCGCATGAACACAGCCGGAGAGTGCTGCTCGATATGCGGATTCAATCGAGCCTTGCCAGTCAGATCACCGGGCAACTGTCGTTTCTCGGCTCGATCTCGAATCGTTCGATCTTCGGTGTGATCGGAATTTTCATCGACGATCGCCTGCTGGGAATCGTCGCGGACGATGCGCTGTACCTGCACACCGGGCCTTCCAATCGCGACGACTACCTGTCGCGCGGCTGCCGTCAGTTCAAGCCGTATCCCAATGCCTACGATCTGACCACCGATCATCATCAGGTGCCCGAGGAGATCGTGAACGATCCCGAGCAATTGAAGGTCTGGGGCGAGCGGGCGCTGCGCGCTGCGATCGAAGCCGCGCGCATCAAGCAGCTGGCGGGTATCGAGCGCTCGCGGCATGCGAAGCAGGCGAAGAGAAAGACCGACAAGTAATCGGCGGCTCGCGCCGCTTCCTCTCTGCCTGTGGGGCCGGCTTCAGCCGGCCTTCTTCCTGTAGGTCAGGCTTCAGCCTGACAGCTCTCAGGCCGGCTGAAGCCGGCCCCACAGGGGGAAAGAAACATCATCCGTTCGTCAGCGTCGCGACCGCTGCCAGCGAATGCAGCGGCTCCGAACAGGTCATGCCGCGACAGATATAGGCCACCGTCCCGGGCATCGCCGCCTTCGCGTGCAGCGCAGGCGGCAGGTCGGTCGCATTCGCAGGAATCGCAAAGGTCAGGCGACGCGGCGTGTAGAGCTTCGCCAGTTCATCGCGCCATGAGTCAGCGTCGGCGCCGCGGATGATGATGATCTCCGGCGGTTCGAGATGCTCCTCCAGCGCGATCAGCATGGCGGCATGCCCGTGCGGATAGCGTTCCAGCGACGACCAGGCGGCGCGTAGCGTGCGCTCGGCAGCGTCGAGATAGCGCGTCTCGCCCAGCAGCAGTCCCAGGCGGTTCAGCGATTGCGCGGCGACGGCATTGCCGGAAGGAATGGCCTCGTCCGCGAACGAGCGCGAGCGATGGATCAGGGCTTCGTGATCGTCCGCCGTGAAGTAGAAGCCGCCGTGTTCCGGGTCTTCGAAGTGCGCGAGTAATGTCTCCGCCAGATCGGTGGCGAACTGCAGATGCTCGCTGCGCCAGCGGGTCTGCAGCAGTTCGAGTACGGCTTCGAGAACGAAGGCGTAGTCATCGAGATACGCCGGGAAACGCGACTGGCCGTCCTTGTAGACCGCCAGCAGCCGGCCGTCGTGCCAGAGATGCTCGCGGATGAAATCGAGCGCGCGGGTGGCGGACTCGGTGAGTTCCGGTCGACGCAAGGTACGCGCTGCGATTGCCATGCCCGTGATGGCCAGGCCGTTCCACGCGGTCAGCACTTTTTCGTCGCGCCCCGGCCAGATCCGCTGATTGCGAACGGCCAGCAGCGTCGCGCGCGCCGCGTCGAGCTTTCGTTGTGCGTCTTCCGGCGGGATCTGCAATTCCGCGGCGATCTCCTCCAGCGGGCGATAGGCGTGCAGATGCCACGACCCTTCGAAGTTGGCCTCGCGATCGAGGCCGAATCGCCGCGCGAAAATCTCGTACTGGTCCGGCGGCAGCAGCTCGCGCACCTGCTGCGTATCCCAGACATAGAACCGGCCTTCGTGACCTTCCGAATCGGCATCGAGCGTCGACCAGTAACCACCCTGCGGCGACTGCAGGTCGCGGATGATCCAGTCGGCCGTCTCGCCGGCGACGCGGCAGAACAGCGGATCGCCGGTGGCCGCGGCGCATTGCGCGGCGAGAGCCAGCAGCGGGCCGTTGTCGTACAGCATCTTTTCGAAGTGCGGAATCATCCAGTACTGATCGACCGAGTAGCGCGCGAAGCCGCCGCCGAGCTGATCGTAGAGACCGCCCTCGGCCATGCGCGTGAGCGTGAGCGTCGCCATGTACAGCGCGCGCAGGTCCGGCTCTTCGCTGGTCGCCGTGGCCCGCCAGGTGCGCAGCAGGAAGGCGAGATTGGTGGGATGCGGAAACTTCGGCGCCGTACCGAAGCCGCCGAACTGGTTGTCGAATTCGCGCGCCAGCATTTCGCGCGCGACCAGGATAGGTTCCGAGGTCAGTTCGGTATCGGCGGAAGCTGCGGGCGGCGCGAGTTCGTTGAAGGCTTCCTGCAGCGCCACGCTCTGGCGCGCGATATCGTCAGCGCGCGTGCGATAAAACTCCGCGACTCGCCGCAGCAGATCGACGAAGGCTGGCATGCCGTGGCGCGATTCATTGGGGAAGTAGGTGCCGCCGAAAAACGGCCGCTGATCCTGCGGCGACAGGAACATCGTCAGCGGCCAGCCGCCGCCGCGCTGGATCAGCATCTGGTGGGCGATCTGGTAGATCTTGTCGAGATCGGGGCGTTCTTCGCGATCGACCTTGATGTTGACGAACAGCTCGTTCATGACCGCGGCGGTGTGCGGATCTTCGAACGATTCGTGGGCCATCACATGGCACCAGTGACACGCCGAGTAGCCGATCGACAGAAGAATCGGCTTGTTCTGCTGACGCGCCAGTTCCAGCGCTTCCGGCCCCCAGGGATACCAGTCGACGGGATTGCCGGCGTGCTGCAGCAGGTAGGGGCTGGTCTCGCCGGCCAGCCGATTCGCGCGGTTGCCCGAGGGCTTCGAAGGGTGCATGGGAAGAGCGTCACTCGGCTAGAATCCCGGCCACTATAGCGATGAACACTTCCAACGCCACCCATACCGCCCCTGCGGCGGCCGATCCGGCCGACATTGCCGAACTGCGCCTCAAGCGCGGCGAGGATCGACGTCTTTCCGCGGGGCACCTGTGGGTGTTTTCCAACGAGGTCGACACCGCGCGTACGCCGCTGACGAAGTTCCAGCCCGGCGAGCTGTGTCGCATCGTCAGCGACCGCGACAAGTTCCTGGGCTACGGCTATGTGAATCCGCGTTCGCTGATCAGCGCACGCATCCTCGGGCGCTCCCCGGATTTCCTGCCCGGCAAATCGCTCATCGTGCATCGCCTGCAGGTCGCGCTGTCGCTGCGACGGGCCTTGTACGAGCGGCCGTTCTATCGCCTCGTCTATGGCGAGTCCGATGGACTGCCCGGCCTCGTGCTGGATCGTTTCGATGACGTGATCGTCGGGCAGATCGGCACCGCCGGAATGGAAGCGCTGAAGCCCGAGATCGAAGCCGCGGTGACCAAGGTGATCGGCCCGGTGGCGATGCTCTGGAAGAACGACAGCGGCGCCCGCGAACTCGAAGGTCTGCCCAGCTACGTCGAAACCGCCTTCGGCGACGTTCCGGAAACCCTGACGGTGGAAGAGGGCGGCATCGCGTTCCGCGTGCCGGTGAGCGAAGGCCAGAAGACCGGCTGGTTCTACGACCAGGCCGCCAACCGCCTTGCGCTGCGCAAGTACGTCGGCGGCGCCCGCGTACTCGATGTCTTCAGCTATCTCGGCGCCTGGGGTCTCGGTGCGCTGCGTGCCGGCGCCACCGAAGTGACCTGCGTCGATTCATCCGCCATCGCACTGGAGAATCTGCAGGCCACGGCGCAAGCCAACGGTCTCAAGCCCAACGTGATCCGCGGCGATGCCTTTGACGTCATGGAATCGCTGCACGCCGAGAAGCGCCGTTTCGATGTCGTCGTCATCGACCCGCCCGCCTTCATCAAGCGCCGCAAGGACATCCCGAAGGGCGAGGCCGCCTACAAGCGCCTCAACCAGCTCGCGATGCAGTTGCTGGAGCGCGACGGCATCCTCGTTTCCTGCTCCTGTTCCTGGCACCTCGAACCCGACAGCCTCGTCGCGTCGATCCAGCGTGCGGCGCGTCATGTGGGCCGCTTCGTGCAGATCGTCGAAGTGGGCGGGCAGGCGCCGGATCATCCGCTGCATCCGGCGATTCCGGAGACCCGCTATCTCAAAGCCTACTTCTGCCGCACCGTGCAGGAGTGAGCCGACAACAACAATGAGTCCGGAATGATCCAGTATCCCGCGATCGATCCCATCATCGTTTCCCTCGGCCCGCTGGCGATCCGCTGGTACGGGCTGACGTATGTCATCGCCTTCGCCGTGGCCTGGTGGCTTGGCCGGCGCCGCGCCGCGCAGCCGGGGTCGACCTGGAAGCCGACCGACGTCGACGATCTCATTTTCTACGGCGCGCTCGGCGTCATTCTCGGCGGACGCATCGGCTGGGTGCTGTTCTACGGCTTCGAACGGCTGATCGACGACCCGCTGATGATCCTGCGGATCTGGGAAGGCGGGATGTCCTTCCATGGCGGGCTCGTGGGCGTGATCCTCGCGGAAATCCTGTTTGCGCGGCGCCAGCGCCGCAGGATCGTCGATGTGCTGGATTTTCTCGCGCCGCTGCCGGGCATCGGCATCTTCGCGGTGCGCTGCGCCAACTTCATCAACGGCGAGCTGTGGGGCAAGCCGACGCAGTCGCCGTGGGGATTCATCGTCGATCCGGCGACGCTGCACCCGTCGCAGCAGGCCGAAGCCTTGCGCATGTGCGAGCGCTTCAACATCGATCCGTGCGTGCTGCACGTGCACGCCTCGCAGCTCTATGAAGGCGTGCTGGAAGGGCTGGTCGTATTCGTCATTCTCTGGATCTACACAATGAAGCCGCGTCCGCGGCTTGCGCCGGCGGGATTGTTTCTGCTCTGCTACGGCGTGTTCCGGTTCGCCGTCGAATTCGTGCGCGTGCCCGATGAGAATCGCGGCTACCTGCTGTTCGACTGGGTCACGATGGGCCAGATCCTCTCGACGCCGATGATCGTCGCGGGTCTGATCATGCTGATCGTCGCGTACCGCCGGAACGAGCCGAGCGGCAATTTCGCGACGAAGTGATCCGATGCGCCAATACCTCGACCTGCTGCGTCACGTCCGCGACACCGGCGTCCGAAAGGAAGATCGGACCGGTACCGGCACGCTGTCGGTATTCGGTTACCAGATGCGCTTCGATCTCGCGCAGGGCTTTCCGCTGCTCACGACCAAGAAGCTGCACCTGCGCTCGATCATCTACGAATTGCTGTGGTTCCTGAAGGGCGACACCAATGTCAAGTACCTGCGCGATCACGGCGTCACCATCTGGGACGAGTGGGCCGACGAGCAGGGCGAGCTCGGTCCGATCTACGGCAAGCAGTGGCGTTCGTGGCCGACGCCGAACGGCCCGGCCATCGATCAGATCAGCCGCACCGTCGACCTGATCCGCCGCAATCCGGATTCGCGCCGCATCATCGTCAATGCCTGGAATGTCGCGGAGCTGGAGCAGATGTCGCTCACGCCGTGTCATGCGCTGTTCCAGTTCTGGGTCGCCAACGGCAAGTTGTCCTGCCAGCTCTACCAGCGCAGCGCCGACATCTTCCTCGGCGTGCCGTTCAACATCGCCTCGTATGCATTGCTGACCCACATGTTCGCGCAGCAGTGCGACCTCGAAGTCGGCGAATTCGTCTGGACGGGCGGCGATACGCATCTGTACCTGAATCATCTCGAACAGGCCGATCAGCAGTTGCAGCGAACGCCGTTTGCCGCGCCGCGCCTCGTCCTCAAGCGCAAGCCGCCCTCGATCTTCGAATACGAGTACGACGATTTCGAAGTCGTCGACTATCAGTCGCATCCCGCCATCAAGGCGCCGATCGCGGTGTGAGGCGGGCCGACGGGTCTGCCGGTCGCTGGCCGGAAAAGAATCCTTCCATTGGTTGAGAAGCATGCCGAAAAAATCGCCCCCGAAGAGAACCAAGCGCAGCAAGCCTCGCAAGAAGTCCCAGCCCGCCATCGTCAGCTCGCCGCTGGTCGAGGCGCGCAATTCGCCGATCCATGGCAAGGGCGTGTATGCACTCAAGCCCATCAAGAAAGGCACGCGCGTCATCGAATACCTCGGCGAACGCATTTCGCATCGCGAGGCGGACGACCGCTATGAAGTGAAGGGCGACGACGACGGACACACGTTCCTGTTCATCGCCAGCAATCGCACCGTGATCGACGCCGGCGTGAACGGCAACGACGCGCGCTTCATCAATCATCACTGCAATGCCAATTGCGAGACGGTGATCGAAGGCAGCCGCGTGTTCATCGACGCGATCCGCGACATCAAGCCGGGCGAGGAACTCGGCTACGACTACCAGCTCACCTGGGAAAGCACCGACGAGCCGGAAGAACTGGCGCTGTACGCCTGTCGCTGCGGGGCGAAGCGCTGTCGCGGCACCATGCTGGATCGCGAACCGCTGGACAAGAAAAAGCCGAAGAAAAAGGCCGCGAAGAAGCGCAAGCACTGACCTTCGCATGACCTCACTCACCATCGTCGTCGCTGCGGCCGAAAACAACGTCATCGGCCGTGGCAACCAGTTGCCCTGGCGTCTGCCGGACGATCTGAAGCATTTCAAGGAAATCACCCTGGGCAAGCCGGTGGTGATGGGACGCAAGACCTGGGATTCCATCGGCAAGCCGTTGCCGGGCCGCACGAATATCGTCGTGTCGCGTCAGCCGGGGCTCGCCATCCCGGGCTGCGTCGTGGTCGGTTCGCTGAATGCTGCACTGGTCGCGGCACGCGGCGCGCCGGAAATCATGCTGATCGGCGGCGCGCAGCTGTATCGCAATGCACTATCGATGGTTCATCGCATTCATCTGACGCGCGTGCATGCCGACATCAATGGCGATACGCTCTTTCCGATTCTCGATCCCGCCCAATGGCGCGAAACGATCGTCGGGCAGCATCCTGCCGATGAACGTCACGCCCATGCATTCACCTTCATCACCCTCGATCGCATTGCCTCCCATGAGTGACAAACCTCGCTTCGACTGCAGCAAATGTCCGGGCTACTGCTGCAGTCATGCGCGCATCGCGGTGAGCGAGTACGACATCGAGCGTCTCGCGAAGCATTTCGGGCTGTCGAAGACGGAAGCGAAGAAGCGCTTCACCTATCACTACAAGACCAAGGAAGCCGACGAACAGATCCTGCGTCATCAGCGCGATCACGTGTACAAGACCATCTGCCGCTTCTTCGACACCGACGAACGTCGCTGCACCGTGTACGAGGCGCGCCCGAACGTCTGCCGCAAGTATCCGTATGGCAACCGCTGCGGCTACTACGAGTTCCTGAAGTTCGAGCGCGAACACCAGGCGGACGAGGATTTCATTCCGTCGGCGTGAGATGAGCGAGGCTACAGGCTACAGGCTACAGGCTACAGCAAGAACGAGCCCTCTCTGACTGTAGCCTGTAGCCTGTAGCCTGTCTCCTGTAGCCCCTCCCCTCCCATGCGCCTCAACAAATTCATCAGCGAAACCGGCGTCAGCTCGCGGCGCGAAGCCGACAGCTGGATCGAAGCCGGACGCGTGACCGTGAACGGCCAGGTCGCGACGCTGGGCACCAAGGTGGAAGAGGGCGACGTCGTCTGCGTCGACGGACGCCAGATCGGCGCCGCGAAGCAGCACGTCTACATCGCGCTCAACAAACCGGTCGGCGTGATTTGCACGACCGAGCGCGACGTGCCCGGCAACATCGTCGACTTCGTGCGTCACCGCGAACGAATTTTTCCCATCGGCCGGCTCGACCGGGATTCGGAAGGACTCATCCTGCTCACGAATCACGGCGACATCGTCAACGAAGTCCTGCGGTCGGAGAACGAGCACGAGAAGGAATATGTCGTGACCGTGGACCGGCCCGTGACCGAGATCTTCCTCAACGGCATGGCCAGCGGCGTGCGCATCCTCGGCACCGTGACGAAGCCCTGCCGCATCCGACGCGAAGGGCCGGCGACGTTCCGGATCATTCTCACCCAGGGCCTGAATCGCCAGATCCGGCGCATGTGCTCGTTCTTCGGTTACAAGGTAGTGCGACTGCAGCGCGTGCGGATCATGCACATCGAACTGGGCTCCCTGCCCACCGGCAGATGGCGCGATCTGACGCGCGATGAGGTCCGCGCATTGCTGCAGGATGCCGGGCTCGCGCCCGGATGACCCCATTGGTCCGCTGGCGATCCGCGCCGCGGAGCATTACCCTTGCCGCCAGTCACGGCAGCCGTTCGAATCGCGTGGATTCCGAATACGACCTCAAGACCCGAGTCACCGGCCTGGACTCGCTGCCGCTGCGTCGTTCCGGCGCGGATTGTCTGGTCGTCATCTATTCCCCGTCGCATGCCGAACTTGGCCGCCGTCACATCCTCGACCGGCCGGTCACGACCATCGGCCGCGGCCGCGACAATGACATCGTCCTGCCCAGCGACTGCGTCTCGCGCCGGCACGTGCGCCTCGAGCACCGGCCGGACGGGCTGATCCTGATCGATCTCGAATCCACCAACGGCACGTTCGTGAACGACGATTTCCGCGCCAGCGGCGAGTACCCGCTGAAGCGCGGCGACCAGCTCAAGGTCGGCGACACCATCTTCAAGTTCCTGTCAGGCTCGGATGTCGAATCGCAGTATCACGAAATCATTTTCCGCATGACCGTCACCGACGGCCTGACGAATCTGTCGAACCGCAAGCAGCTCGACACGATGCTTAGCGACGAAATTCCGCGGGCGATGCGGCATGGCCGTCATCTCGCGGTCCTCATGCTCGACATCGACCACTTCAAGAACATCAACGACACGCACGGACATCTGACGGGCGATTCCGTGCTGCGCGGGCTGGCGTCGATCCTGCAGAAGCGCCTGCGGCCGAACGACAAGCTCGGTCGCTACGGCGGCGAGGAGTTCTGCGCGATCCTGCCCGAGACTGATCTGCCGAGTGCCGCGTCGATTGCTGAAGAATTGCGCACGCTGGTCGCCGCTCACAAGTTCGCGGCGGAAGGCAAGGAAATCCAGGTCACGATTTCCATCGGCGCCGCCGTGCTCGATGGTGGGATGCAGCCCGACGGCCTGTACAAGAGTGCGGATGACAAGCTGTACGAAGCCAAGCGCACCGGTCGGAACAGGGTCTGCTACTGAGGTTTCACCGGTCCTCGGCCGTTGGCTTCCTGCCTACCTCTCTTCTCTTGTCCTCTTCTCCGTTACCCACGGAGGGCGCAAAAAAGAGCAACCAGAACAGGAACAGGGTAAGAGTCAACTTGAACAGCCACCTTGCCTGTTTTGAATCCAAGAAAGGCATGTTCAAGAAGTAGATGGCTGCGAAAAAAAGAAGATGAGCCGATTACAAATCCCGTGATTCGGTGTCCCACGAGCCTGTGAATGGAATGCTTCATGTCTAATGTGGCCTTTGGTATTCGGCGTATTTTCTCCGGTTAGCCCTTCATTAGGGTTATTCGTCTTCTTCGCAGCAAGGCGTGGCACGCCAAGGATTCACAGGGCCCACCGATTTCAAGTCGATGGGTGTTCCATCCGACGCAGCGCGGTCAGGGCATCAGGGAAAAGTCGGTGGAAACGAATATGGACGCAGTGACATCGTCGTCCTGCTGCGGATCGTCGGTCCAGCCCAGACGTATTCCTGCCGAGAACGCGTTCTCGCTCGATTTGATGAGATAGATCGGGACGTCGATGCCGTTCACGTCCGATTCGAAGTCGCGCGTGTATTTCACGGTGAACGCGATCGAATCCCCCACCTGTTTCCTGAATTCGAGCGAGACGAGGCTCTTGTCTGCATCGACAGGCCGACCAAGGAAGCCCTGCTTGCACTTCTCTGCCGTCGATCCTTCGATCGGTACGCACACGGTGGCCTGTGTGTCTCTGGCGTTCTGCATCGCGTTCTGCCATCGATAGCCAAGAATCACGGAGGCAAGCGAGCCGGGCCATAGTCCACCGACATCGAAGCCCGCGGATGTCTGTGTTTCCCTGTGCCGATTCTCGCTTGCGTCGAGATTCAGCGTCTTGAAATCTTCCACACCGACGGCGCCGTTGATGGACCACATCAGCAGTGGAACCGTGCGCTTGCCGAAATAGGCGTCTGCAATCTGGCGCCTTACCAGTCTGCTCGTGACCCGATCATAGAGGCGCTCATCGCACTCGGCGGCTGTCTCGCCCACATCGGCCCGCGCCGCCTCACAGGCGGCCTTGAGTTCCGATGCATTGAGTGTATCCGGGAGCGAGAAGACGACTGATGAGAGTGAGACTTCGAGCTTCGCCGAGTTTGCGAGGCCGTCCAGCGTCGCCGGCTGGCCCTGGGACTCGTCGTCGTCCCATGGAGACGATACTTTCGCCTGCCACTGCAGGCCTGCAGTGGACACATGGCCGAACGAAATCACCGCTCGCTTCTCATCCTTGCCGGCTGTTACATCGAGCCGCGGTCTCGCTTTGCCGAAGGATTGATCGGCCGCGCTGTCCGCTGACGCGATAGTCGTTGCAAGATTGGTCGCCTGCGGGTCTGCGGCATGCGCGACGCAGGCGATACTTCCAATCGTCAGTGCGAGGAGGCAGAGAGACCGCCCTGCGCTCATGGCGTGAACTCCTTGTGCCCATACGCAAACCCATTGGGCCCGATCTTGCGATTGACCCTGGCCAGTTCTGCACCGTCGCAGGTCACTGTGATCTTCAATGGCTTGTCCTTCTTTCCTTGAACGTAGTACACCAGCAAGTGCTCGATGCCGGTCTCGAGACTCGGACCGTATTCCTTCTTCGGTGTCTTGAATTCCTTGTTGGATGGCTCCAGGGCGATCCACCAGCGCGCCGCGCCGGTGTCGATCTTGATGTCGACTTTCTTCGTTGCCATCGCATCTGCTCCTCATGTTGATTCCCGATATCGATCGCGGGCTGGCTGGTCGTCAGACCTCTTCTCCTGGCAGGGTACTGACGTCCTCACCCGCGATGCTCGTACCGAGGGTCAGGTTGACCAGGTCTGTCATGGTGAAGGTCCGGTCGCTGGCGCGGGGCAGCGTTGGCGTCCACGCCGGAGACAGGGAAAGGAAGGACTTCGTGTCCGAGGCGAGTAGCGCCTGGAATACACGACCGACGATTTCGGCGCCGACTCCCGCGAGCCGCTGCCCGCCGGCGTGAACCTCGGCTTCGCGAAGGATGTAGAACCACAGCGGTGCTTCGCCCGTGCCATTGGGAACATTCGCCCAGAGATCCTCGGCTGCAAGAGGAGTAATGCCGAGAAGCTCCGCCACTCGTTGCCCGGAAGGCAGCTGCAGGGCCAGACCTCGCTGCAGATTGCGTACGGCGAGACTCCTGAGGTGTACCGGAGTTTCTGCGCTGACGACACCCGTGGGTAGTTGCAGCAGCACCGTGGAAATTTTCGTGTCGATGAATTTGCTTGCCTGCGCCCCGATACCGAAAAAGGCGCTCCAGTCCACTGCAAGCGGCGGCGGTACCGGCCGGAAACCACGCAAATCGGATGTGCCCGGAGGCGGCACCTCGCCCGCCGCATCCGGCGTAGGAAAGAGTGCGGCACCGCGGCCGGGCCCAAGGCCGTATCCGGGTCGGACCTGACTATGGCCGAAGCGATACGCAGCGGCACTGAACTCGACCGGCATGAATGGTCGTTCGCCGAACTTGAATGGCGCATCGCGGAAGATGCGCGCCGTGCTCACCGAACCCAGCACACGCGGCAGGAATTCGTGAACGACGATCCACTGGTAGTGCCAGCGAACCAGTCTCTGCGCCTCTCGAAAGCGCGTTTCCGGCGAAGTTGACCGGTCGGTGAAATCGGTAAAGACCTTGTTGTGAAATTTCAGGAACAGCTGATGCAGCTGCGAGACGATGATGTTCTCGTCGTTGCGGGGATCGCCGATGAGCGCCCGACCCTGCGAATTGCGCGGCAGATCCGTCCCGTCGGGAGAAAGAAGAAAGGTGAACTGCCGTGACTGATCGTACAGATAAGGCTGCACCGATGGGCCCATGCCATACAGCGAATCGAGTTCAAGCGCAGGCGTTCGGAAGTTCTCGACCGCATCAGGATCGTTTTCCTGCTCCAGGCTTGATGTGACATCGAGCGTGATGTCGTGGTCGATGAACTGTCCGAGGAACGTGTAGCCCGCACGGATGCGTGGATTGTTCTGGCTGGTATCGCTTGCAGGCGGATTGCCGCCATCCATGGGCCCCGTCGATGCTCCAAGGGCGATCGGCCCGGGAGAAAACTGCGTCAAGCTCGACAGCTCCGGGAACATGCGACCGAATCGACCAGGACTGCGGAATACGCCCCGTCCAGTCAGAGTTTCGCCACGATTGTCAGCGCCGTGCATAAGACCTCCTGGCAGATTCATCAGTGGCGAACGCATGCCCGAAGGCGTCGTGCGACGGTTTCCCTGCATGCGCCCGGTTTGTGTTTCGACCCGCGAAGGAATCTGTCAGCGATGGCGCTGATATCTCACCCGCATTGCGCACGCGAACCAGGTGCGGGCCAGTGAGATCAACAGCGCGCTCGCAACAGATGCTGTCCAGGGACCTGTCAGGTCACAACCGAAGCACGGTAAGGAATCGTCATGATCAACGACTGGATAAACATCATTGCTCTCGGCGCCGTACTGGGAGCCATTGGTCAGGCCGCACGTGGCATTGTCGGCTGGAAGAAGGTGTTCGACGAGGCACAGTCCCTTCATACGTCGGCACGAGAAATTTTCTCACCAAGCCGGCTGGTCGTCAGTCTGCTCGTCGGCGCAGTAGCGGGTGTTCTCGCGACACTGACACTGGTCGATGATCCCGCGAAACTCGTCGATGGACAGTCGTCTGTGCAATTCAAGCAGTTCCTGCTCGCCCTGGTCGCGACCGGGTACGCTGGTACCGATTTCATCGAAGGTTTCGTCCGCAACCGCTACTCGCCGGCAGCGACGCCGGTGACGTCGGCGGCTGCGAGGAGCGACGTCGTGGTCGCCGACCACAGTGCGGGTACCATTGCCGGCAGGTAGCGCCGCGGCACCGACGCAGGGACATAGGAGCCAGGCAATGCGCGAGTACTCCATCGTCGATCGGCTACGCCCATGGAGGCGCATGAGCTATCGCGCCACAGATTCGCCACAGGTTGCGTTGCTGGCGTCGCCGGCGTCGGTGCAAGCAGCACCGCAGATCGACAACGTATGGGCAGCCGCACTTTCGCTCCTGTTTTCGGCTGCGGCCGTCATCTGCGGCCTGCACATGGGCCGGTTGCTGGCGGACAGTCTTCCGAACACCTTCAGCAGTGGCCTCAAGGCGACCGCGGCGACCATATCCATCGCGGTCTTCGCATCCTATGCAGACAAGATCATCGCGGCTCTCGCGTGTGCATATCGGCAGCTTGGCAGGCCTGCACCGATTGAAGCGCTTCTTGAAGCGGCCAAGCTCTTCGTTGCATTCCTCGCGCTTGGTTTCCCGGTGGAGATTGCGGCGGGCGAAGTGACGCGAATAATGACGAGCACCGACACACTGCGACTTCAACCCGTCATGGTCCGGGCTACATCAGATGCACCCGTAGTGATTCTGCCGATCCTCTTCTCGAAGAATGCGAAGCTCGCAAGCGAACAGGCGAACACCGCGCTCGTGCCGCAATCCGTTCTCGCGAGCGACCGCTCCATCTGGGAAGAAGGAACAGTTCTGGATGACGCAGGAGAACAGCTGAAGGCGATCCGGACATTCCTGTCGATGCTGGTTCAATGT
>CALMII010000047.1 GCA_937864115.1 uncultured Steroidobacter sp. | reverse complement strand
GATGCACGACGTTGGCACTGATGCCGCGCGCCATTGTCACCTTAGCTACCAAGGCACCAGGCGCATTGCATCGGCCAGTACCTGCGCACCTCGAGATCAGCGCAGTAGCACTTGTTGTCTGACCACCTCGTCGCTTGCCATCATGTCCACGTAGGAATCGTTCGTGAACACGATCCTTCAGGGATGATCAGTTCATTTTGAGATGACTTCACCGGACAGATACACCCGTGCGTCGGCACAAATTGGATGCTTCGGCCCGGTAGAGCGGGTTTGCAGACTCAAATCACACGAGGGCGCACTTCGAGTCTACTGCCGACCGCGCTCCGCTCAGGTTCTATAGGAAGGGGCAATACGGTCCATCTTGCGCACCACGGCCTCCCACGCGATGTCGGCGGTGGTGCTGAAGCTGCGACTCATCTGCTCGCGCATGTGCTCGCTGACACGACGATCCTGCCGGATAAGTTCGACGCCGCTACCTTGGGCATCGACCTGGATCCGGCATGCCTGTTCGAGCCAATACATGAGCTTGAATGCGTCGGCGACGGGCGCGGCTGCCGCATCGGCAGCAAGCTCGTCAAGCTGGGCGAGATCGGCAGACCAAATTACCATCTGCCGGACGCGTTGAGCGGACCGCGGTTTCGTGCCTTACCGGCCCTGCAACCAGCCGGTCAGTAGGACTTGGGGAGGCCGAGCCCCTGCTGTGCGATCGCGCTAAGGATGATGTTGTTGTTGATGGGCGCGATTTCGCTCATTTTCGCCTGCAGATAGATCGGGATCAGGTCCGTGGTGAGGTCGGCAAACATCCCGCCATGGATGTTGGCCGCGATGTTGGCCGCCGCAGTCAATGCGTCCGATGTCAGCCACTTGATCATGTTTGCCTGCAGCCCGATCTTCTCGCCGCGGTCGTACTTTTCTGCCGCGGAATACAACATCAATCGGGCCGCATCGATGCGCGTCTTGGCGATGGCCAGCGGGTGTGCGATCGATTGGTAGGCGCCGATTGGCACGTCGAACGGCGCGCGCACCTTCGCGTACTCGACCCCTCGGTTGAGCATGTACTCGGCCAGGCCGACGTTCATGCCACCTGCGAGCAGCCGCTCCGGATTCAGGCAGTCGAACAGCGCCTCGACACCGCGCCCCTCCTCGCCCAGGATGTTCTCGGCTGGGATCACGACGTCGTCGAAGTTGACGATGAAGTTGCGGTCGGGCATGTAGACGGCAATATCCATCAGCGTCGTGCTGATGCCTTTGGACTTGGTGTCGACAATGAACAGCGACAGACCCGACGTGCGGTTGTCGGGGTCGCGCGGCGAGGTGCGAGCAACCACCAGCGCGTGCCCAGCCTCGTCCCAGCCGGTGATGTAGATCTTCTGGCCGTTCAGCAGATAGTCGCCGTTGGCCTGCCGCTTCGCGAACGTGCGAATCTTGAACGTGTTGGTTCCAGAATCAGGCTCGGTAATCGCGAACGCGAAGAAGGTCTCCCCGGTGGCTGTTGGCGGCAGGTACTTGCGTTTCTGCTCCTCGGTGCCGTGTTTCAGCAGCGGGAAGCGTGACATGTAGTTCGGGATGGTCAGCGGCAGGAACAGCCCCGCCGAGTGCAGCAGATCGTGCGCGAGCACCACCTCGCTCATGTGGCCGCCCGACCCGCCGTACTGCTCGGGCAGTCCGATCGACAGCAGCCCAGTGTCGGCCCACAACTGCCACAGCTTCTCTGGACGTGAGCGCTTTTTGGCCGCTTCCAGTACATCGGCGCGGCTGACCTTTTTCTTGATGACATCGCATATGTCGGCGACCGCGCGCATCGACTCGTTCATTTGTATGACTTGCATGAGGAACCTATTTGATGATGTGGAATTCAAGAAGACCGGTGGCGAAGACTACTGACATCGATCGATATGTGGCTTTCGCTGCCCTGTCAGGCTTCGGCCTTGCGCCTGGAGCGAATCGACTCCGCGACCCTTGCCACCGCGCTCTTGTGAAACTCCGTCGAAAAACACTCCTTCTCGAGCTGCAGCGACAGGTCCAGCGTCAGGTTGGTGTTCTGGATCAGCGCCTTGTTGACCGCGCGCTTGGTCGTGCGGATCGCGATCTGCGACCCCTGTGCCAGTCGGTTCGCGAGCGCGATGGCGCGCTCGAGCGCCTCGCCCTGCGGCGTGACGTGGTTGATCAGCCCGATGCGCTCGGCCTCAGGCGCGCTGACGCTGTCGCCGGTCATCAGGTACTCCTTTGCGCGCGCAACGCCAACCAGCGACGGCCAAATCACCGCACCGCCATCGCCGGCGGTCACGCCGATCAACACGTGCGGGTCGGCGATCTTCGCGTTCTCGTCGGCATAGATCACGTCGCAGAACAGCGCAAGCGTCGCGCCGAGGCCGGCTGCCGGGCCGTTGATCGCGGCGATGATCGGCTGGGGCACTTCAAGGAGGTCGAGGATGATCTTCTTCGCCTCGACCATGATCTGGTCCAGCGATGCCGGAGTCAGATTCATCACCATGTCGAGATCTCCGCCGGCGGAGAACGCGCGACCCTCGCCGGTTATCACGACCGCGTCGACATAGTCGTCGGCGGCAATGTCGACGAAAACCCGGGCCAACTCGGCGTGCATATTCCGATTGACCGCGTTACGGGCCTCTGGACGATTGAAGGACATCGTCAGAACACGGCCTTCGCGGTGGAACGAAAGAGTTTCGTACTTCGAGTAGTCCATGGCAATACCAAATTAATCAGTGATTGATTGAAGAAAAGTTAGGCAACGCTCTTCCCGCGACGGAGCGTGTCGATCTGCTCCTTCGTATAGCCGAGCAGTTCGGACAGCAGCGCGTCCGTATCAGCGCCGAGTTCGGGGACGTAGTCCTTCGCCTCGGTGGTCGAGTGCCTGTACTGGAAGGCCGGATTCGGTACCTGGAACGGGCCAATGCCATCGTTGATGGTTGCGAAGCTTCCGCGCTCGACGATGGCCGGCTCGGCCATCGCCTGCGCGATTGTGAGGTACCGCGAGCACGGCACGCCGCCCGCGCTCAGGACAGCCTCGCACTCTTCGGCCGCGCGGGTGGACGCCCACTCGTCGAGCAGCGCCATCAACTCCGACCAATGCGCTTCGCGACAGCTGCCGCGCCCGCCTGCACTGGGTGCATTCGAAAAGCGTGGATCGTCGATCCACTCCGGGTGACCGGTCGCCTTGGCCAGGGACTCGAAAGTGTTCTGGCTCACAGGCGCGATCAGCACGAACCCATCCTTCGCACGCGTGGGCTGGAACAGCGGACGGTTGAAGTCGGACGGAAACTGTGCAGTTTGGCATTCGTAGGCCATCATGCCGAGCACTGAATCCATCAACGACAGGTCGACGTACTCGCCGCGGCCCGTGCGAGCGCGGCCGACCAGCGCCGCCTGGATACCGCCGAAGGCCAGGCTCCCACCTAGCACGTCGGCGACGTGAATGCCAGTCTTCAGCGGTCGCTCGAGTCCACTCTGGTAGCCCAGGTTGGCCAGGTCATAACCGGATGCAGCATGCAGCACCGGCGCATAAGCCGTGCGTTGCGCCCAGGGACCATCCTGGCCGAAGCCGGAGATCGAGCAATACACAAGGCGGGGGTTGATGCTCGACAGCGTGTCGTAGTCGAGCCCGAGACGCTTCATCACGCCGGGGCGAAAGTTCTCGACAAGTACATCAGCCTTGGCGACCAAGTCCCGCGCCACCGCCCGCGCCTCGGGGGTCTTCAAGTCGAGCACGACGCTCTTCTTGCCGCAGTTCAGTTGCGCGAAGTAGGTGCTCTTGCCCTGTCGCAGAGGAACCCGTGCGCGCATGAAGTCGCCCTCGGATGACTCGACCTTAATCACCTCGGCGCCGAGGTCGGCCATCATGCGCGTGCAGTAAGGCCCCGACATCATCGTCGTGAAATCCAGTACCCGCACCCCGTCGAGCACACCTTGTCGTTGCTTCATCATGATTCCTGTCACTTGTCATCGAGCGGTTCCAGCCGCGCGATCGATTCTTTGTCGACGCCCCATTCGGCGAGCACGGTTTCCGTATGCTCGCCAACATGGGTGGGCCGCTCGCCGATACGCCCGGGCGTCGCGGAGAAACGCGGCGCCACCCCCGGCAGCAACAGGCCGCCCGCTTCGACATAGCTGCCTCGAGCCTGGTTGTGCGGATGCCGTGGTGCCTCGTTGAGGTCGAGCACCGGGGTCACGCAGGCATCGATGTCCTCGAACAACGCAGCCCATGCGTCTCGCGACCGAGTCGAGAACACTCGCTCCAGCCAAGCATGCAACGCGGGCCACTGCGATGCGTCGTTCTGGCGCGACAGATCGACCTCGCCGTCGAGTCCGAGTGTTCGGATCAACAGCGCATAGAACTGCGGCTCGATCGCACCGACCGCGAGCCACTTGCCGTCGGCGCAACGGTACGTGCGGTAGAAGGGCGCGCCGCCGTCGAGCAAGTTAGTGCCGCGCGCGCCCCAGCCAGCTGCCGCCTGATACTCGTAGTACAACCCCATCAGCGACGCCGAGCCCTCGACCATCGAGCAATCCACCACCTGTCCTCGGCCGGTGGAACGCGCATGCAGGAGCGCTGCCAGCACGCCGAACGCGAGATACAGTGAGCCGCCGCCGAAGTCGCCGACGAGGTTTAGCGGCGGCACCGGCTGATCCACCGTACCAATCGCCGACAACGCACCGCTCAGCCCGATGTAGTTGATGTCATGGCCTGCCACCTTCGCAAGTGGCCCGGTCTGACCCCAGCCGGTCATACGCCCGTAAGCAAGGCGCGGATTGCGCGCCAGCACAACATCCGGGCCGAGGCCGAGACGCTCCATCACGCCGGGGCGAAAGCCCTCAAGCAGCACGTCGGCGCGCTCGATCAACGCGAGGCAGGTCTCGACCGCTGCCGGATCCTTCAGATTCAACGCCACCGAGCGGCGACCCCGTGTCAGAAAGTCCGGCGGCTGTCCATCGAGGTCAGCTCGGTCCACGCGGACGACGTCGGCGCCTTGGTCGGCGAACAGCGCGGCACAGAACGGCGCCGGACCGATGCCGGCTATCTCGACGACCTTCAGCCCGGCGAGCGGCCCGAGGCGGGGAGCTTGCATTGGAGTACTCCTTGGTATGAATCAGGGCGTGCAGATGTCAGGGCTTTCGAGCGTGCGCGCACTCGCTCTCCGACAGCGGCCAAAACGCCTGCTCTGCGGGGATCGTTCGCAGTACCTGTGCGTAGTCGCCCTTGCCAGTCGACTCCGACGGCTTCTTGACGCGGAACACGTACATATCGTGCACCAACTGTCCGTCCTCGCGCAGACGCCCATTCGGCGTGAACGCGTCCTGGACTGGCATCTCGCGCATCTTCGCCAGCACCGTGTCGGCGTCGTCGGTGCCGGCGGCCTCGATCGCCTTGAGGTAATGGCGGACCGCCGAATAGGTGGCCGCGTGGGGACCGGACGGCGTCTGCCCCTTCATTCGGGCCGAGAACTTCTTCGCCCATGCGCGCGACGTGTCGTTGATGTTCCACTCATAGAACGACACCGAGCGCATGCCCTGCAGCACGTCGAGTCCCGCGCCTTCGACCTCGGACGCCATGATGGCCTGCGCGATCACGGTCTGCTTCGGCGCGATGCCGAACTCGACCGCCTGCTTGGCGATGTTGACGAGATCCTGGCCCGCATTGGCGAAGAAGACGCCCTTGGCACCTGAGGCCTGCGCCTGCAGCAAGTACGAACTGAAGTCCGCCGTGTAGGCCGGATGCTTGACCTCTCCGATCACCTTGCCGCCGGCCTTCGCCACCGCTTGCCGGAACACGCGCGCGTTGTCCTGCCCCACCGCATAGTCAACGCTGATGATGAAGAAGGTGTCGAGCTCGTTCTTGACATCCTGTGGCACCACCTGGTTCAGCGCGGTCGCCGTCAGGTTGTACATGTACTGCACCGAGCGCGGCGCGCAGGCCTTACCGGTCAGTGCGGCGGCACCCGAGTTGTGGAACACGAGCTTCGGCCGGTCCTTCACCATCGCCGCGATCGCGAGGCTCACGGCGGAGTGCGCGACGTCGAAAATCGCGTCGACGCCATCGGCGTCGAGCCACTTCCTAGCGATGCTGACGCCAAGGTCGGTCTTATTCTGATGGTCTCCGACGACGATCTCTACCGGCACGCCCCGTACCTTGTTGCCGAACTCCTCGGCGGCCATGCGGGCGGCGACCGCGGAGCCTTCGCCGCTCAGTGTCGAGTACGGGCCGGTTCGATCGTTCAGGATGCCAATGCGGATGACGTTGTCCGACATTCCCTTGGTCTGGGCGAATGCGGACATAGACAGAGTTGCCGCTGCGACCAGGCAGCCGAGTTTGTTGAAGGTCATATTTGTCTCCTTTGGAAGTAGTCGGTAGCTCAGCGGGCCGTTGCTGTGCGTAACGGCGTCGCGACAGTACGGTCCCAGGTCTGCGGCGTTACCCCTTCCGCACGTAGTTGATGGCGCTGCACGCGCGCCGTCTCGGGGGTGCGCGGCAGTGAATCGGCGACGCGCACGAAGCGCGGGACCGCGAAGCGTGGCACGCGATCCTGAAGAAATGCGACCAGTTCGGCTGGATCGATCGTCGCTTTGGCCTTCGGCACGACAGCGACCAGCACCTCCTCGTCGCTCAGATCGGACGGTACGCCGATCGCCGCGACCTCCGCGACCGCGGGATGCGAAAGCACCGCGTTCTCGAGTTCGACCGACGAGATGTTCTCCCCGCGGCGGCGGATCATGTCCTTGGTACGGTCGACGAAGTGGTACCAGCCTTCTTCGTCTTGCCGGAACACGTCGCCGGTGTGCCACCAGCCGTTTCGCCACGCCTTCGCAGTCGCCTCCGGTGCACCCTGGTAGCCGGGCGTGATCGTCCAAGGATCGCTGCTACGCACGACGAGCTCGCCTTGCGCTCCGGGCGGCACAGGCATGTCGTTTTCGTCCACCAGCATCGCCTCGAAACCAGGCACCGGCCTGCCGCAGCAGCCCGTGTTTTTCGACACGGCATGCTCCGGCGGAGCGTTCAACGTGATGCCGGTTTCGGTCATCCCGTAGGTGGTGAAGGTCTGGAATCCGTAGCGGCTGCGCAGCACGTCCGTCTCGGGCAGCAGCGGGTTGATGAGCACCAGCTCGAGAGAGTGGTCGCGATCGTTCGGCGCTGGGGGCTGACTCGCAAGGAAGCGCGCCGGCGCGCCGAACAGCAGCGTCCAGGTGCAGCGGTGTGTGCGCACGTCGTCCCAGAACGATGACGTCGAGAACTGCTCGCGGATCACCGCCCGTCCCGGCGAAATCGCCGCAAGATGGAATGCGATGCGCCCGGCAAGGTGGTACGCCGAGTACGGAAAGTAGAAGACATGCCCCTCACGCCGCTTCAGGAAGCGCAGATAGGTCTCCGACGTGTGGTGGATCAGCGCCCACGGGATCTGCACCGCCTTCGACGCACCGGTCGTGCCCGAGGTGTAAAGAATGCATGCTAGGTCGTTCGGGCCGACCTCCGGCTCGCCGACGCTCCCACCAGGCTCGGCCTCGGCGGGCGAAGACGTGATCACGCGAGCCTTGACATCACCGGACGAGACCGGCTCCGTCGTATCGTGCAGGCAGATCGTCTCGATGCCGGTGCCGTCGACCACCTCGAGCACCTGCTCGAGGTAGCGGCGCGGAATCACGAGAATCTTCGCGTGCGACGTGGCGAGCGCGTGGCGCAGCCACTCGCCGCGGAACTGCGTGTTGATTGACACGTCGACCGCGCCGATCAGGCAACAGCCCATCCACAGGTATGCAGCCTCCAGCGACTGCGGCATCAGCGCCGCAACGCGGTCGCCGCACTTGACGCCGCGCTGTTCGAGCCAACCGGCCCAGCGACGCGACATGTCCCAGATCTCGGACCATGTCCTCTCGCCCTGGCCGATCGACACCAGTGCCACCTCGTCGGGGCGCTCGTGCGCGTGCTGGTAGAGCAAGCGCGGCAAGGTTTGTTGCGGTTGCACGGATAGTCTCCTGTATTGCGTCAATGCCTGGTCCGGGCACGTTCCAGCCGGTCGGCGAAAAAGCCCCAGATGCCGCGCCGCAGCACGAGCACGCAGGCGATGAACAGCGCGCCCTGCACCATCCCCGAGGCGATCCCACTTTCGGCGAGGGAGGTGTCGAGTCCGACCAGCACGAAAGCGCCGATGACAGGGCCTGCCAGCGTGCCGACGCCGCCGATCAGCGTCATCAGAATGACCTCGCCCGATAGGTGCCAGCTCACGTCAGCAAGCGTGGCAAGCTGCAACACGAGCACCTTGGCAGATCCTGCGAGGCCGGCCAGCGCAGCCGACAGCGTGAATACCCCAAGCTTGTAGCTGTTGACCCGGTAGCCGAGCGAGATTGCACGTGCCTCGTTCTCGCGAATCGCCTCGAGCACGTGGCCGAACGGAGACTGCACGACGCGCTGCACCACCGCCAACCCGCCCAGGCAGATCGCGACGACGACGTAGTAGATCGCCAACGGATGGTCGAGGTCGAACAGGCCGAATAGCCTACCGCGTGTCACATCCTGGATACCATCCTCCGCGCCGGCAAAGGGAGCCTGCACGAAAAGGAAGTACAGCAGTTGTGCGAGCGCCAGAGTAATCATCGCGAAGTAGATCCCCTGCCGACGGATCGCGAGTGCGCCGAACACGAGGCCGAGCGCCGTCGCGGCCAACATGCCTAGCACGATGCCGACCTCCGGCGTCACTCCCCAGACCTTCAGCGCGTACGCCGTCGTGTAGGCCCCGCTACCGAAGAACGCGACGTGGCCGAACGATAGCAGGCCACCAAAGCCGAAGAGCAGATTGAACGCGCTCGCGAACAGCGCGAGGCACAGCGCATGCAGCACGAATTCCGTGTAGACACCCGTGAACGGCGCGGCCAACAGAAGCGCGAGGGCGATGAGACCCAGCCAAGTCGCGCGTCCCCAGCGGTTGCTCGATGCTGTGCCAAGCGCGGTGATAATTCCGGTCGTCACGCCACCCTCCCGAATAGGCCCGCCGGCCGCAGCAGCAGCACGATGACCATGACAGCGAAGATCACCGTGCTCGATGCCGGCGGATAGAAAACCTTGGCAAGACCCTCGACCAGGCCGAGACCGAAGCCGGTGACCATAGCGCCGCCGATCGAGCCCATGCCTCCGATCACCACCACCGCAAACACGACGATCAGGGTGCTCGAACCCATCGCCGGGCTCACCTGGTAGATCGGTGCCGCCATCACGCCGCCGAAACCGGCCAGCGTGGCACCGAAGGCATAGGTCAGCGTGACCATGCGCGGCACACGGACGCCGAAGGCCTGGAGCAGCGACGGGTTGTGCATCGCGGCGCGCAGGTAAGCGCCGAGCTTGGTGCGCTCGATGACCAGCCATGTCACCAGGCAGACCACTGCCGAGGCCACAATGACCCAGGCGCGGTAGTTCGGCAGCACCATGAAGCCCAGATCGCGGCCCCCGCGCAGCTGCTCGGGCATCGGGTACGGCAAGCCTGCCGAGCCGAAGAACTGCCTGAACGAACCTTCGATCAGAAGCGCGGCGCCGAAGGTCAGCAGCAGACCGTAGACGTGATCCAGGTCCCGTATCCGGCGCAGCAACAGCAGCTCCATGAGCGCGCCGAGCGCACCGACGACCAGCGGCGCGAGGATCAGCGCGACCCAGTAGTTCACGCCAAACCAATTGAGCGCGATCCAGGCGCAGAACGCACCGACCATGTACTGCGCGCCGTGCGCGAAGTTCACGATATTCAGTAGTCCGAAGATGATCGCGAGACCCAGACTGAGCAGCGCGTAGAACGCGCCGTTGATCAGCCCGATCAACAACTGCCCCCATAGCGCCTGCGATGAAACTCCGAGGATTTCGATCATGGCTCCACCTCAGAGGCTCAGGTGCTTACGGAACTGGGACAGCGCGGCCTCATCCACGACGCCAGTTCGATCCATCTGATCGACGACTTGGCCGTCCTCGATCATCCAGAACGCATCGGAGATCTCCTGCGCGAAGTCGAGGTTCTGTTCGACCAGCAGGATCGTGAATCCACGCGCCTTCAACGCCTGGATCGCCACCCCGATCTGCTCGACGATGATCGGAGCGAGCCCTTCGGTCGGCTCGTCGAGGAGCAGCAGTTGCGCACCGATGCGCAAGATGCGGCCGATCGCCAGCATCTGCTGCTCGCCGCCGGACAGCCGTGTGCCCATGCTGCGGCGGCGCTCGTGCAGGTTCGGAAACAGCGAGTAAACCTCGGCGGTGCTCATGCCGCCCGGGCGCAGCACCGGCGGCAGCATCAGGTTCTCTTCGGTCGTCAGACCGGGGAAGATGCCTCGCTCCTCGGGACAGTACGCGATCCCGCACCGTGCGATGGCGTCCGGCAACAGCCCGACCAACTCACGACCCTGGAAGCGAATCGAACCTTCTCGGGCGACCAGCCCCATGATTGCGCGCAGCGTCGTCGTCTTGCCAGCACCATTGCGGCCGACCAGCGTCGCGATCTGCCCGGAGCGCACGCGCAGATCGATGCGCTGCAGCGCGCGCGAGTCGCCGTACCACGCCTTTAGGTTCTCGACCACCAGGAGGTCAGCGCCCGTCTCGATCCGCTCACTCATGGCGGGATCCCATGTACGCGGTCCGCACCTCGGGGTTGGCTGACACCTCGGCGTATGACCCCTCGGCCAGTACCTGACCGCGCGCGAGTACGGTGATCGTGTCGGACAAGTCGGCCACAACCTTGAGGTTGTGCTCCACCATCAGCACGGTGCGCCCTTGGGCGACGCGTCGGACCAGCGCTGCGACGCGCTCGATGTCCTCGTGGCCGACGCCGGCCATCGGCTCGTCGAGCAGGATCACCTCGGGCTCCAGCGCCAGGGTTGTCGCCAACTCGAGTGCGCGCTTCCGCCCGTACGACAGGTCCACCGCTCGCACCCCGCGGTGAGAGAGGAGCCCGACTTCTTCGAGCAGCGCGTCGGCGCGTTCGTCGAGTTGCGCGAGGCAACGCTCGTGACGCCAGAACTGATGCGCCAGCGAGCGCCGCTTCTGCAATGCGACGCGCACATTCTCGTGCACGCTCAGCTTGGGGAAAAGCGATGAGATCTGGAACGAGCGCACCAAGCCGCGCTGCGCCACAGATGCAGGGTTCCACGCACCGATATCGACGCCCTTGTACAGGATGCGTCCTGAGGTCAACGCCAGGAAGCGTGTCAGCAGGTTGAAAAGCGTTGACTTGCCGGCACCGTTCGGACCGATAAGGGAGTGCACCGTGCCTTGGCGCACCTGCAGGTTCACCGCTCTCACCGCGGTAAAACCGTAGAACTCCCTCGTGACCTCCCGGGCCTCAAGTATGATGTCCCTCATCGTCAGTTAAGTCCGTGTTTGCGAAAGCACCAGTCCGGCCAAGCGTGCCGCTCCCAGTGTGTCGAGGTAGGCCCCGTTGTTGACCGGACTCTCGACATAGCGTGCGAGATAGGCGCTGAAGCGCTCGGGCGCGGCGCTTGCTTTCACGTACTCCTTCAGGTGAGCGTCGTCTGCACGGTACAGCCCCGCACTGGATGTTGGATGTGCACCATGAGGCACCTCGACCACGGCATGCACCATGTTGGCAGGCAACTTGGTGAAGTGATTGCAGCGCCGGATCTTCTCGCTTGACACGATACGATCGACCGACACCACGACGCGGCGCGACGCCTGCGCGAGCATCACGTCGAAGAACGGCGCTCCGAGGAACTGCACGTTGCCATGTTCGTCGGCTTGCTGGGCATGGATCAGGCACAGGTCCGGCCTGATCGGAGGAACCGCGAGCAGGCGTCGCTCGCCAGGTGGGGTTGGTAACGGTCGGTAGTGCTCGGGATTCACCTTGGGCAGGTCGGTCGCGAGGTCTGGAATCGGCATGTATGGCAGGTCGCAGAGTGCGGCCCGTAGGCCACCAGCGATACCCGGACCGTCCATCTCGTGCACCTTCAGCGCGCCGGTCTCGGCGGCGCGCCGGAAGTGCGGCGCGAGGCCGTACTGCTCAAAGCTGAGAAAGACGCACACCGTGCTGCGCGCGCGGCCTGCGCCGATCAACAGGTCAGGCGCGATTGACCCCGGCGCCGGAATGAGATCAAGATCAGTCGCCCCGTTCCGGATCAGCTGGCGTACAAGCGCCATCGGCTGGGAGTTGAAGATCCACCCGCCCAAGGCGACCGAAGAGCCGTTACGCACCTCGCCCAGTGCCTCATCGAGCGAAACCAGCTTATGCACCGAAGTCATGCTTCGACCAGGTGACGGGCGATCACGAGGCGCTGGATCTGGTTCGTGCCTTCGTAGATCTGACCGATCTTGGCGTCACGCATCATGCGCTCGACCGGCGAGGACTTCATGTAGCCGGCGCCGCCCATCAACTGGACGGCGTCAGTTGTGACCTTCATCGCCGTGTCGGTGGCGAAGCACTTGGCCATCGCCGACATCTCGGCAAGCCGCGCGAAGTCGCCGTTGTCGATACGGTGCGCTGTTTCATAGACCAGGGTGCGCGCAGCTTCGATTTGCATCGCCATGTCGGCCATCATCCACTGCAGACCCTGGAACTGTGCGACCGGACGGCCGAACTGCTTGCGCTGGCTCGCATACGCCAGCGCGAAGTCCAGCGCACCCTGCGCAAGCCCCACGGACTGCGCGCCTATCGTCGGGCGATTCATGTCGAGGATGCGCATCGCCGCGATAAAGCCCTTGCCCTCCTCGCCGATCATGTTCTCGGCCGGCACGCGCATATTCTCGAAGAACAGCTCCACGTTCGGCACGCCGTTGAGACCCATCTTATTGTCGTTGCGACCGACACGGAATCCTGGCGTTTTGGTGTCTACGAGGAAGCAGCTCAGCCCCTGGAATCCTTTGTCGCCGCTCGTACGGGCAAACACCAGCGCATAGTGCGCAACGCTACCGAAGGTGATGAAGCACTTCTGCCCGTCGATGATGTAGGAGTCGCCGTCGCGGCGCGCCCGCGTGCGCATCGAACCCACGTCCGAACCCGCCTCGGGTTCGGTGATCGCCACACAGCCCAGCGTGCGCCCCTTAGCCACGAGGGGCAGCCAGTACTGCCGCTGCTCCTCGGTGCCGAAGTGCAGCAGCGCGAGCACTAGACCGATCGACGACTGACCGGCGAGCAGTGCGCATGCCGAAGACACGCGCGCGATCTCCTCACGCGCGATGCAGGCGGAAATCACGTCGCCGCCGGGGCCGCCGTACGACTCCGGCACGAGGATCTGCAGCAGCCCCATGTCGCCAAAGACCGGCACGAGATCCGCCGGGAAGCGGTCGGTGGCGTCCATCTCGTCGGCGATCGGACGAATCTCCTTGTCGACCATCTGACGCACGGCATCGCGCAGCGCGAGATGCGTGTCGTTGAAGTGATAGGGCATCGAAGTTCCTTCAGGCAATCAGGCGTACTTGGTACGCAGGGTGGCGGTCGAGTCGACGTGGGTGCGCAGCAGGCGCAACTCCTCGGCGGAGGGCATCTCCGTGATCGCAGGCGTTCCGTCGACGACGAGATCGAAGCCAGTCGCATCGCGCACCTGCTCGAGCGTCACTCCGGGGTGCAGCGACTTCACGCGCATCGCCTTGCTGACCGGCTCGAAGTCGAAAACGCCCAGCGGCGTGACGACCAGCTTCGGTCCACCGGGCGGCAGGCCGTAGTTCTCGCGAGAAGTGCCGCCCTCGAGAAAACCAGGGCCGGACACGAAGTCAACCTTGGGGACCAGCGCGCTGCGGTCGTGACGCGTCAGCACGATGTAGTAGCGCCGCGAGAGACCTGTAAGCGCCGCGATGCCCACCGTACCGGGCCCGCGCACGCGCGGCTTGGCGTGCTCGCCGACGACGACGGTGTTCAGGTTGCCATGGCGGTCCACCTGAAGCGCCGATAGGATGGTGAAGTCGAAGAAGTGGATGCGCCAGTCGATGAAGTCGATCATCACCGGCAGATCCATCCACGCCTCGGCGCTCTCGATGTTCTCGGCATCGGCCGTCGACACGAGCCGGTCGAGTCGCGGGTTCACCATGCCGCCGGGACCTGAGTACCAAGTCAGCCGCGGAGCCTGCCGATGCTGCGCCAAGCGACAGGCGGCGAGTTGGATGTCGGAGTTGGTTCCGATGATCGCCACCTCGTGATTGGCAAAGTCTCGCGCCAGTAGCACCGCCAGCAACTCACCCATCGACGGGGATGCGTCATGCGTCGCGCTTCGTGTTTTTGGTTGAACCATTTATATATGGTATAGCCAAGATTGAGCGAAGTCAACCGTCCCAAAGGCCGGGTTGACCCTGATAGCCAACGCTCAGGCCGGCGACGCGGCGCAGATGCCAGGCGGTGTCGCCGAACAGCTGCTCAGCAACAGTCAGGTAGCGCATGTAGTGGCCGATCGCGTACTCGGTAGTCACTCCAATGCCGCCATGCAACTGCACTGCCTGCTGAGCAACTGAACGTCCTTCGCGGCTGACTACCAGCTTGGCCATCGACAACTGACGCACGCGGTCGGGCGCCTCGGCGTCGTCGACCATCATCGCGGCCAGCATCGCCATGCTGCGTGCCTGCTCCGTGGCCGTCAGCATCTCTGCGGCACGGTGTTGCAGCGCCTGGTTGCCGCCGATGGCGCGGCCGAACTGCTCGCGTGTCTTCAAGTAGTTCACCGTCAGGTCGAGCGCGGCCTGCATCGCCCCCACCGACTGTGCGCACACTGCCGCGATGCCGGCGTGCACGACCGCCTCGATCACGGGCCACGCATCGCCCGGGCGGCCCAGCGGTACCGCCGGCGTCGCGTCGAGTGCCAGTTCAGCCGCAGCGCTCTGATCGATCAGTCGCCGACTGCGCCGCTTCAGACCGGGCGCCGTGCCGTCGACGAGGAATAGCGCGAGGCCGTCGGTCTCGTCGGCAGCGCCGCGCACGCGTGCGCTGACCACCAGCAGATCCGCGGCGGCGCCGTGCAGCACCATCGTCTTTGCGCCAGTGAGTTGCCAGTCGCCGCCTTTGCGTGCGGCGCGCGTCGTGACAACCGCCGGGTCGTGCCACGCGCCGCTCTCGCTGTGCGCCCAGGCCAGCAGCAGACCTCCGTCAGAGATACGCGGCAGCAGTTCGGACTGCTGAGCATCGGTACCGCCGCGCGCGATAGCGGTTGCTCCGAGCACGACCGTCGCCAGGTAGGGCTCGGCGGCCATCACGCGGCCGAGCGCCTCCATGACCAGCAGCGTATCGCTCGCGTCGCCGCCGAATCCACCGTGGGCTTCGGCCAGCGGCAGCCCGAGCAGGCCCAACTCGGCATAACGCGCCCACATTGCCCGGACAAAGCCTTCAGGTTCGGCGACATGACGCTGACGCGCCTCAAAGGAGCAGTGCTCGGCCAGCACGCGGCCGAGACTTTCCTGCAGTTGGCGCTGTTCATCCCTAAGGTCGAAATCCATTCAAAGCTCCAGAATATTCTTAGCGAGGATGCTCTTTTGAATCTCGTTCGATCCGCCATAGATCGTCGCGGCGCGCGAGTAGAAGTAGGCGGACGCGAGCGGAGCAGCCCACTCGGACGCCGCGTCGGCACCGTCGTCCGTCGGCGCGCAGATGGCGAGCGGGCCTCCGACCCGGCACAGCAATTCGCACACCGCCTGGTACAGCTCGGCGCCACGAATCTTCAGGATCGAGGTGAACGGATTGGGGCCGCCGCCGTGGCGGCGGGTGCCGCCCGCGACGACGCGCAGCTGGCTGATCTCCAGCGCCTTCAGGTCGGCCTCGATCGCTGCGGTCTCTTGTCGAAAGCTCGCATCGTCGGCCAGGGTTCCGGCGCCGCACGGCACCCGCGAAGCCAGTTCGCGCGCGTAGCCCAGGCGCTCGCGCGAACGCCCGACGCCAGCAATACCGGTGCGCTCGTGGTCGAGCAGCGCCTTGGCGTAGTCCCAGCCCTTGTTCTCCTCGCCGACGCGGTTGTCCACCGGCACTCGCACGGCGTCGAAGAAGACTTCGTTCAGGTGATGGTGGCCGTCGATCGAGAGGATCGGCCGCACCGTCACGCCGGGCGACTTCAGGTCGATCAGCAGCATCGACAGCCCGAGTTGCTTCTTCGCCTGCGGGTCGGTACGCACGAGCGCGAAGATCCAATCGGCGTACTGCGCCTGCGTGGTCCAGATTTTCTGGCCGGTAACCACGTACTCGTCGGCATCGCGCACCGCGCGCGTGCGCAGCGATGCCAGGTCGGAGCCGGCACCCGGCTCGGAGAAGCCCTGGCAGAACCAGAGTTCGAGGCTGGCGATCTTCGGCAGAAAGCGGCGCTTCTGTTCGTCGCTGCCGAAGCGGCAGATGATCGGGCCGATCATGCTACTGTTGAACACGAGCGGCGGCGGTGCAGGCGCAAGGAAGATCTCCTCGGCCAGGATCATGCGCTCGACCGGCCCGAGGCCCGCGCCGCCGCAGTCTTTCGGCCAGCTTGCAGTCGCCCACCCCCGCGTGTGCAAGATGCGGTGCCAGCGAAAGATCTGCTCGCGCGTCGGCGGCCTACCCGCGCGCATGTGGTCGCGAATATCGCGCGGCAGACTCTCGGCGATGAAGTCGCGCACGTCCTGCCGGAACTGCTTTTCCTGAGGCGAGAGGCGTAGGTTCATGTGCTCATGTTATCATTGGTTCAACCATATATCAAGAAGGTGGTGCGGCAAATGACAACCGAATTGCTGACCGAGCGGCGCGGCCGCGTGCTGCTCGTGACGATGAGCGACCCGGCCGTGCGCAACGCGTTCTCGCCCGAGCTCTACCGCCGCGGTCTGCCGCTGTTTCGTGAGGTCGCACGCGACACGTCGATCGGTGCGATCGTGCTGACCGGCGCGAGCGAGCACTTCTGCGGCGGAGGCGACTTGAAGCGCATGCATGCGCAGCGCGCACTACCGCCAGAGCCGCAAAGCGACAACCTCGACGCCTTCCACGCGTGGCTGATGGCGCTGCGCGCCTGTCCACAACCGGTGATCGCCGCCGTCGAGGGCGCCGCCGCCGGCGGGGGCTTCGCGCTGATGCTCGCGTGCGACCTGATCGTCGCGGCCACCGACGCGCGCTTCACGATGGCCTATGTGAAGGTCGCATTGACTCCGGACGGCGGCGCCACCGACTCGCTCGCGCATATGCTGCCGCCGCAGGCGGCGATCGAACTGCTGGTCGCCGGCGAACCGATCACGGCCGAACGCCTGCACACGTTCGGCGTGGTCAACCGGGTCGTGGCGCACGGTGCCGCACTCGAAGAGGCATGCGCATGGGCCACGCGACTGGCGGCAGGCCCGCGCGAGGCGCAGGCACGCATCAAGCAACTGATCTACGCTGCACGCGGGCGCGGCCGGCGCGAGCAACTCGACGCCGAGCGCGACACTTTCCTGCAGGCTCTGTATGCCGCTGAAGCCGGTGAAGGCATCGGCGCGTTCCTCGACAAGCGCACGCCGCGCTTCAACGCCTAGCGTCGATGGGTGCGCTGCTCGAGCGTCTTGGCCACTCGCTCCAGCCGCTCGACCATCACGTCAAGCGACGGGCCCGCCAACGCCGGCGTGGCCGCCATCCCTCGATAGATCACGTTCGTGATGCTGTCGGCGACCTCGTCTACCGAGAAGTCGCCCTCGCCGCGCAGGAACGCCCAGGTGCTGTGCTCGATGCAGCCAAACACCATGTCTCGTAGCAGGCGCGTCGACACATCGCTGCGGAACTCGCCACTCGCCATCGCAGACTCGAACACCCGTCGCACCTCGGCGGTGAATCGGTGGTTCAGTTCGTAGAAGGCCGTGTTGCGATAATTCGGGTTCGAGCGGATCTCTGTGTAGAGAAAGCGGGACAACGGCGGGTTACGCCGGACCATCTGCAACGATCGTCCGACGAGATAGCGCAGCTGATTCCAAGTGCCACGGATCGACGCGGCATCACCGTCCGACGCTGTCTCCTCGCGCAGCCAGTCCTCGGCCACACGCACGAGCAGTTCCTGCTTGTTCGTGAAGAAACGGTATAAACTACCCTCGACAATGCCGGCACGTTCGGCGATGTCGGACAACAGAGTGTTCTCATGGCCTTTCTCTGCGATCACCGAGCGCGCGGCTGCCATGATGTCGGCCAGTCGGCGCTCGGGTGATAGGCGCGAGCGTGATTTCTGTGTACCGTGCTTGCTCATTCGCGGGTTAGTATGAACGGTTCCGTGCGCGTCGCAGCGCATTCGATTATTCTATAGGTCGCAACCGTTCCCTCGGCACGTAGACGATGTGGAAAAGATGGGAAACCGACGAACGCAGCCACTGCCTTACGGCCCAACGCCCGCCACCCGCGCTAAACCACGCCGAGCATTTCGTCCGACGATTGAAGGCAGTGGGCAGATCTCAGCCCGCACCTTCGCTGCCGTCGAATTGCCGGCGCAGTAGGTTCTTCTGCACCTTGCCCATTGCGTTGCGCGGCAGATCATCGACGAAGTGGACGGCCTTCGGCACCTTGAACTTGGCAAGTTGCGTGCGCACGGCCTCAATTACATCATCCGCGTTCGGTGCGGTGGTCGCGCTTTTGTCGCACACGACCACCGCAACCACAGCCTCGCCGAAGTCCGGGTGTGGCAGTCCGATCACGGCCGACTCGTTGACACCGGGCAACTCGTCGATCAGCGCCTCGATCTCCTGAGGGTACACGTTCAGGCCACCTGAGATGATCAGGTCCTTTGAGCGGCCAATAATCGTTAGGTAGCCGTCGGCGTCGAGCCGCCCCATATCGCCGGTCTTGAAGAAGGCATCGGCGGTGTGTTCCTCACGCGTCTTCTCCGGCAGCCGCCAGTAGCCGGAGAACACGGTGCGACCCTTGACCTGAATGTTGCCGATCGTGCCTGGCGCTACGCGACGCCCGCCGTCATCGACGACACGCAGTTGCATCCCCGCCAGCGGCAATCCGACGCTCCCGCATCGACGCTCGCCGTCGTACGGATTCGACGCAAACATTCCACCTTCGGTCATACCGTAGCGCTCGAGGATGGTGTGTCCGGCGCGGACTGTGAACGCCTCGAAAGTCTCCGGCAGCAGCGGCGCCGAGCCGGAAACAAACAACCGCATGCCACTGCAGATTTCTGGACTCAGCCCTGGTTCGTTGAGTAGGCGCACGTAGAACGTCGGCACTCCCATGAAGATGGTCGAGCGCGGCAGCAGCTCGAGCGCGCGCCTAGCGTCGAACTTCGGCTCGAACCGGATCGCACTTCCGTTGTACAGCGCGGTGTTCAGCGCGACGAACAGGCCGTGGAAGTGGAAGATCGGCAGCATGTGCAACAGCACGTCATCCGGACGGAAGCGCCACGCCTCGAGCAACACTTCGCAGTTCGCGCCCAAGGTCTTGTGCGCAAGCATCGCCCCCTTCGAGCGCCCGGTGGTGCCGGACGTATAGAGAATCGCTGCCAAATCGTCGTCGTCGCGCTGCGCGGTACCGAACGACGCCACCTGCTCCGCCGCGCGTTCAGCCAGCGTACCGCTGCCGTCGTCGGCGAGTTCGAGGGTGTGTCGTATCTTCCAACGCATCGCCGCCTCGTGTGCCAACTCGCGCGCCTGCGGCCCATACACGAACAGCCCCGGCTCGGCATCCTCCAAAAAATGTCGAATCTCGCTGCGCTGATAGGCCGGATTGAGCGGAACGAAGACGCAGCCGGCACGCAGGCAGCCAAGGTAAAGCGCCACTGCCTCGGCACTCTTCTCAACCTGCACTGCAACGCGATCACCCGGCTTCAGGCCTAGCGCGACAAGCAGGTTCGCATAACGCGCGCTTTGCTGATCGAGTTCACCATAGCTAATCACTCGACCACCAGGCAGCAGCAGGCAGGGCGACCGCGGGTCAGTTGGAAAGCGGGCTTGGAGCCGATGATAGAGGTTGCGGTTCATGTCGTAACAGAGTCGTCGGTATGGGCAGTCAACGCCTTTCGCAGGCTTGTTGTCGAGCTTGCAGCGCGTGAAAGGAAAGCTGTGTTATCCTATATTTGGTTCAACCATTATACAATATGATTCATGCTGAACTACGCCAAGACGCGCGCCTGGGAATCAGACGAGGTGCGCCATCGCTACAACGTCAAGGACACCATCCTCTACGCGCTTGGCGTCGGGTTCGGCGCGGACCTACTGGACGCACGCCAGCGCCGTTTCGTCCACGAACATGATCTCGTTGCCGTTCCGACAATGGCGGCCGTGCTCGCGTCGCCGGGTTTCTGGATGCGCGATCGTGCCGAACTCGGCATTGATCCCCTGCGTATCGTGCATGCTGAGCAGGGGGTGCACTTGTACGCACCGCTGCCGATCGCAGGCACCGTGGCGAGCCGAAGCCGTGTCGTCCGCGTGGTCGACAAGGGTGAAAACCGCGGGGCGCATTTGACGGTCGAGAAGCAGTTGTTCGACTACGCAACCCAGCATTTGCTGGCCACAGCGGAGCAGGTTTTTGTATGCCGCGGCGACGGCGGCTTCTCGCGAAGCAGCGGCGGTGATGAGGCACCGCCACCGCTGCCACCACTGCCAACGTCCCTGCCCGACTTCACGGGGGATCTCGCGACACGGCCCGACGCCGCCGCGCTATACCGCCTGAGCGGCGACCTGAATCCGCTGCACATCGACCCGCACATCGCCGCGGCCGCAGGCTTCCCACGCCCCATCCTGCATGGCCTCGCGACCTACGGCATCGCCTGCCATGCGCTTCTAGGCACCTGCTGCGAATATGACCCCGCGCGACTCGCGTCACTGCATGTGCGCATGTCGTCGCCGGTGTTCCCTGGCGACGTACTGCGCGTCGAGGGGTGGCGGGTCGGCGACCGCGTGTCGTTCCGCGTCGCCGTGCCTGCGCGCGACGTGATCGTGATCAGTCATGGCCGTGCCGAACTACGCTCGTGACGGAGTTTCCTTCGACGGCGTCGATATCCACTTTTTCGATCGTGCAAAACCGAGGAGCACATATGTCAGAACCGAAAATTTACCTGGATGACCTTGCCGTCCCGCGAACCGCGGTCATGCAACGTGCCACCCGCGCCGCGCGCGGGCTTGATGCACTTGGCGTGCGCGAGGGTGACTGCGTCGCGCTACTGCTGCGCAACGACTTCCCGTTCTTTGAGGTGCAGCAGGCCGCCGCACTCGTGGGCGCCTATTCAGTCGCCATCAACTGGCACGGCAAGTCGGAGGAGGTGCGTTACATCCTGGAGGATTCGCGCCCGAAGGTGCTGATCGCTCATACTGACCTTCTGCTACCGCTGCGCGGCAAGCTGTCGCCCGACTTGCAAGTGCTGGTGGTGCCGACGCCCCCAGCCCTGCAGCAGAGCTTCCGCATTGAGCCGAAAGCAGCCGTACCTCACGCTGGCGACCAGGTGTGGATGGACTGGGCCGACGCGTACGAGCCGTGGGACGGCCCGCCGCGTCGCGCACGCGCGACGATGATTTACACGTCGGGAACCACGGGACACCCGAAGGCGGTGCAACGCGAGGCGGCGACACCTGAACAGGCCGAAGCCTATGGCGAGTTGATGCGGTGCGTGTACGGTACGCGCCCCGGCATGCGCGCGCTGATCGGCGGGCCGCTGTACCACGCGTCGCCGAACGCGTACGGGCGCCAAGCGCTGCCAGTGGCCGAGCTGATCGTGATGCAGTCGAAGTTCGACCCTGAGGCCACGCTCGCCGCAATCGCGAAGCACGGCATCACGCACGCGGTGATGGTGCCAACGATGTTTGTTCGCCTGCTGAAGCTGCCGCCGGTGGTGCGCGCGCGCTACGACGTGAGCTCGCTGCAGTGGGTCACGCACACCGGTGCGCCGTGCCCGGCGGAAGTCAAGAAAGCACTGATGGAATGGTGGGGGCCGTTGGTGTACGAGACCTACGGCGGCTCGGAAGTCGGCACCGCGACGCTGGCCACGCCCGAGGACTGGCTCGCCCATCCGGGCAGTGTCGGCGTGCCGACACCTGGCACACAACTAGCGTTCTACGGGGAGGACGGCCGCCGACTGCCTGACGGCGAGGTCGGCGAGATCTACATGCGCGTTCCGGCCTATGCCGACTTCACCTACCTGAACAACCCCGAGAAGCGCCGCGCCGTCGAGCGCGACGGGTTGATCAGCTGCGGTGACGTGGGCTACTTGAAGGATGGCCGGTTGTACCTGTGCGATCGGCGCTCCGACATGGTGATCTCGGCCGGGGTCAACATCTACCCAGCCGAGATCGAGATGGTGCTGCTGCAATGCCCCGGCGTGCAGGACTGCGCTGTGTTCGGCATCCCGAACGAGGAGTTCGGCGAGTCGCTGTGCGCGGCGGTGCAGCCGCTGCCGGACGCGGATTTGAGCCCGGAGTTGGTCAAGGCCTTCGTCGGCGAACGGCTCGCACGCTACAAGGTGCCGTCGCGGGTGGACTTTCACGCGTCGCTGCCGCGCGAGGAGAGCGGCAAGATCTTCAAGCGTCGTCTGCGCGACCCGTATTGGCAGGCGACCGGGCGACACATTTGAGGATGCCCGCATGAACATCGGTACACCTGCAGACCCGAACGCCCTGCCGCCCGTGCGGCCGGGCATTGCCGTGGTGGTCGGCGGCAGTGGTGCGATCGGCCAGTCGATCGCCCGCGCCCTGGCGGCCCAGGGCTGCGACATTGCGCTGACCTATCGTTCGCGCCTCGACGAGGCCCTGAAGGTCGGCGCCGAGATCGAAGCCAGCGGCCGACGCTGTGAGGCGCTGTGCCTGGACCTTGGCAACGCCGAGGCGGTTCAGCAAGCCTTCGACGAACTGCTCGCACGCCACGGCGCCATCCACGCCGTGGTGTTCGCCGCCGGCGCCGACATCACCATGGCTTTCGTCGCCCAGGTCGATACCGCTGAGTGGCATCACACGATCGACGGCGACCTGAACGGCTTCTTTCACGTCGTCAGGGCCTGCCTGCCGGCGCTGCGCCAGAGCCACGGGTCGATCGTGGCACTCAGCTCCAGCGGCGTTGAACGGCACCCGCCAATGGACATCCTGTCGACCGCGCCCAAGGCTGGGATCGAGGCGCTGGTGCGGGCCGTCGCGCGCGAGGAAGGCCGGTACGGTGTAAGGGCCAACTCGGTGGCACCGGGCGTCATCGACGGCGGGCTCTTCCACCGGATTCGCGCCCAACTGGGTGAACAGGCCGCCGAGGCGATGCTGCGTGTGCCGGCCTTACGCCGCATCGGAAGCGTCGATGAAGTGGCCTCCGTGGTCGCGTTCCTTGTCTCGCCGGCGGCGAGCTATGTGACCGGACAGCGCATCGGCGTGGACGGCGGCTACGCCGTGTGACCGCCCTTCCCCATGTTCGCCCGCTACACCGGCGCGAACATGGGGATGCTATAGTCGCCTTCAGCCGGCTTGAAACACACCTTGACGCGCTGGCCGATGTACAGGGTGTCGAGATCGGCGTCGACGATGTTGGTGAGCATCGTGACGCCTTCGTCGAGCGTCACGTACGCCAGTGCATAGGGAATCGGACCGGCGCGCCGAGTCACGCTGACGCTGTAGATCGTGCCCAGGCCGCTCGCATTCTTCCATTCGGTGTCTCCGGCACAGAACGGACACACCGGGCGCGGGTACCAGTGCGGCCGCTTGCACGCCTGGCAGCGCCGCAAGCGCAGCACGCCCTCGCGGGCGGCGTTCCAGTACGGCTCGGTCGCGGGGTCCGAGATCGGTGCCGTCAGAGGGCGGTCTTGATAGGGCGTCGTCATGGTCAGGCTCGTTCGAGGATGAGGGTCGCGCTGCCGTGGCGCGAGCCGAGCAGCCCGCCGAGGCCCTGCGCCAGCGCGAGCCCGCAGTCGCGGACCTGTACTTGCGGATGCGCTTCGCCACGCAACTGGCGCACCGCCTCGATCACCTTGGTGACGCCGCCCCGGTTGGCCGGATGGTTGTTGCACAGCCCGCCGCCGTCTGTATTGAACGGCAGGCGCCCGACCCCGGAGATCAGGTTCCCGTCCTCGACGAACCGGCCACCCTGCCCTTTCGGACAGAAACCGAGGTCCTCGATCTGCATCAACGCAGTGATCGTGAAGCTGTCGTAGATCGACGCATACTGGATATCCGAAGGCCGTACCTTCGCCTCCTCGAAGGCGATCGGGCCAGAGATCGCGGCACCCGACCAGGTCAGGTCCACCGCCCCGGCGAGTTGGCCTTTGACCGTCTCGCCGGCGCCGAGCACGTTGACCACCGTTCGCGTCAGCGACCGGGCGATCTCCGGGCGCACGACCACGAGCGCACCGCCGCCGTCGCTGACCACGCAGCAATCGAGCTTGTGCAACGGGTCAGCGATCATCGGCGAGGCCAGCACGTCGTCGACGGTCAGAACATCGCGCAGCATTGCATTCGGGTTGTGCTGGGCATGCGTCGACGCGGCGACCTTGATCCATGCGAGTTGCGCGGGCGTCGTCCCATACTCGTGCATGTGGCGTGCCGCCGCGAGCGCGTACATGTTGACCGTGACCGGACCGTAAGGCATCTCCCACGGAGCGTCAGGCGTGGTCGCGCTCACGACGCGCGGCGCGACGCCGCTTGAGGCCTCACTGCGCGGACGGCCGGCGAGCGTAATCAGGGCCACGTTACACTTGCCGGCCGCGATCGCCTGCGCCGCATGCGCGACGTGTACCAGATATGCCGAGCCGCCGGTGTCGGTGGAATCGACGTGGCGCACGCGCAGCCCCAAATAGTCGACCATGCTGGTCGGCCCCATGCCGGGAGCGTCACCAGCACAGAAGTACGCATCGACGTCCTCCAAAGACAGGCCGGCGTCGGCGAGTGCGCCGCGCGCGCACTCGGCATGGAGTTGGGCGACCGTCTTGTCGGGTGCCTTGCGGATCGGGTGCTCGAAGGCGCCCACGATGCAGGCTTTGCGTCTAATCGTCATCTCGCTCCTCATCGATAGCAGCGGTGGATATGTGGGCAGTGGTTGACTGCCTTTCCGGCACATTCTATCATTGGTTGAACCAATTATTTCATGAAAGGAGCAAGCATGCCCCCCATCGTGTTTCTGAACGGAAAGACGATCGTCGTCACCGGCGCCGCACAAGGCATCGGTCGCGCGATCTTGGAACTTGCCATCGAACTCGGCGCCAATGTGATTGCCGTCGACCTCAACGAAGAAACGCTGCAACAAGCGACGGCAGCGCTACCGAGCGAGCGCGTGCTGCAGGTGATCGGAAATGTGGCCGATGCGTCACTCGCCGCCGACACCGTGGCGCGAGCGGTCAAGCGCTTTGGCGCCGTTCATGGACTCGTCAACAACGCCGGAGTCACACGCCCGGCGATGATCGAAAAGATGACCGACGCGCAGTGGTACGACGTGATCGACGTGCACCTGAGCGGCAGCTTCTACTGGATGCGCGCGGTCGGTGGCCACATGGTTGCACGAGCGAAGGATGGAGACGCCGGCGGCGGGGCGATCGTGAACATCTCGTCCGACGCCGGACGAAAGGGTGCCATCGGCCAGATCAACTACGCGGCGGCCAAGGCGGGGCTGATGGGCATGACGATGACCGCCGCGCGCGAGTGGGGCAAGCACAACATCCGCACCAACACGGTCTGTTTCGGCGTCGTCGAGACACCGATGACCGAGGTGGTGCGCGGCGAGCGCTTTCGCGATGGCATGCTCGCACAGATTCCGCTCGGACGCTGGTCGACGCCTCAGGAAGTGGTCAAGAGTGTGTGCTTTCTGCTGTCGGACGCCGCGAGCTATGTCACGGGACAGCACCTCGCAGTGAACGGCGGCTTTCACATCAGCCTGTGACTGCGGCGCATTGGGCCGGCCGAAGCTTCAAGCCGGGCACAATATCGACCTCCGCAAGTCCCTTGATGCCAAATGAGCGCCACCTTCGTCACTGTCCAGTCCCAACGCGCGTTCGAGGAGATCGAGACCCAGGTCCGTAAACTGATCGCCACTGGACAGTTGAAGCCGGGTGACCGCCTCCCATCAGAGCGCGCTCTGTCGACCCAGTTAGCCGTCAGCCGAAACACACTGCGCGAGGCGCTGCGATCTCTCGAGATCGCCGGCCTCGTCGAGCTGCGCAAAGGGAGCGCGGGCGGTGCGTTCATCAGCGCCGGCAAGCCGCAAGTGATCGTGAACGCATTATCTGATCTTTACCAACTCGGCGCGATCAACGCTCAGCAACTCACCGAGGCGCGCGTATGGATCGAGTCACTCATTGTGCGCGTGGTCTGCGAACGCGCAACGGAGGAAGCATTAGCTGAACTGGAGTGCAACGTCTCCCAAGCAGTCGCCGCCGAGAAGGCCGGCGAAAATTTCAAGCGATCGATGCTTCACCTAGAGTTCCACTCGCTGCTGGCGCGCGCGACTCGCAACCCGCTTCTGACCATTGCTATGGACGGTATCATGGGCATTATGCGTGAGTTCGTGCTAACGCTCGGCATTCCCGAAAAGTCGGATTCACTCCTCATACCGTCACGTAAGCGACTGCTCACGTACTTACGCGCGCGTGACGCCGACGCAGCGGAAGACGAGGTGGGCAAACACCTTAAGCGCGTGCATAAAAACTACCTGTCGCGGATGAATGGTAGAGGGTCTGCAGCCCAATCTTCACCCAGATAGGCGCTGAAGAAGGTTCGCCTCAGCGCGCGCCAGCGCTTGGCGTGTGCGTGGGCCCAGCCTCAAGCGACTGAGATACCACCGTTGACGCTGATCACTTGGCCGGTGATGCGCGCCGCGTCAGGACTGGCGAGAAACACGATCAGCGGCGCGATGTCTTCCGGCGTGGTCGCTCCGAGGTGCGCCGCCTTCAGCGCCTTCGCGAACAGCTTGGACGCGAACTCGTTCGCCATGAGTTGCTCATGCGCCGATGTGCCGACGATCAACGACGGCGTGATTACGTTGACGCGCACCCCGAAGCGCTTGGCCTCGAGCGCGACCGTCGTCGAGAAGCGCACGATACCGGCCATCGCGGCGCCAATCACCGCCTCTCCGGGCGTCGGCACCTTGGCGGCGTCGGATGCGATGTTGATGACCACACCGCATCGGCGGACGCGCATGCGCTCGATGACGGCGCGCGTCATGTGCAGCGGCGGGATAAGCTGGTTCACCACCGTCGGCAGAATGTGCTCGATCGGCTTCGTGTGCAACGGGCCAGGCATCACCGCCGTCGAGACACCGCCCGTGACGCTGCTGACGAACACGTCGACATCGCCGATCCGACGCTCGGTCTCAGCGACTGCGGCTTCCGCCTGGGCTGCCTCCACCGCATCACCCTGAACGAACACCGCTTGCAGGTCGGGGTGGTGACGTGCCAACTCGGCAAGGGCAAGCTCGCCTCGCGTCGGGTCACGCCCCATCAGCGCAACGCGTCGCACGCCGGCGTCGGCGAAGCTCAGCGCGGTCGCCAGCCCCACGCCGCCCGTGCCGCCGGCAATCAGAACCCCGGCCTGCGTCAACGGCACAGGTGCGGGCAGCGGCGATTCCTGATCAGCCGCCGCGGACGCTTGCGTCCCCTCGCTCATCGGTGCACCACGATGGGCGCCTCGACGGAGCGCTGCACTAGCGGCATGCGTACCGTCGACGCGGGCAACGTGCCGCTGACGCGCCGTGCGTCGATCGCCTCGAGCATCGTTTCGACCCGGCTGTTCAGCAATTCGTCTTTGTAGAACGACTCGTCGGTGACGTCACCCTCGAACATCGTGGTGGGGATGCCAACCTGCTCCGTCACGGCGTCTGCCAGCAGAAACTGCGGATTCGTGAACGCGCGGCACGTGCGAGACGAGTGGATCACCATCCCGTCTAGTTCGTACTTGCGGCAGAAACCGACGGTCTTCTCGATCAGGAACGGCGCGCTCAGGTTGATCGGGCACACGAGGTAGTTCTGCGCCATGCCGAGCACCGGGTTCTGCGGATCGATCAGGCCGGGCTCCTGCCAGAACGCGAGGTGGGTGTAGCGGCCGCAGATCACCGTTGCATCGTAGCGCGCGAACTTTTCAGCCAACCAGCCGACCTTGTTCCAGTTCATAATACCGTCGAAGTAGAGGCGGTAGCGTTCGTTGTGGATCGCACCCTCACCGTCCGTGACACGCTGCTGCACCTCGTCCTTGATCGACTGAAACAGGTCGACCAGATGCGGGCCGATCGGTAGGTTGTTGATCGGCGCGATGCTGACGATCCAGTCGAAGAACGATGCCGGCGCCGGCCGCGTCGCGCATATGTCCATCGCCTCGAGGCGCAGCTCCGATGCGCGCTTGACGTAGCCCATCATCTCGCGTAGCCGATCCCACTCGAACTTCTTCTTGGTCTGCTGCTCGATGAACTCGACCATTGCGTAGAGTTGCCGCTCGAGATAGCGCGAGGTTTCTTCCCACTCCTTGCCACGCAGGTAGCCGGCGTCGGGCTTGCCACCCCAAATGAGCGGGATCGACACGTTGAAGATCGGGATCTTCTTGCCGAACAGGCGCGCGGTGATCTCGTCCCACTGCTGACCGGTGCTGCAGTAGGCGTAGGCGCTGATGATCATGTCCGGCGCCGGCAGCCGCGTGGCCAGGCTCTGGTCGTCGGCCCAGTTCACCACGTCCGAATCCGAGTCGTTCTTCAGGCGCTGGTTGGACACCACGCAACCCAAATGCGTGCGTGCGTACGAGCACAGCTCCTTCAAATAGCCATGCTCCTCGGCGGCCACCTGCGCCGGCCCCTCGAGGTGGCGCGCCGCCAAAAGCGCGGAGTACGCCTCGCCGTGCACCCACACGATGTCGGCGCACTGCAGGAACGGGTTGATCGCCGAGCCCTCGTACCAGCACACGAGCTTGCCCTCCTGCTTGGCGCGGAAAACCATCTCCCAGTATTCGTTGACGAGTTGGCCGGCCGATTTGGTGGAGGAGAGCTTGTTGGCCTTGCGAGCCTCCTTGACGGAACTGTTCATTGAATGTTGCTCCTTGCGTCGATCAGTGGGGTGTTCAGGCCATCGCCGCTTCGCGGCGCCGGACGATTTCGAGGAAGGTTTCGAGACGCGTCTTCAGGCCTTCCATCGGGATGCCCTCATGCTCGGTTTCGACGAGCAGGTGCGGAATGCCATGGCGCTCAAAGGCGTGCTTGACCTCCGGGTAGTAGTACATATGCGGTTCGCAGAACTTGGCCATCAAGACCACCATGCCTTGCGCCTTTTCTTCACTCACGGCCTTGAGCAGGAAGCCGTCCCAGTCGACGTCGTTCTGTACGCGCGTCGGACACGGCACCCCTGTGTTGCGCGCCATATACCAGTGCGCCAAAGCGTCGAGCGGATCTCCCTCCTCGTGCACGTCTGTCGAGATGTAGCGGAAGCCGTGAAAAAGGTCATCGCCGACGACGGTGGCGCCGCACGACTCGATCAGATCAAGGATCTCTGGCTTGGGTGCCTGGCAGAAGTGACCCGACAGATGAACGCGCACATGACGCCGATCCGGCACTGGCCCGGCGGCCTCGAGCGCAGACACCAACGACTCGAGCTGCGCGGTGTGCGTAGCCTTGTCCATCACCATGCTTGACTTGACGATCGCCTGCATGTCGCGTGCGCTGATCGAGATGCGCCCGGTGCGACGCAGGTCGTACAGACGCCGGATCAATTTCCGGTTGCGGTTGAACAGGCGGATGCTCGCGTGCAACGCCTTGGCGTCGATCTGTCCGAACTGCTCTTCCAGTTCCGCCTTCAGGCCGACGAAACTCTCCCGGGCCCGCCCGTGCGTCCAGGGATCGTTCATCGATGAGATGAGCTGATAGAAGACCACAGGCTTCTGCGGCGCCTTGATGCGCACCGCATCGGCGGCACCCAGCAGCTGCACGCAATGGTCGCCAAACATAATCGCGTCCAGGATCTCGAAGTCGCCCTTGGTCGCCTGGTCCACAACGCTGCGCGTGTAGCCGCAATAGAACGGGTAGATCACGCCGTGGCCCACGGTAATCGGATCGTCGGCCTCCTGCAGCAACACAGGCAGCGCACCCGCAGCGTGCACCAACTCGCCAGGAAAGTTCATTGGAAAGGAGCCGACAACCTTCTGGCCACTCGCCTGCTTCCACGCCTTGACCGAACCCATCGGGTCGGATGCGACACGCCGGAACGTATCCAGGATTTCTTTACTCATGCCACCACCTTACTTCCGCAGACTTCAATTGCTAATGATGTTAAATCAGCAACAAGAAAAATTTCGCCTATCAGGATTCATTTCAATGGACCATCAACAACCCATCCATAAGAACGAATTCCGCTTGATGCACGATAGAAAACAACTGAATAACATTCATTAAGTGTAGCAAGCCGATCAAAAGTTGTCCAGCGCTTTAACCCACGACTGCCGAGGGCAATAAGCCCTTGCGCACACTCGTTCGGCCGACTGCACACAGTCTTCCGCTCGTGCTGCAACCAAACTCCGAGACCCTTGCGACGCAGAGCCATGACAGTCAGAGCGCTGCGCTCAACTCGGGCGCAGCAACGAACAAGTCATCACCGTGCACAGCGTTTCGTGACACACCACGCTACCGCACAACACCGCGATTGCCTCCGTCGCGCCCCCTCTCCTTCAACCAGACAGCCTCCTCGAAGGCGATTTCGTGAAAGGTGGTTCAGGCTCATCTTCGCGTTGGCGAGGTCGATGCTCGAGCCGTCAGGCTTCACGCATATTTGAGGTTGGCGTCGAGAACCCCTCTCACAAGAAGGATGATCCTCATATAACAACTACGCGGTGCCGCTGGACCAGGTTGCGGTGAACCGGCAGAAGCCCAGACAGGCTGGACTCACACGCTCCCGGTCGACCCGTCCTGTTACTTGGCCTGATCTTCGACCTTCCGGTAGCCAAAGAATCGCGGAGCGATCCGCCGTACTGCCGGCCCGTTGAAGTCCCACGACATGCAGGTACCGAGGTGTGCTGGTGGTTTGCCGTCATCGACAGGGATCACCCCACGCACGAATTCGTTGTAGTGCGGCACCGCCTGGTAGGCCGCCGTGGCCATGTTGAAGAGCAGTTCGCGCAAGTGAGTACAACCCTTGACCTTGCCGAGTTGCTCCTCGATCGCATTGCGCCATCCTTTGCCCAGACAGGCGCCCACCAAGCCCTGCACCGGTGGAACAGCCCCCTGGCATTGTGCGAAAGGCGCAGCGACCATGACAACTTCGACGCCGCGCACGTGCAGATCGTCGTCGATCGTCATCCGAATCTTCATGTGATGGATTGCCTCGCCGGGCGCCAAGTGCACGCCATCGTAGGTGTCCAACGCATAAGCCTTCGTGTCCCGGAGTTCTCCCTCGATATCCCACAAGCCATCCGTGCGGCTGTAGCACTCGAAGTGAAGCCGCCTGGTGTGCACATGCACTCGGTCGGCCGGCGTCGGCAATTCACCCATGGCAGCCTTTGCTGATCAGAAGGTGTGGCGGATGCCGACGTCGAAACCGGTCGAGTTGCGCCCGGCGACCCCAGCCGGCCTGGTTCCCACCGAGAAGGCTGCCTTGCCGGAATTTCGGATACGGGCCACGCTGCTATACAACGTCGTGCGCTTGGACAGGAAATAGCCGTAGTTGAGAGCGATCAGCTTCGCATCGTTCGCATCCGTCCCAGCACCCGAAGCATTCGCAGACGCATAGGCGACGTGGAACTCTCCGAGGCCCACGGGCACGACGGCGCCGATTTCCATGATGACCTGCTTCCGGGCGCCGTACTCGGCGCGTTGGTACACGAACAGCGGCTTCACAAACCCGAAGTCGTACGAGATGCCGGCGTTGGCCACCTTGAACTTGTCGGCCGCGGTCGTATCGGTCTGCCCATAGCCAACAGCCGCATCGAGCTTGCCGCTTCTATAGCCCAGGCGAGCGCCGGTGTATTTTCCCACGCCGCCCTCTCCGAAGGCGTAGCGCACATGCCCGTAGAACCCGCCCAATCCTGATGGCGTGAAGTATGAGAAGCCACTGTCGGTGCGCACGAGCGTCGCCGCGCCGCTGCCCAACGTGCTGACCATGTTCAGGGCACTGCCGATGCCGAAGTTTCCGAACGCATCGAAGATGCCAAGGTTCCAATATGACGGCGAGTAGTCTCGGCCGGCGTGGATCTCCCCGAATTTGCCCGAGAGTCCCACGGTACTGCGCCGATTCCAGAACTTGCCGCCCGCGCCGGCGTTGCCCGTATCCGGCGCGACAGCCGACTCGAACCAGAAGATGGTCTTCAAACCGCCGCCGATATCCTCGACGCCACGAACCCCGAAGCGGCTGGTCTGATAACCGTCGGGCGCCATCCCGGTGTTCCGCACGTCGCCGTTCTTCACGGTGCGCAGGCTCAGGTCCACAACGCCGAACAAGGTAACGCTTGACTGTGCGGTCGCTGCCGTCGCCGCGACGCCAATCAGGACCGGTACAAGGCACTTCTTCATCTTATGTCTCCTCAGAACGTGTAGTCGAAATAAACTCAATCAGTAAGACTTGGGCAGACCCAGCGCCTGCTGGGCGATGAAGCTCAGGATGATGTTGTTGTTAATCGGCCCGAGTTCGTGCATCTTTGCGATTAGATAGGTCGGGATGATGTCGGTCGTCAAGTCTGCGAACATGCCGCCATGCGCACTCGCCGTGATGTCCGCCGAAACCTTCAGCGCCTCCGATGACAGCCACTTGACCATGTTGGTTTCGACACCGATCTTTTCACCGGCGTCATACTTCGCGGCGGCCGCGTAGAGCATCATTCGCGCAGTATCGATGCGCGTCTTTGCGATCGCCATCGGATGGGAAATCGACTGATAGACCCCGATTGGCACGTCGAAGGGCGCGCGCACCTTGGCGTACTCAACGCCCTTGTTGAGAATGAACTCAGCCAGGCCAATGTTCATGCCGCCAGCCATCAGGCGCTCCGGATTCAGGCAGTCAAAGAGCGCCTCGATGCCACGCCCTTCCACACCAAGAATGTTCTCTGCCGGCACGACAACATCGTCGAAGTTGACAACGAAGTTTTTCTCCGGCATGTAGATGGCGATATCCATCTGGGTCGTGCTGATGCCCTTGGACTTTGTGTCAACGATGAACAACGTCAGACCCGAGGTCCGATTGGCCTCGTCTCGCGGCGACGTGCGGGCCACGACGAGCGCGTGACCCGCCTCATCCCAGCCGGTGATGTAGATCTTCTGTCCGCTGAGCACGTAGTCGCCGCCGGGCAGGCGGCCGGCCTTGGTGCGGATCTTGAACGTGTTCGTGCCGGAGTCCGGCTCGGTGATCGCGAACGCGAAGAACGACTCCCCCGTAGCCGTGGGCGGAAGGTACTTGCGCTTCTGCTCCAGCGTGCCGTGCTTCAGAAGAGGGAAGCGCACCATATAGTTCGGAATCGTCAGCGGAAGGAACAGGCCCGCCGAGTGCAGAAGATCGTGCGCCAGCACGACTTCGCTCATAGATCCGCCGGCACCACCATATTCCTCGGGCAGGCCGATCGCCAGCAAGCCGGTGTCGGCCCACATCCGCCACAGCCTCTCGGGCCGGGATCGGCTCTTGGCACTGTCCAGCACCTCGGCTCGGGAAACCTTCTTCTTTATAGCGTCGCAGATCTCGGCGACGGCACGCATCGACTCATTCATTCTTCGCCTGCTTGCAATTTTTTGGTTGAACCATTTTATGGACGAACCGTTGAGTGCAAATAGGGGAAACTACGGTGTAGATCGATCTTGCATCGTTTGCTATTATGGTTCAACCATTTAAGCTATAGTAGAGACACGCGTGAAGAACTTGCTCAGCAGCGGAGATCGCCCCCGCCCCCTCGAAGGGGTGCGCATTGTGGAGTGCGGCATCTGGCACGCCGGCCCCGGCGGCTCGGCTATCCTGGCGGATCTGGGCGCCGAGGTAATCAAGGTGGAATCGCTGGACGGCGACCCGGTCCGTGTGCACGGCCGGCGTCTAGGTACCGTGATGCTTAACGGATTCGACAAGGAGGATTGGAGCATCCTCTACGAGATTTCGAACCGGAGCAAGCGCGGGATCTGCGTGGATCTGTCCAGCGACGAAGGCCGGCAGATTCTGGCACGACTAGTGCAGACCGCCGACATCTTTATGACCAACTACAAGCGGTCGACAATCCCGAAACTCGGCGTGGACTACGAGACACTGGCCCGGATCAACCCCAGGTTGATCCACATCGCGGTGTCTGGCTACGGTCCCTCGGGACCAATGGCCGATCTCGGGGGCTTCGACCCTTTGGGGCAAGCGATCTCTGGCATGGTGTTCATCACCGGCTCGGACGAACCCGTCGTCCTGCAAGCGATCATCCTGGACCAGATCACCGCGATCGCAGCCAGCCACGCCATGCTGACGGCACTCTACGTGCGCGAGCGTCGAGGCTACGGTCAGTCACTTCACGTTTCGCTTTACGGCTCGGCAATCTGGATGATGTACGCCAATATCCTCAACACAAGTGTGATGGGCAAGAGCTTCTCGCTCGCCTGGAACCGGGCCGTCACGCCGCCTATGCGCAATTGCTATAAGTGTAGCGACGGCAAGTGGGTGATGGGTACGAGCCATCCAGAATATAAGTATTGGCCGATCTATTGCGATGTCATCGGCCTACGTTCATTCGCAACGGATCCACGCTTTGCCACCCAGGAAGCGCGCGCGGCCAACATCAGGGAACTGATCGCCGCCATCGACAAGGTCATGCTCACGAGGCCAAGTCGCGAGTGGCTTGATCTGTTCCAAGCGCGCGGGCTATTGTTCGTCCCGGTGCAAAGTTTCTCCGAAGTGATCAGCGACCCCCATGCGCGCGAGAACGGCTACATCGTAGACGTCGATCACCCCACGATGGGCCGGGTGGCGTTTCCGGGCTACCCCGTGCATTTCAGCGCCAACAGCACTCGACTGGCGCCCGCTCCAGAGCGAGGCGAGCACACCGCTGATGTTCTCGCGGAGATCGGTTACGCCGCCGACGAGATTTCCCGGCTGAAAGACAGAAACCTCATCAAGTAAACAAGGAGACGACCCCACCATGTTCAAGCTACTTCGCACAAATGCCCTCAAACTTGCTCTAGCGATCGTCGCGCTGGCCGTCGGTACGCCCACGGTATCGGCCAACCCTACAGGCGTGTTCACCATCATCGTACCCGTCGGCCCGGGCAGCGGCGGCGACAACTTTGCCCGCTTCTTCGCGCCAAAACTCAGCGAGGCCCTCGGTCAGCCCGTGATCGTTGAGAACCGGCCGGGCGCTGACACGTGGATCGGCGTTCAGTCGCTGCTGAGTGCGCCGTCAGACGGAAAGTCCATGTTGCTGATTTCTGGCGCATCCACCGTGATGCTGCCACTGATCAACACCAAAATCAACTATGTGCCCACTCGGGACATCCAGCCGCTCGTCACCTTCAGCCGCTACGAGGCTGCGCTCGTGACGGTGCCAGGGTTGCCATATACCACGCCTGAGGCTCTGTTCAGCGCGGCCCGAACCAAACCCCGCAGCGTGAGTGTCGGAAACTATGGTACCTCGTACCAACTGGGCCTCATCGATCTGGAGCGGCTAGCCAACGTCGAATTCAACATCGTCTCGTACAAGTCGGCGACCGCCGTTATCAGTGATGTCATAGGCGGCCACATCGAGACAGCACTGGTTGAATTGGGTGCAGCGATGCCGTTTATCAAGAGCGGCAAGTTGCATGCGGTCGCAATCGCCGGCGTCAAGCGGCATCCGGAACTGCCCAGCGTTCCGACACTCGTCGAGTCCGGCTTCCCGAAGTTCACCGTCCAGCCCTGGACCGGCTTCGGCATCCGTGCCGGAACTCCGGATGCTGTGGCAAGAAAGCTCGAATCGACTCTGCTGTCGATCATCGCAACGCCGAACGGCGCGAACAGGAATTGCCCGAACGAACCCGCGCCGGTGCCGAGCCCGAGGGC
>CALMII010000046.1 GCA_937864115.1 uncultured Steroidobacter sp. | reverse complement strand
GCGAACTCGGCATACGCTCGGTTGAGTTCCGGATCGTAGCGATGTGCGCGATCCACGCCGCTCTTGAGGTTGTCGGGCTTCTGTGCCCGACATCGTTATGTGGCGGCTGCTCGGCCATCCCTTGATTTACAGCGTCTCGACTCTGGCTTTGGCAACATAACGATCTGCCGATGGCATGGTGATCTCCCGTCTTCCTCAGGAGATTGTCATGCTCGAGAAGTACTACGTCCGGCCGGACAGTGTCGATCGCATTCGTAGTTCCTGGATCGCATCAGAGATTGAGCGGTATGTTGATTGGCTTACCGCGCAACGCTACACGCAGCGCAGTGTCCTGCGCCGTGTTCCGGTGTTGGTGAGCTTCGGCGAGTTCGCGCAGACGCACGGCGCCACCGAGCTTCGGCAGTTGCCCGATCATGTCGAGCCGTTTGTGCAGCTGTGGGTGAGTCAACATTCAAGAGCCAAGACTTCCGCTCGGGCGCGCAAGAGGGTCGGCCACTGCGTACGCAACCCCATTCGCCAGATGCTGCGTCTGGCGATTGCGGGCTACGTCGGCCGCGGTCGTCCTCATAAGCCCGATAACCCGTTTGAGCAACAGGCGCCGCGGTTCCTCGTCTACCTGTCTGAAGAGAAAGGCCTGCGGCCACGCTCGATACTTCAGTATCGATTCAACCTGCACCAGTTCGCCGCCTATCTGGATCGGATCGGCGTCAATGATCTCTCTCGCCTGTCCGCAGTCGCGCTGAGTGGCTTCATTGCCGACTATGGCCCGCGGATTGCCTGGCCGACGCTACGCAACGCATGTGGGGTGCTGCGTGTCTTCCTACGCTACCTGCATCGAGAGGGAGTGCTGGCCAAGGATCTCAGTGCACTGGTCGAGTTTCCCCTGTCGTACCGGCACGCCAATGTGCCGCGATCGATCAGCTGGGAGCAGGTCGAGCAGGTGCTCGCCGGCATTGATCGGCGCTCGATCTCCGGCAAACGCGACTATGCGATGTTGTTGTTGCTCTCGACCTATGGTCTGCGGGGTTGCGAAGTGGCTGCACTCACCCTCGATGACCTCGACTGGCGCAACGACCGCCTCAAGATCCGCGACCGCAAGGCTGGCAACACCACGACCTATCCACTCTCCGCGGCCGTGGGGGCCGCGATCATCGACTACGTCAAGAACGCGCGTGCTGCAACCGCGGATCGGCATGTGTTCTTGCGCACATGTGCGCCGCTGGTCCCCATTGGGTCTGCGGCCGTGACCGCTCGCGCCACCCACTTCATCCAGAAGGCAGGTATCCAGGTTCCGCGTCCCGGCTCGCATACGCTGCGGCACAGCTGCGTGCAACGCCTGCTGAACGCTCACTTCTCACTCAAGCACATCGGCAACTACATCGGGCACCGTAATGCGTCCTCGACGCAGATCTACGGCAAGATCGCGATCGAGCAGTTGCGCGAGATGGCGCTGGGCGATGGGGAGGACGTGCTATGAACGCGCCCTCGCATTTTCAGAGCTTTCTTGGCGCTGACATCGAACAGTTTCTGACCCACAAGCGATCATTGGGACGGCACTACCATACAGAAGAGAAGACGCTTGTACTGCTCGACAGATACCTTCTGGAACGACGTGTCAGCGCGCTTCTCGAGATAACCCCGGCACTCGTCGATCAGTTCCTGCTGTCACGCCGGCGCACTCGACCGAGAAGCTATAACCATTTGCGCTGTACGCTCGGACGGCTGTTCTCATACCTTGTCGATCAAGAGAAGCTTGCGCGCAGCCCGTTGCGATCACCGCCACGCCGCTCTCGGTATCAGCGAACACCATTCATTTTCAGCATGGCAGATGCTGAACGTCTGCTCGCCCTCGCCAAGACACTTCCCAAAGGCGGCCAGACCTACTACGTCCTCTTTGCTGTTCTGTATAGCTTAGGTTTGCGCGTGGGCGAAGCCTGCCGCCTGTGTGTGAAGGACATCGACCTCGAGCGGCGAGCCCTCGTCATTCGCGAGACCAAGTTCTACAAGACTCGGCTCGTGCCCTTTGGGCCAAAGCTCCAAGCATTGCTCGTCGAGCATCTACGCTACAGGCAGGCGAAGTCTCCGGACGGGCTTTCGGCTGATCAGCCGGTGTTTACCTTCCGTGGCGGACGCCCGATGAACCCGGGCACGCCCAGCCAGATGTTCCATCACCTCGTTCCTCGTCTGCACTTCGCCATCCCGCCAGGCGTGTCGCCTCCGCGCCTGCACGATCTTCGGCATTCCTTTGCCGTAGGAGCACTGACGCGTTGGTATCGACTCGGCCTGGATCCGCAGACTCGATTGCTCGCACTCGCCACGTTCTTGGGGCATGTCGATGTCAACTCCACGGCCATCTATCTGACGACGACACCGACTCTGCTCGATCACGCCAACCAGCGCTTCGAGGCCTTTGCCGCCGCTGCCATCTCGGGAGGGCTCACACCATGACACCTTCCCTCGGTCAACTCGTCCACTCATTCTTCGTCGATCACCTGCCCGTGCAAAAAGGCTTGCGCCTCGGCTCGATCCACAGCTATCGCGACACGATCCGATTGTTCCTGCGCTTCGTGTCAGAACAGAAGCGCAGGCCGATCGCGAAATTGTCCGCTGACGATCTTACCTTCGACTGTGTGTTGGGGTTCCTCAAGCACTTGGAGCAAGCGCGGGGCAACTCGGTGCGCACGCGCAATCAGCGCCGAGCAGCCTTGAACACCTTCTTCTCCTACCTCGCTCTGCGTGCACCCGAGATGCTGGCGACCTGTCAACAAATCGCTGCGATCCCCGTCAAGCGCACATCCCTGCCGGACACGCACTACCTCGAACGCGAGGAGATGACGGCGTTGTTTCGCTCTCTGCCCCGCAAAGGACACTTCGCACTGCGCGACCGAACGTTGTTGCTCTTTCTCTACAACACGGGCGCGCGCGTCCAGGAGGCCGCTGATCTTCGCATAGAGCATCTTGACTTGAAGGCGCCAGCCAAGGTGCACCTTCATGGCAAGGGTGATAAGTGGCGGGTCTGTCCGCTCTGGGAAGAAACGGTAAAACACCTTGAGCGAGTACTCGCCGAGCGCCGCACGGCACCGAATGATCCCGTCTTTTGCGCGAGGAGAAATCGTCCGCTGACACGATTCGGGATCTACAAGATCGTTCGGCGACACGCCGCGTCACTGGATACCGACGGTCCGCAGCCGCGCCGCATCAGTCCGCATTTGTTTCGCCATACCGCCGCCGTCCATTTGCTCGAATCAGGTGTCGAGGTGAACGTGATTCGAGGCTGGCTCGGTCACGTCAGCTTGGACACGACCAACCGCTATGCCGAGCTGACGCTGCGTGCCAAGACGGAGGCGCTGCGCGCCTGTGAAGTCGGTTGCGCAACTTCGTCGGCGCTCCGCACTCGTGCCGCCTGGAAGGACGACAAAACCCTGCTCGATTGGCTGAACTCGCTGTAGGCGATTATGTGGCCACACGTTCGCGGCCCACCGCGGGAAAGCACACCGACTATCATCGTCGGCCACATAACGGTGCTGGGCACAGAAGCCCGATTTTGTTCCGGGGAACAAAATCGGGAACGAACGCCGCCGGCACGCCGCCGAAGAACGTCAGCGCTCGCACATGTGCGCCGAGCCAATCAGGAAGCGT
>CALMII010000045.1 GCA_937864115.1 uncultured Steroidobacter sp. | reverse complement strand
CCTGAAACGGTGAATACCGCAGATGGATCAGTCAGTTCCGCGCGCGCGGTAGTGGCTTAACCGGACACTAGTGGGCTGAAGCCTGACCTACAGAGAGCAGCAGGCCGGCTGAAGCCGGCCCCACAGTGCACGGAGAAATGAGAACTGGTTCAAATTTGCCCGCCCCGGGTGCGACGTAATCTGCCGCCCTTCGCCAATGCGGAAGAGCGCATGGACACGTCGGCATTTTCCGTTCTCATCGGTCGGCTGGAACGCGAGTCGGATGACAATCCGCGCGCCTATGCGTTCAAGGTCGGCGCGGTCGCGGCGCTGGGCTATGCCGCGATTGCGCTGGTGGCGCTGGCGATTCTCGTCGCCTGCGGGTTCCTGATCGCGCCGCTGCTGACCGGCGGGCGGCCGCGCATCATGACGGTCATCAGTCTGCTCGGCGGCGTCGTTTCGCTGCTCGCGATCGTGCGTGCCTTGTGGGTGCGTATCGAGGCGCCGCAGGGACGCGAACTGCTGCGCGAAGAAGTCCCTGCACTGTTCGCCGCCATCGACGAAATCGTGCAGAAGATGGCGGTGCGGCGCAAAGGCAAGACCCAGGTCATTCGCATCGATTCGGTCACGCTCAACCGCGAGTTCAATGCCAGCATCTGGCAGATTCCGCGCTGGGGCATCTTCGGCAACTACAGCAATCATCTGCAGCTGGGTGTGCCGCTGCTGGCCGCGCTCAGCATCGCCGAGTTCAAGACCGTACTCGCGCACGAGATCGGTCACTTCGGCGGCGCGCACGGCAAGTTCAGCGCGTGGATCTATCGCCAGCGCGTCACGTGGGAGGAGCTGCGCCGGAAGCTGGCGGAGCCGAACGGCCTGTTCGAACAGGCGCTGGCCTCGTTTTATGCCTGGTACACGCCGTATTTCGATGCCTACACCTTCGTGCTCGCGCGCAATCACGAATACGCGGCGGATCGCGCCGCGGCGCGCGCCACTCATGCGAAGGTGCTGGCGCGGGCGCTGATCAAAGTCGATCTGATGGGCCGCTTTCTCGCCGAAGTGTTCTGGAAGCGCCTGTTCGACCAGATCGAGGCGCATCCCGAACCGCGCTACCTGCCGTATTCGCTGCTGCCGCGCGTCTTCACCATGGCACAGAAGGAGTGGTCGCGCCGCGACTGGCTGGATGAGAGCCTGCGTACGTACGCATCGCACGACGATACGCATCCAGGGCTCGGCGAGCGCCTGGCCGCGCTCGACGTGACGCCCGAACTGCCGACGCAGGCGCCGGAAAAGTCCTCGCTCAGCTTGCTGGGCGAGCAGGCGGCCGTCCTGCTGCAGGCATTCGATCGGGAGTGGGCCGACGAATACCTGCCGGCCTGGCGCAAGCGGCACGAGGCGATCCGCGAAGCGCGCTGGAAGATCGCACAGTACGAGAGCACGCCGGCTTCCGATCTCAAATCCGAAGACCTCTGGGAGAAGTCGACGCTGCTGCTCGACGTCGGCCAGGAACTCGATGCCATGGAAACACTGCAGCTGCTGGTCGGTCGCGGCGACAAGTTCGGCAAGGCGCATCTGCTGCTCGGTCGCATGCTGCTCGAACGCGGCAACGAGCACGGCCTGCAGAATCTGACGCATGCGGCGTTGCAGGATCCGGCGCTGGTCGAAGAGGCCGGCCAGCTCGGCTACGGCTATCTCATCGAGCGCGGCCGCAAGCGCGAGGCGCAGCGGTTCTGGGAGCGCATCAGCGCCTGACGTTGCTTTCTCAAGCGGTCCTCCTTCCCGGACTGCTTCTTCCTGTGGGGCCGGCTTCAGCCGGCCAGAACTTTCCCGGCCGGCTGAAGCCGGCCCCACAGAGATACTGGTTAGCCAGTCAATAAATGCAAAGGTCTGGTAGCTGCAACCGCCGCGGTTCTGCATTGCAGCGAATCCGGCTGGCGAAATTGGCGCTTCCGCCGAACGAACGATCCCCATTCGTCTCGTCGCATTGCTTCAATTAGTGGTTGAAACGTCAATAAGACGGTTGCATGATCCCCGTCGCATCGGGGAGCGGTTCATCGAGACCGCGAATGAAATTCTGACAGGGGGAATTGAGCATGTTGAAGCGCAGAGTGGGCTGCGGATCCGTGGCCATGGGTGTTGCGTTGGCGCTTGCCGGCGGTGCCAGTGTCGCGCAGGAAAGCACGACATCGCCGCAGGCCAGCGAAATCGAAATGATCATCGTCACCGGTTCGTTCATCCGCGGCGCCGCCGAGGATGCGGCGCTGCCGATCGACGTGCTGACCGCGGACGATCTGCAGAAGCAGGGTGCGCCGTCGATGGTGGAAATCGCCAAGGCGCTGCCGTCCTCGCAGGGCGTGATGGGAGATTCCAATCAGTTCGGCGCAGGCCAGTCGACCGGATCGGCCAACGTCAACCTGCGCGGCATCGGTTCGACGCGGACGCTGGTGATGCTGAATGGCCGGCGCCTCGCGCCGAATCCCGCCATCGGCGTCGGCGTGGACATCAATCTGCTGCCGACCGCGGCCATCGGCCGCATCGAAGTGCTGAAGGACGGCGCAGCGGCGACCTACGGTTCCGATGCCATGGCCGGCGTCGTCAACTTCATCACTCGCGAGAACTTCGAAGGTCTGCAGGTCGATGGTACGTACAGCTACATCGACGGTTCCGACGGCGACTATGGCGCCAACGTCGCGTACGGCTGGAAGGGCGAGACGAATTCCCTGCTGCTGACGGGTGGCTATCGCGCGCGTTCGGAACTGCCGGCGCGCGAGCGCGACTGGGCGCTGCACCCGCTGGCCGAAAATCCGCAAGGCGGATGGAGCGGTTCGGGCAGCCCGGGCCTGTACCTCACCGGCGCCGGCTTTGCGACGCGCGTCGTCGATCCGCAATGCGAGAACCTCGGCGGCACGTTCACGGGCACGGGTCCCGACGGACGCACCGGTTCGCCGGTCGCCGCCGGCGTGGCCAACGGTTGTTCATTCCAGTACCTGGCCTTCGACAACCTGGTGGAGGACGAAGAGCACTACCAGGTCTACGGTCAGTTCGATCAGGACATCGGCGAGAACACCTCGCTGCACTTCGAGGCGCTGTACGCGGCCCACAACGTCGAGAAGGAAAACTCCTCGCCGTCCTATGCGCCGAACCAGGGTGCCTCGGGCGGTGCGCCGAGCTATTTCATTCCAGTGGCCAGCCCCGGTCTGCAGGCACTGCTGCCGCAGCTGACGCCGGCGCAACAGGCGCTCATCAACGGGACGGGCGGCGTGGTGGCGAGCGGGTTGCTGTGGCGGCCGATCGGCGTCGGCGGCAATCCGCTCACCGGCGAAGGCAAGGAAGACCAGCGCAACTTCGACGGCTATCGTTTCTCGCTGGGTCTGAACGGCACGTTCGGCCAGACCATGAGCTGGGATACGGCGGCGACTTACAGCGTGACGCGCGCTGATGTGGCGACGCCGGACATGCTCGTCGCGCGCCTCGGTCGTGCCCTGTCGGGACTCGGCGGCGCCAACTGCACGGGAACGACGCCGGGCCAGAACGGCTGTCTCTGGTTCAATCCGTTCTCGACCGGCGTGGCGGAGAACATCATCACGGGACAGCAGAATCCCGCCGGCGTGACCGCGCCCAACAGCATCGACGTCATCGACTGGATGTTCGAGGACTACGCCTACGAACTCGAACAGAGCGTGCTGTCGATCGACGCCGTGCTGGCCGGTGAAATGGGACTCGCGCTGCCCGGCGGCAACATCGGCTGGGCGGTCGGTGCGCAGTATCGCGAGAACGGCTATGTGCGCGATCCCGACAACCTGTCCGATCCCGCCATCACGCCGTGCCCGCAGTCGGTGATCAATCCGGCCGCCACGTGTGCAGTGGAATCCGGTGCCTTCTCGTTCTTCGGCCCGCTCTCCGCCTACGACCTGACTCAGGAAGTCCACGCGGCCTATGCGGAACTGAACCTGCCGTTGCACGATTCGCTGAATGCGCAGCTCGCCGTGCGCTACGAAGACTACGGCGGCGGCATCGGCGACACGACGAATCCGAAGCTCGCGCTGCGCTGGCAGCCCTTCGATGCGCTGGTGATGCGCGGCTCGGTCAGCACGACCTTCCGTGCGCCGCCGGCCACGATCACTCAGCCCGGCTTCATGTACACCGCATCGGCGTTCACGGCGCAGGCGGTCACGTACAAACCCTACGACAACTACGGCAATCCGGATCTGCAGCCGGAGACGGCGCTGGCGTTCAACGTCGGCATGATCGTCAAGGCCGGCGGCTTCAGCGGTTCGCTCGATTACTGGAGCTTCGAGATCGAGGATGAGATCGTCGCCGATTCGGGCACGGCGATGGTGCGGGCGTTCTACGATCCGAACTTCGATCCGGCAACGTACGCGACACGCTGTATCGATCCGGCGTACGCCGCGCTGCGCGATCGCTTCACGTTCACCGGCACGGGCTGCGGCAGTGCCGCCACGCCGAACCAGCCGGCCATCGCCAATCTGGTGAGGACGCGCGTGCAGTCCAGCAACAGCGAGACCAACACCACGGTGTCGGGCATCGACTGGAGCCTGTCCTACCTGTTCCGCGATGTCGGCCCCGGCAATCTGCTGATCGGCGCAGACGGCACCTACAACCTGGAGTACGACCAGGGCGCGACCATCATCGAAGGCATCCAGGTGCTGGCGGCGGGCGACTACGTCGGTACGCGCGGCGCCGCCGGCTCGCTGCCGCGCTGGAAGGCCAGCGGCTACGTCGACTACGGCTTCGGCATCCACAACCTGCGCTGGACGGCGCGCTATCTCAGCGAGATGGATGACACGCGCACCGGCGAGTCGCTGACGACGTTCGCCGGCATCCGTCCCGGCGATCCCGGCAGCACGGTCGAGTCGACGCTCATCAACGACTTCACCTACCGGGCCTCGCTGCCATGGCAGACGACGATCAATTTCTCGGTACTGAATGTGTTCGATGAGGATCCCTCGTTCGCGCGTCTGGATCTGAGCTACGACCCGTTCACCGGCAGTCCGGTGGGCCGGGTCTTCAAGCTCGGTCTGTCCAAGACGTTCTGATCGGGCAGGGGGTGCGGCCTTCGCGGAGCCGCATCCCCTTCCGACTGCGAAGGCCGGGCAGGCGCTGACGACCCCCAACGTGACACGACTGCGTCAGGCTTGCCCGGCGCTTCGCGCCGGATCGCCGGGACGGCAACGTTGACACTCTCCATGACGCTCGATAGCGTCGGGGCGACTTCCTGCAGCCGGATTCTTTTCCCCCACATGACGCGACGACCCCCGATTGCGCTGAGCCGCAAGGAACTCCATCGGCGCGTCTGGAGCGAACCGCTGGGCACGGTGGCCCGCGAAGTCGGCCTGAGCGGCAGTGCGCTGGCGAAGATCTGCAACCGGCTGCTGGTGCCGTATCCGACCCGCGGCTACTGGGTGAAGGTCGCGGCGGGACAGAAGCCGCCGCGCGAACCGCTGCCGGCCGCGCCGGAAAAAGCCTCCAACGACGTCGTGTTCTCGTCCGTGCGCGTGTCCTCGCGCCGTTCGCGCACGCGCCTCGATCCGTCCGCGCGTCGCGATCAGCTGCTCAAAGTCGCCGAAGATCTCATTGCGCAGCAGGGCCTGCACGCAGCGACCATGAAGCGCATCGCCGCCATCGCCGGCATCAGCGAGACGCAGTCCTACAACTATTTCCGCAGCCGCGAAGAACTGTTCGGCGAACTGGCGCGCCGCGAGTTCGCCCGCATCAGCGCGGCGCGCGAAGCGGAGCTGAGCCGCACCGACGATCACTACGAACGCATCACCCGCATCACCCGCGCCTACCTGCGGCACATCGGGCAGCGCGGCCGGTTGCTGCAGATCCTGCTGAGCAGCCCGGGCGTGCGGGCCATGCTGCGGGCGGAAAACCGCGAGAAGCGCGATACCGAAGTGCAGTCGCACGCCAGCGACCTGATGGAGCTGTACGGCATTCCGCGCTCGCTGGCGCTCGGCACGACCGTCGTGCTCACGACCCTGTGCCTGCGCGCCGGCAAGGTGATCGCGGACGGGAAGATTTCCGAGGAAGCCGCCGAGCGCCTGTGCCTGACGCTGATGCTGCAGGGGTCGCGCGATCTGGTCAGTCGGGGATCGACACCTTCGCGGGCGCGCGCAGCGCCTTGAGGCTGCTCGCGATCAGCCCGTTGCAGATCTGACGCGCCGTCGTCGGATCGAGTTCGTTGTTGAAGACCAGCCGCCCGGCCTCTTCGGGAATGGCCGTCATCATCTCGACCGCGGCGACGATCTCCGCCTCGCTCAGCGGCAGCGCCGGCGTCGCCAGCGCCAGCAGGCGCTGCAGCACCGCATCGCGCTGCTGCCGCAGGCGCGGTTCGATGTGACCCTTCATGTACAGGTCCGTCATCAGGATGTGCAGCAGCGGCCCGCTGCGCGCCACGTGTTCGTAATACATGATCGCGCACAGCTGCGCGGCCTGGTCCAGATCGCCGATCCGCGAGGCCGTGTCGAACCCGGCGAGTGTCAGGCCCTGGAATTCGCGATCGAGCAGGGCATTGAACAGCGCGTACTGCGTCGGGAAGTAGGCATAGACCAGCGCCTTGCTGGCGCCCGCCAGCCGGCCGAGCTGTTCGATGGGCAGCGGCAGATAGCCCTGCTCCACCACCATGCGCGCGGCGGCGTCGAGGATCTGCGCGCGACGCAGTTCGGGCGCGAGGCGACGGCCCTTCGGCGGCGTCGGATGCTTTGCTGTCTTCTGTGCGGCAGTGCGGGGCATGCGTGAGGTTATAGCCCAACGGCGCTTGCTTGAGCGAGCGTTCTTCCTGTGGACCTTCTGCCTGTGGACCTTTTGCCTGTGGACCTTTTGCCTGTGGGGCCTCTTCCTGTGGACCTCCTCCTGTGGGGCCGGCTTCAGCCGGCCTGAGCACTGTCAGGCTGAAGCCTGACCTACAGAAGAAAAGCAGTGCGTGCCAAGGATCGACAATTCTATTGACTGTCTCACCATTAGTACGTATCTACAGCGCGAAACCGGCATTTGAGGAGCCGTCCATGTCAGCCATCCGCCGTCGCTGCTTCCTTTTCATGGGCCTGCAAGTGCCCGTGGCGCTCGCGGTGAAGGCGGCGTACGGCGCATGCGTCGATCCCGACGAACTGCCGGACAGCGAACACGAGATGCGCGAATCGCTCGATTACATCGACGCGGGCGCCGACGCCGCGGAAGTCTGCGGCGGTTGCTCCTTCTTCAAGGCCGATGCCGGCAGCAGCTGCGGCCACTGCGAAGTACTGCGCGGACAGGTGAATGCGAAGGGGCACTGCGTTTCCTGGACGCGGCGCGCCTGACATGCAGAAGAGGGTGATGATGAAACGCTCGATCGTTCCTGCCGCCGTACTGCTCGCCTGCACCGCGCTCGTTCTCGCCGATGAGGATTTCGATCCCGAGCCCATCATCCAGGGCCGGCAGGCGGGACTTCGCGACATCGGCGCCGCATTCAAGGCCGTCGGCGACGAACTGAAAGCGTCGTCGCCGTCGCTCGCCAGCATCCGTTACAACGCCCGGCAGATCGAGGAGCTGGCGAAGCAGCAGCCGTTCTGGTTCCCGGCGGGCAGCGGACCGGAGTCGGAAATCGATACCCAGGCGAAACCCGAGATCTGGAAGTCCGGCGGGGAGTTCAAGGCCGCACAGGACGCCATGAGCGAGCACGCCCGCAAACTCGTGCAGGTCGCGGCGGGCAGCGATGTCGGCGCCATCCGGGCGCAATGGCGCGAACTGGGCGGGACGTGCAAGTCCTGCCACGACCGGTTCCGCGAGGAAGAAGACTGACCCGTTGCGTCCGCAACACAGGCGGGACCGCCGCCTGGCTCAAGTAACGTCAAGAACCCTGCCGACGGCCTGTCTGTAAATTGACGTTCGCTCCAGTAATGTACTACGGTCCGATCATGCCGCCGGCGCCGCCCGCCGCGGTGAGGGGGAAGACATTGTCGAAGAAGCACACTGCGCTGGGAGTGCTGGCTTGCGTGGCAATCGCTCACGCGGCCGGGTCATTTGCGGCCCCCGCGTCACAGAATGCGGACACGGTGAAGGTGGCCCTGCGCCGCATCACGGAATCGCAGTACCGGCACACCATCGCGGACGTTCTCGGGCCGGACGTCAAGATCGAAGCCCGCTTCGAGCCGGAACGTCGCGAGGACGGACTGCTCGCACTCGGCAGCGCCGAACTCTCGCTCACCTCGGCGGGTTTCGAACAGTACTTCGCGCTCGCCGGCAACATCGCGGCTCAGGCGCTGGACGACAAGCGTCGCGAGAAACTCGTCGGCTGCACGCCGCAGGATCCCGCCGCACCTGACGACGCCTGTGCGCAGGCCTTCATCGAACGCCAGGGCGAGCGGTTGTTCCGCCGGCCGCTCGCTGCAAGCGAAGTCCAGGTGCGACTCAAGTCTGCTGCCCTCGGTGCGAAGCAGGCCGGCGATTTCTACGCCGGTCTCAAGCTGGCGCTGACGAGCCTGCTGGTCGCGCCCGATTTCCTGTTCCGCATCGAGATGGCGGAGCCTGATCCCGCAAACGCCGGGCAGTACCGGCTCGATGCCTACACCAAGGCGTCGCGCCTTTCGTTCCTGATCTGGGACTCGGCGCCCGATGCCGACTTGCTGGCCGCGGCCCGCAGCGGTGCGCTGCATTCGCAGGACGAACTCGACAGGCAGATCGCGCGCCTGATCGCCTCGCCGAAGTTCGAGCAGGGCGCGCGCGCCTTCTTCGCCGACATGCTGCAGCTCGACGGCTTCGGCAACCTGGTCAAGGATCCGGCGATCTATCCCAAGTTCAATCAGTCCATCGCCGAGAACGCACGCGAGCAGATGCTGCTGCGCACGGTCGATCTGCTGGTCGAGAAGCAGGGCGACTATCGCGATCTGTTCACCTCGAACGAAGCGTTCATCAGCCGGCCGCTGGCCTCGGTGTACGGCGTGCCGTTCGCATCGAAGGCGGAGTGGACGACTTACCGGTTTCCCGAATCCTCCGAACGCTCCGGCATCCTGACCGACGTCGGTTTCCTCGCGCTGAACGCGCATCCCGGCACGTCATCGCCGACGCGCCGCGGCATCAAGGTGCTGGAGATCTTCATGTGTCAGGCGACGCCGCAGCCGCCGGCGAACGTCGACTTCTCCAAGGTGCAGGACAGCAAGCAGGGCACGGTGCGCGGCCGCCTGCTCGATCACATGGAGAACGAAGGCTGCTCTGGCTGTCACCGGCGCACCGATCCGATCGGTCTCGCGCTCGAACACTTCGACGGCCTCGGCCAGTTGCGCACGATCGAGAACGGCATGCCCATCGACGTGACGGCGGAACTCAAGGACGTGAAGTTCGACGGTGCCCAAGGTCTCGGCGACTACCTGCGCAACGAGCCGCGCGTGCCGGCGTGCCTGGTCCGCAACGTCTATCAATATGGCGTCGGCCAGAAGACAGTCGGACGCGATCGTTCCTATCTCGCCGCGCAGACGCAGGCCTTCGCTGCGAGCGGCTATCGCTTTCCCGATCTGGTCGCGAGCGTCGCCGCCAGCCCCGAGTTCTTCAGAGTCGCGATGCCGAAGCAGGCATCGAATGCCGCGACGGTCGCCAGCACGGCGGCGCCGTCGCCTTCACCTGCGGAGTAGTGCGATGAAAACGCGTCTCACCCGTCGTTCGGTTCTGCGAGGTCTCATCGGTGGCACGGCCGTATCGGTCGGTCTGCCGGTGCTCGATCTGTTCCTCAATACCAACGGCACCGCATTAGCCAGCGGCGCGCCGCTGCCGACGCGCTTCGGTACTTATTTCTGGGGACTGGGCCTGACGGATACGCCGACCGGCGGCACGCGCTGGGTGCCGACCAAGGTCGGTGCCGGCTACGAAGTCATGCCGGAGCTGGAAGCCATCGCGGGTGTGAAGGACAAGGTCTCGGTGTTCTCCGGCTTTCGCGTCATCGGCGACGGGCGCGCGAATCTCGTGCACTGGAGCGGTCACGCATCGATCCTCTCCGGCATCGCGCCGGCGACGGCCAGCCGCTTCGACGGGCCGTCGTTCGACACCAAGGTGGCCGATGCGATCGGTACCGGCACGCGCTTCAAGTCCATCGACGTCGATGCGTCGATCTCGCGTCAGCCGGTCAGCTATTCCACGCGCACCGGTTCGACGTTTGCTTCGCCCGACGTCACGCCGCTCGCGCTGTACACGCGTCTGTTCGGGCCCGACTTCCAGGATCCGAACAGCGACGACTGGAAGCCCGATCCGTCGATCATGCTGCGCCAGAGCGTGCTCTCGGCCGTCACCGACGAGCGCAAGGCGCTGATGAAGGGGCTCGGCAAGGATGACCAGGTGAAGCTGGATCAGTATTTCAGCTCGGTGCGCGACATGGAAAACCAGCTCGCCGTCCAGTTGCAGAAGCCGGAGAAATGCGAAGCCTGCGTGATCCCGGCCGCGCCGAAAGAGATTGCGCGCGGCGCCTCGGTCGAACTCGTGAACGAGAACACGAAGACGCTGGCGAAGCTGCTCGCCATGGGACTCGCCTGCAACCAGTCGCGCGTGTTCACGTTCGTGCACACCTCGGGCGCGTCCGAAACCTACATGGCCGGCAACAGCAAGATCTATCACCAGATCACGCACGACGAACCGACCGATGCGAAGCTCGGCTACCAGCCGGAAACCAGCCGGCTCGCTGGCCTGGTGATGCAGGGACTCGGCGCCTTCCTCGCCGAACTCGATGCCATCAAGGAAGGTGACGGCACGCTGCTCGATAATTCGCTGGTGCTGGCGTTCAGCGATACCGGTTACGCCAAGATCCATGCGATCGAGAACATTCCGATGTTCCTCGCCGGTGGCGCGGGCGGGCGGCACAAGGCCGGCCAGCACATCGCCGGTCACGGCGATTCGGTGACGCGCGTGTCGCTTACGGCGATGCAGCTCGCCGGCGCGTCGATCGGCGAATTCGGTGCGGGCTCCATGAAGACCTCGAACCCGATCAGCGAAGTCATGGCATGAGGAGTGTGCCCATGAACCACTGTGCCGCCGTACTGGCGCTCGCCGCCGTCGCGCTGCCCGGCATCGCTAACGCCGGCTGGACGAAGACCTACGTCGTCGAATGGAACGAGCCGGCGATGTACTACGGCGCGAAGGACGGCGTCATCGATCCGGGCACCGACTGTCCCGCCGGCACCAATCCCGAAATCGACTGGATCAAGGTGCTGGTCGACGCCGGCTACACCGAAGAAGAAGCAAAGTGGCTGCGCAATCCTGCGAATCCGACGCGCAGTCCCGTGCACGGCCAGAACCAGATGGCGTTCCGCGGCAAGGATCGCGCGAACGTCTATGTGCATCCGACATCGACGCCCGATCCGGGGCTGGTCGGCGTCAGCGGCACGATCGGCGAAGGCATCGATCTCGACGGCAACAGGAAGAACGGTTTCACCAGCCCGACGGGCGAGAAGGGCATCGACAACGAGTTCTACCGCACCGTCGGCTGCTGGAAGACGTATCGCGGCCCGCCGCGCCTGTCGAGCGGCGCGCTGCAGTTCAACGACTCGATGCGCAACGGTGGCTGGACCACGGTGATCGTCGTTGCCGGCAAGGGCGACGATCCGCTGAACGACAAGGACGTGACGGTCGGCTTCTTCGTCAGTGCCGACAAGATGGTGAAGGACGGCAACGGCAACATCGCTCGCGACTACACCTTCAGCATCAAGCCCGACGAAAAATACGAAGCCATCTTTCCTGCGCAATCGAAGAACGGCGTCATCACTTCGACGAAACCTGTCACGGGCATGCTGCGCGAGCCCGCCTACTGGCGCGATCTCGAACTGCTGCGCGCGCAGGTCAGGTTCGAAATGAAAGCGGATGGATCGCTGACCGGCTACGTCGGCGGCTATCGCCCGTGGAAGGACGTGTACACCGGCTGGGTCAATGCGCGCGGCCCGGTGATCGAGTCGCTGACGTGGGTGCAGTTGCCGGGCGTGTACTACGCCCTGCAACGCAATGCCGACTACAGCCCGAGCGGACCGAAGGGCGAGAAGACGCATATTTCCTATGCACTGCGCGTCGATGCCCTTCCCGCGTTCGTGATGACGCCGGATTCGGCGCAGCAGGTCGCCTCCGTGCAGTCGTACAGGTCGCAGGCCGTGCCGGAGCCGCAGCGCACGATGGCGGCGATTCCGTCCATCCGCGTCGTCGACGGCATCGTGATCGATCCGAAGTCGAAGATGCAGGCTGGACCGACGGCCGTGATCCTGCCGCCGAAAAACCTGGCCAATGCGGGGAATTGAAATGAAGAAGAAGCCGTTCGCGCTGCCCGGCCTGCGGCGCGCTGAACGGGGGACAGGACGGGGGTTTCTGTAGGTCAGGCTTCAGCCAGACTCTGAAGAGGCCGGCTGTGACCGAAGGAATCCCGCGGGAAAGCCGGCCCCACAGTAAGAAGCTCCCACCCTAACCCTCCTCCGCTGTGCGGAGGAGCGGATCAGAGGCGATCGACCCGGAAAATCACTACCAGGGGACCTCATGAATCGATACCTGACGACATTCGCCATCGCTGCAACCTTCGCCGCCAGCGTCCACGCCCAGACGACCGCGCCGGCGCGCGCGACCGTCAAGGTGACGATCGACAGCGGTGTGCTGGTCGGTGAAGTCGCCGACAGCGTGAACGTGTTCCGCGGCGTGCCGTTCGCCAAACCGCCCGTCGGCGAACTGCGCTGGAAAGCGCCGCAGAAGCCGGACAAATGGCCGGGCGAACGCACGGCCTTCGCCAACGAACCGCCCTGTCCACAACCCGTCAATGCCGACGGCACGCCGAACGGCGGCGGCGTCGCCGGCGTGCAATCCGAAGACTGTCTGTACCTCAGCGTCCATGCGCCGGCGAACGCGAACAGGGCGCCGGTCGTGCTGTGGCTCTACGGCGGTGCCTCGTTCCTCGGCGCAGGTCACCTCGGTTCCTACAACGGCACCTCGAATGCGAAGCAGGGCGTCATCACGATTCCCATCAACTATCGACTGGGATCGCTCGCCAACTTTTCGCATCCGGCACTCACGAAGGCCGCCGGTGCGAAGGAGCCGCTCGGCAACTTCGCGCTCACCGATGCGGTTGCCGCGCTCGAATGGATCAAGCGCAATGTCGCTGCCTTCGGCGGCGATCCGGACAACGTCACGATCGCCGGTCAGTCGGCGGGTGCGGCGATGGTCGTGAACCTGCTGTCGATTCCTTCGGCGAAGGGCCTGTATCACAAGGCCATCATCCAGTCCGGCGCGCTGCTGCGTCCGGGGCAGACACTGGCGGAAGCGGAGAAGCGCGGCGTCGATGCGGCCAAGGCGCTCGGCCTGCCGGAGAATGCGACGGCCGCGCAACTGCGCGAAGTCTCTGCACAGACGCTGGTTGCCACCGAAGCAACGCGACGCGGTGTGGCTACGCCGATCGACAACCGCTTTCGCACGATTTCGACGGCCGATGCGTTGAATGCAGGCACCGAGATCGACGTGCCCGTGCTGGTGGGCTCCAACAGCGGCGAACCCGGCTTCGATGCCGCACGCACGGTGGCGAAGCTCGCGGGCGACAGCGGCGCCGGCGCGTGGCTCTACAACTTCGCCTATGTGCCGGGCTTTCGGCATGACGAATGGAAGGGCGGCGCGATCCATTCCGCCGAACTCATGTTCACGTTCGACTCGATCGACACGTCGGGCTGGGCCGCCAGTGCGGCCGGCAAGGCCGACGCCGCCGATCGCGCCGTCGCGAAGCTGGTGAACTCCTGCTGGATCGCGTTCTACAAAATGGATGCCAAGGCGAAATCATTCACCTGCGCCAACGGCGTGACCTGGCCTGCTTATACCGAAGCCGGCGATGACGCGATGAAGTTCACTGACAAGGCACAGATCGTGAAATCGCAGGGCATTCCGAGCGGACCACCGCGGCCGGCGAACGCGGGAAGCTGACGATACTGTCATTCTTCCTGTAGGTCAGGCTTCAGCCTGACTCCTCAAAGGCCGGCTAAAGCCGGCCCCACAGGCAGAGCAGATCCTTTAGTCAGTGCCGGCCCCACAGGGCCGAGTGCCACCGAGGAACGCGGACCATGAGACTGCTTGCTTCCGTCCTGATGTTTGCCTGCTCGATCGCCTTCGCCGCCGGGACACCGACCATGCCGCACCCGTCTGCCCAGCCCGCGTTGCGTTTCATCGAATCGAACGGCATCCGCATGCGGATCGCCGAGATGGGCAGCGGGCCGCTGGTGATCTTCGTGCACGGCTGGCCGGAATCCTGGTACTCGTGGCGTCATCAACTGCCGGCCATTGCCGCCGCCGGCTATCGCGTCGTCGCGCCCGACATGCGCGGCTACGGCCAGACCGACAAGCCGGCTGCCGTCGAGGACTACGACATCCAGCACGTCACCGGCGATCTCGTCGGCATCCTCGATGCACTGGGCGAGAAGCAGGCGATCCTGGTCGGTCACGACTGGGGCGCGATCGTGACGTGGCACGCCATGCTGCTGCACCCGGACCGCTTCACGGCGCTGGTCGCGATGAGCGTGCCGTACAACGGTCGCGGAGCCGTGTCGCTGGTCGAAGGGCTGCGTCGTTCGCTCGGCGACAACTTCTTCTACATTCTTTATTTCCAGGAGCCGGGCGCCGCAGAGCAGGAGTTCGATGCCGATCCGCGCGGCATTCTGAGCCGGTTGTATCTGTCGCCCGGTTCGCCGCGCGAGGCGCCGCAGATCACCGATCCGAAGCGCGCGGCCGGCGGCTGGATTCCGCGGCTCGGTGCTCCGAAGGGATTGCCGTCGTGGCTGACACAGGCCGATCTCGACTACTACGTGAATGAGTTCACCGCGGCGGGCTTCCGCGGCGGCATCAACTACTACCGGAATTTCCAGCGCAACTGGGACATCACGCCGCAACTCGCGAACGCGAAAGTGACGCAGCCGGTGCTGTTTCTCGCGGGCGAGAAGGACACGGTGATTCGCGGTGCCAGTGCCGAAGCACTGACGAACGGCATGAAGAACGCGGTGCCGGGACTGACGAAGGTGATGCTCATGCCGGATACGGGACACTGGATCCAGCAGGAACGGCCCGAAGAGACCAATGCGGCGATCCTGGCGTTCCTTGCCAGTCTGAAGAAGTAGCCGCCACGGAGCGAGCTGGGCGCCGCCGTGGTTATATCTCGCGCAGGCCCTGAGCCAGCGCTCGAGTAACTTCTGCCGCGGGCACCGCGCGGCAGGCACTGGCGTTCTGTCCGCTCCACAAAGGCGTGAAGTCGTTGCGTCCCTGCTTCTCTGCGGCGGCACGCAGCGGAGCCAGGGCTGCAGCAGCAAGAGGGAAGGCGGGAGCCTCGTTGTCGAGTGTGCCCAGTTCCCGCATCGCCCGATTGACGATGCCGCGCGCCGCGCCTCCAGTGAACAGCGTTGTGAGCGCCGTGTGTCGTGCGACTTCGCTCTGCAACGCGGCGCGGTGAACGGGACGCGTCGTCGCTTCGGGGCAGAGAAGATAGGCGGTACCGACCTGCACGCCGGCGGCGCCGAGCGCGAGTGCGGCGGCTACGCCCCGGGAGTCGGCGATGCCTCCGGCCGCGATGACGGGCACGCGTACGGCCCGCGCGATTTGCGGTACCAGTGCGAAGGTGCCTGTCTGTGTCGTGAGGTCGCGTGTGAGGAAGTAGCCGCGATGCCCTCCCGCCTCCAGGCCCTGCGCAATGATCGCGTCGACGCCGCGGTCTTGCAGCCACAGGGCTTCCTCGACGGTGGTGGCGCTGGAAATCACCTTCGAACCCCAGCCGCGGACGCGGGCCAGCAACTCTGGTGCCGGCAGGCCGAAATGAAAGCTCACGATGGGAGGACGAAAGGGCTCGAGCACGCCCGCCGCTTGCGCATCGAAGGGACGGCGGCCAGCGCCTGTCGGAATGGAGGCAGCGTCGATGTCGTACTCGGCGTAGTAGGGCGCGAGCGACGCTCGCCAGGCGCGTTCGCGATTCTCATTGGGCGCCGGAGAACGATGGGCGAAAAAATTGACGTTCCACGGACGCCCGTTGGCTTGCCCCCTGATCGCAGTCAACTCGGAGAACAGGTCATCGGTACTCAAGGTCGCTGCGGGCAACGAGCCGACTCCGCCTGCTTCGCATACTGCGAGCGCAAGAGCGGAGTCCTGAACGCCGGCCATCGGCGCCTGAATCACAGGCAGCCTGGCGCCTAGCAGTTGCATGAGGGACGTTGCCAAGTGAGCAGACTGCACAACTTCCTGACTCCTGTGCCGCGGCAGGTCATTTCGGCACGCGCTTGAACGCCTGACCGCTGTCGAAGGCGGAGATGCGCCATTCGCCGTCGGATTCCCTGCGGCAGTCCATGCGCACGTCGGCAGTGGCCGCCGGGTCGGCGTGATTCAGTCCCGACGACATGCCGGCCGTCGTGAAGTAGAGCAGGCTGAACGTGATGGAGACTTCGGTCGCGCTGCGGAAGCTGACGCGCAGGTTGGACAGCATGTGGCGCTGCGTCGGCACGCCGTCGGGTTGGCCGGACAGCCGCTCGAGCCGGTCCCGGTAAAACTTCTCCACGCCCGCGCGGCCTTCGCGGAGCGTGCCGCCCACCGCGTACCTGCAATCCGCGGTGACCAGGCCGGCGATGTGCAGACCGTTGTTCACGTCGAGTTCGTAGGCCCAGTCATTGATGAGCTGCTGCACGGAGGCAATCGCCAGCGACTGCTCCATCGTGATGTTCGCCACGTTCCTGCCCCTGTATGAATCGAGATCGTGCGCAAAGTATTCGTGGGGCGAAGTGCCGTCGCAACTCATTCGCTCTATTGCCCCATGGAAACGGGGCGCTCGCTTCTTTATCTGCCTGTAGGGCCGGCTTTAGCCGGCCTCTGGGGAGTCAGGCTGAAGCCTGACCTACAAGGAGTCAGGCTGAAGCCTGACCTACAAGGAGTCAGGCTGAAGCCTGACCTGCAAGGAGCAGGCGGCGATTTGCCCCGACGCCCGCTTCGGGCTACGTTCTGCCACGAATGTTCCCCACCGGAGCGCGTGCGAATGGATCGTTCCGTGCCTGCCATCGTCGCCTGCGTCTGTGCATTGATCCTCGCGATTGACGGTGCAACCGGGCAGGAGCACGGCGACGAACACCGTCATGCGCACGAGTTCGGCAAGGTCAGCTTTCCGGTGTCATGCACTCCGGAAGCGCAGCAGCGATTCGACGCAGCAGCATCGCTCTACTATTCCTTCTACTGGGAGAAGATCGACGCGGCGGTCGCAGCCGTGCTCGACGCCGATCCGCAGTGCGCCATGGCCTACTGGCTCAAGGCGCAGGCGAGCCTGGAAAACGCGCTCGGCGCGCCGCCGACGGCTGCGCTCGAGCGGCAGGGCTGGGCGGCGGTGGAGAAAGCAAGACAGCTCGAAGCAAGGACGCCGCGCGAGCGCGATTACATCGCGGCCATCGAGGTGGTGTTCAGGGATCGCGACACCGTCGCGTTCCCGGCGCGGGCAATCGCCTACGAGAAGGCGCTGGAGCGACTGCATGCGCGCTATCCGGACGATTCCGAAGCGACAGTTCTCTATGCCTTCTGGTTGCAGGTCACTGCCGACCGGAACGATCAGACGTACGCCAATCAATTGAAGAGCGCGAAGCTCCTGGAGCCGGTGTTCGCTGCCCAGCCGCATCATCCGGGAGCGGCGCATTTCCTGATCCATGCCTACGATTTTCCGACCATCGCGGTGCAGGGTCTCGACGCGGCGCGGCGCTATGCCTCGATCGCGCCGGATTCGCCGCATGCGCTGCACATGCCATCGCACATCTTCTCCCGGGTCGGACAATGGCAGGACTCGATCGATACGAATGCCCGGTCGCGCGCGGCGGCGTCGCAGGATCGCGATGCCTATCACGCGCTCGACTACATGGTGTATGCGGCCCTGCAGCTGGCCCGCGACTCGCAGGTTCGCGAATGGGTCGAATTCGTCGGCAAGGCGCCGACGCCGGACGAGGAAGCACGCCAGATCGCGTACGCCGCCGCTGCCATCCCGGCGCGCTTTGCGCTCGAACGTGGCGACTGGGCGGCGGCGGCACGGCTGTCGCTGCATCCGACGCCCGCCGATTTCAACTGGAGCGCGTTTCCGGAAGCCGAAGCCGTGAACGCCTACGCGCGCGGACTGGGCGCCGCGAGACGCGGCGATGCAAGGGCGGCCGACGCGGAACGTGCACGGCTTACGAGCCTGCGCGCAGCCATGGTCGCGCAGCGGAAGGACTACTGGATCGAACAGGCGAACGTCCAGATGGATGTCATCACTGCCTGGATCGCCAGAGCGGAAGGCCATGCGGATGAAGCCGTGCGACTCCTGCGTGTCGCTGCCGATCGCGAGGACCGGACCGAAGAACACATCATGATGCCGGGGCGCCTCATTCCCGCCCGCGAAATGCTCGGCGAACTGCTGCTCGATCTCGACCGGCCCGAACTGGCGCTGGCGGAGTTCGAGCGATCGCAGCAGGCCGATCCCAACCGCTTCCGCAATGTCTATGGAGCTGCGCGGGCAGCCGAACGTTCCGGGGATCGCGCGCGGGCAAAGCTGTACTACCGGCAACTGCTGCAGCAGGTCGATCCGCAGGCGGCGCGCAGCGAGATCAGGCATGCGGCGGCCTTCCTGCGGAACCGCTGAGCTGCGCAGCGGTCATGGTGGGGTGCTGCGGGCTCGACGACCGTCGAGCGGCAGGCGCAGAATCTGCTGCGGGTGAAATCCAGCCACCGCGGGTTGGAGGTGTCATGAGCATCAGCTTCATCGATCCGCCGAACGTCCGGCATCTCGGCGAGCTGGCCTCGCTGAAGAAGGCGATTCTTGCGCACTTCGATGGCGATTCCGGGCTGCGCTTTCACTCGGACGAAGACCGCTGGCGCGCGATCATCCATCATTATTCGCCGACGCAACGCGGCCTCATCGCCGGACAGATCCGCGAACTCATTTCGCGCGACGACGACTTCGTCCTGACGTTCTGGAACAAGCATTCGGATTATTTCGGCTTCGCCACGGCGGATGAAGTGCGGGCCTACCTGGGCGGGAAACTGGAGCTGTTCGCGTAAGGCGGGGCCGGCATTGGCCTGTTACTCTGCGTGGCCGGAAGAATGCGGAGCGACAGAATGAGTGACGTGCCGATGACGCAGGCGCCAGTGCTGTTCCAGGAACTGGCGACCATCGATGGTCATGCCGTGGGTGTCGCGCAGCTGAATGCGCCGAAGTCGGTCAACGCATTGTCGCTCGACATGATCCGTCTGCTCGATCGGCAACTGCGCGCCTGGCAGGAGAATCCCGCCATCGCCTGCGTCGTGCTGCATGGTGCGGGAGAGAAGGCGTTCTGCGCCGGCGGCGATGTGCGCAGCCTGTATCGCGCCATTCAGGAGCAGGGCGCGAGTGCGACCAATGCTGCGGCGCTGGCCTTCTTCAGCGAGGAATATCGCCTCGACTACCGGATACACACGTTCGGCAAGCCGGTCATCGTGTGGGCGAGCGGCATCGTGATGGGCGGCGGCATGGGATTGATGGCCGGCGCGAGTCATCGCATCGTGACCGAGACGTCGCGCATCGCCATGCCGGAGATCACGATCGGCCTGTTTCCCGACGTCGGCGGCAGCGGGTTCCTGCGACGCATGCCCGCACGGACGGGACTGTTCGTCGCGCTGACCGCCGCATCGCTCAATGCTGCCGACGCGAAGGCCGCGGCACTCGCCGATCATTTCCTGGCGGTCTCGCAGTTCGATGCAATGTGCCAGCGGCTGCAGTCCGCTCGCTGGCAGTCCGAGGCAGAGCGGGATCGCGCGATGGTCTCGGAAATCCTCTCGACACTGGCGGCGTCCGCAAAGGTGCCGCTGCCGGTATCGAATCTGCAGCGTCATGCGGCGGTCATCGATGCGATGTGTGCAGGGGCGGATCTTGCGGAGATCGTCGGCCGCATACGGCAATGCGACAGCGCCGACGAATGGCTGCAGCGCGCCGCGAAATCGCTCGCCGCAGGATCGCCGACCACCGCGGCGTTGATCTGGGAGCTACGCCAGCGTGCGTCATCGCTGAGCCTTGCCGACGTGTTCCGCATGGAGCTGACCGTCGCGATGCAATGCTGCGCGCACCCGGACTTTCCCGAAGGTGTACGCGCGCTGCTCATCGAGAAGGATGGCAAGCCGCGCTGGACGCCGGCGCGCCTGGAGGACGTCTCGACTTCCTGGGTGGCGGGACATTTCATCGAGCCCGACTGGCCGTCGGGACATCATCCGTTGCATGACCTCGCGTGACTTGCGGGAAACAGATCCGGTCAGGAGAATGCCGCGGGCCGTCTCATACCGATAACGAATCATGACTGCACCGTTGAACATTCATCCGGAGCTCCAGTCGATCGGCGCGCACAGGCTGCCGACGAACCGCTGGGCGCTGGCGGCCCTGCAGCGGTTTCTTTCAGCGGTGAATTCGCTGCACCGGCGCAAGTTCGCCTCCGGTTTTACGCGCGTCGCGATTCCCGGCAGCGACGGCTATCCGGTGCCGGCGTGGATCATCCGGCCAGGAACGGCGAAATCGTCCGTGCCGGCGCTGATCTACTACCACGGCGGCGCATTCGTGATGAAACCGGCGCCGCAGCATTTCGAGAATGTGCTGCGCTATGCGCGCGAGGCGGAGTGCGCCGTGGTGTTCGTCGAATACCGGCTCGCGCCGAAGCATCCGTTTCCCGCCGGATTCAACGATTGCCATGCAGCGCTGCAGTGGACGCTCGCGAATGCGGAGTCGCTCGGCGTCGATCGCGAGCGCATCGCCGTCGGCGGCGACAGCGCGGGCGGTGGACTCGCCGCCGGCGTGGCGCAACGCGCGTTGCAGGAGGATGGCATCGCACTGCGCGGGCAGTTGCTGATCTATCCCGCCGTCGATCTGGAGTGCAAGCGGCCGTCGATATCGGCCTACGCCAACGTTCCGCCGTTCAGGAATGCGTCGGCACTGTCGATCGCCGCGACGTATCTGGGTCATCCGGTGTCGCAGGGCGTGCCGCGGTATGCATCGCCCATCCATGGCGATCTTTCGCGACTGGCGCCGGCCTATGTCGAGATCGCGGAATTCGATCTGCTGCACGACCAGGGCAATGCCTACGCACAGGCGTTGACCGACCAGGGTGTCGCGGTCGAACTCAACGAGATCCAGCGCGGCGTGCATGGTTTCGATCTGCTGGCGGCAGGCAGCAGCGTGGCGAAGGAAGCGATGCAGCGGCGTATCCAGTTCCTGCGAAGAATATTTTCCTGACCTTCGGCTTTCGGCCGGATTTCCGCCCTGACTTTGCCCGATTCTTCGGCGACGCTGCACGGATACAGGCGCGGGAGTTCGGACCATGTCGGAACGGATCGATCGGCGTTCGTTGTTGCTGGGATTGCTGGCCACGCGTTTCGCGTCGGCGGCCGGCTCGACGAATGAAGCGCTGCGGGAACGGCTTGCGGAACTCGAAGCCGAAGCAGGCGGGCGTCTCGGCGTCTGCGCGCTCGATCCTGTCTCGGGTCGCTCGATCGGGTTGCGCGAGCACGAACGATTCGCGATGTGCTCGACGTTCAAGCTGCTGCTGGCCGCCGCGGTGCTGCGTCGCGTGGATCGGTCGCAGCTTCATCTTTACCGCAAGGTGACGTTCGATGCCGGCGACATGGTCAGTCATGCGCCCGTCACTGCGGCGAAACTCTCCACCGGTTGGTTGTCGATTGGCGAGCTGTGTGCGGCAGCGGTCAAGCTGAGCGACAACCCGGCAGCGAACCTGCTGCTGGAACAGATCGGCGGCCCCGCCGGATTGACGGCCGATCTGCGCAGCATGGGCGACACGATCACGCGTCTGGACCGCAACGAACTCGCACTGAATTCCAACCTGCGCGGCGATGAACGCGACACCACGACGCCGCACGCAATGGCTCATACGGCGGCTCGCGTCCTGGCGGGCGACATTCTGAGTGCCGGTTCGCGTCAGATGCTGGTCGAGTGGACGAAAGCTTCGCCCACGGGCGCGCGACGCATTCGTGCCGGACTGCCTTCAGGCTGGACCGCGGGCGACAAGACCGGGACGGGAGCCAATGGCGCAGTCAACGATGTCGCCATCGTCTGGCCGCCCGGGCGCGGACCGCTGATCCTTGCCATATATATGAGTGAGTCCCCGCGGCCGGTCGCGGAGCTGGAGCCCGTGCATGCGCGGGTGGCGGGGCTGGTGGCCGAGGCGGTGACTGCAGCCCTGCCCGAATCGCGCGCGGCGGGAGTGCGTAGATATGGCAGGCGTTTGGGTTCAGTATGATCCCCATGCCCTGTCGCTGAGCACCGCATCATGAGCCCATCAGCTGCTTCGACACACCCGCACGCGGCGTGTCACGTGAATCGGGACCGCGCACTGTTGCGTACCGAAACCCTGGTGATCGAGGAACCGCTGGAGATCCGGATCGTCTCGCAGGGCCGCGAGGAGGTCGTCACGGTGACGATGCGTACTCCGGGGGCCGACCAGGAGCTCGCGCTGGGATTTCTGATCGCGGAACGGATTCTTCATGACGCATCGCAGGTGAAGGTGATACGACGCTGCGGTCAGCGATCCAATGTGATCAAGGTGGAACTGCGCGCAGGTGCGGCGCCGCAACTGAAGAGCGTGGCGCGCAACTTCGTGAGTTCTGCGAGTTGCGGTCTGTGCGGGAAAACATCGCTGGACGCCGTGTCGACTCTCGGCTCGATGGAATCGATCGAATGCTCGGCGCGGCCGATCCCGGCGTCATTCCTCTATGGCATCCCGCAGCGCCTGCGCGCAGCGCAGCAGGTTTTCGACGTGACCGGTGGACTGCATGCCGTCGCGGCGTTCGATCTCGGCGGCGAGTTGCTGGCCGTGCATGAGGACGTCGGTCGCCACAATGCGGTCGACAAGGTGATCGGGACGCTCGCTTCGAGAAACTGGCGACCGGACAACACGCTCTTCGCATTGAGCGGACGCGCCGGGTTCGAACTGGTCCAGAAGACGGCAGCGGTGCAGGTGCCGATCATCGTTGCCATCGGTGCGCCCTCAAGCCTTGCCGTGCAACTCGCCGAGCAGGTCGGTATCACGCTCGTCGGTTTCCTGCGCGCCGCGAGCTTCAATGTCTATACGCATCCGCAGCGCCTCGAGCAGCACGTGGTTCCGGTGCGGGAGGCGGTATGAGCGACAGGAGCATCGAGCCGTACGATCGCGCTGCAGGAGGCTGGGAGGCGCTGGCAGCGACGGCAGCCGTCGTTCGCGAGCAGGGCGCGCCGGCCATCAGCACTCGTGCATTGCTGAAGGCCAATCAGCCATCGGGGTTCGATTGTCCCGGATGCGCCTGGCCGGATCCGAAGCACACGTCGTCGTTCGAGTTCTGCGAGAACGGCGCGAAGGCGGTCGCGTGGGAGACGACTTCACGAACGGTCGGGCCGGAGTTCTTCGCGGCGCATACCGTCACGGCATTGCGTGCGCAGTCCGATCATTGGCTGGAATCGCAGGGGCGCCTGACGCATCCGCTCAGATACGACATTGCCAGTGATCGCTATGTGCCCATCTCGTGGGCTGATGCGGCGCAACTCGTCGCGCTGCATCTGCGTGCGCTGAGCACACCCGATGCCGCGGCGTTCTACACCTCGGGGAGAACCAGCAACGAAGCCGCGTTCCTGTACCAGTTGTTCGCGCGTGAGTACGGCACGAACAACATGCCCGACTGTTCCAACCTGTGCCACGAGGCGTCGAGCGTCGGGTTGCCGCAGTCGATCGGCGTCGGCAAAGGCACCGTTCAACTCGCCGACTTCGACTGCACCGATCTCATCCTGAGCTTCGGTCACAACCCCGGCACGAATCATCCGCGCATGCTGACGACGTTGCGGGCGGCGCGAAAGCGAGGCGTGCCGCTGCTCGTCTTCAATCCGCTGCGGGAACGCGGGCTCGAAAGATTCATCGCCCCGCATAGCGCGGTCGAGATGTTGACGGGAGAAGGAACCGAGCTGGCGACTCAGTATCTGCAGTTGCGTGTCGGCAGCGATGCGCTGGCGTTGCAGGGCCTGATGAAGCTGTTGCTGGAATGGGAGCGCGACCGATCCCCGACGGATGAGCCGATCCTCGATCGGGAGTTCATCGATGCGCATACGACGGGATTCGAGGAACTGACGCGGCAGCTCGATGCGCTGTCGTGGGATGAGATCGTCGAACAAACGGGTGTAACCCGGGTCGAGCTGGAGGCGGCGGCCAGGGAGTACGCCCGTGCTCGCTCGGCCATCCTCGCCTACGGCATGGGAATCACGCAGCACGCGCACGGGACCGAGAACGTCCATCAGCTCGCGAATCTGCTGCTCCTGCGCGGGAACATCGGCCGGCCCGGTGCGGGCATCTGTCCGGTGCGCGGTCACAGCAATGTGCAGGGTGATCGCACGATGGGCGTCAACGAGCGTCCGCCGGCAGACCTGCTCGATCGCATCGAGGCGACGTTCGGATTCTCGCCGCCGCGAACCGAAGGCTATTCCGTCGTCGAGTGCATCGAAGCCATGCGCGAAGGAAAGGTGCGGGTGCTGATTGCGCTCGGCGGCAACATGGCGGTCGCGGCGCCTGATCCGGTGGCGACTGCGGAAGGCATGGGCAAGCTCGCGCTCTACGTCGGCATTCACACGAAGCTCAATCGCAGTCACCTGCTCCATCGTGCCGATGCACTCATCCTGCCGGCGCTGGCACGCTCGGATCTCGACGTGCAGGAGGGCGGCGTGCAGAGCGTGACGGTCGAAGATTCCATGTCGATGGTGCATGCCTCGCAGGGGTTCAAGGCACCGCCCTCGCAGGAAGTGCGCTCCGAGCCTGCGATCGTCGGGATGCTGGCCGCGGCTACGCTGCCGGACAGCAAGGTGGATTGGAACGGTCTGGTGCAGAACTACGATCGCATTCGCGACCTGGTCGAGAAGATCGTTCCGGGGTTCGAGAACTACAACGAGCGCATTCGCATCCCGGGCGGATTTCATCTGCCCAATCCGGCGGCGCTACGGAGGTGGAAGACGCCGACGGGACGGGCGCAGTTCAAGCTGCGGACGGCGCAGCGGCGCACCGCGGGAGTATTCCCGCTCCTGCTGACGACGATCCGTTCGCACGATCAGTACAACACGACGATCTATGGGCTGAACGATCGTTACCGCGGTATCAAGGGTCGCCGCGACGTCGTGTTCATGAATGAAGAGGACATGCAGGCACGGGGCATCCGGAACGACGACGCAGTCACGCTGCGCGCGGCGAACAGAATCGCGACAGGATTCCATGCCGTCGCTTATCCGATCGCCAGGGGATCGTGTGCAGCATACTTTCCCGAGGCGAGCGTGCTGGTCGCGCTCGAAGATTTCGATCCGCAGAGCCGCACGCCGGCATACAAGTCGACGCCGGTGGAAGTGGAGAAGGCGCCGTCGGCATAGGCAGGTCGCGGATTATGTCGCGACCTCGGCCCTGCGGGGGGTGAGGGTTGGGATTGCCGCGTACTGCTGCGTTCGCATGAACGCTTTCACGACTGGCCCTGGATCGCAAACGCGAGCGACCTGTTGCTAGAATCGTGCGCAAGCGGGAGGAATTTCCCCAGGATTCGAACTAGAACAAGCAGGAGCAGCCGGAGTGCACACGCGAATTTCCAACGTCGTTTGGGCAGGATTGCTAGTGCTCGCGGGATGCGGGGGCGGAGGGGGCGGCGGCAGTTCGGCGACATCGTCACCGCCGGACACGACGCCCGACACCTTCGCTCTCTCGCAACAGACAGACATCGAACTGTCTCAGTCCGCAATCTCGAACGACGTCGTCATCGCGGGCATCACGGCCAGCGCTGCCGTCAGTATCACTGGCGGCGAATACTCGATCGAGGGTGCTGCCTTTACCTCGGCGGCCGGAACGGTTGCCAACGGCCAGAAGATCCGAGTCCGTGTGACGTCGTCGAGTCAGTTCTCGACTGCGGTGAGCGCGGTGCTGACCGTTGGCGGTGTATCGGGCACCTTCACCGTGACCACGGTGGCGGCAGATACGACGCCGAATGCCTTCGGGTTTGCCAGGTCCGTCAATGCGGTCCGAGACACATGGATCGTGTCCAGCACCGTGACGATTTCGGGTATGAACACCGCCGCGCCCGTCAGCATCGAAGGAGGCGAGTACTCGATCGATGGGGGCGCATTCACGAGTGTTGCGGGCTCCATCAGTTCCGCCCAGACACTGGCCGTCAGAACCCGGGCCTCCACGAATTATTCGAGGATCAGCCGGACGCGCGTCACCGTCGGCACGGTCTCCGAGAACTTCGAGGTGACGTCGGAGCTGCCGAATTACATTCCGGACGCCGTGGTGTACGACGATCAGGACATCGTGTACCTGCTGGACAACGCGCACAGCTACATCTTCAGATGGTCGATCGGCGAAGCGCGGTATCTCGATGCCTATGTGCTGGCCGCAAGTGCCTCGTCGCCGACCACCATGGCGTATTCCGGCGATCACGGGCGTCTGTATCTCGGCTACGGCAATGGAGCGATTCGATTTCTGGATGTGACCGCGGCCGATCCGGTGGATGCACCCTTCGCGCAGGTTTCTGGGAATGTCATGGGACTCGCGTCCGTCGGTCGTTTCGTGCTCGCGCAGGACGACGCCGGTGCGTGGGGGACGCATTACATACTCGATCGCAACGGAGTTGCGACGGACCAAAAGGACTGGAACTACTACTCAAGACAGTACGCGTGGGATGGATCTTCCTCCCGCGTCTATTTCTTCCGCGACAGTTTCAGTCCCAACGATCTGCTGTACGAAACGATCGATCAGTCGACGGGGAAAATCACGAGCCAGGGCGAGACGCCGTATCACGGCGCCTATTCGATTCAACCGCCGATCCGCGTATCCGCCAACGGCAGCCATGTCCTGCTCGGTAGCGGCGACATCTACAACCGCACGGACCTTGCCTGGGCAGGATCGCTCGGTTCGCAGGTGACGGATGCGCGGTGGTTCGCCGACAGTTCGATCGTTGCGCTGATTTCCGCAAGCAGCAATCAGACGGTGCTGCGTCGCCTCGGCGCCAATCGGACCGTCCTGGAGCAGCGGACATTCAACGGTCAACCGCTGCGCGTCATGGGTACCGATGCCAGAATGGCCGTGCTGATCAGGACGACCCAATCAGTCGAGTTCCACACCTACGTTCCCAGCGACGACAGCGATGGCGACGGTGTCGCGAACACGCAGGATGCGTTCCCGCTCGACGCGGCCGCATCAGTCGACACCGATCGCGACGGATATCCGGATGCCTGGAATGCGGGCATGACAGGCAGCGACAGCACGACGGGCCTGGCTCTCGATGCCTATCCGCAGGATGCAGCGTGCTATCTCCCCGGACACGGGGACGGCGTGAACTGCGATTACAGCGCGACGCTCCCGAACTACGTTCCTGACCGGATCGTCGCTGCAGGGGACACGGTATACCTGCTCAGCAGTGCAAACCGGCGCGTCTATCGGTGGTCGATTGCTTCGGGTGCCTACCTCAATCCGTACGTCGTCGGGATCGACCAGGGGTTCAGCACCCTCGCGCCGACGACGATGGCGCATTCGCCCGATCATCAGCGCCTGTACCTCGGGTACGGCTCGGGTGCAATCCACTACATCGACCTCGCTGCCAGCTCGCCGGTGGAAACGTCGTTTGCCACTACGGCGATGGGGCTTGGAGGACTGGCCGCAGTCGGCAACTACGTTCTCGCGCAGGACGACAGCGGTGCCTGGGCGACTCACTATGTGTTCGATCGCAACGGTGCACTGACGGACCAGGAAGACTGGAATTACTACTCGAGGGAGTATGCATGGGATGCGGCGTCTTCCCGCGTGTACTTCCTTCGCGACGACACCAGCCCGAACGACCTGATGTACGAAGTGATCGATCAGGCAACGGGAACGATTGCGGAAAAGGGCGAGTCGCCGTATCACGGTGCCTATTCCATACAGACGCCGATTCGCGTGTCGGCCGGCGGTCAGTACGTGCTTCTGGGCAGCGGCGACATCTACAACCGCACGGACCTGACGTGGTCGGGCTCGCTCGGCGGGCAAATCGTCGATGCGCGCTGGATGGCCAATGGTTCCATCGTCACGTTGTCGACTGCCGGTAACCAGACTGTCCTGCGCCGGCTCGGGACGAACCTGACGGTGCTGGAGCAGATGACTTATGCGGGTCAGGCACTGCAAGTCGTGGGCAGCGATGCGAGGATGGCGGTCCTCGTCGTCGAGAACGGCACAGTCCGGTTCCGCACCTACGTGCCGAACGACGACAGCGATGGGGACGGCGTCGCCAACACGCAGGACGCATTCCCGCTGGATGCAGCGGCATCGATGGATACGGACCGCGATGGGTATCCGGATGCGTGGAACCCCGGCAGGAGTCAGGGCGACAGCACGACCGGGCTGAGCCTGGATGCCTATCCTCAGGATTCTGCGTGCTATCTCCCGGGGCATGGCGATGGCGTCAATTGCGACTACGGCGCCACGATTCCGAATTATGTGCCTGACCAGGTCGTTCGTGGCGACGACACGATCTATCTGCTGAGCAGCGCCAACCGGCGTGTCTACCGTTGGTCCGTGAGCGCAGGCAGGCACCTCAATCCGTACGTCGTCGGCATCAATCAGGGTTTCAGTACGCTCGCGCCGACGGCGATGGCCTATTCGTCCGATCACCAGCGTCTGTATCTCGGCTACACCACCGGCGCGATCCGCTACATCGATCTGGCTGCGGCCAGCGCAGCCGAGACGCCGTTCACGAATACAGCGATGGGCGTCGGCGGCCTGGCAGCAGTGGGCAATCATCTGCTCGCACAGGATGGCAGCGGCGCATGGGCGACGCATTACATCTTCAATCGCCAGGGCGCGTTGACAGACCAGGCCGAATGGAACTACTCCTCCGGGGAGTACGCGTGGGATCCCGTCAGTTCGCGTGTGTATTTCTTCCGGGACTCCATGAGCCCGAACGATCTGCACTTCGAAGTCATCGAGCAGACGACCGGAACCATTACTGCGGCCGGCGAGACTCCGTATCACGGTGCGTATGCCATTCAGCCGCCGATCCGTGTTTCGGCGGGAGGCCAGTACGTCCTGCTGGGCAGCGGTGACATCTACAACCAGTCCGGACTGTCATGGGCGGGGTCGCTGGGCATGCAGGTCGTCGATGCACGATGGTTTGCCGATGGCTCCATCGCGGCGCTGACCAACATCGGCAACCAGGCCATTCTGAGGCGGCTGGGTGCGAACCGGGCGACGCTCGAGCAGATTTCCTACACCGGACGGGGATTGCGCGTCGTAGGCACGGATGCCGGCATGGTCGTGGTGACCATCGACAACGGCGTCGTGCAGTTCCATGCCTACACACCCAGCAACGACAGCGACGGCGATGGCGTAACGAATACGCAGGACGCGTTTCCGCTGGATCCCGCCGCATCGGTCGACACCGATCGCGACCACTATCCCGACGCATGGAATGCAGGCATGTCGCAGAGCGACAGCACGACCGGGCTCAGTCTCGACGCGTATGCACAGGACTCCGCGTGCTGGCTCCCGGCGCATGGCAACGGAGTGCAGTGCAACTACGGCGCCACCGTGCCGAGCTACATACCGGACAAAATCGCCAGCGACGATGACGTCATCTACCTGTTGAGTGGAGCCAATCAGCGCGTCTATCGATGGTCAATCGCATCGGGTGAGTATCTCAACCCGTATGTCGTCGGCATCGATCAGGGATTCAGCACGCTGGCGCCGACGACCATGAGCTATTCGAGTGCCCATCAGCGCCTGTACCTGGGCTACAGCACGGGCGCGATCCGGTATGTGGACGTTTCCGCGAGCAACGCTCCGGAGACGCCATTCGCCAACACCTCGATGGGAGTCGGCGGGCTGGCGGCGGTCGGCAACTATGTGCTGGCTCAGGATCCGAGCGGTGCATGGGCGACGCACTACATTTTCGATCGCAACGGCGTGCTCACGGATCAGCGGGAGTGGAATCAGGTATCGAGAGACTACGCGTGGGACCCCGTGACGTCGCGCGTGTACTTCTTCCGGGATGGGATGAGCCCGAACGACCTGCACTATGAAGTGATCGATCAGACGACGGGTTCGATCGCCGGACAAGGCGAAAGTCCGTATCACGGCTCGTTCTCGATCGAGCCGCCGATTCGCGTAGCGCCGGATGGTCAGTACATTCTGCTCGGTACTGGCGATGTCTATGACTCCCCGGGGCTCACATACGCCGGCGCGTTGGGCGCGGCGATCGCAGATGCTCATTGGCGCGATGGCGTCCTGGTCACTCTCGACACGACCGATCGTCTCGACATTCGCGACGAGCATACGCGCGCCGTCCTTGCGAGCTACCAGTACCTCGGTCAACCACTGCGCATCGCGTTCGGCCAGACCGGTGCCTTCCTGGTTCACGTGGTGAACAACACCACCGCATTCCTCGCGCTTCCGTTCGGCGATCAGGATCTCGATACCCTCCCGCGGTGGTGGGAACAGCTGTACGGATTGAGCGACGCGAATGCAGCGGATGCGCTCGGAGATCTGGACGGTGACGGCGTCAGCAATGCTGACGAGTATCAGAATCGCTCCGACCCGACGGTCGTCGATTCGGATGGCGACGGGCTGACGGACTTCGAGGAGATCGTCACGTATGCGACGAATCCCGCCCAGGCCGACAGCGATGGCGATCGTCTGAACGACAGGGAAGAATTGCTCACCTACAACTCCGATCCGTGGGATCCCGATTCCGATGGCGACGGTTACACGGACTTTGATGAAGCGCTGTACGGAGGCGATCCGAACGACCCGACTGGGCTGCCGTCGCCGATCACCAGCTTCAGTCAGGGCTTCGAGGGCACGCCGGACTGGAGAGCATGGTCGACGCCGGCAGGAAGCAGTGCGCCCTGGATGCTCGATTCGACGGTGGCGCGCACGGGCAGCGCGAGCATCAGATCCGGAGCGGTCGGCGTCCAGCAGTCCAGCAGCACTCGATTCCGCGCGGTCTTTGCGGCTGGCCGACTCAGCTTCCATTCCAGATTCGACAGCTCGTCGGGGTGCTGCGACCGCCTCGCCGTCCTCGTCGACGGAGTTGAGGTGGCGTCGATTTGGGCGGCGACACAGTGGACGCAGACCACCGTACCGATCACCGTGGGCCCGCACGACATCGAGTGGCGGTATGTCAGGGAAGACTACTATGGTCCCGGAACCACGGTCTGGATCGACGACGTGGCCTTCGCGCCATGAGCGGAGCAGACGGAGTCATGTCCAGGACGACTGTCGTTACCGGGATCGTCGTTGCTGTCGCTATTGCGGGTGCGATCTATCTGAACCGCAGATCGACGGACGATGCGCCGCCGCGAACCGACGCGGCGGCTCAGCAGGCGAGCTTGCCGAAGGAGGGAGTTCGAACCGATTCGACACCTGCTGCATCCGCGGTGGCGCAGTTGTCGAGCGCGCCCGTGCGGCCGGCGCCGGATGATCCTCGCCTGGTAGCGCTGCAAGTGTCCACGGACAACGGACTCATCGAGTTCATCAAGGACGCGAATGGCAAGGTGATCCAGGAAATCGATCAGGACGCGGGAAGCTTGGGCTTCAGGAAGCCGTTGCGCGAATACATGTACGCAGGCGACAAAATGATCGGGGTGACCTCGTATCAGTACTTCCCCGATCACGTGCAGGTCAACACAACGGCGGTTTCCTACAAACCGGACGGCAGCGTCGACCAACTCATCGAATCGACGACGTACGACAGCGGCGCCAGGAACGGAGCGCCAGGTCGGTGACGCGCGCAGCGCGGCAACTATGTCGACGGTGACCGACCCGCCGATGCCGCAGAAGTCGGCGATGCAATCCGCATCGGCTGACGACGCCCATACGTGAGCGAGCGCCACAGCCATTCGGCGGGACCGAACTGAAACCGGTTGAGCCACCACGGACTCCACAGCAGCTGCAGCGCCCAGATGGCGATCACGAAATAGTAGAGCTGGTGGCGCTCGAACTGGCCGAAGAGCCCGAGTCCCGCGCCCGTGAACAGGAGACCGCAGAGGATGCTCTGAGTGAGGTAGTTCGTGAGTGCCATCTGACCGACGCGTGCGAGGACACGCTTTGCGGCCATGAGCACCGGCGTCTGCCACAGCCAGCCGATCAGTCCCAGATGGGCGAGCGTCAGCGGTACGCGGCCCACGTCGTAGGTCACGTAGGTGTCCACGATGGCGTCCACCGAAAATCCCGAGCTTTCGAGCATCTGCACTTCCCAGGCATTGACGCCGAGACCGACGGCGTAGCCAGCGAGCATCATCGTCAGATAGGTCGAGCGTCGCGCACTGCCGGACAGAACGCCGAGTTTCAGCAGCGCCATGCCGATGAGCATCATGCCGAGACATTCGGCAAAGCCGTAGCGGATGAAGAAGGTGGTCTCGAAATAGAACGTGCGGCTCTTCAGATAGCGGAACGCGCTGAGATAGCTTGCCTTGATGCGCTCGATGGCGCGTTCGATTTCTTCGCGTGCCGGTTTGTGATCTGCATGCTCCTCGTTGAGTTCGTCGATGGCGTGCAGCTGTTCGTCGGTGAGTGTCGCGCCCGACTCCTGCAGATTCATCGCGGCTTCCGCGCGCGTGCGTACTTCGTCGTACTCGATGCGGTCCGTGAGATTCACGATCGTCGGCACGCTCAGGACGGCGAGGCCGATCGCGATCAGAGCCGGCGTGCGCAGCTTGCGGAAGAAATAGAGAAACAGCCCGGTCACGCCGTAGTAGAACAGGATGTCGCCTTCCCACAGGAACAGGTAGGCGTTGATCAGTCCGAACAGGATCAGCAATACCGTACGGCGAAAATAGAGCGCCGTACCGCCGAGGTCGCGTGTTGCGTGCGCGTCGTGATGTGCCTGTCGCTGCAGGAAGAGCAGGGCGCCGGCGCCGAAGAGCAGCGTGAAGAGACCGCGCATCGTGCCTTCGAAGAACAGCGCGTTGATGCGCCATGCCCAGAGATCGGCGCCCTCGTGCCCGCCCCAGTTGGTCGGATCTTCGTAGGCTTCCGGCAGGCCGAAGCCGACGATGTTCATCAACAGGATGCCGAGGACTGCAATGCCGCGCGTGGTGTCGAGCATCCCGATACGTTCGGCACGGAGGGTGGGTGCGGCGTTCACGGGAGCTCCTGTCGTGACCTGCCGCCAGTGTGCCATTTCTCGGGGAATGGCGAGAAATTCGTGGCCGCACGTCCGCGAGGCGCCAGCACACTGAGGACTCTCCTACCGCAATGGAATTCGCATGGAACGCGTGGCCTGTTCGACGCGGGACCCCTCGAAGACGCATTCGCGCTGGCGCGGTCGCATCCGGCAGCGATCTGCGGGTGCGGCAATGGTCGAAGCGGTGATCGCATTGCCGATCCTGCTGGCCGTGATCCTCGGCGCGATCCAGTTCGGGCTCATCTATGAAGCGAAGGCGACACTGAACTTCGCAGCCCTGCAGGCAGCGCGCGCCGGCGCGGTCGGCCACGCCCAGCCTGCTGCGATCCGTGGCGGTCTCGCCCGCGGACTGGCGCCGCTGTATTCGCCCGATTCATCGGTCGCAGGCGTGGCGGCGACGATCGCGCGTGTGAATGCATCGCTGGTGCAGGACGCGCGCATCCGGATTCTCAATCCCACCCGCGAAGCCTTCGAAGACTTCGGCGAGGAAGTCGAGGGCGTGCGCGAGATACCCAACGATCGCCTGCACGCCCGCAGCACCAGCGTCGGCGCACTCAGCGGCGTGAACGTCCAGGACGCCAATCTGCTGCGCGTCGAGATCACCTATGGCTACGAACTGAAGGTGCCGCTGGTCAACTGGTTCATTTCGCGCATCCTGCTGTCGGCGCGCCGTGTCGGGAATATGGATGCGTTCGAGCAGCAGCTGCTGCGTCGCGGCCGGCTACCCATCGTGACGACGTCGACCGTGCGGATGCAGAGTCCGGCGCGGATGAGCGATGCCGTTGTGGCTCGCGGCGATCTGCCGGACGTGGATCGCATTCCGGCCGATGCGCGCCCGCCGGATGATGCGCAGGACGATGACGGAGAAGGCGAAGAGGGAGCGGGCGACAGCGAATCGGGCGAGCAGGAAGGCAGCAGTCTCGCGGACGGATTCTTCGGCTTCGGCGAGGGATCGGGCGACGGCAGCGGCGGTGGATCGTCGCCGGGAACGGGCGGCGGAGGCGGTTCTGGTACCGGCTCGGGAGGCGGTGCGGGCGGAGGCGGCGCCAACGGCGGTTCGTCCACGACGTGTTCCGGTGGGGACGGCGGCAGCAGTCCGTTCCCGTCGAATCCCGGGCCGCCGGGCGATTCTTCGCCGGTAACGCCGGGGCCGGGTCCATTCCCGATATCGGGGAACGGCGGCGACGGAGCCTCGCTGCCGAGCGTCGAACTGCCTTCGCTCAGCGTGGGCAATCCCATCCATGTCGTGACGGGCAACAAGTATCAACGCGAGATCGATCTGCCTGCGTTGCCGGGAACGCTCGGCCTGTCGCTCGTCCGTCATTACAACAGCGAAGCGTCGGCGCGCGCCGGCGTGATGGGAGCGGGGTGGCGTCATGGATATGAGGCGTCGATCGAATCGGGCGCTGATGGCGAGTCGCTACTGCTATGGCAGGCAGATGGCCGCCGTCTTCGCTTTGCGGGATCGAAGGATTCGAGCCGCTTCGTCGCGCAGAGAGCCAGCGATGGTGTCGTCGAGAAGTCCGACGAAGGGTACGTGTGGCGTTGGCGGTCGGGACGGGAACTGCAGTTTGACCGCTCCGGCCGGTTGACGGTTCTGCGCGAGCAGTCCCGCATCGTGACGCTGCACTACGACGATCAGCAGCGATTGCAGCGGGTGGTGGATCCGCAGCGACGCGAGCTGTCCTTCGAGTACTACGCGAACGGCCGCATCGCGCGCATCCGCGCGCCGGGTGGCGCTTCGTGGCGCTATGGCTACGATGCCGCCGGCAATCTATCGCAGGTCGTATCGGCAAGCGGCCGCGCCCGGCATTACGAGTACAACGACTCGCGCCATCCGCATCACTTGACGGATCTGCGTGCCGGCAGCGTCCGTCTGCCTGCCTACGGCGGCAAGATTCGTCTCATCCCCGTTGCTCACTGGGAATACGACGCGGCGGGACGCGGCATCCTGTCATCTCATCCCGACGCGGCAGGCAAGGTGAGCCTGGAATACGGCAAGGGCTACACCGATGTCACGGACGCCTTCGGGCGCGTGAGTCGTTACGTCACCGACATTCGTGACGGTGTCGCACTGGTGACCGAAGTCCGTGGGCCGGGCTGCGGCACTTGCGGTGTGGGCGACGTTCGCTATGCGTTCAACGATGCCTTCCAGGTGGAAACGATCGAGGCCCGGGGATCGCCATCGCAGCGATACGCGTATGACGACGAGCGGCGTCTGATCTTGATCGAACGCGATCAGGGGGCGGGTTACGAACGGGTCGTCCAGTACAGCTACGACGGCGATGCCGATCAGCCGTCGCATGTGGAACTGCCGAGCATCAAGCCGGGGGCGGTGCGCTCGATCGAGGTGAAGTACACCCGCAGCGGTTTGCCGCTGTCGTTCCTGGAGCGGGGCTACACGCCTTCCGGGGAAAGCGGCTACGAACGCATCGAACGAACGATCCGGTTCGACTACGACGCCCACTCGACGTTGCTCGCGATCGACGGACCGCGTACCGATCTGAACGATGTCACACGCTTCCAGTACGACGACTTCGGACGGACCACGGCCATCCTCATGCCGGGCGATGAACGGGTCGAGTTCTCCGATTTCGATCCGGCAGGACGTCCGCGGCTCATGCACCAGCCGGGTTCCCCGCCGAAGCGCGTGGAATACGACGAAGAAGGGCGGCTGACTCGCATGACCCAGCTGTTCTCGAGCGGTGAGCGCAGCACTGGCTATGTCTACGATGGTCTCGGTCGACTGACTGAAACAGTCGATGCCGATGGGCGCATCCGGCGAATCGGATATGACCAGGCCGGCCGGCCCAATCGCTTCGCACTGGATGAGTCGGGAATCGGCGGCGTGCTGAAGTACGCCGCGGACGGCCAGGTCGTCGCCGCAGCACTGCTGATGCCCGGGAATATTCCGGTGCGATGGTTTCAATATGTCTATGACGAGCAGCGTCGACTGATGGAAGTCCGCGACGGCGACGGTCCGCCGTTACGCCAGTTCGCTTATACGGACGACGACTCGCAACCGGCGAGAATCACCGATCCGCTCGGCAATGCCACCGAGTTCGCCTATGGCTTCGGTGGCATGCTCGAATCGATGCAGGCAGCCGATGGTGGAGTCACTCGTTTCAGACGCGACGACGAAAACCGGCTTGCAGGTGTCGTTGCTCCGAACGGCGCGGCGACGAACTATCGATACGATGATTTCGGCCGACAGGTCCAGGAAGACAGCGCCGACCGCGGCACGCTCCGCTATGCATATGATCGCGCGGGAAATCTGGCACAGAAGGAAGATGCGAACGGCGAGATCATGCGCTTCCAGTACGACGCAGCCAATCGCCTGCTCAGAATCCATCGTCGTGAAGACGTGACGGAGTTGAGCTATCGATCCTCCCGGCTGGTCGAGATCGTTGCTCCACAGCAGAAAGAACGCTTCGGGTATGACGAGAACGGCCGGCTCGTCACGCACGAACGCAGAATCGCCAATCGTTCGTTCACCACATCGCAGACGTTCGATGCGCAGAATCGCCTCGATACCCGGACACTGCCGTCCGGCCAGCGGCTGCGCTACCACTACACGCAGAACGGAGCGCTCCGCGCGATCACGCGCGAATCGATGCTGCGAAGCGAACTGATCCTCGGCGACCTGGATGCCAGAACGACCGAGAAGAAAGCCCGTCCCCTCGATGCCATGGGGCGGCTGACTTACGGCAATGGCCTTGAGTTGCGGAATCTGTACGAACCGAAGGCTGGATATCTTGAGCGCCGTACCCTGCTGGGCCTGGCGGCATTCAAGTATGCGTACGACGACTCCGGCCGCCTGACAGGAATCAGCGATGGCCGAACTCCCAGATCGTACGATTACGACGCCACGGGTCGACTCACGGCCGCAAGAATCCCCGCAGGCGAGTTCACCTATGCATATGACAAGAACGGCAACCGCCGATCATCCAGTGCTCCGTCTGCAACTGATGCTGCTCGCGACTTTCGCTATGCGGCCAATTCCAATCGCTTGCTCGAAGAGCACATCGCCTACGATCGCGCCGGCAACCCGCTACAGATCGCCAACCGACGCTACGAATACAACAGCGAAGGCCGCCCCATCAGCCTGCACGTCGACGGAAAACTCGTCGCAACCTATCGCTACAACACCGCCGGAGAACGGATCAGCAAGACTCTCTACAAGGGAGCGAGACCCGAAACCACCTTCTATCTATACGAACGGCACCAGCTGATCGCCGAAGCCGACGAACGCGGCAAGGTAACGCGCGAATACCTTTACCTCGGCGCCCATCCCGTCGCCCTGATGGAGTCCGGAAGAATCTTCTGGATCCACACCGACCACCTCGGAACGCCCGTCTCCATCACCGACGCCACCCGCCGCGTCGTCTGGAGCGCAGAGTACGAACCATTCGGCGTCGCGCACATCGATGAAGATCCGGACGGAGACAACAACGCACTCACGCTCAACCTGCGTTTCCCTGGTCAGTACGCGGATGCGGAGAGTGGTACGTACTACAACGTCATGCGGGACTATGATCCGGAGACCGGGCGGTACTTGACGCCGGATCCGTTGGGGCTGTTTGACGGGGCAAACAAGTATGCGTACGTGCACGGGAATCCGATCTCGCATTCGGATTCCCTCGGGCTGTACGACGAGGTAGTTCACTACTACATGACGTACTTTCTGGCGCTGGTCGCGGGATTACCACAAGATGTGGCTAGAACGATTGCGATCGCGACGCAGTATATCGACAGAAATCCTTTGACGATGCCCACCACGCAAATCGGTCCGGTGCCCACTGGGTCGAACGACCCAGCCCTGCCGCTATATCACTTCGTATTGAACTACAGTGCTGGACAGTACGGGGATCGCACGTCCGACATACTCATGCGGTTTCAGAATCCATCGTCAACTCAACTTAGCAATCTTCTGGCCAGCACTGACCCAGCCAGATTGCGTGAGCTTTGGGTGGCAACACATCCCACGGGTACACCAGGGCTATGCCCAATGCCATCCTTCACTGACATCAACAACGCTCGATATCAGCTCTACGGGGAGTACCTGCACGCCTTCGAGGATACGTTCGCCCATCGCGATTCCCTGAATATGCCGTATGCAATCGAGAGCAGCGGACTGAATACACCAATCGCCGATACGGGGCATTTTGGTGTGCACGGTCCGTCGGGATACGAAGCCCCTGATCGCACCTTTAACCAGGATGATCGGCCTGGTGATTCTCAGTGCCGGATTCTCCATTTACGTCGTGGACCTATCATCGTACGTGGACTGACGGAGCAGGAGTGCGAGCGACGCGGCCAGGCACGGGAGGCGCTAGGAAGTGAATTCACCCCGCCACCCGAGGAGCCCTCGCGATGTGAGGTACATCACTTCCTCGGCGGAGCGCAGGTGATCAATGGGCTGACGCGTGACCAATGCATGGCATGGACACAACGCGCGGCTCGGGTAACCTATACGCCACCCGACGCCAGCCACTGGCGTTACAACGAACTGCGGACGCTGCGCATGGAGAGCGAGGTCTTCAATATGTTGACTACGACGTTCCAGGATGAAATCGCTCGCAACCGCCAGAATCTAGGGGCTTCAGTGCCGCAAATCACTTGGCGGGAGCTTGCCGGCAGAGAGGCCTGGGACGAGAGCAGTCCACAAGCCAACGCGCGGATCGGCCTCGAACAGACGTTCGACGACTGGCGGGAGTCGCAGGGACTGTCCGAAGTCAATTTGGTACTGCAGAAGTTCAACGCATCGACAGCGGATGAAGAGGACCGCCTTGAGATTTTGAATGAATGGCTAGCTGTCATGGGCCTTCGGAACCAACAAGGTGAGGTGATTGAAATCGAGCCTTGGCCTGGCGACTATCGCGCGGCTCGCAATCGCTGGGACAATATTGGCTGGATCCCAACCGGATCGTTCACCGGGTTGCTCCTCCCAAGAGACGAGGAGTGTCAGCCGATCAGAAATATTCCTGGCAACTGCGAGGATCAACCGAGGCGCTGAACGGACAAGGCAGTCAAATGAGTCGCTGGAAGGCCGTCGTTCGGATTGAGATGCACCCGAAACGGACCGTTGTGTTAACGGTTCTAGTCCTTCTTTTGGTGGACTGGGTTGTCTTTGATCGATGGGGGATCAACGGTAGTGTTGCCGATGCGACAAATGGCGCTCTGATAGAGGGTGCGTGGGTCTTTGCAGTGTTCAACGGCGAGGAACCGCTCATTAACATTCCATACGGGCCCGACCCGCGGTATCGAATGGATAAGTGCATGGGGACGCGCGTAACCCGAACCGACAGTCTCGGTCGCTTTCGGTTCGATGCCTTTACGTTCAATCGACCGTTGGCTCAAAAGTCTGCGCACATCATCGTCTTCAAGCCCGGATGGATAGCCAGTACGGAAAGTTCGAGCATTGCTTCAAGTCTATGGGCGCTTTCACCTAAAGTTCGAATATCGATGACACGCGGCCCCGGAGAGCGACAAAGCGTTAGGCAGTACAGGCCTGACGACGCTCAGGCAAGACTTCCGACGAGCGAGCATTCATTTTCAAGTGAGCTCTCGGGCGCTGCGCGTGTGGTAGTGCGAGCGATGTCGCGATGTGGCTACCAGGGTCTTCCCATGGCACGTGCCGCTATGGAGCATGCCCTAGACATCACAACCACGTTCGATGAGCGAGAGCGTATCCGCGCTTCATGTCGGTACGCGGCGAATGCCGCGATGAGATTTGGACGTAGCTGGCCTTTCGATTGCGAGAATCTCCCCTTCAAAAAATCCGTGAGCTCCGAAGTGCTCGCCGTTGAGGCGGAAGTCGTCGCCGACAGGCGCATGCGCCTCGGTGATCCCCCTCGGTACGGCCAGAAATAGCCTGCCAAGTGCAATCCAACGTAAGGATGAAGTATGCGATCGGCATTTCATGTACCGGAAAAGAGAGCTGTTCGTGAACATGTCAGATCGCTCTGGACCGCGCCGCTTTCATGAATGCGAGTTCCCGCGAAGGTCGCAATCGGTATCGTCGAGTAAGTGTTGACTGCGACAATCTGCCGTTCAGGCAATAGTGATTGCAATGTGCATTGCCTGCTCTCACTGGATAAACGCAAAATTCAGCAATTAAATCGGAAGCAGCGAATGGACTCGCGTACTCCTCTACGGGTTTCTCTTCTCGTTATTTGCGTTGCCATTTGCGGAGTCGGCAGCGCTGCCCCGCAGTCCACGCTTCTAATCCCGTGGCCCCACCACTGGGAGTATCGCTACCCGTTCGTGCAGGATGGGACAATCTATTTTGAAGCGCGGCAACAAGTGAATGATGTTACGTCGCAACGACTGCGAATCAGACTGCTTGATATCAGTCAGGCCAAGAAGACGATCGATTCTCAATTGGTGAGAGACCTTGTCATCAGATTGCGGTCGGCCTCACTGGCAGCTGCCGGAGGAAAGGAAACTGGAGTCACCGCGTTCGACGCTAGTGTGGGCTACTACTTTGTAACGAGTAGTCAGCAGTCGGAAAGCCCAGGTCAGACCGTCGAGGGAGTTCTCCTTTCGTCGGGTCATCTGGTCTATTTCACATTGGTAACTCACGATGCGGAAAGCATCGATACCAAGGATATCCTGGCGGCCCTGGGGAAGTTGCGTATTCAGTAATCGCGAATGAGGCATGGATTGAACGACATGGAGGTCAGAATGTCAGCGCGTATACGTTTCACAGGAATTCCGTTGCTTCTTGCAGGCTGCCTTGCTGTCGCAGGCGTCGCAATGGCGGATGGTTTGACCGAAGTGTTGCGCGGAGCCCGGGAAGTTAATCGCACCGCACGTCAGACGACTGCGCTCTACAAGGAAGCTCGCTCCGTCGTGGTGCCGGTGATTGCGCCACGGACCGATTCCGTCGCGATCGACCCGGAGCGCGTCATTCTGTACAGCGCGGCGTGGTGCGGGTATTGCACGCAGGCGCGGAAGTTCATGCAGTCGCGCCAAGTGGCGTTCGTCGAATACGACATCGAGCAAAGTCCGCGCGGATATGCGGATTATCGAGCGCTCAACGGATCGGGAGTGCCCATTCTCCTGATAGGCGATCAGCGGCTGTCTGGCTGGAGCGCATCGAGCTTCGATCAGATGTACGCGCGCTTCAAGTCCGGCAAGGGATCCTCTGCGGTCGCCAAGGCGAGTGGCGGGAAGCCGGCGACATCGGTGGGAGATGTGGTGGTGGCGAAAATCGCGAACGTGCCGATTTACTCGTCACCAGAAAAAGCGAGTGTGATGACTCTGCTTGCGAAGGGTGAAGAAGTAGTGGTGCTGCAGCAGCAAGAGGGCGATTTCATTCAGGTCCAGGCTGCTGCAGGCGTTGGCTATGTCGATCGCCGTCTCGTGAAATAGGGCGGGCCGTATTGCCGCTGGTGAGATCACTATTCAGCTTCAGCCGTATCGGCTTCGCTGCTGGTACTCTCCCGCACAATTGCCAGGAACTGTGCGCCGTAGCGATCAAGTTTTCGCTGGCCAACACCGCTGATAACCGACAGTTCGGTCGGTGAACGAGGTTTGCGCGCCGCGATCTCGCGAAGCGTTGCGTCATGGAAGATCACATAGGGCGGGACGCCGCTCTCGTCAGCAAGTTGCTTGCGCAGGCGACGCAGCGTTTCGAAAAGCGCATCGTCCGGCGTGAGGGAGTGAGCTGGTATCTCCTTCTTGCCCTTCTTTTGTCGCTTTGCTCGGGTAGGCTCGGCTAGCAGGACCTTCCTTCCTCCGCGCAACACCTCCCAACTCTGCTTGTTGAGCACCGCCACCGGATATCCATCCTGCGTCTCCTCGACGATGCCTTGATGTACGAGCGTCCGTGCCAGGTGCCGCCATTCATCGACACTTCGCTGCTTGCCAATACCGTAGACGCTCAGCGACTGATGGCCGCGATCGATGAGTCGCTGCGATTCGCCTCCCCGCAGGATCTCAATCAGATAAGCAGCGCCGAATCGCTCCCGACGCTGTGCGAGGCGGGCGATGCAAGATAGGTACTGCTGCGCTTCGACAGTCCAGTCTTTCAGCTCGCGTGGCTGCGTGCAGTTGTCGCATCCCCCGCAGGGCGGCGTGAACGACTCGCCGAAGTACTGCAACTGGATCGCGCGGCGACACTCGGTGGACTGGGCATAGTTCAGTACCTGTCGCAGTTGATGCCGCGCGATGCGCTGCTCGTCTTCGAGCGGTTCGTTCGTGATCGGGTCGATCTTCTGCTCGATCAGGAAGTCCGCAGTCCGGATATCACCCGCGCCGAAGTACAGAATGCACTGCGCGGGATCGCTGTCGCGACCGGCACGGCCGGATTCCTGGTAGTAGCTTTCGAGCGTGCGCGGCAGGTCGTGGTGGATGACCCAGCGAACGTCCGGTTTGTTGATGCCCATGCCGAAGGCGATGGTGGCGACGATGACTTGTGTGTCGTCGCGGATGAAGGCTTCCTGATTGCGGCTGCGCTCGTTGGCGTCGAGACCGGCGTGGTAGGGCAAGGCGCGAATGCCGTCATCTCTCAGGCGGCCGGCGAGTTCATCGACGCGTTTTCGCGACAGGCAGTAGACGATGCCGGCACCGCCCGCGTTCCGGGCATGGTTGAGAATCTCGGTGTACGTGCGACGGTCCTTGTCGCGAACAGCGTAGTAGAGATTGGGCCGGTTGAAACTCGCGACATGGATCGCAGGATCGCGCAGCGCAAGCTGCTGCAGAATGTCATTGCGCACTCGCGGTGTCGCGGTGGCGGTGAAGGCGAGCGCAGGTACGGAGGGAAACTGCGTTCGCAGTTGCGCGAGTTGTCGATATTCGGGTCGGAAGTCGTGTCCCCATTCCGACACGCAATGCGCCTCGTCGATGACGAAGGCGGCAATGCCGGGGTTTTCGGCGAGCCGCGGCAGTATCGAGCCCAGAAACTCCGGTTGCAGCAGTCGTTCGGGGGCGAGATACAGGAGTTTGCAGTCGCCGCGCAGCGCCGCACCGATGCGTGCCGAAATCTCGGCGTAGGAGAGACTGGAGTTGATGTAAGCCGCAGAGATCCCGTTGCTGGTCAACTGGCGGACCTGATCCTGCATCAGTGCGATCAGCGGCGACACCACGAGAGTGACGCCGGATTGCAGAATAGCGGGCAACTGAAAACAGAGGGATTTGCCGCCGCCGGTCGGCATGATCGCGAGCACGTCGCGACCAGCGAGTGCGTCGCGCACGATGGCCTCCTGTCCGGGTCGGAACGACTCGAAACCGAAGGCGCGTTTCAGCGCAGCGAATAGATCGTCGGTGTGCAAGGCAATCGGTCAGGGCTGTGTGCGGGCAGCCATGATCGCATCTTCGCGATTGCCGCGTGTTCGCGTAAATGGGCCAATTCGCTGGAAATGCGCGAGCGCATCCAGCGGTCGATGCGCGGCTAGCGCGTGCCTGTCAGGCTTTCCATCATCAAGCCCGTGCCGCCCTTGGAAATATGCGCGACGATGGCCGTGCGACGATGGATCTTGGTGACGACGCCGAGATTGATGGCGAAGGCGAGATGAACGGTGGCGCCCTTCTTGAGGCCGAGGTTTTCGGTTTCGATGAAGACGCCGTTGGCGCTGAGATTGCGAGCGCGGCAAAGTTTTCCGGGTCGACCGGGAATCGCAACGTACACTGCCGTGCGTGCGCGATGACGAGTGTGGAGGCGCCTCTCCATAATCAGTTCCCCGCCGTATCGATGTTGTAGTTGTCCGGCCTGATTTCGCTGCTGCCCATGTCGACGTTCTTCAGGATCACTTGCGGTGCCGAGGCATTATGCCGTGACGTATTGCTCATGCGAAGCGCGTTGTTCGGAGTTATGTCGTGCCCTGAAGGGCTACGTTGCGTCCGCAGGAATATGTCGGAAAGCGAATCGCAGGCACGGCGGTGGTACGGACAATGGCCATGAAGCAAGGTGAAGAATGACGTTCGGCTCCGCGATGAATCGATCTGCCCTCCAGACAGGGATGGACAGGAAGCTGCCCATCGGTGTTTTCGACTCGGGTGTCGGCGGGCTGACGGTGCTGCGCGCGTTGCGCGAGCGATTGCCGAATGAACGGTTTCTGTATCTGGGCGATACGGCGCGGCTGCCGTACGGCACCAAGAGCGGCGATTCGGTGCTGAGGTATTCCCTCCAGGCCGCCGAATTCCTGGTTCATCGTGGCATCAAGTGCCTGGTGGTTGCGTGCAACACGGCGTCGTCGGTTGCCGTCGATGCACTGCGTCAGCGGTTTGCGCCGATTCCCGTCATCGGTGTCATCGAGCCGGGTGCGGCGGCGGGTTGTGCGAGTTCGCGCAGCGGGCAAATCGGCGTCATTGCCACGGAAGGGACGGTGCAGGGCGGTGCGTATCAGCGAGCAATCGCCGCGATCAGGCCGGAATTCACCGTGGTTGCGCAGCCCTGCTCGCTGTTCGTGTCGCTGGCGGAAGAGGGGTGGACGGACGGTCCGATCGTCGATGCGATCGTGCATCGTTATCTCGATCCGATGTTCGCCGCGCATCCGCGGCTGGATACGTTGCTGCTCGGCTGCACGCACTTTCCGTTGTTGCTTGATGCACTGCGGGCGGCGGTAGATCCAGCGGTCGCGATCGTCGATTCCGCGGCTACCACGGCAGAAGCACTCACGATCGACCTGCAGAACAGGGACCTGTGTGCGACCGGCAGGCTCGAGCCTGCGGTTTCGTTGATGGCAACGGACGGTCCGCAGCGGTTCGCGCGGGTCGGCAGCCGATTCCTCGGCGAGGATGTCGAGGCAGGGCAGGTCGAGCTAGTCGATCTGGTTCGCTGAGCCGGTCAGCGGCTGCCGGTGGCGTTGCGATTGGTTGCCGCAAGATCCTCGAACGCCTCGAACCGATTCCTGCCGCAGAGCTTGGCCGCATAGAGGGCGTGATCCGCGGCCTCGAGCAGGGCGAGCGTGCTCGGGAAGCGCTGGCGTGTGCTGTAGGTCGCGAGCCCGATCGAGACGGTGACTTTCACTGGTCCGTCTACTGCATTCACCTGCATGTCCATGACGGCGTTCAGCATGCGCTGGGCGACCTGCTTGACGATGTCGCGATCGGCGCCCGGCAGGACGACGAGAAATTCCTCGCCGCTGAAACGCGCGACCAGGTCGCTGCCGCGTACACAGGATTGCAGCTTCAGGGCGCAGGTCTTGAGAACGTTGTCGCCGAGTTCCGTGCCGTGCTTGTCGTTCACGACTTTCAGGCGATCGATATCGACGTGCGCGATGCTGAGATCGCGGCCGAACACGACGGCCTGGGTGAATTCCCTATCCAGCAGCCGGTCGAGCCAGGCGCGGTTCAGTACGCCGGTCAGTGCGTCGCGTCGACTTGCATCTTCGGCTTCCTCGGTACGCGTCAGTAGAACGCTCGTGGTGGCCTGCAGATTGCTGACTTCCTGCAGGGCGTGCAGGTTGCGGACGGCCAGCAGTTCCCTTGCATCGGCGAGCAGGTTCTCGGCGTCATCTGCCTCGAGGATGCTGGTTTCGTACAGGGCTTCGGTTTCCGGGATCAGGCTGAGCACCCGACTGACGACGTCCGTGAAGGCTTCGTTGCCCAGTCCCACGAGATCCAGTACCCGTTGAGCGAGGCCGGGCAGGCTGCCGGGCCGGTCGGTGCTCAGGACGGCTTCGGCCAGGTCGCTGCCCAGGGTCACGCAGCGCGCGAACCGTCCATCGTCGGTATCGCCGGGAAGCGTCTGGGGCTTATGGCTGGCAGCCACGGCCTGCCAGATCCGGTCGGGCAGATTCCAGGATCGAAGCAGGATGGCGGTATATGCCGCATGATCCTTGCCGAGCTTGGCGGTTTCGTAGGCGATCCAGTCCGCATGGTTGGCGGGCTGGGGCAGCTGACTGTAGAAATCGCGGGACGCACGGTCGATGGCGAGCACGCCGATGTCCTGCAGGAGTGCCGCGAGGAAAATGTCCTCGGCATGGGGGGCCTTGGTGGCCTCGGCGAAGGCCCGTGCTGCCGTCGCGGCCAGCAGCGTCCGGCGCCAGAAGCGGGGATAGTCGATGCCGACGGGCCGCAGGGCCCGGACTGCGGAAACCAGTGAGAAGCTCAGCGCCAGGGTCAAAGCGGCGTTGAGCCCGATGATGACGAGCGCCTGCCGAAGATTCTGGCTCGGCCGGCGCTGTGAGTAGAACGCCGAGTTGGCGATCCGCAGGATTTTTGCTGTCATCGCCGGGTCGCGGCTGATCGCAGTAGCGACACGCCCCATCTCGATGTCAGGATCGCGCGCCAGCGCGATGATCTCGGTCGCCACTTTCGACGGACTCGGGAAGTCCACCTGGGCTTTGAGTCTGATTTCGAAGTCCTGGGGTGTCATGGCGGTTCTTGATGAGCGGCGGTTTGCGAAGTTACGCAGGGTCGCCGTCTATATCGGCTCCGGGACGAGCCGCTTGAGCGGGGGAAGTCTTAGGTTGCGGTGCAACTTGGTGTTGACACTCCGGACTCCCCCAAACAGAATACCGGGCTCTTTATGTCCGTCTGCGGAGGGGTACCCAAGCGGCCAACGGGGGCAGACTGTAAATCTGCTGGCTTATGCCTTCGTAGGTTCGAATCCTACCCCCTCCACCAATGTGCGGGTGTAGTTCAATGGTAGAACCTCAGCCTTCCAAGCTGATGGTGTGGGTTCGATTCCCATCACCCGCTCCATTGAACTTACTGCCGGGTCGTTGCAGGTGCCGTGACCTGCAGCAAGTTTCGGATGTAGTGAAGAGTTGAACGAGTTCGGTATCGGTTTGAAGGATGTGCCCACGTAGCTCAGTCGGTAGAGCACGTCCTTGGTAAGGACGAGGTCACCGGTTCAATCCCGGTCGTGGGCTCCAGTTAAGAGATTGAATGACTAGCGGCTAGCCGCTAGTGGCTTTCGACACAGATCGTTTTTCAGAGTCAACCGTTGTTAGAGGACCGCCGCTGTGGCCAAAGAGAAGTTTGAACGCACGAAGCCGCATGTGAACGTAGGCA
>CALMII010000044.1 GCA_937864115.1 uncultured Steroidobacter sp. | reverse complement strand
TCTCCTCTTTCGTGTGCATGAGAAACAATCAACATCTCTCATGCTGGCGCACTCAATGTCGCCGGATCAAAGGGGGGACGGGTCCATCCCATTATTGGGCTAAAGCCTGACTGCGCAAAGGCCGGCTAAAGCCGGCCCCACAGGAAGATTGAAGAATCAGTCGTCCACCAGCTGCTGCCCCGGGAACAGCGTCTCGTTGAAACCGAAGTTGCGCAGGTCGCGGATGCGCATGGGATAGAGCACGCCGTTCAGGTGATCGACCTCGTGCTGCACGACGCGGGCGTGAAAGTCGCTGACCGTGCGGTCGATCGGCGCGCCGGTCGGATCGAAGCCGCGGTAGCGCAGCCGCTTGTGTCGCGGCACCAGGCCGCGCATGCCGGGCACGGACAGGCAGCCTTCCCAGCCGTCTTCCATCACGTCATCGACCGGATCGAGCTGCGGATTGATCAGGATGGTGTAGGGCACTTCCTCCGCCTGCGGATAGCGGGGGTTGTGGCCGACGCCGAAGATCACGACCTGAAGCGACACGCCGATCTGCGGCGCCGCGAGGCCGGCGCCATTCAGCGATTCCATGGTGTCGTGCATGTCGACGAGCAGCGAGCGCAGTTCGGGTGTGTCGAACCCGGTCACGGGCTTCGCGACCTGCAGCAGGACGGGATCACCCATTTTCAGGACGGGACGGATGGCCATGGGAGTGTTGCGATGGTCAGGAGGGTGTCGCTGCTGACATTACACCGGACATCGGACATCCTGCATCCATGTCCAATCTGCATGTCCTGGTGCTGGCGGCCGGTGCCTCGACCCGGCTCGGGCAGCCGAAGCAGCTCGTCAAGCTGGGCGGGCGACCGGCGCTGCATGGTGTCGTGTCCGTCGCCACGGCGATTGCCGGACAGGCAGTGACGGTCGTCATCGGCGCGCATGCCGCCGAACTGACGCGCCTGCTGGCGCATTCGCCGGCCTCCGTGATCGTGAACCGCCGCTGGGAGGAAGGCATGGCGTCCTCGATCCGCTTCGGCGTCAGTTCGCTGCCCGCGGCGACGGAAGCCGTTCTCGTGCTGCTCGGCGATCAGGTGGCGGTGACGGCGGATGATCTCAAACGTCTCGTGGCCGCATGGAAGGAACAGGACGGCGTGATCGCCGCAGCGACGTACGACCAGCACGTCGGCGTGCCAGCCATCTTTCCGCGCGTCTGCTTCGGCGAACTCGCCGGGCTGCGCGGCGATCAGGGCGCGCGGCAGATCCTCGAACGCAACAGCTACCGCGTCATGCGCGTGCCGATGCCGAATGCCGCCATCGATCTCGACACGCCCGAAGATCTCGCGGCACTGACCGAACGCTTCAACCGCCAATCCACGAGCACGAACGAACCATGAGACTCCTGATCATTCTCGGCCTGATCGCCATCGTCGTGGTCGTGATCTGGATGCGGGCGAAGCGGCGGTGATTCGGTGGATGCTCTTCCTGTGGGGCCGGCTTTAGCCGGCCTTTTTGAGGAGTCAGGCTAAAGCCTGACCTACAGAGGAAGGAACTGTGCGACAAACACCGACGCGGTCGCGCCGAACTTATTCATCCATCGCCCGTTGTTTCTCCTGACGTGTTCTTGCACGGGAGAGCAACATGGGTCCGATCACCGAATTCCTCGGTCATTTCTGGGTGGTGCTGGTGCTGATCGCCCTGGCGCTGGTACTGACGTTCACCGTGTTCCGTCGCCGCCTGTTCGAACGCGGCCCGCGCAAGGGTGAAGCGAAGAATCCCGAGCAGACGCGGCGGGAGAATCCGCCGGACGAATGGAGCCGCAGTCACTGAAGCCGCGTCAGCGAGCGACCTTCGCGCCATGTTCCTTGAACAGCTCGCGCAGGATCGAGCGGTGACAGTGCGCCTCGTTCTCGCAGTAACAACCGACCGAAAAATCGGTGCGATGCGATAGCGCGGCCAGCGTGTCGAGCAGGTGCACTGCTTGCGGCGCTTTCATTTCCGCGCGATAGCGACGCACGAACACTTTCCAGTCGTGCGCATCGCCGCTCAGCGCGAGCTTCACCAGTTCGTCGGTCGGCGCCAGGTTCGGCAGCCACACGTCGTAGAAATTGCGCGACGCGAATTCGCTTTTCGGCACGCCGCGCGGCGGACGTCGCACGGTTCCGATCCGGATACCTTCCTTCGCGCCCCGCGGGGTGCCCAGTCGAACGATGTGCACTGCCATGGCTGGCTTCCTTTCAGAGCAGGAGGGTTTCACACGGAGATCACGGAGAGCACGGAGGTCGGAGGAGAGAAGAACAAAGAAGGTTTCCACGGGGGACACGGGGAACACAGGGTTCGGAACAGAAGAATCTCTTCTTGTCCCCGTGCTCCCCGTGTCCCCCGTGGAAAATTCTTCTTCTCTTCTCGACCTCTGTGCCCTCTGTACTCTCTGTGTGAAATCTTCCTCTTTCCGACCCTCCGTGTCCTCCGTGATCTCCGTGTGAAATTCCTGGCTCCTACGCTCCCTGCTGATCGACGCGAGCGATCTCCGGCACGCCGATCTCCGTCGCACGTGCACGGCGCGTGCGCTGGAAGCGGTACGCGCCCGGCGGCATGCGGCGGCGACGACGGAAGGCTTTCGCGAACGCCGTCTCCGACAGGTAGCCGACCTTGCTCGCGATACGCGCCACCGGTTCGCGCGATTCGCGCAGCAGCTTGGCGGCCAGATCCATGCGCCAGCGCGTGACGTAGGCCAGCGGCGGCTGGCCGACCAGATCCATGAAGCGCTTGGCGAAGGCGGCACGCGACATCGCGGCCTGACGCGCGAGCGACTCGACCGTCCATGGCGCCTGCGGCGATTCGTGGATCAGCGTGAGCGCCTTGCGGATCTGCGGATCGCGCAATGCGCCCAGCCAGCCGGCGGTGCCTTCGGGCTGATCCTTCTGCCACACGCGCAGGAGGTAGACGAAGAGTGTGTCGATGAGCCGCGGCAGCACCAGTTCGACGCCGGCGTCGCGGCGCGTCGCTTCGTGCGACAGCAATCGCAGCAGCAGCTGCAGTTCCGGATCTTCGTTCACGCGTTCGGCGGGCACGACGATCACGGGCGGCAGCAGCGACAGCAGCGGATGCGTGCCTTCGGGCGAGAAGCCGTCGCTGGAGAAACTGTAGCCGGCACATTGCAGCAGCGTCGATTCGCCGCTGCCGTCATTGCGGCCGCGCAGCGACGGCACCACGTTGTTGTGCGCGCGTGCAATCGCCTGTGTGACGGGTTCCGGTTCGCGCGCTTCGCGATCGGACGACAGCACGTGCTTGCTGCCGCTCGCGAGCAGCACGATGTCGCCGGCATTCAGGCGGACCGGTTCGGTATCGCCGTGTCGCAGCCAGGCGCTGCCGCGACGGATGATGTGTACTGCAGTTTCCTGGGGCGCATCGACCGCGATGGCCCAGGGCGCGATGAATTCACGCGATCCCAATACGCTGGTGGCAAGGCTGGTGACATTGAGTACGTTCGACAGTACGTCCATGGGAGAGGCCCTGACTAAAGTGAGGAGGAGGGGCGGGGAAAACGGACCTGTAGCCTACGCCCGGCACCCCGCGTCGAAAGACGCGGCGCGCAGAAATTGATTGTTTCGACGAGTTCATCAATCCGCCCGTGCGCTTCGATTCCGAGGCGAACCGCGCGACCTTCGAGGGTCCTGAACCTGTCGGTCGGTGCGTCGGCTGCTTACTGTTGCGGAGTCGACAGTGGCCGCATTTCGCACCAGGAACCGATTCCATGAAGCTCTACTACGCCCCGGGCGCCTGTTCGCTGGGGCCGCACAGCGTGCTGCACGAGACCGGCGAGGAATTCACACTCGAGTGCGTCGATCTGCGCCGAACTGTGGGCGCGCTCGTGGGCGGCCGGCGACTGCTACACGATCGCCGATGCCTATCTGTTCGCGGTGCTGCAGGACTATATGAGTCGCGTCGCCGCCCGACCGGCCGTTCGTGCGGCGATGACCGCCGAAGGATTGATTCAGGCCGTCGCCGCCTGATCAGCGGCTGCGGATGCCGAGCTTGCCGAAGACCTCGAGCATCAACGGCTCGGTGTAGGGTTTGGGCAGGATGGCCATCGCCGTGTCGGTCGCGAACTTGTCCATGAGTTCGCGTTCGCTGCGCCCGCTGGCAATGACGATCGGCAGCTGCGGACACTGTGCACGGATCTCGGCGGCAATCTCGTCGCCGCGACGGTCGGGCAGACCGAGATCGATGACCACGGCGTGCAGGTCATTCCTGCGCTCGGCCAGCAGCTTCAAAGCCTCCGCGCCGCTGCCGGCCTGAACGGCTTCGAAGCCGGCTTCTTCGAGCACGTCGACGGCAAACATGCGTACGAGAATCTCGTCCTCGACGACCAGCACGCACGGTGCGGGCGTCTTCGGAGCGGCGAAGTCACCCATGACTGACCCACTGACCCTGTTCGATCGGACTGTTTATGTAATCGCTGTCGGCCGGTCGTTTATCGTAGCTTTCCCCGGCGACGACAACCTTACGCCATCGTCGAAGCCGACTGCTACGTCGTCGATTGCGGAGCGCCTGCCCGCAAACGCCTCACGCTCCCGGCGCGGCGCGCTAACAACGTCATGGAACCACCGACGGTTCCCGGACATTGACTCGGACGCGTCGGGGGCATGCGACAGTCTGGCAGCGGGTCGACCTCCCGAAGACGAAATACCAGGCACGGGCTCCCAAGCAGGCCGGTGCGGATCGAATTTCCGGGAGAAGCGAAGTGGTGGTGGCAGCCAGCGATGCGACCTCATTGCAGCGTCGCGACATCCTCAAGGCCCTGCGCGCATTCAAGCGCGGCGATTTCTCGGTCCGGCTCCCCGGCGACCTCTCCGACATCGACGGGGAAATCGCCAATGCTTTCAATGAAGTAGTCGAGCTCAACGACTCCATGGCGCGCGAGTTCGAACGGCTCAATGCCATGGTCGGGCGCGAAGGCAAGCTGTCGGAGCGGGCCAAGCTGCATGCCGCCACCGGCAGCTGGGCGCAATGCGTCGACTCCATCAACGGCCTGGTCACCGACATGGCGTACCCCGTGTCCGAAGTGGCGCGCGTCATCGGCGCGGTGGCCCGCGGCAACCTGTCCCAGGCGGTGAATCTCGAAATCGACGGCCGGCCGATGCGCGGCGAATACCTGCGCATCAGTACCGTCGTGAACACGATGGTGGATCAGCTCAATTCGTTCGCCTCGGAAGTGACGCGCGTGGCGCGCGAAGTGGGCACCGAAGGCAAGCTCGGCGGCCAGGCGAACGTACGCGGCGTGGCCGGTACCTGGAAGGATCTCACCGACAGCGTGAATCACATGGCCGCCAACCTCACCGGCCAGGTGCGCAACATTGCCGAAGTGACCACGGCGGTGGCGAGCGGCAACCTGTCGAAGAAGATCACCGTCGACGTCAAAGGCGAGATTCTCGAACTCAAGAACACCATCAACACGATGGTGGACCAGCTCAACTCGTTCGCTTCCGAAGTGACGCGCGTGGCGCGCGAAGTGGGTACCGAAGGCAAGCTCGGCGGTCAGGCGAAGGTCGAAGGCGTTGCCGGCACCTGGAAGGACCTCACCGACAACGTGAACCTGATGGCCGCGAACCTCACCGGCCAGGTGCGCAACATCGCCGACGTCACCACCGCGGTGGCCAGCGGCAACCTGTCGAAGAAGATCACCGTCGACGTCAAAGGCGAAATCCTCGAACTCAAGAACACCATCAACACGATGGTGGACCAGCTCAACTCGTTCGCCTCCGAAGTGACCCGCGTGGCGCGCGAAGTGGGTACCGAAGGCAAACTCGGCGGCCAGGCCAACGTGAAGGGCGTGGCCGGCACCTGGAAGGACCTCACCGACAACGTGAACCTGATGGCCGCGAACCTCACCGGGCAGGTGCGCAACATCGCCGACGTGACGACGGCCGTGGCGAGCGGCAACCTGTCGAAGAAGGTCACCGTCGACGTCAAAGGCGAAATTCTCGAACTCAAGAACACCGTCAACGTGATGGTGGATCAGCTCAACTCGTTCGCCTCCGAAGTGACGCGCGTGGCGCGCGAAGTGGGTACCGAAGGCAAGCTCGGCGGTCAGGCGCGCGTCGAAGGCGTCGCCGGCACCTGGAAGGATCTCACCGACAACGTGAACCTGATGGCCGCCAACCTCACCGGCCAGGTGCGCGGCATCGCCGAAGTCGTGACGGGCGTCGCCAACGGCGACCTCACCCGCAAGCTGGTGGTGGAAGCCAAGGGCGAAATCGCCGCGCTCGCCAACACCATCAACGGCATGATCGGCACGCTCGCCACCTTCGCCGACCAGGTGACCAACGTGGCTCGCGAAGTGGGTACCGAAGGCAAGCTCGGCGGTCAGGCGAGCGTGCCGGGCGCCGCCGGCCTGTGGCGCGATCTCACCGACAACGTGAACCAGCTCGCGGCGAATCTCACGACGCAGGTGCGCGCGATCGCGGAAGTCGCCACCGCCGTGACCAAGGGCGATCTGACGCGCTTCATCACGGTGGAAGCCTCGGGCGAAGTCGCTTCGCTCAAGGACAACATCAACGAGATGATCCGCAATCTCAAGGACACGACCCAGAAGAACACCGAGCAGGACTGGCTCAAGACCAACATCGCGCGCTTCAACCGGCTGCTGCAGGGCCAGCGCGATATCCGCCACGTGTCGAACCTGATCCTGTCGCAGCTCGTACCGCTGGTGAATGCACAGCAGGCACTGTTCTACCTCACCCGGCCCACCGATCACGGCGCCGTGCTGGAACTGGTCGCGAGCTACGCCGCACCGCATCGGCCGCGCCCGCCGCAGAAGCTGCATCTCGGCGAAGGTCTCATTGGCCAGTGCGCGGCGGAGAAGCGCAGCATGCTGCTGAACGACGCGCCGCACGGCTACATGCACATCAGTTCCGGTCTGGGTCACGCCAGGCCGATCAGCATCATCGTGCTGCCGGCATTGTTCGAAGGCGAAGTGAAGGCCGTGCTGGAACTGGGCTCGTTCGAGCGCTTCAGCACCGTCCATACGCTGTTCCTCGACCAGCTCATGGAATCCATCGGCATCGTGCTGAACACGCTGGCCGCCAACATGCAGACCGAGGTGCTGCTGGCGCAGTCGCAGCTGCTGACGCGCGAACTGCAGAGCCAGCAGGACGAACTCAAGAACACCAACGACCGGCTGGAGCAGCAGGCCACGACCCTGCAGCGCTCGGAAGACCTGCTGCGTACGCAACAGGAAGAGCTGCGCGCCAAGAACGAAGAACTGGTGGAGAAAGCGAACCTGCTGTCGTGGCAGAACAAGCAGGTGGAAGCGAAGAACCAGGAGGTCGAGCGCGCCAAGGAACAGCTCGAGGAAAAGGCCGAACAGCTCGCGCTGACTTCGAAGTACAAATCCGAATTCCTCGCCAACATGTCGCACGAGCTGCGCACGCCGCTCAACAGCCTGCTGATTCTTTCCAGGTTGCTCGCCGACAACGCCGACAACAACCTGATGCCGAAGCAGGTCGAGTTCGCGCAGACCATCAATCGCGCCGGCACCGAACTGCTGGCCCTGATCAACGACATTCTCGATCTGTCGAAGATCGAATCCGGCACCGTGACGCTCGATGTCGGCACGGTCGAATTCTCCGAGGTCGTCGACAACCTGCAACGCAGCTTCGAACAGCTGGCCTCGAACCGGAAGCTCAGCTTCCGCATCGAACTCGATTCGTCGCTGCCGCCCGCCATGACGACCGACGAAAAGCGGTTGCAGCAGATCCTCAAGAACCTGCTGTCGAATGCTTTCAAATTCACGCACGAGGGCGGCGTCGTGCTCTCGATCCAGCGCGTGCGCTCCGGATGGAATTCGACCAACGAGCTGCTGAACACCGCCGGCGCCGTCGTCGCCTACTCGGTGGCGGATACCGGCATCGGCATTCCCAGCGACAAGCTGCGCGTGATCTTCGAAGCCTTCCAGCAGGCCGACGGCACGACCAGCCGCAAGTACGGCGGCACGGGTCTCGGCCTGTCGATCAGCCGCGAAATCTGCCGCCTGCTCGGCGGCGAGATCACGGTGGAGAGCACGCCGCAGCACGGCAGCCGCTTCACGCTGTATCTGCCGCTGATGTTCGACATGGCGTGGCGGCCGGTGGCGAACGTCACGCACCAGATTGCTCACGGCAGCGAGTCGCTGCGGGCGCCGGTCGATGCGGTCGAAAGCACGCCGCTGCTGCGCGTTGCCGAACTCACGGACGATCGTCAATCCATCGAGCCCGGCGATCCGGTGCTGCTCATCATCGAGGACGACGCCAAGTTCGGACAGATCCTGCTCGACCTCGCGCATGACCGCGGCTTCAAGGCCGTCGTCTCGCCAACGGGCAGCGGTGCATTGCAGCTCGTGCGCCGCTTCAACCCTGCCGTGATCACGCTCGATATCCGTCTGCCCGACATGGACGGCTGGCGGCTGCTCGACATCCTCAAGCGCACGGCCGAGACGCGTCACATTCCGATTCACATCATCTCGGTGCAGGATCCGCGCGAGCGCGGCACCCAGATGGGCGCCTTCTCGGTACTGGAAAAGCCGGTCGATCGCGAGACGCTGCAGCAGGCGCTGGCCCGCACCGAGGACTTCATCGCACGGCCCACCAAGGAACTGCTGCTGGTCGAAGACGACGATCTGCAGTTCGGCGAGATTTCCCGCCTGATCGGCAATGGCGACGTTCACGTGACGCGCGTCTGTACCGGACAGGAGGCGCTCGAAGCGCTGCAGCAGCGCAGCTTCGACTGTGCGGTGGTCGATCTGGTCCTGCCCGACATGGACGGCGTGAACCTGATCGAAGCGATTCGCCGCAATCCCGCGCAGCGCCTGCCCGTCATCATCCACACGGCGAAGGATCTGAATGCCGAGGAGGAAGCGCGGCTGCGCAAGCTGGCCGAATCGTTCATCACCAAAGGCCCGGAATCGCCGCAGCAACTGTTCGACGAGACGGCGCTGTTCCTGCATCGCGCCGTCGAGAACATGCCGCCGGAACAACGCCGCATCATCGAGCGCGCGCGCCGTCGCGAGCCGGGCCTGGCCGGACGCAAGGTGCTGATCGTCGACGACGACATTAGAAACATCTTCTCCCTTACGGGCGTGCTGGAGCAGCACGACATCGAAGTGCTGCATGCGGAGAACGGCCGCGACGGCATCGACATGCTGGACACCACCTCCGGCATCGACATGGTGCTCATGGACGTGATGATGCCGGACATGGACGGCTACGAAACCATGCGCCAGATCCGCTCGCGCGAGCAGTTCCGCAAGCTGCCGATGATCGCGATCACGGCGAAGGCCATGAAGGGCGATCGCGAGAAATGCATCGAAGCAGGAGCTTCCGAATACCTGTCGAAACCGGTGGACGTCGATCAGCTGGTGTCGATGATGCGGGTCTGGCTGCGACGCACCTGAGCTTCGGATCGCATGAACCTCGATGCAGTGCCGACCGCTGTGAGGGAGCCGCGCGTAAGGGAAGGAGCCGCGACCATCCTGGTCGTCGATGACGAGGCGAAGAATCGCTTCGCGCTGGTGCAGGTGCTGGCGGATCTCGAAGAGAACGTGGTCGAGGTCGCATCCGGCGAAGACGCGCTGCGCTTCCTGTTGCGCGAAGAATGCGCGGTCATTCTGCTCGATGCCAACATGCCGGGTCTCGACGGCTACACCACGGCCGAACTGATCCGGCGCCGCGATCGCTCGCGTCACATTCCCATCATCTTCGTCAGCGCCATCGACAAGGACGACAAGCACGTCCGCCATGCGTACGCGCTGGGTGCGGTCGACTACGTCTTCAAGCCGGTCGATCCGATGATCCTGCGCTCGAAGGTGTCGGTGCTGGTCGACCTGTTCAAGAAGAGCGCCGAGGCGCAGCGCGCCGCGCAGCTCGAGCGCATCCTGCTGGAAGAGAACTTCCGCATCCGCCAGGAGAAACTCGAAGCCGAACGCCAGCTGCGCCAGAGCGAGGAGCAGCAGGCGCTGATCCTGCGTTCGCTGCCGATCGCCGTCTACAGCAGCGAGCTGAACTCGAACCTGCGCGGCCCGCGCTTCATCGGCGACGGCATCGCCGAGCTGGTCGGGTTCCCGCGCGTGCAGTTCATAGAAGAGCCGGATCTGTGGATGTCGCGCATCCATCCGGACGACATTGCGCGCGTCATGGCCGAAGCGGCGGCGCTCGAAACGAAGGAAGCCACCAGCATCGAGTATCGCTGGCGCTGCGCGGACGGTGCCGAGCGCGTGTTCCTGGACCAGGCCGTGCTCGTTCCTGGCCACGCCGGCGGCAACCGCAATGTCTTCGGCGTGTGTCTCGACGTCACCGAACGGCGCAGCGCCGAACAGCAGCTGTTCCAGTCGCAGAAGATGGAGGCGGTCGGCCAGCTCACCGGCGGCATCGCCCACGACTTCAACAACATGCTGACCGTCGTGATCGGCAATCTGGATGCCCTGACCCGATCGCTCAAGGGCACGGGCCGCAACTTCGATCGCGTGCAGATGGCGTTGATCGGCTCGCTGAGCTGCGCGGAGCTGACGCAACGCATGCTGGCCTTCGCGCGTCGCCAGCCGCTGCAGCCGCGACCGCTCGATCTGGGAAACGTCTGTCGCAACATCACCAAGCTGCTCGGACGCACGCTGGGCGAAAGAATCCACATGGACGTCGCGGTGGCCGCCGAGCTGTGGCTGGTCCTGGCCGATCCGGCCCAGGTGGAATCCTCGCTGATCAATCTGGCGGTCAACGCGCGCGATGCGATGGTCGAAGGCGGCCTGCTCAGAATCGAAGCGACCAATGCGCACTTCGCGCACCAGGACGACGAAATTCCCGCAGGCGATTTCGTCGTGCTGAGCGTTACCGACAACGGCACGGGCATGGCGCGCGACGTCCTGGCCCGCGCCGTCGAGCCGTTCTTCACCACCAAGAAGATGGGACACGGTACCGGCCTGGGCCTGAGCATGGTGTATGGCTTCATGCGCCAGTCCGGCGGACATATGCGCATCGACAGCACGCCTGGTCGTGGCACCAGCGTGCGTCTGTATCTGCCGCGCGTCATCGCCGATGCACGCATCGAAGTCGCCGTCGTCGATGAGGAATCGGACGAATACTCCGGCCTCGAACGCACGGTGCTGCTGGTCGAGGACGATGCCGGGGTGCGCGCCGTCACCGCATCGTTGCTGCGCGAACGCCAGTTCTCCGTGATCGAAGCCGACAGCGGCGCACGCGCGCTGGAAATCATCGATCGCGAACCCGCCATCGATCTGTTGTTCACCGACGTCGTCATGCCCGGCGGCATGGACGGCTTCCAGCTTGGCAAGCTCGCGCGCGAGCGCCGCGCCAATCTGCCCGTGCTGTACGCCACTGGCTATGCCGCTTCGTTCAGTGCTTCGGAACAGCACGCCGACGTACTGGCCAAGCCGTATCGGGAAAAGGATCTGCTCGCCAAGCTGCGGGCGCTGCTGCCGCAGGCGGCGCAGGCATAGACGTTCACCGCGTCCGCGGCTTCTATCGGATATCCGTGCTCCGACCCGTGTAGCTCACGATGGCGACGCTGCGCGCGAGTGGCCATCCTGTCGTCCCGCTGCTGTTTCCGGAGAACATCGATGAAAGCCGTACGTTTCGTCGCGATCGGCCGGCCGGCCGAAATCGTGGATGCTCCCGCTCCCCGGCCTGGTCCCGGTCAGGTCGTCATCAAGGTGGCCGGCGCCGGTGTGTGTCACTCCGATCTGCACATCCTCGACGAGGATCTCGGGCTCAAGGGCCCGTTCATTCTCGGACACGAGAACGCCGGCCACATCGCCGCGCTCGGCCAGGGCGTGAGCGAATGGAAGGAAGGCGATGCCGTCGCCGTGTACGGCCCGTGGGGCTGCGGCCGCTGTCACACCTGCCAGACCTCGGCGGAGAACTACTGCGAGAACCACGCGAGTCTCGGCACGATGGGCGGCGGGCTCGGCTCGGACGGCGGCATGGCCGAGTACATGCGGGTGCCGTCGTCGCGCCTGCTCGTGCCGCTCGGCAAACTCGATCCCGTCGCGGCTGCGCCGTTGTCGGATGCGGCGCTCACTCCCTATCACGCCATCAAGGCTGCACTGCCCTTGCTGACACCGGACGCCAGCGTCGTCGTCATCGGCATCGGCGGTCTCGGCCACATGGCCGTGCAGATCCTGCAGGCTTTGAGCCCCGCGCGCCTGATTGCAGGCGACATCGACGACAGCAAACTCGAACACGCACGCAAGCTCGGCGTGAAGCACACGGTGAACACGCGCGATGCCGATGCCGCCGCCACTGCCATCGCGGAATTCACCGGACCGCGCGGCGCCACCGTCGTGCTCGACTTCGTCGGTGCGCAGGCAACGGTGGATCTCGGTGTCCGCGTCGTCGGACGCAACAGTCGTCTGACGGTGGTCGGCCTCGGCGGTGGCGTCGTCAACTACGCCGCCAACTCGCCGCCGTACGGCTGCCAGGTCACGGTTCCGTACTGGGGTTCGCGCACCGAGCTCATGGAAGTGATCGCACTTGCCGCCGCCGGCCGCATCCATGCCGAAGTCGAAACCTTTCCGCTGGACAAGGCGGTCGAGGTCTATCAGCGCTTGCGTGAAGGGAAGATTCGCGGACGGGCGGTGCTGAAGCCGTAGGCGCCCAACGATGGGGTTTCTGTAGGTCAGGCTTTAGCCTGACATCCGAAAAGAGGCCGGCTGAAGCCGGCCCCACAGTGAGATGCCCCCCACCCTCCCCCGCTGCGCAGATCCGTGCGCCCACTGGCCTCGCACCAGGCGATTCGGCAGACTGGTGGCGTCATACGCACGGAGATCGGAATGAGCGACCTTGTTGCATACGTGCGCAGAAATCACATGGAAGTAATGAACCTGAAGGACGGGCAGGTGGCGCAGGGCAGCGGTGCATTCTCCACGACGCGATTGCTGGTCGGTGATTTCATAACGGCAGAGGGGTTGCTTGCGAGGCTGGTCAAGGAGGTGAAATCGAAGGGTTTCTTCTCTGTTCAGCCAAGGCTTCTGCTTCAGCCGCTCGAAATGACGGAAGGCGGGCTGTCGCAGGTCGAAGAGCGAGTCTTCCTTGAACTTGGGGCGGGTGCAGGTGCGCGTCACGTCAAAGTGCACGTGGGTCCAAGGCTGGGCCCGCAAGCGGCCTTCGAGGCAATCAATGCGCGCGCGTAACGGAAGACTGCTCGACCACCCGAAATGGGTGCGCGCGTTGACGAAAATCTGCGGCACTTCGTGCTCAGGAAGTTTCCATTCTCAGTCGTATATGCGGTGGCGGGCGACATGATCTACATCGTCGCAGTCGCTCATGGCAGCCGCGAACCCGACTACTGGCGGCTGTGCGTGCAAGACCGCTGACAATCGATGACCCGCTACGTCGCATTCCTCCGGGGCGTGAGTCCGATGAACTGCAGGATGCCGCAGCTCAAACGCTGTTTCGAGGCGGCGGGTTTCACGGAGGTGAAGACGCTGCTGTCGAGCGGCAACGTCGCATTCTCCGCACGTTCGACGTCAGTCGCCGCGCTGGAAAAGAAGGCGAGGAAAGCGATGCAGAAACACCTGGATCGGGTTTTTCAGACGATCGTCCGGCCCGCGGCCCATCTCCAGTCGCTCATCGACGCCGATCCCTTCGCGGAATTCGATCTGCCGAAGAACGCCAAGCGCGTCGTCACGTTCCTGCCGCGGCCGTACGAGGGATCGATAACGCTGCCGGTGTCGCGCGATCAGGCGTCCATCCTGAAGCTCGAAGGCGCAGAAGTGTTCTCGGTGTACGTTCCGAACGAAAAGGGGCCCGTGTTCATGGCCCTGCTGGAGCGCACGTTCGGCGCGGCGATCACGACGCGAACGTTCGATACGGTCAGGAAGTGCGCGGTCGCTTGAAGAGCCGCCCGACAGTTTCGTCGACTGCATGCTCTGGCTTCGCGCGGATGAGGTCGTCATGGAAAAACTGATGCGATTTCCCAGCGCGGTCCGACGCGATCCGGCCATCGAGCGATGGATGCGTGAACATCCGGGCGAACTCGGCGCCATCGCGCGCCGCTGGTTCGAAGTCATGCGCAACTGCGGCGACGACGTTCGGGAGTTGCTGCACGACGGCCATCCGACGGCGTGCATCGGCGATGCGGCGTTCGGCTATGTGAATGCCTTTACCGCACACGTGAATGTCGGCTTCTTCCGCGGTGCCGAACTGGCCGATCCGCGCGGCCTGCTGGAAGGCACGGGCAAGTACATGCGTCATGTGAAGCTGCGGCCGGAACGCGATGTCGATGCGGCGGCGCTTGCGGCGCTGATCGAGGCGGCCTACGGCAACATGAAGAGGCACCTCGCGGCGGGATGATCGCGATTGCAGATTCTGATCCCCTCCTCCGCGCAGCGGGGGAGGGTCAGGGTGGGGGCCCTCTTACTGTGGGGCCGGCTTCAGCCGGCCTCTTTATTCCGAAGTCAGGCTGAAGCCTGACCTACAACGGCAGCGCAAACGCCTGCAGCTTCGCGGGCGCGCCGCCACCGCCCGTCGCCACGACGATGTACTGCCGGCCTTTGGCTTCATACGTCATCGGCGTGCCGTACGGCGGCTCGCTCATCCTGTGTTCCCACACCACGGCGCCGGTTTTCTTGTCGAAGGCGCGCATGAAGAACTCCGTGGTCGAGTATCCCGGACCGTCCGGGCGGGTCTGCACCTGGTTCACGAACAGCAGCGACTTCGTCACCAGCGGACCGCCGCTGGATAGAAAGGTGTGACTCGATGCGCCGAGCGGCGGCAGCTTGAGATCCTTGAGCAGCGGGTGATCGCGCGGGCCATCGCCGTGCGCGACCTGCCAGGCGATCTCGCCCTTGTTCAGATCGATCGCAGTGACGACGCCGTACGGCGGCTTGAGCAGTGGCAGGCCCTGCGGGCCGGAGGGACCGACGGGGTTCTGGATGAAGTACGCGGACTTCTGCTTCGCCGGATCGCCTTTCACCACCGCAGCGAGCGACAGGATGTCGGCGGATTCGAGAAACAGGTAACCAGACTCCGGATCGAACCCCGAACCGCCCCAGTTCGCGCCGCCCGCAGCGCTCGGCACCTGCAGCACGCCTTTCTTGCCGCCTTCGCCGACGACGCTCGGCGGCGTGAACAGCGGACCCAGCGTGTACTCGCTCACGATCTTCAACGCCTCGGCGCGCAGTTCGGGCGTGAAATCGATCAGGTCGTCGACCGTGATGCCCTGTCGCGCGAAGGCCGGCGGCTTCGTTGGAAATGGCTGGGTCGGCGAAGTCTTCTCGCCCGGCACCGTCGACTGCGGCACGGGACGCTCTTCGATCGGCCACACCGGTTTGCCCGTCGCGCGATCGAACACGTACGTGAAGCCCTGCTTGCTGATCTGCGCGATGGCCTTGATGCGCTTGCCGTCGACCGTGATGTCGGCGAGCGTCGGCGCCGCAGGAAAGTCGTAGTCCCACAACCCGTGATGCACGCCCTGGAAATGCCAGGCGAGCTTGCCGGTCTGCGCCTCGATGGCGAGCAGGCTTTCGGCGTACAGGTTGTCACCGTGACGATCGCCACCGTAGTAGTCGTTGGTCGGCGTGCCGGTCGGCACATACACGAGGCCGAGTTCGGGATCGGCGCTCATCGGCGCCCAGGCGTTGGTGTTGCCGGAATACTTCCAGGCGTCGTTCTCCCACGTCGCGGTGCCCGCTTCTTCTTCCTGCGGCACGGTGTGGAAGATCCACTTCGGCGCACCGGTGCGAACATCGAAAGCCTGGATGTGGCCGGCCGGCATCTGTGGCGAAGTGGGACGATCGAACACGGTACAGCCGACGACCACGACGTCGCCCACGATCACGGGCGGTGCGTTGAAGCCGATGAGACGGCGCTGTTCTTCGCCGCCAATCAACGCGACCTGCAGATCGACGCGACCGTTCGCGCCGAAGGAGGTGATGGACTCGCCAGTCTGTGCATCGAGCGCAATGAGCTGACCGACGCCGGTGGCGATGACGATGCGTCGCTCGCGACGATCGCCGACCGTGCCTTCCCAGTACGCGACGCCGCGATGCTGCCAGCCGCTGTTCGCAGGCCGGCGCCCCGCGGCGTACGCCTGCGGATCGAAGACCCAGCGTGTCTTGCCGCTCGACGCATCGATGGCGACCACCTGGCTGAATCCGGTACTGGTGTACAGCACGCCGTCGATCATCAGCGGCGTCGGTTTGAAATAGCCGGGACGTTCCCTGGTAGTGCCGCTCGCGACGAGCGCATCGTCCGGGCTCGTCCAGCTCCACGCGACCTGCAGCGACGACACATTGCGCGCATCGACCTGCGCGAGCGGCGAGTACTTGTCGCTGCCGGCGCTGCCGCCGTAGTAGCGCCACTCGCCGCGCGAGGTGTCGTCCGCGTGAGCAGCGAACGGCAATGTGCAGAGCAATGTTGCGAGACCGAAGATGCGACGCTGCATGTAATCCCCTCTCCGATGCCTGTGGGGCGGGCTTTAGCCGGCTTCTGTCGGAGTCAGGCTGAAGCCTGACCTACAGGAAGAGTCCGCTCAGAACTTCAGCATGAACTCGATCGCGGCCTTCAGCTCCGCATCGCTGCAATCGTTGCAGGTGCCCATCGGCGGCATGGTGTTGAGGCCTTGCTTCACGTTCGCGAGCATCGCGTCGACGCCGTTGCCCAGCCGCGGTGTCCAGTCGTTCTCGATGCCGCTGATCGGTGCGCCGTTCCAGCCGGTGCCATGGCAGGCACCGCAGAAGGACTGGTAGATCTGGTCGGCGCTGCGCTGTGTGGCGGGCGTCGTTACAGGTGCAACGACCATTGCCGTCGCAGCGATCAGGCAGGCGGAAAGGAAGGACCGGCGCTTCATGCAGCCAGTCTAAACAGCGGGATGTCGCGACGAGCCGGTCTTGACGTTCGTTTGCTCTGCGACGACTGGCGCTACGGGCCGATGCGTGCGGCGTTGCCGGGAATATGCATTAGGACCGGACCGTCACCACCCGCGTCCATCTGCGCGCGCTGCATGCGTAGGCTCGCGCGCCGCATGGCGAGTTCCTGGTCCTGCAGATCGCGATAGGTCTGGAGCTGTTCGGTCGTCAGGATGTGCGAAACGGCTTCGCGGGCGCGTTCATAGGACTGCTCCGTGCGCTCGAGCTGTTCTTCCTGCCAGCCCAGCCGCTCGTCGAAGCTCATGCCGGCAAACTGGCGCGCCACGACGTCGGCCTGACGGTTCTCCTGCGCCTGTCGTTCGAACTGCGCCAGCGCATCGCGCAACGGCTGGCGCTGATCGTCGCGTAGCGGAATGCCGGCGTTGTCGAGCGCGCTGCTCAGTTGTCGTACACGCATGCGTGCACCCATGGAGTTCTGGTAGTCCTGCCATTGCTGCTCGCCGCCGCTGCCGAGCAGGGCACCGATCTCGGCGCGATCGGCGAGTTGCCGCTGCTGCATGCTCTTCTGCATCTGCGCGATCTCTTCCTGCGTCGGTGCGCGATCCGCAGGAAAGTCCCCCGACCGCTCCATGTTGCGCAGCTGCTGGTCGACCAGCAGATCGAGCAGGCGATCCGCCTGTTCCTGCGAAATGTTCAGTTCGCGCGCCAGATCCGGATGCATCTGCTGCATGCCGAAGCGCTGCTGCGTGCGCATCGCCTGCCGATATTCCGGATCGCGCATCAGTTCGTGTTGGCGGTTGACGAAGCGTTGTCGCATCTGGGCCGATCGTTCCGGCGAGATTGCGACGGGTTGCGGTGCGACGGGGTCCGGTCGCATGGCGAGCCGTGGTGCTGCGGTCTGCACCGGTTCGATGACGGCGGCAGATGGGTGCGGCGGTGGAGGCGGCGTGAAAGGAGTGGGCGTGCGCGGCGGTTGCTGCACGTCGAGGCGGGCCTGCAATTCCTTGTTGCGTTGACGTTCGGTTGCGAGCTGCGAGTGGAAGTAAGCGGCGGCGCTGGCGCTCGCCAGGGTGGCGAAGGCGAGGATCAGCACGGTCCTGTTCATGACTGCCCCTTCCTGTTTCAGTCTTCAAGGATCTGCTCTTCCTGTGGGGCCGGCTTTCCCGCGGGATTCCCTTCGGTCACAGCCGGCCTTTTCTTAAGAGTCAGGCTGAAGCCTGACCTACAGGAGGAGATCAGCCCGCGCTCTGGTTCGCCACTTCCCTGCGCAGTTCGCGCAGCTTCATCTTGATCGTGGCAGCGTTGGTCGGCCCCATGCGCAGCAGCAGCTTCTGGCCGGCCGAACGCTCTTCGAGGCTGGCGTCGGCAAACTCGTAGAACACGCCAGGCTGTTTCAGTCGCACCGGACCGGTGACTTCCGGCGTCTGCAGCAGATGATCGATGACTTCGACCAGCCGGTTGTTGAAGTACGCCTCGGGATAGCCGAGTTCGACGTACGCCTGCTGGAACAGCGGGTAATAACGCTTGTACAGCGCGGCGACCTGCCGCGTGTCGGTATTGCGCACCAGCGCCATGATCGGCGCATAGCGCGCGTAGTTCTGTTCGCTGAGCGTGAGGGATTCGTCCTGACCGTCGACGACCGGCAGTCCGCCGGTCGGCTGCACGGGCCACATTTGCACGGAGGTCTTCTTGCGCGGCAGGTTGTCGATCGTCACCACCACGTGCCGCACGATGTCCTTCGGCACCAGGAACTGATCGATCGCCTTGCCGAAGAGGCCGGAGAGCGAATCGTGGACGGCGGCGTCGCTCTCGCCCAGCGCCGGCAGCGGCGCCGCGGTCGATGCGCCGTCGTCGATCGGATAGTTTGCGGACCGATCCGGCGCGGTCGCGACGGGCGCCGGCTGCACCTGCTCCGCGACCGGCGGTTCTTCCTTGTGCTTGCGGCCGTAATAGAGCGCGGCGGCGAGACCCGCCACCACCACGATGGGAATGCCCCACCACAGATACTTTTTCGCTTCCTCTTCCACGCCGGTCTCCGAGGTTGGTTACTTCGCAGGTTTGACGAACTTCAGCACGAAGTTGTCGGCCTCGCCGATCGCTACATATTTGTCGCGATCCTGATCGCCGAGCGCCAGCGTCGGCGGCAGCGTCCACACGCCGCGCGGCCAGTCCTTGGTGTCCTTGGGATTGGCGAGGATCTCCGACTTGCCGACATACTTGAAGCCGGCCTTCTCGGCGAGTGCGATGGTGTAGTCCTCGCGCACGTAACCGTTCTGCGCCTTCGGATCCTGCGGCTTGTCGTTGCCGGCGCGATGTTCCTCGACACCGAGCACGCCGCCCGGCTTGAGCGCCTTGTGGAATGCGGCAAAGACCTGGTCCGCCGTGCCCGCGCCCATCCAGTTGTGGACATTGCGGAAGGTCACGACCAGATCGGCAGAACCTTCGGGCGCGATCTCGTAGCTGCCGCCGCCGAGTTCGCCGAGCTTCAGCTTGCCGTAGACCGCCGGGGTCTCGTCGATCTTCTTTTTCCAGCCGTCGTAGTACTGCGCCGCACGTTCGCTGGCAGTCCGCGGCGAGATCGCGATGTACAGCGTGCCCTTGTCGTGCAGGTACGGCGCGAGGATTTCCGTCCAGTAACCGCCACCCGGCGAAATTTCGACCACGGTCATCGTCGGCTTGATGTCGAAGAATTCCAGTTCCTCCTGCGGCTTGCGCACCTTGTCGCGTTCGACGAAGGCGGGCGTGCGATGCGGGGACGCAATGGCCTTGGCCAGGGCTTCGTCCTTGGCCAGCGCGCCGGACAGCGGCAGCGCCGCCACGGTGAGGCCGGCGATCACGGGCACGAGTCGCATGAGAGGTCGCATGATGGGCAGACTCCGTTGTTCTGAATGGACCGCGTCGAGCGCAGCGACTGTACCAGAGCGAAACCGCACCGATGTATTGCGCCAAGACATCGTCGGGCCCGCTGACCTTTCATGACAACGTCATGCAGAACCGGTTCCCGTCATCGCCGCGATGGTGGCCAGCCAGCCGGTGAAGTGACTACCATGGCGCCCTCCCATGATCCTGCGCTCACTTCCCACGTTGATTTCTTGCATCGCGGCAGGATTGTTCTGCGGCGTCGATGCGTCGGCCGCGCCTGCCACGTTCCAGCTCAGGGAATGCGAGTTCGCCCAGTTGCTCGGCAGCAGTGCCGCGGCGCGTTGCGGCCGGTTCCAGGTTGCGGAGAATCGCGATGACCCGGCGAGCCGGACCATCGAGCTGCGCATCACGGTCATTCCGTCGCTGCGCCTGCAGCCCGAGCCGGATCCGCTGGTGCTCATCAGCGGCGGCCCGGGTCAGTCCGCCACGGATTTCTACGCGTCGACCGGCGCGGCCTTCGCAGCGATCCGTCGCGACCGCGACATCCTGATCGTCGACCAGCGCGGCACCGGCGCATCGCAGCCGCTGGACTGCGCGTTCGACAGCGATGCGGACCTGGTCATCGAAGAGCCGCAGCAGTTGCGCCGCCTCGGCGAGGCATGTCTGGCGAAGCTGCCTGGCGATCCGCGTTTCTATACGACCAGCGTCGCGGTGCGCGACCTCGACGAGATCCGCGCGGCGCTCGGCTACGAAAAACTCAATCTGTATGGCGTCTCGTACGGCACGCGGGTCGCGCAGCACTACCTGCGCCGTTATCCGCAGCGTGTGCGCAGCCTGATTCTCGACGGCGTGGTGCCGGTCGATCTCGCCCTCGGTCCCGACATCGCGCCGCGCGCCCAGGCGGCGCTCGATGCGATCTTCGATCGCTGCACGGCCGATCGCGACTGTGCCGCGGCGTTTCCCGATGCGCGCGATCAGTTCCGGGCGCTGCGCACGCGCCTCGAACGCGAGCCCGTCGTGGCGCATCTGCCGGATCCCGTGAGCGCGCAGTGGCTCGATGCGAAGTTCGGCAGCCAGCATCTCAACGCCGCCGTGCGCCTGCTGACCTACAGCGATGAAACGGCCTCGCTGCTGCCGCTGCTCATCCACCAGGCCCAGTCGCAGCAGCAGGTCGATGCACTGGTGGCGCAGTACCTGATGATCGAGCGGACCATGGACCTGCAGTTCGCCTACGGCATGCACTTCGCCGTGGTCTGCAGCGAGGACGCGCCGCGCTGGGACAGCCAGCCGGTGGCAGAGGCGGTGCTCGAGGCCACGTATCTCGGAGCCAATTTCATGCGCGGCATGCGCGCCGTGTGCGACATCTGGCCGCGCGGAGTCGTCGATGAAGGATTCAACGCGCAGCTGCACAGCGACGTGCCGGCATTGATCCTCTCGGGCGGCAACGATCCGGTCACGCCGGCGGCCTACGGCGAACGCGTGCTCGCCTCGTTTGCGAAGGGCCGTCACCTGGTGCTCGACGGGCAGGGGCACGGCCAGCTCGCGACCGGCTGCATGCCGCGCCTGCTGGCGAAGTTCGTCCGCAGCGCCGATGCGGGCGGGCTCGATGCAACGTGCCTCGACGGCGTGCGGCCCGCGCCGTTCATGCTGACGCCGGCGGCGACGGCGCCATGATGATGGAAGTGACGAAAGTGACGAAAGTCACGAACGTGACGAGAGTTGCTGAATCGCAGCCACTGCGTCGCGACCTCTCCGACCTTCGTCACCCTCGTCACTTCCGTGACTCCCTCTCATGATCCTCGTCGACAACCTCGCCAAATCCTTCGGTGCCGTGCAGGCACTGCACGACGTGAGCTTCACGGCGCAGGACGGCCGCATCACGGGCCTGCTCGGTCACAACGGCGCGGGCAAGTCCACCACGCTGCGCATCCTGAGCACCGTGCTGCGCGCAGACAAAGGCCGCGCCCTGGTCGACGGCCACGATTGCAGCAGCGATTCGCTGCGCGTGCGGCAGTCGCTCGGCGTGCTGCCGCATGCCAGCGGCCTGTACGTGCAGCTCACCGGCCGGGAGAACATCGAGTACTACGCGCGCCTGCACGGCATGAAAGGCGCGGCGCTGCGCAGCGCCTGCGACGGACTCATCGAACGCTTCGGCATCGGCGCCGTTGCGGGCCGGCGCGCCAAGGGCTATTCGCAGGGCGAGCGTCTCAAGGTGGCGCTGGCGCGCGCGCTGATCCACAAGCCGCGCACCGTGATCCTCGACGAGCCCACCAACGGACTCGACGTGAATGCCGTGCGCATGCTGCGCGAAATCATCCGCGAACTGCGCGCGAGCGGCTGCTGCGTGCTGTTCTCCAGCCACGTGATGCAGGAAGTGGCGGCGCTCTGCGATGACATCGTCATCATTGCGCAGGGACGCGTGGTGGTGCATGGCACGCCGGGCGAGATCCTCACTGCACTCGGCACGGACGATCTGGAAGAAGCCTTCGTGCGCGCCGCGGCGGACAGGGAAAGCGCATGAGCGCGATCGGCACGGTCTTCGTCAAGGAAGTGCTGGAAAACCTGCGCGACCGCCGCGTCGTGTTCTCGGCATTCTTTTTCGGCGTGCTGCTGGCGCCGGCGATCTTCGCGCTGACGACGACGCTCGCTTCCAATCGCGCCGTGCGCGACCAGGAACAGCCGCTCAAGCTGCCGGTGATCGGTGCCGAGCAGGCGCCGAACCTGATGCGCTTTCTCGCGGAGCAGGGCGCGCAGATCGAACCGGTGACATCCACGGCCGACGAAGCGACGGCGCAGGTGCGCAACGGCGAACGCGAACTGGTGCTGATCGTGCCGGAGCGCTACGCCGAGCAGCTGCGCCAGGGCGAGCCTGCGCGGCTCGATCTGGTGGTGGACACCTCGAACACCCGCGCTTCCGGCACGACCGAGCGGGCGCGGCGACTGCTCGAAGCCTACGGCCACCAGCTCGCGATGTTGCGTCTGCTGGCGCGCGGCGTGAGTCCGTCGGTCGTCGATCCCGTCGATGTGCGCGCCGTCGACGTCGCCACGCCTGCGGGCCGCTCGCTCATCATCCTGGGGATGATGACCTACTTCTGTCTCATGTCGATGCTGGTGGGCGGCTTCTACCTGGCCATCGACACGACCGCCGGCGAACGCGAGCGCGGTTCGCTCGAACCGCTGTTGTCGCTGCCTGTCACACGATCGCAACTCATCATCGGCAAGATCCTCGCGACCTGCGCCTTCATGGCGATTTCGCTGCTGCTGACGCTGGCGGCGTTCTCGGTCGCCTTGAAGTTCGTGCCGCTCGAAGTGCTCGGCATGTCCGCCAATTTCGGACCGCGAGTCGTGCTGGCGATCTTCGGCGTCATGGTCCTGTTCGTGCCGCTCGGCGCCGGGCTCATGACCGTCGTCGCTTCGTTCACGCGCAGCAATCGCGAAGCGCAGACGTGGCTGTCCGTGGTGCTGATGATTCCGCTCGTGCCGATCATGTTCGCGGTCGTGAGCGGCACGCGCGCCAGCACCGCGCTCATGACCGTTCCCAGCCTGAGCCAGCATCTGCTGGCCACGGCGCTGATGCGCGGCGATGCCGTCGATCCCGTGCATCTCGCCGTTTCCGCGGCGACGACGCTCGGCGTCGGACTATTGCTGATCGCTCTCGCCGCACGACTCTACCGGCGCGAATCCATTCTGGGATGAGCGCTTCGCGCGACGCCGGGCCGGCGTCGTGCCTGTCGCATGAGACGATCCCTGAAATAGCTACTGCATGACTTCCCGATGCGCGCGGCACGTGCGCCTCGCGCGATATCGTCGACACGCGTTTGAGCCTGGAATTCTGCAGGTTTTCGCGCTGTCGCCAGTTACCGTCATTCATCGCGCCCGCCTGCGAAATAAATTCACGCTGCTGTCTGGCGCTCCCGACATTTTGCCTGGCCTGCCTCGCGTGGATTTACTCGCGCCCGTCATGCAACGCGTGCAGCCGAAGCGGGCGGCCACAGACGACGGTTTCGGGCGGGAAGTTTTCGATCCCACTGTGTGCATGAGCTGATCGCTTCGTTTCATCGCGAAGCTTCATGGTGTTTTGACAAGGGCAAACCCGTTGCGAGACGGGGACGCAAAGCCACCGGTCCAGTGCCGCAACGAGGCGCGGGATGGCGGGGCTGCCGGAACACACAGCGTGTCTGCACGCTGTCGTTCTCAGTGTCCCATTCGCGAAGACGGAATTGCCCTCTACGACGAGGGGCTTTCTCATGTTCATCGCGCAGCGCAGGTTCCGCCGGGGCCTGCAGCATCTGTTTCCGATTCTTCTCGCACTCTGCCTGCCGCAACTCGCCGGCGCCGCGATCAACCAGCCGCCGGTGATCAAGGGCACGCCGGCCAAGACCGCGACCGTCGGCAAGGCGTATTCGTTCACGGCGACGGCGACCGATCCCGAAGGCAAGTTCGTCAGCTTCGGCATCCGCAATCAGCCCGCGTGGGCCAGCTTCGATCGCTATGCCGGCCGGCTCAGCGGCACGCCGACCAAGGCAGGTACGTTCTCGAACATCGAGATCTATGCGTGGGACGGTGCGAAGGCGGCAACGCTGCCCAGGTTCACGATCACGGTCAGCACCAGTTCGTCGGGTTCGTCAGGCAATCGTGCACCGACGATTTCAGGCTCGCCGGCCACGTCGGTCACGGTCGGCAACACCTACTCGTTCAAGCCGACCGCCTCCGATCCCGACGGCAACTCACTCGGCTTCTCGATCACGAATCGTCCGGGCTGGGCAACGTTCAGTACCTCGACGGGCCAGTTGAGCGGCAAGCCCGCCAGCAGCAACGTCGGTACCTATTCCAACATCGTCATCTCGGTGAGCGACGGCAAGATCAAGAAGTCGCTGTCGGCGTTCGCGATCGCGGTGAAGGCGGCGAGCGGCACGAGCAACACGGCACCGACCATCAGCGGTTCGCCGGTCACGGCAATCAACGCGGGCTCGGCGTATTCCTTCACGCCGACGGCCAGCGATGCCAACGGCGACAAGCTCACGTTCAGCATCCAGAACAAGCCGTCGTGGGCCACGTTCAGCACCAGCAATGGCCGGTTGTCCGGCACGCCCGGCGCGTCGCAGGTGGGCAGCTATTCGAACATCGTCATTTCGGTGAGCGACGGCAAGGCGTCGGCAGCGTTGAAGGCCTTTGCGGTCAACGTCACTGCGGTGTCGAACGGTTCGGCCACGCTCAGCTGGACACCGCCGACGCGCAACACCGATGGGTCCTCGTTGACGAACCTGAGCGGCTATCGCATCTACTACGGCACGAGTTCGAGCGCGATGAACCAAACCGTGCAGGTCAACAATCCGAGCCTGTCGAGCTATGTCGTCGAGAACCTGTCGCCGGCGACGTACTACTTCGCCGTCAAGGCGCTGACGTCGGGCGGCGCGGAAAGCGCGCTGTCGAATACGGCGAGCAAGAAGGTCAACTGACTCTCTGGTTCCCTCCTCCGCGCAGCGGGGGAGGGCTAGGGTGGGGGCTCTTACTGTGGGGCCGGCTTCAGCCGGCCTCTTTTTGTGCGCCCGGCAGGGCGCACTCATTTGGAGGTGGAAGTCCTCTACACAGCCGACATGGGCAAGTGTTAGCGGAAGGCAACGGTGTCCCGGGCGACCGGGAATCGGAAGGAAGCTGGAAGCAAAGCGCTGGCGCGACGAA
>CALMII010000043.1 GCA_937864115.1 uncultured Steroidobacter sp. | reverse complement strand
GATCTACCTGGGCTGCGCGTCGGTGTTGCAGGACGTGTGGAATGCCGAGACCGCGACCGACATCATCGGGCACGAGCGGATCACCTATACGTTTGCCTCGACACCGTTCCTGTCGGACATGGCCGAAGTGGCGGCGCAGCGTCCTGCGGCGTTCAATTCGCTGAGAACCTTCCATTCGGCTGGCGCGACGATTCCGGGCTCGCTCGTACGCAGTGCGACCGAGCGCATGGGCGCGCGTATCATCTCGGGCTGGGGGATGACCGAGAACGGCGCTGCGACCTCGACCAAGCCCGATGACCCGCCGGAGAAGACTTTCGAAAGCGACGGCTGCGCAATGGAAGGCATGGCTTTGCGCGTGGTCGACGCCGAGGGACGGCCGCTGGCGATCGGCCAGAGTGGGCACCTGCAAGGGCGCGGCTGCAGCAACTTCGTTGGTTACTTGAAGCGGCCCCAACTGTACCAGACCGATGCCGAGGGCTGGTTCGTCACCGGCGACATCGCGCGGCTCGACGCTGACGGATATCTTCGCATCACCGGGCGCAGCAAGGACGTCGTGATCCGCGGTGGAGAAAACGTCCCGGTGGTCGAGATCGAGAACCTGCTGTTCAGGCACCCGAAGATCCGGGAGGTCGCGGTCGTGGGCAGGCCCGATGCGCGTCTTGGCGAACGCGCGAGTGCATGGGTCGTCGTGCGCCCGGGCGAAATGCTGGAGCTGGCCGACATCACGCGATACCTGGCCGAATGCGGCGTCTCGAAAACCTACTTCCCCGAGTTTCTGCGACTGTGCAACGAGCTGCCGAAGACCCCCAGCGGAAAGGTTCAGAAGTTCCAGTTGCGCGAGATGGAGAAGGAAAAGGGGGAAGACCCAGGCCCCGCTCGGGGACCTGCGGCCTGAGTGCAAGTGCCAGATGCCCGGACACAGAAGCCTCCGGCGTTCTGGCTGCGCTTGATCGCTAGTGTCACAAACCCGGAATTCGTAGACAGAGTCTGTGAATGCTGGAGAGGATGCGATCCGCGGACATGGTCCACATGAATGGGCTGGGGTCGTCGCTGTTCAGAGCCAGAGACTTGCGTATCGCCGGTTCGATCTGTCCTGGTCGCGCGATTCGGGCTGCGTAGGATCTACTTCTCGACGAGCGTGGCGAACCAGCGCTCGACTTGGTTGAGCCAGTAATCCGACGTTGGCGTAAGGTAAAAGTGAGAGCACGGGTGGCGTGCAAACGAGGCGCGCACTTCCGGCGTCTGGTAGGTACTGCGAGGTAGCCTCAGATCCTGTCCGCGTCGATCTCTATGCGCCCCAGCTTGATCCAGCGCGGGACGTAAATCACCAGGCTGCCCATAAGCAGGCCCGCAGCCATTGCCGAGAATGCGGTCTCGACCGCCATATGCTGCGCGAGTGCGCCGCCGAGAAGCTGCGACAGCGGGAGCGTGCCGACGTAGGTCGACAGGTACAGGCCGGTGACCGCACCCCTGAGGTCGTTGGGCACCGAGTTCTGCAGCACCGCATTGGTGCCGGTGGACGCAACCGTTATGAACAGCCCGATCATGAAAAAGAACATGACAGCCAGCAATGCGTGCCGGGTCTGCCCGGCGCAGAAAAGCGATGCGGCGACGATCCACGGCGTCGGCACACTTATCCGGCGGATCAGCGGCAGCATGTAGTGCGACGACAGCAGTACCGCACCCGAGAGCGCACCTGCTCCCGCTGCGGTGAGGAACGCTCCCGTCCAGAGTTGCGCGTTGCCGTAGACTCGATCAGCTAGCACCGGCACCAGCGTCTGATAGGTGCCGGCAAATGCGCCCACGGCGATTGATACCGGCAGGAAGACCGAGCCGAAGCGATGTTGGCGCACGTACGCCACAGCCCTACGCATGCCCAACGGTTCCATGTCGACCGACTCCTGCAGTCGCTGCGAGTCGACGCGCAGGCGCGCGACAAATGCGAGCATCACCAGGAAGCCGGCCGCACCGGCAGCGAATCCCCATACGGGCCCGCCCGTACCGAACAGGGTGGCGCCCGCGGCTGGCCCCAGCATGCGCGCCACCTGATAGACAAGGCTATTGACCGCGATGGCGCCGCCGATGCATGTCGGATTGGAGACCAAGGTACTGATGAACATGTGGCGCGCTGGCATTTCGATGCCGTTGAACAACCCACGCGTCGCCGCGAATCCGAGCACCAGCGGAAGGGTCAGCAGGTTGGCGAAAGCGAGACCTGTGAGCGCCACCGCCGTGGTTGCGCCCGCGGTCAGCACGATGCACATGACCCGGTGCACGTTGCGCGGATGGACGCGCCGCGAGAGTAGCGGTGGGAAGACGATCAACGGCGCGAAGAGCAGGAAGTTGACGAGACCGAGCAGTGCGGGCGATTTGCTGAGTTCCCAAGTCAGCAGGTTGAGCACGATGTCGACGACCCAAGCCCCGATCACCGAGGCGATCTGCCCCACCGCGTACACGCGGATATTGCGCTCGGCCAAGGCGGGAAACAATCTCATAGCGGCCAACGAGCAATCTCCGTCGTCACTGGGCGAGTGGCTGGTAGGGCGCGCCGCTGGTCTGTAGTCGACCGCAATGACCTCCCCTGAGTGGCCGCGCGCCGCGACCGCGCCCGCCCACACGGCCCGATCGCGCAATGTCAGAGGCTCTCTCCGTGCGGAGATGCAATGCGGTCATGGTCCGTGCTTCTGCGTCGGCCGGCATGGCGCCGGGTGGACGGTCAACTCATTGACGCCAGGATGGGCTAGTCTTACACTGCCGAACGTTCGTTCGGTTACTTTATCAGTATGACACTGCGCGCGAGTTGACTCAAGAACCTCGCACGCAGTGTGTTCTGCCATGCAGCGGCACTTGTCCGCCCAACAAAGCACGTTTGGTACGCCGGAGCGACCAGATCTCCGGCATCCGAAACGTCCAGGTTCCCGCCCGAGGAGGTGTCGAGTGTCGTCAATCGCAGGTCACGTTCTACTGGAGATTGCCAACGGCGTTGCTCGTATTACATTGAATCGACCCGAGGCGTCCAATGCCCTGTCGCCAGACATGCGTGATGGGTTGCTGGACGCGACGAGACGGTGTGAGTGCGACGAATCGGTGCGATGCGTGGTGCTGAGGGGCGCGGGCGACAACTTTATGGCCGGAGGCGACATCAAGGCCTTTAGGCAGTCGCTCGACGAGGATGCCGAGGCGCACCTCGCCGGTTTCGAGATCCGCGTCATCCGGGGCCACCAGGTGCTGCACCAACTCATGCGGATGCCGAAGCCGGTCCTTGCCATGGTGCAGGGCGCCGTTGCCGGATTCGGGCTCGGGCTCGCGCTGGCCGCCGACCTGATCGTTGCACGGTCGGATGCCTATTTCCTGCTGGCTCACCGGCATATCGGGCTTTCGTGCGACGGCGGGACGAGCTACCTGTTGCCGAGGGCGATCGGCGAGAAGAAGACTCTGGAACTGGCCCTGCTGGGAGAACGGATCACCGCGGCGCAGGCGCTCGCGCTGGGGATGGTCAACTGGGTGATCGAACCTCCGGACTTCGAGGCGGCCGCCTCGAAGATCGTGACCAAGCTGGCGACCGGCCCGACGAACGCGCTGGCTCGCAGCAAGACCGTGATCCGGACGTCGTTCGAGCACACGTGGCAGGAGCAATCCCACGCCGAAGCGCGCAACGTGGCGCTCGCGGTCGCGTCACAGGACCATCGGGAGGGCCTGGCCGCGTTCCTGGAAAAGCGCCGGCCGAATTTCGTCGGTCGTTGAGTCAGTGTGTGTCACCGGGGAGCACAACCACGCTCCATGTGGTTGGTTGCCGCCGAAGGGTGCCGTTCATGAGCGCGTTTCCAAGACTCCTATCTCCTCTGGACCTGGGTTTCACGGTCCTGAGAAACCGGGTACTGATGGGCTCCATGCATACCGGGCTCGAGGACGTGCCGGACGGGCTCTCCCGCCTAGCCGCCTTCTATCGCGAGCGAGCCAGAGGCGGGGTAGGCCTGATCGTGACCGGCGGGTTTGAACCGAACCACGAGGCCGGGAGCGGAGCCGAGGCCGCGATCTTCGATAGTGAAGCCAAGGCAGCGCAACACCGGCAGATTACCGCGGCCGTTCATGACGAGGGCGCGAAGATCTGCCTGCAGATCCTACACCGGGGCAGCCATGCTCGCCGCCGGCTGCCTGTGGCGCCCTCTGCTGTCCGGCCGGCCGTTGGGGGGAGCGTGCCGCGCGCCCTTCTCGACGAAGAGATCGAGGCGACGATCGATGACTTCGCGCGTTGCGCGGCCATGGCGCGCCACGGCGGATACGATGGTGTCGAGATCATGGGATCGGAAGGCAACCTGATCAACCAGTTCTTGGTCTCGAGAACTAACGTCCGGGAAGACCGCTGGGGCGGGTCTTACGAAAACAGGACGAGGTTCGCCCTCGAAATCGTGCGCCGTACGCGGGCGAGGGTGGGCGCGGATTTCATCATCATCTTTCGCCTGTCGGTGATCGATCTCGTGGAGGGAGGCAGCACCCGGGAAGAGGTTGTCACGCTGGCCAAGGAACTCGAGACCGCGGGCGTGACCATCATCAACTCCGGCATTGGTTGGCACGAGTCGCGCGTCCCCACGGTCTCCGCCCTGGTACCGCCCGCCGCGTTCAGTTGGCTCACCCGGCGACTTGTGGGCGAAGTGAGCGTTCCGCTGGTGGCCAGCAATCGGATCAACACACCTCAGATCGCCGAGCGCCTCCTCGAGCGCCGCGACGCCGACATGATTTCGATGGCGCGCCCCCTGCTGGCGGACCCGGAGTTCGTCCGCAAGGCGGCTACGGGGCGCGCTGACGAGATCAATACCTGCATTGCGTGCAACCAGGGTTGTCTCGACGAGATTTTCGCCCGGCGCCTTTGCTCTTGCCTTGTCAATCCATGGGCGTGCCGCGAAACCGAGGCCTTGATTGCGCCTGCCCGGACGCGCAGGAGGGTCGCGGTAGTGGGTGCGGGTCTAGCTGGGCTCGCGGCTGCGACGGTTGCAGCGGATCGAGGTCATGCGGTAGAGCTCTTCGAGGCGACGGAGGAAATCGGCGGCCAGTTCAACCTCGCCAGGCGGGTGCCAGGAAAGGAAGAATTCGGCGAGACCATACGATACTTCACCAGGAAACTCGAGTTGGGCGACGTTCATGTCCGATTGGACACCCGGCCGACAACTTCCCAATTGACTCGCTTCGACCACGTGGTCGTGGCTACAGGGGTCGACGCGCGTCGTCCCGACATCCCCGGGATCAATCACCCGATGGTGGCCGGCTACGCCGATGTCCTTTGTGGTCGCAGGCCTGCGGGCCGACGGGTGGCGATCATCGGGGCCGGCGGAATTGGCTTCGACGTGGCCGAATTCCTGAGCCATGCCGATGATGACTCCAACGGGCTGCAGCGGTTCCGCAATGAATGGGGAATCGACGTCGAACATCGCACGCGCGGCGGGCTCGTCGAACCGCGACGTGCAGCAACCGGTCGCCAGATATGGCTGCTGCAGCGCAAGACCGGAAAACTGGGGCAGGGACTGGGCAAGTCGACGAGTTGGGCGCGGCGCATGCTGCTGCACGGACGCGGAGTTCAGATGCTCGCAGGCGTCGAATACGTGAAGATCGACGACGCCGGCCTACACATCGTCCGCGACGGTGTCCCGGAACTGATTGAGGCTGATACCGTCGTGATCTGCGCCGGCCAGCGCTGCCGCTCCGAACTGGCCGAAGATCTAGCACGTACGAACATTCCCTTCACGCTGGTCGGCGGTGCCCGGAAAGCAGCGGAACTGGACGCCATGCGTGCGATCAGCGAGGGAACCCGTGCCGGGTTGTCGATCTAGTGTCGACCGCTAGACGGGGAGCGGCAGCTGTGCCGACAGGTCAATGGCACCGCGTTTGCGAGCGCTGACGAGCACCACCCGGAAGGCGCGCGCCTTGTTCGATGGGCGCACGGAGATCTGGGGCGGTCCATGATTTCCGCGCATGCCTTGACGATCACAGGCGCTTATGGCACGCTGCCGAACGTTCGTTAGGTTGGCAATCACAGCCTGTTGGTCTACGGCCAGCACGGCGACATCGGATTCTCAGGACGATGAGCTACAAGACCTTCGGCTTCACCGAACAGCAAGTAATCATGTGCGACAGCGTCCTGAACATGCTCGCCGACGTTCTCCCTGATGCGGAAATCGAGGCGCTGGAAGCAAGCAGCGAATACCCGGAGAAGGCGTACCAGGCTCTCGCACGGGGCGGATGGCTCGGCTTGCCGTTCGAGGAGCGATTCGGCGGCGCGAGCGCGGGCCACCGGGATCTCGCAGTTTTCGTCGAAGCGACTGCCTACCACCATGCCGGCGTGACCTCGGCGTTCATGACCACGATCATCTACGCGGCCATGTATCTCCACTATCACGCCAGCGAGGAGATCAAGCAAGAGTTCCTGCCGTCGATCATCGCCGGCGATCGCAAGATGGCGGTCGCATACACGGAACCGCACTGCGGCTCAGACGCCGCGGGCATCCTGACGCGAGCGGTGCGCAACGGAGACGACTACGTCATCAACGGGCAGAAGGTCTACATCACCAACGCGCACGTTGCCGACTACCTGATCATCACAGCCAAGACCGCGCCCGACGCCGGCCATCTCGGCATCAGCCTGTTCATCGTCGATACAAAGGCGCCAGGCGTCGTGATCCGGCCGATGAATCCGATGGGGCGCCGTACCAGCCTGCCGAACGAAGTCTTCTTCGACGACGTTCGCGTGCCTGGCAGGTATCTGCTCGGCGGCGAGAACCAGGGCTGGAAGAAGCTGATGCAAGGGTTAAACCTCGAACGCGTACTGCTCGGCGCTGCCAGTTGCGGCCAGTGCCTCAAGATCGTTGACATCGCCAGGTCGTGGGCGCTGGACCGCCGCGCATTCGGCAAGACGATCACCGAATACCAGGCAATCTCGCACAAGTTCGCCGAGATGCAGATGATGACTGAGACCGCTCGGCTGCACACGTACAGCGCTGCCGACATGCTCGACGCCGGCGCCAACGCGATCCTCGAAGCCTCGATGGCCAAGGTCATCGCGACCGAGAACAACATGAAATGCGCCGACTACGGTATGCAGATCATGGGCGGCGCAGGCTACATGCAGGGGCCGATGAGCCGCCTGTTCCGCGATGCGCGTGTCGGTCCGATTGGAGGCGGGTCGAGCGAGATCATGCGCAACGTCATTGCCAGGATGATGGGCCTGTAATACGTCTTGCACGGCGCAATCCATTTCCCACACACGTCGACAGGAGCGAAGCAAATGACGGACCAAGACGAACTGAAACCGCGCGGGCTGTACTACGAGGACTTCGAGATCGGCAAGCGCTACGCATCGCCGCGGCGCACGATCACGCACACCGACATCGTGAACTATTCGGGCATCTCGGGCGACTACAACGCGCCCCACGTCGACTTCGAGTTCTGCAAGAAGCAGCCCTACGGCGAGCCCATCGCACACGGCCCCCTGGTCTTCGCGATCGGGACCGGCCTGCAGTGCCAGAGTGGTATCAACGACGGAACGATCGTTGCGTTCCTGGGCATGGACAAGTGGCGGATGCACAAACCCGTAAAGCACGGCGACACGATCCAGATGGGCGTGACGCCAGTCGAGAAGCGGCTGACCAGCAAGGGCGGAAAGGGCATCGTAACCTTTGAGCGTGAGATCAGAAACCAGCTCGGCGAGGTCGTCCAGACGATGACGACGAGTTCGATGTACCTGTGCCGGCCGAAGTGACGCTGGGCGAACGGCAGGAAGGCACGACCTTGGGCGCTGCAACTGGAAGCCCGAAGGTCTGGAACTGACGGCATGATCCTCACGGACAGCCCCAAGGAGGCCTCGTTTAGGGCGGAGCTGCGCGCATGGCTGCGCGCGCAGCTCGACGATGCCAGGCGCGCCCGCATCGAATCCGCGATCGTGGCCGGCGATCCCGGCCCGTCGCGCGAATGGCACCGGCAACTTCACGATGCCGGCTACGCGGTACGCTCGTGGCCGAAAGCCTATGGCGGACAGGACGGCGCCCTGGGCGAAGACCTGATCCTGTTCGAGGAGCTGGCGCTCGCCGATGCGCCGAATGACATCTTCCGCGTCGGCACCCGGATCATCGGCCCGATGCTGATGAAACTGGGAACGCAAGCGCAGAAGGAGCGCCTGCTGCCGGACACGGCCAACGGGACCTGCCTGTGGTGCCAGGGCTTCTCGGAACCCGACGCCGGCAGCGATCTCGCCAGCCTGCGGACCCGTGCGCGGAGGGCTGGCGAGCGCTTTGTGCTCAATGGACAGAAGATCTGGAACACATTCGGACATATGGCCGACTACTGCCTGTTCCTGGTACGCACCGGCGAGGCTGGGTCACGGCACCGCGGACTGTCGGCGTTTGTCGTCCCGATGGACACGCCGGGCATCACGATCCAGCCGATCCCGCAAATCAGCGGGCGAAGTGACTTCAACGTGCTGTTCCTCGACCACGTCGAGGTACCGGAATCGGCGCTGGTTGGCGAACTCGACGAAGGTTGGCGCGTCGCCGTCACGATGCTGGACTTCGAGCGCCGCGGGCTGGCGGCGATTGGCTTTGATTGCCTCCGAAGCTTCCGCCGCCTGCATCGCCTGGCGGCGACGCTGCGGCGTCCAGACGCCATGTGCTTCCTGGACGACCCGGTCATGGTCCGCCGGCTTGCGGAGTGGGACATCCAAGTACGCATCGCGGTGCTGAACAACCATCGCTTCGCGGCGATGGTTCCCGAGGGCGAGCCGCCCGGGGCCGAGGCATCGATGCAGAAGCTGCACGCAACCGAACTCAACAAGGCGCTGTGCGGCGCCGCACTCGAACTGCTGATGGAGGCAGACCTGACGAACGAGGCGGCCAGGGCATTGCTGCCGTGCGTTGCCGAGGACGCGTACGGCGCCTTTGGCTTCACGGTCGGCGGCGGAACCGCGCAGATTCAGCGCAACATCATCGCCGAGCGGGTGCTCGGCTTGCCCCGCTGAGGTTCGCCGAATGCACTTCGCATTCACGCAGGACCAGCGACTCATCCGCGAAGCGATTGCCGATGTGGTCGGCGAATGCACGACCGTCGACCACGCCCGCCACGGGGCCAACGACGACTTCGACCCGGTGCTGTGGCAACGCCTGGCCGAGACCGGAATGTTGGGCGTGCTCGTCGACACGGAGCAGGACGGATCCGGCTTGGGTTTGGTCGAAGTGGGTTGCGTCCTCGAGGTGCTGGGATCGGCACTGGCCTCCGGACCGTATCTTCCCTCGTCGGTCGTCGCAGCCAGCGTGCTGCGCGGCTTGCCGGAATCGGTCGGGTTGGCCCGCCTGCCGGCGGAGATCGCGCTGGGCCGGCGCATCGTCTGCCCGCTCTTGCCGGTCGGGCCGGCCGGGGCCACGATCGAGCGTCGTGCCGGACGCGCGACGATCAGCGGTGCTTTCGCGCCCGTCCTCTACGGCGCGCAGGCGGACCTTTTCCTGCTCGCGGCCCACGATGCCGGGCGCGCGGAGCCGACGGTGTTGCTGCTGCCGTGCAATGTGGCTGGCGTCGACGCGTCGGACATCGCGACGCCCGACAGGTCGCGCCGCCTGGCCTGCGTGCGCCTCGACCGGGTCGAAGTTGCGGCAGCGCAGGAACTTCCCTCGGCCGGCCCCGCGCTGGCGGCTGCGCCGCGCGTGGCCGCAGCTGCGCTCGCGGCCGAGATGCTGGGCGGGGCTTCGCGTGTGCTTGACTTGGCCTGCGACTACGCCCGCGAGCGGCAGCAATTCGGACAGCCGATCGGTCGCTTCCAGGCGATCAAGCATCTGCTGGCCGACGACAAGGTGCACCTCGAGGGGCTGCGCTCGCTGGTGTACGCCGCCCTTTGGCATCTGGACCACACCACCCCCGAAGCGGCCGCGCTGGTTGCAGCGGCCAAGGCTTGCGCCTCCGACGTGTGCGTACGGATCGCGTCGGATGCGATCCAGGTGTTCGGTGCGATGGGCATCGCCGCCGAGTCGGTTCCGCATCTCTATCTGAAGCGCGCGCAAGTCGACAGGAGCCTGTTCGGAAGTGCCTCGCATCACTATGCAGCACTGGCCGCCGACCTGGCCGGTGCGCGCGCAAACCAAGAATCGGCGGCAGCGCAGCCGTCGTCAACCGGAGGAGACCGTTCATGAGCGACAAGATGGCTTTCAAGCGTCGGGAGTTCGTCCGACTGTCCGTTGCCGCGGCCGCGGCATCCCTGTCACCACGCACGTTCTCGCAATCGCGGGGCGCATCACCGATCAAGCTGGGCATGGTGACGCCGGTCACCGGGCGCTTCGCGTCCTACGGTGCGTCGGCGATCCCCGGCGCGATGCTGGCCGCCAAGCTGATCAATGGCGGGGGAGGCATCGCCAGCCTCGGTGGCGCCCCCATCGAACTCGTCATCGTTGACACCAAGGGCGACGCCAAGGTCACCGTCGCGGAAACCGAGCGCCTGATCAACGAGGAGAAGGTGGTCGGAATCGTCGGCCCGTTCTCGAGCCTCGATGCACTCGCGGCCAACCCGCTATCCGACCAGTACAGGATCCCGTTCGTGTCGCCGTTCTGGTCGAGTGAAAAAGCGTTCACGCTGAATTCGCGCTACTCGCGTACGCTGAACCTCGTGAGCAGTTCGTACGCGAGCGGCGGGGTCAACATGCTCAAGGTGCTTCGCGCCAAGTATGGACTTGCCAGGAAGGTTGCACTTGTTTACGACAGCGGTGAATACGGCAAGGGTGCCTCGGCCGCCGCCCGACCGCTGCTGGAGGCGGCCGGGATGGTGCCCGTGCTCGACCTGCCGGTCACGCCGGGCGCGAGCGACTACGGCCCGACGATCCTGCGGATCCGCGACAGCGGCGCCGACACCATCCTTGCAGGCTTCTACTTCCAGGAGTCGGTCCTGCTGCTTCGGGCCGCCGATTCGCTGAACTTCCGTGCGCCGATCGTCGGCATGGGCTCAGGATTCACCGACGTGAGGCTGCCGGGCGCCCTCGGCCCCGAAGTCGCCGCGCGCGCGCTCAAAGCGCCGGTGTTCGGGACAGCGACCGGGATGCGCCTGGATACGAAATACGCCCCGCTGCAGAAGCTGTTGAAAGCGTCGGAGTCCGAGTCGGTCCGTCCCGGAAACACGCCTGGCATCGAGCTCCAGTGGTACGGACTGGCCGCGCAGGCGGTCAACGTCTTCAGGCTCGGCCTTGAACAGGCGGCCAGCCGGGACGGTGTGAATCTCAATAATGCGATCGCCGCGCTGAAGCTGGCCCGGGGCTCGGACACGATGGTGTCCCCGTTCTACGATCCGGCGATCGCTTGGGACCAAGCCGGCAAGCCGCTGAACCAGGTGCCATCGATCGAGCAATGGCAGGACGGCAAGGCGGTGATCGTGTATCCGGACGATGTCGCAACGGGGGGGCCACGAATCTGAAAAGAGCGTGCCGGCCTGTCAGCGACGGTGCCCGAAACGACACCCTGGAGCGGCAGCGAGCGCCACCAACATGACGACCATTCTGCGCCTCGAGAATGTCACGCAGCGGTTCGGAGGTATCGCTGCGCTGGACGACGTCTCGCTGGATGTCGACTCGAACCGGATTACCGGCCTGATCGGGCCGAACGGTTCCGGAAAGACCACCGCGTTCGCAGTGGTCAGCGGATTCATCCGGCCGACGGCCGGCCGCGTGATCTTCGAGGGGCGCGACATCACCGGGAGGCAACCCCACGAGATGACGCGCATGGGCATCGCGCGGACCTTCCAGACCCCCCAGTTGTTCGGCTCACTGACGGTTCGGCAAACGCTCGAAGTCGCCGCCAGCGCGGCCGGAAACGAGGATGGACTGGATGAGGCGATCAGGACCGCTGGTGAAATCGGGCTGGCCGGCAAGCTCGAGTTCCTGCCCAGCGAACTGACCACCGCCGACACCCGGGCAGTCGAAATCGCTAAGGCGTTCGCCACCGGCGCTAGGCTGATCCTCCTCGACGAAGTGTTCCCTGGTCCCAGCTCGACCGAGATCGACCGGACCGTTCACACTATTCGGGACTTCAGCAGCGAGAAGACGTTCGTCGTCATCGAGCACCGGATGCGCGCGGTGATGGCGCTGTGCGAGCACATCCACGTCCTGATCTACGGACGTCTCGCTGCATCAGGCTCGCCCGAGGAGGTGACGTGCAACCCGGAAGTCATCGCGGCCTATCTAGGGCAAGAGGGCGTCGAGAATGCTTGAAATCCGGGGAATCCAGGCCGGCTACGCGGGTGTGTCGATCATCCGCGACGTTTCGCTCGACGTTCACGAGCGGCAGGTAGTCTCGCTGCTCGGCGCCAACGGTGCCGGCAAGTCGACGCTGCTGAAGGTCGTTAGCGGCCTTCTCAAGGCAGACGCCGGGGTCGTTACCTTCTGTGGTGAGGACATCACAAACCTGAGGCCGGATCTGATCGCCGAAAGAGGGCTGATCCAGGTGCCGCAGGGGCGGCGCCTGTTCACACGTCTATCGGTCATCGACAACCTGCTGCTTGGCAACTCGCCCCGGCGCGCACGCCCTCAGCGCAATGCGTTACTGGAGCGGGTGCTGACGATGTTCCCGATTCTCGCGGAACGCCGCAGCCAACTGACGGGCACGCTGTCAGGCGGCCAGCAGCAGATGGTGGCAATCGGGCGCGCACTGATGGGGGCTCCCCGCCTGCTGGTCCTCGACGAGCCGTCGATCGGCCTTTCGCCCAGTATCACCCAGGAGGTGCTGGATCAACTCACGACGCTCAACCGTAGCGGATTGACGGTGCTGCTCGTCGAGCAGAATGTCGCGCAGGCCCTGTCGGTCTCGAACCGGGGCTACATCTTAGAAAACGGCGCCATCGCCCTGGACGGGGAGGCGGACGCCCTGCGCCGGGACGAGCGCATCCGCAAAGCCTATCTCGGAGTCTGAACGCGATGGATACCTTCCTGCAGGTCCTGACGCAAGGGGCGGTGCTCGGCGGGGTCTACGCGCTGATCGCGCTGGCGCTGGCGATTGTCTATTCGGTGACCCATCAGCTCAATTTCGCGCACGGCGATCTGATGGCTGTGGCGATGTACCTGGCGCTGGTGGGATCGCATGCACTTGGCTTGGATCCGTACGTGTCGATCGCGCTGATCGCTCCGATCATGTTCTTCGCCGGGTTCTTGCTGTTCCGGGTGGTGTTCGCGTCGATGTTGCATGCCCCGCACCTGGTAGTCATCCAGGTGACGCTGGCGCTGTCGTTTGTCATCCAGAGCACGCTCCTGCTCGCCTTCTCGGCCAACTTCCAGACCGTCCACTCGGTGCTGAGCGGAGAGATCCTGAACCTCGGCCCTGTCTCGCTGTCCGCGGCGCCCGTACTCGCGTTCACGGTGTCGATCGTGCTGGGGGTTCTAGCCTTCGTCGTGATCCGTTACACCGATTTCGGACGCCGGGTTCTGGCGGTTGCAGAGGACAGCGAGGCGGCCGCGCTTTCGGGAATCAACGTAGCCTTGGTGCAGGCGTTGGTCTTCGCCACCGCGGTCGGGGTCCTCGGCGTCGCCGGCCCTCTAGTCGCGCCGATCCTGGTCCTGCAGCCCACCGCAGGCCTGCACCTGACGTTGATCTCGTTCATTGTCTTCATCCTCGGTGGGGCCAACAACTACATCGGTACCCTCGTCGCCGGCTTGATCATCGGTTTGTCCGAGGCGCTTTCGTCGCTGTACATGAGGCCGGCCGAGTTCGCGGCGGCGGTGCCGTACCTGATCTTCACGATCTTCCTCCTCGTGCGGCCGAAGGGCGTGCTGGAGCGATAGGCATGCAAAAGAACGTCTTCCAGTACCTGGCCGTCCTGGCTGTATTCCTCGCCGGCCTGGCCGTCAGCGGCTCGTTGAGTCGCAGCGCGATCGACATCGCGATTGTCGCCTTGTGGTTCGCCTACCTGTGCCAGACCTGGAACATCGTCGGGGGGCTGGCCGGCCAGTTCAGTTTCGCGCACCCTGTCTACGTCGCGTGCGGGGGCTACACGTCGACCATCCTACTGCAGCACCTGCAGGTCAGCCCGTGGATTGGCATGTTCGCCGGCGCACTGCTCGCGATGGTGCTCGCGGCGATCCTGTGCTGGATCAACTTCCGACAGCAGTTGCCGATGCTGACCTATGCGTTGATCACGCTGGCGCTGACAATCATTGGTGTCATCACGCTGCACACGTCGAGCTTCCTCGGCGGTCATGAGGGCCTGTTTATCCCCAAAGCCAATTCGCCGCTCACGTTCCGTTTCCTCGACCGAGCCGCCTACTTCTACATCATCCTCGCGGCGGTGTGCCTTATGCTCCTGCTGACCATCGCGTTGCGGGCCTCAAGGATCGGTGCTCGACTGGTTGCGATCCGGGACAACCAGGACGCGGCGCGTATGCTCGGAGTCGACGTGCTGCGCGCCACGATGGCCGGCAGCACGATCTCCGCCGGCCTCGGAGCGCTCGGGGGGACGTTCTACGCGCAATACCTGAGCGTAGTGGACCCGAGCATCGCGCACGTGGAATTGGCCGTCCAGATTGTGCTGATGACGGCCGTCGGCGGCATCGGCACCGTGTGGGGGCCATTGTTCGGCCCGCTCGCGCTGGTGCCAATGGAGCGCATCCTGAGCCGCGAGTTCGTCCAACTGGCCGGTCTGGGGCAGCTGTTCTACGGGGTGTTGATCATCGTCGTACTACTGGTGCTACGCGACGGCGTTGTCACCTGGGCCGCAAAGCGGATCAGGCAGCGCAGGATGGCCGCGTTGATCGCCGAATCGCGGTCACGCGAGAATGGCGCTACCGGCTAATCCTTAAGGGGTGTCGGGCCGGCGAAGGGGGACTGTGCTCAGACGCTGAGGCGTGCGGCGCGCGGGGACTTGCGGCGCGCGGGGATGTGCGCCTTCGACGCCAGCGAACGTTCCTTTAGCCAGATACCGCTGAACGCAGCGACGGTCGTGTCGATCAGCGTCTGGATCGGCCCCTGATCCGTTCGGAACCAGATGACAGTCCCGTTCATTGCACTCAGCATCAACGAGCGCAGCAGCGGAATTCGCAGGTCGCTTCGCAGGTAACCCGCGCGCTTCGCGCTCTCGAGCAGGCGCCGCCAGTATTCCGTGTACTCGTCGCGCAGCGGCTGAATTCGTTCGCCGATCGACGCCGGCATCTGGCCGCGGAACTTGATGTTGACTGACGTATAGATAATGTGCTGATGGACCGCCCGCAGATGGCCGCCCATGGCGGCCTCGACCCTGTCTCGCGGGTTCGCGTCGGCTGGCAGCGCCTCCACTGCGGCGCGCGCCGCGCTGGCGGTTTGCGTCACGCCCGTCAGGAGGATTTCCTCGAGGATACGGTCCTTGGACTCGAAGTGATGGTAGACGCTCGCCGGGCGGATTCCGACCTTGTCCGCGATCTCGCGCAGCCCCGTCTCGGCGTAGCCGTGGCTGGAGAAAAGCCCCGCGGCAACGTCGAGGATCAACTGCCGCGAGGCGGAATTGCTGTTCGTCACCGCTTCCGGCTGCCGGGGCCCGCGCGCCCTGTTCATGTCGGCACGCACCAAGTCATCGCGCGCAACGCCGGGCGCGCAGCCATCAGTCGATCGCCTTGGCGCGACGCAATGCTTCGATCTCGGACGCGGAAAATCCCCAACTCTGCAGCACTTCGTTCGTATGTTGTCCCGGCACGGCCGGCGGCCCCTTGATACCCGAAGGGGTGCGACTGAAACGCGGCGCCGGGGCGGGCTGCACAACTCCGTCCAATTCAACCAGCGTACCGCGTTCCTTCAGGTGCGGATGATGACGCGCTTCGGCCAAGTTGAGCACCGGCGCAAAGCATGCATCGCTACCTTCGAAAATCTTACACCATTCGTCACGCGTTCTGGACCGGAATGCTTCCTCGAGCCGCTGACGCACTTCCAGCCAGCTAGCGCGATCGTGTTGCGGAGGCAGCGACGCTGCGTCCACCCCGGTTCGTTCGAGCAGCTGCCGGTAGAAGCGCGACTCGATCGACCCGACTGCGACGTACTGACCGTCGCTGGTTTCGTAGACCGAGTAGAACGGTGCACCGCCGTCGAGCATGTTTTCGCCGCGTTCGAAGTGCCACCCGCCGCGCGCCATCGTCGCGTAGACCGACGTCATCAGCGTCGAGGCACCGTCGACCATCGCGGCATCGACGACCTGACCCTTGCCCGACGTCCGGCACTCGAGCAGGGCGCTGACGATGCCTAGCGCGAGGAACAGCGCGCCGCCACCGTAGTCGCCCACTAGGTTCAGCGGCGGGGCCGGCGCACCACCTTTCGGGCCAATGGCATCCAGCGCACCAGCCACCGCGATGTAGTTGATGTCGTGCCCGGCCGCCTGCGCGAGAGGACCCTCCTGTCCCCAGCCGGTCATCCGACCGTAGACGAGGCGCGGGTTCAGCTTCATGCAATCTTCGGGCCCGACGCCCAGTCGCTCGGTCACGCCGGGCCGAAAGCCTTCGACCAGCACGTCCGCCCGTGCGACGAGCCGCCTCACGACGGCGACCCCATCGGCGGTCTTCAGGTCGACCCTAGCTGAGCGCTTGCTGCGCTTGAGCAGGTTGGACTTCGGATCCGCCGGAGAGCCGAGATCGGAAGGCTCGGTCCGATCTATGCGGATGACGTCCGCGCCCATGTCGGCGAGCAGCATGCAGCAGAACGGGGCCGGCCCGATCGCGGCGAGTTCGACGACCTTGATGCCAGCGAGTGGCCCCATGTCGGCCCGCCCCTCAGCCGCGCACGGGCCGGACCCCGAACATCGGGCCGTCGGCATATCGCAGCGCCACCAGTTCCCCGCGCGTCCCGGGCATTACGTCGCTGTCGGCGTCGACCAGCCGCGTGGCGATGCGGATGCCTGCGTCCAGGTCGAAGATGCACAGCCGATACGGCGCTTCGTGCGCGAAAATCGCCGGCGCGATGTGCACCACGGTCTGCGTGTAGATTGTGCCGCCGGTCGGGACGTCGCGCCAACGCACCTCGCGCGACCAGCAGTGCGGGCAGAACGACTTTGGCGGAAAGGTCATGCGGCTGCAGGCGGCACATTCGGTGGTGACGAAGCGGCCGGCGGCCAGCTGGTCCCAGAAGTGACCCGTGAGCGCCGATCGTCGCGGCGGATAGGCCCGCTGACCCGGGCGTTCGAGGATCGGAAGTGTCATGCCACGGCCTCCATGACGTGCATCAGTGCGGCGTTGTAGTTGCCGAGCTCGCAGATCGCCATGCCCAGACGGGCATCCTTGACCTGGCGCTCACCGGCGCGGTGGCGAAGCTGCTCGACCACCTCCAGGATGTTGTACAGCGGCGTCACGTACGGCGGATGGCCGCGCGACTGCAGGCCGCCCGAGGTGCAGATCGGAATGCGGCCGCCGAGCGAGGTTTCGCCACTCGCCGCCGCGGCCGCGCCACGTCCGCGCTCGACCAGCCCGCATGCCTCGGACACGCAGACCTCAACGATGGTGCACGGCGCGTAGACTTCGGCGAAGTCCATGTCGGCCGCGGTCACGCCGGCCTGCGCATAGGCGACGCGCGCTGCCCTTGTCGCCGGCTCGAAGGCGGTCATGTCGTTCGGCACCTCGCTTATCTGGTGCGCGCCCTCGTGATGGAAACCCCTTCCCCGGATGCGCACGTAGGGGCGGCCGATCTCGCGTGCGACGTCCTCGCTCGCGACGACGATGCACGCCGCCCCGTCGCTGCGCGGCGGAACCTCGTACAGGCCGAGCGGCTCGACGATCATCCGCTGCGCGAGTACCTCCTCGAGCGTGATCGGCTTGCGGAACTGCGCGAGCGGGTTGAGCGCTGCATGGCGCCGGTTCTTTACCGCGACCGAGGCGATCTCGGCGCGCGTCGCGCCGAACTCATGCATGTAGCGCACCGCGTCCATCGCGTACCATGCGATCGGCGTAAAGCCACACGAAGTCTGGAAGTCCACGTCGCCCGTGGCACGCATCGTATTGTTAAGGTGCGCGGCCGTGTCGGCGCCCATCTCGAAGCTGGTGCCGAGCGCGAGCGCCACGTCCGCTCGCCCGCTGGCGACCTGATCGACGGCCTGGTCGAACGCCAGGCCGCCGGTCATGCCGTTCCCGAGCACTTCCATCACGATGCCGTCGGCCGGCAGTCTCAGGTAGTGAGCCATGAAGGTGGCGAAGTACATCTGCCGCGTGTAGACGCGCGGATGGCTGAAGACCATCGACCCGATGGCCGACTTGTCGATACCGGCATCGTTCACCGCATCGATGACGCACTCCGCCAAGACCTCGTGCTCGAGCACCTGGACCGGTGCGTCCGGCTTCTCCATCATTTTTCCGCAGGGCTTGGCTGCCACCCCGATGATCGCGACTGATCGTTGCATGTAGGCTGTCTCTCCTATTGATTCGCCAAAGCGATCATGAGCAGGCGCTAGTCATCCACCCATGTGACGACGCCGTCCAGATCGGCGCGCGACGTCCGGAAACCGTTCGCAGGATGCGAATGGTCCGCATACCCGAACGATATGCCGCAGACGACGATCCGGTCGTCGGGCAGGCCGAAGTGGGCGCGAACGAATGGGGAGTGGTGCGCGATGGCGGCCTGAGCTATGCTGTCCACGCCAAATGCCCTAGCCGCCAGCAGGAAGTTCGAGACGTAGGCTCCGCAATCGAGCACGCCGTAGGTACCGATCGCCTCGTCCGTCGTAATCAGCGCCATGTGCGGCGCTCCGAACAGACGATAGTTCTCGAGCAACTGCCGCTGCCTGCCCTCGGCATCGCTGCGTGTGATGCCGACGGCAGCATGGAGCTTGAACCCCGCGTCGCGGCGCCGCTCGAGGTAGATGCCGCGGTACTCGCGCGGCCAAGCGATGTCCGGGGCGCTGGGCGCGCCGCCCTGTGCATGTCGGTACAACGCATCGCGGAATCGCTCGGTGCTCGCGCCCCCGGTCACCCAGACTTTCCATGGTTGTGTGTTGCACCAGGTGGCGGTGCGCTGTGCCAGTTCGAGGATGCGAACGATCGTCGCGTGCGGTACCTGGTCCGACAGAAATGCGCGGCAGCTAAACCGCCTCGAGAGCAATGCCTCAAGCGTGCGCGAGCCGCCATCACCTTCGTCGGGCGGCGTATGCCAGGCCGGATCGCGCTCCTCGGACATGTTCGAATTCACCACACCCTCATCGGGGGCCGCGCCGCGAACCGAACACGCCCTCATGCTCAAGCTGTGCGAGTCGGGTCTCGTCGTAGCCGGGAACGGCGAGCAGGACCTCATCGGTGTGCTGGCCGAGTAGTGGCGCGGCCACCGGATCGACCAGCGGCGTGCCCGCAAAGCGAAATGGCGGCGCCACATTTGGGACGGTTTCCCCGCTAGGGTGAGGAAGTTGCGACAGCAGGCGACGCGCCTCTATCTCCGGCGAGGTGTACGCTTCGCGAATCGTTCGCACCAGCCCGATCGGCACGCCCGCGGCATGCCCGCGCTCGAGCCATACCTGGCGTGACTCCGTCGCGAAACATTCCTGCAGAACCGCGCGCAGTCGATCCGCGTTGCGCATGCGGGCTTCATTGGAGGCGAAGTCCTTGTCCTCGGCGATTCCTGGACACCTCAGGACGTCGCCGACCAGGCGCTGGAAGTTGCGGTCGTTCGCACAGGTGACGTAGAGTGGCCCGTCCTTGGCTTGGTACAGACCGGTCGGCTCCGCCGTTTTCGAGCCGTTGCCGAAACGCCCCTGATCGTGCCCGGTCATCAGGTAGTTCATCCCGTACTGGCCGGTCATGATGATTGCATCGTCGAACAGCGTCACTTCGACGTATTGCCCGATCCCGTGCCGCTCCCGTGCCATCAGCGCGCCGAGGATGGCATTGCAGGTCATCATTCCGCACGAGATGTCGATCACCGAAGACCCTGCTCTCACCGGATCCTGGTCGGGGTATCCGTTCAGTGACAGGAACCCGCTTTCCGCCTGCACGACCGGATCGTAGCCGGGGCGCGACGCGTAAGCACCATCGCGTCCGAAGGCCGAGACCGCGCAGTAGATCAGGCGCGGATTGTCCTTGGAAAGTCTTTCGTACGACAAGCCGAAGCGCTCCATGACACCGGCCGAATAGTTCTCGACGACCACATCCGCCTGAGCGGCGAGATCGCGCGCCACCTGCTGCGCCTGGGGCAAGCGAAGGTCGAGAGCGACGCTGCGCTTATTGCGATTGGCCCAGACGAAAACGCTGCTCTCACCGGCGATTGCGGGCGGCTTAAGCCCCCGACTGTCGTCACCCGTCTGCGGATTCTCGATTTTCACGACATCGGCGCCGAGGTCGGCGAGCAGCATGGTGCCGAAAGGGCCTGCCAGCAGTCGTGTGAAATCGAGGACGCGGATTCCGCCGAGTGCGGTGGGCGCCCCCGAAGCGCGGCGCATGGGCTCAGGCAACACGGGCCGCGCGGTCTGACTGGTCATTGAGGGTACGACTCCGTTCAAAGTTGTCCGATCCGACGCGGAGGAGTTGCGACGCAGTGGTTGACCGCTCGGGGCGGCGCGCCTAAGATCCGTTGGCCAATATGACCCTAACGAACGTTCGGGAGAATGCCATCGATCGCGACGCACGTCAAGCGCAAGGTTCAGTCGATGCGTGTCGCAGCAGATCGACGAAGAGACGGATGACCGCTATCAACGTGAACAGACGCGATTTCCTCGCCGCGACAGTGTCGACGCTGCTCGCCCCGGACCACGCGATGGGGCAGGCCTGGCCATCTCGCGCCGTCAGGGTGCTCGTCGGTTTACATGCGGGAAGCCCGGTCGATGTTCCGACGCGCGCGGTGGCGGCACGACTCAGCCAGCGCTACGGCGCCCAGTTCATGGTCGAGAACCGCGGCGGGGCGGGCGCTGTCATCGCTGCGGACCCGATGGGCAAATCGCCGCCTGACGGCTACACGCCGTTATCTGCCGGGCCGACCGAAGTCATCAACAACTTCTTCATCTGGCGCAATTCCGGCCAGAAGTTCCCCTGCGACCCTGAACGCGACCTGTTCCCGGTCGCGATGTTGCAGCGCGGTCCGGGGGTCCTGGTCGCCGGCCCGACCCTTGGCGTATCCACGCGGACAGAACTCGTTCGCCAAATCCGGGCAAGGCCGGGGATGGCAACGATTGGTGTCACCCAGTTGGGTGCGACGACTCACCTGGCATCCGAATTGCTCAAGCGCGAGGCCGGACTGGACATCACCATCGTGCCGTATCGCGGCTCGATGGAAATGTCCACCGATGTAAGCGAAGGGCGGCGCACGATGATGCTGTCCAGACCATTCGAGACGGTCGAACACGTGCGGCGCGGCGACTTGAAGGCGCTCGCCGTCAGCCACACTGTGCGCATGAGCGGCATGGAGCAAGTGCCGACCTTTGGGGAACTCGGCCTGCCCAACGTGGTCAAGCTCCCGTTCCTTCTGCTATGCGCTCCTGCCGGGACACCGCGAGACGTCGTAGAATCCTTGAACCGGGCCGTGGCTGAAGAGATCGCGGGTGCACCGCCGGACAAGCCTTCACTAACTTCGTTCGGTCGCGAGGCCCCCGTCCGGGGTGTCGATGAATTGCACGCCTATTTCTCAGCCGAGCGCAGGCGCTGGGGACAGCTCATCATGGACCTGAACATCCGGGTTTAGCCACGAGTACCGCAACCGGACCATGACTGTGCAAGTTGGAGTGCGCCCCGAAGGCGAAGTTTTCGTTGTCACGCTCAACGACGTCGCGCGTCGCAACGCGTTGTCGCTCGAGATGCGGCAGGAGCTTTGCGTCCGATTGCGCGAACTGATGGACGAGAAGGCGTGCCGTGCCATCGTGATCACCGGCGCCGGCGGGCAGTTTTGCGTCGGCGGCGACGTCAACCAGATGCAGGTTCGCACGGCGGACGAGTCGCGTGCACGGCTGGCGCTGGTGCACGACCTGATCCGGCTCGTCGTCGCCGGCCCGAAGCCGGTCGTGACCGCCATAGAAGGCACCGCCGCAGGTGGCGGCGTGTCGATTGTCGCTGGTAGCGATTACGCCGTGGCCGCTACGAACGCGCGCTTTGCTTCCTCGTTCCTGCGCGCCGGAGTCTTGCCGGACATGGGCGCGCTGTGGACAGTGCCCCATCGCATCGGTCTGACCGAGGCCAGGCGGTTCTTCACGCTCGGCAGAATCCTTTCGGGAGAGGAAGCGGCGCGGCTCGGCCTAGTCGATCAAGCCGTCGAGCCCGGCCGCGCGCTGGCGACCGCGATCGGTGTCGCGGCCGAGTACTCGGCAGTGCCGCCGCAGACCTTCGCAATGTACAAGGACGCGCTCGCGAATCGCGCGGCCACTTTCGAGGACGCCCTCGCAGCAGAACTCGACCATCAGCCCCGACTGTTGTTGACAAGCGACCAGAGGGAGGCGGTCGCCGCGTTCCTCGAGAAACGCAAGCCCCGCTTTAATGGTCGGTGAAGCGGGGGCAGGCACAGCCAGCCAGGCTCAGTCGAACGAATAGAAGTACAGCATGTCGACCGCGCTGTCGGTGCCGGCCTGCGCGCGGATCGACAAGCGGTTGGTGATGTCGTACTGGATCCGCAGCAGGTTCCAGACGCCGCGCAGGCCCTGCTCGTAGGTGACGAACACGCGCGAGCTCAGGCGCTTGCCGATCGCGACGACGTTCTGCGTCGCGGTGCCGACCGGCGCACCGCCGGTCGTCGCCTGGCCGGGGAAGGC
>CALMII010000042.1 GCA_937864115.1 uncultured Steroidobacter sp. | reverse complement strand
GTTTCAAGGTGCCGCTCAGGCTCGCCACCTTCGTGGTGCGCGACAAGCAGATGTACCCGACCGGCGCCGGCTACGACGCGGAAAACATGGTGTCGAACCAGATGCGCCGGCAGGCCGAGGAAGCGCCCCACGTCGGCGACCTCGGCGCGGAGGCCCGGCATCGCGGATCGCGGGACGCGCGCGAAGGGGGAGATCGTGACCGTGGCGCCGCCGCGGGCGCGCGCCCGCGACCAGGTGCCGGCGACGCGGCCGCCGATCTCGGCCATGGCACGAGCCTGGGCGCGGGCGTGGTTGTCGTCGCGCTCGGCCGGGGGTGGGTTCCCACCCCCCGCCGCCCGCCACGACGGTCTGGCCCGAGCTGACCACCATCCGCCAGCCCATTGCAGCGATGGGTGAATCGTCGATCGAGCTGCTGCTGCGGAGCATCCGCCGCAAGGAAAACGAGACCCGGATGGTGGTCGACCATGTCGTGGCGCATCAGCTGATCAAACGCGACTCGGTCGCGGCGCCGCCCAAGGCCTGATGCATGTCTGCCTGCCGACTTTTCCCGATCTGCCGCTCTTGAATTGTGATAGCGGTATCACTAGGCTTGCCGCCGATCCCCGCCTCCGCCCGACCACTCTATGAGCCTGATTGCCTGCCTGCCTGCCGACTGGCGTTCCTCGACGCTGGTCGGTCGCATCCAGACGGATGCCGGTCCCACGCCGATCGTCGTGCGTGGCGGCCATGTTTTCGATGTCTCCCGCCATTCGCCGACGGTTTCGCAACTGCTGAACCGCTGGGACGGCACCGCACCGGCCGGAGAAGATCTCGGCCCGCTGGAATCCCTGGCGATTGCACGCGCTTTCGACGATGCCGCTGGCGCAGTGCGATTGCTCTCGCCCGCGGACCTGCAGTGCATCAAGGCGGCCGGCGTGACCTTTGCGATCTCGGCGATGGAGCGCGTCATCGAAGAACGCGCCCGCGGCGATGCGGGACGCGCCGAGACGCTGCGCGCCAGCCTGCGCGATCGCATCGGCACCGACATCCGCGCCGTGAAGCCCGGCTCCGCGTCGGCGCAGCGCCTGAAACAGGCGTTGATCGACGATGGCCTGTGGTCGCAGTACCTCGAAGTCGCCATCGGCCCCGACGCCGAGGTCTTCACCAAGTCCCCACCGCTGTCGTCCGTAGGCTGGGGCGACTACGTCGGCGTGCGCTCGGACTCGGCCTGGAACAATCCCGAGCCGGAAGTCGTGCTCGCCTGCGACCAGTCGGGCCGAGTGCTCGGCGCGACGCTGGGCAATGACGTCAACCTGCGCGACATCGAGGGCCGCAGCGCGCTGCTGCTCGGCAAGGCCAAGGACAACAACGCCTCCTGCGCCATCGGCCCGTTCATCCGCCTGTTCGACGACGCCTTCACGCTCGATCACGTGCGCAGCACGGTCGTGCAGCTCGAAATCACCGGCACGGACGGCTTCCGGCTGGAAGGCAGCAGTTCGATGGACCAGATCAGTCGCGATCCCACCGACCTCGTGGCTCAGACGCTGTGCAAGCATCACTGCTACCCCGATGGATTCATGCTGTTCCTCGGCACCATGTTCGCGCCGATCATCGATCGTGGCGCTCCCGGCCTCGGCTTCACCCACAAGCCCGGCGATCTCGTGCGCGTTTCCTCGCAGCATCTCGGCACGCTGGAGAACCGCGTCACCACCTGCGATCAGGCACCGCCGTGGACTTTCGGCATCGGCGCGCTGATGCAGAACCTCGCGCAGCGCGGCCTGCTGTCGCAGTAAGACACTCACACGGTTCCCCCCCATGACACTTGCGATCTATCCCTCCCTGGCCGGCAAGACGGCGATCGTCAGCGGCGGCGGCTCCGGCATCGGCGCCGACATCGTGGCCGGGCTGGTTCGCCAGAAGGCGCGCGTCTTCTTTCTCGACATCGACGAGTCCAGCTCGCGCGAACTGGTGCAGCAGCTGAATGGCGCGGCCGAATTCATCCGCTGCGACCTGACCGACCTGACCGCGCTCAAGAACACGCTCGCCGGCATCGAAGCGAAAGCCGGCCCCGTGTCCGTGCTGGTGAACAATGCGGCGAACGACGACCGTCATCGCACCGAAGACGTGACGCCGGCCTACTGGGACAACCGCATGGCGGTGAACCTGCGCCACTACTTCTTCGCTGCGCAGGCGCTGATTGCCGGCATGCGCCGCAACGGCGGCGGCTCGATCGTGAATCTCGGCTCGGTGTCGTGGCATCTCGGGCTGCCCGACCTCGCACTGTACGAAACCGCCAAGGCCGGCATCGAAGGACTCACGCGCGCCCTGGCCCGCGACTTCGGCCCCGACAACATCCGCGTGAATTGCGTGATCCCCGGCGCCGTACGCACGCCTCGCCAGGTCGCGCTGTGGCACACGCCGGAAGAGGAAGCCAAGATCTTCGCGCAGCAGTGCATGAAGGTCCGCGTCGAACCGGTCGACATCGCCGCGATGGTGCTGTTCCTCGCCGCCGACGATTCCCGGCTGTGCACGGGGCACAGTTACTGGGTGGATGCGGGGTACTGCTGAGGATGCAGGAGTAACCGCATAGAACGCAAAAAAGCCGGATAAAGAAATAGCCGCAAGAAGCGCAAAAGGCGCAAGGTCAGAGAAGAGAAATCATTCTTCTTACCTTGCGCCTTTTGCGCCTTTTGCGGCCAATACTCTTATTCTGCTTTTTGCGTTCTATGCGTTCTTTGCGGCTATTCCGGCTCTGTGCACAATGCCGCGCCATGCGACCCCGCCTCGGTAATGCCTCCCTCGCGTCCGTTCGCGGCGCGACGCTGCCCGGCTACGATCGCGCGGCCACGCGCGTCGGCATCGTCCACATCGGACCCGGCGCGTTCTTTCGCGCGCATCAGGCGTTCTATGTGGATGCGCTGCTGCATCGCGATCCGCGCTGGGCGATTTCAGCCATCGCGCTGAAGAGCGCAGGCGTGCGCGATGCGCTCGCGCCGCAGGATGGGCTGTACGTCCTCAACGAACTCGGCAGCGAAGCGCGCTTTCGCGTGATCGGCTCGATTCGCGAAGTGCTCGTAGCCACGGAGAATCACGCCGCCGTCTTCGAGCGGCTGACGGCGCCGGCAACGCAGTTCGTGACCATGACGGTCACGGAGAAAGGCTACTGCCTGAATGGCAATGGCGCCCTCGATGAGAGCCATCCGGATATCGTGCACGACTGGCAGGCGCCGCAGGCGGCGCGCAGTCTCGTCGGCGCGCTGACACAGGCACTGCGCCTGCGGCGCGCTGCCGGCACCGCTCCCTTCGTCGTGATCTGCTGCGACAACCTCGCCAGCAACGGCCCGACCTTGCGTCGCGCCGTGCTGGATTTCTCGGAACGGCTCGACCGTGACCTGTCTCGCTGGATCGAGGATGAGGTGTCATTCCCGCGCACGATGATCGACAGCATCACGCCGGCCACCGACGATGCGCTGCGTGCGCGCGTCGCCGAAGTCACGGGCGTCGACGATGCGTGGCCCATCCAGCGCGAAGTCTTTACGCAATGGGTGATCGAAGACCTGCCGGCGGTCCACGCAGCCGACTGGGCCAGTGTCGGCGTAACGCTGGCGAAAGATGTCAGTGTCTACGACCGCGCGAAGCTGCGGCTGCTGAACGGCGCGCATTCGACGCTGGCCTACGTCGGGTTGCTGCGCGGCCATACGACCGTACTCGATGCGATGAACGATGCAACGCTGGCAGGCTGCGTCGAACGACTCATGCGCGAAGACATCGCTGCGAGCCTCGCCCCCTCGCCCGGTCTCGATGTTCAGGGATACATAGACGATGTGCTGGGCCGCTTCCGCAATCCCGGCATCCGGCACCTGCTGTCGCAGATCGCCTGGGACGGTTCGAAGAAACTGCCGGTGCGCCTGCTGGGCACGATCAGCGATGCATTGCAGGCGCAACGATCGGTGGAACGGCTGGCGTTGCCGATCGCGGCGTGGATGCGGTTCGTCGTGCGGCAGTCGAAGCATGGCGTCGACATCGTCGATCCGGAAGCAAAGCGGCTCGCGGAACTGGGTCGTGCATGCAACGAGGATCCGGCACACGACACCGGGCTTTTTCTGGGGCTCGATACCGTGTTCGCGAAGGAGATCGCCGTGAATCCGGTATTCCGTCGCGCGATCGAAACGGTGTATCGGAAGCTGCAGACACCCCTGGCGCCACTGTGAATGTCGAACGCCTGACTCTATCTTCTGTGGGGCCGGCTTCAGCCGGCCTCGGAAGTCAGGCTGAAGCCTGACCTACAGGAAGAACCGGAAGCCGGTCTCGGAAGTCAGGCTGAAGCCTGACCCACAGGAAGACCGGGAAGACGGTGCTAAGCTGCAAGCCCGCTTCCGCAACCGGGCCCCGGGCCCTCTTCGCATGGTCGACATTCCCCAGATCGCCTCCTCCGTCGCATCGCTCAAGCAGTCGCTCGAAGCACATCGCTACATCTGCTCCGACCAGATCGCCACGGCGGTGTATCTCGCGTATCACCTGCGCAAACCCGTGTTGATCGAAGGCCCGCCCGGCGTCGGCAAGACCGAACTGGCAAAGACGACGGCCGCGATGTTCGAACTGCCGCTGATCCGCCTGCAATGCTACGAAGGACTCGACGAAGCGAAGGCGCTGTACGAATGGAAATACGGCAAGCAGCTGCTGTACACGCAGGTGCTGAAGCAGACGCTCGATGAGGTACTGCAGGGCGCGCGCGGCTTTGCCGAATCCGTGCGACGGCTGCACGAGTTCGGCGATATTTTCTTCTCCGAGGAATTTCTCGAAGCACGTCCGCTGCTCAAGGCGCTGCGTTCCGAGCACGGCTGCGTGCTGCTCATCGACGAGGTCGACAAATCCGATCACGAGTTCGAGTCGCTGCTGCTGGAAATCCTGTCGGACTACCAGGTGTCGATTCCCGAGATCGGCACCGTCAAGGCGACGCGCGAACCGCCGCTGGTTTTCCTCACCAGCAACAACACGCGCGAAATCTCGGACGCGCTCAAGCGCCGCTGTCTGCATCTCTACATTCCATTCCCGGACATCGGCCTCGAACAGCGCATCATTCACGCGCGTGTGCCGGAAATGCCCGCGCAGCTGCAGACGCAGCTCGTCAATTTCATCCACGCCCTGCGCGATCTCGACCTGAAGAAAGTCCCGTCGATCAGCGAAACCATCGACTGGGCGCGCACGCTGCTGCTGCTGCACGCCGACCGGCTCGATCCGGAACTGGTGAAAAACACGCTCAACGTGATTCTGAAGTTTCAGGAAGACATCGACAGCGTGCAGCCGGAAATAGGAATGCTGGCGAAGAAAGCGACGGAGGGAAGATGAGCGGGAGACAGGCGACAGGCTACAGGCGACAGTCAGAACGGCGGAAACCTCTGGCTGTAGCCTGTAGCCTGTAGCCTGTAGCCTGTAGCCTGTAGCCTGTAGCCTGTAGCCTGTAGCCTGTAGCCCGTAGCCCGTAGCCCGTAGCCCGTAGCCTGTACCCCTGTCTCCCGCAGCCCCATGCCCCGCCTCCTCACCACCTTCATCCGCGCGCTGCGCAACGCGGACGTGCGCGTCTCCACCGCGGAGACGCTGGACGCGCTGCACGCGGTCGAACTGGTCGGCTATCAGGATCGGGCACTGCTCAAGACCAGCCTCGGCCTGGTGCTGCCGAAGACGCAGGCGGAGAAGGAAATCTTCGATGTGACCTTCGATCAGTTCTTCGCGCATCGGCAGACTGCCCCGCTCGCGACCTCCGACGAATCGCAGCCGGCGGAAGAAGGCACCGATCAATCCGGCAATGGCAGCCAGCAGGGTCAGGGCGGCGGCGGCAATGGCGATCGCACGTCGGATGGCACCGCTACACAGCCAGGCGAAAAGACTTCGGTCGGCGAACTGCCGTCGGCGCAGTCAGCACTCGGCCAGCTGCTCATGCGCAGCAACCAGATGGAGATCGACCTCGCCATCAACGCGGCCGGCACGCGCGTGAACGTGCACCAGATCGAGTTCTTCACCCAGAAAGGCATCTACACCTGGCGCATTCTCGATGCGATGGGACAGCAGGACCTGCAGCAGGAGATTCGGGATCTCGAAGCGGCACACGAAGTACCGCAGCGACGCCTGGCGCAGGAATTGGGACATCGACGCGACTGGCTGCGCGAACAGGTGCGCGACTACGTGGAACGCCAGTTCCTGCTGCATGCCGACGTCACCGGCAAGCGGCTGCGCGGCGATCTGCTGCGCAACGTGCGCCTGGGTCGCATCGACATCGCGCATCAGAAGGCCGTGCGCGATCTGGTGCGCCGCATGGCGCGACGGCTGGTCTCGGCCTATTCGCGGCGGCGCAAGGTGTTCAACCGCGGCCAGCTCCACGTGCCGCGCACGCTGCGGCGGAACATGAAATACGACGACGCCATCTTCGACCTGCACTGGAAGTCGCAGAAGGTCGACCGCCCGAAGGTCTTCGCCATCTGCGACGTCAGCGGCTCGGTCGCCAGCTACGCCGCGTTCATGCTGATGTTCCTGTACAGCCTCGATGAAGTCCTGCCGCGCGTGCGCTCGTTCGCGTTCTCCTCGGAACTGGGCGAAGTCTCGGATCTGTTTTCCGCCAACGAGCTGGACGACGCCGTCGCGTTGACCCTGCGCCAGTACGGCGGCGGCTCCACCGACTACGCACAGGCCTTCAGCGACTTCCGTCGCCTGTGCCTCGATGAGCTCGACAAGCGCTCGACCGTCATCATTCTCGGCGACGGCCGCAACAACAACGCCGACGCGCGTGGCGACATCCTCAAGGAAATCTACGACCGTGCCCGTCGGGTGATCTGGCTGAATCCGGAAGCACGCTCGCTATGGAATACCGGCGACTCCGAGATGCGGCATCTCGCGCCGTACTGCCACCAGGTGGAGGAATGCGGAACGCTGGCGCAGCTGGAGCGGGTTGTCAGCCGGTTGCTGCGGAGTGTGTCCTGAGAGGAAGATGTTTCACACGGAGTTCACGGAGAACACGGAGGTCGGAAGAGAAGAGGATTTCCACGGGGGAAGAATGGGAACACGGGGAGCACGGGGACAAGAAATTTTCTGTTCCGAACCCCCGTGTTCCCCGTGTCCCCCGTGGAAATTTTTCTTCTCTTCTTCGACCTCCGTGCTCTCCGTGAACTCCGTGTGAAATCCCGTTCTTAGCCCTTCGCGGACTGCTGCTTCACCACGCTCGTCGCCATCGCGATCATCGACGACAGATCGCTCAGGGTGGCGGGCACGATCAGCGTGCTCGATGCCTCGTCGGCCAGCTTGCCGAACTGCTTCACGTATTCTTCCGCAACGCGCAGCTGCATGGCTTCGATGCCGCCGCGACCGCTCAGGGCGTCGCCCACGCGACGCAGGCCTTCGGCGGTGGCCGTTGCCACGGCGAGGATCGCTTCCGCCTGGCCCTGCGCTTCGTTGATCTGCTGCTGGCGCTTCGCTTCCGATTCCTTGATGACGCGCTGCTTCTCGCCTTCGGCCTGGTTGATCTTGGCGTCACGTTCGCCTTCGGAGGTCAGCACGACGGCGCGCTTCTCGCGTTCCGCTCGCATCTGCTTCTCCATCGCGTGCAGCACGTCCTTCGGCGGGGTGATGTTCTTGATTTCGTAGCGCAGGACCTTCACGCCCCACGAGGCCGAGGCATGGTCCAGTTCGCTCACGACGTTGGCATTGATGGTGCCGCGCGCTTCGAACGTGCGGTCGAGATCGATCTTGCCGATCTCGCTGCGCAGCGTGGTCTGCGCGAGCTGGATGATGGCGAAGCGGTAGTTGGTGATGCCGTACGACGCCTTCGCCGCATCCAGCACCTGCAGGTACAGCACGCCGTCGACGCCGACCTGCACGTTGTCCTTGGTGATGCAGACCTGTTCGGGAATGTCGATGGCCTCTTCCTTGAGGTTGTGCTTGTAGGCGATGCGCTCGACGAACGGCACGAGGATATGAAATCCGGCCGACAGCGTGCGGCTGTAGCGGCCCAGACTTTCGACGACATACGCTGCCTGCTGCGGCACGACCTTGGCGGTCTTGGCCAGCAGGATGATCGCCAGTACCGCAATCACCAGAACCACATACATCGTTTCCATCAGGCCCGCTCCTCTCTTGCTGTTGTCTTGCGAATCACGACGCCCGCACCTGCAGCGTCAGTCCATCGACCTGTGCGATGGCCGCTTCGCGGCCGGCTTCGATGACGTGCGTATCGGCATTGCGCGCGGTCCACGACGAACCGCGATAGTCGACGCGACAGCTCTGGCCCGGTTCCAGCCGCACCGGCACGAGCACGCGGTCGCCCACGTTCAGGCGCTCTTCGACATGGCCGCTGCGGGCGCGCACCAGCTGGTAGAGCCGGCGGCGGAACGCCACCATCGTGACGACGGCGAGGACGGAAAAGATCAGCCATTGCGCCCAGTCGGGCGTGGCGACGCCGGCCAGTCCGAACAGGCCGACGACGACGGCGGAAATACCGAGGAATACGAGGTAGAACTGTGCATCGATGACGAACATCTCGACGCCGAGCAATCCCACACCGAGTATCAGCCAAGCCCACCACGGCATATCGACACCCCCTTTGTCTTCATGGCATCCGCGCGCCGGCAAGCATACAGAAAGGTCGCGGGCCTGGGCCCGGGCCACCGGCGAATCGCGGTGCGCTGCCGGCGGACTATACTCGGCGCCCCTCACATCACTGCAAAGAGCACGTCATGAGCGATGATTCCCGCAACGGTCTGCAACTTCGATCCCTCATCACCCGCGGCGGCGAACTGCGGCTGTCGCTGCAGCAGGTGCCGACCTCCGAACCCGCCGCGGACGAAGTGGTGGTGCGTGTCGAAGCGTCGCCGCTGAATCCTTCCGATCTGGGATTGCTGCTGGGGCCGGCCGACATGAGCACGTCACGGGCCTCGGGTACGGCGGATGCGCCGGTCATCACCGCGCAGGTCCCGGAGAAACTGCTGCGCGGCGTCGCGGCGCGTCTCGACGACTCGATGCCGGTCGGCAACGAAGGCGCCGGTGTCGTGGTCCGCGCGGGTTCATCGCCTGCGGCGCAGGCACTGGTCGGCAAGACCGTTGCCATGCTCGGCGGCGCGATGTATTCGCAGTTCCGCACCATCAATGTCCAGCAGTGCCTGGTGCTGCCGGAAGGCACGAAGCCCGCCGAAGGCGCGTCCTGTTTCGTGAATCCGCTCACCGCGCTGGGCATGGTCGAAACCATGCGGCTCGAAGGTCACACCGCGCTCGTGCACACGGCCGCGGCGTCCAACCTCGGCCAGATGCTCAACCGCATCTGTCTGAAAGACGGCGTGGAGCTCGTCAACATCGTGCGCAAGCCGGAGCAGGAAGCGCTGCTGCGCGGGATCGGCGCGAAGCACGTGTGCAACTCGTCGGCGCCGACATTCATGGAAGATCTCACCAGGGCGCTCATCGCCAGCGGCGCGACACTGGCCTTCGACGCGATCGGCGGCGGCCGGCTGGCGAGCCAGATCCTGACCTGCATGGAAGCCGCGGCCGTCTCGAAGATGAAGGAGTACAGCCGCTACGGCTCGACCACGCACAAGCAGGTCTACCTCTACGGCATGCTCGATCGCGCGCCGACCGAACTGGTACGCACCTACGGCATGGCCTGGGGCGTCGGCGGCTGGCTGCTGACGCCGTTCCTGCAGCGAGTCGGGCCGGCGGCCGCGCAGAAACTGCGCGAGCGCGTGGTGGCCGAACTCAAGACCACGTTCGCCAGTCACTATACGAAGGTCATTTCGCTGGCCGATGCGCTGCGGCCGGAGATGATCGCCGCCTACGCGAAGTTCGGCACGGGCGAGAAGTACCTGATCGATCCGTCGCGACGCTGATCAGGGCGGGGCCCTCTTCCTGTGGGGCCGGCTTCAGCCGGCCTCTTTCGGAAGTCAGGCTGAAGCCTGACCTACAGAAACCCTTCTGAAAAGAGCCGGCTCCACAGGAAGAACAGGAGGGTTAATTTTCGTCCACTCCTCTGCCCGGGATACGGACCGGCAAGGTAGGCTTGTTCGAAATTTGCTCGTGGCGCAATCGGGGGAACGATCGATGCCATACGCCGGAGAACGAGTCAGTCCGCAAGCCAGCATCAGGCCGCTGCAGTGGCAGCAGGTCACTGGCGACGCACCGCCGGATATCGGCAACATTCCGATGCGCAAGCTGGAGCGACCCGGCCGCAGCCTGGAAATGGCGCGCAGCGATGACGGCATCGTCTACCTGCGCTGCGGACACGAGTTCAAGGAAGGTCCGCTGCTCATCGACCTGCTGCAGCACGCCAGCCAGATCCGCCCGGATGCTGCATTCCTGGCCGAACGCGACAGCACCGGCGGCTGGCGCAAGATCACGTATGCGCAGGCCTGGCGCGACACGGGCGCCATCGCGACCTGGCTGATCCGTCACGGCTTCGGTCCGGACGGTCCGCCGGTGATGATCCTGTCCGAGAACAGCATCGAGCATGCGCTGCTCATGCTGGGCACCCTGCGCGCCGGCGCCGCCGCGGTGCCGGTCTCGCCGACCTATTCGTTCGGCGGCGATCTGAATCGCCTGGACTACGCGCTCAAACTCATCGAGCCGGGCCTGGTGTATGCGCAGGACGGCCAGCGCTACGCCGCGGCGCTGCGATTCGCGACGGCGCCGGGCCGGCAGATCGTCACCAGCGCGAACTTTCCGGAACTGCTGCAACAGATCGATGAAGCGGCGCTGTCCGGGCGACGTGCGCAGATCACGCGCGACACCATCGCCAAGATCCTGCTGACCTCCGGCTCGACGGGCCAGCCCAAAGGCGCGATCAATACGCACGGCAATCTCGCCGCCGGCGTGCAGATGGTGCGTCTCGTCAGCGAACCATTCCGCGAAGATCGCGTGCACACGCTGGTCGACTGGCTGCCGTGGCATCACACCTTCGGCGGCAATGCGCAGTTCAACGGCATCCTGGCGATGGCGGGCACGCTGTACATCGACAATGGCCGACCGGCGCCGGGCCAGTTCGCCGCAACGATCGAAAACCTGCGCGACGTTCGCCCGACCGGTTTCGGCTGCGTTCCCGGCGTGTACGGCATGCTGGCTGAAGCGCTCGAGAAGGACGCCGACCTGCGCCAGAAATTCTTCAGCAACCTGCGCTGGCTGTCGTACGGCGGCGCACTGCTGCCGCAACCCTTGTGGGAACGCATGCAACGACTCGCCGTGCAGGAACTCGGCGAGCGTCTGCCCTTCGGCACCGGCTGGGGCATGACGGAAACCGCGGCCACCGGCGTCGGCGTCTACTGGAGCACCAACCGCACGGGACTCGTCGGTCTGCCGCAGCCCGGCGCGATCGTGAAGCTCGTTCCCACCAGCGAAGATCGCATGGAGCTGCGCATCCACGGGCCGCACATCCTGCCTGCGTACTATCGATCCGCCGAACTCACCGCCGCCGCCTTCGACGACGAAGGTTTCTTCCGCACCGGCGATGCCGTGCGCTGGGTCGATCCGCAGAAACCCATCGAAGGGCTCGAATACGCCGGCCGCCTCGCCGAGGATTTCAAACTGCTGTCGGGCACGTGGGTACAGGCCAGCATCGTGCGTCGCGATCTGGTCGCGGCGCTGCAGCCGCTGGTGGCCGATGCGGTGATCTGCGCACCGAACGAGCCGTGGCTCGGCGCGCTCATCTGGCCGACGGTTCCCGTCGACGACAAGGTCCGCGGCGCCCTCGCGCAGAAACTCGCCGCCTTCAACGCCGCCCTCCAGGGCAGCGCCAGCACCATCGCCCGCCTGCTCGTGCTCACCGAACCGCCGTCAGCCGAAGCCGGTGAAATCACCGACAAGCGTTCGATCAATCAGCGCCGCGCCATGGAACGCCGCGCCGCGGATGTTGCGACGTTGTATGCCGAGCCGATTGCGCCAGGGATCATTCTGCCGGCGGAGAAGTGATCGCGCGTTTCTCGGAACAGGGAGTAACCGCATAGAACGCATAGAACGCATAGGGAAGCAGAAAAGAAATAACCGCAAAAAGCGCAAAAGGCGCAAAAAAATCCGAAACTCCCTTTTGCGCTTCTTGCGCCTTTTGCGGCCATTCTCTTCTCTGACTTTGCGTTCTATGCGTTCTTTGCGGTTACTCCTCCTCTTCCTGCTCGCCATCGATCTCCGACACATCGATGACATGTCCCCAGCCGCGCTTCGCATTGAGATAGCGGCGGTTGCTCTCGCTGATGCCGGTGACGTGTTTCTCCGCCTGCAGGTGATGCAGGCCGCCGGCGCGCAGGTCGGCGTGCTTCTTCGGGTTGTTGCTGAGCAGGCGGATCGGCTTGTCGCCGCGCAGATGCAGCAGGATCGAGGCGGCATCGCTGAAGTCGCGGCTGTCGTCCGGCAGGCCGAGTGAGCGGTTGGCCTGGTAGGTGTCTTCGCCGCCGTCCTGCAGTACGTAGGTCACCGCTTTGGCCCACAGGCCGATGCCGCGACCTTCGTGGCCGCTCATGTAAATGACGGCGCCGGTGCCTTCGGCTTCGATGCGGCGGAACGCAAGTTCGAGCTGCGGGCCGCATTCGCAGCGCGCCGAACCGAACACGTCACCGGTGAGACAGCAGGAATGCACGCGCACCAGCGGGTTCTGCGCCGCGCGCAGATCGCCGAGCACGAGCGCGCTGTTGACGGTCATGCTCTTCGACATCAATGAAAACAGTTGCGGCTCGCCGCGTCCGCGCAGGGCGTCCGCCATCCGGTTGGCCTCGGCGAGTTCGGTGTGACGCACGAACGCGTACCACTGGAATGTCGTCGGCTCACCGCCGATGCGGATCGGCAACGGCACAGGCCCGAGAACATTGAGCAGGATGCTGCCGCCTTCGACGATGGAGGCATTCGGGTCGACGGCTTCGCCCTGGGCGTTGATGCGGATCAGCTTGCCGGCCGCGATGAGCCGGGCGCGGATCGTGGGATCGATGTACGCGAACATGCCGGTACGATAAGGCTTTGCGTACCGCCCGGCCAGCGAGCCGCGGGTGCTCCTCCTCTTCCTGTGGGGCCGGCTTCAGCCGGCCTTCTGAGGAGTCAGGCTGAAGCCTGACCTACAGGCGGAGGACGAACGCCTTCAGTATTCCGACACCGCGCCGATCGCCCGCGCCAGCGGCGCGTTCACGATGCGGATACCGGTCTTGGCAGCGACTTCAGCGAGCGCGAGATCTTCATAGAGGATCTCGTTCAGCCAGCGATCGTAATAGAGCGACGCCCACAGGATGCGCCACAGCGCCGGGCGATTGAGCAGGTAGCCCGCAGAGCCGGCAGCCCACTGCAGCGGCGTCGGCGCCGCGAGGATCCGTTCGTTGAGATCCGGATCGACGCACTTGCCGAAGTGCCAGGCGCGATGATGCGCGGAAGGGATGAGCACGCGGTTGATCTGGCCCATCTGCATCGGCTCGCGCGACGCCGCCGCGAAATCGAACAGCGGCGTCAATGCCGCGGCGCTGCGGAGTCGATGATCGTCGTCGAGTTTCAGGATGCATTGCGGATCGCAGGCCATGACCAGCAGCGCGAGACCCTGGAACATCTTCTGCGGCAGGCTTTCGTAGCTGTCGGCGGCGGCCACGGCGAGCAGACCGTTCGCCGCGTCGAACGTGCTGTGATCGCCATTGCCGATGAGCTTCAGATGACTCACGCGCGGCAGCCTCTGCGACGCGAAGCTGGCGATGCTGAGATTCGCGCGCGCCAGTCGCGGTGCACAGCTCATGTGAATGACGATCCGTTCGCTCAGCACCTGTCGCAACGAAGCAAGGAGCGGTTCGTGGTGCAGCCAGCAGGCTGCGAGATACAGCTGGAACGCGCGCACGTTCGCCGGATCCAGCGAGGCGACGCGCGCGGCGGCCTGCAACTCGTCCGCGCCGATCTCGATCGTGGCCGGATTGCGGCAGGCCGCTTCGATGCGCGACAGATCCGGTTCGCGGATCGTGATGCGCGACGGCGAGCCCTTGCGCGGCGGCGGCGGACGCACGGCCAGCAGTTCGCTCACCTGCGTGCACAGGCAGGCGACCGCTGCCTCGCGCCGTCGCCAGCGCACGGCCATGCCGATGCTCGCCTGCAGATGTTCGCCGAAGTGGCGCGAACGACGTCGCTCGCGCGCGCGGTCGAAGAAGCCCGCCACCCACGGATTGCGATGCGCCCGTTCCCTCAGCCACTGCATGGGTCTGTTCCGTCGACGAAAGTGAACACGTTCAGCGACTCGATGCGGCCTGACGCCGGCGACGCCAGCCGGTCGCGAGCATGCGCGCGAGTTCGCGCGGCGTGGCACCGAGTGCGACATAGGAACGGACATCCGACCATTCGACCGGAAATCCGTAGTGATTGCCGAAGACCTGCCAGTAGAGCGCGCGCCGCGCCGCCGGACTGGCCTGCGGATACTTCGCCACCACGTGGCGGTAGGCATCGAGAATGCGCGTCTTCAGCTTGCGCGAGATGCGGTCGTCGCGCTCGTCGTCGCGAAAACGATAGAGCGGCGCATCGAAGATCCGCGCCGGACCGCCGGTGTGCACCACGCGCATGATGAGATCCAGATCCTGCCAGGCCGGCAGCGATTCATCGAACAGCCCGGCGTCCAGAAACACCTGCTTGCGCGCGAAGATCTGGTTGCCGACGCAGTTGTTCACGAAGAGGTCGTCGAGACCGACGCTGCCGCGCTTCGAGGTCGGCAGCACGCTGCCGCCGCGCACGGTGTTGTACTGCGAATAGACGGCGGAGAACGCAATGCCGGCCTTCTCCAGCGTCAGGGCGAAGTGCAGCAATGCCTCGACCCGTCCCGGCTCGAACTCGTCGTCATCGTCGAGCCCCGTGATCCACTCGCCGCGTGCTGCGCGGATCGCCTCATTGCGCGAACGCGGCGCGCCCAGCGGCTTCTCGTGATGGATGACGCGGACGAAGTCATGCGTCGCCGCAAGTTCGTCGAGCCAGGCGCGGGTCGAATCGGTCGAACCGTCGTTGACGACGATCAGTTCGATCGGACGATGCGTCTGCGCGAGTACCGATTCGACGGCCGCCTGCACCAGCTCGCGCCGGTCTTTCGTCGGCAGGTAGATCGAAACCAGGATGCCCTCGGAGACGATGGTCATGATTGCGCTCCCCGCGGGCGGAAATCCGGCACGAGCGTGAATGCCAGCCGCACCCGGCCGGGAAACAGCACCAGCATCAGTGCGCCGTAGATCACGGCGCCCGTTGCGATGCCGGCGAGCAGATGCAGCAGCGCCGACGACTCCGGCGGCAGCAGCCATTTCTCCATCGCCCGGATGCCGCAGCCCATCAGCAGCGCACACGCGATCGCGGCCCAGATCTGGCGCAACAGCTCCGAGAACTTCGCATCGAGCAGCTTCAGCGCGACGGCAAGCGCGGGAACGGCGCCGATCAGATTGGCCACGAAGTAGCAGGACGCCACGCCCATGACGCCCCAGCGGACGCCGATGAAGAACGAGATCACCTGCAATCCGGCCACGACCAGGCCGATGACCATGAGCTGATCGGTACGGCCGCGCACCATCGACACCGTTCCCGTCGTGCTGACGATGGATTGCAGAAAGCCGACCGGCGCGAGCCAGATCAGCACGTCGGCCGCTGCATGCCATTTCGCGCCGAGGAAGGTGTGGATGAACGGCTCGCGCAGCACGAAGACGCCGGCCATGAGCGGCGCCGTCAGCATCGCGATCACCGATACGGATTTGAGATACAGCGAGCGCATCTCCGCCGTGGTCTTGAAGCGGCACATCACCGGAAACAGGGCGCGGTTCGCCACGAACGTCATGTTCTGCAGCGGAAAGAGCATGACCTTGTACGCCGTCGAATAGATGCCGAGCGCGGAGGCGCCGAGATAACGCCCGATGACGAAGGCGTCGGCGTTGCGCGCGAAATAGTTCACCAGGTTGAACGCCGACAGGTGTCCGCTGAACCTGAGCACGGCGCGGAACCGTTCGCTGCCAGCAATGCGTCCGGGGCGCCAGCGCGCGCTGTTCCAGAACGCCACGGTGGATACCGTCGACATCGTCAGCATGCCGAGCACGAAACTCATCGCACCGGCGCCGAACCAGGCCGCGACGATGGTCACGATCAGACCGAAGACCGACGTGGCGATCTCGACGGTCGCAACGATGCGGAACGCCGAGCGCCGTTCGAGCAGCGCGCGATGCACCGACCCGAGGCTGCTGATCAGGAACGTCGGCGCCAGTGCGTACAGCAGCTGCACGACCGCATCGGTCCGGAACACGCCGGCGATCGGATGCGACAGCGCCAGCAGACCGAGACACAGCGACGTGCCGACCGCCACGTTGAACCAGTAGACCGAATTGGTCGTCTCGTCGGTCAGGTCCGGTTCCTGGACGATCGCGGCGGCGGTGCCCATGTCGCGCAGCAACGTGGCGAGATTGCCCACCACCCAGACCATCGCGATGAGGCCGTAGTCTGCCGGCGTCAGCAGCCGGGCGAGCACGGCGACGCTGATGAACTGGACGGCGATCTTCGCCGCCTGCGACGCGGCGATCCAGCGGGCGTTGTTGACGGCTGACACGATGATTCAATGCAGCACGAGGGTGACGGGCATCGTCGTCAGTGCGGCCGGCCGGCTGGAACGGTTCTGGCAAGACCTGCGCTCATGATGAGTGACCGGCGCGACGGAACGATGAAGGGTCTGCGTGTTCATGCAACGAAGGACACTGCAAATTCGTTGCCGGGGAAGTGTGACCAAGCGATTCCTCGTGACTGGCGCGGCCGGGACTCGAAGGAACAAATTCACGCCGTTGCACATTGGTTCCCGTTCAGTGAAGCGAACGATGCGCACCATGCGCGCGCAACGAAAACTCGTCGGCGCCATGCGACAGTGCAGCCGCGCGTGCCGCGGCCGGAATCGCGAATGAAACAATCATCGACCACACTGCAACGACGGATGGACTGACTGCATGTTCGGATATGTTTCGATCGGCCAGTTATCGGCAGATATCCGCGCGGGGCTGCACGCATTGCCGCGCGACATCGATCTGATCGTGGGAATTCCCCGCAGCGGCATGATTCCCGCGTACATGATCGGACTGTTCACCAACCGGCTGGTCGTCGATCTCGAAAGCTTTCTCGCCGATCGCCTGCCGGGTCACGGCAGTACGCGTGCGGTGGGCGCGACCGTGGCTTCACCGCTGGCTGCGCAGCACGTACTGCTCGTCGACGACAGCCTGCGCACCGGCGATTCGATGCGGCGCTGCGTCCGGCGCGTGCGCGAAGCCGGCTACGCGGGAAAGATCTCGACGTGTGCCGCGGTGGTCGTTCCGGAAAAGCGCGCCGAGGTGGACCATCACTTCCGCGAGATGCCGCATCCGCGGCTGTTCGAATGGAATGCCTTCCATCACCCGCAGGTCAGCAACTCGTGCTTCGACATGGACGGCATCCTGTGCGTGGATCCCACCGATCGCGAGAACGACGACGGGCCGCGTTATCTCGAGTTCGTAGGCAAGGCGAAACCGCTGATCGTGCCGACACAGAAAATCGGCCATATCGTTTCCGCACGTCTGGAAAAGTACCGGGAACCGACCGAACGCTGGCTGCAGGCGCAGGGCATCGCGTACGACCGGCTGCATCTGATCGATCTGCCGTCCGCCGCCGAGCGGCAACGGCTCGGGTCGCACGCCAGTCACAAGGCGCGCGTGTATCGCGAGACCGGCGCGATCCTGTTCTATGAAAGCGACGTGAAGCAGGCGCGCGAGATCGCGGAACTGGCGCAGCGGCCGGTGCTGTGCATCGCCGACATGAACCTGTATCTGCCGGGCGGCATTTCCCCAGGCGCTGCGTATCGCACGATGAACTGGCACGCGCGGCACCGTGTCGGCCGGCTGAAGAACTGGGTCAAACAGCGCATCGCGCCGTGGCGCGCGACGCGCAGCACGCACTCGGGATGACCGCGCCGGCGTCCAACCCGACCGAAGCCTTTGACCTCGTCGTCATCGGCTCCGGCTTTGGCTCGCTGTTCTTCATCGAAGGATTCCTGCAGAAGCGGCCTGCCGCACGCATCCTGGTCCTGGAACGCGGCAGCGAGCATTCCCACGCCTGGCAGTTGCAGCACGGCCGCAATTCCGACATTGCGCCCGAGTCGACCTTCCGCAAGCCGGAGGGGCACAAGACCTGGAACTTCACCATCGGCCTCGGCGGCGGCACCCACTGCTGGTTCGGCCAGACACCGCGCTTTCATCCCAGCGATTTCCGCGTCCGCAGCCGCTACGGCGTCTCGCAGGACTGGCCGCTGAGCTACGAGGATCTCGAACCGTTCTATCTCGCCGCCGAACGCCGCATGCAGGTGGCGGGCAGCGAGGACATGACGACGCTCCTGCCGCGCTCCGCACCGTTTCCGCAGCCGCCGCACATCGTGACGTCGGTCGACGCGGCGATGCGCGCTGCGCAACCGGAATTTCACTTTCCCATCGCCACCGCCCGCGCCAGCATCGCCAATCCAGAACGCGCCCGCTGCTGCTCCAGTGCGCGCTGCAATCTCTGTCCGGTGGACGCCAAGTTCACGTTCCACAATGGCTTCCGTCATCTGCGCGCGCAGCCCGGCATCGAGTGGCGCCTGGGATGCGAAGTGACGCATCTCGATGTCGCCAGCGACACCGTTCGTGCCGTGCACTACCGCACGTCGAACGGTGAAGCGTCGGCCCGCGGCGAACTCGTCGTGCTCGGCGCCAACGCGATCCACAGCCCGGCGATCCTGCTGCGCTCCGGCGTGGATCACCCGCTCACCGGCGCGGGCATCAACGAACAGGTCGGCTACTACGCCGAGGCACTGCTCGACGGCATGGACAACTTCGACGGCGGCACCCTCACCACCGGTCTCAACTACACGCTGTACGACGGCGACTTCCGCAGCGAACACGGCGGCGCGCTCATCTACTTCGAAAACCGCTGGCCGTTCGGCCTGCGCAACGAGTACGGCCGCTGGCGCCAGCTGCTGCCGCTGACGATCGTCGTGGAAGACCTGCCGCAGGATCACAATCGCGTCACCGTCGACGGCGACGGCATGCCGCGGGTGTCGCACGCGGCGCCGTCGGAATACGCGAGCCGCGGCGTGGATCGTTCCTTCGCGGCGCTCGACCGGGTGCTGGCGCCCCTGCCCGTCGAGCGCATCGACTTCCTGCAGATGCGGCCGACGGAGTCGCACGTGCAAGGCAGCCTGCGCATGGGGCATGACCGCGCGAGTTCGGTCGTCGACGCGCGCCAGATCCATCACGACGTACGCAACCTGGTGGTCACGGGCTCGTCGGTGTTTCCCTCGTGTCCCTGTTCGAATCCGAGCCTCACGGTTGCCGCGCTGTCGCTGCGCAGCGCCCATCTGATCGCCTGAACGTCATGACGTCGCCAGACACACCGCGATCTCCGGCCCGCCGCAGACTGCTGGCCGCCCTCGCCGTCCTCGGCGTTGCCGGCGCGGGCTGGCTGGGCCTGCGGCCGTATGACAGAAAGGACTGGATCGTCGCCACGGTGCGCAGACATCTGCCGGGCATCACCCTCGATGCAGCATCGCTGCAGCGGTTCGCGGAGGAACTCATGCGGCACTGGCGCTTTCAGGACACGCGCCAGCGCATCGCCCTGTGGATGGACCACGCCCTGCCGGGCATTGCGCGGCGTCTGCCGAAGGCCGGTGATCGCATCGAGCGCGCCGAACGCATGGTGGTGTCGGAGTTCCTGACCGGCAGCAACTTCTTTCGCGTTGCCGATCCACGGCGCGAAGTCATCTTCTATGCCGGCGCGATGCCTGCCTGCGGCAATCCCTTCGCACGCTTCCGGGATGCCTAGCCGACCCACCCGATCGGACGCCCATGAAATCGAACGTCGCATCGCTGCAGGACTATTTCGGCCAGAGTCTCGACGTACCGCGCGACGTCGATGTGCTGCGCGAACGCTACCGGAGCGCACAACCGTTTCCGCACGTGGTCGTGGACAACCTGTTCGCCGCTGCATTCCTCGACCGGCTGGTGGCGGAAGCGCCGCCGCCGGAAGCGGAACAATGGCAGACGTTCGAGCGGGAAGACCTGGAACGCACCTACCGCATGCGCTCCGCCATGGATGTGGGCAGCGCCGGCAGCGAAATGGTCGCGCTCATGCATTCGGCGGCATTCCTGTACCTGCTCTCCGAGATCACGGGCGTGTGGCAACTGTTGCCGGACCCTTATCTGCAGGGCGCGGGCCACGCCATGATGAGACGCGGCGACTTCTTCAAGGTGCACGCGGACAGGAACGTCGCCTACGACACGGGACTGACGCGGCGGCTGGTGGTGATCGTGTTCCTCAACCGGCACTGGCGCCCGGAATATCGCGGCCAGCTCGAACTGTGGAACCACGCCGGCGAGCGCTGCGAGGTGTCGATCGAGCCCGAGTTCAATCGCACCGTCATCTTCGAAGTGGCCTATCCCAACTATCACGGCGTGCCGCAGCCGCTCGAATGCCCGGCGGACCGCATGCGGCGATCGTTCCTGGTCTACTACCACACGGCCCACGGCGGCGCGGGCGACAGGATCACGCCGCACAGCTCGCGCTTCGCGCCCGCGTTCTATCGCAGACGCAAGTCGGCGTTGCGTCGCGCCGCCGAGCAGATCACGCCGCCGATCGTCCTGAACGCAGTACGACGCCTCATCAAGGGACCGGTGTGACGACGCGGCGTCGCATCCTGCACGTGATTCACGAGCGCATCGGTGCCGTGGGCGGCATTCAGCGCTTCGACCTGCGGGTGCTGCGTACGCTGTCCGGCATTGCACAGGAGCTGGGATACGAGTTCGAAGTCCTGGCGCTGAACGGCGTGGCGACCGGCATCGCCCTGCCCGAAGCAATCAGGCTCGTCACGGCCGACGGCAGTCGTGCGCGATTGCTGTGGCTGCTGCTGCAGAGACACCGGCGCGCGCAGCTCGACCTGGTTTTCGTCGCCCACCTGCGGCTGCAGAAGGCCCTCTGGCCGGCACGACTGCTTTTCCCCGGCAGCCGCTACCTGCTGTTCGTGCACGGCATCGAGGCGTGGAGCGCGGGCAGGACCCGACGCAACCGCCTCGCAGCGCGCGCCATCGTCAGGTTCTGCGTCGATGACGTCGTCTCCGTCAGCCGCTTTACCGCACGCAGGTTTCGCGACGCCTTCGCCGCGACACGACATCGACTGCACCTGTTGCCGAATGCGCTCGACCTGTCGCCGGAGGATGCGCAGGTGCGCGAGCCGCGGCCCGTCATGCATCAGCCGGTCGTCCTGACCGTCGCGCGCATGGACCCGCACGATCTGCCGAAGGGAATTTCCGCCGCGCTGCGCGCGATCGCGCTGCTCGTTCCGCAGTTTCCGCAACTGCGCTATCGGATCGTCGGCGACGGTGCGCTGCGTTCCGGCTACGAGGCGCTGGCGGCCGAGCTGGGATTGCAGACGCGGGTCGAATTCCTCGGACGCGTGGCCGAACAGGCGCTGCGATCGATCTACGACGAAGCAGACGTATTCCTGCTGCCCTCTTCCAAGGAAGGCTTCGGCATCGTCTTTCTGGAAGCCTGGCGTCAGGCACTGCCGGTCGTGTGCGGCAATGTCGATGCCTCGACGGAAGTCGTGGAGGATGGCGTCGACGGCTTCACGGTCGACCCGCACGATCCCGAGGCCATCGCCCGCGCGCTACGCCGGCTGCTCGACGATGCGGTGCTGCGCCAGACCTTCGGCCAGCGCGGTCGCGAGAAGGTGGCGCGCGATTATTCGGGAGCAGTCTTCGCCGAAAGGCTGCAGCGGATCGTCACCAGCGAGCTGGCTGCGCTGCCGTTCGATTCCCTGCCGGGCGGGGCGTCGATCGACGCAGAACGCACTACGGAGACAGACCCGCCTCGATATAGCGCCGCGCAACGCTGGCATCGATCGCCGTAGCCGCCTCGATATCCGCATCGCCCTGTTCTTTCCGGCCCAGCCGGATTCTGGCGAGCCCGCGACCGTACAGCGACCAGGCCTCCTTCGGCTGCAGCTTGAGCGCACGTTCATAGTCGTCGAGCGACCTGGCGTAGTTCCCCATGCGCAGATGCACCAGCGCGCGACTGTCGTAGGTGGCGGAGTTGCGCGCCCCCTGCTTGATTGCCGCGTCGCAATCGGCGAGCGCGAGCGGCAGTTCCAGATCTTCCATCGCGCGCAGCCAGCAGCGCTGGTTCAGTACGCCCGGCAATCGATCGTCTTTCGGATGCCTGGCGACCCAGGCATCGAGAGCGGCGATGGCCTCCTGCCTCTTGCCGGCGCCGTCGAGCGCACGCGCGATCTGCAGCGACAGTGCCGCATCGTCCGGCGCGAGACTCACCGCCTTGTCGAAATCCGCACGGGCTGCGCTCCCGTCGCTCTGCAACCGCAAGGTACCGCGCGCCATCAGCGCGGCGATGTGATCGGGCTGCAGCGACAGTGTCTGCGTGAAATCGTCGACGGCCTGCAGCGGCTTGCCGGATTGCCAGAGCACGACGCCGCGCTGATACCAGTTCTCGGCATCGGCCGGATCGAGTCTGACGGCTGCATCGAGATCGACGATGGCCGCGGCGTAGTCGCGTCGCGCGGCGGATGCGGCGCCGCGCCGGCGCAGGTCGGCGGCGCTGAGAGCGCTGGCAGCAGCTGCGCTCGCCGGCTCGCTTGCAGGCACGGGCGTTTCGTCCGCCGCGTCGGATGGCGCACCTTCCGCCGTCATCGCGGCGAGCTGCGGCTTGCGGCGCAGATCGAACACGGGACCGCCGTTGTACGTGAAATAAATCTTGCGCAGCTTCGAATCGACGTAGATCCGGTGCGAAAGAAAGAAGTCCGCACCAAGCAGCATGTCCACGCCGTCGCCCGAGTGGATGTCACCCATGCGCAGACGTGCATTTCTGATCACTTCGCCGCCCAGATCGAGACTGTCGAAGCGTGCGATGAAATTTTCCGTCGCCTTCCTGCCGATGCCATGCGACAGACCTGCTGCCTGCACGCCTTCATCCTCCGGCTCGATACCAACACGTGCCGCCGCATCGAGCGTAAGAAATGAAACCGACGCGCCCGAATCGAACATGACGCGGATCTTCTTGCCGTTGAGGCGGGCCGTAGCAACAAAGTGCGGCTGACGCAGCGTGGTCGGCTCGTATTCCATCGCTGCAACCGACTGGCCTGCGCTCCAGTACGCCAGCAATGCACCCTTGCAATCCTGAGCGCGGAACAGGCGCAGAAAGCCGTTCGCCAGGTCGTACTCGGTGTCCGCCTGGCCGATGAGGTTCTGACCGATGATGCCGTCGATTTCGCCGCTGAAGCGGTTGCCGCCGACGAGGAAATCCACGTTCTCGAAAGTTCGACCGCCTGCATAGCCCGCCAGCGAGAACTTCTGCACCTTCGTCAGCTGCATCCGCTCGACACCCCCAGTGCCGAGCACGCGGATGTTCGGCGGCAGCGAACCCAGTTTCAATCCGTGCTTCTCGGCCGCATCGGGCGTGAGCATGCTGAAGAAAGCGCCACTGTCGGCGAGAAACCGGGCCGGTTGACCGTTGATGGTGCCGGCGATGAGCGGTCGCGTACCCGACATGGTGACGGGCAGTTCGCCCATCTGTTGCAGCGTGCATTTCTTTTCCTTGTCCGCCGCGGTCGCCGTCAGTGCGGACAGCAACGCAAGTACCAGCACCCCCCAGATCCTGCAGCTCATGACATCCCTTCATCGTTATGGTGTTTGCGGAGTTGGCGCATCGACACCGGCGTTGTATCACTGGCCCCGAAACAAAAGAAGCTCGACGCCGCAGACGCCGGATCACAACCCCATCGGGAGTTCCTGGTCCAGCTGGCCGTACTCGCGAATGGCCGGCAGCAACGCCTCGTCTGCAAACGCGCAGCCCGTGGCGACCGGATCGATCTGGCCGCGCGACTCGCTGCCGCCCCGGTGGCCACCGGACTGGCGCAGCACCGCCAGCATCGGCTCGTAGCCGCACCGCCAGGCAGTCACGTCGCCGAATCGCTGTCGCAGCGTCTTCAGTATCTGCATGCCGGCGAAATCGAGATCGCCCCAGAAATGACACGGGCCCGCGGGTTCACCCGCATCGAACCACCAGCGCTCGAAAGCAGCCCGCGCATCCGCCGTGCCGGCGCCCGCAAAGTGCAGCAATGCGCCGGAGCGCGCGCGGATGCGCAGTGCGGAACTGCGAAATCCGGAGGCATACACCAGCGCCAGATCCTGCGCCTGCGCCGGCGTGCCGCGCGCGGCGGCGGTGTACGTATCCTGATTCTCGATGAAGAGGATGCCGTCGGCGCGCGCCGGCAGATGCACGGCGACGACGATGGGACGATCGAGCACGTCGAGCTGCGGGAACAGCGCGGCCACCAGATCGCCGCGTTCGTCCAGCACCTTGGAATCGCCCCAGAACGCGAAGGCGCTCAGCTGTCGCAGCGTCGCCGGACCGGCGATGTCCGCACTGCGGGCCAGGGCCGCCACGACTTCATCCGGCGTGCGGTCGCCGATGACGATGCGCCGGCTCAGCAATGCCGCACCGCCATCGGCGAATGCCAGCGCATGAGACAGCACCGCGCGACGCCACGCCTGCATCGCGCGTTCGGTCGGCGCGCGGCCGAGCCAGGCGCGCAGTATCTCTTCCGACTCCGGAGCGAATGCGACCTTCGCGGCCTGCCATTCGGGGTCATAGACACTGCGCCGTCCGCTGCGGATCGACAGTACGCCGTATCGCTTCAGCATCTGCAGCAACGCCCAGCGCTGGTCGGCCGCCGCATCGGCGCTGGCCAGCGACGGCAGATGTTCTTCGACCTTGAATACGATCGACTTCTGGCGCGTCTCGCCGGACTGATGATCGAAGCGGTCCAGGACCGCATTCAGCAGCGCGAGCAGTTCCGGCTCGTCATCCAGCCAGACCGGCCGCGCGTCCATCAGCGCGATCCGGCAGGCTGCGCTTCCAGCACGTCGTCCATGAAATCCATTTCCGCCTGCTGCTGCACCGTGCGGCGATGCTGCGCCCACAGCGCCTTGATGCGTTCCTGGTTGCACTGCTTGCGATCCACCAGCACACGCGTGTGCAGTTCGCCGCGCGGCGCGCTCGGCACTTTCGCGAACACGAACTCGTTGCTGATGAGATCCATGAACGGGCCGCACTTGCTGGTCGGCATGATGAACAGCAGCTGCAGGCCGAGCGTGCGGGTCAGGTAGTCGATGACTTCGCGCGAACGGGTCTCGTCCATTTTCGAGAAGGCCTCGTCCACCAGCACCATGCGCAGGTGATTGACGCCTTCGGTATAGCGCAGCGCCGAGGTGATGCTGGCGGCGCGGATGATGTAGGCCGGCGTTTCGAGCTGGCCGCCGCTGCCGGTGCCGTACTCGGACAGCGCGATCGGCGGCTTGCCTTCGACTTCCTTGTAGATCTCGTAGCGATAGTAGTTGCGGTAGTCGGCGATGCGTTCCAGTTCGCGCTGCGACTTCTGTTCGTCTTCGCCGAGCAGCAGCGACATGAGCGCATCGCGCACCGCGGCCGACTTCGCCGACAGCTTGCTCTCGAACAGGGTGTCGCCCTCGACGCCGGGATTGCGCACGACGTCCTCGAAGAAGCGTGCGTAGTCGCGATATTCGGGCACCCACTCGGCGGCGAAGCGGAAGTGTTCGCGATCCGAGCCGAAGCGATGCCCTTCCAGCTCCTTGTTGAGCAGATCCAGGTGGCGCTTGCCCTCGCTGATGGCCTGGTGGATTTCCTGGCACAGATGCGAGACGAAGGCATTGTTGAAGCTCAGCTTCAACTGCTGCAGCTGCGCGTGTTTTTCCACCAGCACGTTGTTGCGGAGAATGTTGTAGACGCGGTCGATCTCGCGGCGCAGTCCGCAGATGCCGTCGAACAACGCGGCGTCGTAGGTGCCGATAAAGCTCGTGTAGACGATGGCGTCCGAGGGACGCGTCGTGCGGCGATTGTGTTCCTGCAGGGTCTCGCCCATGGCCCGTTCGGACTTCATGAGCCGGGCGGTGACTTCTTCGCGCAGCGCCTCGGCGCGGGTCAGGTCGATCGATTGCGATTCCTGCGCGGCGTAGCGCAGGCGCGCGTCGAGATCGAACTCCGGCCAGCCGGTATGCAGGACGCGCAGTTGATCCTCGGCTGCCTGCATCTGATCCTGCGCGGTGTCCTTCTGTTCGCCGAGCGTTTCGATGCGGCGCGCGAGCGTCGTCATCTCGTGATCGAGTTCGCCGCGATGCTTGTTGAGCGCACCGATGCGCGACCACAGGTCGCGCTCCTCGCCCTGCAGCCGCTGCAACTGTTCGTCGAGCGACTTCCAGGCGCCGACGTCGAGCTGCGCCAGCAGCATGTCGATGGCGCGGATGTCGCGATGCGTCGCCAGCACGGCGCCGAGTCCATCGGCGTAGGTCACCGGCTGGAGTCGATCCACGGCGTCGAGCAGGCGCGCGGTTTCCTGCATCTGGTCGTTCGCTTCCTGGCGGGAGCGCAGCAACTGTTCGAGTTCCTGGCGGCGCGCGTTCAGTGCGCGTTCCCGCGCGGCGGCGCCGAACACCAGATCGGCGTCGGCGATGTCGCAGCGGAACATGGCGTAGTTGCCGGAGCCCATGCCGTCGGCGGTCACGCCGCGCGCGGTCTGGCGCAGTTCTTCGGCGGTGTCGACCCGCACGACGCCGCCATAGCTCGCTGTGATGTACGCCTGCGCCACGCCGTGGGTGAACTTCAATACATGGACGATCGATGCCGACTGCAGATTGACGCGCGACGCGTCGCGCAGCGCCTTCGCGCCCTGGATCACGCGGGCGCGATTGTCGCGGCCCGGCATCGCACGCACGATGCGGATGGCGTCGGCCTCGTAGTCGGCATCGACGATGATGCCGAAGCGCGCGCCGCCGATGTAACCCTCGATGGCCGACTGCCAGCGCACGTCGGTGACTTCGATGTGATCGCACAGCACGCGCGCATCGGCCTTCGGGCATTGCGCGCGGATCGCCGCCAGCGCCCGCTCGACGTAGATGGGATACACCGTCTGTTTCGCTTCGAGTCGTTCGATCTCCTGCTGCTTCTGCTGGCACTGACCCGCCAGCGTTTCATAGCGGCGACGGCGCGCGCCATGCGCATCGGCGAGCTGATCGCGCCGCGTGAGCTGGTCCGGCTGCGCCAGACGCCAGTGATCCGCGAGTTCGTTGTGCGCGCGCTGCGCATTGCGTGCGAGCTGCAGGTGCTGTTCCAGCATCGTCAGGTCGCCGGTCAGATCCTTCTGCAGGAAGCTCGACAGATCGACGTCGCCGACCTTGTCGAACGAACGCGCCTGCTCGACCAGACGCCGGCCCTGCATGTCGGCGAGATGCGGCAGCTCCGCCAGCAGCGACGGCGACGCGAGCAATTGCGCGAGGCTGCGCGCCGCCTGCAGGTTGCGCTGCAGCTGCTGGTCCTGACCGAGCAGTTCGCGCACGGTTTCCGTCAGTTTTCCCGTCAGCGATTTCTGGTCGCGCTCCAGCTGATCCTTGCGCCGCAGCGGCTCGACGTTCTCGCGCTGCGCCTCCAGTCGTACCACCGCGCTGTGCACCTGTTCACGCTGCTGTTCGATCGCGGCGAGTTCGTCGATGTTGTCCTTGACCTGGCGCGTCACCGCATCGCGCTCGCTGCGCGCTTTCAGATAGTGCTCCTGACGCTGCCGGTAATCGGCCTGCGCCAGCGAATAGTCGAGCGTCACGCGCTCGATCCAGCCTTCGATGTAGGACTGCGCGTGGTGCCCCGCCTGCTCCAGCAGTGCCGCGCTTTCCTTGTAGGCCTGCGCTTCGCGCTCCATGTCGTGAATGGTCTTGAGCTGGCTCGACACCGAACGCACGGCTTCGCCGAGATCCTTGCGTTCGAGAACTTCGTCAGCGACGAACTGCGTGATGCTGCTGACCGGCTTGTAGGCCATGAAGCGCGAGAACGCGCGGGCCGCCGCCATCGCTTCGCGTTCGGCGACGGAATCCTTCTTGCCGCGCAGCGCCGCATACAGCCGGCGCAGGTAGGCGCGCTTCTGGTCGTAGCGTTCGACGGATTTCTTGCCGAAGCGCGTGATCAGCGACTTTTCGATGTCGTCCAGCAGCGCGACCTGCTGTTTCGCGACGAACGCATCCAGCCCCAGTTCGATGCCCGGCAGCACGAAGAACGCGATCTGGTCTTCGCGGGCCAGCGGCTGCTTGCCCGAGGCATCGAGCCACGCCCGCACCGCGATGACCGCAGTGAACGGTTCGGCGGACTCGCCCTGCGTCGGATGGAACACGGCGGCGATGTAGCCATCCGTCGGCTGCGTTCTCGCGTAGCTGCCGTCATCGCAGCCGAGAATGTAGGACGCGAGCGTGCGCACGCGCTTGCCGCCGCGGCCGCGCTGCGTCGTCTCCTCCTGGCCGGGGTTGTAGTGGAACAGGTTCTCGTGCGCCGCCGTCATCAGGGTCTGCAGCGCATCGGCAGCCGTCGTCTTGCCCGAGCCGTTCGCGCCCGAGAACAGGTTGATCGGCCCCATGGCGAATTCGCCGTTGGGAATGTTGCCCCAGTTGATCAGGACGAGCGTCTTAAGAAACACGCGCTGCTCCGTTCTCGGCGGCCGGCGGCTGCAACGCCTGGATGGCCTCGGTGCCGACGAAGTCGACGATCATCGGATGAATGCGGATCCAGGCTTCGACCTGCTCCAGGTCCTCCTCGTCGCGATAGTCGATCAGTCGCAGCTTGCGCAGCCGCTTGAACACCTCACGCCGGTCTGACAGTCGCTCCGGCATGCTGCGATTCAGCCACTTCTTCATCGCGAGGCTGATGGCTTCGAGCGGTTCGGCGGCATAGCCGTGCTCGTCGATCTTGCCCTCGCGCACGGCTTTGTCGTACTGCGCACGCAGCACCAGCACGACGGCGACTTCGTTCTGCGTGAGCAGCGCGCGCAGGCTGCCGCCGAAGGCGTGCTCTTCGGCGAAGTCCATGCCGGGCGTGCGGCTGCCGGGCGGATACAGGCGCACGTATTCGAAGCGCCGGTCGTGATGCACCTGGATCGCCTGCAGCGCCAGGATTTCCGTGACCAGCTCTTCGATGCGCACGAAGCGATCGTAGAGGTCGCGCACGGTCTGCGAGTCGTCACGCACCAGCACGCCGTAGTTGAGCAGGCGCACCAGCAGCTCCTGCAGCTGATCGACGCTGATGGCGCTCGCTCCGAGGCGGTCTTCGATGTAGCTCTGCAGGTTCATGCGGTCGGTCGTTCCTCGATCACGCGAATGACGAACTCGTCCATGGCGTCGTAGTACTCCGTGCGCAGGCGCCGGCCGGTTTCGACGACTTCGAAACGATAGCCCGCGTTCGCGCCCCAGCCGGAGGCGCCGGCCTCGATGGCATGGGCCGCATACAGCAATTCGCGCGCATCGCGCACCGGCAGGCTGGCCGTGCGCACTTCGTGGCCGCCGGCCAGCGAATCGACCAGGTAGCCGTACAGCTCGCGATTGTTCACGGCGAAGGCGCGCTCCAGCGCCTGCTCGATGAACAGCCGGCGCCGCGCCTGCGGATCGTCCTGCACGGATTCGATGCTGCGATCGATGACGCGGCGGCGTTCGGCGTTGTGGAGCCGCAGGCGATCGGGATCGACGAAGCCGACTTCCAGCACCGCCATGTGCTCGGCGGCGGCGGCGAACGCCTGCTCCTGCTGTTCCGGCGTCTGCTTCGACAACTCATCGAAGGCATCCAGCAGCAGGTGCTGGCTGGCTTCGGAGAAGCTCAACTGCCGCAGCAGGATGTCGGCGCGTCGAGTGAAGCCATGCAGAGAGTTGCGCAGCGCCGGCAGCATGGTGTCGGCCGCGCTGTGCAGGCGGTTCTCGATCTGGTTCAGCACCTGCACGTAGACGGAATCGCGCGGACCGGTCACGAGTTCGGGCGCAATACGGCGCAGCTCGCGCTCGACATTGGCCTTGGTGTCGCGGCGCTGCGCCCGCGCGCGGCGCAACAGTCCGTCCAGTTCCTCGCGATACTTGATGACGCTGTCTTCGGAAAAGCGCACCGCGAGGTCGGGCATGAAGCGCTTTTCCATGAAATCGAAGAATTCGTCCGAGGCGCGCTGCACGAGCTGCTGCGCCTCGACGTCGCGGATCAGCTCGCGCTTGCGCTCTTCGAGTTCGGCGATGACGTCGGAAAAATCCGAGACGATGCGTTCGGAGTATTCGTAGGCGTCGAGCAGGTTGGATGCCTCGTGTTCGGGCTTGTCGAGAAAGGAACGCAGCGCGTTGCAGGTGTTTCGGGTATTGCGATGACGCGTACGGAACCGCCCGCCCTCCAGCTCGTGCATCGGCTGCGTGAACAGCCGGCCGATGCGCGAAAACGCATAGGTGCTGGTCAGCGTCACTTCGTCGACGTGGCGTTCGAGCCAGCCGTATTCGAGCAGCAGGTTCAGCATCCAGCCAGCCTGTTCGCGGTCGCCGCGCACCGGCAGCACCGTGTCGTCCTCCGACGCATCCAGCACCGGCGTGCGGGTGATCGCTTCCTGGAACACCTCCATCACCAGATCGCGCTGCACGATGCGGCTGTAGTCGGCTAGCGAGCTGTAGAGGCGCGCATACAGCGCGCGCAGACAGGCCATCACCTGCTCGCGGTACTTGCCGGTGAGCGGGCGGAAGAAGTGCAGCCGCTGGTCCGCGAAGAATGCTGCGGAAGTTTCCATCAGATGGCGCGGCGTTCCCGGGTCATCAGACGATCGTCACAAACGATCCATAGCCGCGCAATGCTTCATCGTTCGTCAGCAGGATCATCGGCTCGACCGAAGCCTGTGCGGCCAGCATGCGATCGAATGGATCCTTGTGCAATGCAGGGAGTTTCGCGACTTTGACGGCGTGCTCGGCGGTGATGGGCAACAGCATGAAGCCAGCAGGCTCAATCGCCTCAAGAATCTGATCTGGGTCAGCGTCGAGCTTTCCCAGTCCGACCTTGATGCTTATCTCCCAGATCGACGCAGCGCTGACATAGACCTCGGCTGCGGAGATTTGCTTGCGGGTTGCTGCAGAGAGCCTGTCTGGCTGTGCGAGCGCCCAGAGCAGTAGATGCGTATCAAGCAGCAGGCGCATTGTCAGCGCCCGTCGAACGCCGACAGTTCGTCGTCGCTCAGCGGCGCGTTGAAATCCTCGGGAATCTTCAGCTTGCCCTTCAGCAGGCCGAATTTCTTGGGTCGAACGATGCCTTGAATAGGAGAAAGACGCGCCATGGGCTTGCCCGCCTTGGCAATGATGACCTCCGCCCCTGCTGCAACGTCGTCGACGATGCGCGACAGGTGCGTCTTGGCTTCATGGATGTTGACGGTGCTGCTCATGAGGGTACGGCTGCGGCTGTGAACTAACCTTAGTTTAGTGGTCGCGCTTCGTTCCAGACAAGACCGAGACGCCAAAAAGAAAGCCCCGCTTGCGCGGGGCTTTCCGGAGCTTCCAGCTCTTTTCCGGCTCTGGCCAGCAGGCCAGTTTGCCGGCAGGCCCGTTGGCCTGAATTACATATCCATTCCGCCCATTCCACCCATGCCGCCCGGGGCGCCATGAGCGTGGTCGGCTTCTTCCTTCGGCGCCTCGGCGATCATCACCTCGGTCGTCAGGAGCAGGCCGGCGACCGACGCTGCGTTCTGCAGTGCCAGGCGCGTGACCTTGGTCGGATCCAGGATGCCGAGCTCGAGCATGTCGCCGTACTCGCTGGTTGCAGCGTTGTAGCCGTACGTGCCCTTGCCTTCCTTCACCTTCGCCAGCACGACCGCGGCGTCTTCGCCGGCGTTCGTGACGATCTGGCGCAGCGGCTCTTCGATCGAACGCGACAGGATGCGGATGCCGAACTGCTGATCTTCGTTCTTGGCTTCGAGCTTCTCGACGGCCTTCTGAGCGCGGATCAGGGCAACGCCACCGCCAGGGACCACGCCTTCTTCAACGGCGGCACGGGTTGCGTGCAGCGCGTCTTCGACGCGGGCCTTCTTTTCCTTCATTTCGATTTCGGTGGCAGCGCCGACCTTGATCACGGCAACACCGCCGGAGAGCTTCGCAACGCGTTCCTGCAGCTTTTCCTTGTCGTAGTCGGACGTCGCGTCCTTGATCTGCTGGTTGATCTGCTCGATGCGGGCCTTGATCTCCGAGCTCTTGCCCTTGCCGTCGATGATGGTGCTGTTTTCCTTCTCGACGACGATCTTCTTGGCTTCGCCGAGGTCGTTCAGCGTCGCCTTTTCGAGCGACAATCCGACCTCATCAGAAATTACGGTGCCGCCGGTGAGGATCGCGATGTCCTGCAGCATGGCCTTGCGGCGATCGCCGAAGCCCGGCGCCTTGACGGCAGCCACCTTGACGATGCCACGGATCGTGTTGACGACCAGCGTTGCCAGGGCTTCGCCTTCGACGTCTTCAGCGACGATCAGCAGCGGACGGCCGGCCTTCGCGATGCCTTCGAGCAGCGGCAGCATTTCGCGGACGTTGGAGATCTTCTTCTCGTACAGGAGGATGTACGGGTTGTCGTGCTCCGAGGTCTGCGCCTGCTGGTTGTTGATGAAATACGGCGAGAGGTAGCCGCGGTCGAACTGCATGCCCTCGACGACGTCGAGTTCGTTCTGCAGGCCCGAGCCTTCTTCAACGGTGATCACGCCGGCCTTGCCGACCTTTTCCATCGCGTCGGCGATGGTCTTGCCGATCGATTCATCCGAGTTCGCGGAGATCGTGCCGACCTGCGCGATGGCCTTCTGGTCCTTGCAGGGCTTGGAGAGCTTCTTCAGCTCTTCGACGGCGGCGGCGACGCCGGCGTCGATGCCGCGCTTCAGGTCCATCGGGTTGGCGCCAGCGGCGACAGCCTTCAGGCCTTCACGGACGATGGCCTGGGCGAGCACGGTGGCGGTGGTCGTACCGTCGCCGGCTTCGTCAGAGGTGTTGGAAGCAACTTCCTTCACCATCTGCGCGCCCATGTTTTCGAACTTGTCCTTGAGCTCGATTTCCTTCGCGACCGACACACCGTCCTTCGTGACGGTGGGGGCGCCGAAGCTCTTCTCGAGCACCGCATTGCGGCCCTTGGGGCCGAGCGTCGCCTTGACGGCGTTTGCCAGGATGTTCACACCCTTGAGCATGCGCGCGCGGGCGTCATCGCTGAAACGTACTTCTTTAGCAGCCATTTGAGTTCAACCTCTGATTCAGAAAATTCTGTGCGATGGAAGGAGAAGCGATTACTTCTCGATGACGGCCATCACGTCTTCTTCGCGCATGACGAGAAGCTCTTCGCCGTCGACCTTCACTTCCGTGCCGCTGTACTTGCCGAACAGGATGTTGTCGCCGACCTTGACGTCGAGCGGACGAACATTGCCGTCTTCGAGGATCTTGCCCTTGCCCACGGCGATGACCTTGCCCTTGATGGGCTTCTCGGTCGCGGAGTCAGGGATCACGATGCCGCCCGGGGAGGTGCGCTCCTCGTCGAGACGCTTGATGATCACGCGATCGTGCAATGGACGAATCTTCAGCTTGTCAGCCATAACTCAAACCTCGAATTAAGGTCTTGATGGATAGGAAACGAATCGGGATTCGCTCGGGTGGCGGCCCCGTCGGAACCGGCGTTAGCACTCACCCTTGGCGGCTGCTAATCATAGGGGGCGACTTTTTAATTTCAAGCCGAGTTTCCATGGGACGTGGGTGACACCCGCGGGATCGCACCGCTATCCTCGCGGCCCCGGCGATGGCACTAAATCCATGACCGATCAAGTAATTGTGGTGCTTTCGACCTGTCCCGACGCCGCCACGGCGCAACGGCTGGCCGAGACGCTGGTCACCGAACGGCTGGCCACCTGCGTCAATCGCATCGAAGGCGTGCGGTCGACTTATGTCTGGCAGGACGAGCTTCAGGACGATCCCGAGGTGCTTCTGGTCATCAAGACCACGGCGGGACGGGTTGGCGAACTTGAGGCGCGGCTCAAGGCCCTGCACCCCTATGAGCTTCCAGAATGGCTGATCCTGCCCGTGAGCGGCGGGAACGAACGATATCTGGAGTGGGTCCGACAGGGCGTTACGGATAAGGACGGAAGATGAAGACAGGCCGACTGGCGACTGGCGGCTGGCAACTGGCCAGAACCGGATTGATGCTGCTGGCATTGGCGATCACCGGGCCATCCTTTGCAAAGGACGACTTCCTGCGCCCCGAGGACGCCTACAAGTACACGACCCGGATCGAGAACGATCAGCTCATCGTCAGCTGGACCATCGAGAAGGGCTACTACCTCTACAAGAAGAAGATGGGCGTAGCCTCGACGATGTCGACCGTGCAGAGCGGCGAGCCCCTCTGGCCCAAGGGCGAGGCGCACAGCGACGAATACTTCGGCGAGCAGGAGATCTATCGCGGCAAGGTCGATGTCCCCGTACCGCTCACCTTCCACTCAGGACGACCGGACAAGCTCGCCGTCGAACTGAAACTGCAGGGCTGCGCGGATGCGGGGCTCTGCTATCCGCCGCTGAAATGGAAGACCGAAGTCGTCGTGCCGGCTGCGGCCGCAGGCGGCGCGGATCTGAAATCCTTCCTCAAACCAAAGGCATCCAACGACGAATTCCTGCCGCCCGACCAGGCGTTCCGCTTCGGCGCGGGCATGGAACGGCCCGACTCGGTGGCGCTCACCTGGATCATCGCCGACGGCTACTACCTCTATAAGCACCGCATCTCGGTCACCAGCGATACGTCGAACGTGCAACTCGGCCAGTTGCAGTTGCCGCAGGGCGATCCGAAGCACGACGAGTTCTTCGGCGATACCGAGGTCTATCACGAGGTGCTCGAAGCCAGCCTGCCCATCGCGCGGGCAGCGGGGTCGACGGGAACACTCACACTCAATGTCACCTATCAGGGCTGCGCCGAGGGCGGGCTCTGCTACAACCCGATCACCAAGACGGTCGCGGTGGAGTTGCTGCCGACCGACGCCGCCACCACGCTGCCTGCAGCGGTGGAAAAGCCTTCGGCGGGCGCGCCGCTGGTGGCGGAGCAGGATCGTCTGGCCTCGGCACTGCAGGGCGACAATCTCATGTACGCACTGCTGACGTTCTTCGGCGCCGGGCTGCTGCTGTCGCTGACACCTTGCGTACTGCCGATGATCCCGATCCTGTCCGGCATCATCGTCGGCCAGGGCGAGAACGTGACCCGCAAACGCAGCTTCGCCCTCGCCTTCACCTACGTGCAGGGCATGGCGCTGACCTACGCCGCGGCCGGCGCGATCTTCGTGCTCGCCTTCAAGCAGGCGCCCCAGGCGTTCTTCCAGCAGCCCTGGATCATCACGCTGATGGTGCTGCTGTTCGTGGCGCTGGCGTTCGCGATGTTCGGTGCCTACACGCTGCAGATGCCGGCGGCGCTACAGACCCGTCTCACCGACGTCAGCAACCAGCAGAAGTCGGGCACCTACATCGGCACGTTCATCATGGGGGCGCTGTCGGCGCTGGTCGTCACGGCGTGCGTTGCGCCGGCCATCATCGCGGCGCTGTCGGTGATCAGCCAGTCGCGCCAGATCCTGCGCGGTGCCGCGGCGCTGTACGCGACGGGACTCGGCATGGGCGTGCCGTTGCTGATCGTCGGCGCCTCGGCAGGAACGCTGCTGCCGAAGGCGGGGCCGTGGATGGACACGGTCAAGCAGCTCTTCGGCGTGCTGTTCCTCGGCGTTGCGATCTATCTCGCGCAGCCGCTGCTGCCGGATGCATTCACGATGCTGCTGTGGTCGGCGCTCGCCGGCATCGCCGGTTTCTGGATCTTTTCGCTCAAGGGCCGCAGCGGCCAACCGATCGCCTCGCCCGTGCGCGCCGTCGGGCTCATGGCACTGGTCTACGGCATCCTGCTGTTGATCGGCGCCGCCTCCGGTAATCACGATCCGCTGCAGCCGCTGGGGAATCTGCGCCTCGGCGGCGGAACGACGCTGGCTGCGCAGGCAGATCACGGCCTCGCTTTTCAACGCATCAAGTCCGTCGCCGATCTCGATCGCGAAGTCGCTGCCGCCACTGCAGCCGGCAAGCCCGTGATGCTCGATTTCTATGCGGACTGGTGCGTCGCCTGCAAGGAAATGGAGAAATACACCTTCACCGACGCCGGCGTGCAGGCGGCCCTGAGCGGCGCCGTGCTGCTGCAGGCCGACATCACCGCCAACGACGAAGACGACAAGGCGCTGCTGGCCCGTTTCGAGATCTTCGGCCCGCCGACCATCGCCTTCTTCACGTCCGCGGGAGTCGAACGCAGGAACTTCCGGCTGGTAGGATTCACCCCCGCCGAGCGTTTCCGCGACCATGTCGTGGCGGCCTTCGCGGCCGGTTAGTCCGTTCAGAAGCGGGAGCCGCAATAAAAAGAGGCATAAAAGAAATACTCGAAAATCCCTGCTTTCCGAGCAGCGAATTTTCCTTTTCTTTTTTTCCTCTTTTATACGGCTCTCGTCTCCTCTCTCCGCCGAGGTTCCGCGTGAAAGCAGTCGTCTATGTCGCCGTTGCGGTCGTGGCCGCCGCCGCCGGGTTCGCCATCTATCGCTATGGCATCGCCCCGCAGGTCGTGCCGGAAGCTGCGCCGGTGACCGCGGCAGCGCCTGAACCTGCGGAAGCGAAAATCCCCACCGATCTGCCCGATTTCACGCTGGAGGATCGCGAAGGCACCCCGAGGTCGATCCGCTCGTGGACCGGCAAATCGATGATCGTGAACTTCTGGGCCACCTGGTGTGCGCCGTGCCGCCGCGAAATCCCGCTGCTGCGCGAGATCAACAAGGCGCATGAAGCGGAGGGCTTCCAGGTCGTGGGCGTCGCGGTGGATTTCCGCGATGACGTGCTCAAGTACGCGACCGAGATCGGGATCGACTACCCGATCCTGATCGGCGAGCAGGACGGCCTCGACGCGGTCAACAGCTTCGGCATGGGGTCGATCGGCTTTCCCTTCACCGTCTTCACCGACAATCAGGGCCGCATCGTCCTGACCCATCTCGGGGAGCTGACGAAGCCCCAGTCGGCCGTCATGATCGATGCCGTGAAGCGGGTAAACAGCGGCGAACTCACCCCCGCCGCGGCCCGCACCGTTGCCGCCGACCAACTGGACGAGATCAAGCCGGCCGAGGGCTGAACCCCGGCCCTGTCGCCCGGCAACGCCTGCCTTTGCCGCGAAAGCATCGCTAAAGCGACAGAAAACTGATACAAATCGCCGCCATCTCCGGCTAAGTGACCTGACGAGCCCGCTCGACACACGGCTTATGGCCCACCTTTTGCTCCTCAATGGCCCGAATCTGAACCTGCTCGGTACGCGCGAGCCGGGCCTCTATGGGGCGGTCACCCTGGACCAGATCACGGCCCGGATGACCCAGATCGCCGCGGAATCCGGCCATCACCTGTCCGCCTTCCAGAGCAATTCGGAAGCGGAACTGATCGGCCAGATCCATGAAGCGCCGGGCACGCATGTCGCCTTCATCATTTTCAATCCGGCTGCACTGACCCACACCAGCATCGCCCTGCGCGATGCCCTGCTGGGCGTGAAGATTCCCTTCATCGAAGTGCACCTGAGCAACGTTCACGCGAGGGAGGCCTTCCGGCATCACTCGTATTTCTCCGACATTGCTGTCGGCACCATCACCGGACTGGGTGCTTTCGGGTACGAGCTGGCGCTGCGCGCCGCAGCTCATCACCTCGCCGCCCACAGCCGCAAATAGGAAAAGAACAAAGAGGACATCGCATGGATATCCGCAAGGTAAAGAAACTCATCGAACTGCTCGAAGAATCGGGCATCGCAGAAATCGAGATCAGCGAAGGGGAAGAGTCGGTACGCATCAGCCGCTATCCCCCGGGCGGCGGCGCCGCTGCACCGGTGGTGCACTACGCAGCCGCGCCGGCTGCTGCGCCGATCGCTGCACCCGCAGTCGCTCCCGTTGCAGCCGCCGCGCCGGCCGTCGCCGCGCGCAATGACCACACCGTGACGGCGCCGATGGTGGGCACGTTCTATTCGGCTCCCACGCCCGGCGCCAAGTCGTTCGTCGACATCGGCAGCGAAGTGAACGTCGGCGACACGCTCTGCATCATCGAAGCCATGAAGATGATGAACCAGATCGAGTCCGACAAGGCCGGCAAGGTGACGGCCGTGCTGGTGAAGAACGGCGAGCCGGTCGAGTTCGGCCAGCCTCTCTTCATCATCGAGTAAGAGCCGAAGAATTTCACACGGAGTTCACGGAGATCACGGAGTCGAAACGGCAGAACCGCAAGAGAGGCCTTCCCCTCATCGGAAAACTCCGTGAACTCCGTGAACTCCGTGTGAACTCTTAAAAGATCTCACACCCATGCTTGAAAAAGTCGTCATCGCCAATCGCGGCGAAATCGCGCTTCGCATCCTGCGCGCGTGCCGCGAACTCGGCATCAAGACGGTGGCCGTGCATTCGACCGCCGATTTCAACCAGAAGCACGTGCTGCTCGCGGACGAGTCCGTCTGCATCGGGCCGCCGGCGTCGAAAGAAAGCTATCTCAACATGCCGGCGATCATCAGCGCCGCGGAAGTGACCGACTCGGTGGCGATCCATCCGGGCTATGGCTTCCTTTCCGAGAATGCGGATTTCGCCGAGCGCGTCGAGAAGAGCGGTTTCATCTTCGTCGGCCCGAAGCCGGAAACGATCCGCATGATGGGCGACAAGGTGTCGGCGATCCGCGTGATGAAGGCGGCCGGCGTGCCGTGCGTGCCGGGATCGGACGGCCCGATCGGCACGGACAACGATGAAACTTTCCGTATCGCGCGCGAGATCGGCTACCCGGTGATCATCAAGGCGTCGGGCGGCGGCGGTGGCCGCGGCATGCGCGTCGTGCACAGCGATGCGACGCTGCTCAATGCCATCAATGTGACGCAGGCGGAAGCCCTGGCGGCCTTCGGCAACCCCGAGGTCTACATGGAGAAGTTCCTCGAAAAGCCGCGCCACATCGAGATCCAGGTGCTGGCCGATCACTACGGCAACGTCATTCACCTGGGCGAGCGCGACTGCTCGCTGCAGCGCCGCCACCAGAAGGTCATCGAGGAAGCGCCTGCGCCCGGCATCACCCCGAAGCAGCGCAAGGCGATCGGCGATCGCTGCATCGCCGCCTGCCGCGACGTCGGTTATCGCGGCGCGGGCACGCTGGAATTCCTCTACCAGGACGGCGAGTTCTATTTCATCGAAATGAACACGCGCGTGCAGGTCGAGCATCCGGTGTCGGAACTCATCACGGGCATCGACATCGTGAAGGCGCAGTTGCGCATCGCCGCCGGCGAACAGCTGCCCTGGACCCAGAACGACATCCAGATCCGCGGCCACGCGATCGAATGCCGCATCAACGCCGAAGATCCGAAAGGATTCATTCCTTCGCCCGGCCCGGTGAAGCTGTTCCATCCGCCCGGCGGTCCCGGCATCCGCGTCGACAGCCATCTGTACAGCGGCTATGTCGTACCGCCGTTCTACGACTCGATGATCGGCAAGGTCATCGCCTACGGCGAAGACCGCGATACCGCCATTGCGCGCATGAAGAACGCGCTGTCGGAGATGGTGATCGAAGGCATCAAGACCAACATCCCGCTGCACCAGGAAATCTTCAATCACGCGGCGTTCAAGGCCGGCGGACTGGATATTCACTATCTGGAGCGGAGACTCGGCATCAAGTGACGACGGTGACGACAGTCACCATGCCCTTTCTCCAACTCACCTTCCCCGTCGGCTCGGCCGATCCCGAGCCTTTCGAAGACGCGCTGCTCGCCGCCGGCGCCGTGTCTCTCACGCTCGAGGACGCGGCAGACAATCCGGTGCTGGAGCCGGCGCCGGGCACGACGCCGCTGTGGCCGAGCGTCAGGATCAAGGCGCTGTTCGATGCCGGCGCCGATCCGCTGGTCATCGAAGCGCTGTTGCGATCGCAACTGGGAGCGCGTCTGCCGGCGCTGCAGTTCGAAACGCTCGACGACCGGCCCTGGGAACGCGAGTGGCTCAAGGACTTCCGGCCGATGCGCTTCGGCCGGCGACTGTGGATCTGCCCGGCGGGGATGCGACCGGAACAACTGGAGACAGCCCCCACCCTGCCCTCCCCCGCAAGCGGAGGAGGGGAAGAACGCGCGCCTCTCGCACCCGTTTTCCTGGACCTCGATCCCGGCCTCGCCTTCGGCACCGGCACACATCCCACCACGGCGCTATGCCTCACCTGGCTCGATGGCGCGGAGCTTCGCGACAGAACGGTGATCGACTACGGCTGCGGCTCCGGCATCCTGGCGATTGCCGCCCTGAAACTCGGCGCACGTTCTGCCCTGGGCGTCGACATCGATCCGCAGGCAGTGATCGCCACGCGCGACAACGCGGCTCGCAACGAAGTCGCCGAGCGCCTCGCGGTCTGCACGGTGGCAGAGATGGCCGCGGAACCGGCAGACGTCGTGCTGGCCAACATCCTTGCCGAACCGCTCACGACGCTCGCCGCAACGCTGGCTTCGCTCGTCAAACCCGGCGGCCGCATCGTGCTGTCCGGCCTGTTGACCGAGCAAGCCGAACGGGTGGCGACGCACTACACACCATGGTTTGATATCGCCCCCGTAAGCGTGCACGACGGTTGGGCACGCATCGACGGCATTCGAAAGGACCGCGCTTGCTGACCCAGTGCCCCAGTTGCCAGACCATATTTCGCATCACCAGCGAAATCCTGCGCGTCGCGCATGGTCAGGTGCGGTGCGGGCGCTGCCACACGCAGTTCGATGCGCTGGCACGGCTGATCGAAGAGAACGAAGTCGAAGAGACCAGTTCCGGCCGCTACGTGAAGCCGGAGCCGCCTGCCGCCGCCATCGAAGTCGACGAACCGCCGGCGCAGGAAGACATCACGCTCGAAGGCCGGCACATCGAAATCACCGGCACCTATCGCGTGATGGACGATCCGGAAGATCCGCAGATCCGCCAGGAAGTCACGGAAGAATGGGTCGATCTCGACGAGGTGGACGAAGAAATCCCCGACGAACCGCCGGCTGACGACGGTATCGAGGTTTCCGAACACGACGCAGACATCGACGAATTCGAGGCGGTCGAAGAGGTCGACGAAGAAGGGATTTCGGCGCCGCCCGCCGACGAATCCGAGCAGCAACGCTTTGCGCGGCGCCTCGCGTCGGGACGGCAACGCGTACTGGAAGAATCGACGTCGGACGAGGAACTGCACGCGCTCGCCGGGCGATCGGGCGCGACGCGTACGCCACTGCTATGGAGCATTCTCGCCGCACCGCTCGTGCTGGCGCTGCTGGCCCAGTTCGTCCATCACTATCGTGCGGATTTCGCCCGCAATCCGACGCTCGGGCCGCTCGTCGTGCGTATCTACGAAACCTTCGGCATCCAGCTGACGCCCGACTGGCAATTGCATGCGTACGAAGTGAAGCAGTGGGGCGTCGTCTCCGACGCCTCGCAGCCGGGCACGCTCAAGGTGCGGGCGAGCGTCACGAATCGGGCCGGCTTCCCGCAGCCTTATCCCTTGCTGAAGCTGATGCTGGAAGACCGCTGGGGCGACCAGGTCCGCGCCCGCGAATTCGAGCCGGCGGAATATCTCGACCCCGGCACGCCGACCAACCGCCTGCTGCCGCCCGGCCAGCCGACGAACGCCACGATCACCATCGTGGATCCCGGTCCCGACGCCGAAGGCTTCCGCTTCGACATCTGCCTGCGGAGCAGGACGAATGCGGTGGTGTGTGCGTCGGAAGTACCGCAGTAGGTAAGCTGCCTCCATGCGCATCGGCCCCTACCAGCTCCCGAACAACCTCGCGCTCGCGCCCATGGCCGGCGTGACGGATCTGCCGTTCCGGTTGTTGTGCCGGCGCATGGGAGCGGGAATTGCTGCGGGAGAAATGCTGACTTCCGATGTGCGTTTATGGCACACCGAGAAATCGCGACGGCGCATGGATCACAGCGGCGAGTCCGAACCGCGCGTCGTACAGATCGCCGGCGGCGATCCGGAAATGATGGTCGAAGCCGCGCAGCGCAATGTCGATGCCGGCGCGCAGATCATCGACATCAACATGGGTTGTCCGGCCAAGAAGGTCTGCAACAAGGCTGCGGGCTCCGCGTTGATGCGGGATGAGCCGCTGGTGCGCCAGATCCTCGAAACCGTTGTCAAGGCAGTCGATGTGCCGGTCACGCTGAAGATGCGCACCGGCTGGGACGCGACGACGCGCAATGCAGTCGCCATTGCCCGCATGGCGCAGGACATCGGCATTCAGGCGCTGGCGGTCCACGGCAGAACGCGCGCGTGCATGTATCAGGGAAATGCCGAGTACGAAACGATCCGCGCCGTCAAACAAAGCGTTGCGATTCCGATTTTTGCCAATGGCGACATCGACTCGCCGCACAAGGCGAAGCTTGTACTTGAACAAACGGGCGCAGACGGCCTGATGATCGGACGCAGCGCACAAGGCCGTCCGTGGATTTTTCGCGAGATCGAAACGTATTTGCGCGACGGCATCGTCAGCAACGAGCCTTCCATCGCGGAAGTACGTGATATCATGCTCACCCATTTGCGCGACCTGCATGCTTTCTATGGGGAAGACGTCGGAGTCCGGGTCGCGCGCAAACACATTGATTGGTATGCCAAGGGCCGCGCGAGTGCGCATGCCCTGCGACATGCCTTGATGCAGGCAACAGACGCGCGATCACAACTCGATCAGGCCCGGGCGTATTTCGATGCGCTTGCCGATGCCCAGGAGAAGTTGAACGACGCGGCTTGATGCCCGCAGATCCTGGAACGAATTGGCGGAGAGCCCATGGCGCCGAAGAAAAAAACGAGAGCTCGCAGAGAGCCGATTGTCCGACCCGCCGCTTCCCGCGCAGTGCCGCTGCGCACGATGACTGCGGAAGCCCTGAACTCCTACTTCGAGTCGCTGAACGGTCACAAGCCGGGTCAGCTGTACGATCTCGTGCTGCGCGAGGTTGAAGAACCGCTGTTCCGCGCCGTGCTGGATTACGCGGCAGGCAACCAGAGCCGCGCTGCGGACATTCTCGGCATCAATCGCGGCACGCTGCGCAAGAAGCTGAAGACGTATGGGCTCGCGAACTGATGTTCGCGAGCCGGTGACGATGGTCACGAGGGTGACGAAAGTGACGTAGGTCAGTACGAATTCCATCCGAACCCTCGTCACTTCCGTGACTTTCGTCACTCGTGTCACTCCTGATCTCACCATGACTCAACCCATCCGCCGCGCCCTCCTCAGCGTTTCCAACAAGGACGGCCTTGTCGATTTTGCTCGCGCATTGCACCAGCGCGGCGTGGTCATTCTTTCGACGGGTGGCACGGCCTCGCTGCTGGAAAAGAACGGCGTGCCGGTGACCGAAGTCTCGGCGCATACGGGCTTTCCGGAAATCATGGATGGCCGGGTCAAGACGCTGCATCCGAAGATCCACGGCGGATTGCTCGGGCGGCGCAACGTCGACGACGCCGTAATGAAAACGCACGGCATCGATCCGATCGATCTGCTGGTGGTGAACCTGTATCCGTTCGCGGCGACGATCGCGAAGCCGGATTGCACCTTCGAAGACGCGATCGAAAACATCGACATCGGCGGCCCGGCGATGGTGCGCGCGGCGGCCAAGAATCACGATCGCGTCGCCGTCGTCGTCGATCCGCTCGACTACAGCGTCCTCCTCGATGAGCTCACCGCCGACGGCGGCGTCTCGGAACAGACGCGCAAGCGGCTCGCCGCGAAAGCTTTCGCACATACGGCGAGCTACGACTCCGCCGTCGCCAGCTACCTCGGCCGCGTCACCGAAAGCGCCTCCGCGGAATTCCCGCAGTCGCTCGCCCTGCATTTCCGCAAGCGCATCGACCTGCGCTACGGCGAAAACCCGCATCAGACTGGCGCGTTCTATACCGTCGCCGATGCCCAGGGCGCCAGCATCGGCAGCGCGACCCAGCTGCAGGGCAAGGTTCTTTCGTACAACAACATCGCCGACGGCGACACGGCCTTCGAATGCGTGCGCCAGTTCGACGAACCGGCTTGCGTCATCGTCAAGCACGCCAATCCCTGCGGCGTCGCCATCGCCGCCGACACGCTCGCGGCTTACGACAAGGCATTCAAGACCGATCCCACCTCCGCTTTCGGCGGCATCATCGCGTTCAATCGCCCGCTCACCGCCAATGTTGCGCGCGCCATCGTCGAGCGTCAGTTCGTCGAACTGATCATTGCGCCGGAAGTCGATGCCGAAGCCCTGGAAATCTGCGCGCGCAAGGAGAACGTGCGCGTGCTGTCGACCGGTGGCCTCAAGCCCAGCAACCTGCGTCATGAATACCGCAGCGTCAACGGCGGCCTGCTGGTGCAGACGCGCGATGAAGGCATGGTCGCGAAGGCCGACCTGAAAGTGGTCACGAAGCGCCAGCCCACCGCCGCCGAACTCGACGATCTGCTCTTCGCCTGGCGCGTGTGCAAGTACGTCAAGTCGAACGCCATCATCTACGTGCGCGATCGCATGACGCTCGGCGTCGGCGCCGGCCAGATGAGCCGCGTCGTGTCGAGCCGCATCGCGGCGATGAAGGCGAAGGACGAAGGCCTCGTCGTGCAGGGCGCCGCGATGGCCTCCGATGCCTTCTTCCCGTTCCGTGACGGCCTCGATGTCGCGGCAGAGTTCGGCATCAAGGCCGTGATCCAGCCCGGCGGTTCGATCCGCGACAACGAAGTCATCGCCGCCGCCGACGAGCACGGCATGGCGATGGTGTTCACGGGGATGAGGCATTTCAGGCATTGAACGAGCCGCGGGCAACTGGCTGCTGGCGACTGGCCAGACTGCGGTTCTGACTTGTCTGAGAGGGCCAGTACCATTGATCGCACTGCAGGGAAATTCGATGCCAACTCGTCTCTTCACATTCTGGCCAGCCGCCAGTCGCCAGTCGCCAGCCGCCGGTGCGCGGAGAGCGCGATGAAAGTCCTCATCATCGGTTCCGGCGGCCGCGAACACGCCCTCGCCTGGAAAGTTGTGCAGTCACCTCGCGTCGCTGCGGTGTTCGTCGCCCCTGGCAATGCGGGCACCGCGCTCGAACCGCGCGTGAAGAACGTCGATATCGCATCCGACGATGTTCCGGCGCTGGTTGCATTCGCGAAGCAGGAACAGATCGACCTGACCATCGTCGGCCCCGAAGCACCGCTGGTCATCGGCGTGACCGACGCCTTCGAATCGGCAGGACTGAAGTGCTTCGGGCCGCGCAAGGCGGCGGCGCAGCTCGAAGGTTCGAAAGCCTTCACCAAGGACTTCCTCACGCGCCACGGCATTCCGACAGCGGCGTTCGCGACGTTCACGAAATCCAGTTTCGATCCCTCCTGGGTTCGCGCGCAGCGCGCGCCGCTGGTGGTGAAGGCCGACGGCCTCGCGGCCGGCAAGGGCGTGATCATCTGCGAAACCCAGGAAGAAGCCGTGCGCAGCGCGCAGGCGATGTTCGAGGGTCAGTTCGGCGCCGCGGGCGACAAGGTCGTCGTCGAAGAATTTCTCGAAGGCGAGGAAGCGAGCTTCATCGCCATCGTCAGCGGCACCGACATCCTGCCGCTCGCCACCTCGCAGGATCACAAGCGCCGCGACGATGCGGATCAGGGTCCGAACACGGGCGGCATGGGCGCTTACTCGCCCGCGCCCGTCGTGACCCCCGAGATCCACGCACGAGTCATGCGCGAAGTGATGGAACCGACAGTGCGCGGCTTGATCAGCGACGGCACGCCCTACTGCGGTTTTCTGTATGCGGGCCTGATGATCGCACCCGACGGCACGCCCAACGTGCTCGAATTCAATTGCCGCTTCGGCGATCCGGAAACGCAGCCGATCATGGCGCGCCTGAAATCGGATCTCACCGGCCTGTGCGAAGCTGCACTCGCGGGAAAGCTCGCTGAGGTAGCGGCCGAATGGGACGAACGCGCCGCCGTCGGCGTCGTGCTCGCTGCGGGCGGTTATCCCGACCATTACCGCAAGGGCGACGTCATTCATGGACTCGACGCCGCGGCGCAATTGCCGGGGAAAGTCTTTCACGCGGGCACGAAGCTCGTCGACGGCAAGGTCATGACCAACGGCGGCCGCATCCTGTGCGCCGTCGGTCTTGGTGAATCAGTGAGCGAATCCCAACAGAACGCCTACGCCCTCGTCGATCGCATCCACTGGGACGGCATCCAGTTCCGTCGCGATATCGGGTATCGGGCGATCGCGAGGGAGAACAGAGGGAAGTAACTGAAGAGAAAGAGAATGGCCGCAAAAAGGCGCAAGAGACTCAAAAATCAGAGCCTGGAATCTCTGATTTGAGATCTTTGCGCCTTTTTGCGGCCATTTCTTCCTTATTCTGCCCGGCGCGCCTTCACATCCACCTCGAAACTCACCACCACGCTGCCGCCGTTCGCCAGCTCGAACGCACGTTCGAGCCCATCGCGGCTCGGCAGCGACTGCGACAACGTTTCCAGATCGGCGCGCGGGATGGTGAGCCACAGTCCCGTGGGATCGCTGTCGAGCGACCAGCCGCCGATCGCGGCGGGGCGGACGTTCACGCGGAACACATGATTGCGCGGCAGCGCGACGTTGAGCGTCAGCGCGCGCGAGGACAGCAGCGTATCGAATTCGCCGCGGGAGACGCGGATGCGAACGGCACCCTCTGCGAGTCGGACGTTCACGCTCAATCGTCGTCGACGATGATGATCGCGGCGCGCGACTGTTCGCCGATCTCGGCGCCGTCGCCGGGATCGGAGAGTTCGATCAGGAACAGTTCGGTGCTTTCCTTCACTGCGTCGGACACCAGCGGAATGGTGATGGTCGCGGAGCGTGCGCCAGCGGGAATCGTCTCGGTTCCCGGGCCGATGCCGGCGAAATCATTACCCGCCTCGGCGGAGTTCGGCAACAGGTGCCATTCGAAGGTCACCGCCTTTGCCGCACTGCCCGAACGCTTCACCGTGGCTTTCACGCTGCCGTCGCTTTCGGTCGAAACGAAGGTGTCCTTGTCGAAGGCGATCGTACTGCGGCCCGCCGGGGCTTCGGCCGCCTTCGGAGGCTGCTGCGCGGGCTCCTGTCGCGCCGTGGGTGCCGGCGTCGGATCGCCCTGTTTCGTCGCGGAGGATTCGACCGGCGCCGCGGCGATCGCCTCCGGCGGCGTGTCGGAAGGTTCCCCGGCTTCAGCCGGCAGCTGTGCAGCAGGCAATGGCGCCGGATCGGCGATGACTTCGGCATCGCCCGCCGGCGGCGATGGCGCCGTGGGCGTTGCCAGCTGCGGCAGCGAATCGCGATTGAACCAGTAAGCCGCTGCCGCGCCGCCCGCGAGCAACAGCACCAGCGCCGCCATTCCCAGGCCGCCGAGCTTCCGCCGCTTCGGCGCCGCGACGATCATCTGCGGCGGCATCAGCCGCTGCGGCACTTCCGCGCAGCCGAGCGCCGCGATCAGTTCGACGACGTCGATCTTGCGTTCGGCACGCGACCATTTGAGTCCGGTCTGCAGCGCCGTCCATTGTCTGCTGGTCAATCCCGCGATGCGCTGCGGCGGCCGGCCCTGGGCGCGCGCCAGCGGCGCCGAGCGTCCGCCGAAGGGATGCTGTCCGGACAGCAGTTCATACGCGATGCACGCGAGACTGTAGACGTCTTCGCCCGCTTCCGCCGGTTCGCCATTGACGCGTTCCTCGCTCGCATACGCGAGATTGACCGCGGGCTGGCGACCGCCCAGGACCGGATCGCCGATCCAGGGTTCGGGTCGATGCGTGTCGACCTGTTCGCGGCGCGCGAAGCCGGTGTCGAGCAGCTTGACCTCGCCGTTGGCCGCAATCATCACGTTGCCCGGCCGCAGATCCGAATGCACCACACCGCGACGATGCGCATGCGCGAGACCGGCGCCGATGCTGCCGAGGATGGCGAGCGCCTGTTCGCGCGGCATCGGCCGGTGATCGAGACGTTGCAGCAGGCTGGAGAGCAGTTCGCCTTCGAGCAGTTCCATCACCAGGAAGTACGTCGGACCGTCGCGATCGAGATCGAAGACGCTGACGATGTTGGGATGCGACAGCGACTGCGCCATATGAAACTGGCGCTCGAGTTCGCCGAGCGCCTGCGGGCGATCGCGGTAATTGCGCTTGAGCACGCGCAGCGCCACGCACTGCGCGGCAGGATCGAGATGCGCGCGATGCCGATCGAGCGCCTTGTAGACGGTGCCCGCATTGCCGCGGCCGAGGATCGTGAGCAGTTCGTAACGATCGCGCAGCACACCGCCGGGCGCACTCTCATCGGCCGCCGGATGACGCACGGGCGGCATCGGGCGCGAATGCGGCGCTTCCCGCACGAACTGCATGGGATCGACGAATGCCGCGGCGGGCCGGCTGGCCTGCGTCTCCTGCTCCGCGGCCATCCGGCGCCAGCGGGTGCCCGTGGTGTCCGCAGACACCGGCGCGGGATCCGTCGTGGGCGACGTCGGACGCGAGGCTGTTTCGTCCTCGTCTTCGGATTGATTGACGACGCCGAAGACGAGCTGCGCGATATCGCTCTTCAGCGTGCGCGCCAGCGCCGGATCGACGCGGCCGCGCCGCTGGTACTGATCGAGCAGCGCCAGCGCATCCCACGGCGCCTCCGGATTGCTGCGACAGATCTCCAGGAACGAAGCCTGCATCTGCGCACGATCGCACCGGCCGGCGGTGTAATCGTCCAGCCAGATGGCAAGATCGCCGCGTGCATCGGCGGTTTCGTCGCTCGGCCCGTTGCTCATCGAGACACTCATTGCGGTCGAAGTCTATGAGACGCGACGCAGACGCACATCTGTCGCTCGCTCCCGACCGGACCCGACCAACGTGGGTGCTGCCCTGCCCACAATTTCTGGCGCTATTGCTGGATCAGCGTCTTCTCCATCCGGTAGTCGTCCATGACGAAGCCACCGCCGATGTCCATCACGATCGGTGCGGCGATGCGAAAGCCGAGGCGTTGGTACGCCTGGACTGCCGGATTGCCCTTGTTGACTGTCAGCCATAGCCGACCCAGATCCCGCTGACGCGCCCATTCCTCGATGAACGTCATGATGGCGCGGCCGGTTCCGCCGCCGCGCGCCTCGCGGAGCAGGTAGAACTTGCTGACGAACAGGCTGCCGTCCTTGTCGGGTCGGATCGCCGTGTAGCCGATGGGCGAACCGTCCCGCCGCACTGTGAAGTAGGCGTAACCCTCGCGCACCTGCTGCTGCATCGCCGCTGCGGTCTGGAATTTTTCCACCATGTAATCGACCTGATCGCGCCCGATCAGCGGCACGTAGTACTCGTACCAGATGGTCCGGGCCAACTCGGCAATGGCGGCGATGTCGGCGTCGGTGCGCGCGGGGTCGAAGGTGAGCGTCATGACCGCCAAGGTATCAGGGACCGTCGAGCTCCTGCTGCAGCTTTTTTTCATCCAGCTCGCCGCACCACTTCGCGACGACGACGGTCGCGACTCCGTTGCCCACCAGGTTCGTCAGGGCGCGCGCCTCGGACATGAACCGGTCGATGCCCAGAATAAGGGCCAGCGCGGTGACCGGGAGTGTACCGACGGCCGATAGAGTCGCCGCCAGGACGATGAAGCCGCTGCCCGTGACGCCGGCCGCGCCCTTGGAAGTCAGCAGCAGCACGGCCAGCAGGGTGAGCTGATCCAGCAGGGTCATGGGCGTGTTGGTCGCCTGGGCGATGAACACGGCGGCCATGGTGAGGTAGATCGACGTGCCGTCGAGATTGAAGGAATAGCCGGTCGGGATGACCAGGCCGACGACCGGCTTGGAGCAGCCGGCGTTTTCCATCTTGGTCATCATGCGCGGCAGTACCGATTCCGACGACGAGGTACCGAGCACGATGAACAGTTCTTCGCGGATGTAACGCACGAACTTGCCGATGCCGAAACCGTGCAGACGCGTGACTGCACCGAGCACGACGAAAATGAACAGCAGGCAGGTGGCGTAGAAACAGATCATCAGCCAGGCCAGATCCCCCAGCTTGCCGACACCGTACTTGCCGATCGTGAAGGCCATCGCGCCGAAGGCGCCGATGGGCGCCAGCCGCATGATCATGCCGATGATCCGGAACAGCACCTGCGACAGGCGCTCGATGAACTCGTAGACCAGCCGCGCCCGTTCGCCCGCTGCGTGCAGGGCGAAACCGAACAGCAGCGCGAACAGCAGGATCTGCAGGATTTCGCCGCGCGCGAAGGCATCGACGACCGTCGTCGGGATCACGTTCATCAGGAAGTCGACGGTGCTCTGTTCCTGCGCCGCGTGCTCGTAGCCCGCGAGTTTGCCGGCATCCGCCGCGTCGACCTGCATCTTCGAGACGTCGATGTTCATGCCGGCGCCGGGCTTCACGACATTGACGACGACCAGGCCGATGATGAGCGCGACCGTACTCATGATCTCGAAATACAGCAGCGCCAGCATGCCGGTGCGTCCGACCGACTTCATGCTCTCCATGCCGGCGATGCCGGAAACGACGGTGCAGAAGATGATCGGGCCGATCATCATTTTCACGAGCTTGATGAAGCCGTCGCCCAGCGGCCGCATCTGCGCCCCGACTTCCGGAGCGTAGTGCCCGAGCAGCACGCCGATCGCAATGGCGACGAGGACCTGGAAATACAGCGTGCGATAGAAGGGCTGCGGAGCTGCGTCGGTGGCCATGACCCGGCATCGTTGTTATAGGCGACCGGGACAGGCTACCGACGACGGTCGCAGTTGCAAGCGCGGCCGCGTCCGGCGGATGCAAAGAAACAGGAAGCTCTTCCTGTGGGGCCGGCTTCAGCCGGCTCTTCAAGTGCAAGGCCGGCTGAAGCCGGCCCCACAGGAAGAATCAAAGAAGAGGAAGTTCTACGCAGCAGGCGCCGCGAATCGCGCGCCGCTCGCGGTGCCCGGCGTGCCGTTGACCCAGATCCTGCCTTCGCGCGCATCGAGCCGCACCACGAGGCCGAGCGGCCGCACGGTTTCCTTGCACTCCACCGGCAGGCGGCCGTCGGAGAAATACGCCTTGGCCAGGTCGATCACGGTGGCCGCGGGATCAGCCATGCCCGGCGTGGTCGGCGTATGGCCGAAGATGCTCACGCGCCAGCTCTGCTTGCGACCGCCGCCCGCCCGCAGTTCCTTGCAGAAGCGATCCATCAGCAGCAAGTCGGAACTCAGGGTGTTGTCGGTGAGATCGAGCGGTTGGTCGTTGTCGGTCGCGACATAGCGCAGATGCAGAAGTCCCGCGACCGGCTGCGTGTCGTCGTAGACGCACACCGCCAGCGCCGCCGTCAGCTCGGCAACGAGCTGCGACTCGCCTTTCGAGACGAGATACGCATCAGGCTGGACCAGCATTTCCGGACGGGCTGCCGACATTCGGATTCTCCGGAACGCGAGCGCGTTCCTCGATGGCAGTTTGCCGGTCGGGCACCGCGTACGGTGAGGACTGGATCACGGAAATCGGTGCGGTCGCGACCGCTCGTCGGCGCGACTGACACGTTTGGTTGCTTTGTGTCATTGCCTGGCGACGCCTCGGGCGTTGTCCGATCACTTCGGCGGGTGTTCCTTCCTTGCGCCGCCGAACGTCGTGGCTTCCGTGGCGATGAATACCTCGCGCAGAAAGTAGATCAATGCCGCCGCGAGACTCAGCAAAGCCACTACGAACGTGATCGCGATCGGCATCGCCAGATCGATGTGCAGCGAGGAACTCACGAACAGCGCGGCAACCACCAGCGACACGAGCAGGCCGCACAGCACGCACAGCGCGATCGCGCGATTGATCAGGCTGGCGCGCTTCGACAGTACGCGCAGTCGTGCATGCAGCTCCTCGGCATGTTCCGGCGAGGCCGTGTGCAATCGATCCTCCATCAGGCGCGCCCGATCGATGATGCGGCCGATGCGCGTCGCGAGCACGTTCAACGTGGTGCCGACGCCGGCCAGCAGGAAGACGGGCGCAACCGCGAGTTGAATGACCTGCGCGACGCCGGTGACATGGAACAGCGAATCGGTGAGGGTCATTGCGATGCGGCTTCTTTCTTGTTGTTCGACCGTCCTGCGCCGGATCAGGCCTTCTTGATCAGACCTTCCGCCTGCATCGCCGCCTGCGCGGCCGGACGCGCCGCGACGCGCGCCTGGAACGCCTGCAGGTTGGCGAATGCGGATACGTCGACGTTCACCGCACCGGACCAGTTCACGCAGACGAACAGATAGGTGTCGGCGGCCGAGAACGTATCGCCGAGCAGGTACTGCCGGCCGGCGAGTTTCTGATCCACGTACGCAAGTCGCCCGGCCAGCCGCTCGCGCGTGATGGACTTGTAGTCCTCGGGCGTGGCGGGATTGAACAGCGGGCTGTAGCCCTTGTGCACTTCCGAGGTAATGAACGTCAGCCATTCCAGCATCCGGTAGCGGGCCATGCTGCCGGGCGGCGGCGCCAGATTCGCGGCCGGATACGTATCGGCGATGTACTGCAGGATGGCCGCGTTCTCGCTCAGGCGCTCGCCGGAATCCAGTTCCAGCACGGGTACGTAGCCGTTGGGATTGACGGTGCGGAAATCCGCGCCGGCGTCCATCAGCTTGGTCTTGGTATCGACCCTGACGAGATCGAAGGGGGCCCCGGCTTCGCGCAGGGCGATATGCGAAGAAAGGGAACAGGCACCGCGGGCGTAGTAGAGCTTCATGACGTATCTCCGGACTGGACGCCGGCAACCATACACGAATCTTCCCCGCCGACGTATTGCAACCCTTGCGTCGCGGCCCGCGTCCAAACCGCATCACGACAGGAGACCACCATGACCCGATTGCTGTATGCATTGCTGTTGACCCTTCCGCTGCTCGCGGCAGCCGACGACGACATCTCGAAGGTCAACCGCGCGATTCGCGTCGAGGCCGGACAGGTGGTCGGCGACGTCGGCACGGTCAATGGATCGATCACGATCGGCGACGGCGCCACGGCGAAGTCGGTCGAAACGGTCAACGGCTCCATCACGATCGGCAATCGTGCAGCCACCAGCAAGATCGAGAGCGTCAACGGCGGCATCCGCCTGGGCGATCAGGCGACGACGGGCTCGGTCGACACCGTCAACGGCAGCGTGCGGCTGGGCGCCGGCGCGCAGGTCAGCGGCGATGTCTCGGCCGTGAACGGCTCGATCTCGCTGGCGAAGGGCACGGACGTGCGCGGCGAGGTGGAGAACGTCAACGGCCGGATCGAACTCGATGCAGCGCACGTGGGCGGCGGCCTCGAGACGACCAACGGCAGCATCACCGTCGGTCGCGGTTCACGCGTCGAGGGCGGCATCCTCGTCGAGAAACTCCGGGGCACGAACTGGTTCGGCAATCGCAAGCCGCCGGTGATCGTCATCGGGCCCGACGCCGTCGTGCAGGGCGAGCTGAAATTCGAACGCGAAGTCGAACTCTACGTGAGCGACCGCGCGCAGATCGGTCCGGTCACGGGCGCGACGGCCATCAGGTTCTCCGGCGAACAACCGGACTGAATCCCCTCTCCCTGTGGGGCCGGCTTCAGCCGGCCTCTGGCTGTGGGGCCGGCTTCAGCCGGCCTCTGACTGTAGGTCAGGCTTCAGCCTGACAGCTCAGGCCGGCTGAAGCCGGCCCCACAGAGCGACGCAAAGCGCGCCTTTCGCGCGTAAAAACCCTATGTCGGGCACGTGACCCGCCTGTCAGCATCGACCTCGCGCATGTCATGCCGTCGCGCAACGACGCAGCGCAGGGGAAGCAATCGTGGGGAACGGGACCTCGGCCTGGCTGCCGCGGCCATCGGCAGGTCGTACCTGGTTGATCACCGGTGCCACCGGCTTCATCGGCAGTCATCTGATCAAACCGCTGCTGCGCCGCGGCGATCACGTCGTCGCACTCGCGCGCCGGCCCGAACGCGCGCGGCGCCAGCTCGGCGCCAGGGTTCACGTCGTGGCTTCGCTCGCGGACATCCCCGACGAAGCGTCTCTCGACGGCATCGTCAATCTGGCCGGCGAACCCATTCTCGGACGGCCATGGACCGCCGCGCGCCGCCGGCGACTGCTGGCAAGCCGCATCGACATCACCCGCGGCATCGTCGGACTGTGCAATCGCCTGCACACGCGTCCGGCCGTGCTCGTCAACGGCTCGGCCGTCGGCTACTACGGCGTGCGTGGCGATGAACCGGTCGACGAAAGCGACCCGGCGCAGGCAATGTTCCAGAGCCGGTTGTGCAGCGAATGGGAGGCAACCGCCTTCGCCGCAGCCACCACCGGCATGCGGGTCACGTGCATCCGCATCGGCGTCGTGCTGAGCCGCGACGGCGGCGCCCTGCCGCGCCTCGCGCGACCCGTGCGCTGGTACGCAGGCGCAATCCTCGGCAGCGGCCATCACTGGCTGAGCTGGATCCACATCGACGATCTCATCCGCCTGCTGCTGCAGACGCTCGACAACGGCCGCTACAGCGGCGCGATCAACGGCACGGCGCCCGAACCCGTGCGCTACGACGAGTTCTATCGCCTGCTCGGCCGCGCACTGCATCGACCGATCTGGATGCGCGTGCCCGCCGCCATCGTCAGGGCGGGACTCGGCGAAATGTCGCAGCTATTGGTAGAAGGCCAGCGCGTCATTCCGCGGCGTGCACAGGAACTCGGGTTCGAGTTCCGCTACGACACGGCTGCGCGGGCGCTGAAGGCGATTTACGGGGCTGCGTGAAGATTCCACGGAGAAGACGAGGAGTTTCACACGGAGATCACGGAGAGCACAGAGACCGGAGAAGAGAAGAGGAATTTCCACGGGGGACACGGGGAGCACGGGGACAAGAGAAGATTTTTTCTGTTCCGAGCCCCGTGTTCCCCGTGTCCCCCGTGGAAAATTCTTCTTCTCTGATCTCCGTGCTCTCCGTGTGAAATTCCCAGCCTTCTCTTACCGCATCAGCACGAGTTCTTCCGCCATGGTCGGATGGATGGCGACGCACTCGTCGAACTGCGACTTGCTCAGGCCTGCCTTCACGGCAACCGCGAGTATCTGCACGATTTCCGGCGCATCGGGACCGATGAGATGCGCGCCGACGACGCGATCGGTCGCGGCATCGACGACGAGCTTGTAGAGCGCGCGTTCGTCGCGACCGGCGAGCACGTTCTTCATGGGGCGGAAATCCGCCGTGTAGACCTTCACTTCGCCGAGCTTGTTGCGCGCCTCGGCTTCCGTCATGCCGACGGCCGCGAGCGGCGGATGACTGAAGACAGCTGAAGGAATGCATTCGTAGTCGAGCTGCGTCGGTCGATTGCCGAACACGGAATCCGCAAAGGCCTGGCCTTCGCGGATGGCGATGGGCGTGAGCTGGATGCGGTTCGTGACATCACCCACCGCGTAGATCGACGGACACGTGGAGCAGTTGTTGCCGTCCACGCAGACGCCGCCCTTCGGATCGAGCCGCACGCCGGCGCTGTCGAGACCCAGGCCATCCGTGTTCGGCACACGGCCGACCGCCACGAGCACGGCATCGCAGGCCAGCGTCATCCCGCCGCTCAGCGACAGCGCGAGTGCGCCGTCGCCGTTCTTCTCGATGCGCTCGACGGCCGTGTTGAGCAGGAACTGGATGCCCTTCGCCATCGAGATCTGCAGCAGGCGGTCGCGGATCTGCTGATCGTAGCCGCGCAGGATCTGGTCGGAACGATGGATGAGCGTGACCTTCGAACCGAGTCCATGAAAGACGCCGGCGAATTCGTTCGCGATGTAGCCGGCGCCGACGATGGCGATCCGCCGCGGCAATGCCGGCAGATGAAACGCGTCGTTCGAGGTGATGGCATGTTCGCGACCGGGAAATTCCGGCATCTCTGGCCGTGCACCGGTCGCGATGAGGATGATGCGCGCGGTCACGGTGCGGTCGTCGATGCGCACGCTGTTCGCGCCAGTGACGACGGCGCGGCCGCGATGCATGACGACTCCGTGATTGGCGAGCGTCTGGGTGTAGATCTCGCTCAGTCGCGAGACTTCGTTCAGCACGTTGTCGCGCAGCGTCGGCCACTCGAAGCGCGCGCCGTCGATGCACCAGCCGAAGTTCTCGGCGTCTTCGAGATCCTCGGCGAACTGGGAGCCGTACACGAGCAGCTTCTTGGGCACGCAGCCGCGGATGACGCAGGTGCCGCCGATGCGGTGATCCTCGACGATGGCAACGCGGGCGCCGTGGCCCGCGGCAATGCGCGCGGCACGCACGCCTGCCGAGCCGGCGCCGATGACCAGCAGATCATGGTCGTATTTCGCAGTCATTCCACTCTCCCGACGATGGTCGCGCCGCCTTCACGCATGCCAGAATCGGCCGCATGAAAGATCTGACGTCCGCGATCGTCACGCTGTTCCTGATCATGGATCCGCTCGGCAACGTGCCGGTGTTCCTCTCGATCCTCAAGGACGTCCCGCCGGCGCGGCGCCGGATCATTCTGATCCGCGAAGTCCTGATTGCCTATGTCGTGCTGCTGGCCTTCCTGTTCTTCGGACGCCACATTCTGCAGGTGCTGCATCTCGATCAGGAAACGATCAGCATCGCCGGCGGCATCGTGCTGTTCCTGATCGCATTGCGCATGATTTTCCCCTCGCCCGGCGGATTGCACGCCGACGCGCCGGAAGGCGAGCCGTTCGTCGTGCCGCTGGCGATCCCGCTGATTGCCGGACCGTCGACGCTCGCGGCACTCCTGCTGCTGCAGCGTACCGAACCGGGCGCGACCTGGGACCTGTGGATCGCCGTGACGGCGGCGTGGGGGCTGACGGCGGCGATCCTGCTGGCAGCGCCGTTCTTCTATCGCATCCTGCACCAGCGCGGACTGATCGCGATGGAGCGGCTGATGGGCATGCTGCTGGTGATGATCAGCGTGCAGATGCTGATGAACGGGATCAGGAGCATCTAGCTGCGAGCAGCGAGCGATGAGCTGTGAGCCAGAGCCCATCCGGCTCTAGCTCCAATAATGGGATGGACCCGTCCCCCCCTTTGATCCGGCGACATTGAGTGCGCCAGCATGAGAGATGTTGATTGTTT